>NZ_GG670120.1:954348-1030662 GCF_000159355.1 Lactobacillus johnsonii ATCC 33200 | reverse complement strand
AGTTTATGGCAATAATAAAATAATGGAGTGTTGTCCGAGTGGCTGAAGGAGCATGATTGGAAATCATGTATACGGGCTTTACCTGTATCGAGAGTTCGAATCTCTCACACTCCGTTGGAGAATATTTTTCGCCATAATATGTATTTCATTTATTGAGTAAATTTTTTGAAAAAAGTACTTGCTTTTTGAAAAAGATCTGGTATAGTAATATATGTGCTCAATTGTGAGATCTGGCCCGTTGGTCAAGTGGTTAAGACACCGCCCTTTCACGGCGGTAACATGAGTTCAAATCTCGTACGGGTCATTGCCATATTAAATATGGTTGTTGGAGGATTAGCTCAGCTGGGAGAGCATCTGCCTTACAAGCAGGAGGTCACAGGTTCGAGCCCTGTATCCTCCATCGTTCGCAGGACTACCAAATATGGTAGTCCTTTTTTTGTGTTTAAAGACAAATGAACGAAGTTTTATTGTATATATTGTTATTCGGTTAAGGTCCCGAAAGGATTCGTTTTTAACGAAGATGCCTTGTAACCGAAAGATGGGGGACTCTATGAAAAAAGAAAAACATTTATTTACTTCGGAATCAGTTTCAGAAGGACATCCAGATAAAGTGGCAGATCAAATCTCTGATGCTATTTTAGATGCAATTTTAGCTAAGGATCCAGATGGTCGTGTAGCTTGTGAAACTACTGTTACTACTGGTCTTGTTTTAGTTGTAGGTGAAATTTCAACCTCTGCGTATGTAGATATTCAATCTGTAGTTAGAAAAACTATTTTAGAGATTGGCTACAATCGTCCTGAACTTGGTTTTGATGGTAATAATTGTGCTATCTTAGTCGATATTGATGAACAATCTAGTGATATCGCTGGTGGCGTTAATGAATCACTTGAAACACGTGAAAACCACCAGGACAAAGATGATTTAGATAAAATAGGTGCTGGTGACCAAGGGTTAATGTTTGGTTTTGCCATTAAGGAAACTCCTGAATTAATGCCACTACCTATTTCTTTAGCTCATTCATTGATGAGGCGGGTTGCTAGTCTTCGCAAAGAGGGACGTCTTGATTGGCTAAGACCTGATGCAAAAGCACAAGTAACTGTAGAATACGATGATGAAAATAAACCAAAACGTGTAGATACAGTGGTTATTTCTACTCAAACTGATGCAGCAGTAACTAACGATGAAATTCGTGAAGCAATGATCGATATGGTAATTAAGAAGGTCATTCCATCTCAATATCTTGATAAGGATACTAAGTTTTTGATTAATCCTTCTGGTCGCTTTGTTATTGGTGGACCTAAAGGAGATTCTGGCTTAACTGGACGTAAGATTATTGTTGATACATATGGTGGATACGCTCGTCATGGTGGCGGCGCTTTCTCAGGTAAAGATTTAACTAAGGTCGATCGAAGCGCAAGTTATGCGGCTCGATATGTAGCTAAGAATATTGTGGCAGCTGGCTTAGCTTATCAATGTGAAATTCAACTTGCTTATGCAATTGGAGTTGCCCATCCAGTTTCAATCATGGTTGATACGCATGGAACAAGCAAAGTAAGTGAAGATCTATTGGTAGAGGCTGTTAGAAATGTCTTTGATTTAAGACCAGCTGGTATTATCGAAATGCTGAACTTAAAGCGCCCTATTTATCGTCAAACTGCCGCTTATGGTCATTTTGGACGAACAGACGTGGATTTACCTTGGGAGCATACAGATAGGGTAGAAGCACTAAAAACATATGTGAGCGAGCATGCAGAATAAAAGTAATACTAAAATTGTAACAATTGCTATCTTTTTAACGACCTTTATGACAGCAATTGAAGGGACTATTGTATCGACGGCGATGCCCACAATTGTTTCTGATTTAAATGGATTAGAAATCATGAATTGGGTTGTTTCCATTTTTCTATTAATGACTGCTGTCTCAACCCCAATTTATGGAAAACTAGCTGATAGCCTTGGAAGAAAACCTGTATTTCTATTCGGAATTGCTGTTTTTGTGATTGGATCGGCACTTTGTGGAATTGCACAGAATATGGTGGAACTAATCCTCTTTCGAGTAATTCAGGGGCTCGGATCAGGAGCAGTACAGCCAGTAGCTGTTACCATTATTGCTGATTTATATACGCTTGAAAAAAGAGCAAAGATGCTAGGTTTAAACTCTGGTTTTTGGGGAGTAGCTTCGGTCATTGCACCATTGTTAGGTGGATTCATTGTTCAACATTTATCATGGCACTGGATTTTTTATATTAATGTTCCATTAGGAATTTTAGCCTTTTTACTGGTGATCTTCTTTTTGAAAGAAACAAAGACAAGTAAGGATTCCACTTTAGATCTAAAAGGAACAACTTGTTTAGTCATCTTTTTATTGGCCTTAATGGTCTTCTTACAAGAAATAGAAAATGGCTTTAATTTAATCTTATTGGGATTACTAGTTATTATTGTTGCTTCAGCCATTCTTTTCTTTCGAATGGAGAAGAAAGCAAAAGATCCAATTATGCCATTAGATATGCTAACTAGCAAAGAATTTACAATGATTAATTTGATTACTTTACTTATTTCAGGGGTAGTCATTGGCTTTGAATTCTATATTCCAACTTGGATGCAAGGAATAAATGGAACAAGCGCTTCTGTTGCTGGATTTGCGGTGACACCAAGTTCGCTAATGTGGATTGTAGGATCATTTTTAATCGGTGGAATGCTTGGACGATGGGGAATAAAGAAAACATATGATTATATGTTAATTGTCCTTGTTGGAGCTGATTTAGCCTTAATATTTGTTCCAATCTATACCTCATTTTGGGTATTTTGTCTGATTGCAGCATTTAATGGGACAGCCTTTGGAGCTATTACAACTGCTTCGCAAGTTCGTTCTCAAGTTTTAGTAGGACGCGATAAAATTGGAGTTGCAACTAGTTTTAATACATTGATGAAATATTTAGGGCAGACTATGATGGTCTCTATATATGGAATTACATTTAACATGGTTGTAGCAAAGCAGGTAACACATCATCCGCAATTAACTCAAAGAATGATGAATGATATTGTTTCTGCTGATAAAGCTAAACATTTAGCGCCTAATTTAATTCCTGCTTTAAGAGAAGTTTTATTAAGCGGCTTAAAGTCGGTATATGTGGTTTCTTTAATTGTGATAATTTTATCGTTAGTTCTTAATCAACTTTATAAACAGAAGAAAATTGTTGAATAAAAAATGCTAACTGAGTTTAACATTATACTCAGTTAGCATTTTTTATTTATTCTTTTTTAAATAGAGGTGGTATAAAACGGAAAATCCAAGTAAAACAAATGTTGTACCTTCTAGCCATCCACCAATTACGTCTGAGGGATAGTGGACATGACAGAAGATTCTAGTGTAACCAATAAAAAGTGGGAAAATACTCCAAATAATAATTAAAATAGTACGCCAGGTTTTATTTTTTACTAAAAGGATAGTTAAGACTATTAGAATACCAAAGAAAGTTGCACTACCTACTGAGTGGCCCGATGGAAAGCTATAACCATCAGCAAAAACTAAATGGTGAACTAAGGGGCGATGACGTTCAACGGCATGTTTGGTAATCCAATTATAACCATTGGCACAGATCATTAATCCGGCTGAGAAGAAAGCATAGGCAAATCTTTTGGTAATCAGCAAGCCAATAAATAAAATTATCGTAGCAATGGTTAAAGTACTAGTATTACCAATTACTGTTAATTTAGTGGCAATCGCTACATTAGTTAGATTGTTGTTAGAAACTAAATGAATAATAGTTTGGTCAAAAGAATGTATAAAAGGATTTTTATAAATGACCAAGAGTGCCCAAATTACATAAAGAATTAAAAAAATAAATCCAGGAATAAGGGTATCGTGGATAGCTAAATTGTTATATTTCTTTTTCAAAAAAATTTCTCCCCTTGTAATTTCTAGTAGATGTGGTAAATTATAATCATTATCCATCAAAAAATAAAGACTAGGGAGTAGTAACAAGTCAAAGTTGTTATTAGAGATGAGCTGGTTGGTGTAAAGCTTAACAATGATGCTGTGAACTTGCCCTAACGACAAGTCTATCGTTTGCCTTCCGCGTTAAGGGGCACGAGTGTCACACATTGTATGTGTGGAACTTAGGTGGTAACGCGAAATTAACTTCGTCCTATGATTTTAATCATAGGGCGTTTTTTAGTTTTAAGGAGAGATATTTTTGTATAATCACAAAACTGTAGAAAAAAAGTGGCAAAAATACTGGGCTGAGCATGATACTTTTAAGACAGGCACTGATCCTAAGAAAAAGAATTATTATGCTTTAGATATGTTCCCATTTCCATCTGGTAAAGGTCTTCATGTAGGACACCCAGAGGGATATACTGCAACTGATATTGTTTCAAGAATGAAGAGAGCACAAGGCTATAACGTTCTTCATCCAATGGGCTGGGATGCATTTGGTCTTCCAACTGAACAATATGCCTTAAAGACTGGTGAAGATCCAGAAAAAGTTACTAAAGAAAATATTGCTAATTTTAAAAAGCAACTGAATAAGCTTGGTTTTTCATATGATTGGGACCGCGAAGTTACTACTTCTGATCCAAATTACTATAAGTGGACTCAATGGATTTTTGAACAAATGTATAAGAAGGGCTTGGCATATGAAGCTGAAGTTCCTGTTAACTGGTCTCCAGATCTAGGCACAGTTGTTGCAAATGAAGAAATTATTGATGGTAAGACTGAACGTGGTGGTTATCCAGTTTACCGTCGCAATATGCGTCAATGGATGCTTAAGATGACAGCTTATGCTGATCGCTTGCTCGAAGATTTAGATGATTTAGATTGGCCAGAGCCAGTTAAAGAAATGCAAAGAAACTGGATTGGTCGCTCAGAAGGAGCTCAAGTTACTTTTAAGGTTAAGGACAGTGATAAAACATTTGATGTGTTTACTACACGTCCTGATACTTTATTTGGTGTTAGTTACACTGTTTTAGCTCCTGAAAGTAAGTTAGTTCAAGAAATTACAACTCCTGAACAAAAAGAAGCTGTGGATGCTTACATTAAGAAAATCGAATCAAAGTCTGATCTAGAAAGAACTGATCTAAATAAAGATAAGACCGGTGTCTTTACTGGTGCCTATGCAATTAACCCAGTAAATGGAAAAGAAGTTCCAATTTGGATTTCTGATTATGTTTTAGCAAGTTATGGTACTGGTGCAGTAATGGCGGTACCAGCTCATGATGATCGTGACTATGCTTTTGCAACTAAATTTGGTTTGCCAATCAATCGAGTTATTGAAGGTGGAAATTTAGAAAAAGAAGCCTTTGATGGAGATGGTAAACACATCAATTCTGAATTCTTAGATGGCTTAAACAACGAGGAAGCTAAGAAGAGAATGATTGAGTGGCTTGAAGATCACAATGTAGGTGAAAAGAAAGTTAACTATAAACTTCGTGACTGGGACTTTAGTCGTCAACGTTACTGGGGTGAACCAATTCCTGTAATTCACTGGGAAGATGGTACTACTTCACTAGTTCCAGAAGATGAATTACCATTACGTTTGCCACATGCAACTGACATTAAGCCATCAGGTACTCCAGAAAGTCCACTTGCCAATTTGACTGATTGGGTAAACGTTGTTGATGAAAATGGTCGAAAAGGTAAGCGTGAAACTAATACTATGCCTAACTGGGCAGGTTCAAGTTGGTACTACTTACGCTATATTGATCCACATAACGATAAAGAATTGGCTGACTATGATTTACTTAAGAAGTGGCTCCCAGTAGATCTTTACATTGGTGGGGCAGAGCACGCTGTTCGTCACTTACTCTATGCTAGATTTTGGCACAAGGTTCTTTATGACTTGGGTGTTGTACCAACTAAAGAGCCATTCCAAAAGCTTTATAATCAAGGTTTGATTTTAAAGAATCATGAAAAGATGTCTAAGTCTAAAGGAAATGTTGTTAATCCTGATGAAGTAATCGATGAATATGGTGCAGATTCACTTAGAATGTACGAAATGTTCATGGGTCCATTAGATGCTTCAATTGATTGGGATGATAATGGTCCTGCATCTACTAAGAAATTCTTAGATCGTGTATGGCGCTTGTTTGTTAACGATCTTGACCTAAAGGCAATCCCTCAAGAAAAAATTGTTGACGAAAATGATGGCGAACTTGATAAGGTATATGCTGAGACTGTCAAAAAGGTTACAGAAGACTTTGAAGCTTTACACTTTAATACTGCAATTAGTCAAATGATGGTCTTTATGAATGCAGCTCAAAAAGCTAAGACTATTCCACGTGAATATGCAGAAGGATTTGTACAACTTCTTGCTCCTGTTGCACCTCACATGATGGAAGAAATCTGGTCAGTATTTGGTCATGATGAATCTATTGCATATGCTAAATGGCCAGAATATGATCCTGCCAAATTAGTTGAATCAACAGTTGAAATTATGGTTCAAGTTAATGGTAAGCTTCGCGGTAAATTTAAGGCTGCTAAGGATAGTGATAAAGATACCTTAGAAAAAGAAGCTCTTGCTCTTGATCATGTTCAAAAATTCTTAGAAGGAAAAGATGTCAAGAAAGTCATCGTTATTCCAAACAAAATCGTTAATATTGTTGCTAAGTAATTTAAGTTTTTCCTAAATAATTAATATTTGTAAATACAATTTACATTAATGAGTAATATATAATTCAGACGCTTAACTGGATATAGGGAAAATTTATCTTTATGGAAAACAATACTAAAAATACTAAAGAGACAATGGTCAAAGGTTCCGCATGGATGACTTTTGGGTCTATTGTGTCACGAATTTTAGGAGCATTGTATATTATTCCATGGTATGCCTGGATGGGAAGTCATGGAAATATTGCCAATGCTTTAACAGCGAAAAGCTATAACATTTATAGTTTATTTATTATTATTTCTACCGCAGGTATTCCCGGAGCGGTTGCCAAGCAGGTAGCGAAATATAATGCTTTAAATGAATATGATATTGGGCGAAAACTGTTTAGACGCGGCTTAATTTTGATGGCCATGTTTGGTGTGATTTGTGCAGCAATTATGTACTTTGGTGCTCCAATTTTAGCTACTGATGATATCATTGGTGCCCTTTTGCATGGGGCTAAAAGTGATCCGCGTCAAGTTGCCGTGATGAGAAGTCTTTCTTATGCAGTTTTAATTATTCCAATTTTGAGTATCATGCGTGGGTATTTTCAAGGTTATGCAGATATGATGCCTCCAGCTATGTCTCAATTTGCTGAACAATTGGCACGTGTAATATGGATGCTATTGACTGCTTATATTATTATGCAAGTTCAACATGGATCTTATGTTCATGCAGTAGTTCAATCAAATTTAGCTGCAGCTATTGGTGCGGTATTTGGAATTTTGCTCTTAGTATGGTTTTTATATCGTAGACGAAATGAACTGAATGCATTAATGAAGCAATCAAATCATGCAATTAAAATTTCTACTGCTGGAATTTTCTGGGAGATTATTAATCAATCTATTCCATTTATCATCATTGACTCTGGAATTACCTTGTTCCAATTAATTGACCAGTATACCTTTCATCCAATGATTGCTATGTTTGCTCATGCTAGTTCTGATCAAATTGAATCATGGTATGCCTTATTTGGATTAAATGCAAATAAATTAATCATGATTATTGTATCTTTAGCAACTGCAATGTCAGTAACTGCTATTCCGCTTTTATCAGGTGCCCATGCACGACGTGATTATGCCAGCATTTCTAGCCAAATTGAAAATACCTTGGAATTATTCTTATTTGTTATGATTCCAGCTTCATTGGGTATGGCTGCTATTGCAACGCCGATTTATACAATTTTTTATGGCTACGATCAACTAGGTTCAAATGTCTTGTACTTATCATCATTTACAGCAATTAGTTTAGGCCTATTTACAGTTTTAATGGCCATTTTACAAGGTCTATCAGAGAACGGACTAGCTATAAAGTACCTGGTGTTAGGAATTATCATTAAATTTGCTGTTCAACTTCCGATGATTGAATTCTTTAAAGTATATGGACCACTCTTAGCTACGAATATTGGCTTGATTATTACCATCTGGCTTTCTTTAAAGCACTTAAAAGTTAGATACAGATATAACAGTAGTCGTACATCAAGACGGTTTATTGGAATTGCAATTTTTTCAATGGCAATGTTTGTGATAGTTACCGGGGTAGTTAATTTCGGTGGAAAAATCATTTCACCTGAGCGTAGACCAACCTCATTTGTTCTTGTTACACTTGCGGTAGTTATTGGTGGCTTACTCTATGCCTTTTTAACAGTGAAATTTGGTTTAGCTCAAAAGATCATTGGACCAAAAGTTGATAGGGTCTTAGAAAAATTACATATTAGAGTTTAAAAGAGAAAAAGGAAACTTGAGTAAGATACTTACCTAAGTTTCCTTTTTTGCCCCTGCCAAGGAAGTCTATTATATAATATTTCCGAAGAAAGTGAGGAAGAAAAATTGGATAATATGCTTGTATATGCTGCAAAAGAGAAGCGAAGTTTTAATGAATTTCCCTTAAATGAAGTAGATAGCATGATTTTTTCTCAATTAGCGTATTGTAATTTTGATACTCTTCCTCAGCGTCATAGTTTACAAAGTTTGGCTTCTGATGAAGAGATTAAGACTTTAATTCAGGGAAATCTTGGTGGAAAGAATACCGAAAAGTTAATCAAAGATTATGCTAAAAAATCCCCGCTTTAAAAAACTATATTGGCGCAATGTGGTTAGTAAAGTAGATGTAAAAAGCACAAATGCAATTTAATGCTGTTACATTTTGTATTGCAGAAGATCAATACTATATTGCATATCGGGGAACAACGGCTACTACCATCGGTTGGAAAGAAAATTTTAATATGTCTTTTAATGATTGGGTACCAGCTCATTACTTTGCTCGTTCTTATTATCGAAAAATCAAAAATTTATTTTCAGGAAAATTTTATCTTGGTGGGCATTCAAAGGGCAGAAATTTAGCTTTTGCCGTTGCATTGAACCTAAAAGAATCCGACTTGTCACATATTGCTAGAATTGACTGCTTTGATGGACTAGATTTTCATAATCAAGAACGATTAAAGAATAGATTCTTAAAATTAAAGGGTAAGATTCATAAATATATTCCGCAAGGCTCATTGATTGAGATATTACAAGATGATCTGATTGGAGAAAAAGATTATTGTACTATTGTGGCAGCTTCTGGAAATAGTTTGCTCCAGCATGATATGTTTACTTGGCATGTTATCGATGATCAATTTGCAACCGTAAAGCAATTAGATAGCACATCTGAAGTTTTATGGAAGGCAATTGCTGAATGGCTAAAAAATACAAACGATACGGAAAGAAAAGATTTTATTGAAATGCTATATCTAACGGTGAGTGACACTAATCAAATTTATTTCAGGAAACTGTTAACGCCTAAGACGACATATAAATTAGCTACTCGTTTGATAAAAAATAGTTCTACCTAAAAGAATGTTTGGGAACCAATAGTAAGAAAACTTTTTAAAGCTTATGTGAATTCAGGAACAGCAGCTTTTAGTGAACAAAGAAAAAACAATTATCAAACTTTAAAAGAATTTTAGATGAACAACGCAATAAATAGGTTAAGTTATAAAAATCTATCTTGAATTAAAAACTACCTGCTTATCTAGAAAAAGAGTAAAATAACGATTGAAAGAGGTAGACAAAATTGAAAAAAGATACATATATGACTTTACTAGGATTCCGTGATACTTGTTATAATGACTTCAATTTTAATATTGATGAGAAAGATTTTTATTTAGGAACTGATACCTATAAAAAAATTGACAAGATATTAAAGGATGCGCAGAATGAGCAATTATTAGTTCAGTTTGAAGAGGGTACTCATCTTTATCAAGATTATGATCCAGAATACTTGAGCGTAGCACAAAAGAGAGAAATTCAACATGATATTAATGCAGCCCGTAACTTTTTGGATAATTACGACGGGGATGCGGACGATAAGCATGATAACTATGCAGCTTACCTAGATGATAATTCTTTGAGTTATTCTTTTGGTCCAGATAGTAATTTAGATGAAGTACAAAATAATTTAAATGATATTGAAACCAATGGCGTAATCATTTGGCAAAGACGAAAAGATGAATATATTTTATTACCACATACCATTCATAGCCTTGAAAGAATTAAAAAACAGATTGCATCAAGTAAACGTGTTGATGATAAAAAATTGCGTTATGCAATGGAGCGCTTATTTGACAATATAACTGATTTTCTTAAGCCATTTAGTGATAGTGAATTAGGAAAATACGAAAATACAATTTCACAGGAGCTTAGAGATAATTTGGAACATTATGCTTTAAGTGTTCAAACTGATGCACGTGAAGTAGCTGCAGATAAATTAACTAAATATGCAGTACAACTTGCAGAAAAAGAAAATAATGACAGTATTTAAAGTAAAGTTCATCGATTAGATGAGCTTTTTTGGATAGGACAAAATGAAATCTATTTCACAAGAATTAATATCTAGAGTAATAAAGAAAAGAAAAAGTGCTACCCATAAGGGCACCTATGGCCGCTTACTCCTAATTGGAGGAAGTAAAAAATATGGGGGAGCCCTGATTATGGCAGCAGAAGGTGCATTAAACAGTGGTGCAGGCTTAGTGACAGTTGCTACAGACCAAGTCAATATTGCCGCTTTACATACTAGAGACCCAGAGATTATGGCTCTTAATTGGGATGAAAGCATAGAGTTAAAGAATTTAATTAAAAGTTCTGATATAGTAGTTTGTGGAATGGGTCTTGGATTAGATGATAAAGCACAACAAATTTTAAGGCTACTTAGAGATAACATCACCTTAAAGCAAACACTAATCTTAGATGCTAGTGCACTAGATTTAATTGGTCAGCGAAATGATTTACTACCATTAAATTCAAAAATTTTGATTTTTACTCCTCATCAAATGGAATGGGAGCGATTAAGTAGAATAAAAATTTCTAATCAAAGTGATGAACTAAATCAGGTAGCTTTAGATAAATTAGTTAAAAATAAGAATGCGATTTTAGTTTTGAAATCAAATCACACTAAAGTTTATGATCAAACAGGGCATATTTATTTAAATCCTTTTGGTAATCCAGGAATGGCTATTGGTGGTATGGGAGATACATTAGCTGGAATTATTGGCGGATTTTGTGGTCAATTTATACCTAACTTAGAAACAGTGGCAGCTGCTGTGGGGATTCATTCTTTAACTGCCGATAAAATTGCAGAGAGGCAATATATTGTTCGACCAACTCAATTATCGGCTCATCTTCCAGAGATAATGAAGCAATATGAGAAATAATTAAGTAATGACGAAATAAGTTAAATTGCATAAAGAGAAATTGAGTGACCGAATGAGACATGCAAAGAAGAAATCTAGGAAAAAGTATTTATGGTTAATTAGCCTTGTAATAGCAGCTATTTGTTTTTTTGTATGGAAAAACAATTTTAACTCAAATAGAATGCCATCGAATTATCATGTTGACCAAGTAGACTTAAACGTTAAAGCTGCTGTAGCAATTAATGCAAAAGATGGATCAACCATTTACGCTAAAAATGCTAATCAAAGCTTGCCGATTGCTTCAATGACTAAGCTTTTAACCGTTTATTTAACTCTACAAGCAATTAAAGAGAAAAAGATATCTTGGGACACAACGGTTACTCCAACTCAAGAAATAGTTGACTTGGGCTCAAATCCAGATTACGCAAGTGTTCCACTTAGGCTAGGACAAAAATATACCGTAAGAGAACTATACTATGCAGCTTTAATAAAATCGGCAAATAATGCAGCTCGTTTACTCGCGATTGCAGTTAGTGGAAGCGAGACAAATTTTCTAAATCAAATGCGCCAGCAAGCTCGTAAATGGAAACTCAATAATGCTAAATTCGTAACTGTTGATGGTTTACCAGAGAAAAAGAAAAATTTTTTAGGGATGACGACAACAGTTGAAAATAAAATGAGTGCTAATGATATGGCAATTGTAGCAAGAAAATTAATAATTAATTACCCTGAAATTCTAAATACTACAAAACTAGCTAGAGCATATTTTCAAAATACTCTTATGATTAATAGTAATAAAATGCTAAACGGTCTCTCATACTATGATTCGATATTTCCTGTTGATGGTTTAAAGACGGGTACTACTGATGGCGCTGGTTCATGTTTTACTTGTACATTGAATAAAAATGGAAAAAGAGTGATTACAGTAATTTTAGGTGCTGAAAATGATAATGAACGGTTTGTGGAGACAAAAAAGTTATTAAGTTACTGTTTTAATTAAAATTTTACTATGCATTCGATTTAATATTGCACTTTCCCTAAGTTTGCTGATATAATCTTCATGACAAAAGGTTAAAAGTAGTAGTATTGCATTTGTTTTCAGCGAGTCTATGGTTGGTGGGAGTTAGACAATGGGGCAATATGAAGGCGTGTTTAACTTTAACTTTAAAATCAATTAATAAGCGGATACTTTGTATCAAGTAGAGTGGTACCGCGGGAACTTTCTCGTCTCTTTCTAGTTTACTAGGAAGAGACTTTTTTTATGCAAGAGGTGTTATAAGTGGATTTTAAACAAAAAGTCGTTGATTTAGTTAGTGAACAGGTAGATTTACCTAAAGAAAAAATTTCTATGTTAATTGAAAGACCAAAGAATCCTAAGATGGGTGATTATGCTTTTCCAGCATTTGCTTTGGCTAAAATTGAACATAAAAATCCTGCTTTAATTGCTAAGAATATTGCAGAAAAAATTAGTGATGATAATTTCGCCAGTATTCAAGCAGTTGGACCATATGTAAACTTCGCAATTGACCATGCAAAATTAGTCAATGCAACTTTAAACGATGTTCTAACTGAAAAAGAACATTTTGGTGATCAGAAACTTGGTGAAGGAAATGTACCAATTGACATGTCTTCTCCTAATATTGCTAAGCCAATGTCAATGGGACACCTACGTTCCACGGTGATTGGTAATTCAATTGCTAAGACTTTAGAAAAAGTTGGTTATACTCCAATTAAAATTAATTATCTTGGGGACTATGGTACCCAATTTGGTAAATTAATTACTGCTTACCGTTTATGGGGTAATGAGGAAGATGTGAAGAAAGATCCAATCACAAATCTTTTCCATTACTATGTTAAGTTCCATGAAGAAGCTGAAAAAGATCCTAAGTTAGAAGATGAAGGACGTGCTGCCTTTAAGAAACTAGAAAACGGTGATGAAGAAGAAATTAAATTATGGAAATGGTTTCGTGAAGTTTCCTTACAAGAATTTAACCGTATCTATAAAGAATTAGGGGTAACTTTTGATTCATATAACGGAGAAGCATTTTTCAATGATAAGATGCAGCCAGTAGTTGATGAATTAAGAGAAAAGGGCTTACTTGAAGAATCTCGTGGAGCTCAAGTTGTTAACTTGGGAGAAGATGAAAACCCAGCTTTAATCTTAAAATCTGATGGCTCTAGCCTTTATATGACTCGTGATTTGGCTGCTGCCTTATATCGTAAAAAAGAATATGACTTTGTTATGTCATTATATGTTGCTGGTGGCGAACAAACTGGTCACTTTAAGCAATTAAAACAAGTTTTGAAGAAGATGGGGTATGACTGGTCAGATAACATTCACCACATTCCATTTGGTTTGATTACTCAAGGTGGAAAGAAATTATCTACTAGAAAAGGAAACGTTGTTTTCTTAGACCAAGTCCTAAAAGATGCAGTTTCTTTAGCAGAACAACAAATTGAAGAAAAGAATCCAAATCTATCTAATAAGAAGCAGGTTGCTCATGATGTTGGTGTGGGCGCCGTTGTATTTCATGACCTAAAGAATGATAGAATGGATAACTTTGATTTTGATTTGGAAGAAGTTGTTCGTTTTGAAGGGGATACTGGTCCATACGTTCAATACACTAATGCTAGAGCTCAAAGTATTTTACGCAAAGCTAATAAAGAGATCTCAATGGATAATTTAAGCTTAAATGATGATTGGTCCTTTGCAGTTGCAAAAGCATTAGCTGATTTCCCTGCTATTGTAGAAAAAGCTTCAGAAAAATTTGAACCATCAATTATTGCAAAATATGCCTTAGATTTAAGTAAGAAATTTAATAAGTATTATGCAAATGTTAGAATTTTAGATGAAGATGATCAACTAAACGCTCGTCTTGCATTAGTTCAAGCAACTTCAATTGTTTTAACAGAAGCTTTAAGACTTTTGGGTGTAAATGCACCTAAAGAAATGTAATATTTCTTTAAATAAAAATATTCACTGAATTTTTTTGAGCTAAAGTATGTTAATTTTTGCACTAATGGGTTAAACTAGTGATGTGTTAAAAATTTAGGAGGTATTTTTTTAATGGCTTATTTAGTAAATGGTAATGACATTTTCAAAGCTGCTCGTGAAAACCACTACGCTGTAGGTGCATACAACACTAACAACCTTGAATGGACTCGCGCACTTTTAAGAGGTGCTAAGGAAACTAGAACTCCTTTATTGATTCAAGTTTCTACTGGTGCTGCTAAGTACATGGGTGGTTACAAGACTGTTAAGGACTTAGTTCTTAACGAAATGGACAACATGGATATCGATGTTCCAGTTATTTTGAACTTGGACCACGGTGACTTTGAATCAGCTAAGGAATGTATTGCACTTGGTTACTCATCAGTTATGTTTGATGGTCACAACTTACCAACTGACGAAAACTTAGCAAAGACTAAGGAAATCGTTAAGTTAGCTCACGAAAGAGGTATCTCTGTTGAAGCTGAAATCGGTAAAATTGGTGAAAACCAAGGTGCCGATGGTGGTGAATTAGCATCAGTTGAAGACGCTAAGACTTTCGTTGCTGCTGGTGTTGACAAGCTTGCTTGTGGTATTGGTAACATCCACGGTGTTTACCCAGAAGGCTGGACTGGCTTAAACTTCGATCGTTTGAAGGAAATTGCAGAAGCAGTTCCAAACGAACCGCTTGTTCTTCACGGTGGTTCAGGAATTCCTCAAGACCAAATCGAAAAGGCAATTCAATTAGGTATTGCTAAGATTAACATTAACACTGAATTCCAATTAGCATTCCAAGCTGCAACTCGTAAGTACATCGAAGACAAGATGGACTTAGACAAGGGCAACAAGGGTTATGACCCACGTAAGCTTTTGAGAGCCGGTACTGACGCAATTACTGATTCTATGAAAGAAATGATTTCATGGATGGGTACTGCACCAATCGACACAAAGGAATCATCAGTTCAATTTGATGAAGCTTCATTAAACGAAGAATAATCAAAAACTATATTAAAAAAGACCTCATTTTCTGAGGTCTTTTTTTATTGGCTTAAGTGTGGAAAAATGCGAATAATATTTGATGATCATGGATGTAAAAGCTTTTTTAAAAAATATAATAGGCAAAAAAAGATAATCAAGAATTTAATTGAAAAAGCCCTTGTTAAAGAAGTTACCACTGGGATGACAAAGATTAAATTGGCTAGTAGAAAAAGAATTAATGGACAAAAAATTTATGAATTTCGATTAAATCTTGGTACTATTGGATCGGCTCGAATTGCCTTTTCAGTTTTTAAAGAAAAAGCCATTATTTATTTCATTAGTAAGGATATGGAAAAAGCATCTTTTAGTAAGGCATTTGAAAAAATTTTGAGATAATACAGGGTAACCATGATATATAAGTATAGTAAATGATATCGTTTTCAAAAATCTGATATAATTATAATATTAAATTTATGGAGAACGAATCATGGATAAAGGAAAAAAATGTCTTAACTTATTTAAATATGCTTGGCCATGATATCATGCACTAACAACGGCACAATTAGCTGATAGCTTAAATTTATCCAGATCGGTAGTTAGTCATTATTTAAATGAATTATTTAGAGAAGAAAAAATTCAAAAAATTGCTGGGCGACCAGTAAAATGGACTAAAAAAGGTAGTATGCCTAATTTGAATCATAATTTTGATGACTTTATTGGCTATCGTGGTTCAATGAGATATGCTATTGATCAAATCTCAGCAGCAATTATGTATCCACCGGATGGTTTAAACATTTTGATTACGGGTCATTCGGGGGGTAGGAAAAAGTTATTTAGCAAGCAAAATTGCTCAATTAGCTAAGAGCAAAGGAATTATTAGTAATGAGGCTCCATATATTGTTTTGAATTGTGCTGATTATGCGAATAATCCTGAACTTGTCTCCAGTATGTTATTTGGTTATGTAAAAGGTGCCTATACAGGGGCTGACGAAGCAAAAGATGGACTTCTTAAGCAGGCAAATGGAGGATACTTATTTTTAGACGAAGTACATCGCTTAAGTAGTGAAAATCAAGAAAAACTATTTTCATTTATGGATTAGGGACAATTCTAGTAATGGCAACCACTGAAAATCCAGAGAAAGTTCTTCTAACTACTTTTCTACGGCGTGTACCTGTACATGTTAAATTGCCCGATTTTGCTAGTCGTCCAATTGATGAAAGACTAGAACTGCTACGGTATATTTTCTATCAAGAGGCACGTCGAATTAATCGAAAAATTGAAGTAGATAAATATGTAGTATCTACTTTATTAAAAATTAAGCATCCCGGAAATATTGGGTATTTAAAAAATATCATTAAGGTTTCCTGTGCAGCTGCTTACCGTGACCAAGAAAATAGTGACGTAATCAAGCTATATTTAAATAATATTATGGTCGAAGAACTCCCAACATTTGCGGAATATGGAAACTTGTTAATTGATCCGAATACAGTGCTTGAACGTTCAGGTAACAGTTTAATTAAGAAAAGTTTGTTGAGCTACAAAAAGATAGCGAAATAAAAGATAAGGATTATTTTATAAAACAAAAGAAGGATTTTACTGACTTACATTATGCAATTCAACAACGTGAAGAGACGCTACTAAATCTAGGGAAATTTTTGGGAAGACGACAAGAAAAATATTTGTCCTCTCTGAATGAGCAAGATTTAGTAAGTATAAAATTAGAAGATGCAGCTACAGAATTAAATTTAGCAATAAGTACTATAAGTAGAGCAATTAAAGATAAATATGTAGAAGTGCCAAGGTAAGGTCTTTAGTCTAAAGCTCTTGTTTCCACGAAAAAGTATTAGTAATTTAACTCAAATCAACTTGAAAGAATATTGAAGGATTTTATTAAGTTAGAAGATCCCCAAAAACCATTAAGTGATGAGAAACTGGTAAATAAATTTAAAGAAAAAGAAATTTCAATTAGTCGTAGAATAATTTCTAAATATCGAAAGAAACTAGGAATTAAAAATAGTTATCAAAGAAATCAAAAATAAAGCAAAAACCCTCGTTGACTTAGATCAACGAGGGTTTTTAATACTAAATTGTAGAGGAAAATGAAGAATGGATTATGGATTTATTTCCTACGAACCTTTACAGGAACTGGAACTGGTTTATTTATAATTACTGCGTTAGTAGCAAGTAATGCTACAGCACTAATACCTAAAATTAATAATAATGTCATTTAAACCATTCCTTTCTTACTTGATTGATATCAATATTAAGAGTAATTTGTGAATTTTTTGTGACTTATATTTAAGATAAAATCTAAAAAAATATAAATAATTTTTCTTTATTTATAGAATACGAACAATATAATTATTGGTAGTAAAAATAATTAATAAATAAGTGTAAAAATACTAAAAAAATCATCGAATTTATGTTAAAATTTCATCATTGACGATTTTAATAAAGAGGAATTAAAGAATGAATAACGATATCGAAAGTGTATTGTATACTCAAAATGATTTAAACAATCGTATGGATGAAATGGCTGCTGAATTAAATAAAAAATATAAAAATGAAGAGCCAATTATTGTTCCAGTCTTAAATGGAGCAATGATTTTTGCTAGTGATATGATTAAGAGATTAAGTTTTAAGCTAACTATTGAGCCTATTAAGGCATCTAGTTATGAAGGAAGCCAATCCACAGGAAAAGTAAAGATTACGCAAGATATTAAGTCAGATGTAACAAATCGTCCAGTAATTTTTATGGAAGATATTATTGATACGGGACGTACTTTGCAAGCACTTAGTGAAATAATGAAAGAACGTGGGGCTAAAAGCGTAGAAGTTGTATCTATGCTTGATAAGCCTGAAACCCGTGTCGTAGATTTTCATGCAGATTATTATGGTTTTAAGGCCCCTAATGAGTTTTTAGTTGGTTATGGATTAGATTACAATGGCTTGTATAGAAATTTACCTTATGTAGGAATTTTAAAGCATGAAGTTTATGCTAGTTAAAGGGATAAATAATGCGCGTTAATGTATTGCAACATACTCCAAACGAGGGGCCAGGAGCAATTAAAACCTGGGCAGATAGTCATCATCATGAATTATATGTGTATCATCCTGAAACTTTTGGTAAATTGCCAACTGCTAATGAAACAGATCTACTTGTAATTCTAGGTGGCCCCATGAGTCCAAATGATAATCTAGAGTGGATTAAGCAAGAGAGAGTTCTAATTAAAAGAATGCTTGATGCCGGTAAGCCGATGTTTGGGGCTTGTTTTGGTGCACAACAAATTGCGATGACTATGGGAGCTAAAATTTCAGATGCTCCTCATAAGGAAGTAGGCTGGGCTCCAGTTTACTTAAAAGATACAACAATACCAGGTATTCCTAAAGAACTAACGGCCCTTCATTGGCACCAACAAATGTTTGAAATTCCTGTAGGTGCAAAACTTTTATTTTCGAGTGACTTAGTAGAAAATCAGGGCTTTTTATTAGGAGATAATGTTATCGGCTTACAATTTCATTTTGAGCCTGAAGAAGATAATGTTCGAGAAATTGCCATTAACGATAGTGCGTATCCACTTGAAAATAATGATTTAAATCAGACTGCTGAAGAAATTATAGCTCATGATGTGCCAAAAAAAAATAAAGAGGTAATGTTTAAATTACTCGATTTTATTACTAAAAAATGAGTGTAAATTTTGGACTACTAATAAAAAGTAAGCTATTATAAAGCTGTAAGTTTTTTCGAGGAGGAAAAATTATAGCTAAAATATTTATTTTTGGTGGCTCTGGAAGAGTAGCTATAGATTTAATTAAAGATTTAGTAGCTGATGGTAATACAGTGACAGCAGCAGCTCGTCATCCAGAAAATATTATTAAACTTGATGGTGTAATATCTGATAAGCTTGATTTACATGCTGATGTAGAAGATATTACTAAACAAGTAAAAGGTTTTGATGCTATTTACTTTACGGCTGGATTTCGTGGTAAGGACCTTATCCAAACTGATGCTATGGGAGCAATAAAAACTATGATGGCTGCTGAAAAAGCAGGTGTTAAACGCTATATTATGCTCAGTTCAATGCTTAGTTTAGATGTAGACTCATGGAAGAAGATTCCAGGTCTTGAGGACTATCTAGCTGCTAAATTCTTTGCTGATACTTATTTAATGGATTCGACTAATCTTGAATATACGATTTTGCAGCCTACGAATCTCACTGAAGAAACCGGAACAGGCAAAATCAAACTTGATGCTGGTCCAACTGACTCAAATCCAATTCCTGATGTTGCTAAAACATTGGCTGAAATTCTAAAATATCCAAATACTATTGATAAGGTTATTCCAATGAGTAGTGGAAACACACCAATTGATCAAGCATTGAAAGAAATTTAACTATAAGAAAAAGCTCCATTATGGAGCTTTTTTTGTGTTTATAGTGTTAAAAAATTGATTTTCAGAATTTAAATACCTTAGAAATTTCTTCTAAATATTTTTGATCTAACTCATCGAAGTTAGCTAATTTAGTTGAATCAAAATCAAAAACTCCCCATAAATCGCCGTTTGTCTTAAAGATAGGGACAACAATTTCAGAATTTGATTCACTATCGCAAGCAATATGTCCAACAAATTCATGTACATTTTTTACAATTTGAGTTTGTTTTTCTTTTGCGACTGTTCCGCATACGCCTTTACCAATTGGAATATGAACACAAGCTGGTTTTCCTTGGAAGGGACCAAGAATTAATTCTTGATTCTCATAACGATATACACCAGCAAAGTTAACATTATTAAGTGAATTAAATAATAAAGCTGAAATATTTGCTGTAGTTGCAATCCAATCGGTTTCGCCTTCGACTAAGGCTTGGGCTTGTTTTAATAATAATTGATAATTGTCTTCTGTAGTGGCAGTCATAATTGAATACCTTCTTTCTGTTAAATTGTTCTAATTCTAACATTAATTTAGTAAATTAAGGATTTTAAGCCAATTTTCTTCAGAAGAAACTTATGTATCAACATAACTATATAGGCAGTAATAAAAATAAGTGGAGCTAAAGAAATTGGTAATAAAAAAATTAACAAGACAACGGTAAGGAGTGGCTTTTCTAAAATAATAGTAATGCTAGCTACTACTGCTAAGGAGACAGTAATTGCGGGCTGAATAGGGATGAATTGAGAAATTGCAGCACCAACCGCGACACTAGCAAAAATTGCTGGAAAAATTTTACCCCCACGCCATCCCATTGCAAATCCAGCATGGGTAGAAATTGTTTTTATTAGAGCAATTAATAGTAAAAATAATGGCGAATAGGAAAGAGCAGTTTTAGAAAATGGAACAATATGAAATTCGCCTGAAAAGAGTGCGTAATCAGTTACTAAAGTTAAAACACTTAGTACAATGCCCCATAAGGTTGCTTTTAAAAGTGCTGGTAAGGCCCAAGTTTCTACTCTAGTAAATATTTTTTCTAAATATAAGAAGAAATATGCAAAAAGTATCCCACCTATAAGAGGAATTAGACTATACCAGAGAATAGTCCATGACCAGTGAATTGGACGTTCATGAATTCCGAATGCCCCTTCTTCAGGAAAAAGTTTAAAGATCAAAATTGTTCCAATTAATCCAATTAAAATATTAAAGGTGATGAACCATTTTTTTGATTTTTAGTTCTAAAAAGCTCACTAAACTTTGGGGATTGCAATAGAGTATCTTTATCAATGCCTATTTGCCAAAAATGAACCCAGCTTTTGTAATGAATAGTCATCAATCTAATTTTATCTCCGAGCCAATTTATCATCCCCGAAGTAAGAACAGTGGTGGAAGCTTCTGGCCCAATACTTCCGCCAGCTCCAAATGATAAAAGCCCTAAAGTAAAAGATTTCCACCAAGAATGATAATCAAGTTTTCCACTTTTCCGAATATCATGTAATACTTCTTCAATCGTTAAAGGATAGGAACCTAATTTCTTTACTAAGAAACCAATAGTTATTCCAAATGGTATACAAATAAGAAAGGGATAAGCGGGACGCAAAGAAAAATTATTATGATGATTAAAGTAACCCCAAATAAAGTCAATAACATAATTGATTAGGTTGAGGTATAAAGCAGTTAAAATACCAATAATAAAACTCCATATGCCACTAAAAATTAGAATATTTATGCTTTTTTTAGACATTATTTTCTATCAATTCCTTTATGCAATTTAGATTCATGATAGCAGTGTACTTTATTTGTTGTCTTGATTCAAATCGCTCATAATAAATTTGAGAGCAGAATAAATAAAGAAAGGATAGGTCCAGTTATGATTGGAAGAGAAACTCAAATACGCTTAGTAAATAAATTAGAAAATATTCATCATGTTGTAGTTCAAGCTTCCGCAATTGATGGAAGTAACGTCTTTGCCTTGCAGCTTCTTCATAAACAAAGTGACGTTGTTGTTTATCAAACTCCAAATGATAGCGAAACTGTTACATTTGATGAAGACCATCCTATTTTATACTTAAAAGGTCCAAATTCAGCTGGAACTGCTGGTGGACATACCCAGACTTGGATACAAAGTGGAGAAAATAATAAATGGTTTGTTGGTACTAAACCCAAAAGACATGGAAATACATATTGGACCACACAAATTGCAAGAGTAACAGTACCGGGGTATCAAACACAGGTATTTGCTAATAATACTGATTTACCACGTCTTTCCTATCTTAACCGAGCAGGAGCTGGTTATGGGGATGGAGGTACAGTTTATCCAGGAAAAGATTTAGTAAGAGTAGAGGCCACTGTTTCACCAAATGGTCATTATTTCTTGATTGCAAGTATTGATATAACTCATACGGGCTATTTTGCGCTTTATGACCTTAACGAAGTAAATAACAAATTAGATGCGGCAGAAGAAAAAGCTGAAGATATTAATATTGAAAACTTAACATGCTTAGGAGCATTTAAGGTTCCTCATTTTAATGATCAAAAGATTGTCTCTATTCAGGGATACGGAATAGATGATAATAAGGATATCTATATTTCAAGTCAACCAAGTCCTCATACAACTTTTTTGGGTTTTCCAAGACAGGGAAAGCCTCGTGAAATTATTAAAATTCCGTGGGGGATGGTTGATCCAGATAAATGGTCTGTAGTTAATTTAGATAACAGCTTGAAACTTGATGCTTTAGATTTTTGTACTGAATTTGAAGGAATTCAAGTAACTAGCGACTGTCTTTACTTAACAGTAGCTTATCATCAGCGAAGTAGCGACTTAACAACTCTAATGAATCGTATTTACCAAGTTGAAAAATTTTAGAATGAAAAATAGGCAGACTTTTAAGTCTGTCTATTTTGCTATAATTGATAAAAATGAGGTGTAAGAAATGGAAAAAATGCGTTGTAGTTGGGGAAATAGTAAGAATTTACTCTACCGAAAATACCACGATGAAGAGTGGGGTAAGTTAAATCTAGATTCAACCTACTTATATGAAATGCTTGTATTAGAAAGTTTTCAATCGGGATTATCCTGGGAAACAATTTTAAATAAACGTGAAAATTTTCGAAAAGCGTTTGCGAATTTTGACTATCATAAAGTGGCTAAATTTAATGAAGCCGATTTTGAAAGATTAATGCAAGACAAAGGAATTATCCGAAATCGACTAAAGGTTAGTGCTGCAATTAATAATGCGAAAGTTTTAGTTAAACTAGAAAACAACAATCAAACTTTCAAACAAATTCTAACTAAGTTTATCTCTGAACCAATAAATCACCATCCTAAAAAAATTGAAGATGTTCCTGCTTCAAATGAATTATCTAACCAAATTTCAAAAGAAATGAAAAATCTCGGATTTAAATTTGTTGGTCCAATAACAATATATTCATTTTTACAGGCAGTTGGATTAATAAATGATCATATAGAAAATTGTAGTTTTAAGAATGGAGAACTGTAATGCCTTTACTACTACCGACAAAACAAGTAGTGATTATGTTTATTTTAATGTTTGTTGGCTGGATCTGCTATCAGGTGAAATTTCTCCATGAACAAACAGTAAAAGATTTAACTAAAATCCTTCTTTACGTGGTATCGCCATGCTTAATTATTAATTCTTTTCGCCAAACTTTTTCAGTTACTAGATTAGTACAATTTAGTTTGATTTTTTTACTAGTACTAGTTTTATTTGTATTTAAAATTATTGTAAGCTCAGTTCTCTTTAACAAAAGAATAATTAAAGACGAGCAAAAAAGAACAATTCTCCGATATGCTGGAACTTACACTAATGCAGGTTTTATGGGAATTCCTTTAGTACAAGCGCTTTTAGGAAATAATGGTGTGTTTTTTGCAGTACCATATTTGATTATTTATAACATCTTTATGTGGACGCATGGGATTAGGATGTTTACTAGGAAGAAGCAGTCATTTAAAGAGAGTGTTCGTCAAGCTATCGTTAATCCTAATATTATTGCAGCGATTGTAGGGATGATATTATTTGTAATTCAAATTAAATTACCTGATATAGTTTCTGACCCTATGAATTATATTGCTAATTTGAATACTCCTCTAAGTATGATTGTTATTGGTACAAATCTTGGAGCCATTAATTTAAAAGAAGACTGGCATGATAAATTAGTTTGGAGTGGAGTATTAGTTAGAAACCTGTTTTTCCCATTAATAATTTTAGGCTTCTTACTAATTTTACCGCTTCCATCAATTGCTAAAATGACAACTTTAATTATGGCCGCTTGTCCAGTAGCAGGAGTAGTAGTGCTTTTTAGTTTAATCAGTAATTTTGAAGTAAAATTTCCTACTAAATTAATGTGTTTATCTACTTTAGTAGCCATTATTACCATTCCAGTCATAATTAGTTTGGCTAATTTAATGGGAATATAGGGGGAAAATGGAAAAATGAAAGAAAAGAAGAATAACTATTTAGCAATCAATAAAACTGGTCTATCAATTAAGTGACTCACAATAGCATCACTAGTCTATCTGCTAATCTATACTGAAGCTGGTCAGATAGTAACAGCATTTTCTGAACTTTGGGCTCCAATATTATATTTAGTGATTGTTTGCTTTTTAGCACTGGGAGCAAAAATATTTTATAAAACAGATCGTGTTTTTATTAAGTTACCTAAAGAGGGTAAAGTTAAGATCTTAACCATTATCTTTTGTATTATGTTAATGGCTTTATACTTTTTAATGAATCTGATTACAAGTTGGGTCCAGGTCTTTAATTTAATGCCTGAAATGATGTGGTCTTCTATTTGTGTTGCTTTAGCTGCTGGAATCGGAGAGGAATTTCTTTGTCGTGTAACTTTGTTTAATTTATTTACCAAGATTTTTGAAAATAAACAGTATGTTTTGCTTTGGTCGAGCATTTTTTCTTCAGTTTTATTTGGATTATTTCATTTGATTAACTTAGGACATGGGGCAGCGATAGATGCAACTTTCCAATAAGTTTATTATGCAACTGCTATCGGGTTAGCCTTCTCCTATCTGCATATTTTTACTAATCGAATCTGGCGATGTATTCTAATGCATTTTTTATTAGATTTACAACCCAATATTGCAAATATGAATGCTGAGGCTTCACCGTGGGGCCCAATATTAATTATTTTTGGAATTGTGATAATTGTTTCGATAATTTGTATTTATACTTTTAATAAAAGAATTAATAAAATTGAAAATGAAAAAAGGCAGATCGACTGATCTGCCTTTTTTGTCTGAATAATTAAAGTCCAAATGGAATCTTGTAAAGGAAAATTCCGATGATTGCACCTAAGATAGGAGCAACTACAGGAACCCATCCATAGCTCCAGTGAGCATCCTTTTTATTAGGAATTGGTAAAATTGAGTAAACAAGTCTTGGACCGAAGTCACGTGCTGGGTTAAGGGCTGGACCAGTTGGACCACCAAGTGCCATAACTAAAGCAGTGATTAAGAAACCTACACCAATATTGGCAATGTCAACTGCTTGTTTGAAGAACATACCCTTGTATAAACCGATTGCAACAAACATCAAGACACCAGTACCGACAAGCTCAGAAATGAAACCATTCCATTTACTGTTAACACAGTCACTAGTAGCAAAACATGCAAAAACAATGTTAGAGTCGGTAGATTTTTTAATGTATGGCCAGTAAATAGTGATAATAAGAAGTTGACCACAAATTGCACCAAGAACTTGTGAAATAATGTAAGGTGTTACTTGTGCCCAAGGGAAGACACCAGCACTAGCTTGAGCAAGTGTAACGGCTGGATTAAGGTGGTTACCAGAAATTGATCCAAAAAGCATTGCTGGAAGCATAACACCAAAACCAAAACTGAAGGCAATTAAAATCCAACCCCCATTGGCTTTGCCATCATGAGCATTACCAGTAGTTCCTTTTAAAAATGAGTTGGCAACGGCACCGTTACCAAACATAACCATGATTAGCGTACCGAAAAATTCGGCAAAATACTTAAGCATCCAACTATGTTCCATAAGATACTTTTTCCTTTCTCGAAAAAATAAGTGAAAAATAAACACAAATACTGATTATACCTAAGTTTACAAAAAAAGAATAGATATTTTTTAAAGAATCTTGCAATTTTAAGCAAAAAGTTTGCATAATAAGAAGATAAATGTCCAAGCTCTAATTACCAAATGTAATAAGGGCTCTTTTTGTTATTGAGGGAAGTGCTTTAATGAATAAAAAACAGATTACGATGGTGACTGTAGCGTTGATGCTCGGGAACGTTATGGCAGGGTTGGATGGAACTATTACTAATACGGCTATTCCTGCCATCGTTTCAGCGTTACATGGGATCCAATTTATGGGGTGGATTGTGGCAGTCTACCTCTTAGGAATGTCTGTTTCAATACCAATTTGGACAAAAATTGGAGAAAAAATTACTAATAAATTAGCTTTTGAGATTGCACTAGTGCTGTTTGTTTTAGGTTCAACACTTGAAGGACTAGCACCTAATATCTACTTTTTCTTAGTTGCTCGAATGATTATGGGAATTGGTGGTGGAGGAATGGGGTCCTTGCCTTATATTATTGCAGGATACGTCTTTCCAAATATTAAGAAAAGAACCCAAGTTTTGGGATATTTGACAGCTAGTTTCAATGGAGCAGCAATTTTAGGACCTTTAGTAGGAGGGTGGCTAATTGATGCTTTATCATGGCACTGGGTATTTTATATTAATATTCCAATTGGTTTAGTTGCTTTGTTAATTTCCTTGATCTATTACAAGCCAGTTACACCAAAAACTGCTCCAGTTTTTGATTTACAAGGAGCATTTTTGCTAGTGAGTGGTTTAATTATGTTTTTAATGGGAATCCAACTATTGGGATTAACTGCAACTTGGATTGTAGTAGGGTTAATCCTATTTAGCTTAGTTTTACTGATCTTTTTCTTTTTGCATGAAGCTAAGGCAGAAAATCCAATTATTCCTTTATCTATTTTTAGCAATCATGATCTAAATGGTGATTTGATTTTATTTGCGACTACGTGGGGTGCTTTTATTGCTGTAAATACATATTTACCAATGTGGGCTCAAGCGCTTTTAGGAATGTCAGCTTTAATGGGTGGGATGACGTTAATTCCTAACTCAATCGTTGAAATTATTGCATCCCAAACAGTTGCTACAATTCAAGAAAAAATTAGAACTTTTACGCTAGTAATGATTGGAATTGTTACAATGATGATTTCATCTGGTGGTCTTTTCTTAGCTAATGATCAAACTCCTCTCTGGATATTAATTTTGATTGGGGCATTTTCCGGCATTGGAGTAGGATTTATTTTTGTTGCACTTCAAGTAAAAGTACAAATCGATGCTGGAATGGAAGATATGGCAACTGCGACCTCAACTTCTTATTTAATTAGAATTTTAGCTCAAACTGTTATGGCAGCGGTATACGGGGTCATCATGAATTTAGCGTTAGCTATTGGAATTAATACGCATTCAAATATTACGATGCATATGATGAATGAACTAAGTGACGCAAAATCAGCTAAGCTATTGCCGCAATACTTATTGCCAGAAATGCGTAAAATTTTTCATAGTGGTATACACGAAATTATGGCTGTTTCATTCATTTTATTATTAATTGCAACCATCTTTAATTTTTATTTTAATTTTAAGCAACCGAATAAGAAAATTAATAGATCATCAAAATAAAGCTTGTGTTTAAGGAATTAAGCAAGTATATTTTAGATAAGATTATTAGCCTTGATTATTGCAAAATAATTGGGGCTTTTTATTTCATAGAAAAGTAGGTGTACTGATGACAAAAAAGCAAGTAACGATGGTCACATTTGCTATGGTTTTGGCTAATGTAATGGCGGGATTAGATAGTACGATTATTAATACAGCGATTCCAGCTATTATTGCAGACTTGCATGGAATTCAATTCATGGGGTGGATAATTGCCATTATGCTCTTAGGAATGTCTGTTTCAACCCCAATTTGGACTAAAGTTGGGGAAAAGATTGGTAATAAGGCGTCTTTTGAATTATCGTTACTCTTTTTTGTACTAGGGTCACTTTTTCAGGGACTGGCAAATAATATGTATTTTTTCCTTTTAGCTCGAGCTTTAATGGGAGTAGGGGCTGGAGGAATGGGTTCGCTACCCTATATAATGGCTGGTTTTATCTTTGATAATATTAAAGCAAGAACAAAAATTTTAGGTTATTTAGGGGCTGCCTTTAGTGTAGCAGCTATTATCGGACCGCTAGTAGGTGGTTATTTGGTTGATTCACTTTCTTGGCATTGGGTCTTTTATATCAATATTCCGATTGGACTTTTAGCAATTTTTCTTTCATTGCTCTACTATCGTGAAGGTACAATTAAAGAGACTCCAAAATTTGATGTATTGGGCTCTTTCCTAATTATTGTTGGTTTAACTTTACTTTTATTAGGAATCCAACTACTCGGGTTGACTAGTAGCTGGATTGTGATCAGTTTAGTTATTGCTGGTATAGTTTTACTGGTCTTATTTTTTATGCATGAGAAAAATCATACCAATCCAGTTGTACCGATTAGCATGTTTAAAAATCGTGCTTTAGTTGGAGATTTTTTACTTTTTATTTTTAGCTGGGGAGCTTTTTTAGCTGTAAATACTTACTTACCAATGTGGGCGCAGGGATTACTTGGAACAACTGCATTAATTGGTGGAATGACGCTAATTCCTAATTCTTTAGTTGATGTTGTAGGGACTTTAATAGTTAACCCCTTAAAGGCACGCTTTAGTAATCGCAGTTTACTGTCAATGGGGTTAATATGTATTCTCATTTCTTCACTAGGTTTGGCCATTGCTCCAAAAAATACTAATATCTGGTGGCTTTCAATTATTGGAACTTTTTCTGGATTTGGTGTTGGTTTTATTTTTGTTTTACTTCAAATAAAAGTTCAAGTTGACGCTAGTGAAAAAAATATGGCTCCAGCAACTTCACTCTCGTATTTAATTCGTATTCTTGCTCAAACGATAATGGCAGCTGTTTATGGTGTAATTATGAATATGGAGTTAGCGCGGGGTGTAAGAGAGAATCATGGAATAACAATGAGTATGCTTAATAAATTAAGTGATGCATCTTCCGCAAAAAGTTTGCCGCAACACTTGCTGCCAACGATGAGAAATATTTTTCATTTAGGACTTCAAGAAATTATGTGGTGTGCAACTGCTCTCTTGGTGGCAGCACTTTTATTAAACTTTGTTTTTAATAAAAGCGATAAGTAAGGATTTAAGATCAAATATAAAATAGTTACAGAAAATTTAGATATTCTTAATAATTTGATTTTTTATTAAAAATATCTTTTAATTAGAGAAGTAAATTATAATTTAGAAAAGAGAAGGATTCTTATTTTAGACGAACAACCCGCCCGATGGGGCTCTAAAAATTATTATAAAGTTAAAGATTTATATTATAGTGCTTTTCCGGAATGGGAAAGGTTTTCTTGGTTCTCAATGATATTAATGAGTTTTCGAAGAAAACTAAAGTTGAATGCTGTCTATGATGGAGAAACATTTTGTGGGATGATTTGTTACTACATTAGTGATTCTACTGTATACTTAGCCTATTTGGCTGTCACTGCAGAATTGCGTAGCAATGGATATGGAAGCAAAATTTTACATATGCTTGAAGAAAAATATCCAAAGCATCAAATTGTATTAGATATTGAACCACTTGATCCTGATGCAGAGAATTATCATCAACGTGTTAGTCGATTGCGGTTTTATCAAAAGAATGGTTGGCGTAGAACTCACCAGATGTTAATTGATGCAGATGGTGAATTTGAAGCACTAGTAGATCAAAACCATTTTGATAAAAAAGATTTTGCCAAAACATTGAAACAAATGAGTTTAGGTTTTTATCGTTTTAGAATTGAAAAATAATATTTTTAGTCACTCAATAGTTGAGTGACTATTTTTTATGAAAAAGTATAAAAATGATAATACGAGCTGAGATACATAAACCCATTTAATTCTATATTTGGTGATATGCATCAAAAAGTAAAAAGGCATGAAACTGGGGGATTGTTTCATGCCTTTTTACTAAAGAATATTATCTGTAATGTAAGTAAGAACGCCTTGTTCATTATTTGATGTAGTTGTATGATTTGCAATCTGTAAAAGCGCCGGAGCTGCATTTGCCATGGCAACCCCATCTCCAACTTCCTTAATCATTTCTAGATCATTTCCACCATCACCAAAAGCAGTCATTTCAGATAAAGGAATATTAAGTAGTGTGCCAAGCTCCTGTAAGCCGTGAGCTTTATGGATTCCAGGCTGAATGATGTCGATATCACCATGACCACTACTTGTAACATCGCAATAATCAGATAGGTTTTCTTTTAAGAAATTTACATAATAAGCAGTTTTATCATCAGGACAAGAAATAGTAAATTTAACAATATGGTCCTTAATGTCTGCTAGCTCATTAATTTTTTTAAGATGATAATAGTAGTGAGTTGATACATCATAGTAGCGGACTGAATAGCTAATTGGAAAATACGCACTTTCGACTCCAGAAACTAAAAATTCTAGTTCTGGTTGTTTTAATAAAAAGTTGTAAATTACTTTACTTGATTCATCTGAAAAATAACTCAGCTTTAAAATTTTTTTTTGATTTCTAACAATTGCACCATTTTCTGCGACATAGATTATATCAGGAAAATCTTTAAAGAAAGAAACAAGTTTGTAATATTGATTACCACTAGCAACAGTGAATTTAATATTCTTTCTTTCTAATTCTTGATAAATTTTAGTGAATTTTTCTTTATCATAAGTTTTATTATCATTTAAAAAAGTACCATCCATATCAACTGCAATTAGTTTTGTCATTTAATATTTCTCCTTTAATTAGGTGTTAGTAGGGTATAAGATATCAAAATATGTATTGATAAATTGAACTCATTTTCTATAATTAGTTATGTAATTGATATAAAGAGGGGAAAACTATGAATAAGAGTTCAAATGGTTGGCGCGTCTTTTTAAAGAGCGTTTGGTTTGGTATTATTGCAGGGATGATCTCTGGAATGGTTAAGATTGGTTGGGAGAAAATCTTACCACCGAGAACCTTAGCACGTGATGTTGTTAATCCACCCCAACACATGTTGCAACAAATGGGTGCATCGTATAAATTTACTCATGCTTATGTAATTTATAATACTGATCAAAAAGTTTTCTGGGTTGCCTTAATTTTGCACTTTAGCTTCTCAATTTTCTTTGCATGGCTTTTGATTTATATGGTCCAATTCAAGAAAACTGCTTGGGCTGGCCTATGGGAAGGTGCTTTGTATGGAATCATTATTTGGGTCGCATGGCATTTAATTATTATGCCAGTTCTTGGTACAACACCAGCACCTTGGCAAATGCCATCTGCGGAACACTTCTCAGAATTCTTTGGCCATATTGTTTGGGGTTGGTCAATTGCTGCAGTAGGCTACTACTTAATTGCTAAACAAAAGGTTAAGACTTTAACAAATCAATATTGGTAAAAACATCAATCGATCTTTCATTAGGAAGGTCGATTTTTTGTTAAAAAACAAATTTATCTAGTGCTTTAGCAATCCCATCATTATCATTTGAATCAGTAATATAGTCTGCATGATCCTTTGCTTCTTGGCTTCCATTGCCCATAGCAACTGCAGTACCAACAATATCAAACATTGAAATATCGTTCTTTTCATCGCCAAAAGCAATCATTTCATCTGGAGTAATGCCTATCTTTTCACCCAACTCTTTTAAGCCATTTCCTTTATTAACATTGGGATGGAGACATTCTAAGAAATGATCATCAGCTCGAACAATATAAAGATCCTTTCTAAATTTTTCTCTTAGAGTAGGTTCAACTTGATCGAGGATTTTCTTTGAACCAACAAAACATCCCTTTGAAATTTCAAAATTGTCTGGCATTTCATCAGGGATTCGAATGAACATAGGGGCTGTATTTTCCCAGGCCTGAAGCAATTCAAAATAGTCTACATCATGATCAGCAGTAATAATTCTTGAATCAGGATCAACAATATTGAAAGGGACTTTTTGTTCTTTGGCAAATTTAGTTAAAGCACGATAAAGCGCATTGTTAACTAAATCTTGAGTCATTATTTTGCCATCAGCAGTTCTAGTGATTGCGCCATTTAAAGTAACTGCATATTGATCACTGCTTTCAATACCTAGTTCTTTCATGAAATGCTCTAAACCGGCAATTGGGCGACCAGAACAAAGTACAACTTTAATTCCTAGGTCTAAGGCTTTTTTTATAGCTCTCTTGGTTGAAGGTAAGATTTTATTTTTTTGAGCTTAAGAGTGTACCGTCTGTGTCTAAGGCAATTAGTTTAATCAATTTAATTCCTCCTCGTATTTTATATATGATTAATATATCATTTATAAATAGAGACTAAGTGTCATTTTCGTAACTAAGAAGTAATTATTTTGAAAGGGATTACAATGATTGGACATGAAGAGGTTCAAAATAATCAGCGACTACCATTTTATTTTTATTATGATAATCAAGCTATGCAGCCGGAACATTGGCATCAGGGAATTGAGCTGAACTATTTAATTAAGGGAAAAGATCTTCGTTTTGCTCTTGAAGGACAGACTTATCATTTCAATAGTGGAGATATTTGGTTAGTTAATCGGCGTCAAATTCATAGTGCATCAGGTGAAGCAGGCGAATGGGAATATGAGGGGTTAATCATTGATGATGATTTTTTATTAAGTCAGTATCCATCAAGTATTAACTGGAATCTCAATTTATTAGGGCAGAAGAGTACAAAAAAGCAGCGGGCATATAATGAATTATTAAAAGAGATAGTAGCACTTGGTCGGTTATGCCGAAAACCATTAACTGATGCTCGTCGTTTTATAGTATTAAGTCATCTGATGAAAATTATCGTTTTACTTGATCAAAACTTTAATAATAAAGAGCAAATTGTTCAAAGCCCCAATCTAGCTTTAGGGGATGAGATAATTAAGTATATTAACGAGCATTTTCAAGAGGATATTCAAGTTGGTGATATTGCACAGAAGTTTAATATTTCTCATGTGACATTAAACCGGCAATTGAAGCAGACTAATAACTTAAGCATGGGTAAATATCTAAAATTGGTTCGTTTAATGCATGCTAGAGAACTACTTTTAAATACAAATAAATCAATTGAATTAGTTGCTTATGAGAGTGGCTTTTCTAACACTAGAGTTTTAAATAGAAATTTTAAGTCCTGGAAATACAAGACCCCTACAGAGTATCGTAATGAATTTAGCAAATATTTTAGTTAAAAAAGAAAGCTACTTGTAGCTTTCTTGATCATAGTATTAACGATTTAAGTAATTAGTTAAGAGGACTTGAGTATTACTTGTCAATTTTACGGCGATTAAATCATCAAAGTGTATTTTTTGGATACTATCAGAGAGAGAATAATCATTGAGATTCTGCAGAAGAAAATAATCTTCGAAAGTTGCAGTAACTACTCCAATATTCGTATTGTCAAATGCATAGTTATCAATACCTACTAGTTCCTGCTTCTTAATAGCGGATTTTAATTCCGATTGAGGATAATCTATTTTCAAATTACGGGGATTAAAAGTACTTTGCTTGTGATGATAATTTACTAAGTATTGGTAGTAATCTAATTAAGTGCTTTGATGTACAGTATGGATTAAATGCTTCTTATTGATTAAGAGTATTCCATCAAGTTGACCTAAATTATTTAAACTTTCAAATAATAAATGATTCTCATCTTCTTTGATAATCTTTTTAAAGCGCGAATCATCGTAATAGTCGAAATGCAACTCGACTATTACGATGATTTTCCATTAATAGTCAATTGTTAAAAAGTTTATTTTCGATTGAATTAGCAGAAACTCCAACTATTTTAGTGTAATCAATCTTTAACGGAATTTCTGTTAAGTTGTATTCTTCAGTTTGTTCATATAAATAAACTGAAGTAGAGGTAATCATGTTAATGCGTCCTGTATATGTTTTGTTACCAATACTCTCAATACTAATTATGGAATTGAAAGATTGGATTTGAATTAGTAAATCAGCAAGTGAAGCCCGTTTAATCTTAGTAATTTTTAAATTTTCCTTATTAAAATTAAATGGATCAATGATTTGATTGGAAGTGTCTAAGTAATTATAGAAGTCTTCTTCTTGCGATAAATTATTTTTATTATTAATGGCTTCATTTTTTTAAATATGAATACTTCTTAAAAAGCCATTACTATCTACTGCTTGAAATACAGTCCAATTACCAATTTTTGATAATAAATTGCCGATATAAAAATTTGTATGGTTTTCTTTAAAAGCTAAGGCTTGCATTTGGTAAAAAGTCCCTTTTTATTTTTAAAAAAATATATCATTAATTTTATTTAAAAAACAATATTTTTTTAATATTTTTAGCAAATAAAAAACTAGAGCTACATTACTTGCAGCTCTAGTTTTTTGAAATATTCAATTAATTAAAATATTTTTGCTCAGATTTTTCTTTCTTTTCAGCTTCAAGTGCCTTTTCACTGGCTGCTTGTTTAGGTAAGATCCAGTTCATTAACATACCAAAGATGGTACATAAAGCAACTGAAGTTAATTGGAAGTTACCAAGTTGTAAGTAAGCTCCACCGATACCAATAACTAAGATAACGGAAGCGATTAACATATTACGTTTTTCGCCAAAGTCGATTTTATCATCAACTAAAATTTTTAGACCATTAGATGCAATCGTTCCGAATAGTAAGAATGAAATACCACCGATAACTGGCATTGGAATTGATTCGATAACTGCAGCAACTTTACCAACAAAACTAAAGACAATTGCAAATACTGCAGCTCCTGCTAATACCCAAACTGAATGAACTTTGGTCATAGCTAAAACACCGATATTTTCACCGTAAGAAGTAGTCGGAGGACCACCGATAAAACCGGCAATAATTGTTGAAAGACCGTCACCCATCATAGTACGGTGCAAACCTGGATTCTTAAAGAAGTTTCTCTTAGTTAGAGAGTTAAGAACCATAATATGTCCCATGTGTTCAGTCATTGTAACAAAGGCGATTGGGGCCATTGTTAAGATGGCTGCTGGATACCATTTGAAGTGGTAGCTAATTCCAGGTACATCTAAAGCGGGCATCGAGAACCAAGCAGCCTTTGCTACTCCTGAAAAATCAACTATTCCTAGAACGCAAGATAGAGCGTAGCCACAAACGATTCCAAGCATAATTGAGACCAGACTAGTGAAACCTTTAAAACACATTTGAAAAATTAAGGTCATCACTAAGGTAAAGATGGCAACACCAAAGTAAGTTAGGTTGTACTTGGTACCTTTCATCATGGCATCGTTGGCAGCAGTAGTTGCAAGAGATAGTCCAATTACGATAATGATTGGTCCTACAACAATTGGTGGTAAGACTTTGTTTACCCAATCAGACCCAACTTTTGCGATAACTAAGGCAACGATAACATATACTAACCCAGCCGCAATTGCACCTTGAGCAATTGCTGGATAACCGTCTTGCTTCATTAAAGCTTGCATTGTTGCAACGAAAGCAAAACTTGATCCTAAGTATGCTGGAATCTTGAAACGGGTTAGTAGCATATGGACTAAAGTACCAACACCAGATGAAAGAAGAGCAATACTTGGATTGATTCCGACTAAGATTGGAACCAGAACCGTTGAGCCAAACATGGCAAACAAGTGTTGCATGGAAAGGAGAATTCCTTGTCCTAATTCTGGCTTCTCATAAACGTCTAAGATCGCATCATCATTATGAAATGTGTCTTTAGGCATCTTTTTCATAATTTCCTCCTTGAAATGAAAATCTTGATGACCTAAAGAAAAAACGACTATCTAAAGAAGATCCCTTTAAGATAGCCGTTTCTGTTTAAAACTATGTCAAAAAATAGTTTACGCGCAGATTTCCTTGATAGCCTCACGGGACTATATTAAAGGTCATCACATTATCTCTTTCTTAATTTAACTAAGATATAAGAAAAAAGTCAAGCATAAAATTAGCTCTGTTCTAAGTTGTTGGTTTTAAAGTTTGTAAACATAAAAAAATATTTTTGTGTAAGCGATATCCTTGCTATAATACGGCTAAGGAGGACTATTTGGCTTTTTAAATAAATAGTGAACATAAATTAACTTTGACAAACATAAATGAACATATATAATAAAGATGTAATGAGTTAGTTAGCCAAATAGAATTAAGGTGAATAATGCTTAAAAGAGAACGATTAAGAAATATTTTAGAAATTGTAACTGATAGAAAGTTTGTAACCGTTGATGAATTGGCTAAAACATTGCAAGTTTCAGACATGACGATTAGACGGGACCTTAATGAATTAAATACTACTGGTAAAGTAATGAGAATTCATGGCGGGGCGCAGGTAATTTCTCAACAAGATTCTGTTGAAAAAAATTATATCCAGAAACGAGAAATTAACATCTCTGAAAAACAAGCGGCAGCTGAAGTTGCAAGTAAAATTGTTCAAGATGATGAAACAATTTATGTTGGACCAGGAACAACTTTAGAATTTATGGTTGCAAAATTGAATCAAAAAAACTTGCGAATTGTTACTAATTCTTTACCTGTTTTTGAGGCTGCTAAAAAGAATGCGAATAATTATGAACTGATTTTAATTGGGGGTTCATATCGTAGAGTTAGTGGGGCTTTTATTGGAGCATTAGCAAACAATCAGTTAAGAGGAATATCTTTTGATCGGGGCTTTGTTGGCGTAAACGGAATTAAAGACACCTCGATGATGACAGCTAATTTAGAAGAGGGACAAACGCAAGGACTAGGATTGAATCGCTCACGTAAAAAGTATGTTGTAGCTGATTATCATAAAATTAACCGCAATGATTTTTATGAATTTTACCATTTGTATGATGTAGATGGGTTAATTACAAGTCCTGGGCTTGATACTGATATCGTAAAACATTACAGCCAAATTACGACTTTGTATCAGGATAGTGAATAGTGAAAGGAGAACAACATGAAAGTTGTTATTGGTAGTGACAAGAATGGTTTTGAACTAAAAGAAAAAGTAAAAAAATACTTAGAAGATGGAGGCTATGAGGTGCTAGATGTAACGCCAGAACCTGCAGAAGATTTTGTGGAATCTAGCTTAAAAGTAACTCACGAAGTATTAGAGCACGGTATTAAAAAAGCTATTATGTTTGATGAATACGGTGTAGGGTCTGCTATGGCTTCAAATAAGGTTAAAGGGATGGTAACTGCAGACGTTAATGAAGAAAGAACCGGCCATATGACTGCTATGCATAACGGCGCAAAGGCATTAGCAATTGGTAGTGGTATTGTTGGTGAAAAGCTTGCTGAATCAATCATTGACTATTATCTACATACTGAGTATGCGGCTGGACGTCATCAAGTTCGTTTAGATATGCTTGAAAAAATGATTTAGAGGAGGTTTTGAAATGTTTGATAATGATAGACCACAACCAGAATTTGTAGATCCAAAGATTGATAAGCATACTGTTGTTGCTTTAGGAAATGACCATATTGTCACTCCAATTAAGATGGCATTATCCGATCACTTGAAAGAGGAAGGTTATCAAGTATTAGATTTTGGTACCTATGATAATACTAGAACACACTATCCAATGTATGGAAAACGTGTTGCCGAAGCCGTTGCCGATGGTAGAGCTGATGTTGGTATTGTAATGTGTGGTACTGGTATTGGTATTTCAACGGCGGCTGATAAGAATGAAGGAATTCGAGCAGCCATGGTTGGTGATGTTGTTCAAGCTAAATATGCTAAGCGTGAATTAAATGCTAACGTTTTAGGGATGGGTGGTATTGTCTTAGGGAGAGACTTTATTTTCTATATTGCGGATGCATTTTTGAATGAAAAGTATCAACCAACTGAAGAAAATAAGAAGCTAATTGAAAAAATTGATAATATTGCTAAACCAAATCCTGATCAAAAGGATAACGAACACTTCTTTGATGAAGAAAACAAGAAGTGGGCTGAAGGAGTATATCACGATTAGATAGAGTGGGGTAACAAGATGAGTAAATTAGAAGAATTTAGAAAATTAAATCCCCAATATAAAATTTTGACATTAGATGATCCCTCTTTTAAAGAATACGGTGTTTTATACACTAATGATTTTAATTTGGATGATGTTTATGAGGTAATGGAAAAAGTCCAGATACCTAAAACTGGCATGAAGTATATTCCTAACATTCCTGAATTAGCGGATACCTATACCATGTTAGCAGTGAAGCGTGATATTTTTGGTGAAATTCCTATTGATGCTGGTGTTACTTTAGGGCATTCAGATACTTTTACTGCTTTTGAATATCATCAATGTTCAGAAGTGAACATTATGCTTGATGATGTATTAATGGTATTAGGGAAGCGCGAAACACTTGAAGAAGAACATTTCGTGGATCCTAATACAGAAGCGAGAATGTTTTATATGCCTAAAGGTACAATTGTCGAATTATATAATGATACTCTGCACTATGCACCTATTCAAATAACTAAAAAAGGTTATAAGGTAATTGTAGCTGTAATTCATGGCACAAATGCTGTTCTTCCATCTGGTGTTAAAAGTCTAAATCCTCGAGTAGTGAAACGTGGAAAATTCCAGGTTGTACATCCATCCCGTAAAGATAAAATAGCTCAAGGATACCTAGTTGGACTACGTGGTGACGTAATTAAAACTACGCCTCTTGATCAATAAAATATTGTAGAACTATTAACCTATAATTTATAAATTTCCCTCAAGTTTTATTAATAAAAACTAATGGAGCATACTATTATGCTCCATTTTCTTTATAAAAAAATAAGTTCAAATTAATTAATGAAAGCGCTTGTAATTTATTGAACATTATTATATTATATTGGTGTAGTAAATGAACAATATCTAACATATAAAAACAAAACATGTTCATTTATAAATACTGGAAAGGTGATTCATATGACAGTGGCAACTAGTTTATTTGCTCCTGACGCAGTTTATACCAGCGACAAGACAAGTAAAGAAGAAGTCCTAGAGGAAGTCTATGGCAAGTTATTAAAAGCTGGCTATGTGAAGGGAGATTTTCTTTCACATATTATTGAAAGAGAAGAGCATTATCCAACTGGAATTGATACTTCTCCAATTTCTAAAGAGTTGCCAAATGTCGCAATTCCTCATACAGAAGGTGAATTTGTAAATGCTCGGTTGATTGTTCCGATCGCTTTGAAACATCCAATTAAGTTTCAAAATATGATTGAACCAGATAAAAGTTTAGAAGTTAAATTTTTATTTATGATTCTAAATAATGATCCCGAAGGACAAGCCAATGTATTAGCCCAGATTATGGGGTTCTTATCTACAACGCCAGTTAAAGATTTAGTAAGGCTGTTTAATCTCACTTCTACTAAACAAATATTTGATTTTATGAGTGAGAATTTTAAGCAAGAATAAAATATGTTTTTGGGAGGTATTTATTATGGCAAAGGAAGTTAAATTATTAGCTGCATGTGGTGCAGGTGTTAATTCTTCTCATCAAATTAAGGATGCTGTTGAAGAAGAGATGAAAAAGCGCGGACACAATGTTCATGTAGATGCTGTGATGATTAAAGATGTAAATGAAGATATGCTTAATCACTATGATGCATACCTAACTATTGCTAAGACAGATTTAGCCTTTGAACCTAAGATTCCTTTAATTGAAGCTGGACCAATTCTTTATAGAATTCCAGCAATGGCTCAACCAGTCTATGACAAAGTTGAAGAGGTAGTTAAGAAGGTAGAAACAGAATAGAATAGCTATTATTCCTGGGGGAATAGAAAATGAATGCGATAATTGATTTTGCGAATGCTATCTTTAAGCCTTTAATTGATATGGGTGCTCCAACAATTATGTTGGTTGTTCTTACAATTATTGCTTTGTGTTTCAAAGTTAAATTTAGTAAGGCTCTTGAAGGTGGTATGAAGTTAGCGATTGCCTTGACAGCAATTGGCGATATTATGAATTTGCTGACTACCAGTTTTGCTCCAGCGATGAATCAATTCGTTAAGAACACTGGTATGCATAAAGACATCATGGATATGGGGTGGGCACCTCTTGCTACTATTACTTGGGGATCTCCATATACTTTGTACTTCTTGTTAGTTTTAATTATCTTGAATGTTTTAATGTTAATTTTCAAGAGAACTAACACTTTAGATGTCGATATCTTTGATGTTTGGCATTCAGCATTTGTTGGCTTATTTGCAGTCTTCTGTGGTGCGCCCCTTTGGTTAGCCACTTTATTAATTTTACTTATTGGTTACTTGAAGATTGTTAACTCAGATTTGATGAAACCAACTTTTGATGATTTGCTAGATGCTCCATCAAGTAACCCAATGACAACTACTCACATGAACTATATGATGAATCCAGTAATTATGGTCTTCAATAAGTTCTTTGATAAATTTTTACCGTGGCTTGATAAATATGATTTCGACTCAGCTAAATTAAACGAAAAGATTGGTTTCTGGGGTAGTCGTTTCGCAATTGGTGTTTACTTAGGTATCTTTGTTTCATTACTTGCTGGCTACAACTTTACAACCGAACAAGGCTGGAAGACAATGTTTACACTTTCCTTTACAGCCGGTGCATGTATTGAATTGTTCTCAGTTATTGGTTCTTGGTTTATTGCTTCTGTTGAGCCTTTATCACAAGGTATTTCAAACTTTGCTACTTCTAAATTTAAGGGACGTACATTTAATGTTGGTCTTGACTGGCCATTCATTGCTGGACGTGCTGAAATTTGGGCAGCTGCTAATGTTTTAGCTCCAATTATGATGATTGAAGCTATGGTTATCCCAGGCAACAGAATGATGCCTTTAGGTGGAATAATCGCTATGGGGGTTACGCCAGCTTTATTAGTCGTAACTCGTGGTAAGATTATCAGAATGATTGTCATTGGTACAATCGAATTACCAATCTTCTTGTGGGCTGGTACCTTAGTTGCTCCATTTGTAACTCAAGTAGCTCACCAAGTTGGTGCTAATATTCCTGCACACGCATTGGTATCAGATACTACAATGGAAGGTCCTATTGAAAAATTCTTGGGCTATTTAGTAGGTAATGCATGGAAGCATCAAGGAATGTTTATTATTTACGCAATCTTAGCAATTGCTGCGTATATCTTAATTTTCTGGTGGTATTCAACAGAAATGAAGAAGCGGAATGCTAAATATGCAGCAGCTGCTAAAGAAGCATAATAAAAAATATTAGTTAGAAACGGTAGAGATGATTATTATGAAAACAAAGAAAGTTAGTCGCGAAGAAGAAGCACGGCGTAAGCGAGTATTATATTGGACAGTATTTGTAATTGCTATTAATATTCCCCAACTTTTCTTTAAAAATATTTTTATTGAAGGCTTTGCAATGATAGGTACGATTTATGCACTTTATCGCTTAGTAGTATTTGATAACAAAAAGAATCGTCTTAGCCGTAAATACTATGATTGGAAGGGCAGACCATTAGAAGTAAAAAATAAAAATTAGAAACTATTATAAAATTAATTAAGAATTTGAATATTTATATTTTTTAGAGAAACCGCACGCATAAAGGAGATTGATTAAGAATCAGTCTCCTTTATTTAATTACATGATGATCAATAAATAAATAATTCTAATAAAAGCGTTTACATTAAAAAGATAACATGCTATTATACACATATAAGCAAAAATAAATGTGGATTGTAACTAATACGATTAGGCAAAACCGCGAACTTTTGATACAAACAACTGCCTGTAAGTCTGTATTGAAATTTCACGGTTTTTTATTTTCCTAGAGGAGTGAGACATGAAATATCGAATAGCCCAAATATTAAACAATAATGTTGCAATTGTTCATACCAGGGATAATAAACAAAATATTGTTATGGGAAGGGGTGTTGCTTTTCATAAGCAAAAAGGAGATTTAATTCAGGAAGAAAATGTTGATAAGGTATTCGAAATAAAAGATAAAAATACCGTTAATGATCTAACAACTTTATTAGCAAATGTGCCATTAGATTTTGTAACAACGAGCTATGATTTGATTGATCAAGTACAAACTAAATATAAATTTGCGGTTGAGCCATATATTTATGTGACCTTAACAACGCACCTATTTGGGGCATATCAACGTTTGATTAAGAATGAAGAAGATGTCAATTATTTGCCGGATTTAAGTGATACTTATCCTATTCCATATCAGATTGCAGATGATGTAATTACAGGTTTTCGAAATAGTTTAGATATTTCTTTTCCCGAATCAGAACATAAGAGTATCGCTCTTCACTTCATTAATGCCCATACTAGTGAAAGCATTAATGAAGATAAGAATCAAACAGAAAATGATGAAATTATCAAAGTTGTTCAAGATGAACTGAATGATTATGACAGACTATTAGTTCACCTAAAATATTTTATTAATCGACTTAATAATAATGAACCAGATAGCTTGCCAATCTTAGAAGGAATGATTAGTGAAATAGAAAACAATTATTCACAAGCATGGCAAATCGTCCAGCAAATTAAGGAATTAATGCAGGAAAAATTACAAATAAAGTTATCACTAAGTGAACAAACGTATTTAACAATTCATATTCAAAGATTAATTTAAGGAGAATTAGAAATGGATGCAGAAAATCAAATTACTAAAGAAGAAATTTCAATGACAGGTTTTTCAATTGTTGCTTATTCAGGAGATGCAAGAACTTATTTAATGCAAGCCATGGATAAGGCGAGTGAGGGAAAGATCACCGAGGCAAAAGAACTTGTTAAGAAAGCCGAAGAATCTATTAACCTAGCTCATAATGAACAAACTAAGCTCTTAAGCAAGGAAGCCGGAGGAGATGACTTAGATGTAACCTTCATTATGGTTCATGGTCAAGATACCTTGATGACAACGATGCTCTTAAAGGACCAGATGAAGACAATTATTAATCTTTATGAGCGAGTAAATAAACTCGAAGGAAAAAATATTGAATAGAGTAATACTTACAATAAGTAGTTAAAAAATTTATGAAGAAGAGGAAGAAAAATGAATGGTTTTACCAAAACAATGGATAAGATGAAACCAAAATTTGAAAAAATTGCTTCTAATCCATATGTTTCTGCGATTCGTGACGGTTTTATTGCCGCGATGCCAATTATTTTGTTTTCAAGTTTGTTTACATTGATTGCCTATGTACCAAATGCGTGGGGATTTTATTGGCCAAAATCAGTCGAAAATGCACTGGTCTTACCTTATAACTATTCAATGGGGTTACTTGCCTTATATGTAACTGCAACCTGTGCAAAGAATTTAACTGATTATAAGAACTTGAAGTTACCTAAGACAAATCAAATCAATTCAATGAATGTTATCTTAGCTGCAGAAATCTCATTTATTATTATTGCGATTAAGGTTGGCAAGGATGGGTTAGATTTAACTTATTTAGGTACGCAAGGATTAATTGCATCATATATTGTTGGTTTAATTGTTCCAAATATTTATTACCAATGTGTTAAGCACAATGTAACTATTAAAATGCCAGATGTAGTACCACAAAATATTGCACAGACTTTTAAAGATATTTTTCCAATGACATTTTCAGTTACATTATTCTGGTTAGTACAAATTGTCTTGAATCAATTATTTGGAGCTAACTTATCTGAAGGTGTGGTAAAAGTTCTTTCCCCACTATTCCACGCAAGTGATACTTATGGTGGTTTAGCTTTAGTTGCTGGTGCGATGGCTTTCTTCTGGTTTGTTGGTGTACAAGGTCCTTCAATTGTTGCTCCAGCTGTAGCTGCAATTGAAACGACTAATGTAGGTTTGAACCAACAATTAGTTCATGACGGAATGCAAGCTAGTCATGCTTTAACTATTAACGCTCAAGATTACGTTATGAATATGGGTGGTACTGGGTCAACTTTTGTAGTTCCATTTATCTTCTTACTTTTGGCAAAATCAGCTCAAAACAAGGCAGCAGGTAAGGCAGCAGTTATTCCTGGATGTTTTGGAGTTAATGAGCCTATTTTGTTTGGTGCCCCAATCATCATGAACCCAGTCTTCTTCGTTCCATTCTTGATAACACCGATGTTCAATGTTTGTGCTTATAAATTCTTCGTTCAAGTTCTTCATATGAACGCCTTATACAACACTCTTCCTTGGACAGTACCTGCACCAATTGGTATTATCGTATCCTCTGGTTTTGCTGGCTTATCATTTGTTTATGTGATTTTGACCTTAGTTGTTGATACTTTAATTTGGCTTCCATTCTTTAAGTTTTATGACAACGATTTGTACAAGCAAGAGCAAGCTAAGCTTGCTAAAGAAGAAGCTGCTGGCGTAACTACAGCTTCTACTGCTGATTCAGAAGCAACCCTTGCAGCCACTGATAAGGAAGCTAAGGATGGTATCACTAAAGATACTAACGTTATGGTTATCTGTGCCGGTGGTGGTACTTCCGGAATTTTAGCTAAAGCATTAAACAAGATGGCAAAAGAACGTAATTTACCTCTTCATGCTGCCGCGCGTGCTTATGGACAGCACATGGATATTATTAATGACATGGATTTGATTATCTTAGCTCCACAAATGGATAGTATGAAAGGTAATTTGCAAGAAATTGCAGACCATGACGGATCTAAGCTAGTTACGACTACTGGACGTCAGTATATTGAATTAACGCAAAATCCTGATAAAGCGTTTAAATTTGTAGTCGATAGCTTAGCTGGTAAAAATGATGAAAAGAAAGATGAAGATACGACAGGAAGTGTACCAAATGCAACAGTTTAAATTTCCAAAAGATTTTTATTTTGGTGGAGCAACCGCTGCTTACCAATGTGAAGGTGCAACTAAAGAAGACGGTAAAGGTGAAGTAATCTGGGATAAGTACTTGCGTGAACAGGGAACCATCAATCCAGATCCAGCTTGTGATTTTTATCATCGTTATCCAGAAGATTTAGATCTATGTAAAAAGTTCCAGATTAATGCAATCAGAGTCTCAATTGACTGGGCAAGAATTTTCCCAGCAGGTGAAGGAAAAATTGAGCTAAGGGGTGTAGAATACTATCATAAATTATTCAAAAAATGTCGCGAAAACGGTGTTGAACCTTTTGTAACCCTTCATCACTTTGATACTCCACAAGCTCTGCAAGATAAAGGTGGATGGTTATCACAAGAAATGCTGGATGCATTTGTTGAATATGCTAAGTTTTGCTTTAAAGAATATGCCGATGAGGTTAGATACTGGATTACAATTAATGAGCCAACTTCAATGGCTGGTCAGCAATATGTTAGCGGAACTTTTCCTCCAGCATATAAAGATCAGTTTGATAAATGTTTTGAAGCAGAATATAACCAGAACTTAGTCCATGCACGAATCGTTAATGCCTATAAAGAAGCTGGATATACAGGCCAAATTGGTATCGTTCATGCTCTTCAAACAGTCTATCCATCAACTGATAGTAAAGGTGACAAGCATGCTGCCGAATTAAAAGATGTGCTGGAAAATAAGTTTTACCTAGATGGGACTTTAGCTGGTAAATATTCTAAAAAAACTTTAGCTTTAGTTAAAGAGATCATTGAAGCTAATGATCAGAAGATGATTGAGATTAAGCCAGAAGATGAAAAAGTTCTCTTAAAGGCCGCTAAGCAATTAGACTTTGTGGGAGTTAACTATTACTTCTCGAAATTTATGAAAGAATATCATGGCGACACAGAAATTGTTCATAATGGTACTGGTAAAAAAGGAACAGATGTCAATCGAATGAAAGGTGTTGGTGAGGAGATTCATCCAAAGGATTTGCCAGCAACTGATTGGGATTGGATTATTTATCCGCAAGGGATGTATGATCAATTAAAACGTATTTATGATGATTATCCTTTAGTTCATTCAATGTATATTACTGAAAATGGTATGGGCTATAAGGATAAGTTTGAAAGTGAAGACAAGATAGTTGATGATACACCTAGAATTAAATATTTAAGAAATCATATGGAACAAGTAGCTAAGGCAATTAAAGCTGGTATTCCAGTTAATGGTTACTTTGTCTGGTCATTACAAGATATGTTCTCTTGGACTAATGGTTATTCAAAACGATATGGTTTATTCTATGTCGATTTTAAGACGCAGAAACGCTATGCAAAAAAGAGTGCATATTGGTATAAAGAACTAGCGGAAACTAGAGAGATTCCTCCAATTGATTAAGGTAAGTTAGTGAAAAGTTACGTATTAAGTAAGTGCGTAGCTTTTTTATTAATAATAAATGCGAATATTTCACCTAATCAATTGAATCGACTATGCTTAAAGTGAGAGTGTATTTCTATAGAAAAGAGATAGCTATGATTCAATTAGAAAAATTAGTTAAGAAGAATTTGCCTAAAGAAAAAGAAGGAAATATAGCTAGCAACTCGGGGTTGCCTTATATGATTTAGAAGATGGTGAAGTAGGTGAAGCAGGCCAAAGTGAAGTACGATTTGCAATTGAAAGTATTTCTAAGGTAATTACCTTAATGCTTGCTACTAAAAAGATGGGCATACAAGAAGTATTTAAACATGTAGGGTCCCGTCAAACAGGCTTTGCCTTCAATTCAATTCTAAATATGGAAATTGAAAGAGCTAAGTATTCGTTGAATCCTTTTATTAACGCTGGAGCAATTGCTACAACTTCGATGGTAGTAAGTAAGACGGGTGACGATGCATTTGAAGAAATCTTAGATTTTGCTCGTGATATTTGTAATGACCCAGATCTTTATTTAGATCAAATAATTTATCATTCTGAAAAAAGAACAGGCAATCTAGACCGGTCGTTAGCATATTATATGGAATCTAAAAACATGATGCTGGGGGATGTAGTGACTAGTCTTGATACTTACTTTAAGCAGTGTTCAATGATGGTGAATGCACGTTCTTTAGCAAATTTAGGGGCTGTTTTAGCTAATGGCGGTGTAAGACCATGGGACAACAAACGCATTATCCCTGATGAAGAAGCTTATTGTATCAAGTCATTAATGATGACAACTGGCCTGTATAATCAATCAGGCACTTATTCACGACTAATTGGTGTACCAACAAAGAGTGGTGTTGGTGGTGGTCTTATGTCCGCTGCACCTCACAAATATGGAATTGGGATCTTTAGTCCGGCTTTAGATAAAGATGGGAACAGTATCGCAGGCTTAGATTTGTTGAGAGATATTTTTGATGGATTAGAGCTAGATGTATTTGATTAAGTAAGAATTAAAAAATTAATATTTTAGAAGCTAAGCATGCGGTAAGTGCTTAGCTTTTTTGTTAAATTATAACGGATTGTGTTGAGCTCTTTAGATAAGTGGTAAAATAAGAAAAAACATTATTGAAAACAGGAGTAAAAATGAAAAGATATTCAAAAGCGATATATTGGGGCTTACCCATTAGTTTGATTCTCGCCATTTCGATTGTTTTACACTTAGGTTGGATTAATGCCTTTGATAATTTCTTTGAAGGATTAGTTCATATTGTTCCTAATTTAAAGGGATTAATGCTAAAGATTACATTTTTAGCAGATACCAAGGTTGACTTGATCTGGATGGTATTGATTGCAGTAATCTTATGGTTTAGAAAACAACGTCCTCTTGCGACCAACTTAGTTTTAACAATGATTACAGGGGATGCAGTTGGTTGGGTAATTAAGCATTTGATTCAAAGAGCTCGTCCTGTACAGCACCTAGCAGTTGATGATGGATTTAGTTTTCCTAGTGGCCATACTTTAGGCATGGGGATGATTGTTATTTGGATCATCATGGTGCTTTTACCAGTAGTATTGAAAGATAGAACTAAACGTTTTTGGATTGATTTTCTATTAATCGTTTGGCTAGTTATCGTAATGATCTCTAGAGTATATGTTTATGCTCACTATCCATCTGATGTTTGCGGTTCAGTTGCTATTGCTTTAACTTGGGTTGGAGTAATGCAATTTGTCTTTGAAAAGATTAAGCAAGTAGTAAATAAATAGTTAACAAAATAGGGTTAAGCATTATGCTTAACCCTATTTGTGTGAGTAGTTTTTATGATTTTGTTTTTGATTAAGTTAATTGAACTGATTTAGTCAAACAATGTCCAAGGTTGACTTGGTCTATCATACAGATAACCTTTTTGCCAGTTCCATTCAGGATGTTGCTGCATAAAGTCTTTGGCGTCAAATGGTTCACCATCAGCTCTGTCAAAAATGCCCCACATATTCAAGTTTTCAATATCGGTGGCATCAGCACATTTACCATCACATGAACCACCTGGGAAGAAAGGTACATTCCAAACGCCATGTGGATCGTCAGCATAGTATTGTGGATCAACATCATAGTGAGCACAAATATTACGTGAAGAAGCACATTGATAACCTAGGTATGGATCATACTTATCGGCTAAGATTCTCTTAGCAACGCCATCATCAATTGTCCCAGATACCTCTGGTAATAATTCTTCAAAGCGTGCTCTACGTGCACCAGTTTGTTGATGAGTATCATTATAGCCGTTGTCAACATACTCAAGGTTACGATGTGACAAGCATTACAGCCATAGTAGAAACCATCAGTTGACTCTAACAATTCTTGGTGTTTTAATTCTTGTTCAAAGCGTGCGATTTCACCAGTATTAATGTTGCAAAGGAGCCAAATGTTGGCATAACCACCATTGTTACCTTCGTTAACTAATTTTACCCATTGATCAATATTATTTGCGTATTGGGTAACTTTCCGGGCACGAATAAATTCAGGCATTCCGTGTACATCATAGCCAACAAAGCCAGCAATTGTTGTTTCAGTAATACCGAGACCAGCATCAGTAACGTAGAAGTCAGTCATTGAATCGATGTAACCAGGAACGGTTTGCATCTTAAATGCATGACCATTAGTTGGATGAACTTCTTCACAAACATTAAAGTATTGACCGCTCCAGAAGTCATCGAAACTTTCATGAGCAATAACTGGTTTACCGTCTCTTGTGGCAGATCCTGTAGCAACAAATCCGGAACAGTGAGAACCGCGTGGTCCTTGAGGAGGATTGTTAGAATAATTAGCAGCTACTTGTGGCCACCAATAGCCAGTTAGTTCCATCCAATCATTCTAGCCGATAACGTCGTCAATACTGGTTTCAAATCCATTAGCAGTAAAGCCATCAGCCATACCTTGCATTTCTTCCAAATATTCTTCTGGAATCTTGTCTTTGTGGATTTTAACTACTTGATTGACAAAGAATGAATAGTCCATTCCATATAGTTCAAGTGTCATATGAGTGTAAACACGCACTGCATCCCTAAATTCATCGGTTAAAAGATAACCATGTTGGAAACCAATTTCATAAGGGTCACCTTGAACTGTTAAATAATGCCAACCATTAGCATCTTTTTTAGTAGCTTTTGCGACAATTTTACTTTGCGTATCTGTCAATGTCATAACATTCACCTTCATTTTTAAATCAATTAAAGACTAATCAGATAACATTGCAGTCCAATATGGAAGATTGATCTCAGCTTTTTCATAAGCTACACGTTCGGTATCAGTCAAATGCTTCTTGTTAACTACAGTGTTATAAGTGTATTGATCCATCCATGAATTGTCCATGATAAAGTAGCCTTTGTGACCAGGCTTATCACCCCATGAATTTTGGACCTTCCATTTAGTTGGTTCATTGTCATGTAAATCAACACCACAAATTAACATAGCGTGAGTTGGCATACTTTCACGGTATTGTACACGAGTAGCCTTGTCTTTGCCTAAGCTAATACCAAATGAACGTTTTCAATCATAAACCTTTAAAGAAAGTAAGCCAGCAGGATTATTCCATTCTTGTAAGACATCACAGGCAAACCATACAGGTTCATCATCCTTTAATTGATCTATGACCATACGTCTCATATCATGCATTGGAACATTTAAGTAGCGAATATTTCTACCACCGACTACGTTATTACATAGTTCAATACCATAGGTTTGGTTGTACTTATATCCACAACCAGGTAAGTTCATTAGTTCAACGTAGTCATCTAAGTTAATATCTGCAAACTTCTTGTAAAATTCTAATGGTGTAACTTCACCAGTAGTATGATACTTCTTATTCTTATCACGATATTCATAAGTGAATTTTTCTGGAGGAGTACCAAAGCAGATACTTAAGACACGATAGTTTTCTTGGTTTAGTTGACGAATAACGCTTTTAATCTTTGTATCGGAAGCATTGTTGTTAACTAAATCACGTAATTTCATAGCGTCTTTGTCTAATTTTCTGTTGTACATCCGATTAATTTCGGTAGTATTCCAGGCTGGCTTTGTTTCAGGCATTAATTCGTTTGGAACTAGACCATATTTTTCAATTAAATTGGTCAATAGTGGCCAATCACCACCATCTTGTTGTGGAGTAGTAAGTAACCAGTTAACTAGACGGTCAGACAATGGACGATCAGCTGTGTTAATAATGTTTTGGTAGAAGTAGTTACCTTTTTCTAGCTTGTCGTAGAAGTAAACGTAGCTAGGTGACAATTCCATGTCCTTAATGTGGTGCTCTTTTTCAATGTGGTAACGAATGAAGTTTAAACCTGAGAAGTCCCAGCAACGACCAGATTGTTTTTGGTTTAAAACTTTATTTGAATCAACATCAATTGAGAATACAAATGGGTGAGAATTAATTTCACTTTGATTTGTAATTGATTTCTTGATACCGTTCTTCATTACGGCATTTTGAGTGTTACGATACTTTGGTGTATCTAAAAATTCTGATCTAACTTGTTTTAAATCTTCATTATCAATTTGTACCATAATAATCTCTTTTCTTTAAAATCGATAATCTATTTAACTTTCATCAGTTGAAATCTCGTTGTTTTCATCAGCTTTAACAATGTCGTCGGATACTTGTTCGTTTGGCTTATAAGGACGCTTGATTGGCATACCCATTGGGTTTTGATCTTTAGACATAACAGTTGTTGGGACATTTGATAAAGCCTTTCCAGGTTTCTTAAGTCCTTCAATTTTCCAAGTAAATGGGGCAAACTTGTTATTTGGATTTACCCAATCAGTGTGTTTCTTTGAAAGTTGATATAAGCTGAAACAAACAATAAGAACAACAGCGACTAAAGCTAAAATAACTGAGATGTAAACTATTGGTGAACCAACCTCTGACTTAACCTGTGCTGGTGGATAAATAGCAAGGACAATGGCAAAGGCTGAGAAAATTAATCCTAGACCTGCAACAAGCCAAGCACCGAACTTACCACCAGGAACTTTAAATGAACGAGGACGGTTAGGTTGGTCATAACGTAAACGTAGGAAAGCAGTAAACATTAAAATGTAGTAGATCATGTAAAGAACAGTAATAGTTTGAGTTAGCAAAATCACAAAACCTTCAACATTAGGAATCAATTTTACTAAGTAAGCTACAACAGTCATTCCAGCGATTTGTGTATACATTAAATGTGCAGGCATGTTATGTTTATTGTTTTGTTGGAACCAGTGTGGTAAAAATCCACTACCTCCAACTTGACCTAACATAAATGATGGACCAGCCATGTTGGTTACGACCATCGCAATGGTATTGAATAGTAAGGCCCAAACAAGAACCATGTATAACCAAGGCATTCCAATTGTTGATCCTAAAATCCTGAATACAGAGTAGAGAGTGTATAAAACGTTAATTTGCTTCTCAGGAATAATCATTGCAATGATTACAGTACCAACAACAAAGATTAAGAAAGTAAGAATAATTGAAATAAACATTGCTTTAGTGAAATCTTTTTCGGGGTGCTTCAATTGTTTAATGTGAGCAGCGTTAGTATCGATACCAGTGTATGAGAAGAATACTCCGGCAGCTAATGCTAATGTACTCATTCCATTCCACTTAGGAATTAATCCTTTAGGTGTCATTGGAATAACAGGTTGATGCCCTTGAGCTACCCAAACAATAGGTAAAATAATCATGACTGCTAAAGGAATTAAACTCCCGATAATGACAGCGTATTTAGCGATGTTAGAGAAGGCTTTAACACCTTTAGTAGCTAAATAAGTAAGGACCCAATATAAGATGATCCAACCTGTCATAATCAGCAATTCATGTTGTGGTGCTTGAGCAAATTTTACAGCGGCATCATAGTTTGGTGTATAAAACATGATGGTTGCTGTAAAGCTCGGCATCCCCATCACAAAGTTCAAAATTAATTGGAACCATAGGATAAGTAAACAGGTTAGTCCCCAGCCTTTACCTACACCAACCCAGCGGAAAATTCCTCCGCGGTTATTCTAAACAGAAGCTAATTAAGCCGCAACTAGAGCAGTTGGGATGAAGAAACAAATAGCTCCGATTGGATTGCAAAGTACGTTACTGATGCAAGTCCATAGAATGATTGCTGAACATCATTTGCTAGTCCAGCAACTATGGAAACATTCATCATTGTTAGGGCAAGGACAGATATATAGGTCTTTTTCGTTTTGGTTTTTTCGTCTTCCATGAAAATACCCACTCCTTCTAAAAGGCAAAAGAAACTAACTAAAAAGATGGTTGGCTTGTGAATTTCTTTTATTAGCAACATCTGTTATTGGTAAAAAGAGTGTTAGTAAAAGATAGTAGTTCACATAAGTTTTCATCAAAATAGAAAGTTAACAAAATAAATAGATATTTATATAACGACTTGAAAGTTAAAATAATAATTATCTATTCGCCTATTAGATTAGTAGTTAAAAATAAAAAAACAAATAAAAACAATTGTGATACATAGGCTTTTTTACGAAAAATGCATTATTTTAAATAAAATAACTCAAACAAAAGCTGATGAAATAATAAATCGAAAAATACTTAAAAAATATATTATTTTGTAGGTAAATGAATTATTTTTTAAATTCGATTTCTTTTATTTACTTTTAAAAATAACAATCGTTATGGCTGAGATGAGAGTTAATGTTTTAGAAATATAAATGAACAGTTTCAAAGGTGGTAAGTACTATGGTTAAAAAAACTGTTCCTAAAAAGTTAACTTTTATGTCAATTTACTTTTTAGGAATTAACGGAGTTATAGGATCAGGAGATTTTTACTTCCGCAATCTATTTATAAAGATATGGATCTATTGAGTGTAGTTGTCTTACTTTCTGCTACATTAACGGTAGGGTTAATCGCATTATGTTATGCAGATTTGGCTAGTCATTTTACCGGTTCCGGAGCTGCATGGCTATATTCGTACAATGCATTTGGTAGATTTGCAGGCTATGAGCTTGGTGTATTTACATGGTTTTTGGGCTGTTGTACTTATGATGCTGAAGTAGTAGCATTTTTAACAACGCTTAAAAGTTTTATACCTGCATTCAATCAAAGCTCAGTCTATTTTGCTGTCGGGATAGGATTAGTTTTATTGTTCTCAATTATTAATTTCTTTGGTCGTGCCTTAGTTAAAATAATTGATAACACTTCCTACATTGCTAAGCTATCAACTATTATTTTGTTTATTATTGTTGGTATGATCTTCATGCATATTGCAAACTTCCATCCCATTTTACCAGCCGCAGCTGCAAAGGATGTAGGACCATTTTTCCATCACTTTGGTGCAGCCTTTAGTGTTGTATTTTATTTGTTTAGTGTTTTCTCCTTTATTCCAATTGCTGCCTCTAAGATGAAAGATCCAGCTAAAAATATTCCAATTGCTGTAGTTGCTGTTATGGTTATGGTAACTATTCTTTATACTTTGATGGTATTAATTGCTATTGGTATTTTGGGTCACAAGATGTCATGGTACACCATTCCTATTGCTAATGCCTTTAAGTCTGCTGTGGGAGAATGGAGTTATGTGATTATTATCATTGGAGTTTTGTTAAGTATTTTCGGTGTGGCATTTACGTTCTCGTTTAATACACCAGCTTTGATTGCTTCCTTAGCTCTAGAACACCAATTATTACCAAATTGGGTAGGAAAAAAGAATAAATTTGATGCTCCATGGGTAGGTATTATTTTAACTGATGCTGTAACCTTACTTTTAATTACTCAATCATACTTGTTCTTAGTTGGATGTATTGTTTTAGGTTCATTTGTTCAATATGCACCATCTATTTTTGCGGTTATTAAATTTAAGCATACTGGTCAATATCCAAACCATGGTTTTAAACTTCCAGGCGGCTACACAATTCCAATTTTGGCTTTATTAGTAGCTTGCTATTTAATCTTTAACTTTACTTGGGAAACTATTTTACTCTCAATAGTTGTAGCTGCTGTAACAGCTGTTTTATACCTGTTCTTAGGAAAGAAGAGATTAGCTAAGATAGGTGAAATTCCAACTGAAGTTAGGAGAAAAAGAATCATATAGAAGCTGATTTAAATTACGTTTATTTAGAATAAAAAATTAATTTGTATAAATAAAAACAGCATTTCTCAATACACACGAGAAATGCTGTTTTTATGTTATTTTGAAAGATTTTTTACAACATTAAAGTTAAACAAAATTAAGTTTATGACAACAATACCTGCTGTCACAATGAATACCATACTATAACTTGAAACTCCAGCAATGAAAGATCCTAGAAGAGGCCCCGCAATATTTCCAATATACATTGCACTCTGATTCCAAGAAAAAATTCGACCAGTAACAGCAGCAGGTGAATTTTTGGTTAGTAAAGTTTGTACTTGTGGGAAAAGACATGCGTCAGTAAAACCAACTAAAAAGCGTAAAATACCTAATTGTACTGTGTTGTGAACAAAGGCAGTTAAAAAGAATAGAATCGTTGCACCAATAAAACCACCGATAATAATTTTGTGAGTCCCAATTTTATCACCTAATGCTCCAAAGCGTGAAGCAGCTAAAAATGTTGCAATTCCGGGTAAAGCTGCAATAATTCCAGAAACAAAAACAACATTTCCATGTCCATTCAGCAATTGTTTAACATATAGAGAAACAATTGGGTTAATTGAATTGTTGGCTGCTTGAATAATTAAAGTGGTTAACAGTAAACCAAATACTAGGGTTGGAGAGCGTAGAGTAGCAATGACGCCACTTGCCTTATCGAGCTTCTTTTCTGTAATCGGCTTGAATCCTTCTTCATGAACAAAGAAAAGTGAGAGAAGGAAGGAGATTAATAATAATCCTCCTGTGATAAAGAAAGTAACGCGGTAACTAAATGCAGACGCAAGTGCTCCACCTAAGAAAGGCCCAAGTAAGTTCCCAGCAGTAAAAGAAGAGGCCATTGTTCCTAGCGCTTGACCAGATTTTTCTTTAGGTGTTTCTGTAGCGATTAAAGCATTTGAATTTGAAACAAATCCTGCAAAGACTCCTTGCAACATTCTTAAGAAAAATAGTTGCCAGACATTAGTAACTAACCCCATACTTCCAAGGACAATGGCCATTCCAAGGGAAGCCCTGAGAATCATTAGTTTTCTACCTTTTTTATCAGCTAATTTACCCCACCATGGTGAAATAATAGCTGAGACGAAGTATACTCCGGAAAAAATAAATCCCGACCAAAAGTTTAACTTTTGGTGAGTAAAATGTCCTAAGGTATCGATATATAGAGGTAGGAAGGGCATAATCTCTGAAAATGCGATTCCTGCGATAAATACGGCGATAGAGAGAACATAAAGATTCTTTTTCCAAATTGGCTTATCTGATTTCATCGTCATTCTCGTCCTCCAATTTTTTAAAATATATCGTTTTATTTTTAAGGGATATTTTTCCTACTTTGAAACCATAATCGAGCAATTCCTTTTTATAAGTTAAAAAAGAATGATCAATTGGCAGGCCGACAATCTTTTGAATTTGGTTAAAAGATAATTGAAAGTCTTGGTCATGATTATCTTTAATATATTGCCACAATGGTAAAAATTTGCTCATTAGTTTTTCTTTCTCTAAATCTGCTTTTCTAAATTGATTGAAATCTTTTCAAGTTTAGCTAAAGTATCAGGATCTACTGTTCCAACTAGTTGATTTACCTCTTCAAAGGCGTCGTTCACTTGTCTAAGAACCTCAACTCCAGCTGGAAGTAAGAATAGTTTTTTTTTAGTCCATTGTTTGGATCTGCTCGACGTTCAATCATTTTTCTTTTTTCTAATAGTTTAACTACATTAGTAAAACTGGCAGGTTGGTAAAAAAGATAATCTGCAACTTCCTTTTGAATGCAGCCGGGATGCTTTTGAATGTATCTTAAAACATGGGCATGCGTCATTCTTAAATTAATAGAGGCCAATCGTTGATTGATCAGGAGGTTTTCTAATTTACCAATATGATAGAGTAAATTTGCTAGTGGTCTTTTTAGCATAATTTTACCTTTCTAAGTTGTAGTTACAACTAATACTTTAAATAAGTATAATGCAACTAATTGTAATTACAACTTATTTTTTAATCTAGAGGATTAGTAATTTTAGAGAAATCATACTTACGATATTTCAAGGCTGCTTTTTTGTCTTTAAACATAGCACTATGAATGTCGCCGGAAGAATAAGCTAAATAAAGGCACTGATTTCCTTTAAAAGTACCTGGGATATAGATGATATCAACAGTATCTAAAAATCCACGTGCTCGGAGCCACTGCGAACCATTTTTATCTTCAAAAGAGACCATGCTTGCATCCCCAGCATAAACTTTATTATTTTTTTCTGAGCGATGGTTTAGGTTTGGATATGTTTTTTGATAGACCACAGAATCCATGATAGTATGTTTGGTTATAATAAATTTTCGCGCTGTTTTACTGTAGCGATCAGTTTGATACCAGGTTCCTTGAAATACAGTAGGAATCATAGCTAATTTAAAACCAGGGTATTTTTTATTAAAATTAGGTTTAGAGGAAGTTTTAGTGGTAGTTTTTGAAGTGGTAGTTGAAGATGCTGAGTTAGAGGATTTAGACTAATTATTTTTAGAGGTATTACTGCAAGCAGTAAGTAATAAGGTTGATAATAGAATTAGAGCTACTTTTTTCATGATTTTGAATCCTTGTAATATAAATCTTACTCAGCATAGCATAAGCAAGTTTAGTATAGAAAAAATTGGAGCAAAACAAAAAGCAGACGTTCTGGGGGATTAGAAGTCTGCTTTTTAATGTCGTATATTATTTTGGGAGAATAAGTAAGGTGTAGAAGTTCCCTTACTTGTTAAATAGAATACCTTTCTTTTTTTAAAGAAGATTTGGCATTAGATTTAAAATTTGCAAAGAATTTCTTTAAAAAGTTTAAAGACATAAATATAATTAAAATAAAAGCGTTTGCGAGAGGAAAAATTATGAAAAAAGAACAAGAAATTCAAATGTTAAAAGAATTTTCAGATGAAAATTCTACATCTGGCTTTGAAGAAGAATTTGTAAAATTGTTTTCTACTTATGCTAAAAATACTGCTGATATTACGGTAGATGGGATGCTCAATGTATATGCAGCTAAGAAGGAAAATAAAGGTAATCGGCCCGTTATTCAAATGGATGCTCACTCTGATGCAGTTGGTTTTATTACCCAGGCAGTTCGTCCGAATGGATTAATTAAATTTGTTCCACTTGGGGGTTGGGTAAAGTATAATATTCCGGCTTTAAGAGTGAAAATTCGTAATCGTGATGGTGAATATATTCCTGGTGTAGTGGCTACAAAGCCTCCGCACTTTATGACTGCTGCTGAAAGAAATTCAATTCCGGAAGTTGCAGATATGTCTATTGATGTAGGTTCATCAAGTAGGGAAGAAACTATTAAAGATTATAAAATTGACACTGGTTGTCCAATTTTTGTTGATGTAAAGTGCGAATACCATGAAAAATCCGGTTTATTCTTCGGTAAAGACTTTGATGATCGCTTTGGTGCAGGAGCCATGGTAGACATCTTAGATAATTTGAAGGGTGAAGAGACTAATTTTGATGTAGTAGCTGCCTTATCTAGTCAAGAAGAAGTAGGACTTCGCGGTGCATATGTCACTGGACGAAAAATTAAGCCTGATTTATGTATTGTTTTAGAAAGTTGTCCAGCTGATGATACTTTTGAGCCGGAATGGTTATCTCAAACAGGCTTAAAACGCGGTCCAATGCTTAGAGATATGGATACTACATTTTTACCAAATCCTAAGTTTCAACAATATGCTTGCGATATAGCTGATAAGAATAATATTCCATATACTCGATCTGTTAGAACTGGTGGCGGGCAAGATGGGGCAGCAATTTATTATGAATATGGAGCTCCAACAATTGTTATTGGAATTCCGGTTCGTTATGAGCACTCTCCATATTGTTTCTCAGCATATAAAGACTTTAAGGCTTCAGTTGATTTAGCAACTGCAATTATTCGTGATATGACACAAGAAAAGCTAGATAGTTTTAAGGTGATCTAATGGACTGGAAAGTATTTTTTAAAAAAGTAGCAATTTTTAGTTGGTGTATGGCTATTATTAGTGTATTGATTTATATTGTTCGTTATACAGCAAGTGAAATTGGCAATCTTTTTATGTGGAATCAGCCATTTATTTGGGAGCTAATTTTCGGACTTGTTTTTTGTCTCTTATCGGTTTTGGGGACGAAGAAAAATAAATAGAATATAAATTATAGTTATGAACCCCGAAACTAAGATAAGAATTTCGGGGTTCATATCGTTTATAATAAAAATAAATATTTATATAGAAGGTTAGCTATGCATCTTTTAGAAATTAAAAATTTAAATTATTCTGTTGATGGAAATACCGTTCTGAAAAATATTAATCTAAGTGTAAATTCAGGAGACTTTTTAACAATTATAGGGCCTTCTGGTGCAGGAAAAAGTACACTTTTAAAAATTATTGCTAGCTTACTTACACCTACTTCTGGCTCAATCGAATATGAGGGAAAAGATATTAGTCAATATTCTCCGCTTGAATATCGTCGGCAAGTTTCCTATTGCTTCCAGCAACCGTCTCTTTTTGGAAAAATGGTAAGAGATAATCTGATTTTTCCTTACCAAATTCGAAGAGAGGAAGTCAATGAAGAGCATCTAACTGAATTATTAGATAAAGTAAGTCTAAATCAGAATTTTTTGAAGAAAAATATTAATTCTTTATCTGGTGGAGAAAAGCAACGAGTTGCCTTAATTAGAAATTTAGTCTTTTTACCACGAATTTTACTATTGGATGAGGTAACCACAGGACTTGATGAAAATAGTAAAGAAATTGTTCATCATTTATTTGATGATGTGCGCAAGAAGCATGTTACGATCTTACAAGTAACTCATGATAAAAGTGAAATTGAAAAAGCCAATAAAATTTTTGAAGTGAAGAAGGCATTTCTCGATGAAAAACGTAGTTGTCAGTAACTGGTCTCTAGTTTTTGCATTCTTATTAGTTTTAGTATCAATTGGAATTTCTGTTAAAGAAAAGCTAGGCCTTACTAAAGATATTTTGGTTAGTGTTGTGCGAGCCATTATTCAGCTAGTCATTATTGGATATATTTTAAAAGTAATTTTCAATGTAAATACTTTTTGGCTAACCTTTGTTTCTACACTTGTTATTATTTTTAATGCTTCATGGAATGCGAATGGTAGAGATCCAAATACTAATCGAAAATTATGGAATTCAATTGTAGCTGAGGCCGTAGGAACCTACATTACATTGGCTATATTACTTCTTTCTGGCGTCATTAAACCGATACCTATGCAAGTAATTCCAATTACAGGAATGATTGCAGGTAATGAAATGGTTGCAATAGGTCTTTGCTATAAATCTTTAAATGAAAGTTTTCATGATTTAAGACAGCCTGTTTTAGAAAGGTTAGCTTTAGGTAGTGATATTAAAACGGCGTCGATGCCAATTATTCGGCGTAGTATTAAGACTGCTATGCAGCCAACGATTGATTCAGCTAAGACAGTAGGTTTAGTTAATTTGCCGGGGATGATGTCAGGATTGATCTTTGCTGGAGTAAACCCAATTTATGCAATTAAGTATCAGATTATGGTAACTTTTATGCTTTTATCTGCTACAAGTTTAGGAGCGATTATTTCGGTTTATCTTGCCTATAAAAATTATTTTAATGATCAGATGCAATTAACGCTCTAACAAAAAGACTGTTCTGGTATTATTTCAGAACAGTCTTTTGAATTATATGAAACTAAAATTTAATGTATTTTATTCCACTCTAGCGATTTCATCATGAACTTTAATATTATGAGAACCTAAACTTGGCTCTTGACCATGAAGATTAAATTTAACATTAACTCCTGGTCTAAACAAAAGAACATGAGTTGAGCCACCAAAGTGGAAAATATCAAGTTGACCATCTTTATTAATATGCTGACCAACTTTAACAGTAATTTCGTTGCCTGAAACTTCTGCCATACCTACAGCTACAAAGCACATTAAGCCAATCTTAGGATTGTCTGCTTTAATGAAGATGACTGCACGTGATGCAGTTTAGGTAATATAAGCTTGAGGATCATTAGGAGCAGCTGGATCAGGGCCATTAGGATTTTCAAATCCTTGTGGCAAAGTTTCAGAGTAGTAAGAACCGTATAAGTTATAAGCTTTAACTACTGTTCCGCTAACTGGACTGTTCCATCTGTGATAACTCAATGCACTAAGGAAGGCCTGGTAAAGTGTACCACCAACAAATTTTGATGTTAATGGATCGTTATGGATTAGATCAATTAATGAATATGGTTGTCCTTTAATCCAGAATTTAGAGATTATGGGCGATTCGATATGGTGCTGATTCACAAGCATTAGCAATTGAATCAGGGTCATCAGGATCTTGAACAGGACGAATACCAGGATTAAATAAACGAGTGAAGAAATTGTCCCAAGAGGTAAAACCTAGATGCTTTTCACGATCTTCAGAAGTACATTTGAAAATAGTCGTAAATTTGTCACCATCTGCTACTTTAGCCATTTCATTTAATGCATAGTCACTTAACCAACCATTTTTAGATGTGTTAAGAACATATGTTGAGTCTGGCGTTTGTAGAAATTTGCCCCAATAATTCAAAATATCTCTAAGCTTTTCATTGATTTTTGGATTTATAAAGAATACATAACCCGCTTTAGTGGCCATAGGATAGTCTAAAATTTCATTAATTGGTGTACCGACTAATCCAGTTGTGTTGAATTCCGGAGCTCTTTGAATAATTCGGTTGAGCATTAATAACATTTGTTTATAATTTCGAACTTGTGGGGTTCCCATTGGAGTATCAACATACTTTTCAGGAATTTCATCAAACATCATCTGCGTAACATTGTATAAATACCGATCAGATTCAATTAAATTCTTTAAAGCTTGAACTGAAGGAAGTAATTTTTGATTTTCTTCACTTTCCGCTTCTTTTAAAATTTTTTTAGCCATTTATTGTAGAATTCTTGATCACTGGGTAACCATTGACCTACATTATATTGAATATTCTTTTTCATAATTTCTACCTCAATATTTATGAAAAACAGTTAATAATATATAAAAGTGCACTTTCATGTTAAAAATAACACTAAGAAGAGAAATCGACCAAATATCTAGTACTTTTATTCCAATATCATATATAAGTAATAATAAAAAACAGCTGACTTTGATACAATCTCACTAAAGTGGACGAATTGAAGTTTAAAAAGCAATATAATTATTTTAAAGGAGAGCTACGTTTTCTGAATTACAAATATAGAAAGAAACAAGGAATAGAATCATGAAGCGTATCTTAGATATTAACCAATTTTTGCATGGTGGCGATTATAATCCAGAACAATGGTGGGATGAGCCCGATGTAATTAATCAAGATTTTGCTCTCTTTAAGCAGGCTAAAATTAATACCGTGACTGTTGGGATTTTTTCGTGGCCCAAATTAGAACCGCAAGAAGAAAATTATGATTTTTCGTGGTTAGATGAGATTTTTGATCTAGTAGAGGAAATGAATGGTCATGTAATTTTAGCTACGCCAAGTGGAGCACGACCAGCGTGGCTTGCTCAAAAGTATCCAGAAGTCCTTAGAACAGATAACCGGGGAAATAAACGCGGCTTTGGTGGACGACATAATCATTGTTTAACTTCACCTATTTATCGAAAAAAGTTTATGAGATTAACACAAAACTGGCAGAACATTTTGGTCAAAGGAAAAGTTTGGTACTTTGGCATATTTCTAATGAATATTCAGGTGAATGCTACTGCGATTTATGTAAAGATGCTTTTAGAAAATGGCTGAAAAATAAGTATGGCGATCTAGCTACTTTAAATCATTCCTGGTGGAACACTTTTTGGAGTCATACTTATAATGACTGGGATCAAGTTAATCCGCCTAGTCCTTTAAGTGAAATGAGTAATAAAGGGATGAGCTTAGACTGGAAGAGATTTATTACTGACCAGACAATTTCATTTATTGATAATGAAACAGCACCCCTTAAAAAAGATCACTCCTAATATTCTTGTAACTACGAATATGATGGCTGGAAATCCGTTGATGGATCCATTTGTTGGTTTTGATTATCAAAAGGTAGCGCGTCATTTGGATTTTATCTCTTGGGATTCTTATCCTGCTTGGGGTAACGACGTTCAAAGTACTGAAGAACTTGGACGAAATGTTGGATTAATTCATGATTTCTTTAGAAGTTTGAAGCATCAGAACTTTTTAGTAATGGAAAATACTCCATCACGTGTTAATTGGCATAACTTTGATCGTGCAAAAAGATCCGGAATGCATGAATTGGCTAGCCTGCAGGATGTTGCGCATGGTAGCCAAGGCGTATTGTATTTCCAACTTAGAGCTTCACGAGGATCATCAGAAATGTTTCATGGAGCTGTAATTGAGAATCGTCATCCTGAAAAAACGCGTGCATTTAAAGACGTAACTAAGGTTGGTAAAGACTTGGAAAAAATTAGCCCAATTGTAGCAACAAATTATGCAAAAGCAAAAGTCGCAATTGTCTTTAGCTACGATAGTTACTGGGCACTGCAAGAAGCAGAAAGTTATAGTGAGAATAAAAAGGTCTGGCAAACAATTCAAAAGCATTATCGATATTTTTATGACCATGATATTCCAGTTGATTTTGTTAGTCCTGAAGATGAGTTTTCACAATACGACTTATTGATTGTTCCAATGCACTTTTTAATGAGCAAGTCTTATTTAGAAAAAATAGATAACTATGTTAAGAATGATGGTAAGCTAGTCGGCACTTATATTAGCGGAGTTGTTGATGAAAATGATCTTGCCTATATGAATGAATGGCCAAAAGAACTATAAGAAATTTACGTACTTGAGCCTCTTGAAACTGATGTTTTATATCCTGGGCAATCGAATTTAATTAACTTTGAAGGAAAAGAATATCCGATGTATGATTATTGCGAAACGCTAATTAACTGCACGGGAAAAGTTCTGGCTACATACAGTAAAGATTTTTATCGAAATACACCTGCTATTGTTGAGCATTCCTACGGAGCTGGCAAAGGCTATTACCTTGCTTGTCGTACTGATTATTCTTTCTTAGAAAAGTTTTATGAAAAAATAGCTAGTGAATTAGTTAATTTACTTGAAGATGTGAAAGATAAGAGAACTGTTAGCTTAAAGCCATTTGAAAGTAAAGTTTATAAAAATAATTAATTCCAATTTATTTGAAACGTTTTAGGATATTAAATCAAATATTGAAATTGATAAGGATTAAATTTATAGATAATTTTATTTATGTAGAATACTGATCTATCAACATTTCTTAATGCTGATAATCAGTATTTTTTATTATTTTATTAGAAAGCGCTTGCATTATTGAAAAAACATAGTATATTTAAATTGTAACTTAAAACGTTTCATTTTTTTCAAATTCTTTAATTAAAGGGATTATAGTGTATATGTATTAGTTTATTTAAAACGTTTAGATTCGTAGAGGAGATTTAAAATGCCAGTTATTTTAGCAAGAATTGATCAAAGACTTATCCACGGAATTACTGTTAATCAATGGAATAAAGTATTACATCCTAAGAGATTCATGGTGATTGATGATGAGGTCAGTCAAAATGAAATGGTAAAAGCCAGTATGAGAATGAGTAAGCCGACTGGTACGGGGATGTCAATTATAAATGAAGAAAAAGCCATAACTAATTTTAAGAATGGAAAATATGATTCCCATTCAGTTTTCTTAATAGTAAAAGAACCTCATTATATTTTGGACTTAATTAATGCTGGAATAGAAATTCCAAAAGTAAATGTAGGAGCTTTATTCGAAGAAGGAAATAGAAAACCATATACTAAGCGCGTTGCTTTAGATGAAAAAGAATTATCTGATTTAAAGGTGATTGCTGATAAGGGTATTCCAGTATTTTTTGAATATACTCCAGATGATGAAAATGAAGTTTCACTTGAAGAGGTTCTAAAGAGCAAAGGGGAAAATTAATTATGCCTATCATATTACAAAATATTCTGATCATTTTGCTAGCAGCCTATATGGCTTGGGATAATGGTACGGGAAACCAAATTACAGGTAATTGGCCAGTTATCATCGGTATGTTAGTTGGTTTGATTATGGGCAATTTAAACGTCGGCTTAGTTATCGGTGGTACTTTGCAACTTATGTCTTTAGGAGTTGCTGCTATCGGTGGATCTTCAATTCCGGAATATGGTGTTGCCACAATCGTGGGTGTTTTTATAGCTATTAGAACCGGAGCTTCTACAGGAACTGCAATTGCAGTTGGCTTACCTGTGGGAATGTTAACATTACAACTTGATGTTGTTATTAAAATCATCAACAACTTCTTTGCTCACTGGTCTCAAAGACTACTTCATGAAAAGAAGTTTAACAAAATGGATGGAGTATTTTATTTGACCATTTTTGTTTGGATGCTTAAGTATATTATTCCAATCGCTTTAGTTGTAATGTTTGGTACCCCTATTGTTAAGCTTATTCTTCATGTTATTCCAACATGGATTACGGATGGTTTAACTATTGCAGGAGGAATGTTACCAGTTGTTGGTATTGGAATGTTATTGAGATTTATGCCTGTTAAAAAATATTTAGCTTATTTATTAGCTGGTTTTGTATTAGCCGGATATTTAAAAGTTCCAATTTTAGGAATTGCAATTTTAGGTTTAGCTGCAACTTACGAAATTTATCGTATTAATTCAGATAAAAAGGATACAGAAGCAGCGCAAACAGCTGGTGCAGTAGAAGATGAAGGAGACGACTTTGATGAGTAAAGAAATGAATCAACCTGAAAATGGTAAAAAATTAACTATCCACGAACGAAAAAATATGTTTAGACGTTGGATTTTTAATGCTGGATTAGGTTATAACTTTGAAACTCAACAAGCGCCAGCAGTAGCATTTTCAATGAGAAAAGCTTTAAGAAAAATTTATCCCAATGATGATGAATATATTGAAGCTATGGATAACCACTATAAATACTTCAATGCTAATCCCTTGATGGCTAATATTATTCTTGGTGCTACTCTTGCAATGGAAGAAAAAGATGGAATTAAGGCTAAAGATGCAGTTCAATCTTTAAAAACATCTTTGATGGGACCATTTTCTGGAGTAGGTGATTCAGTATTCTGGATTTTAATTCCCACAATTATGGGATCAATTTCTGGTTACATGGCCCTACAAGGAAATGCAGTCGGAGCAATTTTATGGATGGCACTACAACTTTCATTTTATTGGCTAAAGATGTGGTTCTTTAAGACGGGATATGATTCTGGTACAAAGTTAATAACTTCATTAGGTGAAAAAATAAATATTTTTACTGATGCAATATCAGTAATGGGGTTAATGGTAGTTGGTTCATTAATTCCTACAGTTGTTAAAGTATATACCCCATTAAAATTTAGAACAGGAAAAGTTATGCTTTCCATTCAAAGTGGAGTTTTAGATAAGATTATGCCAGCATTACTTCCGGTTGCTGTTACTGGACTAGTTTATTGGTTACTTGGAAAGAAAAAGTGGACTCCAACTAAAATTATCTTATTAATTATTGTTATTTGTTTAGCTGGGGCTGCTTCAGGCGTATTAGGAATTGCGAAATAGAATAGGTTGAAAAATGAATAGTATTAAACGTCATATTGTTATTGCTTCACATTCAACATTAGCCCAAGGAATGGCAAGTGCTTTAAAATTTTTCGAAGGAGATAATTTAAAATTAAATGTTTTATCGGCTTATGTTGATAATAGGCCCATTAAAGGACAGATTGAAGAAATTTTTAGTCAATTTGATAAAGAGGATGAAGTTATTGTATTAACTGATTTATTAGGCGGATCAGTTAATCAAAAATTTTTCCCATATATTGACCGGCCGCATACTCATTTGATAACCGGAATGAATTTGTCATTAGCGATGGCAATTACTATGGAACCGATTGAAGGCTATTTAATGCCTGAAAAGATCCAATCTATTATCTCGGAAGCCAAAAACCAAGTTAAATATGTAAATGAATTAGCAAAGAATGCAGATGAGGACGATGAAGATGAATGATTGGAAGAAGAAAGCTATAGTATATGAAGCGTACGTACAAAGCTTTAAAGATTCAAATGGAGACGGTATTGGAGATATCCGTGGATTAATAGAAAAACTAGACTACATTAAAAATCTCGGTGCAAATACTATTTGGTTAACTCCGATTTTTAAATCGCCTTTAGTAGATAATGGTTATGATATTGCGGACTATAAAGCTATTAATCCCATCTATGGCTCAATGAATGATTTTAAAGAGCTATTGAGTAAAGCTCATGAAAAAGGCTTAAGAATTGTTATGGATCTAGTTGTTAACCATACTTCTGATCAACATGAGTGGTTTAAAGAGTCAAAAAAAAATAAAGATAATAAATATTCTGATTATTATATTTGGCGTGATCCCAAAGAAGATGGAAGTGCTCCAACTAATTTAGGTTCAGCCTTTGGAGGATCAGCGTGGACTTATGTTCCAGAAAGAAATCAATACTATCTGCATCTTTTTGCAAAACAACAGCCAGATTTAAATTGGGATAATCCAGAAGTAAGAAATGATGTATATAAGATAATGAAGTTTTGGTTAGATATGGGAGTTGATGGCTTTAGAATGGATTCTATTAGCTTCATATCGAAACCAAGGAAATTTGAAGATACACCTCTAGAAGATAGTAAAGAGTATGGAGCTTATTATTATGGGTCAGCTAATGGCCCCCATATTCATGAATATCTGCAAGAGATGAATAGAGAAGTACTAAGTAAGTATGATGTAATTTCTATTGGGGAAACTCCACATACAAGTGCTAAAGAAGCAAGATTATTTGTTGAACCTGAACGACATGAATTAGATATGGTGTTTCAATTTGAACATATGCATGTTGATTATGGAGAATATGGAAGATATTCCGATGTAAGTTTTAAGATGAGCGATTTGCGTAATTCCATGTCAAGTTGGCAAAATAATCTTTCTTGGAATTCAAATTATCTTGGAAATCATGATCAACCGAGAATTGTTTCTAGATTTGGAAATGATTCTCAGTATCGCAAAGAATCAGCTAAAATGTTAGCTATGGCATCTTTATTACAAAAAGGTACTCCTTTTATTTTTCAAGGCGAAGAAATTGGAATGACCAATTTGCATATTAAGCAAATCGATGAGCTAAAGGATCTTGAAGCGCATAATATATATAATTTTTTAAAATCAAAAGGTATTAGTAATAGGGATGCATTAAACATGGTCAATAGGAAAACTAGGGATAATGCACGTACACCAATTCAATGGGATGAATCAGAGCAGGCGGGTTTTTCAAGTGGAAAGCCATGGATCGAAGTTAATCCAAATTATAAAGAAATTAATGTGAAAAAAGATCTGAATGATCCAGATTCAATTTATCATTTTTATCAAAAACTTTTGAAATTAAGAAATGATAATCAAGTATTATTAGATGGTAAATATGATTTGCTTACTTCTGATGATTCTGCAATTTTTGCTTACACTAGAAGTACAGAGAAAGAAAAATTGGCGGTTATTTGTTCTTTTGTACCATATAAGGTTAAATATAATTTGCCGACTGATTTTGTAAATAAGAATCAAGTACTTTTATCGAACTATAGCCATAGTAATTCTAAAGCCTCAAATGTAATCTATCTAAGACCTTACGAAGGAGTTGTGATTAAACGTGAGTAGCATGAAGGATGTAGCGCGTGAAGCTAATGTTTCAGTAGCAACAGTTTCAAATTTCTTAAATGGAAAGAAAGTGCGCCCAACAGCTGCAAAAGAAATTGATTCTGCAATAAAAAAACTAAATTATGTAAGAAATAATGCTGCACGTTTTTTGAAAACGCAACAATCAGCTTTTGTAGTTTTTGTTGTCCCAAGTGTATGGTCTCCATTCTTTTCTGAATTAACTTTTTGGGTTCAAAAATACTTAGATGAACTTGGATATAAAATGGTTCTATGTGTATCAGAGAATGATTATCAAAAAGAAAAAAGTTATGTCACGATGGCTGAAGAGCAACGTGTAGCTGGAATTCTTTCAATCTCTTATTCCGATTTAACTAGTCATGTACATTCTGACATCCCCCTTGTTTCTATTGAAAAAGAAAGTACAGGTCAATTTTCACTAGTATCTTCAGATAATTATGAAGGTGGAAAGATAGCTGCTAGAGAATTGAGCAAAAGAAAACTGAGTAATTTAATATTTATTGGTTCAGCTAATCATAATTCTGTTGAAATGAATGCAAGAAAAGCGGGATTTATAGATTATTGTAATAATCATGGAATTAAATTCGAATTGACTGAAATTGATTCCCGGAAAGATGATAAACATGTAATTGAACATTTAATCCAAAAGATAAAAAACGATAGCACAAATTATGGTATTTTTGCTCATACTGATGAATTGGCTCTTGTATTAACTGAAGAATTTCAAAAAGCAGAGATCGCAGTCCCTGAACATGTTCAGATAATTGGTTTTGACGGCTGGCAACTTACTCCTGATACACCGTTGACTATTTCTTCAATTAGACAAAATATTGAAGCAATTGCTAAAACTGCTGTTGAACAGTTACATAAAGAGATGCAAAATACAGATCATAAGGAGATTTCACGTTTAATGATTCCTGTTACTTTTCGAGCAGGAGAGACAACCCTAAATTAATAAAAATAATTCTCTAAATATCAAATAGTCATTTGTTAGAATCATGAGTAGAATTCATGATTCTTTTCTACGTAAAGTCAAGTACCATGCAGTATTTGACTTTTATTTTTTTATGTTTATTTTCTTTATATAGTTCTATACTAATTTGACTACTTATTATAAATAGGTATAAAATAAACCTTTCTGTGTAACAAACACAGTGAACAGAAAGGATAGTTTTTAATGAATAATTCAACAACAGAGAAGACTTTCTTTGGACAACCTCGTGGTTTGTCCACCTTGTTCTTCACCGAAATGTGGGAGAGATTTAGTTACTACGGTATGCGTGCTATTTTGCTCTTCTACATGTATTATGCTGTAGAACGTGGCGGACTAGGAATGAATGAAACCACGGCTGCTTCAATCATGTCTATCTACGGTTCACTTGTTTATCTTTCTACGGTAGCTGGTGGATGGTTAGCAGACAGAATCTGGGGAGCACGCAGTACTGTCTTCTTTGGTGGTGTCCTCATTATGATTGGACACATTATTTTAGCCCTACCAATGGCAGAGCTAGGTTTATATATTTCGATTGCATTTATTGTGGTCGGAACAGGTTTACTTAAGCCTAATGTTTCTGATATGGTTGGTGGCTTATACTCATTAGATGATCGCAGACGTGATGCTGGTTTCAGTATCTTTGTGTTTGGTATTAACTTAGGATCAGCACTTGCTCCATGGTTAGTTCCTTGGGCAAGTGAAGGTTTTGGCCTTAATTTATTTGGAAATCATTTTAACTTCCATGCTGGTTTCTCTTTGGCAGCAGTTGGAATGTTCTTTGGTTTAGTACAGTATGTTTGGGGTGGTAGAAAGTATCTCTCTGAGGATGGAATGCACCCAACAGATCCAATCGATCCAGAAACTCGTAACAAAGTCTTAAAGAGAATTGGTTTAGGAGTTTTAGCTTTAACAGTAGTATTAGGTTTAATGGCTGCTTTTAGTCAATTAAATATTGACAATATTATTACTTTAATTACTATTGTTGCTATTGCCTTACCAATTTATTACTTTGTTTTAATGCTTAGAAGCCCTAAAGTTACAAAAGAGGAACGCTCAAAAGTTTGGGCTTACATTCCATTATTTATTGCAGCTTCTATCTTCTGGGGAATTGAAGAATCCGGTTCTGTTGTTTTAGCTCTATTTGCTGCTCAAAGAACAGTACTTCACATCGGAGGATGGCACTTTACTGCAGCTAACTTCCAAACTTTGAACCCAGTATTTATAATGATTTTGACTCCGTTCTTTGTATGGTTATGGGATAACTGGAAGAAACAACCAAGTGCTGCTGGTAAATTTGCTGCTGGTTTGGTCTTTGCTGGTCTTTCATATATGTGGATGGCCCTTCCAGGAATGCTTTATGGAACAAACGGACGAGTTAGCCCATTTTGGTTAGTTGGCTCTTGGTTTATTGTTGAAATTGCCGAAATGCTTATTTCTCCAATTGGCTTATCTGTAACTACACGTTTAGCACCAAAAGCTTTCCGTTCACAGATGATGAGTCTTTGGTTCTTAGCAGATGCCACTGGTCAAGCTATTAACTCCCAAATTGTTAAATACTACTCAAGTAAAACTGAAGTGGCATACTTCTTAGCAGTTGGAATTGTTAGTGTATTGTTTGGTGTAGTAATGTTTTTCTTTACTAAGAAAATTCATAACTTAATGGCAGATGCTGAATAAAACAAACATAATTTAATAAGGAAAGCATTAGCTCACACTTTTAAAAAATGCGTTTTAGTAAAATTTTTGCGCCTAAGGTAATACAATGAAAAATGAATAAGAAAGGTTATTTAAATGAAAGTTTGATATATAATGATTGAAAGTAATCACAGTGCATGTACATCAATTTTAATTGGGAAAAATGCTACTACAGATGGCAGTATTATCATTGGACGTAATGAAGATGATAAGTCAAACTGTGCTAAGCATTTAGCTTTTCATGAAGAAAAGGATATTCCAAATAATCACTTTAAGTCTAACTTGAATAAGTTTGAAATGGATTTACCAACTCATAGATATGCTTATTCTTCAACTCCAAATTGGAGTGACAAGAAGGGTGTTTATGAGGAATCCGGTAGTAGCAATGAGTGCTACTGAAACAACCTATGCTAATGATCAAGTTCAATCTTTTGATCCATTCAATAAGACCGGTATCATTGAAGAAGCAATGGTAACTTGTATATTGCCCTATGTAAAGACAGCACGTGAAGCTATTGCTCGTTTTGCTAAGATTATTAAAGATCATACTGCAGGTGAATCAGATGGTATTTTATTTGCCGATTCTAAAGAAGCTTGGTACTTCGAAATTGGTACTGCTCACTACTGAGTAGCACAACGTATTCCAGATGATTGCTATGCTGTAGCTGCTAATGAATTAGCAATTCAAGAAATTGACTTTAATGACTCTGATAACTTCATTACTGCTCCTGGTTTACAAAAATTTGTTGAAGAACATAATTTATGGCCGAATAATAAGCCATTTAATTGGCGTCGTATTTTTGGTACACATAACCTATTAGATTTAACATATAACACTGCTCGTGTTTGGACTGGTCAAAGAATCTTAAATCCTTCTATTAAGCAAGAACCAAGCAGCTTTGATATTCCATTTATTCAAAAGGCAGACCATCCAATTTCAATAACTGCTGCTCAAAGAGTATTAAGAGATCACTATGATGGAACTAAATATGATGTAGCAAATCCTGTTAATAAAGATACAGCTGTATATCGTCCAATTAGTGTTGACTTTACTGAAGAGTCACACTTACTGCAACTTAAAGTTAAGGATTGGATTCACTGGGTTATCATTAGGCATTACTTGTCAAAATGTATATGTTCCATTCTATCCACAAGGTAGTGTAGTGCCAAGCTTCTATAGACATGGCAAAGATAAGTATGCTTCAAATTCAGCTTATTGGATTTACAAGGAAGCACAAGTCTTAGTTGATCGTTCATGGAAAGACTATGGTTTGCAATTGTATCAAGCTAGAAATGCTACACAACAAAAATTAAGTCAAATGCGGGCAGAATATGATGTCTAAGTTGATAAAGAAAAAGATCCTGCAAAGAAGTTAGACTTAATTAATAAAGCAAACAAAGACTTAGCTCATACAGCAGTTAAAGACTACCAAGAATTAATTGGTAAGTTAATCACAAAGCAAATAAAGAAATCACCATTGCACTTTAGAAGAGACCCAGACTTATAATCTAGGATTGTAAATCATAAAAAAACGAGTAGAATAAGTTCTGAAGAAATAATTGAATGACAGAGAGCATTCGTTTTGGAGGAATTTAATATGGATACAATGGTTAAGCACAGACATACTCTAAGCAAAAATCAGAAGTGGGTTATTGCATCTACTTCATCAGGTTTTGCGCTTGAGAATATGGACGTGCTTTTTTTATCGTTTGCAATGAGTTCGATGATCGCTGATCTTCACTTGTCAGGTGGGGAGGCTGGTTTTATTTCAACGATTACTAATTTAGGAATGTTAGTTGGTGGAATCGCCTTTGGGATTTTAGGTGATAAGATTGGTCGAGTTAAAACTTTTAGCCATACAGTAATTATTTTTGCAATTGCGACAGCTTTGATGGCATTTGCCAATAATATTTATCTTATCTATGCCCTTCGGCTTTTAGCAGGAATTGGAGCAGGCGGAGAATATGGTGTCGGAATTGCTTTAATTGCTGAGAACTTTCATAAAGAACAAATTGGTAAAATGACCTCAGTAGCAGCGATTGGTGGCCAAATTGGAGCAATTTTAGCGGCTTTAATTGCAGCTTGGATTATTCCAGCAGCAGGTTGGCATATGCTATTTTTAGTAGGGATTCTTCCAGTAATTTTAACCATCTTCATTAGAAAACATGTCCATGAAAGTGAGCAATTTATTAAGGCTCAAGCTAGTGAAAGTAATTCCTTATTATCGGATGTGGCTAAAAAAATGTTTTCAACGCCATACCTTGCTTGGCAAACCGTGGGTCTGATGATTATGATGACAGTTCAAATTGCTGGATACTTTGGTTTAATGAACTGGCTTCCCACAATTGTGCAAAAGCAATTGAATTTAAATGTTTCAAATTCTAGTCTTTGGATGATTTCTACGATTATTGGAATGAGCATTGGTATGATGACATTTGGCTCAATTTTTGACTACTTTGGTCCTAGAAGAGCCTTCGCGATTTTCTTGATTGGTTCAGCTTTAATGGTTTATACATTAAGTTTGGCCCAAAATATGACCATGCTTTTGATTATTGGAGCTGTAGTTGGCTTTTTCTCAAATGGGATGTTTGGTGGCTATGGCGCTGTAATCAGTAGATTATATCCAACAGAAATTCGGTCGAGTGCCAATAATATTATTGTTAATGTCGGTAGGGCAATCGGTGGATTTTCATCAGTAGTAATAGGTATTTTAATGGATAAATATAACTTAGGCGTAGTAATGGGCTTTTTATCAGCTTTATACTTACTTAGCTTTACTGTGATGATTACTTTACCAGGCTTAAAAACTTTAACAAAAGAAGCTAAAAGAAACTAAATATAGCTTTTAACGATAGGAAACTAGTAAGAATAAATATTTTTCAATTGATAATTGTCCTTGTATACTAGAGAAAAGTAAGTGTAAGAGGAAATAATTATGAAGAAGAAAAAGATTTATCTTGCTAGTTTTTTTGTTGCGTTATTTTTATTTGTGTTAGCGGGATGTGGTCAAAAAGCTCAAAATGTTTCCGATAAAAAGGTTACTGCATCTTTAACCAATACTAAAACAATCCCAACATTTTTCTTTCATGGCTGGGGCTCAAGTGCGAATGCGGAGACTCAAATGGCGAATGCCGCAAAAAAAGGCTGGTGCAAGTAATACGATTATTCAAGCAGATGTAAGTAAAAAATGGCACTGTTAAACTTAACGGTACGATTCCAAAAAATGCAAAAAATCCAATTATCAAAGTTAATCTAGAAGATAATCATAGTGGAAAAACGTCATATGTAAAAGATGTAATAACTGCAATCTCTAATAAATATCATTATGCAAGGATTAATTTAGTTGGTCATTCAATGGGAAATTTACAGATTGCTAATTACATTAATGAAAACTATGACAATAAAAAATTGCCTAAGATTAATAAAGTAGTTTCAATTGCAGGGCATTACGATGGCTATCTTGGTGAAGAAGCCGGCCAAAAGGCTAAGATTAAAGATAAGAAAACAGGTGAACCGGATATTTATAGTGATGGCTTTAAGCAATTATTACCTTTACGAAAACACTATCCAAGACAAATTGAGGTCTTAAATATCTATGGTAATAAAGAGGATGGTTCAAATTCTGACGGATCAGTTTCTGTAGCCTCAGCACAAAGTTATAAGTATTTAATTAATGGGCGTGCAAAATCATACCGTGAAGTAGAAATTAAGGGTAAGAATGCACAGCATAGCAAATTACACGAAAATAAAGAAGTTGATAAACTTTTAATTGATTTTTTATGGAAAGAATAATAAAAGTTATTGACAATAGTCTCTGTGGATACTAATATGGTTAATTAATTAGTATCTACAGAGACTATTTTTGTGAGGTGAAGTATGGAATTAACTGCTACCGAAAAATTGAATTTTGCAATTATCCGAGGTGGAAAAGCTTATGCAGAGTGGGATAGACAACATGGCATGCCAAGTTATCTAACCATTATTCTGTATGAACTATTAATGCGCCAAAGATTAACGCAAAAAGATCTGGTCAACTTAAGTGACTTACCGAAGCAATCTATTAATAAAGGAATTCACCGCTTACTAGAACAAGATTATCTAGAACTTACAATTGATCCAGAAGATAATCGGGTTAAGTATTGCCAGTTAACTGCTTCAGGGAAAAAATACGCTAAAAAGAAAATGGCACCTTTATTTGAAATTGAAAAGCAAATTGCACAAAAAATGGGAGCACAAAAGATGGAACAGTTAGTAGCTCTAAATGAAGAGTGGAGTGATACCTTTTGGGAGCTTTTAAGAAAGAAGGGAGAATAATAGATGCAAATTTTGAAGCCACACTTCAAAAATTATCGTAAAGAAATAATTTTAGCGATTATTACAATTCTGATTTCTGCTTTTGCAACCTTATGGCAGCCAAGATTATTAGAAAATATCCAAAAAGCAATTTTAGCGGATAACCAGAGTGTTGTCTTAAGAGATGGAATTGGATTAGTTGTACTCGGTTTATTAGCAATTATTGCTGGTATTTTTAACGTATATTATGCTGCAAAAATTGCCCAGGGAATAACTTCAGATTTACGTGAAGAAACTTATGCCAAGATTCAAAGTTTTTCTTTTGGAAATATTGAAAAATTTTCTAGTGGTTCATTAGTTGTTCGTTTAATTAATGATATGAACCAAGTTATGAATATGATGATGATCTTATTCATGCAATTACTCAGAATGCCAATTATTTTAATTGGATCATTTGTATTGAGTATTATTACCATTCCTCAATATTGGTGGGCTCCTGTATTAATGTTAGCTTTAATGATGGGGGTTGGATACATTGTTATTCAAAATATGAATAAACTTTTTGCTAAATTCCAACACTACATGGATAAAATTTCTACTCGCGTTAAAGAAAATTTACAGGGTGTACGTGTAGTAAAATCTTTTAATCAGGGAGAAAATGAGATTAAGAGATTTAACGAAACTTCTGATGATTTAAACGAATTAAATATTAAGATTGGTTACTGTATTTCTACTATTATGCCAGCTTTCATGTTAATTGCTTATTTAGTAATTGCTTTGGTTGTCTTTTTAGTAGGACGCAGTGCTAATTTAACTACAACTGATGTTGTAGTTGTATCACCATATGTTTCTTATATTTTAACTTTGCTTTTTGCGATTTTAATTGGTGGTTTTGTGATTATGAACTTCACTCGTGGGATGGTTTCTCTACGAAGAATTAAAGAAGTACTTGATACTGAACCAGATGTTAAGTTTGATCCTAATGCACCAACTGGACCAGAAAAGGGAAGTATTGAATTTGACGATGTTTCTTTCACTTATCCTGATGGAGATAAGCCAACTTTAAAGAATATTTCATTTAAGGTGAAACCAGGTGAAATGGTTGGTATTGTTGGAGCAACAGGATCTGGTAAAAGTACGCTGGCTCAACTTATTCCGCGTCTTTATGATCCGACTAAAGGAACAATAAAAATTGGTGGAAAAGACTTAAAGACAATTGGTGAAAAATCGCTGCGTAATACTGTTTCCATGGTTTTACAAAAAGCAATTTTATTCTCTGGAACAATTGCCTCTAACTTGCGTCAAGGAAAAGAAGATGCGACCGATTATGAATTGAAACGTGCTTCAGAAATTGCCCAAGCACAGGAATTTGTCGGTCAATACCCGGATCAATTTGACCATGAAGTTGAAGAAAGATCAGCTAACTTCTCTGGTGGTCAAAAGCAACGTTTATCACTTGCTCGCGGTGTTATTGGTCAACCACCGATTTTGATTTTAGATGACTCTACTTCAGCCTTAGATGCTAAGTCTGAAAAATTAGTTCAAGAAGCTTTAGAGCATGACTTAAAAG
>NZ_GG670120.1:815098-954298 GCF_000159355.1 Lactobacillus johnsonii ATCC 33200 | reverse complement strand
ATACAACAACAGTAATTATTGCTGAAAAGATAGTATCAGTGATGAATGCAGACAAGATTTTAGTTTTAGATGATGGAAAATTGGTTGCCGAAGGAACTCATGAAGAATTACTGGAGACTTCCCCAATTTATCAAGATATTTATCGAACACAAAAAGCTAAAGAAAAGAGAGGTGAAATTGATGAGTAATACTAAAAAAGCATTAAAATACTTTGCCAAGTATTTAAAGAATTATTGGAAAGGCGTTACAATTGTTATCGTCTTATCTTTGATTTCGACTTTGAGTCAAGTGCTTGGTCCTCTTTTCCTAGGAAATGCTGTTCAAGAATTGGCTAAGGCGGTTAATAAAGTAGCTAGCCGCACTCATGATCTAAGTAGCTTTTATCAGGCTTTAGGATCAATGCTCGGTGTATATGCAGCTGGAATTATCGCCTCCTTTATTGCATGGATGGTAATGTCAAAATTCACTGCAAATGCTACTAACGATATGAGAGAAAACTTATTTGCTAAGTTTCAAAGAATGTTAATTCGCTACTTTGATACTCATCAAGATGGAAAACTATTATCTCTATTTAATTCAGACTTAGATAATATTTTTACTGCCTTGAATAATGCAATTTTTGAAATTATTTCTCAAGGTGCATTATTAATCGGGACTATCATTATGATGTTTATCGTAAATCCAACTATGGCCTTATTTACGGTAGCAACAACGCCATTAATTTTGATTATTAGTGTAGTTATTATGAAGAAGGCGAGAGTTCATTTAGATAAGCAACAAGATAAAATTAGTGATCTTAATGGTTATGTAAATGAACAGATCAATGGTGAAAAAGTAATTATTACTAATGGCTTGCAAGAAGAATCTGTTCAAAACTTTAAAAAATACAATAACGATGTTCGTAGCGCTATGTTCAAAGGTCAATTTTATTCTGGGATGCTCTTCCCCTTACTACAAGGAATTTCTTTACTAAATTTAGCCATTGTAATTGGTGGTGGCGCATGGCTCATTGTTAGTGGCCAAGTCAGTCAAGCAATTGGTTTGGGATTAATTGTTGCCTTTGTTGAATATTCACAAACATATTTCCAACCCCTAACACAACTCACATCTATTTATTCAATGACACAACTTGCTTTAACTGGTGCTAGAAGATTGGCAACAGTTGAAGAACAAGATGAAGAAAATACCATACCTGATGGAAAAGTTCTTAAAGGAATCAAAAAGGGCGTTAAATTAGAAAACGTTCATTTTGGCTATAACGCTGATAAAGAGATCTTGCACGGCGTTTCAATTGATGTCGATAAAGGCAAGTCAGTTGCTGTTGTTGGACCAACAGGTTCAGGAAAAACTACGATCATGAACCTAATTAATCGTTTCTATGATGTAAATAGTGGAAAAGTAACTTTTGATGGCGTTGATGTTCGTGATATTACACTTGAATCTTTAAGAAATAATGTTGGTATTGTTTTACAAGATTCTGTTCTCTTTACTGGAAGTGTTGAGGATAATATTAAATACGGTAAGCCAGATGCGAGCCGAGATGAAGTAATTGCGGCCGCAAAAGAAGCTAATATTCACGACTTTATTATGACCTTACCAGATGGGTATGATACTCAAGTTTCTGAAGAAAATTCTGTCTTTTCTACTGGTCAAAAGCAATTAATTTCAATTGCTCGAACAATCTTAACGGACCCAGAATTTTTAATTTTGGATGAGGCTACTTCTAATGTCGACACTGTTACTGAGGCTAAGATTCAAAAAGCTATGGATGCGGTTATTGCGGGCAGAACCAGTTTTGTTATTGCTCACCGTTTGAAGACTATCTTAAATTCAGATAAAATAGTAGTGTTGAAAGATGGAAATGTCATTGAAGAAGGAAATCACGATGAATTAATTAAGCAGCATGGTTTTTACTATGGCTTGTATACTAATCAAATGGCATTTGAATAATAAATTAGAGGGACACTTTCCCTCTAATTTTGGTTAGGGGGAAAGTTTAAAAAGTGAAGAGAAAGCTACGATTCTTTTCTTTATTTATTGTCTTATTTAGCGTTTTTTTACTTTCGGCATGCCAAAAAAATACTCGTAACGTCTATCAAGAAGTGAAAAAAAGTAATGAAATTACTTGGGGCGTTAAGGCCGATACCCGTTTATTTGGTTTGATGAGCATTAAAACCGGGAAAATTGAAGGTTTTGAAGTTGATTTAGCAAATGCTTTAACTAAAGAAATACTAGGGAAAAATGCCAAGGCAAACTTTGTACAAACAACTGCAAAAACAAAAATTCCACTTTTAAAAAATGGAAATATTGATGCAGTTTTAGCGGCAATGACGATTACGCCGGAACGAAAAAAACAAATTGATTTTAGTGACCCATATTTTTATGCTGGACAATCTTTATTAGTTAAAGATGATTCGACAATCAAGAGCATTAAAGATATGAATGGTAAAACTGCATTAGCTGTAAAAGGTACAACAGCAGTTGCCAATGTTAAAAAATTTGCACCTAAGGCTAAAGTATTAGAATTTGATGATTATGGTCAAGCATTTACTGCGCTTAAAGCCGGTCAAGGTCAAGCCATGACTACTGATAATGGTTTGCTTGCCGGAATTGCAACAGAAAACAAGGGCTATAAACTTGTAGGGGGTACCTATACCAATGAGCCTTATGGAATTGCTGTCAATAAAGGGCAGACACAAATGAGAAATGCAATTAATCGTGCACTAGTAAAATTAAAAAAAGATGGGACGTATGATGCCTTGGTAAAGAAGTGGTTTAGCGGTATTCCGGGCTTTAATATTAAAGAGGCCGAAGGTGAAAAATAAAATTTTTACTTGCCTTTTTTGAAAAAATATTATTAAATGTAATCAACATTTAAATTTAAAAAGCGATGAAAAGAAAAGTAGGTAATCTATTTCTTTTAGTGAGTTAACGGTAGTGGAAAAGTTAGCAGACCCTGGATTATTGAAAGACACTTTTATAATGCTGCTGGCCGAAATTTTTTAAGAGAGTAAGTTTAGCCGTAAGCGGTACGTTATCTAGCCGCTGGAGCATGGTTGTGCTCTAGTCAAGTTGGTCTTTAATTAGACAATTTAGGTGGTACCGCGGAAAAAAGCCTTTCGTCCTGAGTAAATTAGGAGCGAAGGGCTTTTTTTCTTTACTCCAATCAGGAATAAAGGGGTATGCAACAGATATAACTACAGAAGTTAATTTTAAGAAGTTTTAGAGTAGAATGGAAAAGTGAGTAAAAAAGAGAGGGGAAGCACAATGGCTGCAATTATTGATTTTAAGCATGTAAATAAATACTATGGTAAGTTCCATGCTTTAAAGGATATTAATTTGAGTATTGAAGAGGGTCAAGTTGTTTCAATTATCGGCCCGTCTGGTTCTGGTAAGAGTACTTTGATTCGTACAATGAATGGATTAGAGCGAATTAATTCTGGTACTTTAATGGTTACTGGCTATGATTTGGCAGATAAGCATACGGATTTAAATAAAATTCGTAAGAATGTGGGAATGGTTTTCCAACATTTTAACTTATACGACAACCACACTGTGCTTGAAAATATAACTTTAGCTCCTAAGATTGTTTTGCATAGACCAGATAAGGAAAATAATGATATTGCCATGGATCTTCTAAAAAAAGTTGGTCTTGAAGAAAAGGCAAATATGTATCCAAGACAATTGTCTGGTGGACAAAAGCAACGTGTTGCAATTGCTCGTTCATTAGCCATGAAACCAAAGGCTATTTTATTTGATGAACCAACAAGTGCTCTTGACCCAGAAATGATTCAAGATGTGTTAGATGTTATGAAATACGTAGCAGATCAAGGAATTACAATGGTTGTTGTAACCCACGAAATGGGATTTGCTCGTGAAGTTGGGGACAGATTAATTTTCTTTGATCAAGGTAGAATTTTAGAAGATGCAAAACCAGAAGAATTCTTTGAACATCCTAAGACTGAACGTGCACGTCAATTTTTAAGTAAGGTTATTACTGAATAAAATAGGTGGCTAAAATGAAAAAATCAACTAAGATTTTTATTTTGCCTCTGGTACTAGCTTTATTAGTTACTTTGACCGGCTGTGCCAAGAAGCAGAAATCAAGTAACGTTTATGATCAGGTTAAAGAGAGTAAGACAATTACTTGGGGAGTTAAGGCTGATACTCGTTTATTTGGTTTAATGAGTATTAAAACTGGAAAGATCGAAGGTTTTGAAGTTGATTTAGCAAAGGCCTTAACTAAGCAAATGTTGGGCAAAGACGCAAAAGCTGAATTTGTACAAACAACTCCCAAAACAAGAATACCGTTATTAAAAAATGGAAATATTGATGCAATTTTAGCAACAATGACTATTACGCCTGATCGAAAAAAACAAGTAACTTTTAGTGAACCATATTTTACCGCTGGTCAATCACTGCTTGTAAAAGATGATTCCTCAATCAAAAATGTTAGAGACTTGAATGGTAAGACTGCTCTAGCTGTTAAAGGAACAACAGCAGTTGATAATGTTAAGAAGTTTGCACCTAAAGCAAAAGTTTTGGAATATGATGATTATGGTCAAGCATTTACTGCATTAAAAGCTGGTCAAGGACAAGCTATGACTACCGATAATGGTTTACTTGCCGGAATTGCTAGTGAAAATAAGGGTTATAAATTAGTAGGGGGAACTTACACAAGTGAACCTTACGGTATTGCGGTAGAAAAAGGTCAAACTGATTTTGCTGATCACATTAATAAGGCACTAAATGAATTAAAGAAAAATGGAACGTATCATCGTCTGTTAGTTAAATGGTTTGACGGTATTCCAGGATTTAATATTAAGGAGGTTGAAAATTCGTGATAGGAGTTTTAACAAATCATTGGTCTGAATTCTTATCAGGCTTTTGGAACACAATTTTATGTAGTGTAATTGCCCTATTCTTTAGTTTGATCCTTGGAGTAGGCTTTGCTTTGTTAGTAGTTGCACCAAATAAGTTTGGTAGAGCAGTAGCCCATGTCTACATTGAAATTTTCCGTAACATTCCTTTGTTAGTTATTACAATGATCTTTTATCTGATTGTACCTCAAATTTGGTTTAAGGTATCAGGTTTTGCCGCAGGTACGATTGGATTAACATTATATACTTCAGCATTTATTGCAGAAACAGTTAGAGCGGGAATTAACTCAGTTGGTGATGGCCAAATGGAAGGTGCCCGCTCAAATGGGATGACTTATACGCAAGCTATGCGGTATGTTATCTTGCCACAAGCTTTAAAGATTGTCATTCCGCCATTAGGTAACCAGTTCATTAACTTAATTAAGAACTCATCTGTTTTAGCCTTTGTAGCAGGTTTTGATTTGATGTATCAAGCAGACGTAATTGCATTCTCATCATTTGAAACAATCAATACTTATGTTGTTGTAGGATTATTTTACTTAGTACTAACCCTCCCATTAAGTTACTACATGCGTCACTTAGAAAAGAAATTAGCCTAGGAAGGAGAAAAAGATGGAAAACTTTATTCATGCATATTCTTGGATTAACATTCGCTTTCTCTTACAAGGTTTGTGGGTGACCATATATGTATCTTTAATCTCAATTGCTTTAAGTTTTGTATTAGGACTAGTATTTGGTTTTATCCGTTACGTAAAAATTAAATATCTTTCAGCAATTGTTGGATTTGTAATTGATATTATTAGAAACTTACCGCTATTGTTAATTATCTTCTTTACGTATTTTGGATTACCAGAATTAGGGATTATTACCAATCCAACGATTGCTTCTATTATTGCCTTGGTAGTATTTGAAGGTGCAATGCTAGCTGAAATTGTGAGAAGTGGGATCGCTGCTGTTGATCCAGGCCAAATGGAAGGTGCTCGATCAAACGGTATGACATATATGCAGGCAATGTATCATGTAATTATTCCGCAAGCCCTCAATAAGATGATTCCGTCTCTTTTATCACAATTTGTTTCATTAGTTAAGGATACCTCTTTAGCAACAATTATTGTTTTGCCGGAATTATTATTCCATGCACAAATTATTTATAGTCAAAATACTACTTACTTAATTCCAATGTATGTAATTATTGCAGTGATGTACTTTATTGTTTGTTTCTCACTTTCAATGGTTGCTAAGCATTTACAAAGTAAGTATTAAAAAATAAACCACATGAAAAAATTCATGTGGTTTTTATTATGCCTTTTAGTAGAGATAATTGACTGTATATCCAAATTGGTAAAAAATGAACTGTTTTGGTACTTTTCGTATTTTTGTTTTAAAGAAAGGAATAAAATACAGGTATAAATATATAAGAATAGATAAAATGTGAGGAAATTAATTATGAAAAATTGGGGTTTAACAGCCATGTACATTGTCGTAATGTTACTAGGCTTCTTTGAATTGTATCGGACCTTCAGATTTTATAAGTGGGATAAAAAGGCAAAACAACTTGCTACTGCACCTTATGTAATATACTTTGGAACCTTCATTAGTGCAGTATTAATTATCATACCAGTCATGTTCCTGTTAGGGGATACGAATCCTTATATTCCACACTTTTTATATGTTATTCTAGGAATTATTTTAATTATAGTATCACTTTTAATGTACTGGCGTGGACATCAAATGGCTAAAAAGTTGGGTAAGGATGATAGTAATTTAGCTGTTTGGCAAATTTATTTAATTAGTACAGTAATTCTATTTAGTAGATTTGTAAATTTCTTTAAGTAAATTATTTAGTAAAAAGAGCCATTACACATGAAAATCTATGTATAGTTGCTCTTTATTTACTATATTTTAATTGCTAAAGCTTCATATGGCTTCAATTCAAGCATTGAAGGAAGATTAGCAATCGCTTCATCATAATTTTGAATTGAAATTTCACCGTCACGATTTATATATTCCGTAGGAATTTCAATCTTTGTTTTTTTGCCATAGAAGTTAGCAAAGACTAATAATTTTTCATCCGAGTTATCTAAGTAGCGTTCATATGCCATAACCTGGGGATGATCCATCAAAAGTGGCTACCATCATATTTACAAATGATTTTTATTCCATTAATTACTGTTTTAGTTGTATCAGCTTTAACTTTGATGATAACTGGTCCAATTATTCAAGGTGTTGCTAACGGTATTGCTGTCTTCATTAACTGGTTAGTTCATGCATCTGGCTGGGTTGGTGGATTCATTATTGGTGGTTTCTACCAAGTGTTGGTTATCTTTGGCCTTCACTGGGGTGTTGTGCCACTTGTTGCTCAACAAATTGCCGGAACTGGTGAAAGTGCATTAAACGCAATTATTTGTTCATCAATGATTGCTCAAGGTGCTGCTGTATTAGCTGTTGCTATTAAGTCTAAGAAAGAAGACCTAAAGGAATTAGGTTTTGCTTCAACAATTTCTGCAATGTGCGGTGTAACAGAACCAGCCGTTTATGGTATTAGTTTAAGATATAAGAAAGTATTTATTTCTGGATGTATTGGTTCTGCCTTTGGTGGATTGGTTACCGGCTTAATGCACGGAACAATGTATGGCTTTACTGGTGGTTTGATTGGATTCTCATCATTCTTCAATCCAAAACATCCAACTGATTTATCTAGTTTCTACACCTTCTTAATTGCTAGTACTGTAACTATTGTAGTTTCATTTATTGTAACTTGGGTATGGGGCTACAATGACAAGATGGTACAAGGTGCTAAGGTAGCAAAGAAGAAGAGACCAGGTAGTAAGTAACATAAAGTAGAGAATTATTGAAAAATAGTTCTCTATTTTTTTTATTTACATTTTGTGTCGATATAGTCATATAATAAATGTGTCGATAAAAGCATAAAACATAAAAGGATGATGAAAATGACTAATTTAAATAAAATGAATAAAAAATTTAAGACCTTAGATGATTTTGTAGGCACTCACTTTATTTATACTTATGACAAGGGAATATGAATGGTACTGCAAAAATGATCATACTGTTGATTATCGTATTCATGGTGGAATGGTAAAAGGACGTTGGGTTAAAGATCAAGAAGCACATATTAATCTTTTAACTGATGGAATTTACAAAATTGCGTGGACTGAACCAACTGGTACTGATGTTGCCCTAGATTTTGTTCCTAATGAACATAAATTAAATGGAACTATCTTCTTTCCTAAGTGGATACAAGATCATCCCGAGATTACTGTTTGCTATCAAAATGACCACATCGATTTAATGCACGAATCTCGAGAAAAATATGAAACTTATCCTAAGCTGGTTGTCCCAGAATTTGCGAAGATTACTTATATTGGAGAAGCTGGAGTAAATAATGATGAAGTAATTGCTGAAGCTCCTTATGAAGGGATGACTGATGATATCAGAAATGGTAATTACTATGACGAGCATTACCAAATTATTCAAAAAGAAGGTCATAACTATCTTGAAAAGTAATGAGGTAATAATAACTTTTTTGTTAGAATAAAACTATTAGCTATAGAATAGAAAAGAAGATTAGATGCCAAAAAAGCGAATTTTACCTTATATTATTCTAGGAATTTTAGATCAGAATCCTGGTTCAACAGGAAAATTTATTACTAACCAATTTAAAAATGAAATTGGGGAATTTTGGAAAGCTTCTCATAGTCAGATTTATCCTGAACTAAAGAAAATGGTCGAAGATGATTGGATTAAACAAACTAGTGATAGTAATAATGAAAAAGAAAAGTATTATCATTTAACTAATCTGGGAAAAGAAAAATTAAATTCATGGATTGATATTCCTATTAACGCTCTTCCAGTAGTCGAAGACTTGTTTTCCTTAAAATTATTCTTTATTCAGGATCCGAATGATCCAAGAATTTCGACTTTAGTTAATAAGCAACTTAATCTATTAGAAAAGCAACTTGATCATTTAAATGATAGAGAAAAAATACTATTTGATACTCAAGAAAAAAGAAATAAAAATTATGGCTATTATTTGATCTTAGAACGTGCAATTAGTAGACTTGATAACCAAATTAAGTGGCTAAAAACGATAAAACAGCGTTGATAATTCAGCGCTGTTTTTTTGAATTCAATAGTTGAAAATATTAAATTGTATTAATATAATTAATAATAATTTAATTGTGTCGTAGATTGGGGGAAAGGCTATGATCTTTAAAAAGCTTTTTTCTAAAGAAAATAAAAAAGATGAGATTGTTAGGGTAAAGATAAGCGACGAAGAATTCAACGAATTGAAAATAAAACTAAGTAGCGGGGATGTAACAGTTGAACAAGGAGAACGTTTTGCAGTTAACTTTATAGGTAAACGGCACTACTTACCTATTGTTCAATTGGAAAATGGAAAGTTACAGCTTAAGCAGAGAATTAATTTAATTGATAATGGTGAAGCGCATCTTAAAGTCCTTGTACCAGCAGATGTAACTTTAGATCGGCTTGATGTTCAAACTAATAGTGGTGATATTGAAATCGTTGATACCAAAGCAGAGAAAGCATATCTTAAATCGACTGAGGGAAGAGTTAGAGTAAGACGTGTTGCAATTGCTGAATCTCTTCTTGAATCAACAGATGGTAATGTAACCGTGAGAAATAGTGATTTAGCTGATGGGAAGCTGGCTACATATGACGGAGAAATTAAAGTATCTGGGTCTACCTTATCTCAAATTTCATTGAATGTTACCGATGGAGACATGAATTTAACTGACGTAACTATTGATGGTGGAAGTGCAAACTTAAAGGCTGGTAATTTCACCTTAGATCATGCTGTCTTTAAGAGCGATTACGATATTAATAATATTGAAGGAAATAATACTGTCTGGAGTGCCAATTTGAAGTATGCCCGTGTAAGAACAGCTAATGGACTAAATAATATTTCACTTGATCCGCAACCATCTGGAGTGATCTTAACAATGACAACAGTAGATGGAGATAATGTGGTGGAATAAGAAGTATTAATTTGGTACAAAATTGCAAAATTAATACAAAAAAAGAGCTATATTCGTTATATCCCAAATCGTATAAATGATTTGGGATATTATTATATGTAAAGAAATAAAGGAGAAGAAAAAAGATAAAAAGAATTACAGATATACAATTGAAAGAAATTCGTGGTGGAGGAAACCGAAAAAATGTGGGTACGTGCGCTAGACTAATTGGAGGTGGTGCGGCTTGGGGTGCAGTCAAAGGTGCTGGTAAGGGTGTCACTATGGGTGTTCCTATAGGATCTGTCGGAGGAGCCGTTTTAGGTGCTAATATGGGAGCAATTAGTGGTGCTTTCGCTTGTGCAGGTATGGTTATAGGAAAGAGATGAATCAAAATGAAAAATTTAAATATGAATGAGCTAAAAAATGTAAAAGGTGGAACAAATTGGGGTCAGATAGGTAGAGCGTGTGCTGGAGGGGCAATCTAGGGCCTTTACTTTGGAAATCCCTTACTAGGATGTACCAATGGAACTGCCGGTTCCCTAATAACACAAAATCTAAAATCTTTAAAATTCCCTCCCAAAAAGGTAACTATGAACAAATGAATGATAAACTAAAAGATATACTGTTAAATAGTCTATCATTCTTTCTTTTTCAAGTAGTGGTTTTGCTTGCTTTTAAGTGGAATAATAAGCAAAACGTTAATATTGATTATTCTACTCTTGCAACTCTTGCTATAAGGTAATAGTTTTTGGAATTTTAATGAATCTTTTTTGGTAAAAGAGATTCTAGAAAAAAATAATAGTTCTTACAAATCGTGTCACTTAGAAATCCCTCTCGCATCTTAAGTAAATAAGTTACAATATACTAGCAAACTGAATTGGTTGATTATTTTATTGATATGAGCAGTGTTTCTTTGATTTTGCTCTAAAATTTTATAACTGTATAACTTCTCTTGTCGATAGCATATAATATCTCTTCTATCGACAAGTTTTTTAGTAAAAAAATCTTCATCTCTTCTAATTCTGTGAAGAATAAAGAGATTACTTATGGCGTAGGATAAAAGAATTAAACCAATTTAGAGGCCCTATATTTTTCGCCTAAGAAATTTATAGTAGCTTGAAAGCAGTTATTATTAATACAGTCTCATTCTTTGTAATAAGTTCTATAGTAATGGGAATTTCTAATTGGAGTGAAGCTCAAAGCTTAATACTGAAAACGTCAGAATATCTTGGATTAATACGTGGAAGTCTGATTGCTGGAATTATAATGAGTTTCTTTTTTGGTGAAAAATAACCCCGTGGAAAACCACGAGGTTATTTTTATTTGACTGTACTTAAAACTGAACGAATCTTCGTAGTAAGCATATCGATAGCAACATCATTTTCTCCACCTTCTGGAACAATAATATCAGCATAACGCTTAGTTGGTTCAATGAATTGATTATACATTGGCTTAACTGTTGCTAAGTATTGATTAATTACTGATTCTACAGAACGTCCACGTTCTTGTGTATCACGCTCTAATCTTCTGATAAAACGAATATCATCATCAGTATCTACAAATACTTTAATACTCATTAAATCACGTAAATTCTCTTCGCCTAAAACTAGGATACCTTCTAAAATAATAATATCAGCCGGTTCAGTGTGAATTGTCTTTTCACTTCTTGTATGAGCGGTAAAGTCATAAACTGGCATTTCAACTGCCTTGTAGTCCATTAATTGACGTAATTGTTCAACAAGAAGTGGCATATCAAAGGCATCAGGATGGTCGTAGTTGATTTTTTTACGGTCTGCCATTGATAAGTTGTCATTGTTCTTGTAATAAGAATCTTGCGTCATAATTAAGATATGGTCGTCTTGTTGTAATTGGTCATAAATTTCATGGGCGATGGTTGTTTTACCACTACCAGAACCACCAGCAATTCCAATGATAATAGGGCGTTTACTTTGCACAATAAAATCTCCTTTTTTAAACTATTACAATAATACCTTAAAATTATGCGCTATGATAGCTTTCTGAGCAATAATCTTGACAAATATGTTTTTTATAGTGAGATAATTTGGAGCTAGTTAAAAATAAATATCTTGTTCACTACTAATATTTATAAAATTAATTCTCTTTCAAAAAAAATATATTTACTAGTAGTACATTATAGAAAAAGAATACTAAATCAGTAATCAAATTGACCAATTTGGTATTTTTTAATTTTTTAGAGAATAAAAAATGGTAATGTGTAAGACGTAAAAATGTTATTAATTGCTTTAAAGGAGAGAAGAATAATGAAAGAAATTAAAAAAATTTCTTGTTAAGAAAGTTATTTTAACTGAAGAAGAAATGAGTGAAGTTGTTGGTGGAGCTAGAGTAAGTGGCTTTATTATTCCATCTAATTTTTATAAAACTTTTAAGCTCGGAAAATTTGGTAGATAAAATAAATGACTTGGCTCTATTTGTTAGCTATCCTTTTGTCTATTTTATTATTTTATAGACTTACCCATTTTAAAGTAATAAAAAATAAGTTTTGGGTATATTTATGTATTTTAGTTGTTGGAACTGTGTGCACATTTTATGGTTATAAGGCTATATTAATATATAACCTTATAACTATTATTATTTTGAACATTATTCACAGAAAAAATAATAATTTTACTTTAATTACTGGAGTATTAATCTTTATATTTAGTGATGACTTAATTATAGAATTTTTTCGGGGAATATTACTGGATATAATTGGAAATTTTTCTGTATCGAAAGATATAGTAGAACGGGTAAATTTAATATGTGTTTTTTGTTTTTTTATAGCTACCTATTTAATAGGAATCTATGTTGGAAAATTTGTTATAAAAAAAACTAATAGGCAAAAACTTTAGAATTTTCTTTTGGATATTACTATATTTATATTTAGTAGCTCTGATTATTGCTATTGTATATGCTGAAACTAAAAATGTTCCTCCTGTTAATTTTGTCTGTATGGCTCTTGGAGATTATCTTAATTCTAGTTTTTTCTTTGATTTATTATATGTAATTGCGTCATTATTTATTTTTATTCCGGTAGTAAAAGTAGATTATGAAAATATTCAATCTAATTTAGGACGAATACTTTCTATCCAAATTATTTGCGAAATTTTTGTATTAACTAATTATAAGGTCGATTCCAATAAGATTTTAGATAATGTTAACCGTAGTCAAATTATCTTCTCTATATTTTTAGTATTATTTGGCTATCTTGTTTTAAAGGGATGAGGCTATCATTTTTACATGAGCTTAAAACTAAACAATCAATTTCAGTGGAAAGTATTTATTCCCATTCTACTTTTTGGCTTCTATATGGTTTTCTTCAATGCCTTTTTAACAGCCAATCCTAAATTAATTGGAGAATTGATTTGGAAATGGAATTTTGAATGGTTGAATCCAGCAGAATCACAGTATTTTTGTAGTGCACTAGAAGTATTCTTAAATGCTGCGGATGCTGGTATTACCGAGGAAGTTTGGCGATATCTTACAATTATTATTCTTTTGGCAATGCTTAAAAATAATAAACATAAGATATCTTTGACTATTCTAATTAGTAGCTTACTGTTTGGATTACTTCATTTTAATCAGTTGCTATCACCAGAAAGAAATTTAACCGATGTAATTATTCAATCGCTAGGAGCAGTTGGATTAGGTATCTTTTTAGGAAGCTTATTTCTATATTCAGGGCAGATCTGGCTCAATGTTCTATTTCATTTCTTATTTGATTTAGTTGTGTTTTCCTTTACTCCCCTTAGCTTTGTAGGAAACGGGATCTTAACCATCTTTGATTCACCAGCTTTAGCTCACGTTATAATAACTTCAGGATTATTTATACTTGTTAGCGTAATTTTAATAACGGGAAAAAGAAGAAAATGTGTTGAAAATAATATTGAGAGATTAATTAGTTAAAATCTACTGGACGTTAAGAAAAATATATACTAGTTAACTTAGAATCTATACACTATTAATTAACTATTTAAAGCATAGGAGAAGAGTATGAGTAGCGATAAATTAAAAGAAGAAATTTTAAAAATAAAAGGTAATTCTGACATCGTCAATGATCCAGAAGCACAAAAATTATTAGATGCTTCCATTGAAAGAATGGACAAAAACATGAAAAATGAATTGGCACAAGTATTGAATGATTTCATTTCACTTGCTAAGACTCATTATGATCGAAAAGGTAACGAATACTTATTAGAACAATTGGAGATTGCCTTAGATAAGACGAATAACAATGTTCAAGATGCAGTAAACGAAGCACGAACAACCTATCAAAATGTGAATACGTTTTGTTTAGTAAACCATCTCCATTTAGAAAAAGATGAAGAAGCATTACTTGAAAAAATTAAAGAAATTTCAATGAGTAAAGGCTGGCTGGGTGGCTTAAACAGCTGGAATACTACTAATACTTGGCCTGGAAAGTAGGAATGAAAGTGCAAGCTTTTTATTATGCAATGCCAACTTTGGCAGTAATTGTAATTGGAACATATATTTTTACTTCAGTTAAGCTTCATAAGTTTATCTGGCTTTCACCAGTTGTTTATTTAGCTTTGATAGGAAGTGTAGGGCTCTGGATAAAAATTGGTATGAGTATTTTTTCTACCTCAGAAAATGGAGTTTTTGGATTGCTTACACTAGAAGTAATTCTCTTAGAGGGAATTATTGAAGAATATAGATATCAAAAACAGAATCTTGGAAAGAAAGAAGAGTAGCGAAGTAGCTACTCTTCTTTAATATATCAACTTTATGTGCATCTTTTCTCAAAGTGAACTAAAATGGAGCTGAAAAAAGGAATAGAAGTGATAACTTTGACTAAAAAAGATGATGAAGACGATGAGATAGTTAAGGTAGCTCAATTATCTGTCGAAGATGCATTAAAAGAGTTAAATACAGAGCAAGCTGGTTTAACGATTGATGAAGTACATACTTTGCAGCAAACATATGGAAAAAATGTTTTTTCTAAAGCAAAGCAAGAACCACTGTGGAAAAAATTTATAGCTAATTTTACAAGTTTAATGGCGATTTTACTTTGGGTAGCTGGGATAATAGCTTTCTGCGCAAATTTAGTACAATTAGGAATTGCTATTTGGGCTGTAAACATTATTAATGGAATTTTTAGTTTTTGGCAGGAATTTCAGGCTGACAAGGCAACTGAAGCCTTGGCGAATATGTTACCGTCATACACTCGTGTTGTAAGAAACGGTAAAGAAGAAAAAATCCTGGCTAAAGATTTAGTACCCGGTGATATTGTTAAACTCGAAGGAGGAGACGATATCCCAGCTGATATTCGTGTGATTGCAGCAACAAGTGCTCAAGTAGATCAGTCATCTTTAACCGGTGAAGTAAATCCAGTTCACAAAGATGCTCATCGAATTGAAAATGTTGACAAGAAAAATCACGCTGACCTTAATAATATGATTTTTTCCGGCACCAATATGATGAAGGGAAACGTTACGGGGATTGTTGTTAAGACGGGGATGAATACTGACTTTGGTAAGATTGCTGAATTGACACAAAATGTTAAGCAACAAAAGAGTCCACTTGAAAAAGAACTTGATACTTTAACGAAACAAATTTCAATTCTAGCAATTTCTATTGGTATTATTTTCTTCTTAGTTGCAACTTTTTTTGTACATTACCCTTTAGTAAAAGCTTTTGTTTTTGCTTTAGGGATGATTGTGGCTTTTATTCCAGAAGGATTAGAGCCAACTGTTACATTGTCCCTGGCCGGAGCAGTTCAAAGAATGGCAAAAAATCATGCCTTGATTAAGCGCTTATCTAGTGTTGAAACGCTAGGGTCAACTTCTGTCATTTGTTCTGATAAAACAGGTACTTTAACTAAGAACGAAATGACCGTAAAAGAACTTTGGACTTTAGAGAAGAGCTACCATGTTTCTGGTGAAGGTTATGCAGTGCAGGGTCATATTAAAGAAGGACCAACGCATATTTTTGCAAAAGACAATGACACCTTGAAGGAAGTATTACTTGGTGGCGTTTTTGCAGATAATGCAAGAATTCAAAAGCCTGATAAGCAACATCCACGCTACCAAATCTTAGGTGATCCAACTGAAGCTTGTCTTGAGGTTGTTGCAAGAAAAGGAAAGATAGATGTTGAAGCAGAAGTGGAAAAGACACCACGCGTTAAAGAATTGCCATTTGATTCAAGTAGAAAAATGATGACAGTGATTCAGAGCTCCGATGGTACACACCGTTTCAATACTTATACTAAAGGTGCCCCAAATTGTGTGGTTGATAAATGCACCTCTTACCTATGTGACGATAAAATTCAGCCTATTACCCAGGAAATAAAAGATAAGATTATGAGAGCAAATGACGGCTATGCTAAAGATGGTTTGCGTGTCTTAGCAGTTGCTGGTCGTAATCTTGATCAAAAGATAATGGATAATTTAGATCTTGCAACAATTGATACAGTTGAAAGAGATCTCACGTTCTTAGGGTTAACCGTTATGATGGATCCACCGAGAGCTGAAGTATATAAGGCGGCACGTGAATGCCGCAAGGCTGGGATTAAAGTCACGATGGTTACTGGTGACTATGGTTTGACTGCTAAGAGTATTGCGCGTGAAATTGGATTAACTGATCCTGATAAGCCTTTGACGGTTATTACGGGAGACGCTTTAAAGACAATGCCTGATGAAGAGTTAAGACATTATCTTGAAGGTGAAGTTGTTTTTGCTAGAATGGCCCCTGAACAAAAATACCGTGTTGTTTCAATGTATGAAAAAATGGGCAAAATCGTTGCTGCTACTGGAGATGGCGTTAATGACGCACCTGCTTTAAAGAAAGCAAATATTGGTATCGCTATGGGTGGAACGGGTACTGATGTTGCAAAAGAAGCAGCTGATATGATTTTGACTGATGATAATTTTGCTTCTATTGTAGGTGCTATTAAAGAAGGACGCGGTGTATACAGCAATATTCGTAAGTTCTTAATTTACATTTTGAACTCAAATATGCCTGAAGCCGTTCCATCTGTTCTGTTTTTACTTTCAGGTGGGGCAATTCCACTGGCTTTGACTGTAATGGAAATTTTATTTATTGACCTAGGTACTGACATGATTCCAGCCCTAGGTTTAGGACGAGAAGATCCTGAAAAAGGAATTATGGATCGTCCGCCAAGATCACCAAAGGATCATTTAATTAATAAAGATGTCTTGGCAAAAGCCTTTCTCTGGTATGGTTTAATTGCTTCGATAATTGCTACAGCTGCCTTCTTCATTGCTAACTTTTATCGTGGTCATATTTTTCCTAATTTACCAGCAAATGGCTGGGATTATCGCCAAGCAACTACGGTAACTTTAGCGGCAATTATTTTTTGTCAGATTGCGGCAGTCTTAAATATTCGGTATGCTAGACAATCAATGTTTAACAAATATTTCTTTAAGAATTCGATGATTTTTATTGGGATCATTATGGAAATTGTCTTGCTACTATGCATTTCTTATGTACCAGTTTTTCAGTCATTTTTTGGTACGGAGCCGCTTAATGCACATGATTGGATTATGTTAGTATGTATCCCATTACCATTAATTCTAATTGACGAGTTAAGAAAATGGATTTTAAGAAAAGAGTCAAAAAATAAATAAAATTTAACTGCTAGTTTTAACTAGCAGTTTTTTCTTGCTAAAATAGTAAAAATACGGAAGGTGGCGAAAGTATGAAAAAAGGGTTAGTAATGGAAGGTGGCGCAATGCGTTGCATGTTTACTGCTGGAGTCACCGATACTCTGATGAAAGCCGGCATTGATTTTGATGGTGCAATAGGTGTATCAGCTGGAGCTGCTTTTGGCTGCAATTATAAGTCAAGACAAATCGGAAGAGTTCTGCGCTATAACGTAAAATATGCTAGTGACCCACGTTTGTCTAGTTGGCAATCATGGCTGAAGACCGGTGATTTATATGGGGCTGACTTTTGTTATCATGAGTTACCAGTTAAACTTGATATTTTTGATACAGTCGCTTTTCAAAAAAATCCAATGGATTTTTGGTGTGTGGCAACTGACATTAATAATGGTGAAGCAATATATCATAAATTGATTTTAGGTAAAGAAGCAGATTTGCAGTGGATCCGGGCTTCTTCTTCAATTCCAGTTTTTGCTCGGTCAGTTGAAATTGGGAGTCGTAAGTATTGGGATGGTGGAATTAGTGATTCAATTCCCATTAAATTTTTTGAAAAAATTGGCTACGACAAAAACGTTGTTATTTTAACGCAGCCCCTCTCTTATCGAAAAGAAGCAAGTAAACTATATCCAGCTTTAGAATTGATCTTACATAAGTATCCCGCTGTCTTGAAAAAATTAAAGACAAGAGCAAAAGATTATAATGATGTGCTTAATTACATTAGAAAAAAAGAAGTACAAGGCAAAATATTGGTTATCAGACCACCTTATCCTTTAGAAATTGGCACAATGGAGAAAGATACCCAAGAATTGAGGCGCGTATACCAAATCGGTGTAAAAGAAGCTAAGAAAAATTTACAAGCAATAAAAACTTATTTGAGTGAATAATCTTCTTGAATGACTTGTCTAGATTACATTTCATTCGTTATAATTAACAAAAGCTTAAATTTTCAGTTTTTTAATAGTAATTATAGAGGGAATGAGCGTAATGAAAAAAACAAAGCTTTTTAGCTTTTTCTTTGCACTTTTGATGTTTTTCTCACTCGGTGCTACTTTTATCAAGCCAGCTCAAGCGGCTAACCAAAAGCAAGTAGCAGAAGGTAGTATCTTGAAGAAGATTAAAAAGAGTGGAGAATTAGTAGTCGGCACATCTGCTGATTATCCGCCACTAGAATTTACCACAAGTGAAAATGGTAAGACTAAATATGTTGGAGTAGATATTGAACTAGCTAGAGACATAGCTAAAGACTTGGGCGTAAAACTTGTAATTAAAAATATGTCTTTTGACTCCTTGTTAGTTGCACTCGAAACAGGAAAGGTAGACATGGTTATTTCTGCCATGACGCCTACTCCTGAAAGAAAGCAAAGTGTAGCATTTTCAAAAATTTACTATAAGCCAAGTGGTGAATATTTCTTAGTAAATAAAAAGGATAAAGACAAGTACACAAGTATCCAAAGTCTTAAAGGTCAAACGGTTGGAGCACAAACGGGGAGTAACCAATATAATTTAGTTAAATCTCAAATGAAAGATTCTAAATTAAAGGGTCTTGGGAAAATTAACAATCTTGTTTTAGCCTTGCAATCAGGCAAGGTTTCTGCAGTAGTAGTAGAAGAATTAATTGCTAAAGCATATGCCGAAAATAATAGTGGCTTGGCTGCAGTTCGTTCAAACTTAAAAGAAACTCAAGCGGGAAATGCAGTTGCAATTGCTAAAGGACAAGATGATTTAGTAGCTCAAGTAAACAAAACAATTGACCAAGTTCAGAAAAAAGACTTGATTAGTAAAGAATATTTACCAGCAGCTGCTAAATATATGAAAACAGAAAAGAAAAGTAATACTTTTGCCAAGTACATTCCATATTTCTTTAAGGGTATTTGGTATACAATCGTAATTACTATTTTTTCAGTAATTATTGGTATTGTTTTAGGTATCATTTTAGCTTTGATGCGTTTATCAAAGAATCCAATTTTACACTGGCTTGCTGTTTGCTACATTGAATTTATCCGTGGTACGCCGCAAATGGTACAAATTTTATTTGTTTACTTTGGAATTGGATATTTGATTTCTAATCTTTCCGCTTTGGTTGCAGGTATTATTGCGATTGGACTTAATTCTGGAGCCTATGTGGCTGAAGATATTAGGTCAGGAATTGATTCTTTACCAAAAGGCCAGATGGAAGCAGCTCGCTCACTTGGTTTAAGCCGTCAAAAAGCCTTTAGATATGTCATTATTCCGCAGGCAATTAAGAACATTTGGCCAGCTTTAGGCAACGAATTTATTACTTTATTAAAGGATAGTTCGTTGGTCTCAGTAATTGGAGTTGCAGAACTGATGTATCAAACACAATTAGTTCAAACTTCAACTTATAAGGGTGTTCTACCATTATTTATTGCCATGATTATTTACTTTATTATGACTTTCTCATTAACGAGATTATTGAATCACTTTGAAAAGAGGATGAAGCGTAATGACAATGATTAAGGTTGAACATTTAAAGAAGAGTTTTGGAAAAAAAGAAGTCCTCAAAGATATTTCTGCAAATGTTGAGAAAGGAAAAGTTATTAGTATCATTGGTCCATCAGGTTCAGGTAAGAGTACATTTTTGCGCTGTCTTAATGTACTTGAGACACCAACAAGCGGCAAAATAATTTTTGATGGGCAAGATTTAACACATATTAGTGAAAAGGAATTAGATATTTTAAGAGAAAAAATGGGAATGGTTTTCCAAAGCTTTAATCTTTTTCCAAATATGAATGTAGTTGAAAACGTTAAATTAGCGCCTATGAAAGTTAAAGGCGTAAGTGAAGAAGAAGCTGAAAAGCAGGCTTTAGAATTGCTTGATAAAGTTGGTTTGAAAGATCGGGCTAAGCAATATCCTTCTAGTTTGTCTGGTGGTCAGCAGCAACGTGTTGCGATTGCTAGAGCTTTAGCAATGAATCCCGAAGTAATGCTATTTGATGAACCAACAAGTGCGTTAGATCCAGAAATGGTTGGCGAAGTTTTAAAGACAATGCAAGACTTGGCAGATTCAGGCATGACGATGGTTATTGTTACCCATGAAATGGGATTTGCCCGTGAAGTTTCTGATGAAGTGTGGTTTATGGCAGATGGATGTTTGCAGGAACAAGGAAGTCCAGAACAAATTTTTGAAAATCCGCAAAGTCCACGTGCAAAAGACTTTCTTTCTAAAGTACTTTAAATATTAATATTTTTTAAATAAGCACTTTCTTTTTACAAGGAGAGTGCTTTTCTTTATAATAGTTGCGTTAGAAAAGTTAAAGAGGATGAGTTTAATGAAGATTAGACAAGCTACAATGAATGATTATAATCAAATTATGACAATTTTAAAGGATGGTGCTAATCAACTAGCAGAACGTGGAGTTGATCAATGGCAAGGAGACTATCCTTCACCAGATCAAATTAAAGAAGATATTGAAAAAGGTTTTGCCTATTTAGCTGTTTCAGCTGATGGTGAAACAGTAGGTGCTATTTCTATAGTTGAAGCACCAGATCATTCTTATGATGATTTGAAAGGTGAGTGGCTTCTAGATACTGATAAATATGTTGTAATTCACCGCGTTGCCATTCATTCAAAGCACGCAGGTCATGGTTATGCTACTAAGCTTTTAACTGAAGTAATTGATTATATTCGCGATCACCGTAAAGATATTGATAGCATTCGAATTGATACACATGAAAACAATAGCGCAATGCAACATCTAATTGACAAGATGAATTTCACCAAAGTGGGAGAATTGCATGGAGTTTATCGTCCAGATGAAATTTCATATGTTTATGAGAACGTCAGAGAATAAATAAATTTTAGCTAGGTTGAAAAACCTAGCTTTTTTGTTGAGTTTAAGCATTCTGTTGACAGGTACTAATATGATAGAATATTCTTGTTGAATACTATAAATTACATGGAGAAATTGATGAGAAAAAATTTTAAATTTAAAATAGCCGCTGTTTGTGGACTGCTAGCTATTTTAATCGGACTTACAGGCTGTGCTAACAATAATAGCAATAAGATTACTGTTGTTGGATCTAGTGCCATGCAACTTTTAGCTGAGCAAGCTGGAAATGACTATCGTCTGTCTCATCCTGACAGTAATATTGTTGTTCAAGGAGGAGGTTCGGGGACTGGTCTTAGCCAAGTACAGGCAGGAGCAGTTGAAATTGGAACTTCCGATGTTTTTGCTGAAACTCAAAAGGGAATAGATGCTAAAAAATTGCAAAATCATCTTGTTGCCGTTGTAGGTGTTGTTCCTATTGCCAATAAGAGTGCCGGTGTAAGCAATTTGAGTAAGCAGCAATTGAGTGATATTTTTACAGGTAAAATTACTAACTGGAAACAAGTTGGTGGTAAGAACCAAACTATCACTGTAATTAACCGTTCTAAAGGGAGCGGTACTCGTGGAACTTTTGAAGGCTTAGTTCTAAATGGAAAAAAGCCAATTCAGGCTCAAGAACAAGATTCTAACGGTACTGTACGTAAAATTGTCAGTTCTACACCAGGGACAATTTCTTATATCTCATTCCAGTATGCTAATGATGAAAATATTCAAAAATTGAGTATTGATGGGATAAAGCCTACGAATAAGAATGTCGAGACAAATCGCTGGCAACTTTGGTCTTATGAACATATTTATACTAAGGGTAAACCTAACAAGAATGTTCAAAAATTTATTGATTACATGCTTGGAAGTAAGGTACAAAATGATTTAGTACCTAAACTAGGCTATATTAGTATCGATAAGATGCAGGTCGAACGTGATAGTAATAATCATGTTGTTCAAAAATAAAGAATAGGACGTTTTGATGAATAACAAAGATCTTAAAAAAGTAGTTGAGTCTGCTTTAGATAAGCAAAAAGTTCCTCATGTTAAATTAAAGAAGATTGGTGCAAGTAAGGTTGATGTTGCCAGCTTAACTGAGCCATCAAAAGAAACACGACAAGAATATTGGGGTAAAGGACTAACTTACTGCGCCATTATTTTAATTATTATTTTGGTTGCTTCAATTATTGGTTTTATTGGATTTCATGGACTAGAAACTTTTACTAAAGATCATGTGAATGTTTTTCAATTTTTGACTTCTAGTGATTGGGATCCAGGTGAAGGAAAGAATCATGTTGGAGCAGCAGCAATGATTGTAACTTCATTTTCTGTAACCTTACTAGCTGCTTTAGTAGCAACCCCGTTTGCAATTGCAGCAGCCTTATTTATGACTGAGTATTCTTCTAAAAAGGGTGCACGCTTTTTGCAATCAGTAATTGAATTATTGGTAGGAATTCCGTCTGTTGTTTATGGATTCTTGGGATTAACAGTTATTGTTCCTTTTATTAGAAATATTTTTGGTGGAACTGGGTTTGGTATTTTATCAGCGACTTTAGTTTTATTTGTCATGGTTTTACCGACAATTACTTCGCTAACTGTTGATAGTTTAAAAGCTGTACCATCTGATTACCGGAAAGCTTCTTTAGCTTTAGGTGCAACTAAATGGCAAACAATCTATAAAGTGATTTTGCGAGTTGCTTCTCCTAGAATTATGACAGCGGTAATTTTTGGGATGGCTAGAGCCTTTGGTGAAGCCTTAGCTGTACAGATGGTTATTGGTAATGCCGTTTTAATGCCAGCTAACTTAGTGAGTCCATCTGCTACTTTAACTAGTCAGTTAACTAGTCAAATGGGAAACACAGTTATGGGAACCTTACCAAATAATGCACTTTGGTCATTAGCCCTTCTATTGTTAATTATGTCTTTGGTCTTTAACTTCTTAGTCCGCTTAATTGGAAAGAGAGGACAGAAATAATGAATGCAAAAATTCGTAATAAAATTGCTACTGCTGGTATTTATACCTTAGTGAGTATTGTTGTAATCATCCTCTTTGGGATTTTAGGCGATATTCTAGTTTCGGGTGTACCACATCTTTCATGGCATTTTTTATCTTCTGAGGCTTCTTCCTATCAAGCTGGCGGAGGGGTAAGAGATCAGCTATTTAATTCCTTATATTTGCTAGTATTAACCTTAATTATTTCACTTCCTATTGCTTTGGGAGCAGGTATTTATCTAGCGGAATATGCTAAAGATAATTGGTTTACTAACTTAATTAGAACAACAATTGAAATTTTAAGCTCACTTCCTTCAATTGTTGTTGGTTTATTTGGTTATTTACTATTTGTAGTACAGTTTGGATTTGGTTTTTCAATTATTTCTGGTGCTTTGGCTCTTACATTCTTTAATTTACCAACACTAACTAGTAACATTGAACAAGCTATTGAAGGTGTTCCGCAAGCGCAAAGAGATGCGGGACTTGCTTTGGGCTTATCTAACTGGAAAACAATTCGCGGGATCGTTTTGCCGGCAGCCTTACCAGGAATTTTAACTGGGATTATTTTGAGTGCTGGTAGAATTTTTGGTGAAGCCGCTGCCTTAATTTATACTGCAGGTCAAAGTGGATCTACAATTGACTACAGTAATTGGAATCCATTTAGTCCAACTAGTTTTTTAAATGTGATGCGTCCAGCAGAAACTTTAGCTGTTCATATTTGGAAGGTTAATACTGAAGGCATCATCCCCGATGCAACAATTGTTTCAGCTGCAACTTCTGCTTTATTAATTATTGTGGTAATTTTATTCAATCTTGGTGCACGTGCCTTGGGTAATCATTTATACCGCAAATTAACAGCTGCTAAGTCATAAGGAGAAATTTATGCAAAATGTAAATGAAGCCCCGACATATATTCATCAATTTGATAAAGATGAACAGATTATCTCGACGCAAGACCTTAGTGTTTTTTACAGAGGTAGTGTTCAAAAGCTTTTTAATGCTAGTCTTCAATTTAAGAAAAAAACTATCACAGCCTTAATTGGAGGATCTGGTTCAGGAAAGTCTACTTTTTTACGTTGTCTTAATAGAATGAATGATAAAGTGGCTCGAGTAGATGGTAAAATTTGGTACCATGGCTTAGATATCAATAAAAACAATATTAACGTTTACCAGTTAAGAAAAAATATTGGAATGGTTTTCCAAAAGCCTAATCCATTTCCAAAATCAATTAGAGAAAATATTACTTATGCTCTAAAAGCAAATGGTGAAAATGATAAGCAAAAATTAGATCAAATTGTAGAAGAAAGTTTAAGAGCGGCTGCTCTATGGGATGAAGTGAAGGATAAGTTAGATAAGAGTGCATTGGCAATGTCTGGTGGTCAACAGCAGCGATTATGTATTGCGCGAGCTCTTGCATTGAAGCCTGAAATTTTGCTACTTGATGAGCCTGCTAGTGCTCTTGATCCTGTTTCTACTTCTAAACTTGAGGATACTCTTAAGCAGTTGAGAACTGACTATACAATGATCATGGTAACGCACAATATGCAACAAGCTAGTCGTATTAGTGATTACACAGCTTTCTTTCATTTAGGTCATGTTTTAGAGTATGACACTACTGAAAATATTTTTACTAATCCTAAGGGTGAAATTACGGAAGACTACATTCGCGGAAGTTTTGGATAAGGGGTTTACTGTGGAAAATATTATTACAAGTAAAGATGTTCACCTAAGCTATGGAAATGTTGAAGCTTTACACGGCATTAGCTTAGACTTTGAAGAAAAAGAACTTACTGCCTTAATCGGTCCTTCAGGATGCGGAAAATCAACCTTTCTTCGTTGTTTGAACAGAATGAATGACGACATACCTAATATTCATATTAGTGGTGAGATTAAATTTGAAAATAAGAATATTTATGGTCCTAAAATGGATTTGGTAGAGTTGCGTAAAGATGTTGGAATGGTGTTCCAGCAGCCAAGTCCTTTTCCATTTTCTGTTTATGACAATATTGCTTACGGTCTTAGAATTGTTGGGATTAAAGATAAAGAATTGATCGACCAGCGAGTTGAAGAAAGTTTAAAGCAAGCTGCAATTTGGAAAGAGACTAAAGATAATTTAGATCGAAACGCTCAAGCATTTTCTGGAGGACAACAACAGAGAATTTGTATTGCTCGTGCTTTAGCGGTTCGTCCAAAAGTAGTTTTGCTTGATGAGCCTACTAGTGCTCTGGATCCAATTTCAAGTAGTGAGATTGAAGAGACTCTTCTTGAATTAAAGCATGATTTTACTTTTATCATGGTAACGCACAACTTACAACAAGCCTCTCGAATTAGCGACTATACTGCTTTCTTAATGAGTGGGGACTTAATTGAATATGGTAAGACCTCAGATATGTTTATGAATCCGAAAAAGCAAATTACTAGTGATTATCTGAATGGACGTTTTGGTTAATAAAGGAGTTTTTAAGATGCATGAAGTTTTTTTAGATGAATTACGTAAGTTGAATACTCGTTTCATGGGAATGGGTATTGATGTTAGTGAAGCAATTGAAGAAGCAACACAAGCTTTTGTTGAACATGATAAAAAACTAGCTCAAAGCCTAGTTAAAGATGATCAAAAGGTGTCACGTGCTGCTACAAAAGTTGAAAAAAGAACCTTGAAATTGATGGCTCTTCAACAACCAGTGGCTAGTGACTTTAGAAATGTTATTAGTATCTTAAAAGCTACTAATGATTTAGAACGAATTGGTGAAAATGCTAATTCAATTGCTTGGGAAACAATTCGAGTAAAGGGAAATCCTCGTATTCCAGAAGTTGAAGCAATTATTAAGTCAATGTCTAAAAAAGTTAACTTTATGTTAGACCAAGTTTTAAAGGCTTATGTACAAGGTGATGAAAAATTGGCTCGTGAAGTTGCTAAAAAAGATGATGAAGTAGATGAGGAATATGTAAAGGCTCGTAAGCTAATTATTTCTGGAATTAAGCAAGATCCAGAAGCAGCGGTCGCTTCTTCAAGCTACTTTATGGTAATTCGTTTACTTGAACGTATTGGCGACCACGTAGTTAATCTAGCACAATGGGTTATCTATAAAATGTCGGGAGAATTAGTAGATTTAAATACTAAAGATACTGATGAAATGACTGAATTATAGGATTAAATATCTGATACGATGGATATTAGAGAAGTTAAAGATCATAAAAAACAATATATTGATTTATTGTTATTAGCTGATGAGCAGGAAGATATGGTTGACCGCTATCTTGATCGAGGAAGAATGTATATCTTGATTGATGACGGAAAAGTGCGATCAGAGTGTGTCATAACATATGAAGATAATCGTACTATTGAGATAAAAAATCTTGCTACTTATCCTGTTGATCAAGGGAAGGGCTATGCTAAAAAGTTAATCAATTATATTTCGGAAAAATATAAAGGGGATTATAAATTCTTGCAAGTTGGAACTGGTGACAGTCCTTTAACGATTCCATTTTATCTGAAATGCGGCTTTAAGCCTTCAGGCCGAATAAAAAATTTTTTCGTAGATAATTATAATCATCCAATTTATGAAGCAGGCCAACAATTGATTGATATGGTCTACTTAAAAAAGAAAATCTGAATACAGAAAAATAGGAACCTTTGATTTGAGGGTTCCTATTTTTATTTAACTTTATACTCTTAGTTGTAAGCGCGTGCAAATGATAGAAAAGAAATCTATAATGAAACTATAAATTAAACTGTAGTATTAAGTAGGGAGAAGTTATGAGCGATACAGTGCAAAAAAAGAAGAAACATCAATTTCCAACAGCATATACAGTTATTATTATCGTTTTATTATTGGTGCAAATTTTAACGTTTTTTATACCATCGGGTAATTATGCAACGCTTGAATATGATCAACCAAGTAAAGAGTTTGTAATTACAAAACCAAATGGTAGCAAGCATAAAGAAGCAGCAACCCAAAAAACTTTAGACAAATATAAGGTTAAGATCGATGTTAAAAAGTTTACTAGGGGAACGATCTATAAACCTGTAGCTATTCCTGATTCCTATGAAAAAATTAATCAGAAAAAGCCAGGACTCGGTGGAGCGATTTATCAATTTCTTTCTTCTCAGGTAAACGGGATTGCTCAAAGTATTGATATTATTGCCTTTGTTTTGATTCTAGGTGGTTGTATTGGAGTCGTTCATGCAAATGGTGCAATTGATGCCGGAATGCAGGCACTTTCTAAAAAGATTAAGGGTAAGCAAGTTTTATTGATTGTTTTAGTAATGGGATTAATCGCCATTGGTGGAACAACCTTTGGTTTAGCTGAAGAAACAATGGCTTTTTATCCTATCTTAATTCCAGTCTTCTTATTAGCAGGCTTTGATAGGATGACAGTTGTTGCGACGATCTTTTTAGGTACAAGCATTGGAACGATGGCATCAACTATTAACCCATTCTCGACTGTAATTGCCTCGAATACGGCGGGGGTCAATTTTACAGATGCATTACCGCTTAGAATTTGTATGTGGGCAACCTGCGTTATTGTCGGGATGATTTACGTCATTCTTTATGCTAAAAAAGTGCAAAAGAATCCTAAAGCTTCATATGTTTATAATGACTTCGCTAAAGAAGATCAAGAATATATGAATCAGAATCAAAGTATGCAAGAAAGTAAATTTACTTGGCGTCAAAAATTAACTTTACTTGTCTTTGTGATTGCCTTTATCGTAATGATTTGGGGTGTTCAACAAAAGGGATGGTACTTTACTGAAATTGCCGTTGTCTTCCTAGCAACGGGCTATATTTTCGCCTTTATTTCAGGCTTAAGTGAGCATAAATTTGTTGAGAGCTTTGTAAATGGTGCGGCAGATTTATTGGGTGTAGCTTTAACAATTGGCCTAGCACGTGCTGTTTCAATTGTGATGGAAGAAAGTCATACAAGTGATACAATTATGAATTTCTTTAGTCAGCAAGTTTCTGGAATGCCACCATTATTGTTTATTTGGTTTATGTTCTTAGTCTACATTGTTCTTGGTTTCTTTATTCAGTCATCTTCTGGCTTAGCTGTTCTTTCAATGCCTATTATGGCACCGCTAGCTAACGTGGTTGGAATTGATCGCGCAAGCATTATTGATGCCTATAATTGGGGTCAAGGATTTATTAGTTTAATTGCACCAACTGGATTAATTTTAATGAGCTTAATGATGGTAAATATTGGATTCAATAAATGGTTTAAGTTTTGCTGGAAACTGTTAGTTATTGAATTTGGAATTTGCTTAGCCTTTTTGGCAATTGGTTTAGTTGTTTACTAACTAAGCAAATAATTAGCTTTTAGTATTTTTTATAGTTATAATGAAGCTAAAGACATTGTTTAATATTTTAAGGAGGCTTTTGTATGGCTTATCCAAAAACTAAAAAAATTATGAATGAAATTGTTGCTGATTTAACTCAAACTCACATGGTTGTCCATCAACACCATTGGTACATGCTTGGAAGAGGATTTTTGAAATTGCACCCATATTTAGATGGTGTAATGGAAGAATTAGCTGAGCAGCAAGATGGAGTTGCTGAAAGATTGATTGCCATTAATGGTAATCCGATTTCCACCTACGAAGAAGTATTGGAAGAAACTAACGTTCCAGATCAAATCGGTAGCTGGGATTTGTCAATTGAAGAGAGATTCCAATTAATTATAAATGCATACAAACAATTGCGAGATGATTATGAAAGAGGGATCAAGATTAGTGAAGGAGAAGGAGACGACTCAACTAATGACTTATTGATTTCTTATCATACCGCGATCGAAAAAAGAATTTGGATGATGTCAGCTGAACTTGGTCAACGTCCAGGTGAAGGTGAATAGGAAAAATATATTTATGCAAAGCATTCCGTGTATGGAATGCTTTTTTGCTATAATTAAAGTAAATATTGCCATACAGGGAAGGAAATACCATGAATAAAGTTACAATTGTTGGGTCAATTAACGTTGATAATATTATGCATATTAAGAAACTTCCTCAACCAGGAGAAACAATAGCAATGTCTGAATTTTCAAAAGCTGCTGGTGGTAAGGGAGCAAATCAAGCTGTAGCAAGTAGTCGAGCAAAAAATGAAACAATTTTTGTTGGACGTGTTGGAGATGATGACAATGGTCGTTTTATGCTTGAGCAATTTAAGGAAAATGGAATTAATGTCGACCATGTAGCTATAACCCCAAACCAACAAACTGGACAAGCTTATATTTTGCTTCAAGAGACAGGGCAAAATTCAATTATTATTCAACATGGTGCAAATTTTGACGTAACAGCAGAAGATGTTAGAAATGCGAAAAGTCAAATTGAAGATAGCGATTTTGTGATTGCCCAATTTGAAACACCAATTGAAGCGACTATTGAAGCTTTTAAGATTGCTAGAGAAGCTGGTAAAATTACTATTTTAAATCCTGCGCCTGCTCGTACTGATATCCCAGAAGAATTATTAGAGTTAACCGATTTGATTACTCCTAATGAAACTGAAGCTGAGAGTATTACAGGAATTAAAGTTGACAGTGAAGAGTCAATGAAGAAGAGTAGCGAAATTTTTCATCAAATGGGAATTAAGGGTGTAATTATTACAATTGGTGAACGTGGATCTTATGTTTCTTATGAAGACATTGAGGAGATTGTTCCAGCTTTCAAAGTAAAGGCAGTTGATACAACAGCAGCTGGTGATACATTCTTAGGTGCTTTATCTAGCGAATTGAAGCCTGATTTAAGTAACTTAAGAGATAGTGTGATTTATGCATCCAAATCATCCTCATTTACAGTTCAAAAATTAGGTGCATTTCCATCTATTCCAACTAGAGAAGTAGTTGAAGAAGCTTTGAAGGAGAAAAAATAATGAATAAGACAGAGCAAGATCAATTAAAAAAAGAAGCGGCTACTAAAGCAGCTAAGATGGTAGAGCCTAATTCTGTTTTAGGAGTTGGAACAGGTTCAACAGTTGCATTTTTCATCGATGCACTAGGTGAACGCAAAGAAAAGGAAGGTTTTAGTTTAAAGCATATTGTTACTACTTCTAACCGTAGTAAGAAGCAACTTGAAGGACTGGGCTTTAAGGTTGATGAGTTAGCAGATATTGATCAAGCTGATTTAACAGTAGATGGCGCTGATCGAGTAGACGATAATTTAGATGGGATTAAAGGCGGCGGGGGTGCCTTAACTCTAGAAAAAAATGTCGCTATCAACTCAAAGAAGATTATTTGGATTGTTGATGAATCGAAACTTGTTCATCACTTAAGCGGCTTTCCGCTTCCAGTTGAAGTATTACCAGTGTCTGCTGAGCAAAACTTTAAGCGTTTTGAAGCAGAGGGTTTGAAGCCTCAATGGCGTTTAGATGATGAGGGTAAGCGTTATGTAACGCATTACGGTAATTACATCATTGATTTAGCTACTGATCCAACTCCAGTACCACACGGTTTAGCTGATTATCTAGACCACACAGTTGGTGTAGTTGAGCATGGTTTGTTTTTAGACATGTGTGATGAAGTCATCATTGCACATAGCGATGGTACAATTGAAGATAAGAAGAGAAAATAATTATTTTTTCAAAAACTAATATAATTTTTAAAAGACTTGACCAGTTCAAGTCTTTTTTTGTAACAAATCTTAGTTCATAATAAATATGATACGTAAATTTAGAAAGAAGGACCTTTATGTCAAAAAAGCCCTTAATTATTAGTACAGATCCAGGTATTGACGATATTGCTGCAATGACAATCAGTCTTTTTGCAGATGAACTTGATGTTAAAATGATTGTTCCAACCTGGGGAAATGTTTCTTTAGCTCACACTTTACAAAACACTCTTGATTTAGAGAACTTTTTACACACAAAAGTTCCTGTAGTCAAGGGTGCTAATCAGCCGTTAGTACGACCAGCAATTAGTGCAGCTTCTGTCCATGGTGAAACGGGAATTGCTGGCTTTGAATTTGAAAAAGCTAATGATGATTTATTAGAGCCAGGACTTGCTGCTACTAAGATGTATGAAATAATTAAAAACAGTCCTGAAAAAGTTACTTTATTAGGAGTTGGTCCTTTAACTGACTTTGCCCTTTTATTTAAGCAGTACCCTGATGTGGTAAAAAATATTGCTGAAGTTTATATTATGGGTGGAAACATTGGGCATGGAAACCATAGTCCATTTGCGGAATATAATATTGCAGGTGATCCAGAAGCGGCACAGATAGTTTTCCATTCCGGCTTGCCAGTTTATGTAGCTCCACTTGAAATTGGAGATAAGGCCCATTTAACTCAAGATCAGATGGACAAGATTAAAGAATGCGGCGAAGTTGGTAAAATGCTTTATTCGATGTTTTCTAATATTCATGAACCTGATGGAGATACTCGAATTAAGATTTATGATCCGACAGCGGTTGGAATTATGCTTCATCCTGAATTCTTTACTTTAAAGCCAGCTAATGTTGAAATTGAATTAGCTGGACGCTATACATATGGTGCTAGTGTGATGGATTTCTTAAGTGAAAAACATAATGCACAAATTGCAACCGACGTTGATACAGAGAAGTTTGCAGCTTGGTTCATTGATAGTATCGAGACTGCTAATAATGGGAGAAAATAATGACTGATTTAGTCTATCGCTCAGTAATGCGCGATATTAAACAAAAAATACTTAATAATGAATATGAAGATATGCGTTTACCTGATGAGCGAAGCCTAAGTGACTATTATCATGTAAGCCGTTCATCGATGAAACGCGCTTTAGGTTTGCTTGCTCAGCAAGGGATAGTTTTTAAAAAAAGAGGTAGCGGAACATTTATTAATCCGCTCTATTTGAAAAATCAGGCACTTTTTAAGTATGAGGGATCAAATTTAGGTATTACTGATTCCTTTAGTGTTCCCGGTAAGAAGCAAAGTATTGAGCTGTTAGACTATCAAGTAATTAAGGCCGACGAAGATTTGAGGCAGGATTTGTTTTTGAAAGATTCAGATTTTGTTTATCAAATAAAACGACTTCGTTTACTAGATGATCAACCATTTTTAATTGAAACAGGTTTTATTCCTATTAAGATTACTCCAGAATTAAATCCGGATATTCTTAAAGGATCCCTCTTTAACTACTTAGAAGATACACAAAATAAAACTGTAACACGTTCATTCTTAACAATTACAGTTGAGCCATCAACTTTAGAAGATCAATCTAAACTGATGCTGGCACCTAATGAACCTGTAGGTGTAATGGAAGGTATTTTCTTTTTAGATGATGGAACTCCATTTGAAGTTTCAAATATGAGAATTCATTATAAATACATGAAGTACAATACTTTTGTTAACTTAAGTCAAGAATAAAAATAAGCCATTGTTTTTCTCGGGGATGAGAGAAACAATGGCTTTTTGTATGGGACGAGTAGCTTAATCAAATTGCAAACTATCGTCAACAGGGGACAGATATACATAGTTTAAGTTAGTGTTTTTACATTGCTCACTGAGGGAATTAATTAAAGTATCTTGTTCCTTAGTAATCGGAATTTGCTTAAGTACTATTTGAGATTGCAAATACATAACTAACTTATTGCTCCAAGCAGCTGCGTCATCGTTGTTTTCAGCTTTGGCTATGACTTTTAAAATTGTCTGCTCAAGCGGAAGATATGCTTTAATTTGAACTTTAGTGAAACTAGTATATAAATTTTTTAATACTGTGATAATTTCATCGTGCTTTGTAATAAATTTTTCTAACATGATAAAGACCTCACTATCTTAAATAATTTAACTGATTTTTGGGCCCACAAAAATACTAGCATCTTTCATGCTTGAAAAGCCTATTTTGTATGAAAGTAGCGGTTTTTGCTAAGTGTTTATCTTGATTTAAATAACATTATACTGATTTAAATCAGTGAATCATTTCTTAAATACTGATTAATCCTTAAAATAAAGCTCTAAATACAGATAAATGCGTAAAATGAAAGAGCTTTCTGATAAGATTAGACATATGAGGTGAGATAAATGCAATCACAAGTTGAAAGATTAGATTTGATTAGACAAAAATTAGATGAGAAAAAAACAATTAGTACACGTGAAATTATGAAATTGTGTCATGTCTCTTTTGATACAGCTAGGAGGGATGTAATTAAATTAACCAGCACCGGTCAAGCGATTCGAATCCATGGTGGATTGATGAAAATTAAACAGGGGACAGTGCCAGATTATAATTCTCGCGTCCATGTTTTGTCGCCTATAAAGAATAAAATAGCTAAGATGACGGCAAAATATTTAACAGCTGATAAGTTGATATATTTGAATGCTTCAACGACTATTTCGCAGTTATGTCGTTACCTTAACGGATTAAATGCAACAGTGATGACAAATTCGATTGATAATGCGGGTGCCTTAATGATGGATAACTTGCCTAATGTCATCTTATTAGGCGGCTATTTAAATAAAGAGAATCACTATACATCTTCTTTAAATAGTTTAAAAGAAATAGATCAATATGAATTTGATATTGCCGTAATTGGGACATCATCGGTTAATAAAAATGGAGTTTTTGTAGTTAACCACTCTGATGCACAAATTGAAAGAGAAGTAGTTAATCGAACAAAAACAGTTATTTTGCTGGCAGAAGAATATAAATTTAAAGAAGATAGATCTTCTCCGTATAAGGTCATGGATTGTAAGCAAGCTGATATTTTGATTACGGATAATAAGCTTGATCCACAGTATCGAAAATATTTTAAAAAGAATATTAAGATTCGTGAAGTACTCGAAGAGGAAAAGGGAAAAAGTAAGTAATTATAATTGGACCGCCCCAATAATTTTAAAAGTTGAATTTTTGCACTTGATGCTATATGATAAGTACTGTAATAAACAAATGAAAACTATTTCAAGGAGATATAGCTATGGCAGTAAATTACGATTCTCAAGAATACTTAAAGAGTGTTGACGCATACTGGCGTGCAGCTAACTACTTATCAGTGGGACAATTATTTTTAATGAATAATCCTTTACTTAAGAGAGACTTAAAGGCAGAAGATGTAAAACCTAAGCCAATCGGTCACTGGGGTACAATTGTGCCACAAAACTTTATTTATGCACATTTAAATCGTGCAATTAAGAAATATGATTTAAATATGTTCTATATTGAAGGTTCTGGTCACGGTGGTCAAGTAATGGTATCTAATTCATACTTAGATGGTTCATATACTGAACGCTACCCAGAAATTACCCAAGATGAAAAGGGAATGGCTAAGTTATTTAAGCAATTCAGTTTTCCTGGTGGAGTTGCTTCTCATGCTGCTCCAGAAACCCCTGGATCAATCCATGAAGGTGGAGAATTAGGATATTCACTGTCTCATGGTGTTGGTGCAATTTTAGATAATCCAGACGTAATTGCAGCAGTTGAAATTGGTGATGGTGAATCAGAAACTGGTCCACTTGCTGCTTCTTGGTTTTCAAGTAAATTCATTAATCCAATTAAAGATGGTGCAGTTATTCCTATCTTGCAAATTAATGGCTTTAAGATTTCTAATCCAACTATCGTTTCTAGAATGAGTGATGAAGACTTAACTAAGTACTTTGAAGGAATGGGTTGGAAGCCATACTTTGTTTCTGCATATAAAGACGGTGAATTTAATGGTTATAAAGACCACATGGAAGTTCACCAAGAAATGGCCAAGACAATGGATGAAGTTGTTGAGGAGATTAAGGCTATTCAAAAGCATGCTCGTGAAAACAAAGATGATTCCTTAGTGAAGTGGCCAATGATTGTCTTTAGAGTACCTAAGGGCTGGACTGGTCCAAAATTTGATCTAGATGGCAATCCAATTGAAAATAGTTTCCGTGCTCACCAAATTCCAATTCCTGTTGCTCAAGATGACATGGCTCATAAAGAAATGCTTACTGATTGGATGGAAAGTTATAAGCCAGAAGAATTATTCAATGAAGATGGCTCACCAAAAGATATCGTTAAAGAAAATACCTTATCAGGCGACCAAAGAATGGCTATGAATCCAGTAACCAATGGTGGTATTGATCCAAAAGTCTTAAATATGCCTGATTACCGCGACTTTGCAGTTAAATTTGATAAACCGGGATCTGTCGAAAAACAAGATATGGCTGAATGGGCAAAATATTTAGACAAGATGTCTGAATTGAACCCAACTAATTTCCGTGGTTTTGGTCCGGATGAAACTAAATCTAATCGTTTATTCCAACTTTTAGATAATCAAAAACGTCAATGGATGGAAAGTATTCATACTCCAAACGATGAAAACTTGGCTCACGAGGGTCGTGTAATTGACTCACAATTGTCAGAACACCAAGATGAAGGCTGGCTTGAAGGATATGTATTAACTGGTCGTCATGGATTCTTTGCTACTTATGAAGCATTTGGCCGTGTAGTTGATTCAATGCTTACTCAACATATGAAATGGTTGAGAAAAGCCAAAGAACAATCTTGGAGACATGATTATCCAGCCATAAACTTAGTTGATACTTCAACTGTTTTCCAGCAAGACCACAATGGTTATACTCACCAAGATCCCGGTATGTTAACTCATTTGTATGAAAAGAATCGTCCAGATTTAATTCACGAATACTTGCCAGCAGATACTAATTCACTTCTTGCTGTATCTGATAAGGCATTTAGAGATCGCGAATGCATCAATGTGTTAGTAACTTCTAAACAACCTCGTCCTCAATGGTTCTCAATTGAAGAAGCTAAGAAATTAGTTGATAAAGGTCTTGGCTATGTTGACTGGGCATCAACTGATAAGGGCGCTAAGCCAGATGTTGTTTTTGCTTCAACTGGTACTGAACCAACAATTGAATCTTTAGCTGCCATTGATTTACTTCATAAGAAATTCCCAGACTTAAAGATTCGCTATATTAATGTGATTGATGTTATGAAGTTAATGTCCCCAGAAAAGAATCCAAATGCGATCAGTAATGAAGAATTCAATCGTCTTTTCCCTAAAGATACGCCAGTTATCTTTGCATGGCATGGATTTAAGCCAATGATGGAATCAATTTGGTTTGATCGCGGTCGTGGTAAAGATGATGTGCATATTCATGGGTATGAAGAGAATGGTGACATTACCACTCCTTTTGATATGCGTGTTTTAAACCACATGGATCGCTATGACTTAGCAAAAGATGTAGTAGAAAGTATTCCTGAGCTAAATGAAAAGAATGTGGATTTCATTGATGAAATGGATAGTTTGCTTGCTAAACATCACCAATATATCCGTGATAACGGTAAAGATATGCCTGAAGTTACTGAATGGCAATGGAATGGCTTAGAATAAAGATATTATTTTTTAAAGATCGGATTAATTTCCGATCTTTTTTAATTGTAGTTATTAAAAAATCATTGTATTGTTAGTGTGACATTTATTGTTATAATATATTGAGGAAAGTAAGTGTAATTTTAATAAATAAAAGATATTGTAGGAAGGGATGATGAGATGGATTTTAAAGATGTTTTAGCAAGTGAACATGCAACAAGAAAGTTTACTGATCAAAGAGTAAGCGAAAAAACTGTGATTAAGATAATCGAAGAGGCGCAAAGAACACCATCATTACTAAATTCACAACCATGGCGAATTTATGTGGCTGAAGGTGAGGTTGCAAAAGCAATAAGAAAAGATCATGAGGAGAAGGTCTTGGCTCATGAAGAACCACATGAAGATTTTGTTTCATTGCTAAAAGTTGAGTGGGATACGTTTCCAAGTAAGAATATGGCAACGATGAGTGAAACTTTAGATTACTTTTTACGTGGTGAATCTGATGCTTTCGATCAAGCTCAAATAAAATTGTTTAACGCTCCTGTGGTAGTATTTTTGACTATTCCTAAAAAATCTCCAGCTTGGTCAATTTTTGACTTAGGTGCGTTTTCGCAGACATTGATGTTAGCTGCTAATAATCGTGGTTTAAGTGCAATGCCAGCTCATGCTTTTGTTAAGTACCCAGATGTAATAAGAAAATATTTGGATATACCAGAAGATGAATCAATTGGAATTGGTATTGGTTTAGGATATCCGAATAAGAAGGCAACAATCAATAATTATAAGTCTAAACGTGTACCGTTAGATGAAGTTTTAAAGATTAAAAAAGATATCTAGTTAAGAAACTCTTGAAGAAGTTAAAGTCTAGCTAATTTGTTAGATGAATTCTTTAAGAGTTTTTTATTTTCTTATTTAAAATTAGATTAAAATATGACATAATTATAAAAAATAAAGGAGAAGAAGAATGATGTTATTAGTTTCTCCTGAGCAATGGGCTAATTGGGATAAATGGTTTAATTACACATTGCCAGGCTATATTTTAATTTTAGGGATAATTTTTTTTTGTTGGATTGATTCCATTTTTATGCGTACATAATAAAATTACTTATACTTTATTTGGGGTGACAACCGTATTTTTAGTAACTTTTCTGGGGATAGCTTATTTTAAAAATAAGGAATCAAAAGAATATGTCAAAGAAAATCATTATTTAACGGCAATGGTTAGAGAGTATGATGCTCAGATTTTTTCTAATAAATATTATGATCCAGAAGAAATCGAGATGTTTAAATATGTAGCTGATATTCAGACTCCGTCTCATTTGCCTTCCGTTTATAAAAAGATATCAGTGAGGCAAGAAGTTACCTACCTTGGTAAAAATGATTATTATGCCTTTATTAAATTAAATGATGTAGTAATGAAGTTCAGTCTGGCAGATTGTAAAAAAATTCCAGGAAGTAAAGCTTACTTTACAGGCTATCATTTTAAGATTAGAAATAAGAAGTTTTTGAAGTTAGGATTTATTGATTTAAAACATAATTTACGCGATAAAGTAGAACTACCAGCCGAGTTCTATAACAAGCAAGTTTCAAGTAATATTGAAGAAAATTATAATCATCCCGGATTAGTTGCAAACTGGATCCCTGATTCAGCAAAATAATGCTAAAATAGAGATATAATTATTTAATATATAAAAAGGTGAAGATCACTTGTCTACAAGTACTATAACTACTAATTTAATTGTTATTTTCATAACGTTTTTAATTGCAATTTTCTTTGTTGTTGCTGAATTTGCTTTAGTGCAGACTAGATCGAGTCAGCTAGAAGATATGCTGGCAAACGGTCAAGGCAACCCTAAGAAACTAAAGCGTGCTCTACATATGGTTCATAATTTGAATGAGTCATTGTCTACCACTCAAGTAGGTACTACTTTAGTTGGTGTTATTTTAGGTTGGATTGGTCAAGGAACTATTGAAGAACTATTGACTGATGCGTTTAAAATGACACCTTGGTTTGGAGCAAAGACTAGCGGAGTATTAGGAGCAACTTTAGGTGTTGTATTGCTAACTTATTTAGAGGTTGTTGTAACTGAAATTGTTCCTAAGAATATTGCTATTGACATGCCCGTTAAGTGTTTAATGGCAGTCGTTACTCCTTTAGCTGCTTTCCATACGATTGTATATCCATTTGTATGGTTACTTAATCACAGTGCTAATGGATTGCTTCATTTATTAGGGATGCAGTCAGCTGATGAAGAAAGTGAGGTTTATTCACAATCTGAAATCTTACGTTTATCTCGTAACGCTGTAACTGTCGGCTCACTTGATAAAGACGATCTTTTGTACATGGAACGTGCTTTTGAATTAAATGATAAAGTTGCTAAAGATATCATGACAGACCGTACTCAACTTCAAGTTTTAAATGCGGCTGATGATGTAAAAACAGCTTTAGAAAAATATATTAAAGATGGCTTTAGCCGTTTCCCAGTTGTGCGTGATAATGATAAAGATGATGTTGTAGGATACGTTTATGCTTATGATATCGTAAGTCAAGATCAGGAAAATCCTAATGTTCCGATTACTAGAATTATTAGAGCGATTATTACTGTGCCTGAATCAATGTTAATTCAAGATATTTTGAAATTAATGATTAAAAAGCACACACCAATTGTTTTAGTAGTTGATGAGTATGGTGGAACAAGTGGGATTGTAACTGATAAAGATATTTATGAAGAACTCTTCGGATCAATTAAGGATGAAATCGATGATGTTTCAGACGAATATATTGTCCGCGATGATCATGGAAATATCCATGTTTCAGGAAAGACTACTTTATATGATTTTGAACGCTACTTCCATACTAAGCTGAAAGCATTCGAAGATAGTGATATTATTACCATAGGTGGTTATATGATGGAACACTATCCTAATTTAAAACGTGGTGAGTCTGTTGATTTAGAAGGCTTTAAGTTTAAGCTAGTAAACATTGAACAAGGATTCATGCGTTGGTTCATCGTTTCTAAGATCGATCAAGCCAGTGAAAATGATGATTCAGAAAATAGCGATCAAAATGATAAAGAAAAAGATAAATAATCGGAAAAAGCACCTCAAGATAGGTGCTTTTTTGTCTAATTAAATGTTATAATTCTACTATTAACAACGCATTTATAAAAGGATATAGAGGGTTAAAATGCAAAATAGTGATAATATTGACAACATTATTGATCGTGTTTTATTTAGTCAAGATGACATCGAAGAGATTTGTCAAAGACTAGGTAAGCAATTAACTGAGGATTATGCTGGTAAGTTTCCATTAGTCATTGGGGTACTAAAGGGTGCTGTATACTTTATGACTGATTTAACACGCCATATGAATGTAAAAATGCAAAATGACTTTATGGATGTTTCAAGCTACGGTGATGGCTTTGAATCAACTGGTAAAGTTAGATTAGATATTGACGTTCAAGCAGATGTTAAGGGTAGAGATGTATTACTGGTTGAAGATATTGTTGATACTGGTCATACTCTAAAATTTATGAAGGATCTATTAATTGAACGTGGCGCAAAGAGTGTAAAGTGTTGCGCGCTTCTTAATAAAACAGAACGCCGTGAAGATGATGTAGTTGTAGATTACTATGGCTCAAAAGTTGAAAATGAATTTGTAGTTGGCTATGGATTAGACTACTTAAATGCATATCGTAATTTACCTTATGTTGGTGTTTTAAAACCAGAAGTTATTCAAGCAAACTTAAACCGTTAATCATTCAAAATATATTTATCATAAAATTAAAAAGGGTTGAGACTTTCTCCTTAGCTAGTGGAAGTTTCAACCCTTTATCTATGAGCTTTATTGTTGGCGATTATTCTGTTTTTTCATATAGTAATAAATAGGAAGGCCCAATAGCGTTAGACCGATGCCAGTTATTGAGAGCCAGAATTCATTAATTACAGTACTGATCACAATGAATAAACCACCACCAATTGAGATGATCGGGACAATAGGATACCAAGGAACAACATAAGGACGTTCTAGTTTAGGTTCGCGGTAGCGCAAAATTACCACTGCAATTGAAATTAAGGTGGTAAAGGTCCACATGACGAAGACAAGCATGTTGGTTAAGAGATCAAAAGTCCCTAGTATAATCATTATTAAAGATACGAAAAGAATAATTAGTGCACTTAGTGTAGGCACACCTGTATTAACATTAGTGCGACTAATTTTATCGGAAAATGGTAACATTTTATTTTGTGCTAAAGTATAAGGTATTCTCATTCCTGTAAGCATAAAACCATTAATTGCGCCATAAACTGAAATTAAAATTCCAATAGTAACTAATTTACCGCCTAAACTGCCAAATAGTTTTAACGAAGCTAAATAAGCAGTATTTTGATTGCCGATAATTTCTTTAAAAGGAATAGCAGTCAAAAAAGCGTAGTTGACTAATACATAAATTAAAGTAATAGCAGATAGACCGATGATAATAGCTCTTGATAGATTCTTCTCAGGCTTTTCAATTTCACCAGCTAAATTAGTTACGTTAATCCAGCCATCATAAGCAAATAAAGCCGCAAGTAAACCACCGCTTAAGCCTGTCCAAAAAGATGTATTATGCCCAGCGCTTAAAGGGAATAAGTTAATATCGACTTTGCTTGAATTAAAAAGACCAAAAAGCACAATTAAAGCAATTGGGATAGCCTTAAGAATAGTCATGACTGATTGCATTCGGGTCGAAAATTTTGTAGAAATAAAGTTTAAGCCCATTAAAAAGATGGCGAGCAGTAGACCAATTAAAGTCGCGTATTTAGCAGGTAAATTAAATAAAACAACAAATTGTTGCCCAAATATTACACTTAAAGCTGCAATATTGGCAGGGAAATAGACTAGCATTTGAGCCCAGCCAAATAAAAAGCCCCAAACTTTTCCATAAGTATACTCAATGTACTTGATAGAGCCCCCAGTAACTGGAAGAGCAGCTGCAATTTCAGATACGGTGAGGCCAGAAGCGATGGAAACAATACCGGCTAAAATCCAGACGAAAAGAGTTAATGAGGGAGTGCCGGTTTCATAACTAATGCTTCCTATTTTGAAAAAAACGCCCCCACCGATTACAGTTCCAACGACTGTAGCTAGGGCTTGACCAAAGCTAATTTGTCTTTTCAAGATTGTACTTTCCTTTCGATATATCTATAACTTTTAGTAATGATATCATTTTATACTAAATCTTAATGAAAGTGGTGTAGAAAGAAGAAGTTCGTTAAAATAGCTAATGGAGGGACTGAAATGCATCGTTATCGACATAAATATACTTTCCCAAGTATTATTATTTTACTCATTCTAGCTTTTTCAGGACTAGTATGGGGATACTTTAATATGAGACAAAATACAACTGTTCCTCGTGGCTCAAATATGAGTGTATTAGGCATTGAACTAGACCAAACAAAAGATTACATTGATTTACATAAGTTAGAAAAAAATGGTATTTCTTTTGTATATTTGAGGTCAACACAAGGAAAATCTTATTTTGACGATAATTACTTACTTTATCGGGATCAAATTCAAGGAACTAACTTAAACTTTGGTACAATTATTGCTTATAGTGATGAAACGAGTAATCAAGAACAATACCAATACTTTTTGAATAAAGTTGGAATTAACACCGGAAGTTTGCCTGTTATGATTGTGCCAGCTGCTAGTCACTTGACTAAGTCATATTGGAAGTGCATGGGAATTTTTGCTCAAATGATAAATAATCTTGGAAAAAGAGTAATGATAGCTGGTGACTACCGTTATCATAATTATTTTCCAGAAGGAACAAGGTTTTTATATACGGGAGCAAGTTTAAAAGATAGACGACACTATGCTTTTTGGTGTTACACTCAAAATGGAAGAGTTAAAAATATAGATAATCTCGAACGGGATGTAACTATGTTTGCTTATATTGGTACTAATACACAGTACGAGCAATTATATGGTCAGCAAGGAACACAATAGAGGAAATAAAATGTATTCAAACGCAATTACACAAGTTTTAGAAAAAGAACATAAAAATGAACCAACCTTAATTCAAGAAAGAACATATGATGCTATTCGTAATGGTGCTAGCATCGTAGGCTTAGCTAAGACTGGTACCGGTAAAACTTTAGCTTATGGTTTGCCAGTAATGGAGCGAATTGCCGAAATTGGTGGTCGAGGCATTATTTTAGAACCAACCACTGAACTTGCGATCCAAACCAGAAATAATCTTTTACCTTATGCAAAATCATTAGGTTTAAAAACCATTGCATTAGTTGGAGCAGGAAATAGAAAAAGACAATTAGAACGCTTAAAAAAGGAAAAACCGGAAATAATAATTGCTACATCAGGAAGATTTTTTGACTTTTTATCAGAGAACCGAATCAAGTATCAAGACATTAATGCCTTGGTGATTGATGAAGCGGATGATATTTTAGAATTTACAAAATTAGATTTACTGAGTTCATTAGGACAAAATTTATCTTCAACTGCTCAAATTTTACTTTTTGGAGCATCAGAGTCAGAAATAACAAAAGATGCCGAAGATTTGTTTAATCATACTTTCTTACTGATTGATGTGCGACCAGAGCAAAAATCTGAAGTTAAACATTGCTTTTTACAAGTCTCAAATGAATATAAAATGCAGTTTTTGCAGCGGTTGGCAAAGTTAGATAAGTTCAAGGGTATTCTCTTTTTTGATAGTACAGAAAGTGAAATGAGATTTGTGCGAATTTTTAGTCATAGTAAGACAAAATTTGCTGTTTTAAGTAATGAAACTAGTAAGCAAAATAGAGAAAAAATTCTTAGTGATTTTAGAGCAGGACGAATTAAGTTTTTATTTGCGACTGATTTAGCAGCTCGTGGGTTAGACTTACCTGATGTTAGCTATGTTATTAACTTTGAAATTCCGAGTGAAGTAAATACCTACTTGCATCGGAGCGGTAGGACGGGCCGAATGAATAAATCAGGAACTGTTGTCACTCTTGGGGACGATCATGACTTTAGAGACTTGAAAAAATTACTATCTGATACTTACCAAGTTCAAAGAGCATATTTTGCAGGGTATAGTTTAACGACTGAAAAGCCAAAACGAAAAAAAGAAGAGCCAGAAACTCAAGAGAAGAAAGTAAAGAAAATTAAGCCTAAGCATAAAAAGAAGCGTTGGCGCAATAAGAAAAATAAAGGATATCATCCTCGAAAGGATAGAAGAGAAAAATAATGTCATCTTTAGTTAAATGGCTAGAAACTTATGTTTTACCACCTGCATCGCGTTTAGCTCAAGTACGCTGGCTAGTTGCAATGCGAGATACTTTTATTTCTTTACTGCCAATTACAATGGCTGGTTCAATTGCAATGCTATTTAATAGCATAATTAGAGCAGCTAAAGTACAAATGCATTGGGATACTTTTTATTCTTTAATGCAGCCTGTAGTAGCGATTGATAACATCATTTGGGAAGGCACATTTGCCCTTTTTGCGGTTTATTTTGCAATTTCTTGGGGTTATCACCTAGCTAAGACCTATGAAGTGAACCGATTTGCAGGTTCTGTCGCTTCTTTAGTTGCTTTTGCAATGAGCATTAGTGATTCTGTTAAATTGCGCATTGATGGGGATGTAGTTGATATTAAAAATGCTTTTGATATCAAACAATTTTCTACAATGGGCCTATTTACAGCTATTATCTTTGGCTGTATTGGAACGGCATTATTTATTACCTTTTATAAGGCTAGAATTAGACTAAAAGTAGATAGTAGTATGCCGCATGCAGAATGGGTTGCATTTAGTACTTTGATCCCGATTCTGCTTTCTATTTTTATTGTAGGTTTTGTTAATTATGCTTTTCAAAGGCTTACAGGAACCTATTTTGGTAATTGGCTGCTTACTACTATTCAAAGACCCTTGGTTAATTTAGGACAGGGCTTTGGAGTCGTTTTATTAGTTACATTTTTGGTTCAAATCTTCTGGTTCTTTGGAATTAACGGTATAAGTGTGCTAACTCCAGTAATGGATTCTTTGTGGCTGACACCAGAAAATATTAATGTTACAGCTGTTAGAAATAGTGAGCATGTTCCTTATATTTGGGTTCGCGACTCTTTTAATGTTTTTGCATGGTTTGGTGGAGCAGGCGGAACTCTGGTATTGATTATTGCCATTTTAATGTTTTCTAAGCGTAAAGATTATCGAACAATAGCAAAGATGGCTGTAGCACCAGGAATTTTTAATATTAATGAACCTATTATTTTCGGTCTGCCAGTTGTTTTTAATCCTGTCTATTTAATTCCGTTTGTTGTAGCTCCTTTAGTAAATGTATCATTAGCTTATTGGGCTACACAGGCTGGTTTAGTTAATCCAGTTCAAATTTTTGTTCCAACTGTAATGCCGCCACTTATTGGACCGTTCTTAGCTTGCAATTATGATTGGCGTGCTATTGTACTGGCTCTCATTAATATGGTAATTGCGCTTCTTATTTGGATGCCGTTTGTTTTTGCGGCAGATAAGATTGCTAAGCAAGATAATAATCAACGGAATTTCTATTTACCTCAATACTAAATTTATGATAGTGAAAAACTAGTTTTTATGTTAAAGTAGAAACTAGTCCTGACCCCGTAGTTCATCTGGATAGAACAATGGTCTCCTAAACCGTAGAGGTGAGTTCGAATCTCACCGGGGTCATACATGAAAAAAGCATTTCTTCAATTAATGAGAAGAAATGCTTTTTTATTCATCTTAAACATATTTTAATGGGTTAATAAAAATCTCTAAAACAATCCAGAGAAAAATAATTAGTAATATTGCAATAATTCCAATTAAAACATGCTTAGTTTTTTGTGGGTAAGAGTTCCCAAAGAGGAAAACTAAGCAAAAGACTATAATGGTAATTAAAATTGCAGCTAAAGATAAAAAACTAAACATAAATTGCTCACTTTCCTTATAGTATATAAGTATAAAGTAGTTTGACAAATAGTACCAAAGAAAATTTAATTGGGGTATAGTAGAAGATACAAAATATAAGGTAAGGATAAATTATGAATAAAGTAAAAGTAATGACAGTTTTTGGTACTAGACCAGAAGCTATTAAAGTGGCACCGTTAGTGTTGAAGCTAAAAAAAGATGATCGTTTTGAAGAGATAACAGTCGTAAGTGCTCAACATCGTGAAATGTTGGATCAGGTTTTAGATATTTTTAAGATTAAACCTGACTATGATTTTAATATCATGCATAAAAATCAAACATTAGAAGATATTACTTCAAAAGTAATTCTTGATATGGCTAAAGTAATAAAAAAAGAGCAACCAGACATTGTTTTGGTTCATGGAGATACAACAACTAGCTTTGCGGCTGGCTTAGCAACTTTTTATGAACAAACAAAGTTAGGCCATGTGGAGGCTGGTCTTAGAACCTGGAATAAGTATTCTCCGTTTCCAGAAGAGATGAATCGACAAATGACTGATGATTTAACTGATTTATATTTTGCACCAACTAAATTAAGCAAACAAAACTTAATTAAAGAAAATCATCCCGCTGATAATATTTATGTGACTGGGAATACTGCCATTGATGCTTTGGAACAGACAGTTAAAGAAGAATATCATCACGATGTTCTGGATGAAATTAACCCAGATAGTAAGATTGTTTTAGTTACCATGCACCGCAGAGAGAATCAAGGAGAACCGATGCGACGCGTCTTTAAAGTTATGAAACAGGTAGTTGATAGTCATAAAGACGTTGAAATTATCTATCCGGTTCATCTGTCTCCACGTGTACAAAAGGTAGCTAAAGAGGTATTAAGTGACGATCCGCGAATTCACTTGATTAAACCACTAGATGTAGTTGATTTTCATAATTTAGCTAAAAAAAGCTACTTTATTATGACTGATTCGGGTGGAGTTCAAGAAGAAGCTCCTTCTCTAGGTAAGCCAGTATTAGTTTTACGTGATACAACTGAGCGTCCTGAAGGAGTTGCAGCTGGAACTTTAAAGCTTGTAGGAACCGAAGTAGATAAGGTTCGTGCTGAAATGATACGTTTACTTGAAGATGAAAAAGCATATACTGAAATGGCGAATGCAAAAAATCCATATGGGGATGGAAAAGCAGCTGATCGGATTATGGATGCAATTGCTTATTATTTTGACAAGGAACATAATCAAAAACCAGTTGATTTTAACTAAAAAAGCTCCATTTTTATGGAGCTTTTTTAGTTCACTTTTTATTAAAGTAGTCTTTAAATTTTTTAGCAAATTTACCACTAGTATTAAGAAAAATTGATTTGGTAGTTAAATAGTTGAAAATACCTACTAAAATTTGATCGATTATTTTTACAAAAAATGCATTCCAATTAAGCCAAGAAATACCAACTAGCATAATTAAGTTATCCGGGACTAAACTAATGACTCGGTAAATAAAGAATAAACAAATTTGGTAAACTACTCCATGCTTTTTATCGACATTTTGAATGAATACACCATGTTTATTAAAAGAAAAAGAGGCTAAATTAGAAATAATAAATGCGATTGTGTTGGCATAAATCACAGGCATTTTCCAAATATTATGCAATAAAAGAAAGCAGGCAATATTGATAACGGCTGCTAGAAAACCGAAGATAACATAAACATAAAAATTTCGGTGTCTCGCAACTAATTTACTGCCGAGTTCTCTTAACTGCTCTTGAGTAATCTTTTGTCCCTTCCTTTTAGGGTGATTTTTAGCCATTAAATGCCTCAACTATTTCTTCAGTAGCTTGATCAATTAAGGCAATGTCTTCATCATCGACTGCATTTTCTATTTTAACTGGTTTTGCTGCTTCGATAGCGCCACATTTAATAAATGCTTTTTCAAAATCATCTACGTTTTCACAATAGTGATCTTTATAGGTCTTGTCTCCTGAACCCATTACAGCAAATTTTTTACCGGATAGGTCAAGTGTGATTAGTTGGTCATAAAAGTCTTTTAATTCATCAGTCATCACGCCTTCGCCATATGTATAAGTAATCATTACGCAAAGGTCAGCATCAAGATAAGAGCTAGCATCTGCGAAACTGACGTCAATATTTTCTACGTCAAAACCTGCATCTTGTAAGTTTTCTTCTAAAATTTCTGCCATATCTTCATCATTACCAGTCATGCTGGCAAAGACAATTTGTGCTTTCATGCAAAAAACTTCTTTCTATAACGTTTTCTCTTATTATACTAAAGAAGTATAGAAGTTTGTAAATCTTAAGAGAAATTATTTAAGAAAAGCTTTATAATGAATGGTTGAGACTTTCTTAATAACTACAAAATCATACCTATTTAAGGTATGCTAAGAGTATATAAATTAAAAAAGGAGACTTTTTAATGATAACAATTAAATCAAAGCGCGAGTTGCAAGGGATGCAAAAATCTGGTCGCGTTTTAGCAGCTATGTTTGAAGGTTTACGTGATGTTATTAAACCTGGAATTTCAACTTGGGAAATTGAAGAATTTGCTCAAGATTTTATGAAAAAACATGGTGGTCGTCTTTCAGAACAAGGTTTTGAAGGATATAAGTATGGAACTTGTATTAGTGTAAACGATGAAATTGCTCATGCGATTCCTAGAAAAGGTAAGATCCTAAAAGAGGGTGACTTAGTCAGCGTTGACGTTACTTGCAACGTTGATGGCTACGAAACTGATTCATGTACTACTTATGGTGTTGGTGAAATTTCTGCTGAAGACCAAAAATTAATGGACGTTACTAAGAAAGCAATGTACATGGGAATTGATCAAGCGGTTGTTGGAAATCGTATTGGTGATATTGGTAGCGTTATTCAAAATTATGTTGAAGATGAAAATGGCTATGGTGATGTACGTGAACTTGTAGGCCATGGTATTCAACCATCTATCCATGAAGATCCAGAAGTTCCTCACTGGGGTAAGGCAGGTCATGGTTTGCGTTTACGTGAAGGAATGACTATTACAGTTGAACCAATGGTTGAAGCTGGTGGAGACTGGAGAATCGAACAAAAAACTGTATCAGATCCTAATGATGATTGGGTTTACTATGCAACTCCAGATGGTTCGAAGGCAGCTCAATTTGAACATACTTTTGCAATTACTCCAGATGGACCAAAGATTTTAACTTTGCAAAAGCCATATGATGGCTATGAAAAATATCTTCCTCACTTTTTGGATGAAGATTAATAGATAGTAAGACCATGAATTCTTTTATCAATCAGACTAAAAACCGTATAACAGAGTTTTTTCAGTTATTATCTAAATATATTAGCCAAGGCGAGATAAATCAGACTTCAATTATTATTGCTTATTATGTGCTATTAAGTATTTTTCCAATCATAATTATTATTGGAAATGTTTTACCTTTGCTTAATATCGACACTGAGCCAATTGCTCGCTATCTTGAATTGATTTTTCCATCTCAGATTTCAAGTCTAATTATGCCAATTATCAATGCTTTATTGAAAAAACACTCCAGTGGTTTTATTTCTCTTGGTATTGTGATTGCTATTTGGTCTTTAAGTTGTTTAGTTAATTCAATTCGCTTAGCAGCAAATAAAATTTATGGCGTTGATAAAAAAGAAAAAGGTAAGTCATGGTGGAACTATTTACTTGCTAGAACGTTTACTTTTGTTCTCTCTGTGATTTTGGTAGTTGGCTTTTCAATAATAATTTTTGTTGTTACCTTTGGTAGACAGATTATGGAATTCTTGGCTCCAATTTTTAATCTATCCTTGTGGTGGGTATATAAGTTGGAAAATTATCGTTGGCCGATTATAATTTTGGTTATGGTTATTATAAACTTGTATATTAACTATGTCATTCCCAACATCACTGTACGAAAGCGCATCGTATGGCCTGGAGTATGGTTTACCGTAGTGAGCTGGAGCGCCTTATCCTATTTCTTTGGTTTATATTTGAGGCAATTCGGAACGCGCTGGCAGAACTATGGAATTGTAGGTTCTTTTATAATCTTTATGTTATGGCTAAATGTAGGTTCATTTTTACTTTTGCTTGGCATTTGTCTTAATGCCACAGGGGATGAATTAAAAGGTAGAAAAATTGAATACAGTCGTAGCCCGATTTTGAGAATTTTTAGAAAAAAATAGTAAATTGTCTAAATAAGTTTCTAGAAGTTTGGTAAAATACACTAAGGAAAGCTTATTTTGTGAGGAGAATAAAATGAAAGTAAGAAAAGCAGTTATTCCAGCAGCTGGATTAGGTACTAGATTTTTACCTGCCACTAAGGCTATGCCTAAGGAAATGGTACCGATTGTTGATAAACCAACAATTCAATTTATTGTAGAAGAAGCTAAAAAATCTGGAATTGAAGATATCTTGATCGTTACTGGTAAAAACAAGCGTTCTATCGAAGATCACTTTGATGCTAACCCAGAACTAGAACAAGATTTGGAAGAAAAGGGTAAGACTGATCTTTTACACTTAACCCAATCAATTACTAACTTAGGTGTTAACCTTTACTACACTCGTCAACCACACCCAGCTGGTTTAGGGGATGCGATTTTAAGAGCTCGTAGCTTCGTTGGGGATGAACCATTTGCTGTTATGCTTGGTGACGACTTGATGGATGACAAGGTTCCACTAACTAAGCAATTGATCGATCGTTATGACAAGACTCATGCATCAACTATTGCTGTTATGCCTGTACCACATGAAGAAGTTTCTAAGTATGGTGTTATTGATCCAGATAGCGAAATTGAACCTGGTTTAATTAACGTTAAGGCCTTTGTTGAAAAGCCAGACGTGGATAAGGCACCTAGTGACTACGCAATTATTGGTCGTTACTTGTTAACTCCAGAAATTTTTGATATTTTAGCACATCAAAAACCTGGTCGTGGTGGCGAAATTCAATTAACTGACGCAATTGATACTATGAACAAGACTCAACGAGTATTCGCTCATGTATTTAATGGTGAACGTCATGATGTTGGTAACAAGGAAGGTTACCTTGAAACATCAATTGAATATGGTTTATCTCACCCTCAAATTAAAGATGATTTACGTGAGTACATTATTAACATGGCTCAAAAATTACAAAAAGAAGATAAAAACTCAAAGAAGAAATAATAAGGCTTCTTTGGAACTATAAGACTGACTATTTCGTCAGTCTTATTTTTTTGTTTAAAAAGATGTAATCTTTTTGCCAAGTTCTTATAAATAGTGAGAAAATATAAATAACTATTTTTATAAGGGTAAAATGATGATTGAATATAAAAATATTTCAAAAAAATACGATGGACAAGAAATCTTAAAAGATGTTTCTTTCGCAGTGAAAAAAGGAGATATTTTTGTTTTAGTTGGACCAAGTGGGAGCGGAAAGACAACGTTGCTAAAGATGTTTAACCGGCTTATTGAACCAACGAAGGGACAAATTCTTCTAAATGATAAACCAATAAAAGAATATAATTTGCGTAAACTAAGGGAAAAGACTGGGTATGTATTGCAAACAGCTAGTTTATTTCCAAATTTAACTGTTGGTGAAAATATTACAATTGTGTTGGAGCAAGAAGGTGTTGATCGCAAAGAACGGCGAAAAAAACAGGAAGAGCTATTAAAATCGGTTGATTTGGATCCAAAATTATATTGTGATCGCATGCCGAGTGAACTATCAGGTGGTGAACAACAACGAGTTGGCATTGTTCGAGCTTTAGCAGCGGATCCTGAAGTTGTTTTAATGGATGAACCTTTTTCTGCTCTTGATCCAGTTGTAAGAAAGCAACTACAAGACTTACTTATTAATTTACATGAGCAATTCAATAAAACAGTAATGTTTGTAACACATGACATGCAAGAAGCTATTCGTTTAGGAAACACAATTGGAGTTCTGCATAAAGGTGTTTTAGAGCAAGTTGGCAAACCTAGAGAAATTTTAAGATATCCGGCTACCAAATTTGTACAGGAATTTTTTGCAGGAAATCGGATTAATCAGAAACTTGATCTTGAAACTTTATTGAAGAGCGAATTGGGTGTAGATCCACGATTCTATCCTAAAGTGGATACCCTTGTTCGTTATCACGTTGATAGCGTAGAGGATTTAATTAAAGATTGTTCTAACCATCCAGATACTTTGTTTATTGCAGAGACCAGGTTTGGTGAATTTTTAATTGAGCCAAAAAGAGTTTGGAATTTATTTTTGAAGTGGGTGGCTGGACATGATTAAATCACTATGGCAGATGTTACTAACTGAACATGGACAAATTTGGGCTACCACGCTTGTTCATATTAAGATTTCTCTGATTGCCTTGCTGATTGCAATGGTAATTGCAATTCCACTGGCTTTTATTTTAAAAGGTCACAAAAAGGCTGCTGAATTTACACTTCAAATAGCGGGAATTATTCAAACAATTCCTAGTTTGGCGGTTCTAGGTTTACTGCTACCATTTGTTGGAATCGGAACCGTGCCAGCAGTCATTGCGTTAGTTCTATATGCAATTATGCCAATATTTCAAAATACTTATTCGGGATTAACGGAAATACCCGAAAATCTAGAAGAAGCAGCTACTGCCTTGGGACTCACTAAATGGAAAAAGTTACAGCGACTAGAAATTCCACTGGCTATGCCGATGATAGTAGCAGGAATTCGGATCGCTCTAGTTATGATTATTGGTACTGCCACTTTAGCTGCTTTAATTGGTGGCGGAGGCTTAGGTACTTATATATACGTTGGAATTAATTCAAACAATAATACTGAAGTCTTAATGGGAGCAATTTTATCTGCATTGCTTGCTCTAATATTTAGTGGCGTTTTGAAATTCATTTCAAAAAATAATAAACGTTTAAAAGTAGGAAGTGCACTAATTGCCTTGGCTTTAGTAATTTGGGGTGGAAGTAGCCTGTATAACCATTATGCTAATACCTCTAAAAATGTTGCTGAAACAAAGCAAACGATTACTATTGCTGGAAAAATGGGATCAGAACCAGCTATTTTGATTAATATGTATAAGGACCTAATCGAAAAGAATGACCCCAATACTAAGGTGGTTTTAAAACCTAACTTTGGTGGAACCACATTTTTATTCAAAGCTCTTCAAACAGATAAGATTGATATTTATCCTGAATTTACAGGTACAGTTTTACAAACGTTAGTCAAAACTGGTAAAAAGACCGGGAATGATCCAAATCAAGTTTATGTAGAAGCTAGAAGCGACTTAAAGAAACAATTTGATATGGAATATCTGAAGCCAATGGCTTACCAGAATGGTTATGCTTTAGCTACAACACAAAAATTTGCTAAAGACAATCACTTGACCAAGATGAGTGACTTAAACCGTGTAAATAAAAAAGTACATGCAGCCTTTGATCCGGACTTTACCTCATTAAAAGATGGCTATCCCGGCTTAAAGAAAATCTATAAGTTAGATTTTGCTTCAATTAAGAGTACTGAATCGAGCATTCGCTATCATGCTATTGCTAATAATCAAGCTAATGTTGTTGATGGCTATACAACAGATGCAGAAATTAAGAAGTATAATTTAGTGATGCTGGATGATGATAAGAAATTCTTCCCACCATATCAGGGAGCTCCCCTAATGAGGACAAAATTTGCAGAGAGAAATCCTCAAATTGTAAAGGCTTTAAATAAATTAGCTGGTAAAATTACTACTGAAGAAATGCAGCAGATGAATTATCAAGTTAATGTTAAGCATGAGAAACCTGCTAAAGTAGCTCATGATTATTTGGTAAAACATGGATTAATTTAGAAAAGAGAAAAAATGACAAAATATACAGTAAAAAGTGAATTAACTGATACTCCTTGGCAAATTGAAAATCGAACAAAGAAAAATAAATTCATGGCTGATGAATCAGCAAGTGATAAAAATGTTGCCCCGAATCCAGTAGAATATTTAGCTGGTGCTGTTAACTCTTGTATTTCAATTTCTGCAGGGATGATTGCAAATGTACATCATTTAGATGTAAAGAACTTTAAAGTAACAAATCAGGCAATTACTACTAAACTCGGCCATGGAAAGTCAGTTGTTAGTGAAATGTTAATTACGGTTTCTTTTGACAGCTCTATGTCTCAAGAAGAAAAACAAGACTTTTTAGATCATACTCTGCATGTTTCAACTGTTTATCAAACAGTATCGCAGAGTGTAAAAACATATGTAGAATTAGAAAATTAAGCTATCTATTTGCTCTTAGTCGGATAAGACTAAGGGCATTTTTGATTTTTTTATGAATATAAGGCAAGATAGAAACTAATTAAGTTTGAGGAGGAGTTTAAGTAAAAAAATAGTTGCTAAACCAGTTAGCATGTTTGAATTATTCTTTGATTTAGTTTTTGTATATGCGATTTCTAGAATTACTGCGATGATACATCATCCTGTTAATGGAGGTATTCCTTTAGCTACTTTTTTAGAGTTTTTATTAGTCGTCGTTGTAGTAATGGAAATTTGGCTCTATCAGGTTGTTTATTTTAATCGATACAGCAAGAATAACTTTTTAGACATTGCCGGAATTGTTTTAAATATGTTTACAGCAGTTTGCTTAGCCAACAATATTAATACGGAATGGCGCATAACCTTTCACTATTTTAATATTGCGATGGCTGTAATGATTGCAACAATATTTTGCCAATATTTATTCACTTCGGTTAATGAAGTTAATGATAAAAGAGAATTCTTATTTATTTTAGGAATAGAGTTCTTTTTAGTAATTTTAGGGTTGATACTTGGTTATTCTGTAGGGATTTATTTCTGTATTGCTGCTTATATTATTGGTTTGATTTTACCAATCTTTTTATGGGAAAAATTTAAGGCTGAAAGAGTTAATTTCCTTCATTTGGTGGAGAGAGTAAGTTTGATAGTTATTATTGCGTTTGGAGAAGTAATTGTTAATTTAGCAAATTATTTCAATAGTAAGACTCCTCTTATGTATGCTGCATTTTTTTATCACTAGTTTTAATGTTTGCTAGTTATGTACTTTTATCGGATAAGATCATTAACCATCATCAAATTAGTAGAGGATTTGTCTTAATGTATAGTCATATTGCAATTGCGATTTCTGTATTGTTAATGACTGTAGATGCCCTATATTTAAATAATAAAAATGTGGACCGTAAGTTTTTGTATGGGTTAATTGTAGTTACGATTGTACTTTATTATTTCTCTTTGATTGTGAACCAAGTTTATAATAAGAAGGTATGTCGATTTGAAAAAATTGAAGCAATAATCCTCTTAACTATATTTGTTATTGGAGCTTTAATTTTATGGTTAGTTAAAAATTCTATTTTGGGAGTTATGATCTGCTTATTAATATGGAATCTTGCCTTTTTCTTAGTTTTTCTAATGAAAAGCAAAAATTCTTTAAATTGAAATTATTATAGTTATTAAAAAAATCTCGACTGCTATAATATTAGTAAATTAATAAAGAGGGTTTAATATGGATATTTATGGTGGCTATACTCCAGTGCTAGATAGTTTACTTAACCAAATGTTGGAGTACTTTAGGAAAGAAAATCAACTTCATCAGGAGAAAACCGGCGATAGCCTATATGAACACTTGATTGGCCGAGTTAAGCGGCCAGAAAGCATGATTGAAAAATGTCAACGAAAAGAATTGCCGGTAACCCCAAAATCAGCTCTAAAAGAAAATCGAGATAGTGTAGGAATTCGTGTGGTTTGCAATTTTATTGATGACATTTATACCTGTATCGATTTAATTAAGGAATGGAACGACGTAGAAATCGTCAAGCAAAAAGATTACATTACGAATGCTAAACCAAATGGGTATCGTTCTTATCATATGATTTTAGATGTTGAAAGACCCGAAGAAGATATTGTAGGAAACACCCCGGGTCACTACTATGTTGAAGTACAACTTAGAACGATAGCGATGGATACTTGGGCTAGCTTAGAGCATGAAATGAAGTATAAGCACAAGATAAAGAATCCCGAAATGATTGGTAAAGAGTTGAAGCGAGTGGCTGATGAATTAGCTTCTTGTGATGTAAGTATGCAGACTTTGCGCCATTTAATTAGAGAGGAAGATTAACTTAATGAAAATTTTGCTTGCAGAAGATGAAGAACAGTTATCTCGTGTTTTGGTAGCCGCAATGCAGAGTGTCAATTATGAGGTGGATCCTGTTTTTAATGGACGGGATGCAGTTGAACTTGCGCGGAAAAATTCATATGACGTTATCATCTTAGATATTATGATGCCAGTCATGGATGGAATTACTGCCCTAAAGGAGATTCGCAAGAGTGGCGATAAGACTTATGTTTTAATGTTAACCGCAAAAGCAGAAGTTGATGATCGAGTAACTGGTTTAGATAGCGGAGCTGATGATTATTTAACTAAGCCATTTTCACTGAAAGAGTTGCTAGCACGTTTACGTTCAAAAGAACGACGAGACGATCAATATACACCTAATGAGGTTGAGGTAGGAGACCTGGCTTTAAATGTTGCTGAACAAGAACTAGTCAGTCATAATTCAATTCGTTTAGGAAGTAAAGAGACTCAACTTTTGAATTATTTGATGCTTAATGAAGGAAAAGAATTTTCAACTTCAGATTTATTAGCGCATGTTTGGAAAGATGATGATGAAACTAGTGAAGATGTCGTTTGGATTTATATTTCTTATCTAAGACAAAAGTTGCAGTCGATTCAGAGCTCAGTTCAGATTGTCGGTGAAAAAGGTGGTAGTTTTTCCTTAATTAGGTAGGTGAGCTAAAATGATCCAAAAGTTTCGGCGGAAATTTATTGGAATGTCGATTACAGCTTTGTTTATAGTTCTCGTAATCACCTTAGGTGCTTTATTGGGAGTTAGCTATACTCAAAGTCATAATGAGGTGGATCGAGTTTTAACGGCCTTGGTGAACAATCAAGGACAATTAACCCCGCGGAATGCTAAACCAGTCTTTGGTAATCAAAAAGATCCAATTAATAAAAATTTCTTGGCAGGCGAATATAATCCGGAGGCAGTTTTTCAATATCGTTATTTCACTGTTGCTGAGACTCCGCAGAGTAATCCGCGGATAGTAAATGATGACAATGTTTATGATGTTGGACGAACTGAAATTCTTAGTACAAGTAAGAGAATTTTTAATGATAAGACAGCAGACGGCGTAGTGACAATTGGTAATAATCAGTATGCTTACCGTGTTGGGAAAAATCAGACTGGTCGTAAGTTTATTGTTTATTTAAATGAATCGCTGATTTATCATCGTTTTTCTCTCCTAGTTAGGGTATCGATTGTTTTAGCAATTGGGGCTTTGATTGTTTTTGCCTTGGTATTGATTTTGGTTTCTAAAAAGGCAATCGGTCCAATTATTACAACGTATCGTAAACAACGTGAGTTTATTACCAATGCTGGTCATGAATTAAAAACTCCTTTGGCCATTATTGCTGCTAATACCGAAATGGAAGAGATGTTAGGCAATAATTCTGAATGGAATAAAAGCACCAAGGAACAAGTTGATCGATTAACAAGGTTAATTAACCGATTAATTGCACTAGCTCGAACTGGTGAAACTGGTGAAGTGGTCCTAAATAAAGTGAATTTTTCTGAAATTGTTAAAAAGAATGTTAATAGCTTTAAGTCTGTAATGCAAAAAAATAATCTTAAATATAGTGGAATGATTATGCCAGATTTATATGTTAAGGCAGAGAAAAATGTGTTAAGTGAACTGATTAATATCTTACTAGACAATGCACGTAAATATTGCGATAAAGATGGGAAAGTGCAGGTAACCTTAACTAAAGGAAGGCTAGGAACAAATGCCATCTTAAAGGTTGCTAATACTTATAAAGAAGGAAAAGGAAAAGATTATTCACATTTCTTTGAACGCTTCTATAGAGAAGATGAATCACACAATTCAAAGCAATCAGGATTTGGAATTGGATTAGCAATGGCGCAAGAGATTGTTCACACATTTCATGGGAAAATTCATGTTAGTCATAAAGATGATATGATTATCTTTACAGTAATTTTGAAATTAGCAAAATAAGAAAAAGCAGTTAGTTTTCGTTTTTTGAAGACTAGCTGCTTTTTGCGTACTGTAAATTTTAAAATATTATTATTTAAAATAATATCCAATACATTGTTGAACTTGAAGTTTCCATATTGTCTCTCCCCTTTCTTTAAGTGGAGGCTCAGTATTAGTATCAATAGTTATTACATCTCATGAAAAATCAATTGTGTCTTATCTAAATCAATAGTATAAGTTTCTTCTTCTAATGGACGCTTCGTCATTCCTTGATCAGTTGAGTAAATGATTAAGCCTAATCGTGCACCGGCTGGTAAACGATAGAAGGTAGGTTGTAGTTCGAATTCTAAGTCATAGAATTTACCAGGTTCAACTTTTTCGGCATGTTTCATATCTGCATAGTTTTGAACATTCATGTGACCTTTAGTAATTAATTTAGCCTTAGTTTCTTTATCAGGAACGAATTCCTTCATTACCTCGGTGCCGAAGCGGTAGCCTAATTCTTGAATTTGATCATTAAATGACTTAGGAATTGGAGTGAGGCGTTTTCTAGTACCTAGATCAACTAAAGCTACGGAAATTTGGCCTTTAGGAAGAGAGGTAGAAACACTCATTTTAATCTTGGGACGACCAACTACTGTAACAGTATGAATGAATTCATCAGTTACAAAGCGCAATTGTTGATCAAGCCATTTTTCTTCTCCAGAAATGAAGTCGTACTGCCATTTTCCTTCAGAAATTTTAGCTTCTTTAAAGATTTTTCCACCTTGGTCTGTAAATGAAACTTTATCATTATCTTCTCCGCCATCTTTTAAGAGGCTGCCACTCTTATCTGGGAAGTAAATTTCTTTTTTACCTAATTCATTATTCCAAGTTGGTTCTTCATGCCAGATATCTGGTTGTAGATTATCTTGAATCATTACATCTTCCCATTGCTTGTAAGCATTATTTTTAATGTCTAACAATTCATGACAGAACCAGAGGTTCATTAAATCAGAAAAGTCAATGGAAAGAAGATTATTCATGTTGTAGTGCGGACCTTGGTGTAAGAATAGTTTATGTGCAATTGGTAATTTAGAAATTTTTTGCCAAATTTTATAAACATTCTTAGGCTTAACATTCCAGTCATTAAGACCATGAACTGAAATCCAAGAACATTTAATATTATCAGTGTGGTGACGATAATTTCTAGCCTCCCAGAAATCAGAATATTGGCCAGTTTCACGATCTGATTTTTCTAAAAGACGCTTTTGCATTGCATCATATCTAGGTTTGATTTTTAGATAGTCACCTGCATCCCAAAGATTAGACTGACAAGTTTCAGCCAGCATATCTAAGTCTTCTCCTTGGCAAGCCTCGGGAGCAATGACTAAGCCATGCTCGCGGTAGTAATCATACCAAGAAGAAATTGCAGCTTCAGAAACTACAGTTTTAAGTCCCTTCACCCCTGTAGTAGCAACTGCAATTTGAAGAGTACCAAGGTATGAACGACCAGTCATTCCAATATTCCCATTACACCAGGAAGCTTTTGTTTCATGCTTTCTAGTTCTGTCAGTATAGGCAATACGGTCACCATGGAGCCATTCAATAATTTCTTTAGCACTTTCAGTTTCTTCTGGTGCACCAGTAATTCTTAAACCGTCGGAACCGCGTGTTCCAATGGCACCAGCATAAACATTTGCAAATCCACGTGCTAATAAATATTCATTTAGCGAATAGGCTGCTTTATGTACTGCTTCTTCTGTAGCGGCTTGATCTTCACTAGCAGGCTTTTGAGCTTTAGCAGTAGGCATTGCTTCATACTTAGGGTAAGTACTTTTAGTAGCATCTTCTAGATTGACATCTACATTGTGGTTTCGTTTTTCATTAGCAATAATTCCGCCAAAGTATGGATCTGCTGTATAGAGAGCAGGGAACTTGAAGTTGTTTGATTGATAAGGACGAAAGACTGTGACTTGAAGTAAATCAGGTTTGCCATCTTCATCAGTATCAAGATCACTTTCAACATAAACTACTTCACGAATAACCTTACTCATATCAAAAACTGGTAGTGACTTACCATTAAAGTACATAAATTTATTATTACCATAAAACTGGGTGAAGTAACCTTTACCAGCCATATTATCAATGAAAGTTTGGCCATTTTTAGCTCGAGTGTTAAGTAGGCGGTAGAAGACTTTAACTAATTCATTACGATTAATTTCTTCGTGATCAGTGTAAGGAAGAGAATTAGCCTTCATCCGAGCTAGTGGATCATTTAAGTCATAATCGTAGCCAACATGATAGCCGAGTAATTGCAGAGCAATATTATAAAATTGGTTACGTGAAATTGAATTAGGATTTTCAGCTAGAAAATCTTTTAAATTTTTATGATCACTAACTGCAAATTCTGCTAATTTAGCTTCTTTTGCATCGTAAGTTTTGGCTTCAGCAACGGAGTTTTCAACTAACGTTGCTAAAAGGCCAGAAAAACTATTTTCTTTCCAATCATTAGGTAAGAAGTTAATAGATTGTAGTTCTTTAACAATTTGGTCAAAGTCTGTTTTTAAATAACCATATTGATTATATTTCATTATAAAAAACACTCCTTTTTTGTCTTTTCTCTTAATTTTTATTTTACTAGTTTTAATTGAATAAAAGAAGAATGAAACAATATTTTAAATTATGTAGGATAGCCTAAATTATTTTTAATTTAATCCAAAAACTGGTAAGTAAGATTTTAATTTCTTATAATAAATAGTTGAGAAGTTAAATATTGGAGGTCAAAATATGACAGAAGTAAAACGCTTTTATGAAACTTTTCATCCAGAACATTACGATATCTATTTAGATATTAGTCGTGAAAAGAAGAGATTTCATGGCAAGACTGTTGTAATCGGTGAAGCACAGGAAGAATTAGTAAAACTAAATCAAAAGTACTTAAAGATTACCTCTGTTAGAGTAGATCAAAAGAAGGCTGACTTTAATTACAACGATAAAGATGAAGTAATTAATATTGAAGCTGGAAAAGTAGGTAAGATGAAAATTGAAGTTGACTTCGAAGGTAAGTTGACTGATACAATGATGGGAATTTATCCTTCTTACTACGAAGTTGATGGTGAAAAGAAGCAATTAATTGGTACACAATTTGAAACCACCTTTGCTCGTCAAGCCTTCCCATGTGTTGATGAACCAGAAGCAAAAGCTACTTTTGCACTTGCAATTAAGTTTGATGAAAAACCTGGTGAAAGTATTATTTCTAACCAACCAGAAGAGAAGTTTAAAGATGGTGTTCACTACTTTAAACCAACTCTACGTATGTCTAGTTATTTGGTTGCTTTTGTCTTCGGTGATATGCAAAGAAAATTGACTAAGACAAAATCTGGCGTTGAAATTGGTGTTTTTGCTACAAGAGCTCACCAAGCAAAAGAATTAGATTTTGCCTTAGACATTGCTAAGCGTTCAATTGAATTCTTTGAAGATTTCTATGAAACTCCATATCCATTAGAACATTCATATCAAGTAGCACTTCCTGACTTTTCAGCTGGTGCGATGGAAAACTGGGGTTGTGTAACTTATCGTGAAGCATACTTATTACTTGATCCTGACAATACTTCATTAGAAATGAAGCAATTAGTTGCTACAGTTATTGCTCATGAATTAGCTCACCAATGGTTTGGAGACTTAGTAACTATGAAGTGGTGGGATAATCTATGGCTTAACGAAAGTTTTGCTAATATGATGGAATATGTGGCTATTGATGCCTTAGAACCAAATTGGAAGATTTGGGAAATGTTCCAAACTTCAGAAGTTCCAGCAGCTCTCCAAAGGGATGCAACAGACGGTGTTCAATCTGTTCATGTTATGGTTAATGATCCAGCTGAAATTGATGCCTTATTTGACTCAGCCATTGTTTATGCAAAGGGATCAAGAATGTTAGTAATGGTTCGTGCCTTACTAGGAGATGAAGCTCTTCGTAAAGGTTTGAAGAACTACTTTGCTGCTCATAAATATGGTAATGCAACTGGGGATGATTTATGGAAGGCGCTTGGAGAAGCAAGCGGCTTAGATATTGGTACGATTATGCATTCTTGGCTTGAACAACCAGGTTACCCAGTAGTAAATGCAAAAGTTGAAGATGGTAAGTTAGTTTTAACTCAAAAACAATTCTTTATCGGTGAAGGTAAGGAAGTGGGACGTAAGTGGCAAATCCCACTAAATTCAAACTATGCTGCTGTTCCAAAGATTATGAAGGATGGAAAATTAGTTGTTGGTGACTATACTGATTTAATTGCTGACAACGGTGTTCCATTCCGTTTAAATGTAGGCAACAATTCAGACTTCATTGTTAAATATGATAAGACCTTACTTGATGATATTTTGAACCATATTGATGAATTAGATGCGGTTGATAAATTACAGTTACTACAAGACTTCAGATTATTAGCAGAAGGCGGTCATATGTCTTATGCAGATATTGTTCCACTTCTTCCTAAATTTGCAGATTCTACTTCACCAATTGTAAACAATGCTTTATACAGAATTATGACTACTTTACGTAATTTTGTAACTCCAGATTCTAAGGAAGAAAAGGATCTAAAGAAGCTTTATAATTTACTTTCTGAAAAACAAGTTAAGCGTCTAGGATTACTTCCAAAAGCTGGTGAATCTAATGATGATAATTTAACTAGACCATATGTTGTTGCAGCTTCCTTATATGCTGGTAATGATGAGACAATTAACGGTCTACATACTATTTATTCAGAAAATTCGGATAACTTAGAGGGTATTTCCGCTGATATTAGAAGTGCTGTTTTGGTTAACGAAGTTAAGAACTTTGGTAACATGACTTTATTTGATAAACTTCTTAAGAAGTATCAAGAAACTTCTGATGCAAGTTTGAAGCAAGACTTGTGTGCTGGTATTACTTCAATTAAAATGCCTGAAATCATTGATGCAATTGTTGATGACTTTGAAAATTCTGAAATTATTAAGCCACAAGACTTACGTGCATGGTACCGTAATGTTTTAGCTAATCCATTTGGCCAAGAACAAGCTTGGAACTGGATTAGATTAGAATGGCCATGGCTTGAAGCAACTGTAGGTGGAGATATGGAATTTGCAACCTTTATTACTGTAACTGCAAATATTTTCCATACTGAAGAAAGATTGAATCAATTCAAAGACTTCTTTGAACCAAAGATCAATACTCCAGGCTTAACTCGTGAAATCAAGATGGATACTAAGGTAATTGAAACTAAGGTTAACTTAGTTAAGAAAGAACAGTCTGCTGTTAACGCTGCAATTGCTAAAGCTGTTGACTAAAATTTGAAAAATAAATAATTAAAAGATGCGCTTTCGGTTTTGAAAGCGCATTTTTGATATAATTGAAAAGATAGAGGTGAGAGGATTTGGTAAAAACAATATTTTTTGATGTGGACGGAACGTTAGTTTCTCATAAAACTGATAGCGTTCCAGAAAGTACTAGGAAGGCACTTAAGCTTTTACATGAAAATGGCTATAAATTAGTGCTAGCTACAGGCCGTGATATGAGTCAATTAAAAAAATTACCAGTCAAGGATTTGAAATTTGATGGTTATTTGACAATGAATGGTCAACTTTGTTTGGATGGAGATGGAAAAGAAATTTTTGGTAATCCAATTGATGAGAAGGATACTGAAAAAATGGTCCAATTAATTAAAGAAAAAACTGTTCCAATTACTACGATTGGTAAAAAGGGCCCATATATTAATTTTGTAACTGATGAGGTGGTAGCTGCTCAAAAAGCTGTTTCAAGTAAAGTTGCACCTATTGGTGAATATCACGGAGAAAAAGTCTATCAATTTATTGCATATGGAGATCGAGAAAAATTAAAGCATTTAGTGAATGATTTGCCTAATTGTAAATTAAGTTGGTGGAATGAATATGCAGTAGATATCATCTCAAAAGACGGTGGTAAATTAGCTGGTATTGAAAAGTATCTAGAACTACAAGGTCAAACTTTAGCAGATGCAATGGCTTTTGGTGATGGCGAAAATGATCTAGAAATGTTAAAAGCTGTTAAAATTGGAGTTGCAATGGGGAATGGCGAAGAGCAAGTAAAGCGCATTGCAGACTATGTAACTACTGATATTGACGCAGACGGCATCTTTAATGCATGCAAGTATTATAAGTTAATTTAGAGGAATAGGAATGGTAAATATCAGCTGCTATTCCTTATTTTTATATCCCTAAAGGTGGGGTAGATAAAAAATTTAAATTAAAATCAAAAAAATTCAAAAAAGTAATTGACATATAAGTCCCTTTTCCCTATACTAGAATATGTTCTGTTAAGGAATTGGTTTGGTAGCTCAGCTGGATAGAGCAACGGTCTTCTAAACCGTGGGTCGTGAGTTCGAATCTCACCCAAATCACTGATATGACGCTCCGTATGGAGCGTCTTTTTTTGTGCAATTTTTTATTTGCCCCCCCAAATGACCCCCCCAGGCTAATTAATTTGTTGCTTTCTTTAAGTTAATGGAATTATTTTTAAAAGAACTATATCAGTGATTTTGCAACAAGCTTTAAATATACTACATTTAAATTACAGCAAAGAGATACAAGGAATTCTAAAAAGTATTACCAGTTTTCTACAAAAACTAATACTCTTTTTGACCATTTAGTGCAATTTGTGCTATCGGGCTTTCGTTTATGACATAATTTTTCTAATAATTGAACTTTTAATATTCTCAATTACTCATCAATAAATTAATTTTAAGCAGATTTTATGGTGCAATTTTTATTTTACTTTCATTAAAAAATATTGATTTATTTTAATTATATGTTTATTATTTAAGTTAAAATTTAATAAACTAAGGAGTATATATGGAATTATTAAAATATTTTAGAAAATTAAAATGAGAATTCCTGTTTGTGGTATTTCTAATAGTTGTTAATGCAGGTTTTCTAACTTTAGCCGGTATCTCTAGTGCAAATGCCTTGAGTGCTGTTGCAAAATTTAGAGCAAATGAATTCTTTATGTGGGTTGCAGTAATGGGATTAGCCTACATTGTTTACGCAATAGTAAATTGTTTGGTTAATATTGAACAAGCTAGATTCTCACAAAATGTAGATAAGTTAATTAGAAAAGATATCGCTACTGAATTATCAAGATCTAATTACGCTATTTTTCATAAGCAAACTGTATCTACCTATAGTTCATGGCTAACCAATGATATAACTACAATTAATAATTTTGGTATCACTGATTTTCTAATGATTGTCAGGCAAGTATTTGAAATAATCTTTGGAATGTTAACATTAGCCTACTTCAATTTCAGTCTAGTAATTACTGTGGTGGTTTTGACAATTATTATGGGTATCGTTCCAAATCTGTTCTCAAAAATATTGGCTAAAAAATCCTTGGAATATACCCATGCTAATGAACGCTTAGTCAATACAATAAACGATATACTAAATAGATTTAATACTCTTTTTCTTGCTAATTTACCTCAGACTATCGTAACGAAAATTAATAAGTCTTCAGATGATGTTAAAAAGCATACCGTACAATATGCTAAAGCAGCTGGAGTTACACAGGCTATCACAAATGGGTTGGCATTTATTAGTCAGGTAATTATTTTGGGACAAACGGGTTGGCTAATATTGCATAATTTAACTCCAGTAGGAACTATCAGTGGCGCGCAATTTTTCGCAAGTACCATCTTTGCGGAATTAAGTGGTATTAGTTTTAATTGGCAAGAGTTCAAATCAGTTAAACCTATTATGAAGAAATTCAAATCAGGGTTTGATTTGAACCCTAACAATCAAATAGTTAAAAACTTAGAATTAGGTAATATAAAATTTAACAACATTTCATACAAATATTCTAAAAACGATAAGCCTCTATTCCAAAATTTAAATTTAGATTTCCAGCTTAATAATAAATATATATTGGTAGGTGATTCAGCTGCCGGTAAGTCCACCATTCTTAATTTAATTGCGGGACTACTAAGAAATAATAGTGGTGATATAAAAATGAATGATATAAGTTATTCAGCAATTTCAGACAATGACTTACATGAAAAAATATCATATTTACAACAAGATCCTTATATCTTTTCAGCTTCTTTAAAGTGGAACTTGACTCTAGGCAAAAATATACCTGATGCTGAAATAAATAACGTTATTCATGAATGTGGCCTTGAAGATATGATCGCTAAACTTCCCAATGGCGTGGATACTGTATTGAATGATCAGGGAGAGCAATTATCAGGTGGACAGAAGCAGCGTATTTCATTTGCTAGAGAAATTCTACGAGATACACCTATTTATTTATTAGATGAAGCAACTTCTGCATTAGATAAGTCTGCTAGCGTTAAACTTGAAAAGGCAATTTTATCAAAGAAGAATAAAACGGTTATAATGGTAACTCATCATCTAAGAGAAGAAATAAAACAATTGGCTAATAAAGTGATTAATTTAAATGAAGTGAAAGAGTAGCGTATTTCATTTGATGAATAAAGATGAAATGGATTGCAAAGAAAAATGTAAGCTTTTCTATATATTTTTTATGAGCACCAAATCATTGATATGACGCTCCATATGGGGCGTCTTTTTTGTGCAATTTTTTCATCTTTTGATATAGACCAATTTTAGATAAAACATCTTGACCAATTTCTTTAATAGGGTTATTATTGCTAGTATAACAGCAAAATAAATATAGTCCATTTAACTTAAATGAACTATACCAAAGGAGAAAACTTATGTGTGGAATTGTTGGTGTTGTTGGAAAACCTGCAAGAGATATTATTTTAAATGGCTTAACTAACTTAGAATATCGTGGTTACGATTCTGCAGGTATGTATTTAAATGACTTAAATGGAAACGAATATCTAACAAAAGCGGTTGGTAGAATTTCTAACTTAAAAGAAAAACTAACTCCTGATGAACAAGGATTAGTAGGAATTGGTCATACTCGTTGGGCTACACATGGTAAGCCAACAGTAGATAATGCTCACCCTCACTTTGATGAAACTAAGCGTTTTTACCTAGTTCATAATGGGGTTGTTGAAAATTATGCCGAATTAAAAGAAAAATACTTACAAGGAGTAAAATTCTACTCTAATACTGATACTGAAGTGGTTGTCCAATTAATTAGTAAGATTGCTCGTGAGAAGAATTTAGATGGTTTTTCTGCGTTTAAAGAAGCTTTGAAATTAGTCAAAGGTTCATATGCTTTCCTTTTAGTTGATAACACTGAGCCAGAGCATGTTTTTATTGCTAAAAATAAGTCACCAATGATGTTAGGACTTGGCGATGGTTTCAATATTATTGCGTCTGATGCAATTTCTGTTTTAGATCAAACCAAAACGTTTGTTGATTTACAAGATGGTGATGTTGGTGACATTACTAAAGATTCTTACACAATCGAAACTGTTGATGGTAAAAAGGTTGAACGTAAGCCCCACGTATTAGATATTGATCCTAATGCAGCCTCAAAGGGAACTTACGAATTTTACATGCTCAAAGAAATTGATGAACAACCAAGCGTAATGCGTAAAATTTCTCAAACTTATTTTGATGAAAATGATGATGTTAAGGTTGATCCAAAAATTATTGATTCTATTTCAAAAGCAGATCGTATTTATATTTACGCTGCTGGGACTAGTTACCATGCTGGTTTAGTTGGTAAGACAATGTTAGAGCATTATACTGGAATCCCAACTGAAGTTGGTTTGGCATCAGAAGCTGGTTATCACTTCCCAATGATGAGTAAGGATCCATTCTTTATTTTCTTAACTCAGTCAGGAGAAACCGCTGATTCTCGTGTTGTTTTGAAAGAAGTTAATAAGCGTAATATCCCAAGTTTAACAATCACTAATGTAGAAGGCTCAACTTTATCAAGAGAAGCAGACTACACTATGCTCTTAGAAGCTGGTCCTGAAATTGCAGTTGCATCTACTAAGGCATACACTGCCCAAATTGCTGTTCAAGCAGTTCTGGCTAAGGCGTTGGGCGAATCACTTAATAAAGCAGAAGCTAAAGATTGGAATTTAAAGCATGATTTAGCTATTGCAGCAGAAGGGATGCAGCAACTTGTTGACAGTAAAGAAAGTTTAAAAGAGATTGCTGATAAATACCTAATTAAGTCTCGAAATGCTTTCTACATTGGACGTGGAATTGATTATGCAGTAGCCTTAGAAGGAGCATTAAAACTTAAAGAAGTTTCATATATTCAAACTGAAGGTTTTGCAGCAGCCGAATTAAAGCATGGTACTATTTCTCTTATCGAAAAAGATACCCCAGTAATTGCCTTAATTAATGATCCTGCAACTGCTGATTTAACGCGTGGAAATATTCAAGAAGTTGTTTCTAGAGGTGCTAACGTTGTTACTATTGCTGGTAAAGACTTTGCTAGAGAAGGGGACAATGTAGTTTTACCAGAAATTAACTATTATATGTCTGCTCTATTAACTGTTGTGCCAGCTCAACTTCTTGCATATTATGCATCAAAAGATAAGGGCCTTGATGTAGATAAACCACGTAACTTGGCTAAGAGTGTTACAGTTGAATAATAAAATTTAGATTAATTATGAAAATAGAGAATTAGTAATTCTAAAGGTGCTAATTCTCTATTTTTTATGTAATTTTTTAGTGAAAATCCAATTTTGATTTAAAATATATAAATAATAGTAAGGTAAAAATGAACGAGGGCAATTATGTTATCAAAAATATCAATTTTACTTACAAATCATCATTTAACCTTAAAGGATATTTCACAAAGTAATTCTTTAATGGAAAAAGATTTAGAAGAAGCACTTAATGAGAATCCAGATAATTGGTCAAGCGCAATTTTATCGGCATTATCGTCATCTTTAAATATGCGACCAGGAGATTTACTGGAATTACTTGATCCAGTTTATTCTTTGAAAATTAATGACACTAATCAAATGATTCAAGGCATTTATATTGAAGATCCAGAAATGTATGAACAAATTAGATTTGTTGTAGAAAGTGAACACTTAGAGGGTTGGCAACCAGATGAAGAGGATATTTTAATGCTTCTTGATGAGGCGATTAATCCATCTAAGGAGATTAAAAGTGAAATTGATCGGATTTGGGGTGAAGAAAATGAATGAGTCCGTAAAGGATTCTGAATGGTATCGTCAAAAATTTCTTTACCCAAATGGTACGCTTAAAAATAAACTCAATATTACTGATGCGGCAGAATTAGCACAAAAAGAATACTTAAGCTCAGGAATTCGGGCCGTGGCTTTTTTGAGAAAGAATAAAAAAATCACTAGTGTTGAAGATTTGAAAAAAATTCATAAAATTATGTTTGGCTGGCTCTACGATTGGGCTGGTCAAATTAGAGACTATGAATTAGTTAAAGGAGAGACAGAGTTTTTAGAGTATTCTCGTATTAATTTTGGAATTGAAGAAATAGACGAAAAGATACAACAATTGTCTTCTAAAAAAGAACTTGCAAATGTTGACTATGCTTTTTTACTGGATAGATTAAATTATCTTCATCCCTTTAGAGAGGGAAATGGGAGAAGCAGTAAATTATTTTTACAAGCTTTTGCTGCCAATCATGGTCAAGTGATTGATTATCCACGTTCAAACAAAGACCTGATTATTGCCCAAAATAATGCAGATATTGATCAAATTGCTAGTTTAATTAGAGTTAATGCTAAAGCAAAGAAAACTGCTCATTAGATAAGTTGAACCGATATTTGTTATATTAAAGATTTGGATTTAACAATAGAAGAAAAATGGACTAAGATGTAGATGACTGATCCGAAAACTTCTCCTTTAAGAAGTGTAACAATTTATTTTTCTTCATTAAGATCATGTTGAGCTACAATCATTTCTGATTGTAGCTTTTTTTGTTTTGTTTATAAGTTGGGTCTTAAAAATAATAAATAATGAGCATATTAATTTATTATAAAACGCTATCAAGATATAATTATTAATAATATTAAACTGAAAGGGATGAGCAGTATGAAAAAGGCATTGAATCCTCGGCTAATTGTTTCTTTGACAAGCTATGGAGATAGGTTGAATACACTATCTATTTGCCTTAAAAGTTTGCTTAATCAGACTAAAAAAGCCGATAAAATTTTAGTTTATCTGACTGATGATATTAAAGAAAGTCATCTTCCATCATCTCTTCTTGAATTACGCGATAGGGGTATTGAATATCGCTTTGTTCCCTTAGATTTAAAACCACATAAAAAGTATTATTATGCTATGCAAGAGTTTCCTGACGATATTATTGTTACAGTAGATGATGATGTTATTTACTACAAAGAAATGCTATCAGAATTATATAAAACGTACTTAAAATTTCCGAAATGTATTGTCACGGGAAGAGCACATGAAATAACTTTTAATGATGATGGATCGATTAAAGCATATGATGATTGGAATTGGTGCAGTCAAAAGTATGAACAGCCATCGATGAAATTATTAGCTACGGGGGCTGGCAGTGTTTTATACCCACCTCATCTATTAGATAAAAAGCTATTGTTTAATTTAGATTATATTAAGCACTACATTACAGTAGATGATTTATGGTTAAAATTAGTCGAAGTATTATCGAATGTACCAACGGTAGTATGTAGTTTAAGAATAGAAAAAATGCGTGAAGGAATTCCTGATACACAAGCGCAGGGCTTATTTAATAAGAATGTTGGTAAAAATGAAAATGATCTTTATTTAAAAGACTTAGATAAAAAATTTTCCTTAGCAAGTAAAATTCTCGCCTATGAAAATGGAAAAGGAAAGTAAAAAAGAAACGTCTGTATAGACGTTTCTTTTTTTAGGATATAGATAAAAATTAATGAAGGGCTGCAGCTTTTTGGGCCTGCATTTTTTCTTCCATTTGCTTTTGTAATTTTTTCATATCTTTAGTTGAAATGACTTTCCAGTTTGATGGAATGGTAAAAATATATTTTCTCTGTTTGAGTTCATTATTATGACTAAAGACTCCAAACATAATTCGACTAAAATTATCTCGGTAAACATATCGAGTGGTTTCTATTTGAAGATTGGCTTGCGCACTATGTTTAATTTCGGTCGATACCTTATCAAGTTTAATAGCTTTTGGCTTCTTTTGTTCATTGCTAGTTTTATATAAGTACACTTTTTCTGTACCATTACCTAGAGGTTGATAAAGTAGAAGGGGAAGATTGGGATTAGCACTTGAGGCGAGATTTTGTTTACTTATTTGTGTCTCAGTCTTCATTCCCCAGTGATTATAGTCATGTGCAACAATCCCCAGAATACAAAGTGATGTAACAATTAAAGAAAGCCAGGAGATTATAGTATGTCCTTTACCAGGGATGACGTTGAAGTAAATAAATAAAATTGCTGCTAAGATTAAAATTACGATTATCATTATCCATTCACCTCTTCTTGATTTTCACGGGCACGGTTACCTTTCTTGAGGAAGAAAGCAAGAACTAAAGCAATTAAGGCAAAGACAATGCTCATGGCAAATGAAGCATGGAACCCATCTAAAGTAGCATTAATAGCTTGATTTTTATATTGAAGTGGTAAAGTTTTTAGTAATTCTTTACTTGGCATATTGTTGTTAGTCGTGGTAGTTAAAACAGAGACTAAAATGGCAGTACCAATTGAACTTAAAACCTGTCTAAAGGTATTGTTTACTGCAGTTCCGTGTGAAATCTTGTCTAAAGGTAATGAGTTCATCCCAGAAGTGGTAACATTCATCATAACTAAGGCTACTCCGACCATTCTGATTGCATATAAAACGATAATTATGGTATAGGAACTTTGCTCAGTCAAAAATACAAATGGGATTGTACCTAATGTTAACAGGGTCATTCCCGTAATGGCCATCTTGCGGGCACCATATTTATCAAATAAATGTCCCGTAATTGGTGACATAATTCCAATCATTAGGGCACCTGGCAAAAGCATTAAACCTGAATGAAATGCAGATACTCCCCGTAAGTTTTGAATATATAAAGGTAGCACCATCTCTATACCAACCATGGCCAAATTTGTAATACCACTAAGGGCTGCGGCTAAAGAAAATTCAAAGTGTTTGAACACAGTAATATCTAAGAAAGGATCTGACATTTTCAATTGACGAAGACCGAAGAGGATGACAAATACTATCCCTACACCAATAAACATTAGAATTTCTGGATTAGTCCAACCTTTGTTGCCGGCCTCGGAAAAACCGTAAAGTAAGCTCCCAAATCCAACAGTAGAAGTGGTTACAGATAAAATATCAATTTTTTCTTTTTTAGTAGGGAGTACATCTTTAATTAAAAAGAAAGCTAATATAATAACCACGCCAGCAATTGGGGCAATAATACTAAATAAGTAGCGCCAAGAAAGATTATCAACGATCCATCCAGATAAAGTTGGGCCGATGGCAGGAGCTAAGCCGATAACAATACCAACAGTTCCCATGGCAGCTCCACGTTTATTAGCTGGAAAGATAGAAAGCATAATGGTTTGAAGAAGAGGCATCGTGACTCCAACGCCTAATCCTTGAATAATTCTACCAGCAAGTAAGGTTCCAAAGTTTGGTGCAATTGCTGCAATAACTGTTCCAATAAAGAAAACAGACATTGCACTCAAGTACATTTTTCTTGATCCAAAGCGATTGATTAACCATGCGGAAATTGGGATCATTACTCCGTTAACTAGCAAAAATGCTGTTGAAAGCCATTCAGCAGTTGCAGTGCTGATATGAAAGGAACGCATTATTGAAGGTAGAGCAGTAGCAAGCAATGTCCCGTTTAACACAGTACAGAAAGAACCAATAATTAAAACTAGTACCAGTAAGTTTCGATTATAGGACTTTCCGTGAATATCGGTGGGTTGTTTATCCATTTTGAAGATCCTTTCTAAATTATTAATATTAAAAATTTAACTATAAAAACTATATTCTTAAAGAAAGTAATTGTCAAATAATCTTACAAACATGTAATTATCTTTGACATATATGTTGCTAAAACTGTCATAAGATTTTAAACTAGAGTTGAGATTATGATATTTAAGGATAAAAAAATGGAAGCAAAAAAGATATTTCATGATGTGTTTCAAAATATTGAAGTCGGAATAGGCGAAGTAAGTAAAACTGTTGGTGTTTCCCAAAGACAGTTACGGTATTGGGAAGAAAAGGGATATATTAAGCCGGTCGATGATAATCAAAGTGGAGTTAGAAGATATACTCTTTCAACTTTATATTTAATTATTTTTATTAAAACTCAACTTGATCAGGGATTTACTTTATCTGCAGCCTTTGAGCGCTCAAAAGATATTAAAGTAAAAAGTAAAATTGTGAGAAACTTTTTTGAACATACTTTTAATGATGTAACTATTACGGATGCAGATAAAGCGTACGGTGAGATCGACTTGGGAGAACTTTTAGTGCAAGATGGTCAAAAGTATCATTTTAAAGGTGTAGTCGATGAGCATGGTCGATATCTAAAAATTGATAAATAAAAAATGAAGTATCCATTTATAGATACTTCATTTTTAGGACAAGTCGATATTAAAGTTATATATGATGATTAGTAATTATTTATGAATTATTTGCTAAAGCCAGCTTCATACCAAACATTAGCGGATGGTTTTAATGACCATCCCGTAACCTTACTGTTAACTGCAGTAACCGAGTAAGCTCCACTAGTTGAAACGACGTAAGCTTTACTGTACATCCATCTTTGCCATTCATGGAATTTTTGTACACGATAATTTTTATCAAAAGATTTGGCAGAATCAATTTCATCTAAAAGTTTAATATTAGTTGGAGACACAAAGCGGGCAAAGTTATATGGCATTTTTTCACCATAAAATACGCTTGGAGAAGGGTCACCGGCGGCGTCCCAACTTCCTTCAAGCACATCAATTTTTGGATCACTAGATTTAACTGCGGCAACCCAGCGATTAAATTCCATTGGGCGACCGCCAAGAAACTTAACGTTTAGGCCGGCTTTTTTCCATTGCTGGATATAGTTGCGCCAGATAGCTTCGCTGTTTTCGCCTGATCCACGCACAGCTATATTAATTACTAGAGGCTTACCGTTAGGCTGACGTCTGTAAAGGGCACCAGGGGCTTTTTTGTAGCCAGCTTTATCTAATAATTCATTAGCTTTATTTAAATTATAAGAATAAGTTGGGATGTTTTTATCTTAATATGGCGTAAATTATGACGGAATTAGTGAGTTAACTCTGAATTTTAAGCCATGATAAAAACGATTATTAATAACATTTACATTCATAGCATAAGCCATTGCTTTTCTTAAGGCAGGGTTGTTCATTTTAGCATGAGGATTTTCTACATTTTTTCCTAGTTTTTGATCCCATTTACCAACTTTAAAGGCTAGGTAGTTGTAGCTGAGAGTCTTTTTGCTAACGAAATTAACTCCCTTGGTATTTTTGACTTGTAGCTATTGAGAATCTAAAACACTGGCTACATCAAATTTGTGGCTTTTGATTGCTTGGGAAACATTTGAATTAGTAATATTTGACATGTAGATGTGAGCAAAATTATGTTTTCCACGCCAATAATACGGATTTCTAGACCAGCTAGTTGACTGACCCTGAACTGTCTTATCCATCTTGTAAGGACCAAAGTAGAGGGGATGCCTTCTAACTTGATCACTAGATACTAATTTTTCGAATGGTACTTTTTTCAAATAATGATAAGGAGCGGCATGTTCCCAGTAAAAACCACTAGCAGAATTTAGCATTGCTAGTTTTAATTCTTTGAAATGAAGAATTAAGGTCTTCCCGTTAGGACCATCTGGCATTTCAATTCCAGAAATCTCTTTGACTTTTCCTTGATGATATTCAGCCATACCTTTAATATTTTCTAATGAAGAAGTATATTGAGTAGTTTGAACCTTAGGATTGGCAATAATTTCATAAGAGTACTCTAGATCTTTGGCAACTACCGGTTTACCATCTGACCAGCGAACTTTGTCCTTTACCTTGATTTTAGCTGTATTATCGTGATGATTTAATTTTAACGTGGCAGCTCCTTTATCAGTAATTTGATATTGATCATTGATTGAAAACAGCGACTCATCTCCCGGAGCGGAAGCCTCTACATCGGGACTGGTATCAGCAATTTCTGAGAGAAAAATTCCAGTAAAAGGTGATTCGTTTTCTAGTGCATAGGTAAGAGTGCCACCTTTTTTAATGACTTTCTTGGGGACATTCTGAGAAAACTTGATTGTCTGATTACTGGAATCAGTTTTCTTAGCACCACAAGCAGTTGCGAATATCGTAAGAGAGCTTGCGAGAGTTACATACAGCAGTTTGGACTTTGACATCTTCATATAAAATCTCCTTTCGTCAAAAATCTACTAACAGCATGATTAAGAATACAAAAAGACGCCCTATTAGATCGAATTGATCCAATAGGGCGTCTTGTCGCTATACTACTTATTTTTATTAGAAAACTAGTCTTTAATTAACGTACGGTTCAATACAGGAGAACGATACGCCGTCGTTATAAAGGGCTGTCCCTTGAACCACTCTAAATCGTAGTTTACGCTCAAAGGTGATTTTCATTAAGAATCTATCTATTTCTTCACACCAACCAGAAATTCTCTGAAAGACGATTTCCTAATTACTTTTCCTTATCAAAGCTGTTTGATAATAATGTTTGTGACCATAGTATTATGACGTTTTGAAAATAAGTCAACATCAAATTATATTTTTCTTATTTTTAATATAATTTTTTATTTATAGTTTCATGATACTTATCAAGATGTGTAAGGAATAAAAAATTCCTGATGTTAATGAAAAATAAAACGATTTCATATAAGCTAAACGTTATTAATTTTGATTCATTAATAAGACAATAAAAAAAGTAAAAGCTATTTATATAGATTAATATCTGGTATAAATGTTATTTAATTTAATTAAATATTATAAAAATTTGAGCAAAAAAGAAGATTTTTTTATTAAATAGGCCTATACTTATAGGTGATTATTAGTAGAAAGGAACTGTATACTATGAAGAAATTAAACACAAATAAATTAACTGATAAACAAGCTGACCTTTTTAAGAACAATTTAGTTTACATTGCTACTGTTGATGAAAATGGTAATCCACAGGTTGGTCCTAAAGGCTCAATGACAGTATTAGACCCATCTCATATGCAATATCTTGAAAAAACTAAAGGTGCAGCCTTTGAAAATATTAAAAATGGTTCAAAAGTAGCATTAGTAGCAGCTGATGTACCATCACATACTGCTGTTCAAGTTTTGGCTACGCCACATGTTCATGAAGATGATGAATACGCAAAGAAGATCGTTTCTGGTACCGATACTCCAAATGCATTTGTAGTAGTACTTGATATTGATGAAATTTTTGAATAATTATAGAAAAGATATTTTTCTGTCTGCATTTTAAATTATTTAATAAATAGGCTAAGTATTCGATCAAATACTTAGCTTTTTTGTTATAAAACTTGCTTATTTTCTATATTAATGTAAGATTAAAATTAATTAAATTAATGAAGATAAAAGGAGAAATATAATGGGCGCCTTATCTGAACAAGAATTAGCAGCTTTTTCTGCAGACTTTAACAAAAATGATAAAAATAAAATTGCTTCTAGAGCTGCACGTCGAAGTGGATTATTTGAGGCATCATTTAACGATGAAGTTTCAAAGCGATTAAATCATACTTTTTCAACTGAATTAGATATCGGTGGAGTTACTGATCAAAAACATTCTGGACGTTGTTGGGAATTTGCTACTTTAAATGTTTTGCGTCATCATTTTGGCAAAAAGTATCATGTTAAGGATTTTACTTTCTCACAAGCTTATAATTTCTTTTGGGATAAGATTGAGAGAGCAAATGCTTTTTACGATAGTATGATTCGCCTAGCTGGTAGACCAATTGATGATCGGGAAGTTGAAACTTGGTTCAACTTTGCAGGCCAAGATGGAGGATTGTGGCAAATGGCCATTAATCTAGTTAAAAAATACGGTGTTGTTCCATCATACGCGATGCCAGAAAATGCGACTTCAAATAATACCAGTGCTCTAATTGACTCTTTAGCTCGTAAAGAAAGAAAAGATGCTTTGGTACTTCGGAAATTAGTTCAAGAAGGTAAGCTCGAGGAAGCTGAAAAGGCTAAGAAAGAATTTTTAAATGAGGTTTACCGCATGGCAGCCGTTGCTTTGGGTGAGCCACCTAAAAAATTTGATTTAGAGTACCGAGACGACGATAAGAAATATCATTTAGAAAAGGATTTAACTCCACGTCAATTTGCTGAAAAATATTTAAAAGACTTTAATTGGGATGATTACGTTGTTTTATTAAATTCACCTAATTATGATTACAATAAACGCTATCACCAAGGTTTATACGATAATGTGGCTGGTGGAACTCCGATTACGGGGCTAAATGTACCAATTGAAGTGTTAGCAAGAGCAGCTGCAGCCCAATTGAAAGATGGAAAAGCAGTTATTTTTGGAAACGACGTATTAAAACAAATGGAACGTAAGACTGGTTTCCTTGATACTGAATTATACAAAACGGATAATCTATTTAGTGTTGATACTCAAATGAGTAAAGCAGATCGTTTAGCCACTGGGGAAGGATCTGCAACACACGATATGACCTTAGTCGGTGTAGATGAAGATAATGGCGAAATTCGCAAATGGAAAGTAGAGAATTCTTGGGGCGATAAGTATGGTCATAAAGGATTCTACGAAATGAGCCAAAAGTGGTTTGAAGAATATGTGTATGATGTAGTTGTTGATAAGGAGTATTTATCTGAGGATCTAGTTAAACTCTGGGAAGCTCCCGCTATTGACTTAAAACCTTGGGAACATATTGGATTATAATAAATTGAACTTATCTTTGATTTGATTAGCAAAAGTATATGTTAAATAAAGAAGCTTAAAATATAAAAAACTTTCCTTCTGTCTTATTGAATTACAGAAAGAAAGTCTTTTTACTAAGTAAAAGTAGGGTAAGAAAGCTGAATGATCATCCTAAGAGTGTACATTTGCTTTTTCCGGCGTCTATTTACTTAATCAAGACGAATTAAATTTAACGATGATTGCTAATCAAATGTAATATTTCTAAAGAATACTTAGCACGTTTTTTTAAGAAAGAAATGGAACTAACAGTAGAAAACTATATTAATAATGTCAGGGCTGAGCGCGCTTATCATGAGTTAAAACATTTAAAGAATAATCTGACCCAAATTGCAATCAATAATGGATTTTCGAGTATTAGAACGATGAATCGAGCCTTTGATAAATTGTATGGTGAAAGTGCATCCAAAATAAAAAAGAAACGATCAAAATAGGGTAATTTACGCCAATTAATGATTAAGATTGATATATTTTTTATTATTATGAAAGCGAAATCATTAAGAGAAATAGATTATGAAAGAACAAGATATTTTAGAAGCTGTTGAAAAAATGCGTATTGACTGGAAGAAGAACGATGATAAAAGAGATAGTGGGTTACCTCATGATCTTCCAGAGATAAAGCGTGTAGATGATATTCAATATGGTAACGATCCTAAATGGAATTTATTAGATATATATTTACCGAAAAATATTGAAGGAAAAATTCCTGTTATCATTAATATTCATGGAGGTGGTTGGGTTTACGGTACTAAAGAAACCTATCAATTTTATGGACTAGGAATGGCTAAACGAGGCTTTGCTTTTATAAATCCTAACTATAAGTTGGGACCAGAAGTAAAATTTCCAGAAGAACTAAATCAAGTTAATGAATATATTCACTGGGTAGCAAAACATGCAGATGAATATAATCTTGATAAAAACAATGTTTTCTTAGTTGGGGATTCTGCTGGTGGTCAAATGGCTGAACAATACACGGCGATTTTGACCAATCCGGTATATCGAGAAAAATTTGGCTATACCCTCCCTGATTTGAAGTTCAGAGCAGTTGCCTTAAACTCACCAGCTACTTTTATGAAAGATCCAGGGATGATGATGGGAGCTACCTTGGCTTACTTTGATCCAGAAGTAATGAAGAGTGCTAAGAATCAGGACTTAATTGATGTTGAAAAATATGTTACTGGAGACTTTTTACCTACCTTCATTTCAACAGCTAATAAAGACTTTATTCATGATTGTGCAGTACGATTAGATGGATTTTTAAGGGCTAAAGGCGTAGAAGTTATTCAAAAATCTTGGGGTGATGAAAAGCATCCCAAACCACATGTTTTTCTAATTAATCAAAAGGATGAGTTAGCGAGAGAAGCTAATGACGAAGAAGCAGCATTCTTTAGAAGACATATTGTAAAAGAGTAGTAGAAAAGGCTATAGTTGAGATGCTATCGATAATTTCAAATATTGGGATCGTTGTTGCCTTATTAATACATTCATAAACAACAAAGAGTTACTGCTTAAATTGCTATTAAAGTGCTAGAATAAAATCTAGCGCTTTTTTAGTGTATTAAGTTATAATTAAGCAAAAACTCACTTTTTTTGTTAGAGGATTTTATGAAGAAATTTTTTTATGTAATGACTGAAATAATTCTTTTTTTAATTTCAGTCATTGTATTTACTAAACCAGCCTTGGCTGATGTGAATTATGATATTACAAATATTGATGTGACAGCCCGAGTTAATCCAAATGGTTCATTATCTATGGAGAGAAGGATAACCTATAAATTTGATGATGACGCTCATGGTATTTTCTATCAGCAAAATTTAGCCAATAATCAAGAATTAAAAAATCCGCAGGTTAGAATTTTGGCTGACAAAAATTCACAAATGGTAGTACCAAGTACGACTCATGAAAATAATACTTATGAATTAAGTCATAGTGATCATGGCTATCGTTTTAAAGTTTGGCATAGCGTAAGGGATGGATATAAATTTACAGTAATTTATACTTATGAAATTACAAATGCAATCACGAACTGGAAAGATACAGCTGAACTTAATTTTAAGATTATCGGAGATGGATGGGATACAGACCTAGATAATGTACGAGTAGGTATTTTCTTCCCGGGCCCAGTTAAAGACTTAAAAGCTTGGGCACATGGAGACTTGTCTGGCCAAATTACAGTTAATCCGCAAAAAGGCAATATTATCATGACAGCTTCTAATGTGGCTGGAAATGAAGGAATTGAGGTCCATAGTCTGTTTCCTGTTGAGGTAACTAATCAAAATAAGAATATTAAAGATCAAAATCATAAAGAATATGTTTTAGATCAAGAAGCAAGATTTGCACGGCAAGCTAATGAACGGCGTCAAAGAAACAGAATCCTAGGCTTAGGTGCTTTGGTAATATCTGGATTACTTTCTTTATTAGCAATTATTAGAAGTTTTACTTTAAAAAAGTCCGGAGTTAAGCCGGAAAAAGAAAAGCAACTGGTTAGGAATTATGAGATTCCATCAGTTTCACCGGTAATGGCTGAAATTTTAGATACAGGAGATGAGCCAAGTTCTAGGTCTTTAACTGCATCTCTAATAGAATTGGCTGTCCAAAAAAAGATTAAAATTGATCCTATCAAGATAAGAAAAAGAACGTACTATAAAATTTCTTTAATTGATAAAAATATAATAAAAAATAAACCTTTGTTAAATTACTTATTTGATAAAGTAGGCGATGGCAAGAGTTTTACAACATACGAACTTAAAAAACACCACTCCTCTAAGTTGGGAAAGAAGTTCAATAAGTGGCAAGAACGAGAAATGCAGAAAGCAACTAGAGCAGGATTTTTTGATGAAAAGCTTGAACATAAACAGCACGCTAATTCGATTTTGATGGTAACTTTACTAATCTTGAGTGGTATTGCAATGTTCAGCGCCTTCTTTTCGAATGAGGAAAATATTGCTTTATTTATATGTGCTGCAATTTTATTAGTACTGGCAATTTTGGCAGTTGTTTATAATAAGAAGAAATTATCAGCTTATACAGCAAGAGGAGCAGAAGTAACTAATCAAGTTCGCGGATTTAAGAAAATGCTAGATGAAATTGGTAATTTCAAGATGCGTGATATTGGAGAACTGATCTTGTGGGAAGAAATAATGCCATATGCCGTTGCTCTTGGTGTATCTAAAAAAGTATTAAAACAATTGAAACTAGAATTTGCAGATGAAATTGATGATACAAATCTATTATTCTGGGGTACTTTTTACAGTTATGGGAAAGATGGTTTTGCAAGTAACTTTAGTTCTAGCTTTGACTCAGGTGCTAACTTAAATTCTTCTGCTTCTGGTGGATCTGGCGGATTTTCAGGCGGTTCATCAGGTGGCTTTGGTGGTGGCAGCGGAGGAGGTGCCTTTTAAAGATTGATTATAGGAGAAAAGAATGACAGTTTTAACTAATAAAATGTATGAGATATTTGACCAAGAAGAATTTTCTTTTAAAAAATTAAAAGTTAATAAAACACCAGAAGAAATAGATACAATTAAACAAGAATTTAAAGGTGTCTGGCAAATTTGGAAAACAGTTCAATTAAATGTGGCAGAACAACTACCGACAGGGAAATTTGCAAAAGTTCATGTTGAAAGCTGGACTAATGGATGGAATTTAAGAGATCATTTTTGGGCCAGTTATCGCTTAGCTTCCTTAGCAGACTACAATCCTTGTATTGGCGTCATGCTTGATAAGAAGCAATTACAAGTTTATTTGATGTTTCAATATTATAAGAGTGACAAGCGTCAGGGAGCTGTGAGTGAATACAATACGCTTTTAACTGATATTTCAAAGTGGGGTTCTAGTTTAGATATTTCAAACTGGTATTTGTGGGATAAAAATGAAATGGAATTCAGCAATCATTTAGCTTTAGCAGAATATCTGAGCAATTATGAAAAGAAAAATCAATTTTATCAGGAGGCTATCAAAAGTAGCTTTTTACTAGGAAAGTTTGCCTTTCGTGATCATGATAATGTTGATAATATGGAAAAATTTATAATAGAAGGAATCAATGATTTAATTCCTTTATATGAAAAATTAAGTTAAGTAAAAAAATTGAGGAAAATTTGCAAAAAAGACAGGAATATATTTGGTGTTTAATTGAGCTCTCAAATGGTAATAAAGAATGGTATTGTCTAAGTAAAGTATTAAGACGAGCTCTTTTTATCGAAAAGAAACATAATCAATTCTGGAAAAAAACGATGATTGGTAATTATATTACTGTAGCTCGGAGTAAGTATATTAGGGGACGAGCAAGATTAACGGTTGGCCGGATTGAAAAAATTAGAATTCGAAAAAATAGTGCAGCGGACTGGCATTGGAGCCGAAATCAATTTGTTACAGCAGAGCACTTACTGGATCTTAAAGATTCATTTAATTATTTAAAACATGATTATTGTTGGTATAATCGTTTAGCAATTAAATTAGCCTTAATATATTGGCATAATCAGTTACTACAAGTTAAGTTAAATTCAAAACGATATGCTATTAAGAAAAAACGACTTAAGTTAGAAAGAAAAATAAAATGAAGGAAAAATTTTTAATTAGTCAAGATTTGTCTTGCTTGGGCCAGGTTTCTCTAAGTGTTGCCTTACCAATTTTAGGAGCATGTGGATATCAGCCAGATATTTTACCAACAGCAATTTTATCTACTCATACTGGTGGCTTTGGTAATAATACCTTTTTGGCGCTAAATAATGAAATGAGTAAAATTGTTGCTCACTGGCAAGATGAAAAAATTACTTTTAAAAATTTATACTTAGGCTATTTGGGAAGAAATGCCATTGATTTTTGGATTGAGCATATTTCTGATTTTAGAAATACTGACTTAATATTGCTTGATCCAGCAATGGCAGATTCAGGAAAGTTATATAGCGGCTTAGATATAGAATATTTAGTAAAAATGCGCGAACTTGCAAGGCAAGCAACTATTTTAACTCCCAATTTAACTGAAGCATGTCTGTTACTGAATAAGGAATATAGAAATTTTTCAATAAATGAAATTAAAGAAATTGCTGTCGAGTTAAAAGAAAAATTTAAGTTAGATGGTCTGGTAATTACTGGCATTTTCTTAGAAAATAAAGTGAAGATGGTTGGATTAGCAAATGATAGTAAAATTTTCGTAATCGAAAATGAAAAAATTACTCGCTCATTTTTTGGCACTGGAGATATGTTTGCAAGTAGCTTATTAGCGATTTTTTTAGCTGGGTATTCATTAAAAGAAAGTGCACAAATAGCAGGTAATTTTGTTAAATTGGCGATTGAAAAGACTGATCCAAGTCAAGATAAACGCTTGGGACCTAACTACGCAGGTGCCCTATCTTGGTTAATGAACAAAGTGGAAGGAAAGAAATAATAAATGCGCACAAGAGAAAATTCATTAGTTTCAATAATTTTAACTGGATTATTTGCGGCAATAATTTATTTGGGTGTTTGGGTTTTAAGAATCCCAGTTCCTGCTTTAGTAGGGTGTCCATTTATTCATTTTGGTAATACGTTAACGGCTGTTGCAATTTTATATTTAGGTTATCGTAATGGAATGCTAGCTGGAATTATTGGATTGGGCGGCTTTGATTTGCTTAATGGTTACGCTGCAACATCGTGGTTAACAATGCTCGAAGTTGTAGTAGTTGCAAGTGTTTTAACGGCAGTATATAAGGGGATGCACTATCAAGATAGTAAGAAAAATATTATTATTTTAGGAATTATTGCTGGAATTACGAAAATTTTTACTACTTACTGTGTCTCAATTGTAGAAGCTTTAATGGTAGGAACTAGTTTAAATGTGGCTTTAGTTAGCTCTTTTGTTAGTTTGCCGGCAACGATCATCAATTCGATTTCGACAGCAATTTGTACCCCAATCTTATACTTTGCAGTCCGTGATGGTGCAAGAAGAATTTTAAGAAGGACTGCTTAATTAAAATAGATTTGTTATAATTTTGATTAAAGATAAAAAGGAGGAATTTTAAATGCCATTTGTACATGTAGAGCTAATTAAGGGTAGAAGTGATGAACAACTTACTCAAATGATGAAAGATATTACCGAAGCTATTCATAAGAATACTGGTGCTCCAAAAGAACATATTCATGTAATTATTAATGAACTTGATAAACATACTTATGGTCAGGGCGGCGAATGGAGGGCTTAAAAATTGAAAATGTTTTCTATTAATCGCTTAATAAAACTGGGATTAATTTTTAGTACAGTATGATTTGCTTATCTTTTATTTTTTAGCTTTGAAAGTCTAACTGATTTTTCAAACCTACGCATCTTACCAACTGCTAGAGTAATTAGTCTGTTTGTAATTCTTATCGTTATAAGCTTATTTTTAGGTTTTATTTTAGCTGGTGTTTGGCTGAGTATAGATCAACCTAAATTTAAGTTTAAGTGGGAGTATCTGTATAAAGGAATCCTGGTTGGAATAATTTGGGCAACTCTTGATATGTTTATGGTTATTCGATTAATTATTGACTTAATTATAGGTATTTTAATTGGAATGTTGCTTTTTAGTCGAAGAGCGTCCAAAAAATAAATAAAAAATCATGATTAGCAATTAACTAATCACGATTTTTTTGTTTAGTCTAATCTTCTTTTTTTGCTTCTTCTAAAGCCTTCATGATTGAAGGATTCTTTGAATGACAATCTTTTAACATTTGGTAATCTTCTTCAGATAATGTAACAGTGTACTTAGTCATGATTTTTCCTCACTTTTTATTTTTTACCTTTAATATATCACTTTATTGATAGAATTGATAAAGAAATTTTGAAGTAAATATTATTAAATCGCTATAATAATAGATAAAAAGTAAGAAAGTGGTTAAAATGTTTGACTATCGAAATAATTTAAAAAGAATATTAAATAGTACAGAAGGCGACGAAAAGAGCCTTAAAAATAGCTTGAATGCAATTAAGTTAGTCGTGGGAATGACAGGGGAAAGCAGTGAAAGGGCAACTGGCGGTGAACTTGATCCAAAAATTATTGCCCAAATAAATACTTTTTTGCAAGGAATAACTAAATTAATTGAGCATCCTGGCAATAAAGATGCTAAAAAGACAGCTTTAGGAGCACTACATAAATTAACTTTTGATCAAAATATTACTGCTAATTTTGGAAAACAACTAGGGCAGCTCGATCAAGTAATTCAATCATCAGAAGAAACGAGTAGTGTAGTAAATAGAAAAATTTTTGAAGAAGCATTAAAGCCTAAAAAAGAAAAAGCACGTGACTATCGCAAGGGAAGGCGTTATACAGTTATTCGTGCATTGAAGGGTGCAGATCTAATCAATGATAATGGAGAAGTGGTTTTTGAGGTTAATGAAGGTCAAATACACGATTTAAACCTAAAGAGTGGTGATATTGTTGAAGCTATCCCGGTATCAGATGGTTTAAATGAAGCTGAAGTTTTACGAGTTGTCGGCTATAGAAAATTGCGCAGCCGTGATTATGACAAAATAGAAGATTTTAAGTACGGTGTAGTACAAGGAAATCCGAGAAATCTAAGCGTTTCGCGTAATATTCACGGAGAAAGGTTAACAATTAATCATAAGCCGGTGATTGTTGCCCTTGATTCTAGTTACTATCAAAATGGAAGTGTACATCTAGAAGATGGTTCGATTGTTGACTTAGCTTGGTATACCGGTGATGTAAGACTTAAGAAAGATCCAGCTAGTGCCGTTCAAATTCGATGGATCTATGAAACTGAGCAACCAAAACGGATTTCTAAAACTAAAAAAGAAAAGTCAAGTCGAGAAAACACGCAGAAACTGGCACAATTAGATATGAATTTGCATTATCAAAGAGTTGGGATTGCGGTTGGAGACAATCAAAACGAGGCAATTTTAGAAGGTATTGTTAATCGCTACAATGGTATTGCAATTCCAATCGATGCTTTTGAAGGAAAGAAAAAGGTAATTGAAAATCAAATTAAAGATTTAGATATTGTAATCTTGGTAACAGCTTTTGCAGCTCATGACAGTACTTGGAATATTAGAGAGTTTGCAAGCAAATATCATGTAAAATTTGCCGTTAGTTCCAGCAAAGGATATCAAGCATTTGAACGCGCTTTGTATAGAGCAGAAAACGGGATGCCGGCTTATGAAGGAAACCAGCAATTAGAATATAAAATGTTAAAAAATAATTAGGAATGGAAGATGAAACTGACAAATTGTATAGAAATTAGATAAAATATTAATAACTTATTTTTAGGAAGGATGATGAAATGACAAAAAACATTAAAAAGAAATCTTGGATGCGCTGGGTAGTATTTTTAGCCGGCCTAGAAATTATCGCCATTTCTATTAATTTCTTCTATGGTCCAATTAATATTGCTGCGGGAGGATCAACTGGTATTTCGATTTTAGTTGACGCAGTATGGGAAATTAACCGTTCAATAACGGTTTTAGTTGTTAATATTTTAATGTTGGTTTTGGCAGCCATCTTTTTAGGAAAAAAGACAACGAAGAACGTTGCCTTAGGTAGTTTATTATTGCCAATCCTAATGGAAATTACCCCAAGTTTTAAAATTACTAATAACCAATTACTTGCTGTAATTTACGGTGGAGTATTAATGGGACTAGGAGTCTCTCTTCTCTATCGTGTAAATGCTTCAAGTGGCGGGACAACAATTCCACCAATGATTTTGAAAAAATATTTTTATATCAATCCAGCGGTTGGCTTACTTGGAATTGATATGATAATTATTTTCCTAAATATATTTGTTGATGGATGGAATGCCTTTTTACTAGCGGCTTTGTCTCAGGTAGTTACATCTATGACGATGAACTATGCAGAAGCAGGCTTTGATCGAAAATATCAAGTTCGTATTATGAGTAATAAACATTTCAATGAATTGAAAACTATGTTACTAGATAATTATAATGGTTTGACAATTTATGATGTTGTTGGTGGCTATAGCGATGATGATAAAAAACAATTACTTTTAGTAGTTGATACACGTGAGTACGGTCCTTTGATTAGTAAAATTCATGAAATTGACCCTGACGCATTTATTATTACTGATACAGTAGCTCGGGTTCATGGAGGTCAATGGGGACTATAACCAGACTTTTTCGTACGTGTTTTCTTTGAAGCCACAAGTTAATTTCTTACCGTCAGTTACTAACGGTCTCTTAATTAATTTGCCGTTTTGTGAGAGTAATATAGCAGCTTTCTCAATTGACATGGAATCAATCTGATCTTTTAAATGCATCTGACGATAGACTTGTCCTGATGTATTAAAGAAGTATCTTAAACCTCTATCTTGAAACTTATTTAGCCACTTAAGCAAGTCTTCTTGTTTAGGTGGCCTTTCTACTAAATCTTGATACTCATATGTAATATGGTGTTGATCTAGCCATTTTTGCGCTTTTTTAGAGGTGGAACAACGTTTGTATCCGTAAAATTTAATCATAATATACTCCTTCTTAAAAAATATCTACTAATATTCTATTATTTTTTTAGAAATTTTGATATTGAATTGCTTTAAAAGAGGGATGAGAGTATACTGTAAGAGTTGTATTTGTGGAAACCTCACATCTGCAACCGCACGTTTATGAGGTTAGAAGAGAATTAACGTTAATTCCACCTCATGCGGCGAGTCTAAGTATTTTTTCGGAGGTGTACAAATGTACGCAGTTATTAAAACCGGTGGTAAGCAATACAAGGTTGCTAAGGGCGACAGCGTTTTTGTTGAAAAACTTGAAGTTAAGCCTGGTGACGAAGTAACTTTTGATGAAGTTATTCTTGTAAACGATGGTAAATCAACTAAGATTGGTACTCCAGTAGTTGAAGGTGCTAAGGTTGTTGCTAAAGTTGAAAAGCAAGGTAAAGAAAAGAAAGTTGTTACTTTCAAGTACAAGCCTAAGAAGCACTCACACACTAAGTATGGTCACCGTCAACCTTACACTAAGGTAACTATCGAAAGCATTGAAGCTTAATTAAGGGGTGAAACAAATTATGATGATTAATAATCTTGAAGCACTTAAATTATTTGCCCACCACAAGGGTGGTGGTTCAACTGCTAATGGTCGTAACTCAGCTGGTCGTCGTTTAGGCGCAAAGCGTGCTGATGGTCAAAAGATCAATGCAGGTTCAATCATTTTCCGTCAACGCGGTACTAAGATCCACCCAGGTAAGAACGTTGGTATTGGTGGCGACGATACTTTGTTTGCTTTAACTAGTGGCGTTGTTAAATTCGAACGTTTGGGCAGAGATCGTAAACAAGTTTCTGTTTACCCAGTTGAAGAAGCAAAATAATTTTCTTTTGCAGGCTGGACGTCCCTAAGGAACGTTCAGTCTTTTTTTATCTACTCAGGAGGATCCAAGCCTATGTCTTCAGATCAAGAGTTATTAACTTTACTTAATAATCGAATTAGTAAAACTACTAAATTGATTAAAGAAAAGCAGGCAGATGCGTTAGTCATTTTTAATCAAGCTAATTATCGCTTTTTAACCAATTTTTCTGGTGAAGAAGCTGAACTTATTTTAACTGCAAATGGAGATCGCGTTTTATTATCTGATTCACGTTTCAAAGACCAAATTCGCCATCAGACACCTGGCGAAATGAAGGTAGTTATGCAAACTATGGACGTGATAGAAGAAATTGCCGGACAGCTAAAGCAGCTAGATGTTAAAACTGTTCTAGTTGAAGGAGAATTTATTTCTGCAACTCAATTTGAGGCTCTTAAGCAGGCTTGTCCTGATCTTGATTTTATTTTAAATGCTGAATTAGTAGAAACAGTTCGTAACATAAAAGATGAGCTAGAATTAGAAACTTTGCAAAAGGCAATTGATATTTCAGCTCAAAGTTTTAAAGAAATTTTGCCTTTAATTGAGCCGGGTGTTAGTGAACGTGCGATTGGAGCAAAATTAGATTATTTGTTCAAAATGAATGGTGGAGATGGCCCTTCGTTTGAGACAATAATTGCTTCCGGATACCGCGGTAGTTGGGCCCATGGTGTTGCGAGTGATAAAAAGATTCAAAAAGGTGAATTAATTGTAATTGACTTTGGAAGTTTTTATCATGGTTATACCGCAGATATTACTAGAACAGTTGCTTTAGGCCAAGTAGAGCCTGAACTAGAAAAAATATATTATATTGTACTAGAAGCACAAAAACGGGGAATTGCAGCTGCAATTGCTGGAAATACTGGTAAAGATATCGATCAAGCTGGTAGAAACTACATTAAAGAGCAAGGATATGGAGAGTACTTTGGTCACGGTATTGGTCATGGAATTGGCTTAGAAGTGCATGAACTCTGTACGCCAGCAATGCCATATAGTAAAGAAGTTATGAAAAATAATATGGCAATCACGGTTGAGCCAGGAATTTATTTGCCAGACCGTGGCGGTGTTAGAATTGAAGATGATGTTTTAATTAAAGATAATCATCCATATGTGATGTCACAGTTGCCAAAAGATGAACTTTTAATCTTATAATTTTGTGTAATTATGCGGTTAATGTTGCGAAACAATAGATAAGATTGGTAAGATAAATAAGTGTAGAAATGAGGTAATTTTACTATGACAATGATCTCAGTTAATGAATTTAAAAATGGATTAACTATTGAATATAACAATGATTTATGGCGTATTGTTGAATTCCAACACGTTAAGCCAGGTAAAGGTAGTGCCTTTGTTCGTTCAAAACTTAAGAGTTTAAGAACTGGTGCAGTTCAAGAATATACTTTCCGTTCAACTGCTAAAGTAAATACTGCTGATATTCAAACTAAGGCAATGCAATACTTATACAATGATGGTACAAGTTTTGTATTTATGGATACTAATACTTATGAACAACTTGAAATTCCAGAAGCTCAAGTTGAAAGAGAATCTAAGTTCTTGAAAGAAAACATGGTAGTTAACGTTATTACTCATGAAGGTGAAACTTTGGGTGTTGATTTACCAAATACAGTTGATCTTGAAGTTGCAGAAACTGAACCTAATATTAAGGGTGATACATCTTCCGGTGGTGGTAAGCCAGCAACTATGGAAACTGGCTTAGTAGTTAACGTACCATTCTTTATTAATCAAGGTGATGTATTAACTATTAATACTGCTGATGGTACTTACGTTTCTCGTGCAAATAAATAGTTTTTGAGGTAAAAAATATGGCTGATAATTCAACGATTCTTTTATCAAGCAATGACAAAGGAGATGAAACCCGAGTTGACCTTGGTGTTTTAGAGGTTATTCTAGGAATTGCTGCCAGAAAAGTCGATGGCGTCAGCGAAATGCGTGGGACGCTAAAAACTGGCATTGATACTCTTTTTGGTCGTTCTAACCAAGGTAAAGGTGTTTCCCTAAGTGTTGAAGACGATAAGTTAACTGCTGATGTTTATACTTATCTTGACTACGGTGTAAATGTGCCAAAAGTATGCGTCCAACTGCAAAAAAATCTAACTTTGCAATTGAAGCAAATGACAGATTTAGATTTAACTCAAATTAATGTTCATGTAGTTGGCTTGGTTTCAGAAGCAGACGAAACTGAAGTAAAGGCTGACACGGAAGCACTTTTCCCAGATGATAAAGAGGACGAGGCTAAAGACTAAATGACACAGCATGAGATGAGAAGAATTGCTATGCAAGCAATTTATTTGGCTAACCAAGGTAAATTAACTGATGCAGAGGAAGTTTGTCAAAAAGCTTTAAAGGCTTTGGAATTGAAAGATTTCCCAGACTATTCTACAGAATTAGTTAATGGTGTTTTAGCAAATAAAGAAGCACTTGATGAGCAATTAAGTAAATATTTAAAAAAGGGTTGGCGTCTTAATAGAATTAACGAAATTGACTTGGCAATCCTTGAAGTAGCTCTTTATGAAATGCAAAATAGCAAAGTAATTGATCCGGTAGCTGCTTTAAATGAAGCGTTAAATTTATGTGATGAATTTAGCTCTAAGGAATCTAAAAAGTTTATTAATGGTCTCTTGGCCAATTTCATTAAGAAAGACTAACTAATGAGTCGGCTCGTTGAGCCGACTTTTTTTATGAGGTGATTAAGTGAAAAAATTACTAGAAGGAAAAACTCCTGCAAATGAAATTAAAGAGAACTTGATAGAAGAAATAAAAAAATTAAAAAGCGACGGAATAAATCCAACTTTATGCGTAATAGAAGTTGGAGATGATCCGGCAAGCAAAATTTATTTGCGAGTTAAAAGAAATTTGGCTAAAAAAGTAGGAATTAAAGAAATAGGATTGCATTTTCCAGCTAATACTTCTCAAGCTGAACTTCTAGAAAAAATTGAAGAACTTAATCAAGATCCAAGTATTAATGGGATAATGGTGCAATTGCCCGTTCCTCCTCAAATTGATCCAAGAGCTATTTTTGAAACAATTGCTCCAGAAAAAGATGCCGATGGATTTTCACCTCTTAATTTAGGGCGTCTCTGGGAAGGACAGCGTGATGTAATTCCAGCAACAGTTCGCAGTATTTTAACCTTAATTGACTATTATGGAATTGAGATGGCCGGTAAAAATACAGTAATTATTGGCCGTAGTGTCATTGTAGGCAAACCATTAGCTGCAGTTTTAGTTGAAAGGGATGCAACTGTTACGATTGCCCATTCAAAAACAAAAAATTTATCAGAGCTAACTAAAAATGCTGAGGTGATTATTTCCGATGTGGGTAAAGCACATTTAGTAACTGAGGATATGGTAAAAGAAGGAGCAGTTATAATCGATGTTGGTATGAACCGTGAGAATGGTAAATTAATGGGGGATGTCGACTTCAATACGGTTGCTCCGAAAGCCAATGCAATTACACCAGTTCCAGGGGGAGTTGGCCCATTAACAGTTGCTAGTTTAATGAAACAAGCAGTAATTTTGACGAGGAAACAACATGGTAGATAATAAAGTTTATCTTTCTGTTAGTGATTTAAATTTTTATATTTCACAAAAGTTTAAAAATGATCCCTATTTACATAAAGTGTTTTTACAGGGAGAGTTGTCTAACTTTAGATTTAGAATGAATTCCCACCAGTATTTTTCATTAAAAGATGAAAAATCAAAAATTAATGTAGTGATGTTTCGCTCATTTTTTGAAAAATTAAAATTTAAGCCTGAAGAGGGAATGAAGGTTTATGTTAGTGGATATGTAGATGTTTATGGACCGCAGGGATCTTACCAATTTTATGCTCAGACTATGGAGCCAGCAGGTTTAGGAGCTCTTTATGAACAGCTAAGACAATTGCAAGAGAAGCTTGCAAAGGAAGGATTATTTAACGAAGAACATAAAAAGAAGATCCCCCTATTTCCAGATCGTATTGCAGTTGTAACTAGTGCTTCAGGAGCGGTAATTCATGATATTATGGTTACTGCTAATCGCCGTTTTCCTCATGCTGAGATTGATTTGTATCCCGCTAAAGTTCAAGGAGATGAAGCAGCAGATACAATTGTGGCTGCTTTACAGCAAATTCAAGCTCAAGGCGATAAATATGATGTTGTAATCATTGGGCGTGGCGGTGGATCACTAGAAGATTTATGGCCATTTAATGAAGAAAAAGTTGTGCGGCAGATTTATGCGATGCAAATGCCAGTGATCAGTTCAGTAGGACATGAAACTGATACAACTTTAGCTGATTTAGTGGCCGATGCCAGAGCAGCTACTCCAACTGCTGCAGCAGAATATGCAACACCTAATTTAGTTGATGTACTAACGCAAATTGTTCAATTGCGGGCAAGACTTTATGCTGCCGTTCAGGCCAATATTCATACAAAGCGTCAAATTTTAGATCGGTTAAAGAACGCACCAGTTTTACAAGAGCCAACTAGAATTTATGATCAACAAATTCAACAAGTTGATATGCTCACCCATCGTCTTAATCAGGCAATGGACAATCGACTACAGCACGATGGATCTACATTACGATTACTTCAAGAGCATCTTAAGGCACTAAATCCTAGCCGAAAATTAGAGCAACTTGAGCGTGAACGAAATTTTGTAGTATCGAATTTATTTTCAACGATGAATAACTATCTTAAAGATCAAAGAAATAGATTAAATCGAGCTATGCAACAATTAGATGATATTAGTCCGTTGAAAACAATTAGTCGAGGATACGTTTATACAACTGATCAAAAAGGAAATACAGTTACTTCAGTTGGCCAGCTAAAAATTGATGAGAAGTTAAAGTTACATTTTAAAGATGGTCAAGCACAAGTGAATGTAGAAAATATTCGGAGAGAAAAAAATGGCAATTAAGAAAAATAATTTTGAAGAACAGTTAAATGAATTACAAGAAATAGTTAATAAGCTTGAAAGTGGTAATGTTCCTCTTGAAGATGCTCTAAGTGAATTTCAAGCAGGCGTTAAATTAAGCCGAGAATTAGAAAAAAAGCTAAATGATGCAGAACAAACTGTGGCCAAGTTAGTAGATAAAGATGGAAGCGAAAAAACCTTAGATCCCCAAAATGCGTCTGCTCCTGAGGAAGAATAAATGAAGTTAAAAGATTTTCAAGAAAAATATACACCTCAAATTGACAATTTCTTAAAAGAACATCTGGTTACTGAAATTGATAATCTAACTTTTAGTAAAATTATGTCTTATTCAGTAATGGCGGGAGGTAAGCGACTACGTCCTTTGCTTTTCTTAGCAACTCTTGAGACACTAAATCATAAAATTGAAGAGCCAGAATTAAGAATTGCATGTGGAATTGAATTAATTCATACTTATTCTCTAATTCATGATGATTTACCTGCGATGGATAATGATGATTATCGTCGCGGAAAACTTACATCTCATAAAAAATGGGGAGAAGCAGAAGCGATATTAGCTGGAGATGGGTTGCTTCCGTTGGGAATTCAATGGATCACTGAGGGAAGTAATTCAGCTGCGTTAGCAATTGTTATTTCTCAAGCTGTAGGACCAAATGGGATGGTCGGTGGTCAATATCTGGATATTGATACAACTAATAACGATTCAGCTAAAGAAAATGCGAAGATGATTGATCAGATGGAGTGGTTGAAAACAGGCTGCCTAATTGAAGCAAGTGTTAAAATGGCTGCAATTTATGCTGGTGCAACTGATTCTGAGTTTAATAGATTAGACAACTTCAGCAAGCGTTTTGGAAGATCTTATCAAATTTATGATGATTTGGTGGATGTAGTGGAGACAGCAACTGAAGCAGGAAAAGCTACTCATAAGGATGCAACTGAAGGTAAAAATAATACTTTAACTTTGCTTGGGATTGAGGCTAGTCGTAAACAACTTGTAGAAATGATTGAATCAGGAAGAAAAGCTATAGAAGTTTTTGAACAACCTTTATTAGGTGAATTTTTTAATTTGTATCAGAAGGTATTATAGTAAATGTCTAAAAAGCGTGCAGATGTATTGTTGTTTGAACAAGGTCTTTTTAATTCTCGTAGTCAAGCCCAAAGAGCTATTATGGCTGGATTAGTTAATGACCATAATCATCAAAGAATTGATAAAAGTGGAGAAAAATTTCCCGAAGATGAAGTTTTTCATATAAAAGATGATGGTAAAAAATATGTTTCCCGTGGAGGATTCAAATTAGAAAAAGCCCTGCAAGTATTTAATATTGATTTGAAGAGAAAAATTTGCCTTGATATTGGAGCATCCACTGGTGGTTTTACCGATGTTGCCTTACAAAATGGTGCTAAGTTAGTCTATGCATTAGATGTAGGATATAATCAATTGGCTTGGAAATTACGAGATAATCCTCAAGTCGTAGTAATGGAAAAACAGAACTTTCGTTATAGTAAGCCAGAAGATTTCACTGATGGCTTGCCTGATTTTGCAATGACAGATGTTTCCTTCATCTCATTAGACTTAATTATGCCGCCAATGTATGAAATTTTAAAAGATAAATGCGATGCAGTGTGTTTAATTAAGCCACAATTTGAGGCAGGTCCTGAGAATGTAGGTAAACATGGAATTGTTCATGATCATGAAGTTCATGCAAATGTTATTAAACATACCATGGAAGTTGCTCAAAAAATAGGGTTTAATATTTTGGGAGTAGACTATTCACCAATTAAAGGTGGAAAAGGAAATATTGAATTTCTTATTCATTTAGGAAAAGACATAGCAAATCCAGGTCAAGACTTATGGAAAGGTAATCCTTCCGATGTAGTTCAACGTGCAGTTAGTGGCCTTTAGGTGAAATAAAATGTTAGTTGAATTAGATATTAAAAATTTTGCAATCATTAAAACTTTAAAAGTTCGCTTTCAAGAAAAAATGACTGTTCTAATTGGAGAAACTGGTGCAGGTAAATCAATTATTATTGATGCAGTTTCTTTGCTCCTGGGAAGTCGTGCACAAAGTGAAATGATTCGCTCGGGTGAAGAAAAGGCTGTCATCACGGGTTTATTTGTGTTAAGCGAACAAAAGGCTCTTATTGAAAGTTTATGTGAAAAATATGGTCTGCCTTTTGAAGATGACCAGCTAATAATTAGCCGAGAATTAACGCATAAAGGAAGAAATGTAGTTAGAATTAATGGGCAGCTGACTACAATCAATGTTTTACGTGAAATTGGACGAAATTTAGTTGATATTCATGGCCAAAATGATCAACAAATTTTGATGGATCAAGATCGACAAATAGATTTGATTGATAATTATGCGGAACCTAAATTTAAGGAAGAATTGCATAGTTATGAAGCTGACTTTGAGAAATGGCGTCATCTTACTTCTCAACTCCGTAAGTTAAGAGAAGATGCTCAAGAAATTGCTCAAAAACAGGATATTTTGGAATTTCAAAATAATGAACTAGAAAGTGCTGATTTGAATGATCCAAATGAAGATGAAAAGCTAGAAGAAGAATTTAATGAGCTCAATAACTATCAAAAAATTGCAGATACAGCTAATTATTTTATGCAGTTATATGATGATGATGAGCATGGACTAGCTACGTTACTTGGGAATGCCCAAAATGCTGCTGAAGATTTGAGTAATTATGGTAAAAAGTTTGAGAATTTTGCTACTAGTCTTAATGATGGTATTTATTCTTTAAATGATGCTCGTAGTGAACTATCTACTTTAATGGATCAAATGGACTTTGATGAAGAGCGGTATCAATATGTTTCTAGCCGATTAGATACATTGAATACTTTGAAGAAAAAATACGGTCCAACTTTAGACGATGTTTTTAAATTCGCACAAAAGGTTAAAAGTGAACTAAATAAGTTTGAAATTGGAGACTTAGATGAGGGAAAAATCCAAAAAGAACTCGCAATCATTGAAAAAAGACTTAGTCAAAAAGCCCAAAACTTGCATGAACAGAGAGAAAAGATTGCTCGCGATCTTGAAGAAAAAATAAAAAAAGAATTAGCCGATCTGTATATGGAAAAAGCACGCTTTTCTATTAGAATTAATGAGACTAATTCATTTACAAAACTTGGAACTGATGAAGTTATCTTTATGATTGCACCTAATCCTGGTGAAGCTTTGATGCCATTAGTCAAAATAGTATCTGGCGGTGAACAATCACGTTTAATTTTGGCATTAAAGGCAATCTTTAGTCGTGTGGAACCAGTTGGAACCATGATTTTTGATGAAATTGATACTGGGGTTTCCGGAAGGGTTTCAGCAGCAATTGGTAAAAAGATGCATGCAATCGGCCAAGAAAAACAAGTTATTACAATTACTCACTCCCCACAGGTAGCTGCTGCTGGAGATCAACGTTATTCAGTTGTAAAACAAGTTAAAGATGGAGCTACTTATACTCAAGTAGGTCCTCTTACGCAAGAAGAAGCCATTACCGCAATTGCTCAGATGATGGCAGGCTCTGATGTAACGGATGCTGCTAAGAGAAATGCAGCTGATTTAATGGAAAGTTTTAAAGAATAAAATAAAAAGGACTTCTCAGTTTAAAGTAAAAATCACATTTATACTGAAAAGTCCTTTATTTTCATGCCGTCTCTACGTTAAAAATTTCGTTTAAATCGATTATTCTAATTATGTTGCTATCATAGCTATCTAATACAAAACGCCCAGCAGAAGTTCTTTTAATTAGTTGACCAATCTCAGTGCATCCATTTTGATAGGTCAGTAATATATATTCTTTATGAAAAAGTGCATGCTCTAAAATTCTAATAATTTTACTTGGGTCTTGTGCAAAAGTAGTAAGCTTATTAATATTATAATTAAAGAAGTAATTATAAATTTGTTTACTATAATTATTAAGCGACTTTAATAAATTCATATCTCATTCCTCTATATATCCCGAACTTGTGTTTGTACTATGTATTATACGAACAAATGTTTTTGATTGCAAGTGGAATTTATATCTCTTTGCGAAACTCTTGAAATTCCTCGTTTTTTAGTGCAATATATTCTTGTTACTATAATTTTTAGGAGCGAAAATGGCACATCAAGGTTTATTATTAGTTTTATCTGGTCCTTCTGGCGTTGGTAAGGGGACCGTTAAAAGTGCAATGGTGAAGCAAAAAGCTTTTTCATTTGAATATTCTGTTTCAATGACTACTCGTAAGCCCCGTCCAGGCGAAGTTAATGGGAAGGATTATTATTTTGTTTCAGAGGACCGTTTCCAAGAAGCAATTAAAGGTAACGAGCTTTTGGAATATAATAAATATGTAGGCAACCATTATGGTACTCCACTTGCACCAGTACAAAATATGCTCAATGAAGGTAAAGATGTTTTACTTGAAATTGATGTCAATGGAGCAAAACAGGTTCGCAAGTTAATGCCAGATGGCGTCTTTATCTTTTTGACACCACCAGATTTACATGAATTAAAACATCGAATTGTTAATCGCGGGACTGATTCTGACAAGGTAATTGCCATGAGAATGAAACAGGCACGTAAAGAGATTTTAATGATGGAAGATTATGATTATGCTGTAGTTAACGATACTGTTGCTAATGCGGTGGATCATATTAAGTCTATTGTTGAAGCTGAACACGTGCGTGTACCGCGAGTAATTAACGATTATAGAAATATGGTTAAGGAGGATTAACAGATGAAAATTACATACCCATCTATTGATAAATTGCTGTCTCGAGTAAATTCTCGTTATTCTCTTTCAGTGTTAGCTGCTAAAAGAGCTCATGAGATTCAAGCAGGCGCTCCATTAGCTTTAAAACACTATAAGTCTGATAAAGCAGTGGGCGAAGCACTTGAAGAAATTGCTGCTGGTAAAGTTACAATTGATCCTGAGCATCATGAAGATATTGGCTAGAATCTTTTCCTTCATTGTTAATCAATGAAGGTTTTTTAGTAGGTGATAAGATAAATGATTGCGCAAGTTATTGTAGATGTAGCTGCCAAACAAACTGATCGAGTGTTTGAATATCATATTCCAAAGGAATTAACTGATGTAGCTGTTGGATCAAGAGTGGTTGTTCCTTTTGGTCGACGAAAAGTGCAGGGATTTGTAGTCGGAATCAGTGAAACAACTTCTTATACAGGAAAATTAAAAGATTTACTTGTTGTAATTGATGAATTGCCACCACTTACGCCAGAATTAATTGCTCTTTCTAAAACTTTAGCTGATAAAATTTTTTCATATCGAATTACAATTCTTCAATCAATGTTACCACGCGTAATGAAGGCGAATTATCGGAAAATTCTAGTTCCCCTTACAGATGAAATTAAAGAAAATAGTCTTTTTAAAGGTGAACCGCTTGATTTAAATGAAGTTTCTGATCTTGAGACAATTGTAAAAATTAAAAAGCTTATAAAAAATAACCAAGCTAAGATTGAATACTTAGTTGAAAATAAAGCTAGGAAGAAACAGGTGGCTGCCTATCTTTTGACTAAAACAAGAACAGAATATCAGGAGATTTTAGGAGGGATCAGGAAAACATCCAAAAACCAGCGAGCATTGCTTAATAATATCGTTGAAAAATATAACGAATATCCAAAATTGGGTTCAACTATTGAGTCTGAATTAGGAATCTCAAGTTCTACATTACGAGCAGCCGAAAAAAAGGGATGGCTGTTAAAAAAAGAGCAGGAGATTTATCGAAATCCATTGAAAGATTTTGAATCTAATGCTAGTAAGCATTCGGTTAGATTAAATTCAGAACAGTTAGACGCCTTAAATTCAATTGGTACTAGTATTAAAGAAAAAGAGGCCAAGACTTTTCTTCTTGAGGGAATTACTGGGAGTGGCAAAACTGAGGTGTACCTTCACGCTATCAGTACAGCTCTTGAACAGAAGCGGAATGCTTTAATGTTGGTTCCGGAGATTTCTCTAACTCCTCAAATGGTTAAACAAGTGAAAGAGCGTTTTGGAGATAATGTTGCTGTTTTACATAGTGGTTTATCTGAAGGTGAAAAATATGATGAATGGCGAAGAATTAGGCGTGGAGAAGCTCAAGTTGTAGTAGGGGCTAGAAGCGCGATTTTTGCTCCTTTAAAAAATATTGGTTTAATAGTAATTGATGAGGAGCATGAATCTTCCTATAAGCAAAACGATACTCCTCGCTACCATGCCCGGGATGTAGCTCTATTGAGAAGTAAATTTCACAATTGTCCAGTTGTTTTAGGAAGTGCAACGCCTTCTTTAGCAAGCCGAGCGCGTGCTCAAAAAGGAAGATATAAATTATTACGTCTGACTAAACGTGCTAATCAAAAGTCGCTACCTAAAGTGGATCTAATAGACCTAAAAACTGTTGAATTTGCTGGTGGACAGTTTGATCTATCAATTCCCTTAGTAGATGTAATTAAAGAAAAAATAGCTAAAAAAGAACAAGTTATTTTACTTCTTAATCGTCGTGGTTTTGCTAGTTTTATGCTTTGTCGCAATTGTGGCTTTGTTTTAAAATGTCCAAATTGTGATATCTCGTTAACTTTACATAAAGATACTGGACAGATGCAATGTCATTATTGCGGCCATAAGGAGCCAATTCCAAGAAAATGTCCAAATTGTCAGAGTGAAAAAATAAGATTTTTAGGTACGGGGACGCAAAAAGTTCAAGAAGAACTGGAAACTTTACTTCCTGACGCTAAGATCTTAAGAATGGACGTTGATACTACTAGACGTAAAGGAAGTTATAAGAAAATTCTTGATAGTTTTGGTAATCATCAAGCCGATATTCTCTTAGGAACACAAATGATTGCTAAAGGACTAGATTTTCCAAATGTTACTTTAGTGGGAGTAATTAATGCTGACACAGCATTATCTCTTCCAGATTTTAATTCTTCAGAAAAAACATTTGATTTACTAACCCAAGTAGCTGGAAGGGCCGGAAGAGCTGAAAAAACTGGTAGAGTTATGATTCAAACTTATAATCCGGAAAATTATGCAATAAAACTAGCCCAAAGCCAAGATTACGAGGGATTTTACCAAAAAGAAATGCAGGTTAGATTTCAAGGAAACTATCCGCCATTTTTTTATACTACCTTAATTACTATTACATCAAAAAATGAACAGTCAGCTGCTAAAGAGGCATTTGTAATAAAAAGAAAATTAATGCGGGAGTTACATGCTCCGACTATTATTTTAGGTCCGACGCCAAGTAGTGTAGCTAAAATTAAAAATCAATATTATTACCAAATCTTGGTAAAATATAAATATGAGCCTAAGTTGCATGATTTGCTTCATCAAATTCAAGATGATGCACAATTAGCACAAAAACGTGGTTTAAATATATATATTGATAATGAACCAGAGAGAATAATGTAAATTTAGAAAGAAGTTGAATCTATGTCATCAGTTATTTTTTTAGGAACTCCAAATTTTGGTAGTGTCGTTCTGCAAGGATTAATTGAACAAGGGTATGAAATTAAAGCGGTTGTTACTCAACCTGACAAGCGCGTTGGGCGTAAACAAGTAGTCCATCAATCTGCTGTTAAAGAAACAGCTTTGAAACATAATCTTCCAGTTTATCAACCTGCTAAATTGTCAGGATCAGAAGAACTTGCAGAATTAATGAAAATTGAACCAGATTTTATTATTACCGCTGCTTATGGGCAATTTTTGCCAACGAAGTTTTTGAAGTCAGCTAAAGTAGCTCCAGTTAATGTTCATGGTTCTCTTCTCCCTAAATATCGTGGTGGTGCACCAATTCAATATTCCGTTTTGAATGGGGATAAAGAGACTGGTGTCACCATTATGGAGATGGTGAAAAAGATGGATGCAGGAGATATTTTTGCCCAAAAAGCTTTGACAATTACAGATGAAGATACAAGTGGTACTTTATTTGATAAGTTAAGTGTTTTGGGAAGAGATCTTCTCTTAGAAACTTTACCTAAGTTTATTGATGGGACAGTTACTCGGACTGCTCAGGATGAGGATAAGGTTGTCTTTTCACCTAACATCTCTAAAGACCAAGAAAAGATAAACCTAACCATGACTGCTAAAGAAGCTAATAATCTAATTCGTGCCCTTAATCCTGATCCAGGTGCTTACTTTATGCTTGGTGGAAAGAGATTCAAAGTTTGGAAAGCAAAGCCATTGACTGAAAAGACTAGTTTTCCAGCTGGAACTTTAGTTACTAATAAAAAGAAATTCGTAATTAGTATGGCTGATGGCAGTCAATTAGAGTTACTTGAAGTTCAGCCAACTGGTAAGAAGAAAATGAATATTAAAGATTATCTCAATGGTCAAGGTAGTCATTTTATAATTGGAGATAAGATAGTTGATGAGTAATGCAAGAACGGTTGCTTTGGAGACTTTGATTAAAGTTTTTAATCAAAAAAGCTATTCTAATATTGCTTTAAACAATGAACTAATAAAGCATGATTTAAAGCTAGCTGATAAGGCTTTAGCTACTAGAATTGTATATGGTACAATTCAATATAAAATATTTTTAGAGTATCAATTAAAGCCATTAATTAAAACAAAACTACGCGATAGTTTTTTAAAGCCGCTTCTTTTAATGTCTGCCTACCAGTATTTTTTCTTAGAAAAAGTACCAGCAAACGCGATTTTTGATGAGGCAAACAAGCTTGCTAAAAAATATAGTAAGAGAAATAGTGGCAGTTATAAGCTGGTTAACGGAATTTTGCGTGCTTTAGAGCGTCAAGGTAAAATTTTGCCCCCAACTAATGATTTAGTTGAATATTTAAGTATTAAAGAGAGTTTTCCTAAATGGTTAGTAGAATATTTATTAGATCATTTTGGTGAAAATGAAACAAAAAAAATTTTAGTACGAAGTAATCAACCGGCTGCTAATTCAATTAGAATGACTACAAAAGAGTCAGACTTTGAAGAAATCAAAGAAGAATTAAAAAAAGATACTTTTAGTTTTGAAGAGTCTAGTCTAACTCCGCATAATTTAAATTTGAATAAAGGTGGAGTAGCTCAAACAGCTCTGTTTAAAAATGGAAAAATTACTATTCAGGATGCTGCTGCTTCACTTGCTGTGGATGCGTTTGACTTTAAGGGGAGTGAACAGGTATTAGATGCATGTAGTGCCCCTGGTGGTAAGACGGTTCAAATCGCTGAAAACTTGACAACAGGTAGTGTAATTGCTTTAGATATTCATGAGAATAAACTAAGGCTTGTAAGAAATGCGGCCGAACGTCTTCATGTTAGTGATAAAGTAAAGACGAAGGCTTTAGATGCACGAAAGTCGAAAGAATATTTTAATCAAAGACAATTTGATAAAATTTTAGTAGATGCGCCTTGCTCGGGCTTAGGGTTGATTAGACGAAAGCCAGAGATTAGATATGAAAAATCACTAAATGATATTAAAAATTTAGCAAAAATTCAGTTAGCTATTTTGGAAAGTGTGAGTGGACTTTTAGCTAATGGAGGAGAATTGGTTTATTCAACTTGTACCATCAGCTATGAAGAGGATGAAGGAATAGTTAAGCAATTTCTAAAATTGCATCCCGATTTTGAGTTGATACCAGTTCAAGTAGGAAAGCTTCCTAAGCAAGAAATGGTACGTATTTTTCCAAGTAGTGACGGCAGTGACGGATTTTTTATTGCAAAATTAAAAAAACGAGGGTAAATAATTTTGATTAAAACAGCATTTGCTTCAAGTATTGGTAGAGTCCGAGAAACTAATCAGGACTTTGTAAAGGTATTTAAAAATCAAAATAATATTATTATGGGGATCGTTTGTGACGGTATGGGTGGCCATCAAGGAGGAGATGTTGCCTCAACGATGGCAGTTAGTCATTTAGGTCATAATTTTGAAAAAACAGATTTTACTGATCCTGACTTAGCTCAAAAATGGTTAACTGTACAATTAAGGTTAGAAAATGAAACTATCTTGAATACAGCTGATCGTTTTTCTGATCTAAATGGAATGGGCACCACAATAGTTTTAGCAATTGCCTTTACGGAAAAAATCTTAATTGCCCATCTAGGTGACTCACGTTGTTATCTCTATGGAGGTAATGAATTTAAGCAAATTACTGAAGACCACTCTTTAGTCCATGAATTAGTTAAAATGGGACAAATTACCGAGCAACAAGCTCGAAATCATCCTCAAAAAAATATTATTACTGAAACTTTAGGAGTCTCAAGTACTGTAAATCCAGAATTTGATATTCTTGAAGTGCATGCTGGTGATATTTTTTTGCTTTGTACGGATGGATTAACAAATTCGTTAACTGATCCTCAAATTCAACAAATCCTTGCCACTAAAAATTTAAGTTTAAAAGAGCGTTGTAATAAACTTATTAATGAAGCTAATCGTTTAGGTGGTGGAGATAATATTACTGTTTGCTTGCTTGCCTATGTAGAAAAGGATGGTGACAAATAGCAATGGAGAAAGGCCATTTGCTTGGTGGTCGCTATAAGATTATCTCTGTTTTAGGCGAAGGTGGAATGGCTAATGTTTATTTAGCTGAAGATATTATTCTGCAAAGAAAAGTTGCAGTTAAAGTTTTGCGACTAGATTTGCAAAAGGATCCTCAAACTATTCAACGTTTCCAAAGAGAGGCACTTTCTACTAGTGAATTAAGTCATCCGCATATTGTTTCGATTCTTGACGTAGGAACAGACGGAAATTGTCATTATTTAGTAATGGATTATGTGGATGGATCTGATTTGGAAGAATATATCCAACATAATAATCCAATTCCTTTGCCTAAAGTAATTGATATCATGGATCAAATATTAAGTGCCGTTGCATTGGCGCATAAGCACAATGTGATCCATCGCGACTTAAAACCACAAAACATTTTAATGGATAAAAAAGGCAATATTAAAATTGTGGATTTTGGTATTGCAATTGCTTTAAATCAAAGTACGATGACGCAAACCAATACTGCAATGGGATCAGTGCATTATATGTCACCTGAACAAGCCCGAGGCAGTATGGCAACAAAACAATCGGATATCTATTCTTTAGGAATAATTCTTTACAAATTATTGACTGGTACAGTTCCTTTTACTGGAGAAAATGCTGTTGCAGTTGCTCTAAAGCATTTCCAAGAAAAAACACCATCTTTAAGTGATAAAAATCCTAATGTTCCCCAAGCTTTAGAAAATGTGGTTTTTAAAGCAACAGCAAAAGATCCACGTGATCGATATAAATCTGCTTTAGAAATGAAAGCAGATTTGGATACGTGTCTTGATCCAAAACGTAAGGATGAGCCGATTTTTAAGCCCGAGCATGATCCGTCTACTGATGAAACTATTGTTGTTCCTCCTCTTGAAGGAAGCGTTCATAATAAAGATCATGAAGTGCAAGCAAAGGAAGAACCTAAAGAAGAAAAAAAGAGTCTGTTTAAAAATCTTAAGGGTCATACATGGTGGTGGTTAGGAGCAATAATTGCATTTTGTGTAATTATGGTAATTCTATTCTTTGCTCTTGGTAGAAAAGATATGGTAGATATTCCTAATCTTAATAGGATGAGCCAAACCCAAGCCAAGAAGTCTCTCCAATCATCTAATTTAAAAATTGGAAAGATTACTTATGAATATTCTGACAGTGTTCCAAAAGGAGAAGTAATTAGAACAGACCCTCCGATTGGATCTCAGATAAAAGATGGAGAAAAAGTTAACTTAGTTTTATCTCGAGGTAGTCGTCTTGTTGAAATGCCAAATGTAATTGGAGAGTCTTATTCTCTTGCGCGGAAACAGCTGGTTAAACTAGGCTTTACTGTTACTAAAACTGAAGAATACTCTCCTAGTCCTAAAAACCAGGTTAATGCTCAAGATATTGAACCAGGCCAGGAAGTAAATCCTAATAAATCAACAGTAACTTTGTTGGTTTCGAAGGGGCCTAGTTCGGCGAGTAGTACCCGATCTAGACGAAATACAATAAAATTAAGAGATATCGTGGGATATTCATTGAAAGGTGCCCGAGATTATGCACGGGAACATCATTTATCACTTAAAGTTGAAGAAGAAGACTCAGATGGTAAAAATGATGGTACAGTTTTACGTCAATCCCCAGAATCAGGTACTGACGTGAATCCCGGGGATACGTTAACGATAGTAGTAGCAAAAGCTAAGAAAAACAATTCTACTGATACTTCAAGCAGTTCAACTACTACCACTACTGTTACAAAATCTTATACTATTAATTATCCAGGAAGTACTGATCAAAGCGGATCAGAAAAAACGCCAGATCATATTCAGGTATATGTTTCTGATGATGGACATTCAATTAATAATATTTACAAAGACATGAACATTATTTCTGAACAAACTTTTACCATTTCGTTTAAGTTAAGCAAAAAAAATGGGCATATAAAAATATTGCGAAATGGTGAAACGATTTTAAATGAGGACGTTAATAAATAATGAAAAAAGCAGAAGGGACGATTATTAGTGCTATCTCAGGCTACTATGATGTCGAAATTGATGATAAAGTAGTTAGAACGAGAGCACGAGGAGTTTTTAGAGATCGTAAACAAAAGCCACTGGTAGGAGATAGAGTAGTAGTTCAACTAGATGATCAGGGAATGAACTATTTAATTGAAATATTGCCACGCATTAATGAAATAGGGCGGCCAGCAGTGGCAAATGTGTCTAGAGTATTGTTAGTAATTTCCGCTGTTGAGCCCGACTTTTCACTTGAATTATTAGATAGATACTTAACATTTTTTGCTTGGAAAAATGTTGGCGTAGTCATTTATTTGTCAAAATCCGATATTACTTCTTCTGAAAGATTAAAAGATATTCAAACTGAGTTAGAATACTACCAAAGAATTGGGTATCCTGTTTTTGAAGATGCAAAAAAACTGGAAAATGAGCTTCCAAAAATGATCGATAAAGATCAGATTTGGACCTTAGCTGGCCAATCAGGTGCTGGCAAGTCAACATTATTGAATAAGCTGGAGAGTGAAGCAAAGCAGGCAACAGGAGCAATTTCAACTGCTTTAAATCGTGGAAAACATACCACAAGACAAGTAACACTATTTAAATACGGCTCTGGCTTTATTGCTGATACTCCTGGTTTTTCAGCTATTGATCTCTTTAAGATCAAAGTTGATGATCTAAGAAATTACTTTTATGATTTAAAAGAAGCAAGTGTAGAATGCAAATTTAGAGGTTGTCAACATATTAAAGAGCCTGGTTGCGAGGTTAAAAAACTTGTAGAAGAGGGCAAAATAGCGCGCAGTCGTTATGAATCTTATTTAAAAATTAGACAAGAAATTTCTGACAATAGAATGCCAGAGTATTTAAAGAAATAGGTGAAACTATGATAGCACCATCAATTTTGAATGCAGATAATATGCATCTAAGTCGTGATATTAAAGCCGCTATTGAAAGTGGCATAGATAGATTCCATATTGATATTATGGATGGACACTTTGTACCTAATTTGTCATATGGACCAGAATTGGTAAAAGACTTTAAGCGCTCCTTTCCGTTAACAGATGCTGAAATTCATTTAATGAGTAATGACTTAGAAACAACATTGCCTCTCTTTGTAGAAGCTGGATGTGATCTTTTAGAATTTCATTATGAAGCAACGGATAATCCAGAATATTGGATAAAATATTTAAAAGATCATAATGTTAGATGTGGAATGGCCATTAATCCGTCTACACCAGTACAAAAATTGCAGCCATTTTTAAAAGAATTAGATCAAGTGCTTTTGATGACGGTGAAACCTGGATTTGGTGGGCAAAAGTTTGAAGAACAGTCAGTTGAACGTTTAGTTGAACTTAAGAATATGATTGAAGCTGAGAATTTAAGTGTTCCAATTGAAGTTGATGGTGGAATTGAGCCTAAGACTGTAAAGCTTACTAGAGACGCAGGAGCCACAATTTTTGTAGCTGGTTCTTACATTTTTAAAAATGGAAGTATTGAAGATCAAGTTATGAAATTGAAAAAAGAAGACAAATGAGAGCAATTGCATTATTAGGTGGTCCAAAAGAAGAATGGCCACATAATTTAGCCACTGAAATTAAAGAAGCAAGTAAAAAAGGCGCCCTAATTATGGCTAGTGATCGGGGCAGCCTTTTTTTATTAGAGTTAGGGATAGTACCTAACGTTGCCTTAGGAGATTATGATTCATTGACTTTTGATGAAAGAGAAATCGTTGAAAGTAAAGTTAAGGATATGCGTTATTCGAATCCAATCAAAGATTTTACGGATTCTGAAATGTTGTTTTATGCCGCATTTATCGATTATCGAGTTGACAGTTTAACGGTATATGGAGCAACAGGAGGAAGAATGGATCATTTTTTTGTTAATATGTATGCTATGCTGAAAGCTCCGTTTGATAGATTTAAAGAAAAAATTAAATTTATTGATAAGCAAAATATTATCCGCTTTTTCGGAAAAGGAAAGCACATACTTCCTTACGAAGCTGATTATAAATATTTAGGAATCGGAACTTTGACAGGAGCTAAAAATTTTAGTATCAAAAATGCGAGATATGATTTACAGCCCATTGATTTGCCCGTACCGACAGTTTATTCATCAAATGAATATTTGAATAGGCAAGCAATAGAGATTTCGTGTGAGTCTGGGACATTAATCGTAATCAATAGTCGAGATAAAAAATAAAAGGGATCAAGAAATATTTCTTGATCCCTTTTATTTTTACTTCTTAATTAGACACGTTTAACCTTACCGGATTTCAAAGCGCGAGCGGATACCCAAACACGCTTTGGCTTACCGTCAACAAGGATGCGAACTTTTTGAAGGTTTGGCTTCCATGAACGCCGCACGGAGTTCAAAGCCTTTGAACGCTTGTTACCAAAGACCGTCTTGCGGCCAGTAATAATGTCTTTTGCCATTTGTGCTAAACCCTCCTTTATGTTGTTGTAGTACTTATTTAATTTATCACAGCTTTTAGAATTGTGCAATATTGTCTTTCCATTTTCTTGAAACTAACATTGTTGATATAAAAGCCTGCTGTGTTAAAATAAATTGAGAAAAAATTGTTCTTCGTTAATGGAGGAATACGATGGCTGTTAAAATTAAAACAAAATATGGCTTAATTGATATTTCAAATAGTGTGATTGCTACTGTCGTAGGCGGAGCAGCTACTTCTAACTATGGTGTAGTTGGAATGGCTTCAAAGAACGCTTTACGGGATGGAGCTTATACTATTTTAAACCGTGAAAATTATCGTCGCGGTGTTGTAATTAAAACTAATGATAATCAAATCGTCGTTGATGTATATATTATTGTGGGTTATGGTCTAAAAATTTCGGAAGTAAGTCACAATGTCCAAGATAGTGTAAAATACAATCTTGAAAATCTTTTAGGCATTAAGACTAAGACGGTTAACGTTATTGTTCAAGGCGTAAAGGTTTTAGACGATTAATGCATTCTGGAGGAGTTAATTGTGGTTTTAACTGAAATTAATAGTGATCAATTCAGAGATATGGTTCGTGCAGCAACTCATCGCATGAGCAAGAACGCTGAATTTGTAAATAAATTAAATGTTTTCCCAGTACCTGATGGTGATACTGGAACTAATATGAATTTAACCATTGAGAGCGGCGCAAAAGCTGTTAATGAAAATCTTAGTGAATCCGTTGGTGACCTAACTGAAAGTCTCTCAAAAGGAATGTTGATGGGAGCTCGCGGTAACAGTGGAGTTATAACTTCTCAACTATTTAGAGGTTTTTATAAAGCTACTGAAGAAAAAGATACCCTGACTGCTCAAGATTTAGCTAATGCTTTTGCAAATGGTGTTACAACTGCATATAAAGCAGTTATGAAGCCTGTTGAAGGAACTATTTTAACCGTTGCTCGTGTTGCAGCTGAGGAAGGTAAAAATAAGGCAAACGAAACTGATGATGTCAGCGAAGTAATGAGAGCGGTAGTTGATGGAGCTAAAAAGGCTTTGAAGACTACGCCTGATTTATTACCAGTTTTAAAGCAAGTTGGAGTAGTAGACTCGGGTGGTCAAGGATTAGTATTTATCTACCAAGGCTTTTTAGAGGGAGTTCTTGGCGAAAAGGATAATGATGATTATCAACTAGATGAAGGTGAAATGGATGAGTTAATTAATGCAGCTCACCACCAAGCTGAATCTGCTCAAGTTCAATTATCAACTAGTGATATTAAGAATGGTTACTGTACTGAAATTATGGTTGACTTAACTGTTGATGTTCCAAATAAAGAAGAATTCAATCTTGAACAATTTAGAGAACATCTATCTAACTTAGGTGATTCACTTTTAGCTGTTTCAGATGGTGAAGTGGCTAAAGTTCACGTTCATACAGAACACCCAGGAGATGTTTTTACATACGGCCAAAAATTTGGACAACTAGGTAAAATTAAAATCGATAATATGCGGATTCAACATGAAACTATCTTAGAAAGTAACGAAGAACAAGAAGAAAATGTTGATTTTGCAGTTATTGCAGTTGCTTCAGGTCATGGAATCCGTGAATTATTTAAGAGTGAGGGCGTAAATAGAATTATTTCTGGTGGACAAACTATGAATCCATCAACTAAGGATATTATGGACGCTATTACTAAATCCGGTGCTAAAAAGGCCATTATTTTACCAAATAACGGTAATATTATCATGGCTGCTAAGCAAGCTGCTGAAGTTAGTGAAATTCCGGTTGGAATTGTTCCAACAAAGACAATTTCTCAAGGATTAACTGCAATGCTTTCCTTTGATCCAGATGCTTCAGTAGAGGAAAATGTTGAAGCAATGTCTGAAGACCTGGATACAGTTAAATCTGGTGAAGTCACTAAAGCAATCCGTGACACTAAGATTGATGATATTGAAGTTAAAAAAGATGACTATCTTGGAATTGTTGATGGAACCATTAAGGTTGATAATCCAGACCTGGTTGATACAACAGTTTCAATGATTGAAAAGATGTTAGATGAAGATAGTGAAATTATCACTATTATGTATGGTAGTGATGCTACCAGAGCAGAAGCTGACGAAGTAGTTAAAAAGCTTAAAGCTACTCATGATGATTTAGAATTTGAAGTTCATGATGGTGGCCAGCCAGTTTACTACTTCTTAGTATCCGTGGAATAAAATATGAATAATAAGCAGAGTAAGTTATTTGAACCAGTAACTGAGTTAAAAGGTGTAGGAGCAAAGACAGCTACAGCTTTGGCCAGTCTTGGCATTAATACAATTTATGATTTACTATTTTATTTTCCTTTTAGATATGATGATTTAGAGATAATCCCTCTTGATCAAATTGAAGATGGGCAGAAAGTCTTATTAAAGGGAATGGTGGTAACAGATCCATTTGTTAGCCGATTTGGTTATCGAAAAACAAGGCTCAGCTTTAAAATGAAAATTGATCATGACATTATCATGGTCAATTTTTTTAATCAGCCCTGGTTAAAGAATAAAGTGGAATCAGGTAAGGAAGTTGCAGTATATGGGAAGTATCAAGTAGCGCGACAGTCATTAAGTGGCTTTAAATTAGTAGCTGAAAAGAAAGATTCAGGTTTTGCTCCTATTTATTCTGTCAATCGTCATTTAAAGCAAAATAAGCTGCAAAAGTTAATTGATCTTGCTTTAGAGGAAACTATAAATGAAGTTGGAGAAACAATCCCAGCTTCTATAAGAGAAAAATATCGCTTGCTTTCTGATCGCGTTTTGGTAGAAAAAATGCATCATCCAAAAAATGAAAATGAGGCAAAGATAGCACGCCGAAGTGCTATTTTTAGAGATTTTTTTCTTTTTCAAATGCAACTTGCTCAACTTCTTTCCCAAAGAAATGAAGATGCACCTGGAGTAGAAAAGAAATATGATTTAGCTGCTGTCAAAGAATTAATTGAAGAAATTCCATTTGAGTTATCTGATGATCAAAAAAAAGTGGTGAATGAAATTTTTGCTGATCTTCATTCTAAAAGACAAATGCGAAGATTATTGCAGGGAGATGTGGGTAGTGGTAAAACCGTAGTAGCAGTTTTTGCAATTTATGCAGCTGTTACTGCAGGCTATCAGGCTGCTTTAATGGTTCCAACAGAAATTTTAGCTCAGCAGCATTTTGCTAAAATAGATGAATTACTGAAGCCCTTGGGTGTGCGAGTTGCCTTATTGACGAGAGACACTAAGGACTTAGAAAAGAAAGAAATTTATCGTGAATTAGCTGATGGAACAATCAATGTTGTGATTGGGACTCATGCATTAATCCAAAAAGATGTTCATTTTAAAAATCTCGGTCTAGTTATCATTGATGAGCAACATAGATTTGGAGTAAATCAAAGAAACACCTTAATTAAAAAAGGTGAGGCACCTGATATACTGGCAATGACTGCAACTCCAATTCCTCGTACACTGGCATTAACTGTATATGGAGATATGGCTGTTTCTGAAATTAGACACTTGCCAAAAGGAAGAAAGCCAGTAGTTTCCTCATGGGCAACTTCCAGCAAATTAAGAGAGGTTCTTGGTTTGATGCGTTCACAGTTAGATAAAGGTTTTCAAATTTATGTTGTAACCCCTTTAATTAGTGAATCAGAAAAAAGTGACTTAAAAAACGCTGAGGATTTACAAGCAAAAATTGCTCATTACTTTAAAGACGAAAATGTTGTTTTGCTTCATGGCCAGATGAAAGGCGATCAGAAAAATGAAATTATGGATAGCTTTGCTGCGGGCAAGATTAATATTTTAGTTACTACAAGTGTAATTGAAGTTGGTGTCGATGTTCCGAATGCAAATATGATGGTGATCTTTAATGCTGATCGCTTTGGCTTAAGTCAATTGCATCAGTTGCGAGGAAGAATTGGCCGGGGACAGACACAAAGTTTTTGTGTGTTTGTGAGTGATCCTAAAACAGAAATTGGTAAGAAACGAATGAACATTATTACCTCTACCAGTAATGGTTTTAAATTAGCAGAAGAAGATTTAAAACTACGTGGCGAAGGAGATGTTTTTGGAAAGGCTCAATCTGGTTTACCTCAGTTTCAAGTTGGGGATGTAGTAAATGACTATAATGCCTTAGTGACTGCTCAAAAAGAAGCTCGTAATCTAATTAAGTCTGACCCAGCTTTGGCTAATCCAGAAAATAAATTTTTACAAGAAGTGCTAAAATATAAGAAAGATTTGAATAATAATTAGAAATAACCGGAGTGAATATGAAAACAATTGCAATTGATGCCATGGGGGGAGAAAATGCTCCTAAGGCTATTGTTGATGCCGCATTAAAAGCAAAGCCGAAATTAAAAGATACAAAATTTGTTTTATTTGGGGATGAAGAAAAGATTAATAAACTAATTCCCCCTAAGCAAAAAGATAGAATTGACGTTATTGCAACTAGTGAAGTTATTGTTGATAGTGACGAGCCAGTAAAAGCAATTAGACGTAAGAAGAATTCTTCAATGGTTGTTGCTGCTAACTATGTAAAGTCGGGAAAAGCAGACGCCTTATTTTCACTAGGAAATACTGGAGCACTCCTAGCTTGCGGGATTTTTATTATTGGCCGAATTAAAGGTGTAGAACGCCCGGCTTTAATGCCAACTCTTCCCAGTGCTAAAAGTGAAGATGGCTTTAATATTATTGATGTTGGTGCAAATGCACAAAGTAAGCCTGAATATTTAGTACAATGGGCACAAATGGCTAACTTTTATGCTCAAAAAATTAGAAATATTAAAAATCCAACCGTAGCTTTATTAAATAATGGTGCAGAAGATGATAAAGGAGATCCCCTTCACCAAGAAGCTTATAAGCTTCTTAAAGCAACTAATCTTAACTTCATTGGTAATGTTGAAGGAAATGATTTAATGGAAGGTAAAGCCGATGTGATTGTAACAGATGGTTTTACTGGAAATGCTACTCTTAAGGCAATAGAAGGGACTGCAAGTGTAATTTTACGTCTACTTAAAGAGTCTTTGCTAAATAATGGTTTACGTCCTAAGGTAGGAGCCTTATTAGCAAAGCCAGGACTTACTGCATTAAAGAAAAGATTTGATACGGCTAGATATGGGGGAGCAGTTTTACTTGGGGTAAATGCACCTGTTGTAAAGACGCACGGTAGATCGAATATCCGTCCTATTTACTACACTTTATTACAAATTGATAAGATGTTGAGTCAAGATTTGGTTGGCGAATATAAAAAATACTTTAGTGAATCTCGCTAGACTTTAATATAAAAATGCCTTAGAATTAAACTAAACTTTTTTGGAGGTTAAAAAATGACCGAAGAGGAAATTTTTAATAAAATTGCTGATATGATTTCAGAACGCTTTAGTATTGATCGTGATAAGATCACTAAAGATTTAAATTTTCAGAATGATTTAGATGCAGATTCAATTGATTTCGTTGAGTTAGTAATGGATCTAGAAGATACATTTGGAGCCGAGATTCCAGATGATGATGCAGAAAAATTACAAACTGTTGGTGAAGCAGTAGAATATATTAAGAGTCACCAAAATTAAAATTTTAATCATTGAAATTTCAGAAGATACTGTCATTTTTCATTTACTTTTATAAAAGTTGTTGAAATAGCAGTATCTTTTGTTTATAATAATGACATTAAATTGAAAATCTAATTGACTTTTAATAATGTCGTAAGGTTTGAGAGGAGAATGGCCTTTGGAAAAGCAAAGTGATCTTTTATTAGATATCGAACACTTGCATACCGCATATCGTTTACACGGTAAGTTTTATGATGCCGCTGATGACATTAACTTAACCTTGAAACGAAATGAGATTTTGGCAGTTGTTGGAGAATCTGGTTGTGGTAAAAGTACAATTGCTTCAAGCATTATTGGTTTGTACGACCACAAAAATACGAAAGTAACTGGCGATATTTTATACAATGAATTAAACCTAGTTAACTTAAATGAATCATTGTTTAATAAAATTCGTGGTAATAATATTGGGATGATTTTCCAGGATCCATTAGCATCTCTTAATCCATTAATGAAGGTTGGAGATCAAGTTGCTGAGACACTTTACTATCATACTGATATGGATGAAAAAGCTCGTCATGCACGCGTAATTGAACTCTTTAATCAAGTTGGAATGCCTCGTCCAGAAGAAATGTACGAGATGTACCCACATGAATTATCTGGTGGTTTACGTCAACGTGTCGTAATTGCAATCGCAATTGCATGTAAGCCAGAAATTATTATTGCTGATGAACCAACTACTGCTTTGGATGTTACTATTCAGGCACAAATCTTAGATCTACTTAAAGAAATTCAAAAAGAATCTCATTCAGGAATTGTTTTAATTACACACGACTTAGGTGTTGTTGCTGAAACTGCTGATCAAGTAGCAGTTATGTATGCAGGGCAAATTGTTGAAAAAGCAGATGTTAAAACAATTTTTGAAAATCCTCTTCATCCATATACACGCTCACTTTTACACTCTATGCCACAAACAGATGATGAAAGTGAAGACCTACATGTGATTCATGGAACAGTTCCTTCATTGATTAACATGCCAAGAACTGGGGATAGATTTGCAGCTAGAATTCCTTGGATTCCAGCTAGTGCTCATGAAGAAAACCCTAAGGTTCATGAAGTTGAACCAGGACATTTTGTAAGATGTACTTGCTGGCAAAGCTTCCATTTCCAAGATGAAGAGAAGAAAGGATAGGAAATTATGGCCGATGAAATAATCCAAATAAAAAATTTAAAAGTTCACTATCCAATTCGTTCTGGATTTTGGAATAGAGTTACTGGATATGTCAAAGCCGTTGATGGGATTAATCTTTCAATTAAAGAAGGAGAAACTTACGGTCTAATTGGAGAATCGGGTTCCGGTAAATCAACTACTGGTAAAGCAATTGTTGGTGTAGAAAAAGTAACTAGCGGACAAATTTTGTATAAAGGCGTTGATGTTACTAAAGCATCAAATCGTAAAAAGCTTAACTACAATAAAGATGTTCAAATGATTTTTCAGGATTCAATGTCGAGTTTAAATCCTAGAAAACGAATTGAAGATATTATTGCTGAACCTATTAGAAACTTTGAAAACTTAACAACCGATGAAGAAAGAAAACGAGTTCAAGAACTCTTAGATATTGTTGGTATGCCTAGTGATGCTATCTACAAATATCCACACGAATTCTCTGGTGGTCAACGTCAAAGAATTGGGGTAGCACGTGCAGTAGCTACTAGACCGAAGTTGATCGTAGCAGATGAGCCAACCTCAGCTTTGGATTTGTCTGTTCAAGCACAAGTTTTGAACTTTATGAAACATATTCAACAAGAATACAATATTGCCTACCTCTTCATTTCACACGACTTGGGTGTTGTAAAGCATATGTCAGAAGATATTGCTATTATGCACCGGGGACGTTTTGTAGAAATTGGCAAACGTGATCAGATTTATAAGAATCCAATGCATATTTATACAAAGCGTCTACTTTCTGCAATTCCTGTTGTTGATGTTGAAAATAGAGAAAAACATAAGGAAGATCGTCAACGTGTAGAACAAGAATTCTTGCAAGATCAAGATAAATGGTATGAAAAAGATGGTCGAGTATTACCACTACAAAAAGTTGCTGATCGTCATTTTGTCGCTTTACCTAAAGGTATGATTGAGCAAGAATTGAAGGAGGGAGAATAGGTATGTGGAAAACGGTTTTACGTCGAATCCTGATTATGATCCCCCAGTTACTTATCTTGAGTTTACTAGTCTTTGTTTTGGCTAAAATGATGCCTGGTGACCCATTTACTGGAATGATTAATCCGAATTCAGACCCTAAGGAAATTGCAAGATTAAGACAAGAATATGGATTGAACGATCCAATTTGGGTGCAATATACTCGCTGGCTTGGAAATATGTTCCACGGTGATTTAGGACAATCATATATTCAAAAGGTTCCAGTTACTTCTTTGATTTGGGATCGTGCAGTTAACACTTTCTGGTTGTCTTTAATGACTGTTGTCTTAACTTATGTAATCGCTATTCCATTAGGTGTTACTGCAGGTCGTCACCAAGATGAATGGCAAGATCATGGAGTACAAATTTTTAACTATATTACATTCGCAGTACCTCCATTTGTTTTCTACATTTTAGGTATTTGGCTATTCGGATTTACTTTAGGTTGGTTCCCAATCTCAGGTTCCGTTAGTGCAGATGTAAACCCAGGAACTTTGGCTTATTTTTGGAGTAGAATTTATCACTTGATTTTGCCTTCAATTCTTTGTGCTTTAATCTCTACTACAACTATTGTTCAATACTTAAGAACCGGTATTGTTGATAACAAGGTTGAAGATTATGTAAGAACTGCACGTAGTAAGGGTGTACCTGAAAATGTTGTTTTCAATAAACATATTTTAAGAAACTCACTTTTACCAATTGCTGCATTCTTTGGTAACACTATCACTGGTTTACTTTCCGGTTCAATGGTTATTGAATCAGTGTTTAGTTATCCTGGTATGGGTAAATTGTTCCTTGATTCTATTGGACAACGTGACTACACAACTTTAACTGCATTGATTTTATTATTTGGTGTGTTAACTTTAGTTGGTAACTTGTTATCTGATATTATCATGAGTATTATTGACCCAAGAATTCGGATTAAGTAGGGAGGAGTAGTAAATTATGGCTAAAGATAAAAATACATCGAAAAAAGATCAAAATGCTAAAACCTCTCTACCACCATCTGGATTTAAGATCATTGTACGTGAGGTTTGGCGTGATAAGGTAGCATTTGTTTCATTCTGTATTATTGTAGCTATCTTATTATTCACTTTTGTTGGTTCTTTATTCTTAAATAAGAGTCAAGTAACAGAGATTAATATTGCCGAAGCATATTATGCTTGGGGTGAATCCGGTCATGTCTTTGGTACAGACGATGGTGGCCGTGATATCTTGAAATTACTAATGATGGGTGGACGTAACTCTATTTTGATTGGTCTATCTGTTACTGTTCTTTGTGAAGGTGTCGGACTTTTAGTTGGTTTGTTCTCAGGTTACTTTGGTGGGGTAACTGACGCAGTTATCATGCGTATAGTTGATTTCATCCAAATTTTACCTCAATTCCCAATCATTATTGTTTTAACCACTGTTATTCCTAACTACAATGCTTGGACTTTAGTATTATTGATTTCTATGTTTGGGTGGACAACAACGGCAAGATATTTCCGGGCGTTTGTTTTGTCACAGAGAGAACGTGAATATGTTTTGGCTTCCAAGACGTCTGGTTCTTCTAATTTAACCATTATTTTCCGTGAAGTTTTGCCTAACATTACTTCAGCTTTGGTAATTGACGTCGTATTAATGATTGCCGGAAATATTGGTATTGAAACTACTTTATCCTTCTTGGGATATGGATTACCAACTACTACACCATCCCTAGGTACTTTAATTGGATTTGCTAATGATCCAGTTAATGTTACTACCCGTCCATGGCTATGGATGCCAGCAACTATCTTGTTATTGGTCATTTCCTTAAGTATTAACTACGTTGGTCGTGCTCTTCAAAGAGCTGGGGATGCTCGTCAACGTGAAAATTAAATTTTATTATTTAAACATTAAAAAGCAACTCATAATTGAGTTGCTTTTTTGTATGTCTTTATATAAAAGCGATAGAATGTAGGAGATATTTATATTATAAATGGGTATAAAATAAGTTTTTTATGGTAAAAATAATAGTGAATAAACATTGATTTATCAAGGACTTGTAGCAAAATACTCAAATATAAATTAAAAAATATTAAAAATAATTGAGTAAAAACGTTGTATTATGAGTTCGATGATGATAATATTAAATCATCAACTTGTCCCAAATAGATGGAGGAATATAACTATGAAGAAAGCCAAACTATTTGGAAGTTTAACTTTACTTTCTAGTGTTGCTTTAACATTAGCAGCATGTGGTAACAATTCAAATTCAAAAGTAGATAACCCAACTAAGAACTTTAAGTCAGCTACTCCAAAGAAAGCTGTTAAAAAGGGTGGTACAGTAAGTGTTGCACTTGAATCTGATACACCATTTACTGGTATCTTTTTAAATGAACTTTCTGATACTCAGGATGACTCTGATGCTATGGCACCTGCTAATGAAGCGTTATTTGATACTGATGATACTTATCAAATTAATGACAAAGGACCAGCTACATTAAAATTAGATAATGATAACAAAACTGCTACTATTAAAATTAAAAATGGTGTTAAGTGGTCAGATGGTAAGCAAGTAACTGCTAAGGATGTTGAATATTCTTACGAAATTATTGCTAACAAGGCAACTAAGTCATCACGTTATACTGACTCACTTCAAAATATTGTTGGTATGAGTGAATACCACGATGGTAAATCTAACACTATTTCTGGTATTGAAATGCCGGATGGTGAAAATGGAAGAACCGTTGTTATTCACTTCAAAGAAATGAAACCAGGTATGAAGTTCAGTGGTAACGGCTACTTCTGGGAAACTGCAGCTCCATATCACTACTTGAAGGATGTTCCATTTGATAAACTACAATCATCTGATCAAGTAAGAAAGAAGCCACTATTCTTTGGTCCATATAAGATGAGTAAGGTTGTACGTGGTCAAGCAGTAACATTTGTTCCTAACAAGTACTACTGGAGAGGTACACCAAAATTAGATAAAGTAACAATTCAAGTTTTGAACCCTAACTCAGCTTCTCAAGCTATTAAGAGTCATAAGTATGATATTGCCGGTGTAATTAATACTCAATGGAAGAACGTTGCCAATACTGATAATGTTAACTGGATCGCTAAGATTCCTTTGTCTTATCGTTACCTAGGTTTTAAGGTAGGTAAGTGGGATGCAGCTAAAGTCGAAAACGTAATGGATAAGAATGCAAAAATGAATAATAAAGCATTACGTCAAGCTATTGCTTATGGTATGAATATCTCCGCTGTAAACAAACGTTATACCAACGGTTTGACTTTCCATATTCCAACTTTAATTCCAGCACAATTTGGTAAGTACTTTGATAAAAATGTTAAGGGCTACGATTACAATATCAAGAAGGGAAATGAAATTCTTGATAAAGCTGGATATAAGAAGAAGGGTAAGTACCGTGTTCAACCAAACGGTAAGCCTTTAACTATCCATTTTGCAGCTATGAGTGGTGACTCTACTCAAGAACCAATTATTCAAAACTATATCCAACAATGGAAGAAATTAGGCTTGAATGTTAAGTTAACTGGTGGTCGTTTGATGGAAATGAACTCCTTCTATGACAAGGTCCAAAATGATTCTAAAGACGTAGATATGTTCATGGGTGCATGGTCATTATCTTCAGAACCATCACCAAATGACTTATACAATGCAAAAGCACCATACAACTTTAGTCGTTTTGTAACTGCTAAGAACACTAAGTTACTTCAAGAAATGGATTCACAAAAGGCATTTAATACTAATTACCGTGTTAAGAAATTCCATGAATGGCAAAAATATATGGATGATGAAGCCTACGTTGTTCCAGTATCTAACAGTTATAGTATTGATGCAGTTAACAGCAAGATTACAGGTTACTCATCTAAACCATCAGCAGCAAACAGCTTATGGTACAATGTAGGAATTGCAAAATAATATTAGATAAATTTCTTCATAAAGATCGTCTTAAGTGACGGTCTTTTTTTATTTAAGTTGTTTTAATCGTTTTCAGTGCTAAAATTAAATATATCAACTTGTCCAATGTTATTGGAGGAAAAATTAATGAAGAAAGGCAAATTAATTGGTACATTAACTTTGCTTTCAGGTGTAGCTCTAACTTTAGCAGCCTGTGGTAATAGTAATAGCAATAATACTAGTCATCCTAATTTCAAGGAGTCAACTCCTAAGAAGACAATTAAGGATGGTGGAAATGTCAGCGTTGCTGTAGTTACTGATACACCGTTTACTGGTATTTTTAATGATGAATTGTCTACTAACAATACAGACTCAGAAGTAATGCAATATGGTGATGAATCATTATTTGCTACAAATAATACCTATAAATACGTTAAGGGTGGAGCAGCAGATATTAAAATTAATAAAGATGCTAAAACTGCAACCATTACCATTAATCCTAAAGTTAAGTGGTCTGATGGACAACCTTTAGTTGCAAAAGATTATGAATACGCCTATGAAATTATTGCAAATAAGGCAACACATTCTCAGCGTTACACTTCAAGTTTAGCTAATCTTGAAGGATTAGAAGAATACCATGATGGGAAGTCTAACACTATTTCAGGTATTGAAATGCCAGATGGCAAAAATGGTCGTACAGTAGTGCTCCACTTTAAAGAAATGAAGCCGGGTATGACGCAAAGTGGTAATGGATATATTTGGGAAGCAGCAGCTCCATATCATTACTTAAAAGATGTTCCATTTGATAAACTTATTTCAAGCAATAAGATCCGTAAGAATCCATTGTTCTATGGTCCATATAAAGTAAGTAAAGTGGTTCGTGGACAATCAGTTTCATGGGTTCCAAATGAACATTACTATAAGGGTAAACCACACTTAAAGAAGATAACTGCTTCAGTAATTACTCCGGCTTCAGTTGCTCAATCAATTAAGAGTAATAAATTTGATGTAACGCAAGTAAGTAATTCTCAATGGCCAAATATTAAGGGTGCTAAAGGAGTAAACTTTATTGCTAATATTCCACTTTCATATAGTTATTTAGGCTTTAAAGTGGGTAAATGGGATGCAGCCAAAGGCGAAAATGTGATGAATAAGGACGCAAAGATGAATAATCGTTCTCTTCGTCAAGCTATTGCCTACGGTATGAATGTTGACCAAGTTTATAAGAGATACTCTTCAGGTCTTTCATTTAGAATTCCAACTTTAATTCCAAAGCAATTCGGTGATTACTTCGATAAGAATGTTAAGGGTTACACTTATAACATTAAAAAGGGTAATGAACTATTAGATAAAGCAGGGTATAAGAAGAAGGGAAATTACCGTGTTCAACCAAATGGTAAGCCTTTAACTATTCACTTAGCTGCCATGAGCGGTAGTAAAGTTCAAGAGCCAATCATTCAAAATTATATTCAACAATGGAAGAAAATGGGCTTGAACGTTAAGTTAACTGGTGGCCGTTTAATGGAAATGAATTCATTCTACGACAAGGTTCAAAATGATTCTAAAGATGTAGATATGTTCATTGGTGCATGGTCACTCTCTTCTGAACCATCACCTCAAGACTTATACGGCGCAAAGGCACCATTTAACTACAGTAGATTTGTCACTAAAGAAAACACTGACTTGTTAAACGATATTGATTCACAAAAGGCCTTTAATAATAGCTACAGAGTTAAGAAATTCCACCAATGGCAAGCTTACATGGATAAGGAAGCTTATGTTGTGCCAGTTGCTAATAGCTACAATATTTACGCAATTAACAATAAGTTGACTGGATATTCACTAGAGCCATCTAAGAGTATGGGTGGCGGATTCCCTAACTGGTACTACGTTGGCTATGCAAAATAAATAAAAATTATTTAAAAGTGCGACTTATAGTAGGTCACACTTTTTCTTTATCTTTTTTTAATAGGTTAAAATAGGTATAATTAAAGGGTTAAAGAAAGGAAGCAACTATGGTTTCAGTAGCTTTTAAACAAAATTTAAAGAAAAAATACGGAATAAAATTTAATAACGAAAAATTGCTTGAAGATGCATTTACACATTCTTCTTATGCTAATGAGCATTCCGGAAGAAAGGACTATGAAAAATTAGAGTTTCTTGGTGATGCTGTTCTTGAATTAGCGGTATCTGATTATCTGTATCGTCATTTTCCCAGATTAAATGAAGGGGAATTGACAAGAATGCGATCTAACATTGTTAGAACAGAAGGATTTTCTGAATTTGCCATTGAATGTGGATTCCCAGAAGAAATTGATTTGGGTAAAGGAGAAGAAAAAGCTGGCGCTAGGAAGCGGAAGACACTTCTTGAAGATGTGTTTGAAGCTTTCAATGGTGCACTTTTCTTAGATCAAGGAATGCCGGCAGTACAGCACTTCTTGCATTTAACAGTGTATCCATTAATTGCTGAAGGAGATTTTAATGCGTCACGTGATTATAAAACTGAACTTCAGGAACGTTTGCAGGTAAATGGACCAGTTAAAATTGAATATCAAGTAATATCTGAAGATGAATCAAAGCCATCTTTTAAAGTTCAGCTACTTGTAAATGGTGAAAAAGTTTCAGAGGGACAAGGACGTAATAAAAAAGCTGCTGAGCAGCAAGCAGCTCAAGCTGCATTAGATAAAAATAAATAAGAAAAGGTGATTCTGTGCCACTACAACAATTAGTTTTAAATGGTTTTAAGTCTTTTGCTGATAAGACGACAATTAGATTTAATAATGGTATTACCGGTATCGTTGGTCCAAATGGTAGTGGGAAAAGTAACATTACTGAAGCAATTCGGTGGGTAATGGGTGAAGGATCTGCCAAGTCTTTACGTGGTGAAAATATGAAAGATGTTATTTTCGCTGGTAGTCAAATGAGAGCTCCAATGAATCATGCTGAGGTTGAGTTGGTTTTTGATAATCGTGATCACCAACTTGCTTCTGATAATGATGAAGTGGTCGTAACGAGAAAGATTTTGCGTAACGGCGAAAGTGATTATCTTTTAAATCATCATCCAGTAAGATTGAAAGATGTTAGGACACTGTTTATTGAATCAGGGATGTCATCTGATAGCTTGGGAATAATTTCTCAGGGGAAGGTCGATGAAATTCTTAATTCTAAGCCACAACAGCGTCGAGGAATTTTTGAAGAGGCTGCCGGCGTCCTTCACTTTAAGCAGCAAAAAGAAATTGCACTCAAGCAATTAGACAAAACTAATGCTAATTTAATTAGAATTAATGATTTGGTTAAAGAATTGGAAGGTAGAATCGAGCCGTTACATGAACAGAGTTCTTTAGCAAAAGAATATAAATTTCAGAAGGAACAGCTTGATCATAAGTTAAAACAACTTTTGGGCTTGGAGATTGAAAGTCTAAATGAAGAGAAGAAGGCGGTTGCTAAGAAGGCGGCAGCAAATCAAGGGATTTTAAATAAGCTTGATGACGAGGTTAAACAATCCCAAGCTGATTTAGAAGAAAAACGTAAGCAATCAAATGAGCGCCATGCTGAAAAAGATGAAAAGCAGCAAGATTTATTATCTTTAACACAAAAAATTGCCACTCTGACTACTGATCTTCAAATGCATCAACAATCTCGAGAATATGATGTTGCTACTCAAAAGGAATATAATGCACAATCTAAGGAGCTAAAAGAGCGAAAAAAACGTTTATTGAGCCAGCTTGAAGCTAATGAAAAAGATCTAAACAGTCAAAACCAAGTCCTTGCTAATTTTGTAAAGAAACAAAAGAATTTAAAGCAGGAACTTAAGCAAGGTCCCGAGCAGTTAAATAATCAATTAGAAAAGGTTCGCTCTGATTATATTCAAACTTTGCAGGATCAAACGAGTAATAATAACGAGATTGTCTATTTAAAAAATGAGCTAACTCGTAGTAAAAAATCGAATGATAATCGCCAGCAAGAGGTTGAAGAACAATTAGGTGAAGCTCAAAAAATTCTTGCACAATTAAAAAAACAAGGTCAGGACCTTGTTTTAAAGAGAAAACAATTAAATGAAACTATTGCAACTCTTGATAGAAAAATTGCTGAAGAGAGTAAGCTTAAGGACCAAAGTGAACAAGCTTACGTAAAGGTTAGAAATGATTTACAACAACTTTCTGCACAAGTAGAAGGCTTAAAGAAAATTAGAGATAGACATGAAGGATACTATTATGGGGTTAAATATGTTTTAAACCATCAAAGTGATTTTCATGGAATTGTAGGGGTTATTGGGGAATTAATTTCTTTTCCAGCTGAATTAGAAGCCGCTTTGTCAACGGCTTTAGGTGGTGGCGTTCAAGACTTAGTTACTATTGACCAAAGTAGTGCTAGGGATGCCATTAATTTGTTGAAGCAAACTCGTACAGGTAGGGCTACCTTTTTACCTCTAGATGGATTACGTCATAATGAGATTGCTGCCTCCACTTTAAAATCCTTACAAAGTATTGAAGGATTTAAAGGCGTGGCAGCAGACTTAGTAACATCAAAAACTGAGACTGATATTTCTAATGCTATCTCTTACCTTTTAGGAAATGTTTTAGTGGTAGATACTATTGATACGGCTTTGCGTGTTCAACGCAGAATTGGACGATATTATCGAATTGTGACGCTGGACGGAGATATTATTAGTCCTGGAGGAAGTATGACTGGTGGGACTAGAAATACAAGAAATAATTCTCCTCTAGCCACAAATGCTGAAATTGATAAATTAACCCGGCAAATTAAGACAGGGAATGTAGAATTTACTAAACTACAAACAGCCCTAAACGAATTAGATCAAAGATTAACAGAGTTACAAACAGAGCTAGAAGCTAAAAATACTGATTTAACTGCCTTAAATCAAAAAATTAGTGAGCAAGCTATTAAGTATGAAAATGAAGAAAAAGAAGTTCAAAGGCTAACTCAGTTAAATGATTTACAGCAAAAGGCCCAACTTGAGAAGAAGCAAGAAGAAGCTGAACTTACTAGCCGTCTTGAAAAAGAGCAGGCTAAAAAGAAGGAACTTGAAGAAGTTGCTCAAACACAACGAGCAAAAATGGATCAATTAAAGACTCAGTTGACCGATTTTGATGAAGCTTATCAAAAATTACAAGCAGAATTAAGTAACTTAAATTCCGACTTAGCGGTAGTAAAAAATAAATTAGAAAATATTACTACTAAGAAATCTGAATTGGAAGAACAGCTTGAAAATACTAATTCCAGACTTAAGGATATTGAAGAAAAAATTAAAGCTTTGTCATTGTCTCAAAATGGACAAAGTGAGTCAGAAATTGAAGAGCAAGTTACTAAGCTAAGCAAGCAGAAAAAACAAATGCAAGAGGCTTTAGCTGAAATAAATAAAGATTTAGGTAAATTTGATGCTCAAATAAATAATCTTGATCAAGTTGCTACGAGAAATTATAATTTGCGTAAAAATACTGCTGCGGAGCAAGAAGAGTATTCTGCAAGGCTAGGAGAACTTAAGTCCCAGATTAATCAAAAACTTGGTATTTTAAGTGAAGAATATTCCTTAACTTTTGAAGCAGCTTTGCAATTATCTGAGGGACAAAATACAACAGATTTGCGTAAGAAATTAGAACGTGAAGTTCACCTACATAAAATGTCTTTAGCAGATATTGGTGAGGTTAACTTGAACTCTATTGAAGAGTATGAAGATGTTAAAACGCGTTATGATTTCTTAAATGGACAACAGAATGACTTGCTAAAGGCTAGAAAAGATATCGAAGAGTCAATGTCTAAACTAGATGATGAGGTAAAGAGTAGGTTTAGCGCAACCTTCCACCAGATAGAAAGAAGCTTTGCAAAGATTTTTCCAATTATGTTTGATGGTGGTCATGCTAGATTAGAGTTAACTGATCCAAAGAACTTACTTGAAACTGGAATTGAAATTATTGCGCAGCCACCGGGTAAGAAATCCCAGAAGTTAACGCTTCTTTCTGGTGGGGAAAGGGCATTAACTGCAATTACTTTATTGTTTGCAATGCTTCAAGTTAACCCAGTACCATTCTGTATTCTAGACGAGGTAGAAGCAGCTTTAGATGAAACAAACGTTGATCGTTTTGCTCAGTTTTTGAATCATTATGATATGAAAACTCAATTTATTGTTATTACACACCGTCGTGGAACTATGCAGAAAGCAGATAATTTGTATGGAATCGTAATGCAAGAATCAGGTATTTCAAAAGTGTTATCTGTATCGTTAAATGAAATTAAGAAAGAAGTGAATTAGTAGTGGGATTATTTGATAAAATCAAGAAATCTCTTTTTGGTCATAAAGATGAAGAACGAGAAGAAAGTAAAAAAGAACTAACTGAAAATTCAAATGAAGAACTTCAAGAGCCTGAAGAAACCAATGAAGCCGAAGATATTCAAAAAAATGAAGAGGTTGTAGAGCCTAAGTCAGAATCTTCTGAAGATGAACATGAAGAAGAAAATGAAGAAGTTAAGGAGACTCCTGGCTGGAGTGATGCCGGAACTGCTTTTGAAGAAAAACAAGATGAAGCTGAAAAAACTGAAGAAACTGAAGAATTTCAAGAAGATCAAGAATCATCTAATTTAGAAAAAGAAGAGGAAAAGCCCGAAGAAACTAAATCTTCTGAAGAGGGCTCTGAAGAAGTAACTACAGAAGATGAACAGGAAAGATATGACAAAGGGTTAGAAAAAACAAATCATTCTTTTGGGGCACGTCTAAATGCATTTTTTGCTAAATTTAGAACAGTTGATGAAAACTTTTTTGATGATCTTGAAGATTTATTAATTGAATCTGACGTTGGTTTTGAAACTGCTGAAGAATTAACTGATTCTTTAAGGGATGAAGCCAAACTCCAAAATGCAAAAAGCCATGATGCATTAAAGCAAGTCATAGTTGAAAAATTAGTCGATATTTATGATAAAGGCGGGGAAGGTGAAGATTCTAAATTAGCTGATGATCCTTCTGCAAAGCCTAATGTTTATCTTTTTGTTGGTGTTAATGGAGCTGGAAAAACAACAACAATTGGTAAATTAGCTAAGCGAATTAAAGACTCGGGCAAGTCTGTCATGATGGTAGCGGCCGATACTTTTAGAGCAGGTGCTGTAGAACAATTGGTAGAATGGGGTCGACGTGATGGGGTTGAAGTAATCACTGGTCCTGAAAAAGCTGATCCGGCTTCTGTAGTTTATGATGGTGTTAAAAAGGCTAAAGAGAGAGGAATTGATTTCTTATTAGTGGATACTGCTGGTCGTCTTCAAAATAAGGTCAATTTAATGAGCGAGCTTGATAAAATTAAGCGAACAATAAAAAAGATCCTACCCGATCAACCAAATGAAGTCCTTTTAGTCCTTGATGGCTCAACAGGTCAAAATGCCCTACTACAAGCAAAAGACTTTGATAAAACTACTAAACTTACAGGGCTAGTTTTAACTAAGCTTGATGGCTCATCTAAAGGTGGAGTAGTATTAGCAATTCGAAATGAAATGGATTTACCGGTTAAATTAGTTGGTCTTGGAGAAAAAGTTGATGATTTAGCAAACTTTGATGCAGAAAAATTTGCAATTGGTCTCTTCCAAGGATTAATCTAATAATAGGCAAAGCTACAATTAATATATAAGGAGTAAACAATGAAGCATTTAAGTGCATGTACAACTATTTTAGTTGGAAAAAAAGCATCAATTGATGGATCAGTAATGATTTCACGTAATGACGATACTGCAGGTGCAATTACGCCACAAAAGTTTATTATTGAGCCAGCTGTTCATGGTGAAAAAGGACGTAAAATTAAATCTTGGCTTAATAAGTTTGAAATGGATCTTCCTGAAGATGCTCAAAGAGTTCCAGCAGTTCCAAACGTTGACTATAAAAAGTTAGGTTATTATGACGAAAGTGGTATCAACCAAAAGAATGTTGCTATGTCATGTACTGAATCAACTTATGGTAACGAAAGAACATTAGCATTTGATCCATTGGTTAAAGATGGTTTAGATGAAGATTGTATGCAGACTGTAGTTTTGCCATATATTGATTCTGCAAGAGATGGTGTAAAACGTCTTGGTTCCTTAATTAAAAAATATGGTTCACCTGCTGGAAACTCAGTTTTGTTTGGTGATAAAGACGAAGTATGGTACATGGAAATTGTTACAGGACACCATTGGGTTGCTCAACGCATTCCAGATGACTGTTATGCAGCAACTGGTAACCGTGTTGCTATTCAACAAGTTAACTTTGATGATCCAGATAACTTTATGTGGAGTGAAGGAATTCAAGAATTCGTTGAAGAACATCACTTAAATCCTGATCATGCAGGTTGGAATTTCCGTCACATTTTTGGAACTTATACTGAACAAGATCGTCACTACAACACTAGTCGTCAATGGTATATCCAAAAACTTTTCAACCCAGAAATTGAACAAGATCCTGAAGATCCAGATATTCCTTTCATTAGAAAACCTTCTAAGAAATTGACTAAGGAAGATATTGAATTTGCACTTGGTTCTCATTATCAAGATACTCCATTTGATCCGTTTGGTCATGGAACTGAGGAAGAGAAGCATCGTTATCGTCCAATTGGTTTAAATAGAACTCAGAACTCACATATTTTGCAAATTAGAAGCGATGTTCCTGAAGAAATGGCTAGTATTATGTGGTTATGTATTGGTGGACCAACATTTACCCCATATATCCCATTCTTTGCTAATATGAATGAAACTGATCCATCATTTAACAATACGTCAATGACCTATAATAAAGATGATGCATGGTGGTACTATAAATCTCTTGCTGCTTTAGTTGAAAGTCATTATCCTCAATTTGTGCAACTTGACACTAAATATCTTGAAGAATTGAATAGATATTACCGCGGTAGAGTTGAAGAAATTATTGAAAATGCTAAAGATTTAAGTGGTGAAGAATTAACCGACTACTTAACTCGTGAAAATCAAAAGACTGTTGCTCATACTAAGAAAGATAGTGAAAAATTAATGGGTCAAATGTTTACTGATGCAATTAAGATGTCTAAGTTAACATTTAAAATGGATCCAAATCTTTAATTAAAATATTCGTATACAAGAAGGTTAGGAAAAATTGCCTAACCTTCTTTTTTGAAATTAATTAAGCTAAAAGTCTCTTAAAACTACGTAGCTATTATTTTAGAAATACATTTTTTTTGCTATACTGTTTCAAGGTGAGACAAATGGATGAACTTGAAAAAAATGAAAGATTAGGCGACTTATTTGCCTACTACGGTCCATTATTAACAAAAGGACAACAAGAGTATTTTGAGGATTATTATTACAATGATCTTTCTTTAGGAGAAATTGCAGATAATCACCATGTCTCTCGACAAGCTGTTTATGATAATTTGAAACGAAGCAGCCGTGCTTTAGAAAAATATGAAGATAAACTTCATATGAAACGTGATTATACTCAAATAGAAGAAAAAATTACTGAGGCAGTATATGCCCTTGAACATGGCAAAATTAATCGAGCTCAGATTGAACTTTTGAAATTATTAAGACAAATGGGAGTAGAATAGTATGGCTTTTGAAAATTTAAGTGAAAGACTTCAAAAAGCATTAAAAAATTTAACTGGTAAAGGTAAGATCTCAGAAGCGGATATTAATGACGCTAGTCGTGAAATTCGATTGGCTTTATTAGAAGCGGACGTTAACTTTAAGGTTGTAAAAGACTTTATTAAAAAAATAAAAAAGGAAGCTTTAGGTAAAGAAGTCCAAGATAGCTTAAATCCAGGACAACAAATCATCAAAATTGTTGATGATGAGTTAACTAAAATGATGGGAGAAGAGGCTGTTTCTCTTAATAAATCTCCGCATATTCCAACAATCATTATGATGGTCGGTTTACAGGGTACTGGTAAAACTACTACTGTCGGTAAACTTGCAAATTACTTAATGAAGAACGAAAAAGCTCGTCCATTGTTAATTGCAGGTGATATTTACCGTCCAGCTGCTATGGAGCAGTTAAAGCAAATTGGCCAACAATTAGACGTACCGGTTTATAGTGAAGATAACCAAGATGTAGCAGAAATTGTAAAGCATGGTCTTGAAGAAGCTGATAAAAATAAAAATGACTATGTCTTGATTGATACGGCTGGGCGTCTTGAAATTGATGAGCAATTGATGGACGAATTGAAACGTGTAACTGAAGTTGCTCATCCTGATAATACTTTATTAGTTGTTGATGCAATGACAGGTCAAGCAGCTACACAAGTAGCAGAAGGATTTAATAATGACTTAGATCTAACTGGAATTGTTTTGACTAAGCTTGATGGAGATACTCGTGGTGGTGCGGCACTTTCTATTCGTGCTGTCACTGGTCTCCCAATTATCTTTACCGGTCAAGGTGAAAAATTAACGGATCTTTCTACTTTCCATCCTGATCGAATGGCTTCACGTATCCTAGGTATGGGTGATATGTTGACCTTAATTGAAAAGGCTCAGCAAGATTACGATGCTAAAGAAGCCGAAAAGATGGCTGAAAAGATGCGGGAAAATACTTTTGATTTTAATGACTTTATTGATCAAATGGAGCAAGTTCAAAAAATGGGTCCTCTAGATCAAATCATTAAAATGATTCCTGGATTGGGTAATAATCCTGCTCTTAAAAATATTCAGATTCCGGAAAAACAAATCGATCACATTAAGGCTATTGTTTATTCAATGACTCCAGAAGAGCGTGAAAATCCTGATATTCTTAATCCATCCAGAAGACGTAGAATTGCTGCCGGTTCTGGTAGATCGATCGCTGAAGTTAACCGAATGATTAAACAATTTAAGCAATCAAAAGAAATGATGCAAAAGATGACCAAAGGTGATATGGGTGAATTGGCTAACTTACCAGGAATGAATTCACCAATGGGTAAGATGGCGATGAGATCAATGAATAAGCGCTTTAAGAAAAATAAGAAGAAACGGATGAAGAATATTAAGCGTTATCGTTCAAAATAATTTTCAACTGTTAAGGAAAAACCCTTTACACATATTTTTCTATATGCTATATTATTTAAGTCAAGAAATTTAGGAGGAATTAATTAATGTCTGTTAAGATTCGTATGCGCCGTATGGGCTCAAAGAGAAAACCTTTTTACCGTATCGTAGTTGCTGATTCACGTATGCCACGTGATGGTCGTTTCATCGAAGAAGTTGGTTACTATAACCCACTTACTAACCCTGATGAAGTTAAGCTTGAAGAAGACAAGATTTTTGAATGGCTTGAAAAAGGTGCTCAACCATCAGATACTGTAAGAAGCTTACTTTCAAAAGCTGGTTTGATGACTAGATACCACGACGCAAAGTACGGTAAGTAATTTACTATTGCAATTAGAAGTTTGGGAAAGCTCTTCCCAAACTTTTTTATTTAGAAAGAATAAGTTCTATGACTGAATATTTTGAAGTTGGAAAGATATTGTCTCCTCATGGATTAAAGGGAGAAGTTAAGGTAAATGCAACAACTGATTTTCCAGAGGAAAGATTAGCTACAGGAAGTAGATTGTTTATTAAGAATAATAAACAGTATGAAGAATTAATTGTAGAAAATACTCGACGCCATAAACAATTTTATTTAGTTAAATTTGAAAAGATTGATGATATTGATCAAGCTGAAAAAATTTGCAGTAAAGAATTATATGTAGCAGAAACAGATCAACAAGAATTACCTGAAGGTAGCTATTACTTTAAGGACATCTTAAATTGCCCGGTCTATGATGCTGAGACTGGAGAAAAGCTAGGAGTATTAGAAAATATTGAAACTCCTGGTGCTAATGATATTTGGGAGATAAAGCCAGAAAAAGGAAAGAGTTTTTGGATTCCAAATATTGAATCAGTAGTTAAAAAAGTTGATCTAGCCAATAAGAGAATAGAAGTAACTTTGCTTGAAGGATTACGAGATGAAAATTAATGTTTTAACCCTTTTTCCAGATATGTTTACTCCCTTGCAGGTATCAATGTTGGGAAGAGGTCTAGAAGACAAAAAATGGGAATTAAACTTAGTTAATTTCCGTGACTTTACTAGCGACGTACATCATCATGTCGATGATACTCCTTATGGAGGTGGAGCTGGGATGGTACTTCAAATTATGCCAATAAAAAAAGCTCTAGATTCTTTAACTAATAAAGGAAAAGTAATTATTACTGCTCCACAAGGAAAAACTTTCAATGAAAAAATGGCCCAAGATTGGTCAAAAGAAGAAAATTTAACTTTTATTTGTGGTCACTATGAAGGTTTTGATCAGAGAATCTATGATTTGGCTGATGAAACAGTATCAATTGGCGATTACGTCCTTACTGGTGGAGAATTACCAACAATGAGTATGATTGATGCTACTGTTCGTCTCTTACCGGGGATTTTGGGAAATTCTGCTTCTCCAGTAGAAGAAAGTTTTTCACACGGTCTTTTAGAATATCCGCAATATACGCGTCCTGCTGATTTTGAAGGTCAGAAAGTCCCTGAAGTATTAACATCGGGTAATCACCAAAAAATTGCTGAGTGGCGCCATAAGGAAGCCTTACGGGCAACATATCTTTACCGTCCTGATATGTTAGCTGACCGTGAGCTAACAGATGAAGAAAAGAGAATGCTTGAAGAAATTAAAAGTGAAAAAGAGAATTAGTATTTACAAGCATTTTTCTATTTGGTAAACTAGTCGTTGTGGCATAAGCCACTGATTTATGGGTATTCCGCTGGCACAAGGTGTTGATGAATGCCGTAGAAGGAGAGAAAATAATGGATCCATTAATTCAAGAATTAACTAAAGAACAATTACGCGATGATATGCCTGACTTTCGTGCAGGTGACACTGTTCGTGTTCACGTACGTGTTGTAGAAGGTACTCACGAACGTATTCAGATGTTTGAAGGTGTTGTAATTAAGCGTAAGGGTGCTGGTATCAGCGCAACTTACACTGTACGTAAGATGTCATCAGGTATTGGTGTTGAACGTACTTTCCCAGTAAATGACCCACGTGTTGCTAAGGTTGAAGTTCTTCGTCACGGTCGTGTACGTCGTGCTAAGCTTTACTACTTACGTGAACGTCACGGTAAAGCAGCTAGAATTGCTGAAAAGCGTCGCGGTTAATTCAATTAATCAAGACAGTATTAAAAGCCATCTCGAAAGAGATGGCTTTTTTTTGTAGATAAAAAAAGAGTTTCAAAAAAAGAAACTCTTTTTGATTAATAAAATGTAATGTGATTTAGTGGCCAGTAGCGCATCTTTACTACTCCCACAATTTTACTTCGTGGAATTGTTCCAATATAGCGACTGTCTTTAGAAACGCTTCTATGATCTCCCATTACAAAATAAGTATTAGCAGGAACTTTATTAGTCTTTTGCATTTCTTTTAGTTGCTTTGAAGTATAAAATTGACGATAATTTTGAGTTTTAGCTAGAGAACTCAGAGTGAAATTTTGTGTATTAGTATATTTAGTACCTGAGATTCCGTCCTCTCCATTGTCAATTAATTTTTGCCCAGCCTTTAACCATGGTTGATTAAGTTTTTTACCATTAATATAAATTTGATTATTTTTACTTACAATGGTATCTCCCGGTAACCCGATTACTCTCTTAATATATAGGGCTCCTGGCTCGTCAGGCGCATCCACAATTACAATGTCACCTTCTTTAATCTTAGCATGCCGAAGGGCAATTACACGATCGTTATTTTCAAAAGTAGGTTGCATTGAAATTCCAGATACAGTTAAATTGGCAAAAACATATTTATTTAGTACAAAGAAGATACCAAAAAATATGGCTACTAGGATTAGTACCTGGAGAATCCACTGACCCCAGCTTTCAGATTGTTCTTGTTTCTTCAATTTTTTCACCTTGTTTAATCTATTTCAACATAAAGTGTAACCTTAAATTAGCATTTTGTCGATTAAACAAAGAAGATGAAAAATAATTTTAAGTTTAATTTATATAATTAAATAGGAGATAAAGGTCTTGAAGAGGTCGAAAATTTTAATTTAGCTTATAATGAAAATAACAAAAGCAATCATAAGAAGGGAGTAAAAAAGATGCATGAGTATTCAGCTGGTAGTATTGTTTATCGTATTAAAAATAATAAAATAGAATTTTTACTTGTCCAAAGTAGACTTAACCGAACTTGGGGCTTTCCGAAAGGGCATCTAGAAAAGGATGAAAATAATGTACAGGCTGCTCAAAGAGAGGTCTATGAAGAAGTGGGACTAAAGCCAGATTATGATTTTGATTTTGAGGAAAGTATTACTTATAAAATTGCCCGGGATCGATTAAAAACTGTAACATTGTTTTTGAGTAGATTTAACCCGGATCAAAAAATAGAACTACAAAAAAGTGAAATTGGAGATTATAAATGGGCAACTTTAGCAGAAGCTAATTCCTGTTTAAATTATGAAGAATTGAAAGAATTATTGAAGAAGGCACAGGAATATATTGAAAATGAAATATCCAGATAAACTCTTAGCTGAAGTTAAGGAAAGATCAAAGGGGATGAAATTAGAAGGAATTAATTTTGGTGCTGGTCCAGTTCATCCAAAGCTTATGATTGTAGGAGAAGCGCCAGGAAGAGAAGAGATAGAGTCGCTAATCCCGTTTCACGGTGCGTCTGGAAAAGAATTAATGAAATCTTTAGCCTCAATCGGTCTTAAACGAGAAGATGTGTATATAACTAGTGCTGTCAGAAGCCGTCCTTATAGTATTAAGCACACATTTAGTAAAAAAGAAAATAAAGAAGTAATCAACTATCCTAATCGAAAACCGACTAAAAAGGAAATTTTGGCACATGCACCATTTTTAGATTATGAAATTAAGTGTGTTAAACCTAAAATCATTGTAACAGTGGGTACTACGGCTCTAACAAGATTGCTAGATGATAAATATGAAATTAGTAATGTGCATGGAAAAATTATTGAAAATACCCCAATTTTAGAATTAAACGATAAAAAAGATGGTTATATCTGGTCTAAAGAAAAGTATATCGTTGTACCACAATACCATCCTGCAGCAGTTTTTTATAATAGAAAATTAGCTGAAGTAATCGCGCAAGACTGGTTAAATGTAAAACCGCTAATTAAATAGCAAAAAAATGGTAGGAATGACACTTCCTACCATTTTTTAATCAATATTATTACGATATAGACCTACAACTTTACCTAAAATTTGAACCACAGGTAAAATAATTGGATCCATTGTATCGTTTTCTGGCTGCAGACGGTAATAACCGTCTTCTTTGAAAAATCTTTTGACAGTTGCTTCGTTATCTTCAGTCATAGCGACAACAATTTCACCATTATTAGCACTAGATTGTTTACGAACAATGACATGATCACCATTTAAAATTCCAGCATTAATCATTGATTCGCCATGCACACGTAACATGAAAAGCTCGCCAGCGTCATTTTCGAGATCAGGAGGAAGAGGGAAATACTCATCGATGTTCTGAACGGCTAAGATAGGTTGACCAGCAGTAACTACGCCAACAACAGGAATATCTTTAGGTTTAATTCCCAGAGCTTCTCGACCCTTTTCAGTTACTTCGATTGCTCTTGGTTTAGTGGCATCTTTTAAAATATACCCTTTCTTTTCTAGGCGTGCTAAGTGACCGTGAACGGTTGAAGTAGAAGAAAGATCCACTGCGCTACAGATTTCTCGCACTGTAGGAGGAAAAGCTCGTTCTTCAACAGTATCGTAAATAAAACGTAAAATTTCTAATTGTTTATTTGCATGTGGTTCAGTCATAATTTTTTCTCCATTTACTTACTTATTAGTATTCTAACAAAAAAATATTATCTCGGCAAACAGGCGTTCTTAGTAGTTGAGTCTTTTTTTATTGGTATAATTAAGGTAAACTAACATTGTTTAGTGAGGTGTTTATTATGGACAAAAAAGAAGAAGAAAAATTAATTAAGCGAATCAATGAATTAACTAAAATTAGTAGAGAACGTGAATTAACTCCTGATGAGTTAGAGGAACGTAAAAAATTAAGATCTGCTTTTCTAGAAAACTTCCGTGCTGGATTTAGACAACAATTAGAGGATACTGTAGTCATTGACAAAGATGGTAAAGAAGTAACCTCAGAAAAAGCTAAAGAGGCACAACGTCGTAAAGGATTAAGAAAAGATTAATATTTTACTTTAAAAAATACTATTTTTTTGGTATGCTGAAAAAGTACATTAATTTTTGGAGGTTTTTGGGAAATGAATTTAGGTTTAGCAATTTTTCTTATTATTATCGCATTATTAATCGGTCTTGTTGGCGGATTTTATGGTGCTCGCGCATACATGAAGAAGTATTTCCAAGACAATCCTCCTATTAGTGAAGATATGATTGCAGCTATGATGGCGCAAATGGGACAAAAACCATCTGCTAAGAAGCTTAATCAAGTTATGAATATGATGAAGCATCAACAACAAAAATAGTAGCTTACTTTACTAATATTTGGTAATAGACAGAGGATCGTATTCCTCTGTTTTTTTGTATATGGTGGGGTGAAAAATGAATATTTTTAGCAAATTAGGGTGGTTTTTTAAGCAAGAGAAGAAAAGATATATTATTGGTATTAGTTTTTTAGCTTTAACTTCAATTGCCAATTTAGTCCCACCTAGAATTTTGGGGCTGATGGCTGACCAGCTAGATAAAGGGTCAATTAGCTGGGGTGAGTATGGTGCCTTAGTTTTAGCTGTCATTGCTGCAGCCATAGTCTTATATTTATTGCGCTACTTTTGGCGTAAGCAAATTTGGGGTGGAGCAGCAGAGTTAGAAAGACAAATGCGATCCCGCTTATTCAAGCATTTTATGATAATGGATAAAACTTTTTATCAAAGGCACCGCACCGGGGATTTAATGGCACATGCGACTAATGATATCAATTCCATTCAAAATGTAGCTGGAGATGGAGTTTTGACTTTAGTTGACTCTTTGGTTACTGGTGGAACTACAATGATTGCGATGATTATTTTTACCGATTTTAGGTTAACTATTATTGCCCTTTTACCACTTCCTTTTCTTGCTTTAAGTGCTTGGAAGTTAGGAGCTAAGCTTCATTATAGTTTTGACAAATCACAAGCTGCATTTTCACGTTTAAATAATAAAACTCAAGAATCAGTTTCCGGAATTAAAGTATTAAAAGCCTTTGGTGAAAGTGAGCAGGATTCAGCTTCCTTTAATAAGATGGTAGATGATACCATTCAAATCAATAAGAAAGTTTTTAAATGGGATTCAATGTTTGATCCATTAGGGACATTAATTATTGGAGCAACTTATGTAATTACAATTATCTATGGTGGGTTACTGGTATCAAATCGTACTTTATCAGTTGGTCAATTGGTTTCCTTTATTGCTTATATTTCTAATATGGTATGGCCGATGTTTGCAATTGGTTATTTATTCAATATTTTAGAGCGTGGATCAGCCTCTTATGATCGTGTTGAACGTCTATTATATGAAAAACCTCAAATTACTGATGAAAACGCTGATCAAAGCTTAACAACTACAGATATTCAAGGTGATTTAAAATATGAAATTAAATCCTTTGCCTATCCTGATGAAAAAGAAATACCAGTTTTGCAAAATATTAATTTTACATTAAAACCAGGACAAACATTAGGTTTAGTGGGAAAAGTTGGATCCGGAAAGACAACTATTATTGAGCTTTTATTAAGAGAATTTGATCAATACCAAGGAAGAATAAGCTTAGGTGGTCATGATATTAGGAATATCCCTTTAAAATTACTTTTAAGTGAAATTTCGTATGTTCCGCAAAATAATTTCTTATTTTCTACTTCTATTGAAAAAAATATTGCTTTTTCTGATGAAAATGTGGAGAAAGATAAAATTGAATCTGCGGCTCAAAAGAGTGATTTGCATGATGATATTTTACAAATGCCAGTCGGATATAAAACATTGGTAGGTGAGAATGGAGTATCTTTGTCTGGGGGACAAAAACAAAGATTATCAATTGCACGAGCCTTGTTAAAAGAAAGTCCTATTTTGATATTAGATGACGCTCTTTCAGCGGTAGATGCAAAGACAGAGACCTCTATTTTGGATTCACTTAAATCGGAAAGAAAAGGAAAAAAGACCTTGATTGCAGCTCATCGTTTGACCTCAGTAATGGATGCTGATCTCATCTTAGTTCTAAAAGAGGGGAAGATTGTTGAAAGAGGAAAACATGCTGACCTTTTAGCTCAAAATGGTTGGTATGCTGAAATGTGGCGTAAACAAGAACTACAAGCAAAGGTGGGTGAAGTAGATGGACAATAATGAAGAAAGCAAATCAGTTTGGTCTAAGGCTATCCCATTTAAAGAACAAGTCCAAATATTTAAAAGAGTTTTAAAATACGTAAAGCCTTTTAAAGTGGAAATGGGAATTGCAATTTTTGGAGCTTTCTTAGTAAGTGTAATTAATATGCTTTTACCAAGAGGACTACAGTTTTTCTTAGATAATTATTTGATCAAACAAAAAGCGACAGTACAGATTATAATTTGGGCTGGACTATTATATGGGCTTGGAACAATTATTAAGGCAATTCTTCAGTTTGTATATCAATATTTATATGCACTTGGCGCTGAAAAGACACTTGAAAGTGTAAGAAAAGATTTATATCGAAAACTTCATAGTTTAGGGATGCGCTATTTTGACCAGACGCCAGCAGGTTCAATTGTATCAAGAGTCACTAATGATACAATGACTCTAAGCGACTTTTTAGGAGTACTTTGTCAAGTAGTCATTGGAGTATTTTCTTTAGTAACTGCTTTTATAGCGATGTATGTAACTAATAAATTTGCGGCGTTAATTGTCTTGCTGTTTTTACCAATTTTAGGTTTTATTTTCTGGATTTATACACAAAAGAGTTCTAGATTGTATCGTGCTTTTAGGGAACGGCTTAGTCGAATTAATACTAACTTAAATGAATCTATTGAAGGAGTTTCTCTAATTCAGCAATTTAAGCAGGAAAAAAGAATGACAAACCATTTTGAAAATGAGAATGGTACTTTAATGAGAACACGTTTTAACTTGATTCGAGTTAACTCGCTTTTATTATCGCCAATGACTAGTTTGCTTTATTCATTGGCTCTTGCACTAGTGTTAATGTATTTTGGTTTTCCATTGCAAAAGACTTTTGTTCCTGCCGGAATTGTATATGCTTTTTCTCAATATGTACAACAATTTTTTAATCCTATTTCTACTATGATGGATCGAATGACTTCTTTTCAGGATGGAATTGTGGCAGGTAAACGTATTTTTAGAATTATGGATGAAAAAGAATACGAACCGCGACAAGAAAATGATGAAAGAGCAGTTATTTCAAAAGGAAAGATTGAATTTAAAAATGTCAACTTTTCTTATGATGGAGAGAATGAAATCTTACATGATGTATCTTTTGTAGTTAATCCGGGTGAAACTTTAGGAATTGTTGGTCATACTGGATCAGGAAAGAGTTCAATTATCAATGTAATGATGAGATTTTATGAATTTGGTAGTGGGGAAGTACTTATTGATGGCATTGATATTAGGAAGTTTCCGAAGAAAGAATTACGTAAAAAACTAGGATTAGTTTTACAAGAACCCTTTATGTTCTATGGAGACATTTCTTCAAATATTCGCTTGTATAATGACAAAATTACAGATCAACAAATTAAAGATGCTGCTAAAACCGTACAAGCAGATTCATTTATTGAAAAGATGCCTGGTAAATATCATGCAAAAGTGATTGAAGGTGGATCAGAACTTAGTCAAGGACAACGACAATTAATTTCATTTGCACGAACCTTAGTAACTGATCCTAAAATTTTAGTTCTAGATGAAGCAACGGCTAATGTCGATACAGAAACCGAAAATTTAATTCAAGAGGGATTAAAGAAGCTTCGTCAAGGAAGAACGACTTTGGCAATTGCGCATCGTCTTTCAACAATTGCAGATGCGGACCAGATTATTGTTTTGGATAAAGGAAGAATTGTTGAACGTGGTACACATGAGGAACTATTGAAGAAGAAAGGGTATTACTACAATCTTTATAAGCTTC
>NZ_GG670120.1:769146-814882 GCF_000159355.1 Lactobacillus johnsonii ATCC 33200 | reverse complement strand
TATCATTCAGCATGTATTGACGAGTCATTGGTAAGGTTTTACCAGATGGGCCCTTTGTTAATAGATATTGAATAACATCAATATTTCCTGATTCAAAGGAAGCTGCACAAGCTTGAAGATACATATCCCACATTCTTACAAAGCGTTCGCCCATCATTCCTTCAACCTCTGAACGATGGTCATTAAAGTTTTTATCCCAAATTTCAAGAGTTCTTTGATAGTGGCGACGAAGCATTTCCATGTCAGCAATTTGTAAGTTAGCTTCTTCAATTCTTGAGACAATTTCTACTAGGCCAGGAATGTAGCCACCTGGGAAGATATATTTGTTAATCCAAGCATTGGTAGCCCCGCCTTGTTGACGAGTAATACCATGAATTAAAGCAACACCGTGTGGCTTTAGGTATTTAGCAACGTCTTTGAAGTATTCTCCTAGGTTTTCTGAACCAACGTGCTCAAACATACCTACAGAAGTAACGTAATCAAAATCACGATTACCTAATTCACGGTAATCTTCAAGTAAAACTTCGGCTTGATTTTCAAGACCCATGTCTTTGATCTTTTGGTTGACTAAATCAAATTGTTCTTGGCTTAAAGTAACTCCGGTAACTTTAAGTCCATATTCTTTAGCTGCAGTTAGCATTAATGTTCCCCAGCCACAACCGATATCTAGTAAAGTCTTACCTGGTTTAGAATCTAATTTTTGAAGAATATGATGAACTTTAGCGATTTGAGCAGCTTCAAGATCCTCTTTATTACCATTAGTGAAGTAAGCACATGAGTAAGTCATAGTTGGATCAAGCCATAGTTTATAAAAATCGTTACCGATATCATAGTGACTTTGAACATCTTCTTGACTTTGTTTCTCAGTATGCTTTTGCTTAGGTAAAAATTTTCTAAATTTTGAAGCACGCATAAATGATTCACTACTTTCATATGCTGCTTCAATTAATTTTTGGATACTGCCCTTAATTTCAAGATCCTTATCCATATAAGCTTCACCTAAAGCTAAAGAGGCGTTACTTGTTATTTCTTTAAAAGGAATCTTTTTGTTAAAAATAACCTCCACTTCCGGTGTGCCATTTCCATAAATTTCTGATTTTCCATCCCAGTACGTAACTTTTACAGGGATGTTAAATGAATGACTAAGCATCATTTTATACAAAGGTTTTTCTAACATTATTGATTCTCCTTTTCTACGCTAGACTATGTCATTTTAACACTAAAAATCTTGAATAATAAAAAAATTATTTTGCGATATAGTGAAAGTCAGGATTTTGTTCTTTATCTAACTTGTCCCAAGCTTCTTCCAATTGCTGGTATAGAGCAGGTGTAGTTTCTTTATTAATCTTTTCGCGGCGTGGAATATAGATTGGATCACCAAAACAAATGTCTAAAGATTTTCTTTTTAGGAAGCCTTTAAAGGTCAACGGTCCTTGATAAACAACTGGCACTAAAGGCTTATTAGCCATTTTGGCAATAACAAATGCGCCGCTTTTAAGCTCTTCAGAATGACGAGTTCCGGAAGGAAAAATAATCAACGATAGATCACCTTTGCGTAATCCTTTAACAGGAATCTTAATTGCAGAAGGACCAGGATTATCGCGATCTACTGAAAAAGCATGTGCATGCACTAAAATAAATCTCAAAATAGGATTTTTAAAAAGTTCTTTTTTTGCCATAAACATAAATTCCATTGGACTTGCAGCCAAGGCAAAAAGAATTGGTTCCCACCAAGTTCGATGAGGGGCTACTAAAATATAGTTATCTTTTGGTATACGGTCTTTATGATGAACGTGTAAATGTCCATTAAGTACCCAGACAATAAATCGGCCGACTGGGCGAATAATTTTATAAAACATGATCTTTCCTCCAATTTTATCTATAGTATTATACAATACAGCAAAGAATTTTTAGAAGGGTATAGAAAATGGATCTATTGAAACCTAATGAACGAATTGATTATATGTACAATGATGACCTACAAATCATCCAAGAAAAAGATGCGTTTTCTTTTTCTTTAGATACGCTTCTTCTTGGATATTTTGCGCAAAATAAAATACATGATAATTATAAAGTTGTTGATTTATGTAGTGGTAATGGGGCTGCTAGTATCTACATGTCCTATTTTAACCGGGCACATTATGATGCAGTGGAGATTCAAAAAGAAATAGCTGATCAGGCAAGACGAAGTATTAAATTGAATAAATTAGAAAATCGGATAGAAGTCCATTGTCTGAATGCATTAGATGCCCCGAAAAAATTAGGTAAAGATAAGTATGATGTAGTTGTTGTTAATCCTCCTTATTTCAAAGTTCCTAAAGGTCATATTGTTAATCCAGATGAAAAAAAGGCCTTAGCAAGACATGAACTAGCAATTAACCTTGAGCAAATAATTAAAGTATCAAGTGATATGCTGAAGATGAAAGGCAAAATGTTTATGGTTCATCGGCCTGAGCGTTTGGGTGAAATTATGCACTATTGTTTAGAAAATCAACTGAGTGTAAAGTGGGTGCAACCATTTGTCTCTAAGAGAGTGGCAGATGCTAATTTAGTTGTGGTAGAAGCAATTAGAAATACTGCGAGTGATGGTCTAGTTTTGAGGGATGCCATTGTTGTTCATAATCAAGACGGATCCTTTACACCTGAAATAAAAAAAGTTATCGCTGAAAATAAGGAAGAAGGGCCTAAAAAAGAAAAATATTATTTTTACTGCCTATTGTGTAATGATGGAAGTTTCTATGGTGGTTTTACAAATGACTTAGCTCATCGATTAAAGATGCACAATGAAGGAAAAGGGGCTAAATACACAAAAACACGTCGACCAGTAAAATTGATTTATCATGAAGAATTTGATGATAAAAAACTGTCCTTAAAGAGAGAATATTGGTTCAAACACCATTCAAGAAAATGGAAAGAGGATTTTTTAAAAGAACATAATGTAAAATTTTAATTGCATTTATAAAATTAATTAGTTACAATGTTCAAGTATGCGTTTCGCATATTAAATTTATATCACATCAAGAGCGATTAAATTCCTAGGTGCCATTTATGGTCAGAATTTAATACGACCTCTTGAGAGGAATTAACCAGGAGGAATTTTTTATGACAGTTGTTACTATGAAGCAATTGCTTGAAGCAGGTGTCCACTTCGGTCACCAAACTAGAAGATGGGATCCAAAGATGGCTCCTTACATTTTCACTCAAAGAAACGGAATCTACATCATTGACTTACAAAAGACTATTAAGATGTTAGATGACGCTTACAACTACGTTAAGGCAGTTGCTCAAGACGGTGGCGTATTTTTGTTTGTTGGTACTAAGAAACAAGCACAAGACGCTGTTAAAGAAGAAGCTACACGTGCAGGTCAATACTACGTTAACCAACGTTGGTTAGGTGGTACTTTGACTAACTGGACTACTATCCAAAGCCGTGTTAAGAGATTAAAGGAATTAAAGCAAATGTCAGAAGATGGCACTTTCGACGTATTACCAAAGAAGGAAGTTGCACTTTTGACTAAGGAAATGGAAAAACTTGAAAGATTCTTAGGTGGTATTGAAGATATGCCAAGAATCCCAGATGTTATGTTTGTTGTTGATCCTAAGAAAGAAAAGATCGCTGTTCACGAAGCAAACATTTTAGGTATCCCTGTAGTAGCTATGGTTGATACTAACACTGATCCAGATCCAATCGACGTTGTTATCCCAGCAAACGATGACGCAATTCGTGCAATTCGTTTGATTTCAGGTGCTATGGCTGATGCAATTATCGAAGGTAAGCAAGGCCAAGATGACAGCGAAGATGTTGAAAAAGAAATGGCTGATAAAGCAGCAGCTGAAGATGATGAAGAAGAATCCATCGAAGTAGTTGTTGAAAAATCAGAAGACTAATTTGTTTTTACTGTTAGTTCTGTAGGAGGACATATTAATGGCAAAAATTACTGCTCAATTAGTTAAAGAATTACGGGAACGTACTGGTGCTGGTGTTATGGATGCCAAGAAAGCATTAGTAGAAGTTGACGGTGACATGGATAAGGCAGTTCAATATCTTCGTGATAAAGGTATGGCAAAGGCTGCTAAGAAAGCTGATCGTGTTGCAGCTGAAGGTTTAACTGGCGTTTACGTTGATGGTAATGTTGCAGCTATTACTGAAGTTAACTCAGAAACTGACTTCGTTTCTTCAAACGATAAGTTTGTTAAATTAGTTAATGAAGCTACTAAAACTATTGCTGAAGGTAAACCTGCTGACATGGAAGCAGCTGAAGAATTAAAGATGGCTGATGGTACTACTTTGGGTCAGTCATTCGTAGATGCAACTGCTACTATTGGTGAAAAGATCGTTTTACGTCGTTTCGCTTTAGAAGAAAAAACTGATGACCAAGAATTTGGTGCATACCAACACAATGGTGGCCAAATTGGTGTTATCACTGTTTTAGAAGGTGCTGATGCAGCTACTGCTAAGCATTTAGCTATGCACATTGCTGCTATGAGTCCTAAAGTTATCTCACCTGATGAATTAGATGATGAATTCATCACTGATCAATTAGCTGTTATGAACCACAAGATTGATCAAGATAACGAAAGTCGTGCTTTGGTAAACAAGAAACCATTGCCACACCTTGTTTATGGTTCAGAAAAACAATTAAGCGATGATATCTTAGCTAAAGCTAAAGAAGATATTAAGGCTGAACTTAAAGAAGAAGGCAAGCCTGAAAAGATTTGGGATAAGATTATTCCTGGTAAGATGCAACGCTTTATTGATGATAATACTCAAGTTGATAAGCAATTTGCAGTTTTATCACAAAACTACATTATGGACGACAGCAAGACTGTTGGCGAATTCTTAAAGGAAAAGGGAGCTAAGTTAGTTGCTTTCCAACGTTATGAAGTTGGCGAAGGTATTGAAAAGAAGCAAGAAGACTTTGCTGCTGAAGTACGTGAACAAATGAAGTAATTATTTACTTAAAAATGGGAGTAACGCTTAGGCGTTGCTCCTTTTTTTCGGTATAATATATTGCAGTGATTTTATGGTAAAATGATAAAAGCAATGAGGAGGTAAATTTATGAGTCAAGTTAAGTATAAACGTATTATTTTAAAAGTTTCTGGTGAGGCTCTTGCTGGTGAAAAAGGTACTGGTATTAACCCAGAGGTTATTAAGCATCTAGCTGAAGAAATTAAGTCTGTTCACGATATGGGTGTTGAAATCGGTATTGTTTGTGGCGGTGGAAATATGTGGCGTGGTGAAACTGGTGCAAATCTGGGTATGGAAAGAGCTCAAGCAGACTATATGGGAATGCTAGCAACGATTATGAATGGTCTAGCATTACAAGATGGATTAGAAAACTTAGGCGTTCCAACACGAGTACAAACATCAATTGAAATGCGCCAAATTGCGGAACCATATATTCGTCGTAAAGCCGTTCGTCATTTAGAAAAGGGTCGTGTTGTTATTTTTGGTGGTGGTACCGGTAATCCTTACTTCTCAACCGATACTACTGCAGCTTTAAGAGCAGCTGAAATTAATGCAGATGTAATTTTGATGGCTAAAAATGGAGTTGACGGCGTTTACTCAGCTGATCCTAAAGTTGATCCAAATGCTAAGAAATACTCTGAATTAACTCAACTTGATTTGATTTCAAAGAACTTAAAGGTAATGGATAGTACAGCTAGTTCATTGTCTATGGATAATAATATTCCACTAGTTGTCTTTAATGTAAATAAGCCTGGTAACATTAAGAAAGTTGTTATGGGTGAAAATATTGGTACTGTAATCAAAGGTGATAAATAATGGCTAATGAAGTAATTGAAAAAGCAAAAGATAATATGAAAAAGTCTATCGCTGTATTCCAAAAGGAATTAGGCGGTATTCGTGCCGGTGTTGCAAATGCAAGCTTATTGGATGGAATTAAGGTGAACTACTACGGTGTTCCAACTCCACTTACACAAATGTCTAGTGTAAGCATTCCTGAAGCTCGTGTTTTAATGGTAACGCCTTATGATAAATCAACTTTAGATGACATTGAACATGCTATCTTAGCTTCTGATCTTGGAATTACTCCAGCTAATGATGGTACTGTAATTAGAATTGTTATTCCACAATTAACCGGTGAACGTCGTCAAGAAATTGCTAAACAAGTAGGCAAGCTTGCTGAAAAAGGTAAGATTGCTGTCCGCAATGTTCGTCGAGATGCAATGGATACTTTGAAGCGTCAAGAAAAAGATGGCGATATTACTGAAGATGAACAACGTAGTTTAGAAAAACAAGTTCAAAAAGTAACTGACGATGCTACTAAAGAAATTGATAAATTAGCAGATCAAAAGAGTCAAGAAATTACTCAGGGTTAGTTTAGGACTTGATAAGATATGTCAGAATCAAAAAAACCACTTAATCATTTAGCCATAATTATGGATGGAAATGGTAGATGGGCAAAAAAAAGACATTTACCACGTTTTGTCGGACATCGTCATGGTATGGATAATATTCGAAATATTGCTCTTGCCGCCAATAAATTAGGAATAAAAGTTTTAACACTTTATGCTTTTTCAACTGAAAATTGGGCTCGTCCGACTGACGAAGTAAACTATTTGATGCGTTTACCAATTGACTTTTTTGATAAGTTTATGCCGGAACTAATGGAAAATAACGTTCGGGTTAATATCATGGGATTTGTAGACGAATTACCTGAGAAGACATATTTAGTAACCCAAAAAGCCATGGCAGAAACAGCTAATAATACAGGGATGGTATTGAATTTTGCCTTTAACTATGGATCGCATAGAGAAATAACGGCTGGAGTACAAGAAATTGCCCGTAAGGTAAAAGTCGGAGAAATTGATATTGATGATATTAGTGAAAAAATGGTCTCAGATCACTTGCTGACTCATTCTTTAGCTCCATATGAAGACCCTGATTTATTAATTAGAACGTCTGGAGAAGAACGTTTATCAAATTTTTTATTGTGGCAAATGGCCTATACTGAATTTAGTTTTTCAGATAAATTATGGCCAGATTTTGATAAAACTGATTTAGAAGAATTAGTTAAAGATTATCAAGGACGTAATCGTCGTTTTGGAAAAGTATAATTTTAATTAGAACTGTAGAATTTTAAATGAAACAACGTGTAATAACAGCTATTGTAGCTTTAATTTTATTTATTCCGATTGTTTTAATGGGCGGCATTTGGATTGATGTCCTAGTTTGTGCGTTTGCAGCAGTTGGAATTAGCGAAATTTTTATTATGAAGAAGCAAATTATTGTTTCTTGGGATTTTATCTTGGCCTTATTAGCAACCTTGACTATGGCAGTCCCTGATTCATTCTTTAAATTTTTACCTGCGTTTTTAAATAAGTATGATATTTTTTATATCTTCGTAATGTTGATGCTCGTAAGAACGGTTTTGTCTAAGAATAAGGTTACATTTGATGATGCTGGAGTTTATACTTTGGCTGCCTTATACATCGGAACTGGCTTTCACTTCATGGCCGCTATTAGAAATGCCCATCTTGGATTAGCAATTTTAGGCTATGTATTCGCAGTTGTTTGGTCAACTGATATTGCAGCGTATATGGTGGGACGTAAGATTGGAAAGCATAAATTATGGCCAGTTATTAGTCCTAATAAAACATGGGAAGGATCTATTGGAGCAGTAATTTGTGCAGTAATTATCGCAGCAATTTACGTTACCTTAGTTCCTACTGGTCGGAATAATGCTATGATGATTGTTCTAGCCTTCTTCTTATCAATTATTGGTCAGATGGGAGATTTAGTTGAATCAGCTTATAAACGCTTTTATGGTGTGAAAGATTCAGGTAAGATCTTGCCTGGTCATGGAGGAATTTTAGATCGATTTGATAGCATGCTTTTCGTTTTGCCTGTTGTTGCATTTATGGGTATTTTATAGGAGAGCTACTGAATGAAAGGTATTTTAATCTTTCTAGTTGTTTTTGGGATACTTGTTTTTGTTCATGAATTTGGACATTTTATTGTTGCAAAAAAGTGCGGTATTTTAGTTCGTGAATTTTCAATTGGTATGGGGCCAAAATTGTTTCAAAAGATGCGTGCTAAAACCACATATACTATTAGATGGCTTCCTTTAGGGGGATATGTGCGCTTAGCGGGACCTGATGATGCCGCAAAGATTGATCCTGGTACTACAGTAGTATTGCAGTTAGATGATCAAAATAAAGTTAAACGAATTGATGCATCAGGATCTCAAGTGCCAATTGAAGGAATTCCAGTACAAGTCAATGCCGCTGATTTAGTAGATGCATTAACTATTCAAGGATATGAAAATGGTGATGAAGATCAACTAAAAACTTATTCTGTTGATCATGATGCCACGATCATTGAACAAAATGGAACTGAATTGTTAATTGCACCCCGGGATACACAATTTCAAGAGGCCAGTGTTGGTAAAAAATTAGCTACTAATTTTGCTGGTCCATTCATGAATATTGTTTTAGGATTTGTTGTATTTATTATTTGGTCATTAGCAGCTCCTGGTGCACCGACTACAACGGTAGGTAGCACTATTGCTCATCAACCTGCTCAAATAGCTGGGATCAAAGCTAATGATGAAATTATCGCGATTAATAATAAAAGAATTAGTAATTTCAATCAAATTGCTGCTGAACTGGCTGAAAGTAAAGGTAAGACTGTTGAAGTAAAGGTAAAAAGAGATAATAAGGTTAAAAAATTCTCCATAAAGCCTAAAGTTAATAAGATAGATGGTCAAAAAGTCTATCAACTTGGCTTTTATGGAAAGCCTGATAATAGTCTTGGTGCAAAAATTAGCCGTGGATGGAATACAAGTATTAGTACAACTGGTTTAATCTTTAATGCCGTAGGCAATTTGTTTAGACATTTTAGTTTGAACAAACTTTCTGGACCGGTAGGGATTTATTCGCAAACCGTTCAAGTTTCAAACATGGGCTTTACATACTTGCTAGCATTTTTAGCAATGATTTCTATTAATTTGGGAATTGTAAATTTGATTCCAATCCCTGGATTAGATGGTGGAAAATTATTACTTAACCTGATTCAGCTCATTATTCGAAAACCAATTCCTGAAGATAAGGAAGCAATTGTAGATGTAATCGGTTTTGTCATTCTCTTACTGTTAATCGTTGCAGTAACTGGAAATGATATTTATCGCTATTTTATTAAGTAAATTTTTGGAGGAATAAATGCGTCAATCAAAATTTTTTATGCCAACGTTAAAAGAGGCACCTTCTGATGCTGTAGCAAAAAGTCACCAATTAATGCTTAGAGGTGGCTATATCCGTCAAGTAACTGCCGGGGTTTATGCATACTTACCTTTGGGTTACCGCGTCCTACGCAAGGCGGAAAATATTATTGAAGAAGAAATGGATAATATTAATGTACCTGAAATGATCATGCCTCATCTCTTGCCTGCAACCCTTTGGCAAGAATCTGGTCGTTATAAAAAATATGGCGCAGAAATGTTTAAGCTTCAAGACCGACATGGACGTGAAAGTTTGCTTGGACCAACACATGAGGAAACCTTCACTGAAATTGTTGCTAAGAACTTAAAGAGTTATAAGCAAATGCCACTTGCTCTATATCAAATTCAAACTAAATTCCGTGATGAAAATCGTCCACGTTTCGGTTTGCTTCGTGGTAGAGAATTTGTCATGTTAGATGGTTACAGCTTTGCAGCAACTCGTGAACAATTAGATGAACAATTCGATGATCAAAAATCCGCATATTTAAAGATCTTTAATCGTGCTGGTGTTACTGTTCACCCGGTTATTGCAGATTCAGGTACAATGGGTGGAAAGAACTCAACTGAATTTCAAGCTCCTGCTGCAATTGGTGAAGATACAATTGCTACTAATGAAAATGGCACTTACGCTGCTAATCTTGAAATGGCTAAAAGTATTGATACTTTTAAACAAGAACCAGAAGAAGCAAAAGACTTGGCTAAAGTAGCTACTCCAGGAATGGATACAATTGAAAAGTTAGCTGATTTTCTTAAAGTTCCTTCAACTAGAATTGTTAAGAGTATCTTATACATTGCAGATGACCAAAAGGTCTTAGTTCTTATCCGTGGTGATAAGGAAATTAACGAAGTTAAATTAGGTCATATCTTAGATGCAGATGAAGTTAGAACTGCAAATGCTGATGAATTAGTAGAAATTACTGGTTCAGAAAAGGGCGGCGTTGGACCAATCAATGCTGACTGGGCTGATCAGATTATTGCGGATGAAACAGTTAAAGATTTGTACAATGTAGTTGTAGGTGCAAATGAAACCGACTATCAATATCAAAATGCTAATTTAGATCGCGACTTTAAAGTTGACGAATTTGCGGATATTCGTACGGCAAACGAAGGAGAACCAGATCCAGTTGATCATTTACCATTGAAATTTACTACTAGTATTGAAGTTGGTCATATCTTTAAATTAGGTACTTACTATACTGATACTATGGGTGCTGATTTCTTAGATAATAATGGTAAAGCTAAGCCAGTAATCATGGGCTCCTATGGAATTGGGGTAACCAGAATGCTGTCAGCTGCAGTTGAACAACACTTAACTGAAAATGGAATCGCATGGCCAAAAGAAATTGCTCCATTTGCCATTCATTTAATTCAAATGAAAATGAAGGATGAAACTCAAACTGAATTAGCTGAAAAACTTGAAAAAGAACTTTCAGCCAAGTATGATGTTTTATACGATGATAGAAATGAACGACCAGGTGTTAAATTTAATGATGCTGATTTAGTCGGAGCACCATTAAGAATTACAATCGGTCGAAAAGCAAAAGATGGTATTGTAGAAGTAAAGCGTCCAATGGATGAAAAGGCTACTGAAGTTAATATTTCTGATTTGGATGCTGTGATTACAAAAGAGTTAGGATAATTTTTGTGACAAAAAAGAACGAACTTTTCAAAAAACTATTAGATCAAATCAAGTTTCCTGATAAGTTTGAAGATAACGATATTGTCCAAAATGGTGAAATTGAAAACGTGGATGTATACGCTAATGAAAGAAAGTGGAAAATCCACGTTTTTTTTGATACACCATTAGATTTTGAAACTTATCGCTCTCTTAATGAACTTATTCATGAGACTTTTGAACCATTTGTGAATGTTGAATTATTAGTTCAAACACGCGATGGAAGTAGTAAAAAACTACCGGCCTACTGGACTTATGCCGTTCAGAATTCAACTAACCTAAAACCAGCTGTTCGGGAATTTTTACAAGGACAAGCTCCTCATTTAGAAAAAGAAAAATGGCTAATTCCAACTCAAAACCAAGTAGTAAATGGCTTGCTTTCAGAACAAGTTTTAGCAGAACTAAATAAAGAATTCAGACGTTATGGTTTCTTCAATATTAAGTTTACAACGAAAGTTGATGAAACTAATATTGATGAAAATTTAAGAAGTCTAGAACAAGAGCAGGCTCAACATGAGTCTGCTATGCAAGAATTCTATGAAAAACAACCGGCAGAACCTAAGAAAAAAATGCCTGTTAAGAGCACAAGAATGGGCAACAAAAAGGTCGATAAAAAAGCTAAATTTATTCAAATTAAAGACTTGGAAGATGGCAGTGGAAACGTAGCTATTGAAGGCCATATTTTTAATACTGATATTCATGAATTAAAATCTGGAAGTATAATTTTTACTGGTGAGATTACTGACTATACAGATTCAATTAGCTTTAAAAAATTTGTTTCTGACAAAGATCAAATTGATTATCTAAAGGGAATTAAACCTGGCGTTTGGGCTAGAATGCAAGGTTATGCAGCTGATGATCAATATCAACATGACGTTGTTTTTAATATTCGAAACCTAGAATTAATTGAACATAAGGGTCGAGAAGAAAAGTATGAAGGAGAGAAAAAGCGTGTAGAATTGCATCTTCATACAAATATGAGTCAATTGGATGCAACTAGTACGGCTAGTGACTTTATCAAAACTGCCAAAAAATTTGGTCAAAAGGCAATTGCAATTACGGATCATGCAGATGTGCAATCTTTCCCAGAAGCTTATCATACTGGTGCAAGCGAAAAAATGAAAATTTTATATGGCTATGAGGCCAATATGATTGATGATCATGCTTTGCTTGTACTTAATCCTACTGAAATGGATTATCGAGATCGTGAATATGTAATTTTCGACGTTGAAACAACAGGACTATCTTCTGTTTACGACACCATTATTGAAATCGGTGCGGTAAAAATGAAAAATGGAGAAGTACTGGAAAGATTCGATGAGTTTATCAATCCCCACCATCCCTTAAGTGATACAACGATTAACTTAACATCAATTACTGATGAAATGGTTGGTGCAGCTGATGATGAAAAAGATGTAATTAAGAAATTTAAAGAATTTTATGGTGATCGTCCTCTCTGTGGACATAATGTTCAATTTGATGTTGGGTTTGTAAATGCGGCTTTACGCCGTGCAGGTCTAGAAGAAATTACGCAACCTGTTGTTGACACGCTTGAAGTTTCAAGACTTTTGCATCCTGAACAAACTCGCCACACTCTTGATTCTTTAGCTAAGAAATACAATGTTGTTCTTGAACATCACCACCGCGCTAATCAAGATGCCGAAGCTACAGGATATTTAATGTTTAAATTGCTAGATGCTTTTAATGAACGTTTTCATGAAGCAGATTTAGGCAAAATGAATGACTATGCTAAATATGGGCAAGTTTATAAGCGAGCTAAGCCAAGTCATATGAGTGTTCTTGCTCTAAATCAAGAAGGGCTAAAAAATATGTACAAGCTTGTATCGCTTGCAAGTACTAAATATTTCTATCGTATTCCACGTACCCCAAAGTCGGAATTAAGAAAATATCATAAAGGTTTATTATTTGGTAGTGGGTGCTGGCAAGGCGATGTATTCATTTCAATGATGCAAAAAGGATATGATGAAGCTCGTGAAAAAGCACGTTTTTATGATTATCTTGAAGTCCAACCGCCAGCAGCTTATCAAACCTTAATTGAAGATGATCTAATTAAAGATGAAGACGAGCTGCATGAAATTATTCAAAATATTTATAAATTAGGTAAAGAGCTAAATAAACCAGTCGTAGCTACTAGTGACTCGCACTATGTTGAACCACATGAAGCAATTTATCGTAAAATTTTATTAGCGGCTCAAAAGGGAAATCCTAATCGCAATAAGAATTTACCGGATTTACATTTTTATTCAACGCAGGAAATGCTTGATGCATTTAGCTTTTTGGGTGAAGATGTAGCTAAAGAAATTGTAATTGATAATACCAATAAATTAGCCGATCAAATTGAGGAAATTGCTCCGATTAAAAGTGGACTATATCCACCGCATATTGAAAATGCGGATCAAGAAATGAAGGATTTAACCTATAATAAAGCTTACGAATTATACGGAAAACCTTTACCAAAGATTGTAGAAGATAGAATTGAGCTTGAATTGAATTCTATTATTTCAAACGGATATGCAGTTATTTACTTAATTTCTCAAAGGCTTGTTGCCAAATCAAATAAAGACGGATATTTAGTAGGATCACGTGGATCAGTTGGTTCTAGTTTAGTAGCGACGATGTCTGGAATTACTGAAGTAAATCCTTTGGCTCCTCACTATCGTTGTCCGAATTGTAAGTATTCTAAATTCTTTGAGAATGGAGAATATGGGTCAGGCTATGATTTACCTGACAAAGAGTGTCCAAAATGTGGAACTCCATTAGTTAAAGATGGGCAAGATATTCCGTTTGCTACTTTCTTAGGATTCCATGGAGACAAGGTGCCGGATATCGATTTAAACTTCTCTGGAGACTATCAACCAGTAGCTCATAACTACATTCGAGTTATGTTTGGTCCAGACAATTCATTTAGAGCGGGGACGATTGCGACCGTTGCTGATAAGACTGCTTATGGGTATGTTAAGCATTATGAAGATGAAAATGAACTACATTTAAGAAATGCCGAGCTTGATCGTCTAGCAGTCGGTGCTTCTGGAGTAAAAAGAACAACTGGACAACACCCAGCAGGTATTGTTGTAGTACCCGATGACATGGATATTTATGACTTTACTCCAGTCCAATATCCAGCAGATGATTTAAGTGCAGCTTGGCTTACAACTCACTTTGATTTCCATTCTATCCATGATAATATTTTGAAATTTGATATTCTGGGTCACGATGATCCTACCATGATCAGAATGCTACAGGATCTATCCGGAGTTGATCCGTTAACTATTCCTCCTGATGATCCGGGAGTAATGTCTCTCTTCTCAAGTCCTGAAATTTTAGGTGTTACCCCTGAACAAATCCAATCAAAAACGGGAACACTTGGTGTACCAGAATTCGGTACAAAGTTTGTTAGAGGGATGCTTGAAGAAACAAAACCAACTACTTTCTCAGAATTATTGCAAATTTCAGGTTTATCTCACGGTACTGATGTATGGTTAGGAAATGCAGAAGACTTAATTAATAATGGGACTTGTAAGTTGAAGAATGTAATTGGTTGTCGTGACAATATCATGATGGACTTGATTCACTGGGGTGTAAAACCAGAAGTTGCTTTCTTTACAATGGAATCTGTACGACATGGTAGAGGAATTAGCGATGAAAATATGGAAATCTTGAAAAAGAACGATAAGATCCCTGATTGGTACATTCCTTCATGTCTTAAGATTAAGTATATGTTCCCTAAAGCCCATGCTACAGCCTATATCCTGATGGCACTTAGAATTGCTTGGTTTAAAGTATATTATCCAGTAATTTATTATGCTTCTTACTTCTCTGTTCGTGCTGATTTGTTTGATTTGGTAGCAATGAGTCACGGCAAGAATACAGTTAAAGCTGCAATGAAAGAAATTCAGGATAAGGGAATGGATGTTTCTGCAAAAGATAAGTCATTACTTACTGTACTTGAAATTGCAAATGAATGTTTAGAGCGTGGAATAAAGATTAAGATGGTAGATGTAAACGAATCTGAAGCCACAGACTTTAAGATTATTGATGACCATACAATCTTAGCACCATTTAATGCTGTTCCTGGGTTAGGTGACAATGCTGCAAAGCAAATTGTAACTGCACGTGCGGAACAGAAATTTCTTTCAAAAGAAGATCTTGCCACTCGCGGCAAAGTATCACAAACAATTATGGAGTATTTTGAAAATAATGGTGTTCTTGAGGGAATGCCTGATCAGAATCAATTGTCACTATTTTAGTGGGATAATTTACAAATTGCAGTAAATATGCTATCCTAAAAACGAAGTTCGAATAGCAAATTCGAGTGAGCAGTAATGCTCACTCTTTTTATTACGGAGGAAGAGATTTGACAAAAGTTACCGAATTGGTGGCAGACGTAGTTACGCCTTTAGCCGAAGCAAGAGGCGATGAACTGGTCGATGTTGAATATGTAAAGGAAAAGAAGCAATATTATCTTCGCATTTATGTTGATCGTCGCCCAGGCGGAATTGATATTGAAGAGATCGCAAATTTAAGTGAATTGGTATCAGAAAAACTAGATGAATTAGATCCTGATCCTTTTCCTGAACCGTATATTTTAGAGCTTTCATCTCCTGGTTTAGAGCGTCCAATCAAGAATGAAAAAGATTGGGAACGTGCCAAGGGATCCTACATTCATGTTAGTCTTTATCAAAAAATTGATGGTGAAAAGGCTTTTGAAGGTACTTTAAAAGATCTCAATCAAGATCAGATCGTCTTAGAAGTAAAGATCAAAACACGACGCAAATACATCACAATCCCTAGAAAGGTGATTGCTTCTAGTCGCTTTGCAGTTGAATTTTAGAAAGGATGATCAAAAACTTATGTCTAAAGAAATGGTGGAAGCCTTTGCAACCTTAGAAAAAGAAAAAGGCATTAAACAAGAAGTTATTGTTGACGCAATTAAGGCTGCTTTAGTAGCTGCATATAAGAAAAATTATAACCAAGCTCAAAATGTAGAAGTTGTTTTTGATGAAAAGAAAGGCAACTTCAAAGTTAATGCAATTAAGACTGTAGTTGATGAAGTTCAAGATAGTCGTCTCGAAGTAAGTTTGAAAGATGCTCTTGAAATTAACCGTGCTTACGAAGTTGGTGACGAAATTCGTTTTGAAGTAACTCCTAAAGACTTCGGACGTTTAGCTGCTCAAACTGCTAAGCAAGTTATTATGCAACGTTTACGCGAAGCTGAAAGAGAACATATTATTAGTGAGTACTCTCAATATAAAGATGAAATTGTTACTGGTACAGTTGAAAGACGTGACAATCGCTTCGTTTATGTGAAGATTGGAAATGTAGAGGCTGTAATGCCGCATAATGATCAACTACCGGGCGAAACTTACAATCCTCAAGATAAAGTTCGTGTCTTGGTGACTAGAGTAGGGTCTGATTCAAAGGGAGCACAAATTACAGTTTCTAGAACAGCACCTGCTTTAGTAAAACGTCTTTTTGAACAAGAAGTACCAGAAGTTTACGATGGAACTGTTGAGATTGTATCCATTGCTCGTGAAGCAGGCGATAGAACCAAGATTGCAGTTAAGAGTAATGATTCTGATATTGATCCAGTCGGTACCTTAGTAGGACCAAAGGGAGCTCGTGTTCAAAACATCGTTAATGAATTGGGTGGAGAAAATATTGATGTTGTAAAATATGAAGATAATCCATCTGATTTTATTGCCAATGCTTTGAATCCAGCAGAAGTAATTGCAGTTCAATTTAGCGGGGATGAAGATGATAAGAATGCATTGGTAATTGTACCTGATTACCAATTGTCACTGGCCATTGGTAAACGTGGTCAAAATGTACGCCTTGCTGCTCGCTTAACTGGCTATAAGATTGACATTAAACCTGAATCACAAGTTGAATTTGTTGATTCTGAAGGTGATGATGTTGAAGCAGATCAAGAGACTACAAATGATAATGTCTCAAATGAAGAAACACCAGAATCTATTGCTGAACAAATTGAAGACGATCCAAGCGATACGTTTCCAAATGGAGAAGACGTTAATTCAGCATTAAATGATGATGCAGATAAAGATGAGGAATAGGTGACTTTCTTTGAAGAAAAGAAAAATTCCAATGCGTAAAGACTTGTTAACAAATACTATGCAACCAAAAAAGAAATTGGTGCGAGTAGTTGTTGATAAGGATAAAAATATTTCGGTTGATCCGACTGGAAAGAAATCAGGTAGAGGTGCATATGTATCCTTAGAACCTGATAAAATTGCTGAAGCACAAAAAAATCAAGTTTTAGAAAAAAGCTTAGGTGTTAAAGTTTCAGCTGATTTTTATGATGATCTTTATGCATATGTTGATCATCAAAAAGCAAGAAAAGAATTGTTTGGTGATAAGTAATTTTGCAAAATAAACAAAAAACTTTAAATTTACTTGGATTAGCGCAAAAAGCTGGAAAGTTAGCAACGGGATTTGATGCAGTAAAAATATCTTTAAGCAAAAATCAAGCAAAATTAATTTTTATTGGAAATGATGTAAGTCAAAATACTAAAGATAAACTGAATTTCTTTATAAGAAAAAAAGATGTCAAGCTAGTAGACACTTTTTCTAGTGCTGAGATAACACAGGCCCTTGGAAAAGAAAGAAAATTAGTTTCTGTTACGGATTCCGGTTTCAGTAAAGCAATGATAAAGAATTTAAACGAAGGAGTGTGATTTGATGGCTAAAAAACGTATTTATGAAGTAGCGAAAGAATTAGACATTGAAAACAAAATTGTTGTAAAAAAGGCACAAGATTTGGGTTTTGATGTAAAGAGCCACATGTCCTCCCTAGATGATAAGCAAGTTTCTAAGTTAGTAGATAGTTTGAAGTCTACTAATACTACGCCATCTACTGAAAAGGATTCTAAAAATTCAAGTCGTAAAGAAAAAGCTAAAATAAAAGTTTCTGTAGATGCAATTCGTCGTCGTGATAATAAAAATGAACATGATAATCGTCACGGAAATAATAAGCACAGAAATAATAACTTTAAAAAACAACAAAATAATCGACGTGAAAATGAAGATAAAAAGACAACTTCTGCTAAACCAGCAGCACGTGATTTATTAAATAAATTTAAGAAAAAACAAAGAGCCGAAGCTAGTGAATTAAACGCTCAGACTGAGGCTTCCCGCCGTAAATGGCATCAAGAACAAAATCCTCAAAGATCAAAGGTTAAAAAAGTGGAAAATACTCGTAAGCCAAAAGAAGAAAAACTCGAAGGAGCTGCAGCTGTAAAAGCTCGTGTTCAAGCTTCACAAAAACCAGTTGGTCCAAAGATTATTAAACCATCGCCGGCTAGAAATAAGGCTAAGAGACCTACTGTAAAAAAGGTAGAACCTATCGCTCCAGTTGTACCTGCTCCTCAAAAAGAAGAAACAAAGCCAACTCGTAAGAAAGACTTTACTCGTAAGAAACGTGAAGTGCTAGATTATGAACATGAAAGAAGCGAACATTCAGATAAAGCACGTCGTCGTAGAAATAAAAAGAACAAGCGTATCAACCAGAGTAAAGAGGTCAAGAAGCAACCAACTCAAAGAAAGGAACGTCCATTGCCAGAAACATTAGTTTATGAAGAAGGCATGAATGCTCAAGATTTAGGAAAACTTCTTCATAGAGAGCCTGCAGAAATTGTTAAGAAGCTATTTATGTTAGGCGTTATGACTAACCAAAACCAATCTTTAGATAAGGATACTATTGAGCTTTTAGCAGCTGAATATGGTATTGAAGCTGAAGAAAAAGTGCATGAAGATATCTCTGATATTGATACTTTATACACTAAGGAAATGGAAGAATCTAAAGCTTCTAAGCATCAAGAAAAACGTCCACCAGTTGTAACAATTATGGGTCACGTTGACCACGGTAAGACTACTTTACTTGATAGATTACGTCACACTAACGTGTCTGAACACGAAGCCGGTGGTATTACTCAGAGAATCGGTGCTTATCAAGTAAGAATCGATGATCGTTTAATTACTTTCTTAGATACTCCAGGACATGCCGCTTTCTCAAATATGCGTGCACGTGGTGCTGAAATTACTGACATCGTTATTTTAGTAGTGGCAGCTGATGATGGTGTAATGCCACAAACAATTGAAGCTATTGACCATGCTAAGAGTGCCGGTGTTCCGATTATTGTTGCTGTAAACAAGATTGATAAGCCAGGCGCAAATCCTGATCATGTTATGGAACAACTGATGAAATATGGTTTAGTTCCTGAAGATTGGGGTGGCGATACAATCTTTGTTAAGATCTCTGCTAAGACTGGGAAAAATGTTGAAGAGCTCTTGCAAATGATTTTACTTCAAGCTGATGTCATGGAACTTAAGGCTGATCCAAATCAAAAGGCAATTGGTACTGTAATTGAAGCTCGTCTTGATAAGGGCCGTGGTTCAGTAGCAGATATTTTAGTTCAACAAGGTACATTAAAGGTTGGAGATCCAATTGTTGTTGGTGATACATTTGGCCGTGTTCGTGTTATGACTAATGATAAGGGACGTAGAGTGAAGAAGGCTACCCCATCTACTCCTGTAGAAATTACCGGTTTAAATGATGTTCCAGAAGCAGCTGATAAATTGGTTGTCTTTGATGATGAAAAGACTGCTAGAAGCGTTGGTGAACAACGTGCTAAGAATGCCTTAGAAAAACAACGTGAAAATGTCCAACATGTTACTTTAGACAACTTGTTTGATACAATGAAGAAAGAGAACATGAAGGAAGTTGACATTGTTCTTAAGGCTGACGTTCAAGGTTCAGCAGAAGCATTGCAACAATCTCTTGAAAAGATCGAAGTTGAAGGTGTAAGAGTTAACATTATTCACTCTGGTGTTGGTGCCATTAATGAATCTGATGTTACTTTAGCTGGTGCTTCAAATGCATTTATTGTTGGTTTCAATGTTCGACCAACTAATACTGCTAAGAGTCAAGCAGATTCTGAAGGTGTAGATATTCGTCTATATAACATTATTTACAAGGTTATGGATGATGTAGAAGCTGCAATGAAGGGTATGCTTGAACCTACATACGAAGAAAAAGTTACTGGTAACTTAACTGTTCGTGAAACTTGGAAGGTATCTAAGATTGGTACGATTGCTGGTGCCTTTGTTGATAACGGATATGTTACTAGAGATTCAGGTATTCGTGTAATTCGTGATGGTATTGTTAAATATGATGGAAAAGTTGCATCTCTAAAGCGTTTCAAGGATGACGTTAAGGAAGTTAAGCAAGGATTTGATTGTGGTATCACAATTGAAAACTTTAATGACATTAAAGTTGACGATCAACTTGAAGCCTACGAGATGCAAGAGGTACCTGTTAAATAGGCATCTTTTTTCACAAAAAGGAGCTTAATTATGAAACATAGAATTGGTCGTGTAGAAGGCGAAATTTTACGTGAATTGACAAAGATATTACGTAAAGATATTCGTGATCCACGTTTAAATGATGTCACTATCACAGCTGTAGAATGTACAAATGATTTATCATATGCGACTGTTTACTACAGTATGTTGACAGATGATCCAGCAAAGGAAAAAGAAGTAGCTGAAGGACTTGATAAAGCAAAAGGTATGATGCGTCACTTGCTTGGTCAAACTTTAACTGTTTACAAGGTTCCTGAGTTGATTTTTAAGCGTGATACTTCTGTTGCTTATGGTTCTAAGATTGATAAGTTAATTAATCAAGTCAAGAAGCAAGATCAAGAACGCGAGAATAAAAATAAATAAATGAAAAAGACGCCGAAAGGCGTCTTTTATTTTGGAGATTAAATAATGCTAAATGGAATTGTAGTAGTAAATAAGCCACGCGGAGTAACCAGTAGTGACTGTGTTTATAAATTACGAAAAATTTTACAAATTAGAAAAATTGGACATGCAGGTACGCTGGATCCAGAAGTAAATGGGGTATTACCGATTGCAATTGGCCAAGCCACAAAGCTAATTGAATTGATGCATGAAAAACCAAAGTCATATATTGGAAGTGGAATGTTTGGTAAAGCAACTGATAGCTATGATTTAGATGGAACAACCACTGCAGAAGAAAAGATAGTTACTCCATTTACAAGTGATGAAATTATTAGTGGAATGAAGAAACTTACTGGAAAGATTGATCAAGTTCCTCCAATATATTCTGCGGTCCGTGTTAATGGTAAAAGACTTTATGAATATGCTCGAGAAAATATCCCAGTAGAACGTCCGAAAAGAAAAGTAAACATTTATAGTTATGAATTAACTCAAGATCCAGAATATGATCCACTAGAAAAAACTGAAAGTTTTAATTTTGCTATTCGCTGTTCTAAAGGAACCTATGTACGATCCCTAGTAAATGATTTGGGAGAGGAATTGGGAGCGCCAGCTGTAATGACCAGTCTTACTAGAACTAGCAGTTCAGGTTTTGATTTAAGTCAAGCGGTGGATCTAGAAACTATTGAAAAAGAAATAGATTATCCTGAAAAATGGCTTCAACCAATTGATAGCTTTTTCGTAGATTTACCCCAACTTCAAATATCACCAGATCAGTTTAAAAGAGTTTCAAATGGAGCAAGCATTAAATTGAATACCACTTATGCTAAGGTAGCTTTGGTTTATAATGGACATATAAAAGCTATTTATCAACGACAAGGTAAAATTTATCGTCCTGAAATGATGCTTTTAAAAAATGAATAGTGAGAGTAAAAAATGAAAGTAATAACCTTAGATTATCCTATTTCTGCACCTATCACGACTAAAAAGGTAATCTTAACGCTAGGTTTTTTTGATGGGGTGCATATTGGACATCAAAAACTCATTAAAGATGCTAAGCTAATAGCGAAACAAAAGAACTTACCATTAATGGTAATGACTTTTGATAAACATCCTAAAGAAATTTATAAAAACGATCATAAATTTGTCTATTTAGAAACTGAGCAAGAAAAAGAGCGTAAAATGGAGAAGCTAGGAGTAGATTACTTAGTGATTATTAAATTTACTAAAGAATTTAGCCAGCTTTCACCTCAAGATTTTGTTGATCAGGTGGTAATGAAACTTAAAGCTGATACTGTAGTAGTTGGTTTTGATTATACTTATGGCTCCAAAGATATTGCTAATGTAGAAAATCTACCTCAATTTGCTAAAGATAGATTTAAAATTGTAGTGGAGCCAAAACAAGCAATAGATAAAATAAAAGTGGGATCTACTTATATTAGAAAAGCTATTCAGCATGGAAATGTAGAACTAGCAGTTGAGTTACTTGGCCAGCCTTATGAAACTTCTGGTGTTATTGTTCACGGCTTCAGACGTGGACATAAAATTGGCTTTCCAACTGCTAATATTGAAATCTCTGGCTCTAAAGTTTTACCAGCTGAGGGAGTTTATGCAACTAGAGCAAAGATAAATGGAAAATGGCATGATGCTATGACTAGCGTTGGCTATAATGAAACTTTCAAAACAAATCATGGTTTGACAATTGAAACTAATATTTTTAATTTTGATGAAGAAGCCTATGGTGAGCCGCTAACTTTAGCCTGGTATAAATTTATTCGTAAAAATAAAAAGTTTTCTGGTATAGAAGAACTTTCACATCAATTAGATCAGGATAAGCGTGATATTAAACAATATTTTTATGAGTTAGAAAACTAATATTAGGCTTACTTTTATATAATCTATGTGATAGAATATTTTTATCAATTGAAATTTAATATTTGAAAGAAGGTTACTCCATTGCGTTTTTAATCTTGCAAAATAGCATAGTTGAATTTTAATAATTATTTTTCTTTTATAAGGACAACTGTGCACTTTTGACAAGATGGAACGTAGACGGGGATCTTCTTTTTTTGCTTAACTAGGAGAAAGTCTACACTTGTCAAAAGTGTAGGCTTTTTTCGTGAGATGATTAATATGAGTAATATTAATATTTCAAATCTTTCTTTTGGATATCCAGATAGCTCAGATAATATATTTAATAATTTAAATTTAGACTTGGATAGTAGTTGGAAATTAGGTTTAGTAGGAAGAAACGGAAGGGGAAAGACAACCTTCTTAAATCTTTTACGAGGTAATTTAAGGGGAACAGGAAAGATACAAGCTAAACTTGATTTTAACTATTTTCCGCTTACTGTTAATGATAAAAAACAATTAACTTTATATGCGCTGCAAGAACAAATTTCATTTGAACAGTGGGAGCTTGAACGTGAATTAAATTTAATGAAAGTTGATCCTGAACTTATTTGGCAGCCTTTTGATTCTTTAAGTGGCGGAGAACAGACTAAAATTTTGTTAGCACTATCTTTTATTAATAAAAATGGTTTTCCTTTAATCGATGAGCCAACTAATCATTTAGATGAAGATTCCAGAATGCAGGTTATAGCTTATTTACAACAACATTCTAATGGCTACATTGTGGTGAGTCACGATCGTGCTTTCTTAAATCAAGTAACAAATCATATCTTAGCAATTGAAAATACCGAAATTCATTTGTATCAAGGAAATTTTGCCAGTTATGAAGATACAAAGGCAAAGCGAGATAAGTTTAATCAAGATAAGAATGAAAAACTTCGAGGTCAAATTAGAAGTTTGAACGAAAGTAGAAAGCGAGTAAAAGGATATTCTCTTCAATCAGAAAACAATAAAAAAGCAAGCGCTCATAAAAATGAAATGCATGCAGATATTAATAAGGGATTCTTTGGGCATAAAGCGGCTAAAATAATGAAAAAATCGAAGAATCTTGAAAGAAGAATGGATAAGAGTATTCAAGATAAAAAAGGCTTAATGACAAATATTGAGTCTATTCCTGAATTAGAAATGAACTTTCACCCCAACTATCATGGAACTCTATTAGAAGCGCAGCATTTAGATCTTACAGTCCAAAATAAGAAATTGTTTGAAGATTTAAATTTAACTATTAAAAATCATGTGATTGTAGCGCTAGAAGGAAAAAATGGATCTGGAAAGTCTACATTTTTGAAAAATATTTTAAAACCAGATAAAAATGTGATTTCTCAAGGAAAATTTGATATTGTTAAAGGCTTAAAGATATCATATTTACCACAAAATTTTATTGAATATTCTGGTACTTTATCTCAGTTTGCAGAAAAAGAAAAAATATCTTATGAAAATCTATTAAATATTCTTAGAAAAATGGGTTTTCCGAGAGAAAGCTTTGCCACAAAAATTGAAGAAATGAGTATGGGACAGCAAAAAAGAGTGGCGATTGCCAAATCATTGGTGGAAGAAGCAGATATATATTTATGGGATGAGCCAGCTAATTATTTAGACGTGTTTAACCAGGATCAGTTAATTAGCATGTTAAGAAAAGAACAACCAGCCATGCTCTTAATTGAACATGATAAGTATTTTATTAGTCAGATTGCAGATAAACGAATAAAATTAGGAGATGTAAAAGCGAAATAATTAAAGGAGAAAAAATTGGTATTTGATTATAAAAAAGAATATAAAGATTTATATTTCCCAAAAAAAGAAACCTGAATTAATAACTGTTCCTGAAATGAATTATCTAGCAGTTTCAGGAAGTGGGGATCCAAATAAGAAGATGGAACATATAAAAATGCTCTAGAAATGCCGTATAGTGTCGCTTATACAATTAAAATGAGTAAAAAGGGAGAACACAAAATCCCAGGTTATTTTGATTTTGTTGTTCCACCTCTTGAAGGTCTCTGGTGGATGAAATGTGATTCCAAAATCGACTACTCTCATAAAGAAAACTTTTCTTGGATTTCAATGATTCGTTTACCCGACTTTGTTACTCCTAAATAGTTGGATTGGGCAGTTAAAACCACTAGTGAAAAGAAGAAAAAAGATTTCTCGAAAGTAAAATTTTTCAAATATAACGAAGGACTATGTGTCCAGCAAATGCATATTGGTAGTTATGATGATGAACCGATGACAATTGAAAATATGCATAAATTTGTTAAGTCAGAAAATTATCAAATTGATATAAAAAATCCACGCTATCATCATGAAATATATTTAAGTGATCCTCGAAGAACTAGAGTAGATCGTGTAAAAACTGTAATCAGACTACCAATTAAATAAATTTGAGCAAGTACTTAGTACTTGCTTTTTTGTTAAAAATCAAATTGTTTTAGCACTCTACTTGCACAATTGCTAATATATGGTATTATATAAATTGTTAGCACAGAAGAAAGAAGAGTGCTAATGATGGGGGCGAGAAAATGTTGACTGAACGGCAAGAACTTATTTTAAAGACTATTATTATGGACTTTACTCAGACACATGAGCCAGTAGGTTCCAAGACCGTGATGAATCAACTGCCTGTCAAGGTCTCAAGTGCAACGATTCGAAATGAAATGGCGGTTTTGGAAGAAAAAGGGCTACTTGAAAAGACACACTCTTCAAGTGGACGAATTCCTTCTACTGCTGGCTATCGATACTACTTGGATCATTTAATTAATCCAGTAAAAATACCAGCATCTGTCTATAATCGAATTGTTTACCAGTTAGACCAACCCTTTCAACAAGTTAATGAAATTGTGCAGGAAGCTGCAAAGATTTTATCTGATTTGACTAACTATACAGCTTTTGCAGCAGGACCTGAAACCCATTCTGTAAAAGTTACAGGTTTTAGAATTGTTCCTCTATCTAGTCATCAAGTAATGGCCATTTTAGTAACTGATGATGGTAATGTAAAGAATCAAATTTATACTTTGCCTCACCACACTAACGGGGAAGAAATCGAAAAAGCTGTTCGATTGATTAATGATCAATTAGTTGGAAAATCACTTAGTTCAATTAATGAAGTATTACTCAAGCGAATTGCTGCTCATCTTATTGCTCGAGGATCTGCACCGGAAATATTAGATCTCTTACAAGATGTCATTAAAGATGCGGCTAGTGAGCAAATGTATGTTGATGGTCAAATTAATCTTTTGAGTAATTATGAAAATGATGATTTAACCAAGATAAAATCACTTTATAAGTTAATTGATCAAAATGATGCACTTTCAAGTTTAATTGGTTTTAATCCTGAAGATGAACTGAAAAATGATTCTAGTTCTAAAGTTCAGGTTAAATTAGGTTCAGAATTACCATCTGATTTACTTGAAAATTATAGTTTGTTAACTGCACAATATAGTGTTGGTAAATATGGTAAAGGAACAATTGCACTACTAGGGCCAACAAACATGCCATACTCGCAGATGATCGGATTACTCGAGTATTTTAGGAATGAACTAGCAAAGAAATTGTTAGATTATTATGGTAGATTTAAGTAAGGAGGTTAGCTGTGAGTAAAGAAGAGTTTCCGCATGAAAAAGATTTAAAGGATGAGGTGACCCCAGATAAGGCACCAAAAAAAGATCCAAAAGCAGCTCCGAAAGAGGAAGTTAAGGAAAATCCAGTAGAGAATTATGAAAAAGAAATTGCTGAATTAACTGCTAAAAATAAGGATCTTGAAGATAAATACTTACGTAGTGAAGCTGAGATTCAAAATATGCAAGCACGCTATGCAAAAGAACGTGCTCAGTTAATAAAATATGAGTCTCAAAACTTAGCTAAAGAAGTTTTGCCAGCAATGGATAACTTGGAGCGAGCATTAGCTGTTAAAGCCGATGATAAAGCTGCTAAGCAACTCCAAAAGGGCGTTCAGATGACTCTTGATTCATTAGTTAAATCAATGAAAGATCAAGGAATTACTGAAATTAAAGCCGAGGGCGAAACTTTTAATCCTTCTCTTCATCAAGCTGTTCAAACTGTAGCAGCAGAAAATGATGAACAAAAAGATCGCGTAGTTAAAGTTTTACAAAAAGGATATCAATATAAAGATAGAACATTAAGACCAGCAATGGTTGTAGTGGCTCAATAAGAAAGGAAGTTCCATATATGTCAAAAGTTATTGGTATTGACTTAGGTACGACTAACTCTGCTGTTGCCGTACTTGAAGGTAAAGAACCTAAAATTATTACTAACCCAGAAGGTAACCGTACAACTCCTTCTGTAGTTGCTTTTAAAAATGGTGAAATTCAAGTTGGAGAAGTAGCTAAGCGTCAAGCAATCACTAACCCTAACACTATTGTTTCAATCAAGAGTCATATGGGTGAAGAAGGCTACAAAGTTAAAGTTGGCGATAAGGAATACACTCCACAAGAAATTTCAGCTTTCATTTTGCAATACATTAAGAAGTTCTCTGAAGATTATTTGGGTGAAAAGGTAACTGACGCAGTTATTACTGTTCCTGCTTATTTCAATGACGCACAACGTCAAGCTACTAAAGATGCTGGTAAAATTGCTGGCTTAAATGTTCAAAGAATTATCAATGAACCAACTGCTTCAGCTTTAGCATATGGTCTTGATAAAGATGAAAATGATGAAAAAGTATTAGTATACGACCTTGGTGGTGGTACTTTCGATGTTTCTATCTTGCAATTAGGTGATGGAGTCTTCCAAGTATTGTCAACTAATGGTGATACTCACCTTGGTGGTGACGACTTTGACCAAAGAATTATGGATTGGTTAATCCAAAACTTTAAGGAAGAAAATGGTGTTGACTTATCTAACGATAAGATGGCATTACAACGTTTAAAGGATGCTGCAGAAAAAGCTAAGAAAGACTTATCTGGTGTTTCTTCAACTCACATTTCACTTCCATTTATTTCTGCTGGAGAAGCTGGTCCACTTCACCTTGAAGCTGATTTAACTCGTGCTAAGTTTGATGAATTAACTGATGATTTAGTTCAAAAGACTAAGGTAGCATTTGATAATGCTTTAAGTGATGCAGGTTTGACTGTAAATGATATTGATAAAGTTATTTTAAACGGTGGTTCAACTCGTATTCCTGCAGTTCAAAAGGCTGTTAAGGATTGGGCTGGAAAAGAACCTGACCACTCAATTAACCCTGATGAAGCTGTTGCTTTAGGTGCAGCAATTCAAGGTGGTGTTATCTCAGGTGATGTTAAGGACATTGTTTTACTTGATGTTACCCCATTGTCACTTGGTATTGAAACTATGGGTGGTGTCTTCACTAAATTAATTGACAGAAACACTACTATTCCAACTTCAAAGAGCCAAATCTTCTCAACTGCAGCTGATAACCAACCAGCAGTAGATGTTCATGTTTTACAAGGTGAACGTCCAATGGCAGCTGATGACAAGACGTTAGGACGCTTTGAATTAACTGATATTCCACCAGCACCACGTGGTGTTCCACAAATTCAAGTTACTTTCGATATCGATAAGAACGGTATTGTAAACGTATCTGCTAAGGATATGGGTACTGGTAAGGAACAGAAGATTACTATTAAGAGTTCTTCTGGTTTATCAGATGAAGAAATCAAGAAGATGCAAAAGGATGCTGAAGAGCATGCTGAAGAAGATAAAAAGCGTAAAGAAGAAGTTGATTTACGTAACGAAGTAGATCAATTAATCTTTACTACTGAAAAGACTTTAAAGGAAACTAAGGGTAAAGTTCCTGAAACTGAAACTAAGAATGTTCAAGATGCTTTAGATGCTTTGAAGAAGGCTCAAAAAGACAATAACTTGGATGAAATGAAAGAAAAGAAAGAAGCTTTATCAAAGGCTGCTCAAGATTTAGCTGTTAAGCTTTACCAACAAAATGGTGGGGCTCAAGGTGCAGCTGGTCAAGCTGGCCCTCAAGGCCCACAAAATGGTGGTCAACCAAACAATGATAATGGCTCAGACAACGGTCAAGGTGGTTCAACTGTTGATGGAGACTTTCATAAGGTAGACCCTGATAAGTAAAAAGTTTTATAATTAAATCAAACAAGAAAAGAACTGCGTGATTGTAGTTCTTTTCTTTTATGAATAAAGGAGTTTTCAGATGGCACAACGTGATTATTATGATGTGCTGGGTGTTGATAAAAATGCTAGTGAAAGTGATATTAGTAAGGCATATCGTAAGCTAGCAAAAAAATATCACCCAGACTTAAACCATGAACCTGGTGCTGAAGAAAAATACAAAGAAGTAAACGAAGCATATGAGGTTCTCCATGATAAACAAAAAAGAGCTCAATATGATCAATTTGGCCAAGCAGGCGTAAATGGTCAAGGTGGCTTTGGTGGTCAAGGTTTTGGCGGTTTTGGTGGCCAAGGTGGATACTCATCCCAAGGCTTTGGTGATTTTGGCGATATTTTCGGTGATATCTTTGGCTCAGCATTTGGCGGAGGCAGAAGTCGTGTAGATCCAACTGCACCGCAAAAAGGTCAAGATTTAGATTATACAATGACGATTGACTTTATGGATGCAATCAAGGGTAAAAAGACAGATATTACCTATACTAGAAGTGAAGTTTGTCCTACTTGTGACGGCTCTGGTGCTGAAAAAGGTACTCATCCAATTACATGTGATAAATGTCATGGCAGTGGAGTAATGACGGTAACTCGTCAAACACCACTTGGTGTTATTCAACAACAAACTACTTGTGACAAGTGCGGAGGACGCGGAACAATTATTGAACATCTATGTCAAACTTGCCATGGTCAGGGCACCGTCGACAAAAAGCAGACTCTTCAAGTTACTGTTCCAGCTGGTATTGATAATGGACAACAGATTCGTTTAAGTGGTCAAGGCGAAGCTGGAAAAAATGGTGGTCCTTACGGTGACTTGTACATTGTATTTAGAGTTAAACCAAGCAAAGAATTTAGAAGAAATGGTACAACTATCTATACTGAAGCTCCAATTTCATTTGCTCAAGCAGCTTTAGGGGATAAAATTCGTGTAAATACAGTTCATGGTCCAGTTGATTTAACTATTCCGGCAGGAACTCAACCTAATACTAACTTTAAATTACGTGGTCAAGGTGTACCAAAAATAAATGGTACAGGCAATGGAGACCAAGAAGTAACGGTTAAAGTAGTTATTCCAAAGAAGATTAATGATAAGCAGAAGGAAGCTTTGGTTGATTACGTTAAAGCTGGTGGCGGTAATATTTCCCCACAAGAAAAGAATTTCTTCGAACGTTTAAAAGATAAGTTAAACGGAGAATAAAAGTGAAACGTATATCTCTATAAGTCTTGAGGTATGCGTTTTATTTTTGTAATAAATAATTACTTCAATATGCATTAAGAATTTTATCTAGTCGTAGGCCTTTGATATAATTAATAAAGCGAAAAGGGTGAGAACATGGATATAAAAAAATTACAAGATTATCAAAAACATATTCGAAATTTTTCAATTGTTGCCCATATTGATCATGGAAAATCAACGATTGCAGATCGTATTTTAGAATTAACAGATACTGTTTCTGAACGTCAAATGAAAAATCAATTACTTGACGATATGCCACTAGAACGGCAACGTGGTATAACTATTAAGCTAAATTCTGTAGAAGTAAAATACCACGCTAAAGATGGTGAAACATATATCTTTCACTTAATTGATACCCCGGGTCACGTAGACTTTTCATATGAAGTTTCAAGATCTTTAGCGGCCTGTGAGGGGGCACTGTTAGTAGTGGATGCCACTCAAGGTGTACAAGCACAAACTTTGGCTAATACTTATTTAGCTATTGATGATGACTTGGAAATTTTACCAGTTATTAATAAGATCGATTTACCATCAGCTGATCCCGAGATGTGTAAAAACGAAATTGAAGAGATGATTGGTCTTGATGCCTCGGATGCAGTAGAAGTGTCAGGAAAAACAGGTCAAGGTATCCCTGAATTACTAGAAGAAATTGTGAAAAAAGTACCTGCACCTGACGGTGACCTCAATGCCCCATTAAAGGCTTTGATTTTTGATTCAAAATATGATGATTATCGCGGTGTTGTTTTATCTGTTCGAATTGAAGAGGGAACAGTTAAACCAGGCGATAAAATTCGTATTATGAATACTGGAAAAGAGTTTGAAGTAACAGAAGTAGGTGTTTCAAGCCCACATCCAGTTAAAAAAGATATGCTTATTGCTGGGGACGTAGGATATTTAACTGCTAACATCAAATCAGTTCGTGAAACTCGTGTTGGTGATACCATTACTAGTGCTGAAAATCCAACTGAAAAGCCACTTCCAGGTTATCGTCAAATTCCACCAATGGTTTACTCTGGTATGTATCCAGTTGACAATCAAAAGTATGATGATTTGAAAGAAGCGCTTCAAAAGTTACAATTGAATGATGCTGCCTTAGAATTTGAACCTGAAACATCTCAAGCTTTGGGCTTTGGTTTCCGGTGTGGATTTTTAGGATTGCTTCATATGGACGTTGTTCAAGAACGACTCGAGCAAGAGTTTGGCATGGATTTAATCATGACCGCACCAAGTGTAGACTATCATGCTATTATGAACGACGGATCAACTAAGTTGATTGATAACCCAGCTGATTTGCCTGATGCTGGTGCATATAAGGAAGTTCAAGAGCCTTATGTTAAAGCAGAAATTATGGTGCCAAATGATTTTGTGGGACCAGTAATGGAATTATGTCAGCGAAAGCGCGGCGAATTTGTAACTATGGATTACTTAGATAAGTATCGAGTAAATGTTATTTACAATATGCCATTAGCCGAAATTATTTATGATTTCTTTGATGAATTAAAATCTTCAACTAAGGGCTATGCATCCCTTGATTATGAAATAACCGGTTATCGTGCAACGGACTTAGTTAAGATTGATATGCTTCTTAATAAGGAACCTATCGATGCCCTCAGCTTTATTGCACACCGTGAAGAAGCACAAAATCGTGCTCGTCAAATGACGACAATGCTTAAGAAACTGATTCCGCGTCAGAACTTTGAAGTTGATATTCAAGGGGCCATTGGAGCTAAAATTATTTCTCGTGCAACAATTAAACCATATCGTAAAGATGTTACTTGGAAGATTCATACCGGTGACCCTGATCGACGTGCAAAATTGCTTGAGAAACAGCGTCGTGGTAAAAAGAGAATGAAAGCAGTTGGTAGAGTAGAAGTGCCTCAAGATGCATTTATGGCTGTTTTAAAAATGAACGATGACGACATTAAAGGTAAATAAATAACATGACTTTATAGACGTACCAAGGCTTTTGGTGCGTCTTTTTTTGATTAAAATAAAATCTACCTAAAGTCTACGTAAAATCTATCGCTAAGGTAATTGATATTCTTTTTCTAAATTTGTGTTAGAATTTATAACGGTATCAATTAATTAAGGAATAGAAAAATGGCACAAACAAAGAAAAATAATTCTAAGAAAACTTGGATCATTAGAATTGCTGCAATTATTTTATTAATTATCGGATTAGGGATGATTTTCAATAGTCAGATCCGAGATATGATGGTTAGACAAAATCAAACGACTGCCTTAAAAAAGTTGAATAAAGAAACTGTTAAAAAGAATCAAAAGAAAAAAGGAATGTTTGATTTTTCTAAGGTAGAGGAAATCGACTTTGGTCAAGTAACAAAGTCGCGTGTCAATAATACAGCGGATGCAATTGGCGCGATTGCGGTTCCCAGCGTAAACATGTACTTACCAATTATGAAAGGGTTAAGCGATGATGCCATGTCAACTGGCGGAGGAACTATGAGACCTGATCAAGTGATGGGAAAGGGAAACTATCCGTTAGCTGGACACTATATGACTGCTAAGGGAGTATTATTTTCACCACTAGAAAACACTAAAATAGGCGAAAAAGTATATTTGACTAATCTAGATAAGATTTATGTCTATCGAATATATATGAAAAAAATTGTTGATCCAACAGCAGTTTGGCTAGTGGATAATACTAAGCAGAATATTGTTACTTTAATTACCTGTGCTGATGGTGGGGTTAATCGCTGGGCAATTAGAGGAAAATTAATTGCGGAAGAACCAGCAACGGACAAAAATCTTCAAATTTTCAAGCTTAAATAAAGGGATTTACTTCTTAATGAAAGGAAGTAAATCCTTTTTAACTTTTGCTATAATAGAAACTTAGATGTTTATAGATGATTTAGGTGAACTAGAAAATAATGAAATGGCAACAAAGACAAGCAAATAATTTAGATGAAGGATTAATTAAGGATTATGGTTTAACTGATATTCAAGCTAAACTTTTTGCTTTAAGAGGGATAAATACTGCAGAAAACTTAGATTTTTGGTTAAATGCGGATGAAAATGACCTAGCTGATCCTTTTTTGATGCATGATATGGAAAAGACAATTGATCGAATTAATCAAGCAATTGATAATGGTGAAAAGATAACCATATATGGTGATTATGATGCGGATGGGATCACAGCAACTAGTATCATGATGGATACTTTGGAAATTTTGGGTGCCGATGTTCATTTTTTTATTCCCGATAGATTTAAAGATGGTTATGGACCAAACATGACTCGCTATCAAGAGATAGTAGAAGATGGAACTAAATTAATTATTACTGTTGACAATGGTGTAACTGGTGTAGAAGAAATAAAGTACGCCCAAGAACATGGTGTCGATGTAATTTTAACTGATCATCATACTTTTCAAGATCAAAAACCAGCAGCTTTCAGTACTGTTCACTGTAATTATCCTGGTCAGAAATATCCATTTGATGATTATTGTGGAGCAGGGGTTGCGTATACAATTTGCCGTGCATTAATGCAAGATACAATGCCTGAGCTATTAGATTTGGCCATGATTGGAACAATTGGCGATATGGTAAAAGTTACTGGTGAAGGCCATATTATTGTAAAACGTGGTTTAGATATTCTGAATCAAACTGAACGACCAGGATTACGCGCTTTGATTAAACCAGCAGGTTTAACTATGGGCCAAATTACGGCAACAGATGTTGGCTTTAATATTGCACCTAGATTAAATGCTGTTGGACGTTTGGCAAATGCTAGTTTAGCCGTGGAATTACTTTTAAGTGATGATGAAGAACAAGCTGAAAAAATAGCTACTAGGATTGAAGAATTAAATAATGAGAGAAAAGAACTTACAAGTAAAGTTTATGAAGATTGTTTAGCGCAAGTTGAAAAGAATGGCTGGCAGCATCGAAATACTCTAGTTATTTATAATCCTGATTTTCATGAGGGTGTCTTAGGACTCGTAGCAAACAAAGTGGTCGAAAAGTTGCATAAACCTACTCTTGTCCTCACTAAGGATGAAGCAGGTGAATTAAAGGGATCTGGCCGATCAAGCAAGGGATTTAATTTATTTAATGCTTTAGAACCAATGAAGGAGGATCTTTTAGATAAATTTGGTGGTCATGATTTTGCTTGTGGTTTATCTTTCAAAGCCGACAAGATCGAAGAATTACGAGTACGCTTTGAGGATAGTTTTAAACCAAGTACTGATCTTGAGGTAAAAGATTTTGACTTTGAATTAAACTTAAAAGAGATAACGACTGATACCATAGCTGAGATTAATCTGGTTGGTCCATTTGGAACAGGTAATCCTGAACCAATTTTTAGTATTAGTGAGCCCCACATTAAGAGTCTATTTAAAATGGGAAAAGATAAAAATCATGTAAAGTTTACAGCAGAAAAAAATGCGGGGAAGCTTACAATTGTCGGTTTTAACAAGGGATTTTTAAATCAAACATTACTTCCTTTTATTAAAGAACTTTACGTTACTCTTTCTCTTAATAGTTGGAAAAATATTTCGAATGTTCAAGGGATGCTAGCGGGGATTGAATATGGAGCTCCAAAATTAGCTGTTTTTGATCAAGTAATTGATATGCGGCAAGAAGACTATGTGATGGGATTTGCTGATAAGTATTTGATTTTTGATAAAAAGATTATTCCGTGGGCTAGGAATGGATTAGGGATCCCAGAAGAAAAGATTAGTCTAGCAAAAGATTACAATGGAGATTCTGAAGTAGTGGCTTTACTAGATACACCACGCAATCAAATGGAGCTAAATATTGCTTTGGAGAAAAAGTATCAGCAGCTTTATTTACGCTTTTTATTTGATCAATTACCAATTAATACTTTGCCAAGTAGGGATGCTTTTGGTGCAACTTTAAAATATATCTATACACATCCAAACTTAAGTATTGATGATTACCAGGCTGTATCTTCTTATCTTGGCTTAGATTATCAAGCTGTTTTATTTATTTTACGTGTATTTTTTGAATTGAATTTTGTTTCATTTACTGATGGAAAAATTATCGGGAATAAGAACCCTGAAAGTAAAAAACTAACTGCTTCAAAATATTTTAATAGTATAGCCGCTCAGATAAAATTTACTAATCAGTTAAGAACGATGCCATCAAATCAATTGATTAATTATGTTAAACAATATTTGAAGTGATCATTACTAGTTATAAATTATTAAAAAGTTCGGTTTAAGCCTGATTTTAAAGCAAAAATTTGGTAAAATATACAAGTCAAAGACCGCTAGGTCTAATTTTTCAATGAGAGTCTAAAATGGAGGTTTCTCTTTAAATGGCAATTGATTTTAAAGAACACATTGCAAGTGTACAGGATTTTCCAAATAAGGGGATTGTCTTTCGCGATATCACCCCAATTTTGCAAGATGGGAAATTATATCGCGCTGCTACTCATGAATTAGCTGATTATGCTAAAAGTCGTGGAGCAGAAGTAATTGTTGGACCAGAAGCCCGTGGATTTATTGTTGGCTGTCCTGTTGCAACAGAATTAGGAGTTGGTTTTGTACCAGCTCGTAAGCCTCATAAGTTGCCACGCGAAGTAGAAAGTGCTTCTTATGATTTAGAATATGGTTCTAATGTCTTAGAAATGCATAAAGATGCAATTAAGCCAGGTCAAAAAGTTGTAATCTGTGATGACTTGATGGCAACTGCTGGTACTCTTCACGCAACTAAGGAATTAATCGAAAACTTAGGTGGAGAAGTAGTAGGGGCAGCATTTTATATTGAATTAACTGATCTTAAGGGAAGAGAACAATTCCCAGATTTAGACATATATTCACTAGTGAAATACCATGGTGCTTAATGCTTGAAAGGAGCTCAATCGAGTTCCTTTTTGTTTTGCTTATTTTTAATCTCTTTTGTATTAATTTAACAAAAAGCGCATAATAGTTAATGTTTGTATGAAAGAGGGAGAGTTTTAGTTTTTTATGAAAAAAGACAAATCAGTCAAAATTGGATTAAAGAGTCTAGTTTTGATGATCTTTTCAGCTATTTTTGGCTTTAGTAATTCTTTGACAGCCTATTATCAAATGGGTTATGCAAGTATTGTGTGGTATATCATAACTGCAATTTTATTCTTTTTACCATCAGCTTTAATTTTTGCCGAATATGGTGCAGCTTTTAAAGGAATTAAGGGCGGAATTTTTTCTTGGCTTAAAGGCTCAGTTAGTGAAAAAACAGCCTTTATCGGTACTTTTATTTGGTTAGCTGCTTGGGTAGTTTGGCTTGTGTCATCGACACAATTTTTCTTAGTATCGGTATCAACAACCATTTCAGGCCATGATACTACTCAAAGCTGGCACTTTTTAAATTTGACATCAACACAACTTTTAGGAATTTTAGAAGTAGTATTTTTAGTAGTCGTAACATTCTTTGCTGCTAAAGGTGTTGATAAAATTGCAGCTGTAAGTAACGTTGGAGGCTTTTTTACTTTAGCCATTACAATTGGTTTTACTTTGGTATCAATTTTAGTATTCTTTTTGAATCACGGGAAGTTAGCAGAACCTTTAACAGCGCAGTCACTAGTTCATTCACCTAATCCGGCTTTCCAATCTCCAATTGCCATTGTGTCTTTCATTGTTTATGCCTTGTTTGCTTACGGTGGTCTAGAAACATCAGCTGGTGTGATTGATTCAGTAGATAAACCTGAAAAAACGTTTCCTAAGGCTTTAATTACTGCAATGATTTGGATGACGGCACTATATGTTTTAAATATTTTGATGTGTGGTGTAGCTGCTAATTGGAGCAGCCAATTAAGTGGTAAAAATGTTGATTTGGCTAATGTTGAATATGTTTTAATTAACAATTTGGGAGTTGAAACAGGTAAAGCATTTGGACTTTCTCATTCAGCATCATTAGCTTTAGGATCTGCTTTTTCCCGTTTTGCTGGATTAGCTGACGTCTTAGCAGGAATTTCAGCAGCATTTTTAATGGTTTATTCACCTGTTAAGTCCTTTATTGAAGGATGTGATCCAAAACTTCTGCCTAAATCCTTAGTTAAATTAAATCGACACGGAATGCCAGAGCGTTCAATGTGGCTCCAGGCTGTTATTGTTAGTGTCATTATTTTATTTATTTCATTTGGTGGTAATGCAGCTGGACAATTCTATACTATTTTAATGGATATGATGAATGTTTCTTCATCTGCCCCGTACTTATTCCTGATTGGTGCATATCCATTCTTTAAGATGAAAAAAGATATCGATCGTCCATTTATCTTTATTGAGGGTAAAAAACGTGTGTGGGCTGTAACAATTGTTGTTTGGCTTGTAGTAGCAGTAGGGATCGTCTTTACTTGTATTGAGCCATTATTTACTGGTGATTATGCAACTTCATTCTGGACTGCTATTGGACCAGTGGCATTTGGTATTATTGCTTGGATATATTATTCATATCAAGAAAGAAAAACTGTTACTGTAGTTGATGAAGAAGAATAAATAAGAAAAAAGGAGACATACTCAACTAAAAATTGAGGATGTCTCTTTTTTTTATAAAATTGGTGATAATAATCTTGAAAAGTATTGTTTAAATTTACGCCAATGAGATTGTTTGTCAAAGTACTCTTTTGTGAGTAAAGTTGACTCTTTTAAATCTTCTTCAAAAATTTCTTTTAATTCCTTGGTGAGAGCGGGGCTATATGTAAAAGCATTTACTTCAAAGTTTAGTTGATAACTACGAAAATCTTGATTTGCCGATCCGACTGAAGCAATATTAGAACCGCTAACCATAGTTTTCGCATGAATAAATCCATTATCATATTTATAAACTTTAACTCCTTGATTAACTAGGTACTTTGCGTAGTATTCGGTTGCCCGGTAGACAAAGGGATGATCAGGCATAGAAGGAATCATAATTCGTACATCAACACCACTTTTTGCTGCAATAATTAAAGCCTCTAGGATTGAATCACCTGGAATTAAGTAGGGAGTTTGAATGTAAACGTAATTTTGTGCTTGAGCAATTATTTCTTCATAACCTCGCCGAATACCAAAATGACTATTATCTGGTCCAGATGAAACAATTTGCATTGGTACCAAGTCTTTAGATTGAACTACTTTTAATTTAAATGTTTCAATTAAGTTATCAATATTATATTTTGGAAGATGAGATTTACGGCAACTCGTATTCCAATCCATTGCAAAGCGAATTTCCATTAATAAGGCTGCTTGTCCTACTACGCGTAAGTGGGTATCACGCCAGTGTCCAAATTTCTTACTTCGGTTAATATATTGATTGCCAATATTGAACCCTCCAATATAGCCAATTTTATTATCAATGATTACTAATTTACGGTGTAAATGGTAATTAGCACGAGGAGTAGTAAAAAGGCGGTTTCCAGCTGTTGAAATGAAAGGCTGCGCTTCTCCTCCCAACTGACGAAGTTTTTTAAAAAAAGATGGTCGTGTACCACGCGATCCGCTTGCATCATATAAAACTCTAATTTTAACGCCACGACTGGCTGCTTTTTCTAAAGCTTGTAAGACCTGATTTCCTAATTGGTCATCATAAAATGTATAAAATTCTACATTAATGCTTCTTTTAGCTTCCTCAATATTTTTTATAAGATTTGGAAACAAAACTTGTCCGTCGATAAAAGTCTCAACTTCGTTATTAAAAGTTAAAAGGGCATCATCATTGTTTAAGTTTAGTTCTACTAACCGTCTTGCACGTGGATTTTGAGATTTACTTGGCAGCAAGTCATGGATTCGTAATAGCCTATTTTGTTCATTAAGAAAATGATCACGGATTTTTTTCTGTTCAGTTTCAATTGAGAAAATATCATCGTGTGATAATTGTCGGCCAGTAAATAAATACAAAACAAATCCAACATACGGTAAGATACATAAAATCAAAAGCCACGCCCAAGTAGAAGCAATGTCACGATGACTACGAAAAACAGTCCAAATTGCTAGCCCAACATTAATTAACCAAAGAATTTCGATTATCCTTCTAATTATGTCCCAAGTTAAAATCATTAGAATTCTCCCCAAAAAGTTTATAATATATAATTCTACCATACCGACGAATATACAAAATGTAGTGTTTGTATTTACCAATACACAAAATATATGGTATTTTAAGATGAAGACGTGGAATAGAAAGAAGAAATAAAATGGCAACTTTAGAGCAACCATATTTAGATTTACTAAGTAAAATAATGAATGAAGGGCATGACAAGGAAGATAGAACTGGAACAGGTACTAGAAGCCTGTTTGGAGCCCAAATGAGATTTGATTTAAATGATGGTTTTCCGATTTTAACTACTAAAAAAATACCTTTTGGACTTATTAAGAGCGAATTATTATGGTTTTTACGAGGAGACACTAATATCCGTTTTTTGCTAGAACATAATAATCACATTTGGGATGAATGGGCCTTTAAAAACTGGGTAGAGAGCAGTGAGTATCAGGGTCCAGATATGACTAATTTTGGTCTTAGAAGTCAAGAGGACCCAGAATTTAAAAGGATATATCAAGAAGAAATGCAAAAGTTTGATCAAAAAGTCCTGGAAGATCAAACTTTTGCAGAAAAATATGGAAATTTGGGAGATGTCTATGGCGCTCAATGGAGACATTGGCAGAAGCGTGAAGGTGGCTTTATTGATCAAATTCAAAATGTAATTGATCAAATTAAGAAAACACCTTATTCTCGTCGTTTAATTGTTAGCGCATGGAATCCAGAAGATGTACCAACATCCGCTTTGCCTCCATGCCATGTCTTGTTTCAGTTTTATGTTAATGACGGGCGTTTAAGTTTACAACTGTATCAAAGATCAGGTGACATGTTTTTAGGTGTACCGTTTAATATTGCGAGTTATGCTTTACTAGTAAATTTAATTTCGCGTGAAACTGGTTTAAAGCCGGGTGAATTTATTCATACCTTAGGGGATGCTCATATTTATAAAAATCACTTTAACCAAGTTAAAGAATTACTGAATCGATCTGCATATGACGCTCCTATGCTTTGGCTAAATCCGGATAAAAAATTAGTACAGGATTTTGAAATGAAAGATATCAAGTTAATTAATTACCGGCATCATGGCACTATTAAGGCGCCGGTAGCCGTTTAAGTGTTGAGGAAAGAACAATGATTAGATTTATTTGGGCAGAAGATGAAGATGGACGTATTGGTTACCAGGGTGCTTTGCCCTGGCATTTGCCCGCTGATTTAAAACATTTTAAAGAGCTGACTAGTAATCATATTATCGTTATGGGACGAAAAACATTTGATAGTTTTCCAGGATTACTTCCTAAAAGAAAACATATCATCCTTTCTACTAATCCAATTTTGCAACGTAGATATCAAGATAATTCACGAGTTAAAGTTTTTTCACAAATTAAACAGTTGAAAAATTGGATCGAAGATCACACTGAAGAAACAATTGATATTATTGGGGGTGCTGAAGTTTTTAAAGAATTTAAGGATGAGGTAGATATTCTTGAAAAGACAAAAATTCACCATATATTTAAGTGTGATACATGGATGCCGGAACTAAAGTATGAAGACTTTAAATTAGTAAATTCCGAAAGTCATCATCCAGATGAAAATAATAAATTTGATTACGACTTTTTAGAATATAAAAGAATATAAGAAGATTCACTTATATAAATTTAGAAATGCTGATAGCTATTACTTTTTTGTAATGGTATCAGCATTTTTATGTATTTGGTTACCGGTAACAATTAATCATGTATTGAAAGCATTTTCACTCTTGCTTAATATAAAACTATTGAAAGCGCTTAGCTAAAAAGTGAGGGAGAAAATTATGGATGAAAATAACAAAGTATCTGGCTTACCAGAACTTGCAAAAAGTGTGATCTGGATGATTAATTTTGGTTACTTAGGTATTCAAATTGCTTTTACTCTTGAAACATCACAAATGAGTCGAATTTTTCAAACCTTAGGAGCTGATCCAACGAAGTTAGGGTGGTTCTTTATTTTACCGCCTTTGGCTGGGTTAGTGGTACAGCCAGCTATTGGATCATTCTCTGACCGAACTTGGGCTCCAAAACTTGGTGGAAGAAGATTACCTTACTTATTAATTGGGATGATCTTCGCAGTGATTATGATGTTATTTTTACCAAACATTGGGAGTTTAGGCTTAGGATATGGCTCTATTGAAGCATTAGTATTTGGAGCTATTGCAATTGCAATTTTAGATGTAGCAGCAAATATGGCTATGCAACCATTTAAAATGATGATTGGTGATATGGTTAATGATGAGCAAAAATCATATGCATATGGTATCCAAAGTATGCTTTCAAACTCAGGTGCAGTAATTGCAGCATTTTTCCCATTTCTATTAACAGTTTTAGGAGTTGCTAACACTGCTAAAAAGGGTATAGTACCTCAATCAGTTGTAATTTCATTTTATGTAGGAGCCGCAATACTTGTCATTACAAGTTTGTTAACCGTAACAAAAGTTCATGAATATGATCCAAAAACTTATGCTCGTTATCATGGTATTAAAGAAGAAGATAACAAAGAAGGCGGAAACTGGTTTGAACTGTTAAAAAAGGCACCTAAAGTTTTCTGGCAAGTTTTATTAGTACAATTATTTTGTTGGTTTTCATTCCAATATTTATCAACTTATGCTACAGGTGCAATTGCAGAAAATGTGTGGAAAGTAACCGACCCATCTTCGGCTGGTTATCAATTAGCCGGAAACTGGTTTGGGGTTTTAACAGCTGTTCAATCAATTGCCGCAGTGATATGGTCATATGTTTTGGCAAAGGTGCCAAATGACCATCATAAGTTTGGATATGGTATTAGTTTATTGTTAGGAACAATAGGATATGGTTCTATCTTCTTTGTCCATTCTCAAAATATTTTGATTGTGTCATTTATTTTAATTGGAATTTCTTGGGCGGCTATGAACACTTATCCACTAACTATGGTTTCTAATGCCTTATCCGGTAAACACATGGGGACGTATTTAGGGTTATTTAATTGTTCCATTTGCTTACCTCAGATAATTGCTTCATTATTAAGTTTTATACTATTTCCACTAATGAATTATTCAATGCCAGCAATGATGTTGACTGCAGGAATTTCGGGTATTTTAGCAGTAGTTTGTGTGCTGTTTATTAAGGAAACTTATAAAAACTAAAGCTTATTAAAAATAGGTTACTCTGATAAACATATCAAAGTAACCTATTTTTCTATGGATTTAGTATATTTTATTACTTGTTTTTCATAATTGGTTGATAGAATAAATCAATTATAATTGCTGCAACTAAGGCCACAATTATGGTTAAGGCAAGATTTGCAAAGCTAATTTGAGTCATAGCTAAACCAAATAATGCTAAAGCAAAAGTTAGCAAGACATCAATAATTTGAACTATAGCAACTGATTTTGATGGAGCTGACTGCCAGAAAAATTTTCTAGTTCTAGTAATTAATACAATCAACATTGCACTTAAAACTAGGTAAACATAAACCATTGTAGAAACAGTTCCTTGAGCATAGTGGTGAGATACAAGGTACCAAACAAATCCAAAACCAATTACAGTCCATCCTGCAGCAAGAGAGAAAGCAATCTTAGCTAATTTAAGCATATTCCAACTTTCTGGCTTATAGGTAATATGCGTATTGTCGGTTCCGATCATCATAGTTACCATATTATTCATAATGGTATAAATAACCATTGCATTTAATGCCATTGGAATATAGTTAAAGCATAGGTAACCAAATGTTAAAAGCATTGTTAGTTCTGCTGTCCGAGATAATTTGGTTAATGACCAGGTTGTCATTCTTTGGTAAACTCGGTGACCAGCATCAAGAATTTTAACAATTGGGGTTAAACCATCTTCTAAGAGAACCATCTTACCACTTCGTTTAGCAACATCAGCAGCATTTGAAACGGCAATTCCAACTTCAGCTTGCTTTAATGCTGGAGCATCATTAACTCCGTCACCAGTCATCCCCACAATATAGCCATCTTTTTGGAATAGTTTAACCATCTTAAGCTTATCTTCCGGTAAAACGTCAGCAATTCCGGCTAAATCATTAACGTCAGTTTTATCATTGAAATCATGAATCGAGATAACTTTTCCTTTTAAGCCAACCTCTTTAGCAACAGCTTCTGCAGTTCTGCGGTTATCTCCAGTCAACATAATTGGTTTTATTCCGCGTTTTTTAAGTTCTTCTAGAGCTTTCTTTGAATCTGACCTGACTCTATCACGTAAAATGAATATTCCAGCTAATTTGTCATTAATTAGAACAGCAACTGAACGACCAGCAGTAAAATCAATATTTTTAGCTTCTTTATCAGCATTTTTATCTATTAAAGAAAGTTGCTTAAAAGAACCTAACTTAATATTGTAGTTACCAACAATAGCCATTGAATATCCGGTATCAGATGTGAAAGGGACAAATTTTTTCGGAGTATCAGGACTAATATCTTTTTCTTTTAGGTATTCATCAATGGCGGAATCAATGATACTAGGACTACGTTTATCAGTAGCTGCTCCAACTAAGGTAAGAATTTCTTCATTTGGAAGGTTGCTGAGATTGTCCCATTGAGAGACAGCTGTCTTGTTTTCAGTAATTGTTCCAGTTTTATCAAGTAGCAATAAATTTAAGTTTGCCGCATCTTGAATACCGGTTAAGTCAGATGTTAATACTCCTTCTTTACTTAGACGAGTTGCCTCAAAAGAATTAGATAAAGCAAATGTAGATGGCATAGCAACCGGAATAGAGGCGATAAACATCATGGCTAAGAATGGGAGCATTTCGATGACATTTTGTCCTCGAATCAATGCTGCGATTACTAAAATTAAAGTTAATACACCGTCCAAGAGACAGAGGTAATAGATAATTTTGGTTAATAGCTGTTGTAAATGACCAGGAGCAGCAGAATTGTTGATTAGATTAATGGTTTTTCCGGAACGGGAATTGCTTCCTGTTGCCGTTACTACTGCTAGGGCATCCCCATCAACTACTGTCGTGCCGGCATAGGCGGTGTCACCGACAGATTTTTTAATTGCTTTTGATTCACCGGTAATTGAGCTTTCATCAACTGTAATCTGCCCTTGAGCAATTTTTATGTCAGCTGCTAAAACATCTCCGCGTTTTAAGCTGATTAAGTCTCCGACAGCCAAGAATTTTGAATTTATTTGTTTCCATTTACCGCTTCTGTTTACAGAGACTGTTGGAGTTAGCTCATGAGAAATTGTATTTAGAACTCTGCGAGACTTTTTCTTTTGTGTAGCTCCATTAAAGGCTGCAAATAAAAGCATTAATAAAACAAATAAGGACTGGATCCATTTACCTAAAATACATTCTAATAATAAGGCTGCTTCTAAAATCCAGGCCGATAAGTTCCATAACTTGGACATAAATTCTTTAAAGAAATTAAATTCAGGTTCGGGAACTTCATTTAGACCATCTTTTTTAAGACGCTCTTCGGCCTGGGCATCGGTTAACCCTTGCAGTTCTTTATTTTCCATAAAAATCCTCCGTTAATTCTCTATTTTCTTAAAATATTTTAGCGCAGTTCTTGTTATTAAGAAAATATCAAATTAAGATAGGAGATATTAAAAATATAGATAATAAGTTAAAAGGTATTAATATGAATATTAAACAATTAAAATATTTTTTAGTGGTTGCTGAAGAGCGGCAGATTACGTCTGCTGCTAAAAAGTTATATATTGCTCAGCCACCTTTAAGTTATCAGTTAAAACAATTAGAAAAAGAAGTAGGGGTGCAGCTTTTTGTTAGAACTGCTCATGGGATAGAGCTGACAGAAGAGGGAAAAGTATTTCAAAAATATGCTGAAAAAATTGTTTCTCTGAGTATATCTGCTCAAAGCTAAATCTATCAAATTAAAGAGGGTGAATTAGGAAAAATTAGAATTGGGGTCATTTCTTCTTGTGGAGGAGTTGTTCCAAATGAACAATTTAAAAAATTAGTAAAATACTATCCTAATGTATCATTTGAAATACATGAAGCAAACACTTTTGGTATTGTTGAACAGCTACAAGATGGAATCTTAGATTTAGGAATAGTAAGGACACCTTTTAATCTTGAAGGACTAAATTTTAAAGATTTTCATCAAGAACCCATGGTAGCAGTGACAAGAGAGGAATTTTTTGAAAGGAGAGAAATTAGACATCTTAGTGAATTAAAAGATAGTCCGATAATTTTATACCGAAGATTTCAAGAAATATTCAATCGTAGTTTTCGGCACCAGGGAATAAGGCCGTTCTATTCAGTAACTTGTGATGACGCAAGAACGGCAATTCACTGGGCCGATGAAGGCTTAGGGATAGCTTTAGTTCCGGAATCGATTGCCCTTACTTATGCAAAAAGTAAGATTATCCCAGTAAAGCATACTAACTGGATTACCCACTTAAATTTAGTATGGCGTAAAGATAGAGAAGTGACGCCACTAATGGAAAAGATTATTGAAATGTTTTAAATTAAAAAAGCCAACCACTTTTGGTTGGCTAAAAATCTAATTATGTTTAACAATTTTATAGTTTAGATAACGCTCAACAGCCTGGCGTATCAACTTGATTTTGCGGGGCTTGTAAATAATGATCTTTGCCATAATACGAGTCCTTTCATTATCATTGGTATAGCTTTAAGATACAGAAAAACTATGAAAGAATGATGACTTTTTAAAGATTAATTTTAGAATTAGTTATTTTGTATTTACCATTTATTTTTTAATTGCTATAATAAAACGTTGTAGTTGGAGAGTTGGCAGAGTGGTAATGCACCGGACTCGAAATCCGGCGAACCGGCTTATACCGGCGCGCAGGTTC
>NZ_GG670120.1:730482-769096 GCF_000159355.1 Lactobacillus johnsonii ATCC 33200 | reverse complement strand
ATTTGAATAAAAGAATGTTGATATAGCAACGTTTTAAGTAATAAAAACACCTTTTTGGCTAAGAAATGGCTAAAAAGGTGTTTTTTTGTTTATATATTTAATTGCTTTAATGCATTGACTGCATCTTCTGTATTTTTCTTGTTAATATGAGTATAAATGTCTAAAGTCATTTGAATGTTTTCATGACCAAGTAACATCTGAACTGTTTTAGGTTTTACATTAGTTTCCGCAATAAGTAGTGTTGCAAAAGTATGTCTAAAACCGTGAACTGTAATATGACGTAAATCCGGTTGTGGCTCTTTTAAGTTATATTTTTTTGCATATTCAGCTTTTTCTTCGTGGTCTTTAGCGTAAATTGATTTTAACCATTGATCCGGTTTGCTTATTCTTAAATAAGTTCCCTTATTAGTGTGAAATAGCTCTTTAGAGATGATTTTCTGCTTTCGCTTATAATCTATCAAAACTTCTTTCAAACCGTCAGAGATCGGCAAAATTCGTTTAGATTTTGGTGATTTAGGTGGCTGAATAATCGTTTTACCATTTAAACCATATGCCAAGGTTTTATTTACTGATAAAGTACCGGCAGTTAGGTTAATATCTGACCATGTTAACGCGAGAGCTTCAGATTTTCTAAGACCAGTAGCAGAAAGTAGCTTGAAGTAAGTATACGGGACCAATCCATAATCTTTTGCAACTTCAAGGAATTGATTTAGTTCATCTCGGGTATAAACATTATGTTCAGTGTCTCTACGTGGTCGAGATGTTTTCTTAGGAATAATGATCCGTTTTAACGGATTTTCAGAAACATAGTTTAAGCGAATACCGTATTCAAAAAGGGCATTGAATTCATTAATAGCATCTCTATATTTAACAATCTGTTTTGCTTTTCTATCAGCCCACTTTTGTAATTCAGCCACTGTAATCTTGTCAATATACTGATTACCAAAAGCGGGAATAACATGGTTATCAAAGACTTGTTTATTTTTATTTGCAGTGGATTCTTTTACTTGGGTCTTATAATTTTCAAACCACAGTTCACGTAATTCAGCTACTTTAATTTGTTTTTGTTTTACAAAATTATCTGGTTTAATTTGTGACATTTTATTGAATACAGCTTCTGCTTCAGCATAAGATTTAAAACCACGCCTGCGGGTAATGATAGGCTTACCATTGCTGTTAGTACCTAAATAAATCTGAAACATATACCGTTTCTTACCAGATTTTAATTTATAATCTTTAATACTTGTATTTTTTCTTTTTGGCATAATAAAAAACCTCCTATTGTAGCCTAAATATGAACTCTGCTACAATAAGAGGGCAGAGTTCATATTTTTATGGCTTTGTTAATTTTAAAACATTAATTTGAGCTATTGGCGTAGCTCATTTCCTTATCCCACTGATGTTGGCGCATCAGTGGGATTTTTGTTTATTTTTTAATAGTCCGTATCATAACTTGAATCATCATCGTTTGTATCGTAACTAGAATTATTGGAATCTGCGTCTTCATCATCAGAACCCTGTTGTAATAATTGTTTACCTTTTTCAGTGTCCGTTCCGTCAGGATTCATGTAACCTTCACGAATAGCCCAATCAATTTGTCCCTGTACCCAAGGATCAGGATCACCATTTACGTTTGCGCCAGCAGCATGATCTTGTCCTGGTAAGAGTGGGGCACCTTTTGGATCGTGGCCAAGTTCCTTGTTAATTTCACCTTGTGATTTAGGTTTAGATTGTTGCTTAGCAGCTTCAACATTTTGAGTATTAGATGAGGTGGATTTTGCATTATTTCGCTGGGATGAATTCTGATTAGCAGAAGTAGTATCAGAGTCAGAATCCGTTTCATCTTCTGTATTAGGCTTTTTGTTTAATTTGTCTTTTTCTGCTTTAGATAAAGATCTCAGCGGTACTTTATGTAAGTTTGAATACTTGATGACAAATGAGCCTAGAGTAGATGTTACTTCTTTCACTTTAACAATGACTATATCTCCAACCTTTACTTTTGGATTATGTGGGCTAACAAAGTTTAAATGTTGGCCAGTTTCTAAATTGTATCCAAAAGCACTCTTAGGCCTTAGATCATTTACTCTGAAGCGAACAGTTTTGCCTTCAAGCACTTTTCCCGCATTTAATGCTGCTTCAGCATCTTCCGCTGTTGCATAATCAGGCTTTGGTAATTTTTTTGTTGCTTTCTTCTTATGAGTTACTTTAGATGATTTAACTGTAGATTTGGTTGTGGTTGATTTCGATGAGCAAGCCGCCGACATTCCCATTACTGCCAATAAGCTTGCTGCAATAACATACTTCTTTTTCATAATTATCCTATTCTTATATATTTAGTTTGTTTTAATTAAAGTATCTCTGACTTTGATGGGATTCAAGGATGGAGCAGGTAAGCCACCAGTGATTTCTTTAGGATCAACATTGAGATCAGTTTGAATTGAAAATAAAGAATTTTCGTATGGAGCTTCAACAAGTGCCATTTTTGAATAAACCTTAGATACGATTACATTGCCCTTAACTGCATAAATACGTCCTAATTTTTTATTAGTTTCAGGATCAGTAATAACTTCAAAACTAGTGTAGTCAATAATTTCAAATCTTTGACCTAATTTAATTTTTTGATCTTTACCAGCATTTATTATTAATTGCTTTGTGCTAATAATCTTTGCTACCTTAATATCCATTCAAACTCCCTTAATATGCAAAAAGAGGCATGCAATATATCTCGAAAAGAAATAATCACATGCCTCGCTCATCACTCTGAGCAATACGTTAAGACCACTTTCGTGGTCGACATCAATCTGTCGATACATGTATTATCACATATGAGAACTCATTATTCAATAGTTTTGATTACTTCTTCTTTTATTTTAGTTAATGCTTTATTTGAGATATAAGTATTTCCAGAAATTGTGAAGTGAGATAATTTGGCAACTTTTAATTTGCTAACTGTTTTTACGTCCGAGATTACGGCAAAGGATTGTTTATTGTACTTTTGGAATTTTCTTAATAGCTCATTCAATTGCTTCACCATGTTTTTACCGTATTCTATTCCCTCAAAGATCTCTTTTTGGAAAGAAAAGATAGTATCAAAAAAAGAAACATATTTAAAAATATTAGGATATTTTTCCCATGAATCAGTAGCTTTAATTTGATAAATAAGTTTTTCAAAATCTGGATCTCGTTTTTCAATATTAAAGCTATTTTCTTCTTTAAATATTAATGAACCATCAATATTATTAGCTTGAATAAAATTGATTTCTTGAATAGTAAATGTAAATGTTTTTCCATTATTAGAATTTTTAAATTGGATTAGCCTCTCAATTAAACTGTCAACAGTTTCATTAAGTTCAATAACGCGATTTTGAATTAACTTAGTTATTCCTTGCATGAGATCATATCCTAAATCAATGTATCCCTTATGATAATGAGAAGATAAGGGAACAACCATGATCTTTCGTTTGAATTTTGTATCATTGTTTGATAGAACTACGCCAAAATGTCTACCACCTAGTTCATTTCCTATCGGGACTCCGTAGTCAATCATTACGATCGTGCCTTGTTTGAACTGCCTATAGTATTTGGGTGATTTGCCTTGTAATTCCTTATCTAATTCGTATCCATAAAAATTCATCCAATTAGGAAGACGTGAAACCTTCCAATTCTCAGGATCACCTTCGTAATAGACTGAGTTAAACTTAGCAAGTTTATGCCTTTTTTCACTATTAGTGAATTTTCGCTTGTATTCAGACATTTAATATATTTCCTTTCAATTATTGAACCTTGCCCGTAAATTGAACCGTAGCATCAATCATTTCGTTGCTAGGTACTCTATGACCCAGTCTTTATAAGAGACTGGGATACAGTAATAAAGCATAAAAGTATCTATATTCCAGTCTTCCTTAGGGACATCATAGAAGTAATAGTCAGCAAGAATTTTGATCCCAGTCTGTGATGCCTTAACTTCAACAGGCGATGAACTACTTTCTCCACAAAAGAATTGCTTACCGAAATCCTTATTTAAAATATGGCCAATCTCGTGAGATATTTGAAATGGTAATTCCTCCTCGTCAGTATTGAGGTTAATTACCATTTTCCTTTTACTAGGTACACTACAAGAAGGCGTATCTTTGTGGAGATCATATGTTGTTTCAAATGAAATACCATGATCTAGGGCATAATTGAATAGATAAGTAATGGTATTACTATCTGTATATAAACTATTCATCGTCGTCATTCTTAAGTAGCCTTCTTATTATCTTTAAGTCTTCTGGTGGGATAGGACGTCCCTGAAAAGTGAATATGGTGTCATCATCGTCTAAGTCAGCTTGCTGACTTTCATTTTCATCCCTTGAAGTGGAACCAGTTTTAGAATCATCTGGCTCAAATCCCAAAATATTTTCTGAAGTGGTATGTAAAGCTTTAGCAAATAGATGTACTTTATTAACAGGAAAATCTCTTGTTTTATTGAAATATCTTGAAAGACTTGATTTAGCAAGACCGGTCGCTCTTGCTAGTTCATTTAATGACATATTTTGAGATTTCCTAAGGTTATCAACATAAGCAACAATTTCATCATTATTACGCATGCTTTCACCGCCTTTCAAATAAAATTATAGTCTATATGTTCCCAAAAAGAAATAAAATGAGAAAAAATATTAAATTAATGTTGACATTCAGGAACTAAGGATATATTATTAAATTGTTCCCAAACGGGAGCGATAGAAAAGAGGTGATAAAATGGGAGAATTGAAATTAGATTTAAATAGGCTAAAAGCAGAGAGAATTGCTAAAGGCTGGGATCAAGCCGAGTTTGCTCATAAATTAGGAATGAGTCGGACGAGTTATAGCAAAAGAGAAAATGGATTAGTTAATATTTCTATAAAAGAACTAGCTAAAATGATGTCTGTTTTAGGATTTAATAAGGATAAAATCTCTATTTTTTTTACTCAAAGCGTTCCCAAAAGGAAACTAAAAAGAAAGGTGAAATAATGGAATCTTTAAAAGTAATTGGCCAAGAAAAGATCGGAAAATTTGAATTCACCGGAATCGAAGGCGGATTTGGCGAAGGTAAGAAAGCCCTGCTTGTAAGAGATATTGCGGTAATTCATAACCAAATAGTTGGAAACATTAATCTTTTGATTAATAGAAATCGAAAAAGATTTAAAGATGGGGTCGATATTTTAGATTTAAAACAAATTGTTCCGAGCAATCTGTTTTCTAAATATGGATTTACTAAAGCTCAATGGGGTAACGCTAATCATATCTACCTATTATCTGAACGCGGATATGCCAAGCTTTTAAAAATCATGGACGATGACAAAGCATGGGATATTTACGATGAGTTGGTAGATAACTGCTTCAATATGCGTGTAGCAATTAAGGAAAACAAGCCAATGATCGTTAACCAAGAACGTCTAAAAATCATGAAAGATAATTCAGCTACCAGAAAAGCAAATATGCTCTACAAGATTGCAATGGCAACTGAATCAAGTAGTTCAAAAGAAAATTTATTAGCAAAAGCAGCTGAAGTTTTAACTGGTGAAATGACTATTCCTGTTATGAAACAGAAAGAATATTCAGCAAAAGATATTGCTGAAGCCCTAAATACTACAGCAAATATGGTAGGTCGAATTGCTAATAAACTTGGACTAAAGGCTAAACAACCGGGTCATAACAAATATGGTCGCTGGGCTAACAGCAAATCTAAATATTCCGATAAAGAAGTTCCTCAATGGCTTTATACCGATGCAGGGATGAAAGCAATTAAGAAAGAATTGGAGAAATAATCATGAATTACGAAAATGTAAGGGATGCACTCAAAGAATTGGTTGCATTGAATAACCCTAATACAACATTTGGCAAAGTTTCGACAATTATTGATTCAGGTGTGAAAACTGGCGAAAGAAAATTTGAGTTGAAAGATCTTCAAGAATCTAACTATGAACTTTTAGCTAATATTTGTGACCTATTAGGAATGAGTGAGATTTATTTAGGAGATAATCAATAGAAATATTTTAAAGAGCGAATGGATTTGTTGGAAGCGTAGGAGGTAGCAATGAAAGAAGAGCAAAAGAAAAGCCCTGTTTCAGAAGAAACAAGACTTAGCCAAGTTGTTAGTGCTCAGACTAATTTTTCTGAACTAGCTCAATTGCTTAGATTAGCAAGTGTTCAAGCTAGTCATTTAGACGATACACTACGGAAAATAAATAGCTTTCAATTGAAAGCCGACATTAAAAGCCGATAAAGTTTACAACATATTCTTTAGTAGCAGTCTGTAACATTTCAGACCATGAACCAAAGCGAGTATGTTGTTTAACTTGAGTATCAAGCTGAGATTTAGATAAATTTTCAAATTCTTCTTGATTATGCGCGTCTAAAATATCAAGAAAATCTTTGATAGATGATAAATCAGTGTATTTATTCATAAAATTAGCATTAAATAATTTGTCAAAATCAACTTGATTATCACCATCTAATTTTTTAGCTTTTTCGGCCATGTCATCAAGACGTTTTTCTAAAGCGCCTAAGCCGTTAATTTCACTCATTTATTTCACCTCCTTGATAAAGTCGTGTATTAAGTATAGCACAATATGAAGTATATAAGAAGAGGAATATAACACTATATGTCGTGGCAAACAGTTGATCGTATTTTAAAAAATAAGCATTGGAGTTTGAGTAAATTATCAAATAGATCAGGAATAAATTACCAAACAATTAGAAATTATAGATATTTAAAGACTGAGCCTACATTCAAAACTATGTGCAAAATTGCTGATGCTTTAGGCGTTAGTCTTGATGAATTGAGAGGAGATAAGGATGAAATTAACACTAGAAGGTAAACCGGAAGAAATTCAAGATATTCTAAGTTTTATCCATCTTCAGCAAGAAACTTATCTTGCTGTAAAAGGAGTAGACAGAGCTAGTAAGGAAAGTATTTTGATTCATTAAAAAGGAGATGATTTCATGCAAATCGCAATCCCAGAACGAGTTATTGAAAGAGCTATTCAACAGAAGTATTTTAACGTGACAGCATCAGCAAACTTCTTAGGAGTTAGCCCATCTACATTTAGAATTTGGCTGAAAAAGTTTGATTTTAAGCCAATTAGTATTGATGGCCAAATCTTATATGACAAGGATGTCTTACAAAAGTTTATGGAGGATCACCAACTATGAGTAAATGGATTAACCACAAGATCAACGAATTCATGGGTACTGATTTCACAGTACGTGAAACAGAAATACTTACGCTAGGTACCATGTGTACAGCATTAGTAGCACTTATTTTTACGATGTATACAGCGATTTTTCCAAATATTTAGGGAGGTGAGAAAGATGACATTAGAAGCAAGATTAATCAGCAATAGCAACGCATTTTTTGCAAGACAAGATAAGTCACCGCTAGTAGCTGATGAATACGAGAAACAATTCAAAATTGCATTTAATGACAACAAAAAAGTCGTTACCGACTGCCATCGGGAACGACTAGGAATAAATTCAAAGATTTTATATCAACCAAGGAGAGTATACCACATGGAAGAATTTGAAGATAGTCAATTGAGAGATTTACAAGAAGTAGAGGGCATTGTCTTACGGGACGTGCATGGCGAACGAGTAGCAATCGGTAAGGGATTTCCTTATGAGAACATTTTTAGTTTCATGGTCCATTATTTTAATTTTTATACCGTTGATGACTTTGCCGAAAAGCTTGGCTATAAAGATGGCGATGAGATGTTTAAATATTGGTTTTCCAAAAAAACAAAACTTACTGAATTTAATCTAATTAATTGGTGTATGGCTTCTTTTGATGGCATTTATGCCGAAGATTTAGCAGATCAGTACGGTCAAGGTTGGAACCACGTTTACATGAAATAGAAGGAGATATATACCATGACAGAAATGAGTGCATTCCAAATTAACGCAAAAATTGAAGAACTACAAGATAAAGATTTAGATCCTCAAGTTCTTGTCGATACAATTGAGAGCTTGGAATTAACTAGGAACGAAAAATTAGATGGAGCAGCTGGGTTAATTGACCGTTCTGATATGAAGATAACACTTGCTAAAAGAAAAGCTAAGGAATGGCAAGAAGTAGCTCGTGTGGAAGAAAACAAAAAGAAACGACTCAATCAATACATTACTGATGTGATTGACGGAGCTGGGATCAAAGAACTTGTGACAGATGAGCATATCTTTAAACCACGCAATTTCAAAGCATCAGTTGTTATCGATAAAAAGGAAGACTTACCAAAAGATTACATTAAATATGTTGAAGAAGTAAAAATTGATAAAAATAAGCTCTATAAGGATTTAAAAGCAGGCACCGAAATCAACGGGGCACACTTGAAAGCTCATAGAGGAACGACCATCAAGTAAGGGGAAAACGCCATGACCGAAGAAGTAAAAGAGAAAAAAGAAGAGCAAAAGCCCAAATTAAGCGTGTATGCTACTTTACAAAAGATTGATGTAAAACCATATATCAAAAAGAAAATGGGACTGGATTATTTAAGCTGGGCGACTGCATGGGGCCTAGTTAAATCACATTATCCAGATGCTAAGAAAGAATTCACTGAATATCCCGAATATATTCCTTCAAAAGGTGAATGGATTTCAACTGGTAGACAAGTACCTTATCGGTTAACTCCATTTGGTTGTGAAGTTGAAGCTACAGTCACAATTAACGGAGAAAAAACGTCTCAAAACCTTTATGTAATGGACAATAGAGGTAACTCCGTTAAAGCTCAGGCTTTAGATATGAAATTAATCAATAAGGCTCAACAACGTTGTCTTGTTAAAGCTCTTGCCACTGCAGGATTAGGATTAGAGATTTATGCTGGCGAAGATTTGCCAGAAGAGCCAGCTAAAAAACAAACCAAGTCAAAGGACAAACCGGTTAAACAAAAGTTGGAAGATTATCCTATTACCTTTAACGGACAACCAACAACAATGGGAATTCTGATGAAACACTTTAAAGAAGGCAATTCAGCTGCAGTTAACTATGTCAATAGTCTTGGAGGTGAAGCGCAAAAAGTATTTGAGGAATTATTAAATAGTAAAGCTGGGAGCGGTAATTAACTATGGGCAAGATGCATAAAGTTTATGACAAGAACTATACGGTGTTAGATAACACGATATTGAGAGATAATCGCTTATCACTACAAGCATGGGGACTATTTACCTACTGCTGGAGTATGCCAGACGATTGGGTATTTTATGAAGATGAGCTGCTAAAGCATTTCACTAATGGAAAGGGTTCAATGCAGACTGCTAGAGATGAACTTGTAAAATTTGGATATTTGAAAAGAAAGAGAAATCGAAATTCGAAAGGTCAATTTACTGATCCTGATTGGTTGTTAATTCCAGAGCCTACATCCGATTTTCCAATGCTGGATAAACCTAAACAGGAAAAACCAGCACTGGAAAATCAGCAACTACAAAGTACTAACTCCACTAAATACTCATCTAACAAAGTACGTACTAAAGATATAGGTCAGGTAGAACCTGACAATCCCTCTAAGTCTAACCCTGAGGAAGAAATTCCATATAAAGAAATCATTGATTATTTGAACGAGAAAACGGGTAGGAGATTTCCTGCATCTGCTAAACGAAGTAAAGAACCAATTCATGCTCGTTGGCGAGAGGGCTATAGACTTCAAGATTTTAAACGAGTGATTGATAATAAGTGCTTTTCTTGGGGAAATGATCCCAAAATGTCTGCCTATTTGAGACCAACGACTTTATTTAGTCCTAAGTTTATAGATTATTTAAATGAGAACAATATACCTGCGAATGCTACAGTTTATGATTTCAAAGATTTTGAAAATCAAAAGCTACCGCAGGATGAAGATGATAACTTGCCATTTTAAAGGAGAATAGCATGAAAGATGTAAAAGTTGCTGCTGCTCTTAGTATCAAAACATATCCTGATACATGTTCCATTCACAAAACTTGTCATCTTATGGGCATTGATGGGAAAGATCCTATTTGCCCTAAGTGCGAACAAGAGAAAATAGAGCAAGAAAAAGTAGCAAATGTTGAAAAATTTAAGGAGAAGAATATAAGAGGTGTTTTAAGAAGAAGTTCGCTTGTTGATGATAAAGATACCTTTAAGTGTAATTTCGACAGTTACAACACACAAAATGGGACGATTGAAGCACAAATTAAACAAAAGGCAAGGTCAATCGCTGGAGAGTATTATCTGCATCCCGAAAAGGAGTTCAATTCGGTACTGTACGGCACTCCAGGAACAGGGAAGACTCACCTATCTATGGCGATCCTTAAGGCAGTTAATGAAAATGCAGATCCAGCACAGAAATGCCTTTTCATGAACGTGGAATCGCTTTTCGGCAAAATTAAGGCTTCTTTTGAAAATCCAAATAGCTGGTGGACGGTTGAAAACGTTAAAGATCTTTTTGAGTCAGTTGATCTTTTAGTTCTAGATGACTTAGGAACTGAGTCAGCAATGCGTCGTCAAGGGGATGAAGCAAGTAATTTTGTTCAGGAAACACTTAAAGAGATCTTAGATAAGCAGCGTCGAGTAATAATTACGACCAATTTAAATAGTGACCAGCTAAATCGTGTATATAACCCTAAAGTTGTAAGTCGAATTTTACGAGGTTCATCTGGACACGTGATTGATTTTAGTGACGTAAAAGACAAAAGAGTATTAGGCTTTTGAGCTTTGGAAAATAGACAAGAAAGAAGCCAGTGAGGTTGCTAAGGCACTTCATGGCGTGGTTAAAGAAGTAGTTGGAGGTTGAGCAATGAAGAGATTTAAAATGCCAAAACTTGGTGACAATGTAGTTTTAAGAAATAAAAAGTCAGCAGATTTTAAAGAAGTAAAACTAGTTGAAGTCGAAGATGAATACTTCTATGCTATCGAACTTGCTACAGGTAAATCTTTAAAAGATAAATCAGACACTGTCGTTGGAGAATCAATTCCGGATTTGCTAGGTTGCTTGCAAGATACATATGAAATTTACTTAGAAGATGATTCTGTAGCAGAGGATAAATTAACAAATGACTAGAAAAAAGAAAAAGCAAAAACCACGTATTAAGTACAATACAGAAGTTCAGTACTACAGAGGAATTCCTTTTAGATTGATTGAGTATACACAGAAGCATTTTGACAGATTGCGAGCTAAGAGATTTTTGCTTAATCCAGACGTTGAAACAGAATACAGAACTCAAAACTTCTGGATACCTAATTGCTATCTTGAAGAAGATGGAACACTTAAGTCTAACGTCTTCGTGGATTGGATTTTTGTAAAGTGCGTAAAAGCTAACAAGTTTAAATATGCAGGTTTAGAGATACCTGACTGGATGAGAGGAAAATTATGAAGTCAGATTGGGTTTTTGCAGCAGCATTTCTGATCCTGCTAGCAGCAATTATTTTGATTGTAGGAGCTTTATGATGAATTGGAATTTTAATTTTTGCGAATATTGTGGGGAAGTATTTAACACCGACGATTTGTTTTTGGATGAAAATGGAAAATTTATTTGCCAAAGTTGCTTGGAAAAACGAGAAGGAAAATAGAGATGGAAAAAGGTAAAAAAGAAAAAATTTTGGAATTTCTGGAAGAAACTAAGAATGCGGTTAAGAGTGGGAGAGTTGACACAGTAATTATATCGGCTTACGGAAAAGACCTAATTCTTCATGTTGCTGGAAAACCACCGACATTATTAGGACTAACTGAAATTCAGCATAAAAACATTGAGGAACTTATCACTGAGTATGAGAGTTAATTTCACGATTGAAGGACCGCCAGTAGGTAAAGCTAGACCTAGGGTTACTAGGAAAGTTACTTATACTCCGAAGAAAACGTCTCAGTACGAGGACTTAGTCAGGTACACAGCAATTAATAGTTTTGACGGGTGCTTTGACCATGACGAGCCTGTAGATGTCAGGATAGTGGCGTATTTTCCAATTCCTAAGAGCTGGAGCAAAAAGCGCAGACAGTTGTGTTTGATTAATAAAGAGTTACCAATTAAGAGGCCTGATATTGATAATGTTAGCAAGATTATTATGGACGGCATGAATCCAAAAATGAAACGCAATAAGCAACTTCACAGAATGGTTGAAGTCATGAGAGGTATCTATCATGACGATAAGCAAGTAACAACATTGGTCGTTAAAAAGAGATATGCCGAGCGTCCTAGGGTCGAAGTGAGAATTAAGAGAGATATGGGTGATTAGGTGAAGTATAGTGCAGAATTAATTACCATAGCAGTGACGCTGATCTGCCTAGGCACAGTTGGATTTGTCGTGTTTGTGCTTTGAGTAGAGAAAGGATGAACGTATGCCACCTTTAAAATTAAAGATCGGAACAAGGGGATATATGCGGCAGTTTGTTGATACCTTTAATCCAAATTATCTTAGGATTCATGGTTTTCACGTTGCTGACAATGGTAGGAAATGTTTTTTAGAGACTAAAGATGGTTTTGAAATGGTTGATGAAGATTTTTTTGAGCAACCTCTAATCACGTATATAGGAAATAGTCAATGGGGATTAGCTGGAGGAAAACCATGAGCTTATGTAGCCATGAATTAAGAAAAAAAGAACAATAGGTTAAACGAGTATAGGAGTGGGAATAGTGAGAGATGTAGAGGAATTAAGCTTAGGATCTGAAATCGAAATTGACTTAGAAAAAACTATGGGAGCTACGACTCGTTTCTTTAAATCAACCTTACCGCATTACATTAAAGGAGCAGGTCTACGGTTAAGCGATTTAACGAGCCCAGAAATTACCGATATGCCTATCACTAGAAGTACCGCCAACACTCAAGAAATTAAAATTTTGAAAGCATGGGCGCGTGTAGAACAGTATGAAAAGAAGGTTGTTACTGTCTATAAAACACTTCAAGTATGTGCTAATACACAAACGCAACCTTATCGAACCATCTTGGTGAACAAATTTATTGAAGGGCTTCCAGACTGGCAAATAGCTAATACAATCCAATATTCTGACAGACAGTATCACACTAAGAAGAAATTGGCACTATGTGAGTTTGCAGAGTGCTTAGAAACTCAAAAAATTAAGAATGGGACTTTAGATATGCCTGTACTTCTAAGATATAAAGGATAACCTCCGTTTTTTATCAATTGCAGATTATTTGCAGGAAAATTGCAGACAAATTGCAATTGAAATGCGTTAAATTAGTATTGTCGAAAAGTTAAGCGGTAGGCTTTTTGATAGACATTAGTGCTAAGGCACCTCCTTTGAAATATAGGCTAAGTGACGAACTTAGTAACCGTTCCTGGTAGACGTTAGCAGTTGTTCGATTCAGCTGGCGGTTATAGCCTGAAATAATCAGGCTAGATGTCCCTAACAAAAGTATTTTTCATCTCTTAATCCTAAAAATTACTTTTTTGTTGAGTAATCTGGTTCGACCCCAGATTGCTCATTAGCCTAGGCATTAGGTAGTCAATCAGTGACTATTATATATAATAGTTTTTGCCTAGGCACGACCTTCATGCCATGACCCTCAACGGTTTCGAGGCGAGCGTGATTTGAGAGCTGGTTATCTGTTCGCAGTGGACCGCAACAGATACCGTGGGCAGAACGGAACACAATTTGGAATGAAAGAAGGCGATCTTCTTTCACGTATCTAGCAAGGTTCGACTCCTTGCCTGCTCATTGTCCGGCGGAAAACGGACGTTAAAAAAATATTTACCTTGTCATATGGTAAGTAAAAGATGTTTTAATTTTTATAGGTCACGAAAATATTACTTGTCTAATTTAATTTACAAAAAACATCTGGTTTAGCTCTGTACCTAACAGAGTATTCTGGCTCGTTGGTCAAATGGTCAAGACGCCACCCTTTCACGGTGGAGTTACAAGTTCAATTCTTGTACGAGCTATGGGAACTAATTGAATTAATTCACCGCATTAAGGAATTCCTCTATATTATGTATTTAACACTTGAGGCTATTGCTCTGTGTTCGCTGTGCATACACACATTCTTTAAGAATGTCCCTTCAAAATTATTTTGTTAAGGAGCAAGTGGGAAATATCTCTAAATGGTGAGACATTAAGCTTGGTTCGATTCCAGTATTTCCCATAGTCCTTCTTAGGACTAAAATTCCGTTCGTTTCAAGAAAGTCAAGTCTTTTAATTAGACTTGGCTTTTTTATAATTATTTTTGAAACGAATGGAGGTAATTAATTGGAAGAATTAGTAAAGACAGCATGGGAGGCTCTTAAGTCAAACATGAAAACAAGATTACTAATAGCTATTACTTGTACGATAGTTTTGTTGTCAAGATCTTATATTGAAACATTGCCAGTGGGTAAAGTATTAACTATGTGTTTTCTTTTTATATATTTTGTAGCATTGATTTTTTGGATTTCGATTGGCCTTGATATTGGCGACGTAATTTGGAAAAGATATAAAACGAAAAAAGAACAGCAAGAATATAAAAAATATGTTTTAGGTCTCACAGAAGAAAAACTAAATATTGTTAGGAAATTATTTAATAATCCTCCTCAATATAAAGGCTATTTACATGAAAATGATCCTAATGTTCTTGAATTATATCAATCTAAAGTAATAGTTAAAACTAAGAATGTATCATATACTAAATTTGGAGAAATAGAAGATATAAATGATGTTCCGATTTTGTATATACTTCAACCGCCGGCTTTGGATATTATGAAAAATAATCCAGAAAAGTTTAAATTGAATAAATAATTATATAAGAGTTAGTCGAAAGGCCAGTTCTTTTTTAATGGAAATATTATTAAACTTTTAGCAGTGGTTCTAAAATATTTACCATTGTTGGACTTAGTTAGCTTAAATTTATATTCATCTCAAAGAATGAATCCTATTATTTCGAAATTGATTTTTTTATAATTGTTATTGAGGTGATTTTATGACTGCTTTAAATGCTGAAATTAGTCCTAATAGTATTATTTTATCTATGGATACTTTAGCATCGAGAAAAAACAACAATGGAAAAACTATTCCATCTTACTTTACTCAAAAATTTGAATATTATCCTTTTACTCAAAGCATATTGTGTGGAACTGGAGATTTTTCAATTATTAGACTAGCTTTTGATAGATCTAGATCAATTTTATCGAAAGAAGTTAAAACATTTAGTCTAATAATTCGAGATGTTTTAAAAAATAATATCGAAAAAGTAAATACAGACACAACAATTTATATCTTCGGCTTTGATGAAGATATGAATACACATGCTTATGCTCTTAGGAGCACTAATAAATTTGATATTCAGGAGATCGCAAGTTATTCAAATCCTAATTGGATATTAAAGCCTCAGTGTGAAGAAGCGATAGATTATTTGCTTAATTGCGATTCAAATAATAAAATTCATATATTCAAAGAACTAATGAAAATCGAAAAAAATATTGACGACAAAAAAACTAAAGAAAGGGTTGGGATAGGTGGTCAAAATATTTTAATTAATTTAGTAGCTAAAGATGGAGAGATATTATCTAGTATTAATATAATTGATGAATTTGAAGATTACGATAAACAATATAAGTTTTGTCTGGAAAATTTATGATTTTTAAGTCAGCATAAGCTGGCTTTTTATTTTGCAAAAATATAAGGTGGTGATAATTTGAAAGAATTAACTCCTAAGCAAAAGAAATTTTGTCAGGAATATTTAAAAGATTTCAATGCAGCTAGGGCATATAAGGCTGTATATAAGGTTAAAAATGATAGTACAGCCAGGGCTAACGGCTCTAGATTGCTAACAAATGCTAACATTAGTCAATATCTTAGTGAAACAATGCATCAAACTAAGGTAAACGATATTCTTGATATTAATGGAGTTCTGGATAATTTGAGCCAGTTAGCAATTGGAAAACCTAGGGAAAAAGTCTTTAAGCGTATTTCTTATAAAGGAAAAAAGCCTAAAGTTGAATATGATAATGTCACAACTGTTACTCCAGAAGATCAGGACCAATTAAAGGCTTTAGAATTACTTGGTAAATACTATAAGATTTTTACTGATAAAGTTGAAACTCAAACCGATATTACCGTAAATATAGATCCTGGTGATTATGATGGTTAACATTAAGCTTAATTTTCCGCATCCCTCAAAAGTGTTTAATAAACAGATCTTTAACAACCTTTTTGATTATTCGCACTTAACAGAAGTATGGTACGGCGGTGCATCAAGTGGTAAAAGCCATGGAGTAGTACAAAAAGTTGTATTGAAATCATTGCAGCATTGGAATGTTCCAAGAAAAGTGCTTTGGCTACGTAAGGTTGATAGAACAGTTAAAAATTCAATTTTTACTGACGTAACTGAGTGTTTAAGTGGATGGAATATCCTTCAATACTGTCATGTAAATAGATCTGATAAAACAATCGTCCTTCCAAATGGGGCGATTTTTTTGTTTCAAGGTATGGATGACCCAGAAAAGATTAAATCTATTAAGGGACTGTCAGATGTGGTTATGGAAGAAGCAAGTGAGTTTAATCATAATGACTACACTCAGTTAACGTTGCGTTTACGTGAGCCTAAGCATAAGCAACGACAAATTTTTTGTATGTTTAACCCAGTATCAAAACTCAATTGGACTTATCAGACTTGGTTTGATCCTAGTGCAGATTATGATAAAAGCCGTGTGTCAATTCATCGATCGACTTATAAGGATAATAAATTTTTAGATGCTGACAATATTAAGACTATTGAGGATCTGAAACGAACCAATCCAGCTTATTACAAGATCTACACATTAGGTGAGTTTGCAACACTTGATAAATTAGTATTTCCAAGCTTTGAAACAAGACGTTTAAATCCAAGAGATCCAGAATTGATTAATCTACATGATTACTTTGGATTGGACTATGGGTTTGTTAACGACCCTAGTGCATTTATGCACATCAAATTAGATTTAAAGCGATGTAAGCTTTATGTAATGGATGAATTTGTGAAGAGAGGGTTGCTTAATAACCAACTTGCTAAAGTTATTAAGGACATGGGTTTCGCAAAAGAAGTAATAACTGCAGATAGCGCAGAAAAGAAGTCGATTGCTGAAATGCGTAGAGATGGAATATATCGAATTCGGCCAGCTTTAAAAGGACCTGATTCAATTGTTCAAGGTATTCAGTTCCTGCAGCAATTTGATTGGATAGTCGATGATCGTTGCGTTAAAACGATTGAAGAGTTGCAGAATTATACGTATGTAAAAGATAAGAAAACAGATGAATACACAAATAGGCCGATCGATGCATATAACCACTGTATTGATGCTATTCGTTATGCGGTAGAGGAAGAGAATGGTCATGGAAGTACGAAAGCGACGCTACTTAAATCATTCATGTAGGGAGTGAGATTTTGAAAGATATTAATTATGGAAGAGATAAAGTTACTGGAAACAGTAGCTTTATTTTTCCTAAGGGAGAAAAATTAACTAGTAATGAATTATTAGGTTTTATTGCATATAACGAAACAGTTTTGAAACCTAGATATAGAGAGAATATGAAGTTATATCTAGGTAAACATAAGATATTAACCGCACCAGAAAAGGAAACTGGAGCAGATAATCGGATTGTCGTTAATTCAGCAAAATATGTCGTTGATGTGTACAATGGATACTTTTGTGGTATTGAGCCTAAACTAGCGTTGCTAAATGGTAGTTCAAAAATTGATGAAATTGCACGCTGGAATAGACAAGAGAACTTTTTTGATACCATCAATGAAATTAGTAAGCAGTGTGATATTTTCGGACGTTCTATTGCCAGTATTTATCAAGGCGAAGATTCAAGGCCGCACTTAATGTATTCAAGCCCTAATCATGCTTTTATTATTTATGATGATACAGTACAACGTCAGCCTTTAGCATTTGTACATTATCAGATTGATAATTCTAACAATTGGACAGATGCTTATGGAGTTATTCAGTATGCTGACAAGTTTTATAGATTTAAAGGTTATGACATTGAAGAAGATACTAATGCAGCGGGTTATGCGATTAATCCATATGGACTAGTTCCTGCAGTAGAATTCTTTGAAAATGAAGAACGTCAAGGAATTTTTGATTCTATTAAAACGCTGATTAATGCATTAGATAAAGTGATAAGTCAGAAGGCTAATCAAGTGGAATACTTTGATAATGCCTACATGTATATGATTGGCTTTAAGCTTCCAGAAGATGATGAAGGTAATCCTAAATTCGATTTTAAAAACAATCGTGTATTATATGTTAGCCAGCTTGATCCAGATACAAATCCACAAATAGGTTTTATCGCCAAACCAGATGCTGATCAAATGCAAGAAAATCTAATTCAGCATCTAACAGATTTTATTTTTATGATGGCTATGGTACCTAATATCCAGGATAAAAATTTTGCTGGAAATTCTAGTGGAGTTGCACTTCAATATAAATTATTTGCTATGAAGAATAAGGCAGATAGTAAAGAGCGTAAGTTTGATAAGTCATTAATGCAACTATATCGAATTGTACTTGCTACTTTATTTAATAATAAGCAAGATCAAGAACTATGGAGCGAATTAGATTTCAAATTTACTCGTAATCTTCCTGAAGATATGGCGAGTGCAATCGATAATGCTAAGAATGCTGAAGGAATTGTCTCTAAGAAGACACAACTAGGAATGATTCCTGATATTGAACCTGATGCAGAAATGAAACAAATTGCTAAAGAAAAAGCAGATGCCATTAAGCAGACACAGCAGTTGAGTATGCCAATTGATAGCCTAAAGCGTGATAATAATGCTGAAGAAGAGTAGTAAGTACTGGCTTGATCGTCAAGCAATGGAAAAAGAAGCAATTGAAAAATACATTGAACAGGATCAAGAAGCTATTGCTCAATTGAACAAGCATTATGACACGATGCTAAATAATATTAATCAGCAAATTGCAGCAGAAATATCTTCTTTGGCAGAAAGAAATAATGTTGGGTTAGAATTAGCTAAAAAACAAGTAACACAAATGGATGTTCAGGCTTATTCAAGTAAGGCTAAGAAATTAGTTGAACAAGCCGCTAAAATGCGGAAAGAAGGACATCATGTTACTTATAAAGATTATTCAGATGCAGTTAATCAGGAGTTGCGAGTCTATAACACTACTATGAGGGTTAACCGGTTAGAATATCTAAGGGCTAACATTGCATTGGAAGTTGCAAGAGCTAGTTTAAATGCTGCATCTATTACAGGAAACACCTTAGTAGATAGATATATCGCTGAAACAAAAAGACAATCAGGTATTCTGGGTATAAGCGGTAAAAACGATAGTATGCTTAACAATGCAGCTATTCAGGGTGTTGTTACTGCAGATGTAAATGGAGCTAATTGGTCAAGTAGATTATGGGCTAATCAAGTAGGATTAAGAGCTAGTCTTGAACAAGTTCTTGCCACTGGATTAGCTCATTTTGATATCAAGAGAATGCAATCTCTAATGACTAATACAGTCCACAATTGGAGATATGTTGCAGATAGACTTCTTAATACTGAAGTTTCCAGGGTGCTTTATATGGCTCAATGGGGAAGCATCAAAAAGGCAGGTTATAGGTTTGTAAAGTGGATAAATGAACCTAAAGCCTGCCTTTTATGTTCTGCAATTGGTAGAGCAGATAACGGATATGGTAGTGGCATATATGAATATGACAAAGTGCCTAGCATTCCAGCACAAACTCATCCTAATTGCAGATGTGCTATTTCTGCTTATTGGGTTGATGATAACCAAGTTGCTCAGAAGGAAAAGGGATTAGGTTCTTATCGTGTGGGTACGAACAAGGTAAATATGGATTATATTCATTCACAGGAATTTAAGACAAAGTTTGACAAGATATCTGATAATCCCAACTTGAATCAGCAACTTAGAAAACAAGCAATTGCAATTCTGACACATAGAAATGGTACTGATGGTGAAGATAGTTATATTTTTGATGAAGATGGTAATCGTGTAGCACAATCATTTGGAAAAGAGGGAAAACTCGAAGTAGGATACAGTAAGAAAGATTTAAAAAGAATACATCAAAATTATTCTCCTTATACACTTATTGGGATGCACAATCATCCAACGAATATTCCGCCATCTGGATCAGATTTTGCTGCAGCTAATAATAGAAATTATAATTATGGGATTGTTGTAACTCATGAAGGAAAAATTTATAAATATTCGTTGAAATCTAATCAAACCTTTTTGCCTAACTTGCTAGATATGACATTAGCCAAAATTGGTCAAATAAACTATAATTTAAGTGAAGATCAAATTTTTGACAAAGCTATGAATGAGTTGCAAGGGAGAGGATTTAAATGCGTCGAGATCAAATAAAAAAGTTTGTTGATAAAACAACCAGCAAGCCATATAGTGATGCAACTTCTGCCATGTTGGCATGGGGAAGGGATCCTTTCTTAAATAGTCTTTCCGAGGAGGAGTGGGACTATTTAATGAAGCTAATTGAAGAAAAAACTGAGTACTATCAAAATCATCCTGATGAAATGCCTGAAATAATAGCTGGGTAAATAATTTTACAGTTTAATAAAGTATTTTTAAGACTATTGATTAAGTTCAATGGTCTTTTATTTTGCCTTTTTCCTTGTGTGCAGGCTTTAAAGAACACCATGAGTTAGTTCCCCGAAACTTTAAAACGTGAGTTATAGAAAGGACATTTAATTATGCCAAAAGATGATGTGAAAGAAACGGTTTCTACTACTGAACCAGATAAAGCTGCAGCATCTAGTTCAGAAAGTAGAGATGATTTCAAAAAGATTGATGCTGATTCAATTGTTAAGCCTTATATTGATCGAATTACTAAAGAACAAGCACAAAAGAATGATTATAAGACTAAATACGAAGATGCTATGAAAGAAATCGAGCAATTAAGAAGTAAGGACAGCAAATCTGCTAAAGAAATCACTGAAGAGGATGAACGTACTAAGGAAATTGAGTCATTAAAAAAACAGAATGCTGATTTAAATGCTCAAATTAAACGTTCAAATGACATTAAAGAAGTTAATGGGATATTTAAGAAGGCAGATCTGAATATTGGTGACGATGTTCTTAATATGGTTGTTAACAATGATGCTACGGTAACTGTTTCTAACGCCAAGGCAATTATTGATTTAGTTAATAAAGCACGTGAGGAAGGTAGAAACTCAATTCTTCAAGGCCAAACTCCTAAAATTGGAGGAAATAAGCTTAAAACTCCGCAAGAAGACTTGAAACGTGCTCTAGGTTTATAGAAAGGAATTTAGAATATGCCAACAGATGCAGAAACTAGAGGTTTCAACTATGTAACAAAAGATGGAAATTTATTAGATCAAAAGATTACTGCAGGTTTATTTACTGCGGCTTTAGGAACGCCAGAGGTTGATTTGGTCAATGGAGGACGTTCTTTTACATTAAAGACTATTAGTACTAGTGGTTTAAAAGATCATACCCGTGGAAAAGGCTTTAATTCAGGTACAGTTTCAGATGAAAAGACTATTTATACGATGGGACAAGACCGAGATGTTGAATTCTATCTTGATCGACAAGATGTGGATGAAACAGATAATGAATTAGCAATGGCTAACATTTCTAATGTATTTATCACTGAACACGTTCAACCGGAATTAGATTCTTATCGTTTTTCAAAAATCGCTACTTCATTTGATAATCTTGATGGTAATGATACTGAAGGTGCTTTGTTAGCTAAGACTCATAAGACTGAGGAAACTTTAGATGCAACAAATGCTTACTCACAATTAAAAACAGGTATTGGAAAAGTACGTAAGTATGGCACTCAAAATTTAGTGGGGTATGTGTCTAGTGAAGTGATGGATGCATTAGAGCGCTCAAAAGAATTTACTCGAAATATCACTAATCAAAATGTGGGAACTACTGCACTTGAATCACGTATTACTTCTATGGATGGTGTGCAATTGATTGAAGTGTATGAATCTAACAGATTCATGACTAAGTACGATTTTACTGATGGTGCTAAGCCGACTGAAGATGCTAAGGCAATTAACTTCTTAGTAGTTGCAAAACCAGCAGTTATTTCAATCGTAAAAGAAAATGCGGTATTTTTATTTGCTCCAGGTCAACATACTGACGGCGATGGATATTTATATCAAAACCGTTTATACCATGATTTATTTATTAAGAAGCATAAACGTGATGGTATTTTTGTATCAGTAAAAAAAGCATAACCCCGCAAGGTAATAAGCAACCTACTCCAGGCGGGGAAGATAAGAAAGAAGATTAAAATGAATGATGTATTAGATGATCAGCTCAAAAAACTTAAAACAGCTCTTCAATTGACTGATACTAAACATGATGATCTTCTAAAGCTGTATCTTGAAGATGCTACTGACTTTTTAAAATTAAGGTTATCCATTACTGGCGTAATCCCAACCGAAATGCTGGCTATAGTTCGTGGAGCAGCTGTTAAGAAATTTAATCGTTTTAAAAATGAAGGTATGGCCAGCTACTCACAAGATGGAGAGTCTATAACTTTTGCTTCCTCTGATTTTGATGAGTGGGAAGATGAAATAAATCAGTGGCGTAAAGACCATACGGGCATGAATAAAGGAATGTGGGTGAATCCATATGAGATACGACAAAATGGTAGAGCTAATTGAAAAACATCAAACTAATAAAGTTAGTTCTTATCCAGCTAACATCACTCAGATGGGATTAGATCAAACCATTAATATTTTTGGTGATGCTAAGCAAAGACCTTATGTAGTTAGATTGCCTATTCCAGTGGACTTTCGAAATGGTTACATTAAATCTAATTCTTTACCTTGCAACTTAGAGGTAACTAGTGCACGAACAACGGATAGAATAACCACATTGATCGGAGTTGAGTATCATGGCAGATTATAGTATTTCATGGGATGGATTAGATGCTTTAGATGAAGCATTGGCTAATCAGCAAAATATGAATACTGTTAAAAAGGTTGTAAAGAAACATACAGCCAATTTAATGACTGCTACTCAACAAGCTGTTCCAGTTGATACGGGGCATTTAAAGCAATCTGCACAGATTCAAATTAGCAGAGATGGATTTACTGGTTCTGTTACTTATGGTGGTGGATTAGTAAATTATGCTGCTTATGTTGAATTTGGTACCCGATTTATGGATGCTAGAAAATATGTTGGTGTGCCATTTATGTCAGAACGGATGAAATTTATTGATGATTTAAGAGATTTAACAAGATGAATCCATATGAAGAATTGTTTGAAACTGTAATTGAATATTGCAAAAAGACAGGGTATCCCACTTTCGATTATTTACCAGACGAGAGCCAAGGATATCCTTTTATTATGGTCGGAGATCAAATTAATAATGATATCTATGCTAAGGATTTTGTCACTGGGACTAGTAATTTAACTGTTCATTTTTTTGCTGAATATAATTATCGCTCTGAAGTAGCTACGATTATGGAACAAATTCAGCGATTAATACCTAAATTCTTTACCACTGAACATTATTCATTTGCTTTAGCTGGTAGTTCATCAAATATTCTAGGTGAGACTGCAAATAATATTCAATTACAGCATGGACGATTAATTTTAGATTTTAATTTGAGATAGAAAGGAAAATGAAATGCAAAAAGCATTAAGTGGGACTCGTAAAGTCCTAATGTTTAAATTGGCCAAAGATAGAGATAAGAAAAATGCTACTCGTTTGGCATTAGAAACTACACATACTATTAAGGAAGCTGGGAAAGTGGCTACTACTGAAACTAAAGATGGTACAGTTAATAATCCTGGCGAAATTACTACAACTATTGATATTGAAGCCCTAGCTTCTGATTCTCCAACTTATCGTTTATTACATTATGCTGCAAAGCATAGTGAATTAGTAGATTGCTGGGAAATCAACTTTGATAAACCATCACCCGATAGTAAAGGTAAATATTTAGCTCAATATGGTTCTGGATATCTCTCAAGTTGGGAAACCCCTGATAAGGTGGGAGACAACGAAACAATTAAAACTACATTGAACGTTGATGGTAAGTTAGTCAGTGGTTATGCAACTGTTAGTGATGAAGATGTAGCTACAGCTAATAATTTCTTCCGTGATACTACGGCTGCAGCAAAAGAAGAAAAAGGATTAGATGAATACAGTCAAATCTATCCTGAAGATACAAATAGACCTGCGAGTAACAACTAATTCAACTGTGACAAACGTAATTAGCTCTAATACTAATAATGAAAGTGAGACGCATTAATGAAAAAGATCAATTTAAACGGTAAGACCTACAATTTGGAACTAACTTTAAACAACTTACGTGATTTTGGTTTTGTACCCAATAAAATTGGTGAAAATTCTGAAATTTTAAGTAATATTGTGGCTGGTCTAAATCTGGGAGATGCTTTTACTTTAATTGATGTTTTGACTAAGCTATTAAAACGCTACAACATCAAAGAAAAAGAAATCGAAAAAGCAGTTATTCGTGATAAGAATAGTGGAGATCTATATAAAGTATTAATCGATTTTTTCAAGACAGAACCACTTACCAAACGGATGATGAAGACTATCAATCCATTGATTACAGAAGCATTCGACAAGATCAAAAATCCAATGGAGAAACTAGCAAATCAAGAATAACTTTTGATGAAATCATCATTACAATGATGCAGTATTATCCTACTTTTACTCGTGAAGAAATAGGAAATATGACTCTGACTGAATGGAAACAAAGACTAAAGGCTCACCGCTATGCATATATTGAAGCGGAGAGTCTTTTTTATCAGATTCCATTTATTCAGCAACTAACAACTATTACTGATAAAGATGGATATTACAAATATAGATCATTAAAAGAAATTGGAATTGATTTAGAGCGGCAAAAATCGGCAATTAGTGGTAAGTCTCAAAAGAAGGTTAATAAATATCTTCAATTGCAACAAAGAGCAGAAAGAGCACGCCAATTAGCTAAGAAACAAATAGCAAAACGGAAAGGAGGTAACTGATGTCTGATAGTTATGGTGTTACTGCAACGTTTAGTGCTAGGGATAATATATCTAGTGCTATTGCTCAAATGAGATCACGTATCCGAGGAATGTCTGAAGATACAAACCAAGTTACGGCGAGTCTAGGTGAGATGGCCAAAGGTACAGCGGTATTCTCTTTAATTTCTAAGGGAATAGGAGAAATGACTAGCTCCTTAGATGGGGCGATTTCACGGTTTGATACCCTACAAAATTTTCCAAGAATTATGAAAATAATGGGGTCACCAATTAAAGAGAGTACCTCAGCAATTAACATGCTGAAAAAAGGTGTTGATGGCTTGCCGACGGCATTAGACACAGTTGCCTCTACTACTGAAAAACTTTATCCGGCTGTCGGAAATAACGTAAATAAAGCTGCTAAATCCACTTTAGCGTTGAATGATGCTTTTATTGCATCAGGGGCTAGTGCTGAAGACGCAAGTCGTGGTTTAATCCAATATACTCAAATGCTTTCTACTGGAAAAGTAGATATGATGTCCTGGCGTTCATTGGAAGAAACTATGCCTTATGCATTACAAACGGTTGCTAAATCATTTGGTATTGCATCTGGTTCAATGCAGGACTTATATCAAAAAGTTCAATCTGGTCAAATTTCAATGAAGCAATTGAATGATCGTTTTATTGAATTAGATCAGGGTGCGAAAGGATTTCATGAAGCAGCATTGAATGCTACTGCGGGTATTGGTACAGCAGTAGCCAATATGAAGAACCGTGTCAAGGCCGGATTAGCGGATATCATTGAAGATATTGATAATACGATAAAAAAGGCAACTGGTGTAGATCTTGCAGGTTGGATTAACAAGAGTTCTTCAAAAATTAAAGAAAATCTTGATGCATTAGGCAATCAAATTAAAGGATCAGTAGCCACAATTAGAAATATTTTTAATATTTTACGTGATGCTATTATGCAGATTTTTCCAGCATGGAAATCAGCAATTGAGAGTGTGGTTCAATCCTATGGCTTACTGTATGCGCAAAACGATAAAGCCACGGCTTTAAATACATTTCGAGCAATAGTTCAGCAGATAACACAGGCTCTAGTAGGATTAGCTAACTTTATTCAGCAAAATAGTACTAAAGTAGCCGCTTTAATTCCAATAGTATTACGTGCAACTACTGCATTTTTAGCATTTAAAACTGCAATAAATATTTCTAATACTATTGCTCAACCTTTCTTAGGTTTAGCTGGTGGAATCAGTACTGCTACAGCTCGTTTAACTCAATTCTTTGGGATTGGTACTCAATTTCAAACTTTTGGCGCTCGTATACTTGCGGTGTCTAATAATATCAAGACAATGGGGCCAGCTGGTGAAACGGCAAAGAATGCTATTAGCGAGGCAGTTGCAATTATTGATAAATTAGGAACTAAAAGTAATGCATCAACTACTGCAATAAATAAGGCAAGAAATGCTATTTCTTTATTGGGAAAGCAAGATCAGACAACTGCTAGGGAGCTTTCAAATCTTTTAACTAAGATTGAAGAAAGTAGTACTAGATCTACTGAATCTATTAGCGGAATAAATGCTTTAAGTAATTCATTAAATCCTTTGAGAAATCGTTTAAATCTTGTCAAAGAAGAATTCAATAAATTAGGTCCGAATGTCGAAAAATCGACCGCACAAGTTAGAAATATAGGACCTAGTTTTCTAAGTGCAGGAAGTTCAATGCAAATGGCTGCTAGAACCGTTGTCTCTAGGATAGTTTCCATTTTTAAAACAATGGGAACTAGAATTAAAGTTTCATTTTCTTCTCTAAGATCAATTGGGCCTATGTTGCTTTCCGTTTTTCAAAATCCTATTGCTGCAATTACTAGCGGATTAGGCAGAGTTTTGGGTGTTGCACGAACATTTGGCGCTTCGCTTACTGTAGCACTAGGCCCAGTTGGAATCGTACTTGCTGCAATAACTGCTGCAGTTGTGGCTTTTACTGTAATGTGGAAAAACAACTTTATGAATATTCGTGGAGTTGTTTCTAGTTTTGTTTCTGGTGTTAGTCAAAGCTTTTCTAGTATGCAAAGTACAGTTAGTCCGATAATCAATGCCTTAAAAGTAGTATTAGAAGCCCTGAAACCAGTTTTGCAAGGAATTGCAGTAATTATTGGTGGTGCTTTAATGGCTGCACTATCAGCAGTCATGTTGGTAGTCGCTGGTGCGATTGATACTATTAGAACTGTAATCACAGGTATCTCCACAATTGTTATTGCAATTAAAGCTTTAATTACCGCTATTGCAAAAGGTGGAGAGGCTATCGGAAAGTTCTTTAAAGGCGACTTTAAGGGCGCCGCTGAAAGTGCTAAAGGATCAGTAGGTGCTATTAAAGATGGAATTTCTGATATTGGTAAGCAATGGCAGAACTTAGCTAATAATAGTGCCACTGCTAAAACCGTTAATGCTTTAAAGCAAGTTGGTAAATCAACAGATGATGATGCAGAAAAAGCAAAAGATTTTCAAAAGGCGTGGTCTGAAGCCTCTAAATCTATGCAATATGATAATAAGGCCAATAAAGAAAGTTTTGAACAAGTTGGCGAGTCAATGAAATCTGCTTTTGGTTCAGATGATGGAATGAAAGGATATGTTTCAACCAGCGAAACTTTATTAAAATCATGGAGTTCTAAACAGCAAGAGATTCAAAAGAAATCCAGTGCCTTAATGGAGCAAGCAACAAAAGAAAGCGGAGAAAATCAGCGGAAGTTACGAGCTGCTGCTATTAATGAAATGCTAAGCGACCAATCTAAGGGCGCTGGTCAAATGCAGCAAATTATGAATGACAATAATAAAATGCTGCAATCTGGAGTTGCTTCTAATGGTCAGAAATTAACTGATGAGCAAAAGCAAGCTCTTAAAGATCAAAATGAGGCAGTTGCACAAGCTTTAATTGATCAATCCAATATGGAATTAAGAGCTTTTAGACTTAAAATTGATAATCATGAAAAATGGACTAAAGAAGATACTACTAGGCAAATTGCTGCAATAAAGCAACAAAATAATGCTTTATATTCAGAGCATGAAGCTAATGCTCAACGAGAAAAAGATCTAGAACAAAAGTTGGCCAATGCTAAAACTGAGACAGAAAAGAATGGCTATCAAATGCAATTAGATGCTTTAAAACAAAGCGATCAGAAGAAATTGCAAGAGATTGACAGTAACAACACTCAGATCATTGAGTCAATGGCTCGTTCTGGTCAACTAACTCATAAGACTTTTACACAAGCTTTAAACAAAATGAAAATTAGTACCACTCAAGGCTTAGAAGAAATGTTGAGTGAAATTAATCAACATTCAGCTACAATGTGGGAACGTATGCAGGTAATGGCTCAATACTTTGGAACAGCTGGTAAACAAGGAACACAAAACTTCTTAAATGCTGTAGCTTCTGGAGATTTAGAAAAAGCTGGTAACTTAATGAATAATCAAGTTATGAAGGATTTGGGTAAATTACCAGCAAAAATGTTTAAAGGTGGTAGTGATGGAAAGCGGAGCTTTTTGGATGCTATTAAGCGAGGAAACTATGAAGCTGCCGGAGAAAACATTAGTGATAAAGTTGATGAAGGCTTATCTAAGCGTAAAGGTGGCGGAAAAGGAAAAGGCGCTAATGATGAAGGAACCAAGAGAGCAAAAGAAATCTCTAATGGATTAAGTTCTCAAGCTCCTAATGTTCAAAAATCTGCTAAAAAAGTTTCTGATGCAGCCGATAAAGGGTTAAAGGCTAATACTGCTAAAGCTAAGTCGGAAGGTAAAAAAACTGCTACAGCATATTCGTCTGGTGTTAAATCGGGTAAAGGTTCCGTATCATCTGCATCTAAAGAATTGCCAAAAGCAGCAGCTAGTGGAGCGAAGTCATCAACTGGATCAATTAAGTCTGCAGGTAAATCAGTTTCAAATAGTTATGCGTCTGGAGTTAGAAGCGGTAAAGAATCCGCTCATTCAGCCGGCGCTTCATTAGGATCAAGTGCAGTTAGTGGTTTAAATAGTAAAAAATTTTCAGCTAAAAGTGCTGGAACTACATTAGGAAGTTCTATGCAAAGTGGTCTTAAGTCTAAATCTAGTGCCATGAGATCAACTGGAAAAGATTTAGGAAGTTCGGCAAATAGTGGTGCTAGAACTTATCACAGTGACATGTATTCAACTGGTAAATATTTGGCAGAAGGAATTGCAGAAGGTATTACTAGTGGCTCAGGAGCCATTAGACGAGCCGCTGAAAGTGCAGTTCAAAAAGCTGTTGCAGCAGCACGAAGAAAAGCAGATATTAATTCACCTTCTAGAGTAATGAAATTAGAAGTTGGTCAATGGCTTGCTAAAGGAATTGCTTCTGGTATTGATGAATATACAGAAGACGCTCAAAAGAGTGCGCAAGATTTGATTGGTCGAGTTCGGAGTACTTTATCTGGTGAAGCTGGTTTTATTCTAGATACTCGCAGTCAACTTAGTGTTAGTCCAAATAATCAGTTGCTTGGTTTAATTGCAAATATTAGTAGCAAGCTTGATAGAAAGCAACAAATAGTAATGGATACTGGTGCATTAGTTGGATCAACTGCTGATGTATATAATCAAAAATTTGGTAGTGATATTTCATTAAATGAAAGGTTTTCAAAATAATGCGTGAAGATAAAATTTTTTCACAGTTTAATAGGCAATATGAGAATGATGGCCTTTTTCATGACACAATCGAAACTTCGCCGGTTATGGTTCGTGCTCCTGATGAAGGTTTTACTTTCGCTAATTTTAATTCTTCCGACAAAGGCTGGTGGCTTACTAAGAGGGATGCACCAACGCCAAGAGAAAAAGAGATTACTTACTCAGTACCTTATTCGCAAGGTGAGGAAGACTTTTCTAATCTTGATAACCAACGATTTTTTGAAGCCCGTGAGATTACTTACGAGCTTCTTTTAGTCGACGAGGATTACTCATACCGAAAGGCTAAGGAAAAAGAAATCAAGCGCCTAATTATGCAAGCAGCAGGATATCGAGCGCTTGAAGATACTTTTAATTCTGGATTTTGTTTTTCTGCAAAGTCAGAAAGTGTTGAGTGTTCTGACGATGAAAGTAATGGGACTTTAACAGCAACTGTTAAGTTTAAAGCGTATCCTTATGCTATTGCTAGAAGTTACGAGGGGTCTGATATCTGGGACGAGATTAATTTCGATAACTGGGAAGACCAACAAACTACTTTTGAAGTTTACGGAAATTCGATTAAAGCGGATCTTGATAATTATGGTTCAAAGCCGGTTGAGTTAAAATTCGCTGTCAGTGGAAAAGTAAAAGTTACAGGTTCTAATATCAATCTTGATTTAGACCAAGTCGGAGCAACTAAAGCTAGCGTAATGCTACCAGTCGGAGTAACTAGTCTTACTGTTTCAGGTAGTGGCACAATTCACTTTCAATTCAAGCGAGAGGAGATGATCTAGGTGGGATATCGGATCGTGGCGTATGACAAGCCTGCAGATAAGAACGGCTATATTGTGTATGACCAGAGCCTTCCGACAAGGAACTTAATATCTGGAAGTTTAAATCTTAAATTAACAGATATTGATGATCTTGATATCACAGTTAATCAGAACAATCCTCTCTATGACAATGTAGAGCCATTAATTACTCACATTGAAGTTTATGAAGATGATTCCCTTATTTTTCGTGGACGTGCAATTAAACCAATTAAAGAGATGGCTTCTAATGGTGGGTTCACTCGTGAGTATATTTTTGAAGCAATTGACGCTTATCTGTTAGACAGCATACAGCGCTTTGATAATGACTCTGGGTCAAGTGCTAAGCAGTACTTACAGAAACTAATTAAGGTGCATAATGAGCAGTTGAATGATACTTATAAGCACTTTACACTTGGTAACTGTGATTATTCAGACAGTGAAGGTATTGTTCAACGTCAGATTGATTATCCGACTACTAAAGAAGCTATTACTGCACAGTTGATTAATAAAACTGGTGGTTATATCAGAGTTAGATATGACCATAATAAGCAGACAAATTATATTGACTACACAAAAACAATAGGAGTATCGCATAAGGCTGATACTCCTATTTCTGTAGGTAAGAATATGCTATCTGCTAAGCAGACCATTGACCCTACTGGGATAATCACTCGATTAATCCCGCTTGGTAAGGTTCAACCATCGCCTAAGATTAATTTAGGAAACGATGATACAGTCGATGAACATGGTGTTCCTATTTCAGGCACAACTCATGCTGTTAATGGCGATTGGGGTCCTGCTATTAGATATGCTGCTAAGCTTATGGGCGTAAACATAACTGATGAGTACGTTGAAAAGATTAAGCGCATGATCCAAGGCGAAAGTGGTGGATCTGAAACTGTTGTTAATAACTGGGACAGTAATGCAGCTGCAGGTCATCCAAGTACTGGTTTATTACAGTTTATACAGGGTACTTTTGATAAATATTGTGTTAAGCCGTTTACCAATTTACGGGGCGGATTCGATCAACTTATATGTCTATTTAATATGGACGACTGGCAATCAGAAGTTGATAAGTGGCAGATCTATCATTCGTGGTCACCTAACGGTAATCCACGCCTTAAAGAAGTAAGTACTACCACAGTTCATAAAACATCACATAATACATGGGGTTGGCCGTTTCCTAGCGTTGGCGAAGGTCACTTCATGGACGCACAACTTTTTGGCGTTCATGCAGGTAATGGCAGAACTAATAATTTTCATGATGGTTTAGATTTTGGCTCAATTGACCACCCTGGTAGCGAAGTCCACGCAATTCACGGTGGAACAGTAACTAGAATTAGCAGTGATGGTTACATTGGTTGGTACGTTGTTACGCATTCAAGAGATGGCTATGACATCGTGTATCAAGAAGCTTTTTCAAACCGTGGCAATATCAAGGTTAATCAAGGTCAAACGATTAAGACTGGTGATGTTATCGGTATTCGTGATACTAGTCACGTTCATATCGGTGTTACTAAAAAATCTTGGTATGAAGGATATACCAAAGGTCATTCATTTGATCCTAACTGGGCGTGGCTTGATCCTTTGAAACTAATCAAAGAAGGCGGTCAGAAAGGCGATAAAGATAGCACTAGCACTACTTACGAAGATGAAAGTCCACAACCTAGATATAACATCTCTAGCGTCAATGGCGGTAAGGATTATATCGAAGATGCTGACTTAATTAAGCAGTTTGGTGTAATTGAAGGAACGAAGATTTTTGATGACTTGCAAGATCCAGCACAGATTAAGCAGATGGGCGAGAAGTGGCTTGCTAATGAGAAACAGCACGTCACAAAGAACTCTTTTGAAGTTTCAGCATTAGAGCTACCAGAATTTGATCGTTTTAAGGTTGGCGATTTTTATCAATTTATTAACCCACAGGTATCCAAAACAGCTCAATTACTTCAAGTAGTCGAAAAAGATATTGATTTCGCTCACGAGAGAAATAGTAGCTTAAAGATCGCTGATGTTGCTAAGAGTTTGACTGATTATCAAATTGAAGATAGTAAGAAGATTGACGCTCGATTTAGATCAATTCAGAATACACTAGCGCAACAGTCACTGACTATTGCTAATTTATCTTCTGGTGCAATGAGTGCCGAGAGTAATAACAGTCAGGTTAATCAAAGCATTAACCAAGTATCTGATCAGAGTACTTTCAACGCTAGATATATCAAGGATCAGTTAGACAAGCACTTGAAAGACTATGCTGAAATTAAAAAAATCATTGATGATTTACCAAATAAATATGCGACAGCGGAGCAACTAAAAGCGTTAAGCGAAAAAGTTGATAAGTTAGAACAGAAAGGGGAAAACGATGTCTAATTATTTTGACAACAGCCATATAGACGGCAAGCAATTAACTCCACAACAAATTGCGGACGCTATTCGCCATAAAAAGTTTGGCGTTGATGTCCGAGAAGCTATGGCACAAGGCTTAGAGTACTGCATGACACAAGCCCAAAAGGTGGATAAGCTTGAGCAGGATTTAAGTAATCTGGATAAGCGAGTAACAGCATTAGAAGTTTTGCCTAATGAAGTGGCAGAAGTTAAACGAGATATTGGAACGATTAATACGCAAGTAGCAAAGCTCAATCTTGCCGTCTTCGGCGATGGAGCTACTGAAATATCAATTGATAGTCAAAACGATATCAATAATACAAAGAAAGCAAAGGGGATAAGTATAGATTATGACAATGACAAGCGTTAATCATGGAGAGCCATACTTCTTAAAAGCCGATATTTCTAAGGCTGGTCAATCAAGTGCATCAATTAATGACTATATTAAGATGCGTGTGGCTGATAATGGTAAGATTCTGCCGGTACAGTGGTATGACCAAGGTCGTGTGATGAACGTAAATGGCATGATTCCTTTTATGGAGGGGGCAGTAGGTCAGTGGCATACTGACGACGATAACAATATCGTAATGGCTCCTGATGCCGATTATCGTGATTGGCAAGGTAGTACCGCTAATACACGAGATGGTGGCTGGGCTGATTACATTCTGACTGATCAAATGTTTACCCAAAAGGGCATTTTCTATGGCAAGATTGGCTTGATGGACGGTAACGGTCGCAGATTAACTTCAATTGACATTTGGTTTAGAGTACTTGGCGATGATGTCATGTTTGGGCTAACCCAGAAGTACTATAGTGATAGAGTTGAGAAACTAATCCGTCAAATTCAAGATGAGGCAGATGCAAACTTTAAACTTTTACAGCAAAAATATGATCAAGAAGTATCTGAACACTCTAATGCTTTAACGAGTAGCACCGCAGAATTAAACAAATTAGCGGTAACTGCTGGATCAATTAGATCCGAAATTACTGCTAAAAATTTCGTTGAATATGCCGACTTTGTTAAAAGCAATGATTCCATACGGAACGCAATTGATGATCGCTTACAACATATTTCATTAGTTCCGGAAACATTTGCCTCTTTAGATGATTTAAAAGCTAAATATCCCGACGGAAAAGACGGATTATTTCGGGTTGATCAAGAAGGATATATTTGGCGCAATGGAAATTGGACTAGTATAGGTGCATTATCTACAACAACCGTTTCAGATGCGGATTATACCCAGCGTATTGGATCATTTATGTTCTTTAGCGCACCTGATGACCGAGTTGAAATTACGGAGAAACATAATGCCGAAACAAATGAATATACTGGAACTATTAGCATCCCATCAGGAGTGTTAATTTACGTAAATGATGACGGTAAATTTAAAAAAATAAGTACTTTAAAGTTAGATTATTCATATAATCAACAAGACGTTGATGCAAATGGAATGTTGACCTTATATTTTGATAATAATTCAAAATTATATATGTCTTATAAGCCTGAACGGAGAAACGACGTTAAGCTCTTTAGTATTTATCAAAGTAAAATCTACGGTGGCATTAATATTAATCACATCTACATTAACGGAATAGCGGCAGGTGGCTGGAGTCAAAAAAATAAAATTGCTAAAGCAATTCCATATACCGGAGACGAAAAGATCTACATAACTGTGTCTGACTTTAATTACAGTGTCGATATTCCCAAAACTGTTAACTTTATTGATGATGGCGGGCAGCATTGGCCTTATCTTAATGGGACGCAACATCTTGAATATCAAGGTAATGGAACAACTGTTATAAGTCTATTCCTAAATAAAGATTCTTCTAGCTTTTATTTAGATACTAAAGCCCATCAGTCTGATGATTTTTTTGTTGCGTCTTTGTACAACGCACATGCTTATGGCTCAAGTTCCGATGATATTGTCGTAAATGGAATTGATAATGGTGGCTTTGGCTCCAATAGCGTCAATGGGTATTCCATGCTTTTGCCGATGTATGAAGACGATAATCATATTAGCGTAGAATTCGATCAATCTAATTGGAAGTATAACATTAGCTATCCTGAGATTAACGTTATCGAAACTAATAGTGGAAAACACTATGTGAGCAAAGCAGGAACAGCTACAGGACAAGGTGATGGTTCTACTACATTAAATGTCTATTTTGATGTCGAAACTCAGAATCTGTATATTGATACATTAGGGCATCGTAGTACCGATGTGATGATTGCTACTTTATACGGTGCTTATGCTTACGGCCAAGATGTTCGTGCATTTGTTGTAAACGGAATTGATAATGGTGGATTCGGTCAAGTATACAAGCCTTATACACTAACTGATTGGCGCATTGATGCTTATGCAGGTCAGGAAGTTAATATCGTATGGCTAGGTGATTCAACTTTTGAAGGTTTCAAAGTAAAAGATGTAAATAATGTTGCTGCTAATTACATCAACCAGTTACTAATCAACGATTTTCCTAAAGTACGTTCATATAATTGTTCAAAAGGAGGCTGGACTACACGCCAATTAGCAGATAATTTTGATAATCTGACCAAAGATGTGCCTAATATGAAATTGATACTTATTGGTGGTGGAATCAATGATAGAGAAAATATTGCTGATTCTAGGAAAGCTTTAGATGAAATTGTAAAGAAAGTGCAAAGAAAACAAATTGTTCCCATAATTTGCACGACGCAAGCCTCTGCATTACTTTATGCGAATCAATCAGAAGGAGGAGACTGGACTCTTGAACAAGATTGGTATGCAAAAATAAATGAAATGCGTCGAATTTATGCAAAAGAACATAATGTTATGCTCATTGACTTGGAAAAATACGACACTAAATTCATTGAATATGGTCCAAATAAGTTAAGTGAAATGTTTGACGATCAAATGCACGGTCATGATCCTATTCATAAGTTCGAAGCTCAATTAGTCATGTCTTGTCTTGCTAAAGACCATGTAGATATCATTGAAGAAGATACTCCTGTTACTGTAACAACCATGAAAGCACGGTCCGACTCTACATATAACTTAACCAGTCAAGAGCTAGATGATTCTGCTTTAAATTCTAAGGGATTTAAAGCACGTATGAGTCGCCAGAATGTTAGCCAAGATTTAACCATTCTTGACTATCAATTCTTCATTCCTGCAGGATATAAGAAGTACTATTTAAATGGTTATAATCTTGGTGATCCTGTATCGGTTGGTGTCAACGGAGAAAAATCAACTTTATCAACTACTGAGCAAATTAAAGAATTGGAGCCAGGATACTATCATATTCTAGTTAAGCCAACAACTGATAAGTTTGATTTTGTAGGGCTAAGAATTGAAGGTGGAACGGTTAATGAAGCACAAGCTAACTAAGCTCATACATTCTGAACGTAACACGAAAAAATATTATCAAAAAATTAGATCAGATCCACTTAAGCTGGTCTTAACCATCATACAAGGTCTAATCTCACTATGGATTATCGGGATAGGGGCGTTCTTATACAGTGACCAGCATTACTTTTTTTGGCCACCCGACTGGTCAAACATCGAAAATGACATCAGAATTGACACTTTTATAGTACTAGTCGGACTAGTACTTTTTTTATGCACAATTTTCGGAGTAAGAAATCGTAAAGTTATAGCAACTCTTTTAGTTTGCTGTGGTGCAATTAGTCTTTCTATGGCTACCTTGTCGCTACTCCATGTCATCATGTCTAGTTATTGGGTTATGGGACTTAACGTGATCGGAGAATTGATTCTTTTCAGTTTGGTTCTATTAGTAGCTCATTACTTATAGGAGGTGGGACGTTTGCAAGATCTAAGCAATCTGATCTTAGCAATTGCATACTTGATCGGTGCAATTACTACTTTGTATCAGGTCAAAGCAAAGGCCAAACACGACGCTCCACCAGATGATAGTGTTGATAATCTAAAAAAAGAAATCAAAACTTTACAAGATGAATTAAAGGAGAAAAAACATGATTAAAAAGCTAGAAAAAGAACTAAAAAAGCTAAACGCAAAGCGTGATAAGTTGTCAAAATTCTTATCCAAACAAAATAAGGAAACTTTATCAGCTAACCAACTTCAACTCTTAAAAGAACAAAAACAAGCAATGGATAAGTATGCCAAGGCTTTGAAGTTACGTATTAAGGATTTAAAGGAGGCTAAATAATGAACGTTAATCAATTACTAGATTTAGCTATCGTAGTTACATCAGTTGCAGCAGTCGTTGTTGCTTCTGTGTATGCTAAACATAAAATTGTAATCGACAAGAAAGCAGCACAAGGCGACCTTTTGGCAAAGTCTGAAAAAATCATTGCCCAGTCTGTAAGTCCCCTTGTCTACCAAGCAGAAAAGAGGGGAGGGGACGGCGAAGATAAATTGACCTTTGTCGTTCAAGGCTTATTCTTGCTCTTAGATATGGCACACTTACCACACCCAACAATGAGTTTCGTGAAAGGTATGGTCGAGAAGTCCGTTACTGCTATGAGACAAGCTCAATCAATTGCGGATACAGTAGATAGGCCTAAGACGACCATTGTTGGCGAGTTAAAGGAAGTTAATAAGTAGGAGGACAAAAGAGTGCTTAAAATGGTCGATGTATATAGTGGTAGTCCAAGAAGCTTTGCAACCCAAAGTGGTACTGATATCACTATGGTAAAAGCTACTCAAGGAACTTACTATGTAAATCCATATTGTGATACAGATTATCAAGCTGCAAAGAAAGCTGGTAAGATGCTTGGTGTATATCACTATGCTGGTGGTGGCGATCCGGCTGTTGAAGCTAATTATTTCTATAAAAATACCAAGAATTACATTGGCGAAGCAGTTCCTGCTTTAGATTGGGAAGACTACCAAAATCCTAAGTATGGCAATGACTCAAACTGGTGTCGTAAATTCGTTGATAAGTATCACGAATTATCTGGCGTTTGGCCACTCATCTATACTGGTCAAGCTGCACTTCCTGAAGTAGGTAACTGCGCTAAAGATTGCGGTCTATGGTTAGCTTGGTATGCTACCATGAATTGGAGTTCTTGGACTTTACCAAATGCTAGTTTCAATGTCAGCCCATGGCCAACTTATACTGTTTGGCAATTTACGGGTGGCGACATGGACAGAAATGTGGTTAATACTACAAAAGAAGGTTGGTTGAAACTTGCTAAGCCTAATGTTGATGTTAAGGTAACTGCTAAACCAGTTATTACTGAAACTAAGCCACGTCCGGAAGTTAAGAAGTGGGTCGATGATTTAGGCGATGTTTGGTACTCTGAAAAGGGCACGTTCGTGACTGGAGGAGCAATTAATCTTAGATATGGAGCTAAAACAAGCTCTAAGATCATTGCTCAACTTCCAGCAGGTACAGAAGTTAAGTATGACGCATATAGCCGTCACGGTGGCTATGTTTGGATTAGACAGCCCCGCTCAAACGGTTATGGTTACCTAGTATGTCGTGCAGGCAATGAGGCATGGGGTACTTTCAAATAGAAAACTTAATATAGCTCAAAAGCCACTCTGGAGATTTCTCTGGAGTGGCTTTTTTGCATACAATAAATTTCCTATTATTTTAACTATGTTTTCTTATTACAAATTTACTTGCAAAATGTTATAATTTATTTGCAACTAAGTAAGGAAGTTTGAATTCAATGCACTCAAAAAGCACTACCTGATCGTCACAAAAGGTAATGCTTTTTTAATTGCTTAGTGCAACCTTCTAAGCGTTGAGGGTGGACTACAGGAGAACGTCTTATTTTTTGGCTAAGAATGGCTAAAAAGAATTACTGAATTATAAAGTTATAAAACAATGAATACTAACAAATCAATGTTTCAAGTGCTTTATGTAAACATAAATAATCAAACACTG
>NZ_GG670120.1:727853-730131 GCF_000159355.1 Lactobacillus johnsonii ATCC 33200 | reverse complement strand
TTAAATTTGGTCCGTAAGTGTTAATCTTACGGGCTTTTTTATACACTTTGATCGCCAAATATTTGCTCAGGATGAAATCTCATTCTTATTTTTATTGAAATAGTTAAATAAAATTTAAAAACACATGTGCTTTATTTTTTGCTGTTACAATATTTATTAGTACAATTAATTGAGGTTAAGTAAAAGTGAAATTGCATTGTTTAATTCAATTGCTGATTTCGGCATTGATTCTTTTAGGATTAATATTTAACATTAGAAATTCTCGTCTATTTAATTTTTATGATCATTTATTGCACCATAAGCTTGTTAAAAATAGAGACGGTAAAATTTGGAAAGTTATTACAGTCTTAAATGAGCCTAAGGTAATTGTTGTTTGGGACTTTTTATTAGCAGGCCTATTAGTTTTGTTTCATCACCCCTGGCTTGCTCTTTGGTCTTTAGGTACTTTGGCAGTAACTGATGCAGTTGGAATCTTTTTAAAGCATTCAGTTAAAAGAAAAAGACCCTTGTCAATGAGAACCTATCGAGATGGCTATAGCTTTCCTAGTGGACATGTGTTAAGCGCAACTATTATGTCATTAATGTTATGGCAAATCTTTGGTCATATTATGGGAATCTGGCTCTTAATTACTTTGATAATCGCATGGGGATTGGTAGTAGTGTCACGTTTAAATATGCGTGCACACTATCCATCTGATGTTTTAGGAGCAACAACTTTAGCCCTATTTTGTTTTACAATTGCACAGCAACTTTTAGGATTGGCCTTTTAATGGTCGATCTTTTTTATAAAAAAATAATTGCTTTCTTTAGTTTACATACTCACAAAGTTGCTTTAAAATAAATCTGTAGTCAAAAGGGCTATGCCTAAAAGCGACGAAAAAACACTGACTAGATGCCAATTCGGTTAGTTTGTATTTTTCGCCACAAATTTAAGGAGGATTTTTTTAATGCTCAAATCAGTTATTGAGAATATACATGCACTTGAAATCTTTGATTCACGTGGTAACCCAACTGTTGAAGTTTTCGTTACTCTTTCAAACGGTGTTGTAGGTAAGGCTGAAGTTCCATCTGGTGCTTCAACTGGTGAAAACGAAGCTGTTGAATTACGTGATGGTGGTTCACGCCTTGGTGGTAAAGGTGTTATGAACGCTGTTAACAACGTTAACACTGAAATCAACGACGCTTTAAAGGGATTAGATCCACATGATCAACCAAACATCGACGCAACTATGATTGCTTTAGATGGTACTCCAAACAAGGGCCGTCTTGGTGCTAACGCTATCTTAGGTGTATCTATGGCTACTGCTGCTGCAGCTGCTAAGGATAACCACCAACCATTATACCGTTACCTTGGTGGTACTGACCTTGAAATGCCTCAAACTTTCCACAACGTTATTAACGGTGGTGAACACGCAGACAACGGTATCGATATTCAAGAATTCATGATTACCCCAGTTGCTAAGACTTCATTCCGTGATGGTTTTGAAAAGATCGTTAACGTATACCACACTTTGAAGAAAGTTCTTGAAGATATGGGTTACGAAACTGGCTTAGGTGACGAAGGTGGTTTCGCTCCTAACATGAAGAACTCAGAAGAAGCTTTGAAAGCATTACATGAATCAATCATCAAGGCTGGTTACAAGCCAGGTGAAGATATTGCTATTGCATGTGACTGTGCTGCTTCATACTTCTACAACAAAGAAGACGGCAAGTACCACCTTGAAGGTAAAGTTCTTACTGACGAAGAATTGGCAGACTACTACGACAAGTTACTTGACGAATTCCCAGAATTAATTTCTATGGAAGACCCATACGATGAAAACGATGTTGAAGGTATGGTTAAGTTTACTCAAAGTCACAAGGACCGTATCCAAATCGTTCTTGACGACTTCATTTGTACTAACCCTAAGCTTTTGAACAAGGCTATTCACGAAGGTGCTGGTAACGCTTCATTAATCAAGTTGAACCAAATCGGTACTGTTACTGAAACTCTTGAAACTATTCGTCTTTCACGTAAGAATGGTTACAACACTATGATTTCTCACCGTTCAGGTGAAACTGGTGATACTTTCATCGCTGACTTCGCAGTTGCTGTTAACGGTGGTCAATTGAAGACTGGTGCTCCAGCTCGTTCAGAACGTGTTGAAAAGTACAACCGTTTACTTGAAATCGAAGAAGAACTTGGTAAGGGTGAACGTTTAGCATTCTTCCCAGACAACGTTGACTTAGATTAATATAAGTTGATATTAAAAAAAGAGATTGATTTTTGATCAATCTC
>NZ_GG670120.1:700089-727316 GCF_000159355.1 Lactobacillus johnsonii ATCC 33200 | reverse complement strand
AAAACTAGATAACATAGTATAGAAAGGAAGATTAGTTGAAAAAGAAAATTAGATCTTTTGATAATAAGACTGTATTAACGATTGGACGAATTGGCTCAGTTTTATCTGTTCTAATGTATGTTTCTTATATTTCACAAATTATGAATAATTTGCAAGGAAATTACGGCAATCCTATTCAGCCATTAACTGCCTTATTTGAGTTCTGTATGCTCTCTTAAGAGAGAAAAAGGATTGGCCGTTGTTTGTAGCTAATTTTCCGGGGATTTTATTTGGATTAGCTACATTCATTACCAGTTTGCATTAAATTTTCATAAAAAGACTTTCTATAATGTGTTATAAATAAAAATTAGATGTAAGAGAGGAAAATAATTTGATTACTGTCTCAGATTTAAGTTTAAATTTATCTGGTCGTACCTTATACGAAGATGTTAACTTGAAATTCACTCCCGGTAATTGTTATGGAGTAATCGGTGCTAATGGTGCCGGTAAGTCAACTTTTTTGAAACTACTAGAAGGTAAGATTGAACCTACTACTGGTAATATTTCCATCGATGCTAATGAAAGAATGTCGAGCTTGAATCAGGATCACTTTGCTTTCGAAAAATTTACGGTTTTAGATACAGTAATTCAGGGGCATAAGGAACTTTATCAAGTAATGAAGGATAAGGACGAACTTTATTCTAAAGCTGATTTTAGCGATGAAGATGGAGTTAAAGCTGCAGAACTAGAATCTAAATTTGCTGAACTTGACGGTTGGAACGCCGAAGCAGACGCATCTAAGCTTTTGCAGTCTTTAGGTATACCAGAAGACTTGCATCAAAGTAAGATGAGTGAATTACCAGAAGCTGAAAAAGTTAAAGTATTATTAGCACAAGCCTTATTTGGTAATCCTGATATTCTTTTACTTGATGAGCCCACTAACGGTTTAGATGTTCATACTGTAAACTGGCTTGAAGACTTTTTAGCCGATTATCCAAATATTGTTATTGTAGTTTCCCACGACCGTCACTTCTTAAATCAAGTATGTACACAAATGTGTGATGTTGATTATGGCAAAATTCAATTATACATGGGTAATTACGATTTCTGGTATGAATCAAGTAAGCTTGCAAGTGAATTAGCAGCTAACCAAAATGCTAAAAAAGAAGAAAAAATAAAAGAACTACAAGAATTTATTGCTCGTTTCTCAGCAAATGCGTCCAAATCAAAACAAGCCACTTCAAGAAAGAAACAATTAGAAAAAATTACCCTTGATGATATTAGACCATCTTCTCGTAAATATCCTTATGTAAAATTTGAAATGCACCGTGACCTAGGAAACGATTTACTAAAAGTAGAAGATGTATCTTATAGTGTTGATGGTGAAAAGATTTTGGACCATGTTTCATTTATAGTGCGTCCTGGTGATAAAGTTGCATTTTTATCACGCAATTCTTTAGCATCCACTGCTTTAATGGACATTATTGCTGGTAAAGTTAAGCCAGAGAGTGGTACTGTGACTTGGGGTCAAACTACTGCTTATAACTATATGTCACGTGATTTAAATGCTAACTTTAACAACGATGAATTAACGATTTTAGATTGGCTTCGCCAATATGCTACTAAAGAACAAGATGATAATACTTTTTTACGTGGCTTTTTAGGTAGAATGCTCTTTTCTGGTGAAGAAATTGATAAAAAGATTAAGGTACTCTCTGGTGGAGAAAAAGTTCGTTGTCAGCTTTCAAGAATGATGCTTGAACCAGCTAACGTTTTGGTAATGGATGATCCTACTAACCATTTGGATTTAGAATCAATTACTTCTCTTAACGACGCTTTGAAAGATTACCAAGGTTCAATCTTATTTACATCTCACGATCATGAATTTATTCAAACTATCGCGGATCATATTATTGAGGTCGGCCCTAAAGGAATTGTTAGTCGTGCAGATACTAGCTATGATGAATTTTTAGATAACCCAACTATTCAAAATAATGTTCAAAAAATATACTAATAATAAAATAAGGAAACTTCATAGGAGAAGTTTCTTTTTTATTTTTGAAAAAAAGAGTAATATAGGGACTGTAAAAGATATAAGGAGGAGTTTATATGTGTACCTCAATTGTTTATAGTTCAAATAATAATCATTATTTTGGTCGAAATCTAGACTTGGAAATTTCTTTTGGTGAACATCCTGTAATTACACCAAGAAATTATGAGTTTCAATATCGTAAATTACCAAGTAAAAAGGCAAAATATGCTATGGTTGGTATGGCGATTGTAGAAAATAATTATCCACTATATTTTGATGCAGCAAATGAAGAAGGGCTAGGAATTGCTGGTCTTAATTTTGATGGTCCGTGTCATTATTTTCCAGAAAATGCGGAGAAAAATAATGTTACACCATTTGAATTAATTCCTTATTTGCTAAGTCAATATACTACGGTTGCTGAAGTAAAAGAAGCGTTGAAAGATGTTAGCTTAGTAAATATAAACTTTTCAGAAAAACTACCACTTTCTCCACTTCACTGGTTAATGGCTGATAAGAGTGGTAAGTCGATCGTTGTAGAGTCGACTTTAAGTGGATTACACGTTTATGATAATCCAGTTCATGTTTTAACCAATAATCCTGAATTTCCAGGCCAGTTACGTAACTTAGCTAATTATAGTAATATAGCACCTGCACAGCCTAAAAATACTCTTGTTCCAGGTGTTGACCTTAATTTATATAGTCGCGGGTTAGGGAGTTATTTTTTGCCAGGAGGAATGGATTCAGCCAGTCGTTTTGTGAAAGTAGCTTTTGTTCGTGCGCATTCCCCTCAAGGAAATAATGAATTAAGTAGTGTAACAAATTATTTCCATATTCTACATTCAGTTGAACAGCCAAAAGGAACGGATGAAGTAGGACCAAATTCTTATGAGTACACAATTTACTCTGATGGAACTAATTTAGAGACAGGAACATTTTATTATACCAATTATGAAAATAATCAAATTAACGCCATTGAATTAAATAAAGAAAACTTAAATGGTAATGAGTTAATAGATTACAAATTGATTGAAAAGCAAACAATTAATTATCAAAATTAGACTATAAAATAAAAAAACTTTGCCAGATAGAAGATATCTGGCAAAGTTTTTATTTATCTTCTTTAGCAAAAGTATTAATTATAGTAATAAAACTTTTAGCTAAAGCCTCTTTCTGTTCAACAGGAAGTTTTTTCATGTCATTTGTAAGCTTGTCAAGAAAAACACGGTCATTGCTTAACTTACTTGCAAATGCCTGTGGTTCAGGAGTTTTGGATGATTCATCAATTAAAGTAATTACGGATGTTTGTAGTGCCTTTGCAATCGCATCTAATTTTTGAATACTGATATTTTGATTACCTGTTCTTTTAATCTTAGAGATGAAATTCACTGATAGACTACTGAATTCCGCAAGGTCTTCTTGAGTCATTCTCAAACTCTTGCGCCTTTTTTGATCGCAGCTCCTAAGTTGTCTATCACTTCAATCACAATTCCTTTCACACAGATTTCTGCCTGCGCTTTTTAGAATAAAGTTAAACTGTAATTAAATGAAGAATTTATAATATTATCTTTTTTCATTTAGTATATTCATACACCTAAACTATTGAGCATAAATACTAATTGAATGAGCATTATGAAGGAAAAGTATAGGTTTGAACTTAGGAAAATGAGAGAAGCGAATAGAAGTATAGAAAATAAAATAACTTTAACATAGTTATTTTATTAAAACTTAAGAAGCTTTACTGGTTCCATTAGCGTAGTTTATGTTTACACCATCTTGAACATTAAAAATATAAACATGGAAATGAACATCGTTTGAGTTGATTGATTGGCCCTCCATTTCGACACCACGAGCTAATAATTCATTATTTCTAAAAATTGGTGTAACTCGATACCGAACATAATTTGATGGAGAGGCCTTTAAATAAGTAGCCACTTCATTCTCATACATTAGCATATCTGGATCATTTAAATGCCTAGTCCCAGTCATCAGGTTTTTCCAATTATTATTTTGACCTGTGAGTTGATAACCAATTAAATGAGAACGATTATAGAGCCAATGGTCATTTATTTTCTTATTATGCCAGCCAGTTGGATTGACATGCAGTGGCTCTCGTTTTGTTTTTGGCATTAAGGAACTATTTAAAAGTGCATTTGCTGCAGTTACACGATTTTGTGAATCAAGATCGCCATATTTTTGCCAGGCACCATGACTTGTATCTAAATCTTGCTTTGAAAAATCTGGATTATTATTGTTTACGTTAACAACAGTTTTCCCCGTATAATCAAGACTAGCTAATTTTTGTTTACTTAAAGATTCAACTGCATTTGGATTGGTGTAGTTTTTTAATTGTTTTTGAAGATCAGCTATCTTTTTATCCAAAGAGCTAATTTTCTTCTCAATTTTTTTGTTCTTCTTTTTTAAATTTTTTGCTTTCTTTTGATCAGTATAGTCATACTTATATTTTTTAGCGACTTTAGTATCGTTAGATGAACTAGCTTGAACAGTATATGTTTGACTAATTCCGAAAGAAAACAAAAGGGTAACTGTTAAAAATTCGGTAATTTTCTTATATTTCATTATCTTTTGGCCTTTCTATAGCCAGCATTAATTGCGTCTTGTTCACTGTTAAAGTAAACGGCATTAACTGAATTCATATGGTAGCCTGCTTGACCAGGTACGTGGTAAATTTTTGAATTACTGTTTCCGACAATTGTTCCTTGGTTACCAGTATAAAGATCACCTTGATTAGAAGAATCAGACGAACTAGAAGAACTATTAGTATTTGCTTCCTGACGTTGAGCAGCTTTTTGTTGTTCTTCAGCTTCTTTTTGACGGGCTTTGGCCTCTTTTTTAGCTGCCGCTTCAGCCTTTTTTCTTGCTTGTTCAGCTTCTTGTTTTTGTTGTTCTTCTTTTTCTTGGTAGTCATCAAGTTGCCGCTTTAACTTGTCATATTCGGCTTGTTTATTCTTTTGTTCTTGTTTGAGAACCTTAGCTCTAGCTTTTTCTTTATTAAGTTCTTTAGTTCCAACTTTTTTAATGATTGTTTTATGAACTACTCTGCTGCTTTTGGCTGAGGCGTTCTCATTAATTGAAGTAGTGGTTGTACTGCTTGGGCTAACCGCCAGACTTAGTAAAACGAATAAAGAGATTGTTACACAATTTGCCCAAAAAACTTGATGTTTGTTTTTCTTAAAAATAAATTTTTTTAGTAAATAATATGGAATTAGATAAAACCAAAAGAGGATCCACATTATTATTTTGACAATATTATTTTTCATCATTCTTTCTCCATTCTTTCTCCATTCTTAAATATCCTCATGTATCAGGATAATATAATGATTTCGATAAGAAAATAAAAAATAAAAAAGACTTGACGAAATTTGATTAAGATTATAATATATTTTTAACAATTAACTTAAACATTTTGCTAGTTGAGTAAATTGGTGATGTCTTTTTAGAGAGTCTACGTGTGGTGGAAGTAGATAAAACAGCTAATTGAAGATGGACTAGAGATTAAAATGGTGGTAACGAATTTTAATAATAAGTTATCAACGGAGTTGCGATCGTTAAAAACGCAAGGTAATTCTTAATGAAAATTAGGAGCTACTTACTAAGGTCATTTATGTGAGTAAATGGCAAATTAAAGGTGGTAACGCGAGCACTCGTCCTTTTATGGATGAGTGCTTTTTTGTTTGGAGGAAAGTACAATGCATAAAAAGAGAATTAGAAATAGAATAATTTGGTCACTAGTGGCAGTTTTAATTGTAATTGCTGGATGGTTTAGTTTTGGTCCAACCAGTAACACTGCCAAGAATAAAAAAGAAGTAGTAGTGGGTGTAGTTGGTCAAACTAAGCAAGATGCCGAAATTTGGAAAAGTGTAGCAGAAACTGCTGAAGAAGAGTATGGCATAAAAATTAAAACTAAGAATTTTACTGACTATAATCAACCAAATAAGGCACTTCAAAATGGTGATATTGACCTAAATGCTTTCCAGCACTATACATTTTTAAATGCCTGGAATAAGGCAAATCATGGTTCACTAGTCGCAATTGGGAATACTTATATTGCTCCAATCAGGTTGTATTCAAAGAAATATAAGAGCATTAATGATTTTCCACAAGGCGCTACAATTGCAGTACCAAATGATGCATCTAATGAATCAAGAGCTTTATATGTCTTGAAAAATGCTGGACTAATTAACTTGAAAAAGGGCGTTAAACTTGCAACGGTAGCTGATATTACTTCAAATCCTAAGGGACTAAAAATTAAGGAAGTTAGTGCAGAACAAACAGCAAGAGTAATTGATGATGTAGATGCAAGTATTGTTAATAATACTTATGCCGTTCCTGCTAAATTAGGTGATAAGCAAACAATTTATATTGAGCCTTTGAATAAAGATTCTGAACAATGGATTAACATAATTGTAGCAAATAAAAAAGATAAGAATAACAAAATTTATAAGGATTTAGTTAAGGCATATCAAACTGAAAAAACTAAGAAATTATCTGACAAACTTTATGGCAAGACTGAAGTTGCAGCTTGGGGATTGAAATTAAAGTAAGAGGAGGAGCAGTCTAATGGCAGCACAAATTGATTTGAAAAATATTACCGTTCAATTTGGACAGAATAAAGCAGTTAACGATGTAAGTTTAGAAATAAACAAGGGTGACATTTACGGTGTAATTGGATTTTCAGGGGCAGGCAAGTCTACTTTGGTTAGAACAATTAACTTGTTACAATATCCTTCTGCCGGCTCAGTAGAAGTGAATGGAACAGTGTTGTTTAAAGACAATAAATTACAAATTAGTAAGAAGCAACTTCAAGAAAAAAGACGTAAAATTGGGATGATTTTTCAAAATTTCAACCTATTGAACGAAGAACCTGTTATTGAAAATGTTGCTTTTGCGCTGCAACATAGTCGCTTATCTGATCAGGAATTGGAGGAAAAATCTCTTCATTTGTTAGAATTAGTTGGCTTAAAAGATAAGGCAGATTTTTATCCGGCTCAGTTATCTGGAGGTCAGCAACAGCGTGTAGCTATTGCGCGTGCCCTGGCCAATGATCCTGATATTTTGATTTCTGATGAGGCAACGAGTGCCCTTGATCCAAAAACTACTAATCAAATCTTAGATTTATTATATGATCTAAATAAAAAATTAGGCCTAACTGTTGTTTTAATTACCCATGAAATGGATGCTGTAAAACGTGTAGCAAATAAAATTGCAGTAATGGAAAAGGGAAAAGTAATCGAAAAAGGTGAGTTGAGAGAGGTCTTCTTACATCCTCAAAAGCAACTTACGCGTCAATTTGTGGGTGGGGCTTTGCAGGCTCAACATATTTTGAATACTTATAACTTTGATAAATTAGCCGAGAACGCAGAATTGTATCAATTAGTTTATAGCATCAATGATGTAACTAAATCAGTTGTGGCTGATTTAGATGTTTCATTGAATACAAAAGCAAGTATTTTATATGGAAATGTAGAAGTTCTAAGTGGTGAACCAATAGGAACACTTGCAATTTTATTGAATTTAGATGAATTAAAGCAAAAAGAAGCTATTAAATTCTTGGAGAGTAAAAATGTTGTAGTAACGAAGTTAGATAAAGGAGTGCTGACTAATGATTAGTTTTTTCACTAAAAACTTTCCTAATGTAGTAGCCCTAGGTTGGAGCGGAGATGCTGGTTGGGGAACAGCTATTTTCCAAACCTTATTTATGACTTTTTGGTCAGCTATTTTTGGGGGAATTCTAGGTTTAATTTTTGGCTTATTATTAGTTTTAACAAAACCAAAAGGAATTTTAGCTAATAAAATAGTTTATTGGATTGTTGATAAAATCATATCGATTTTTAGAGCTGTGCCATTTATTATTTTGCTAGCATTTGTTGCTCCAGTCACCCAAAAAATTGTTGGAACTCAAATTGGGATGAAAGCAGCTTTAGTACCATTAACTTTAGGTGTGTTCCCATTTTTTGCTAGACAAGTTCAAGTTGCACTTGAAAGTGTAGATAAAGGAAAGATTGAAGCTGCAGAAGCATTAGGTGCTTCAACCAAAGATATTATTTTTGACGTATATTTAAGAGAAAGTAGATCTGAATTAACTCGAGTTTCAACAGTGACTTTGATTAGTTTAATTGGATTAACTGCAATGGCAGGAGCTGTTGGTGCTGGTGGCTTAGGTAATACAGCCATTTCATATGGATACAATAGATTTAATAATGATGTGACTTTGGTAGCAACTTTATTAGTTTTATTATTGGTATTGATTGTTCAAGTGATTGGAGACCTAGTTGCTAAAAAGTTGAATCATCAAGAACGATAAGAGTATAGCATTGAAAAAGTATTTTTAGTATAATTTAATACAATTATATTAGCGAAGAATTATATTCTCCGCTTTTTGTATGCCCTTTCATTTAAATGTAGCTTATAATGAAGATGATGAAAACGGAGGACAAAAATATGGTGAAAAAAGGTTATCGTGTTGAAAGTGATACATTAGGTCCAGTAGAAATTCCTGAAAAGGCATTGTGGGGTCCACAAACACAAAGAAGTAAGGATAATTTCCATACTGGAGCGTTAATGCCAATTGGTATTATTCGTGCACTTCTTCAAATAAAGCTAGCTGCTGCTCAAGCTAATATTGAAGCAGGAACTGAAACGGAAGAAAAGGGACGTGCCATTATTGAAGCAATTCATCAGCTACTTGATTTAAACAATGAAGAATTGCAACCATATTTTCCATTGCATGTCTATCAAACTGGATCAGGTACCCAAACTAATATGAATGTTAATGAAGTGGTGGCTAATCTTGCTAATAAAAATCATCCCGGTTTAGATATTTTACCTAATGATGACGTGAACATGGGACAATCATCAAATGATACTTTTCCAACTGCAATGAATTTAGTTGCAACACAAGCGTTAGACGACTTAAAACCTTCTATTAAACACTTGATTAAAGAGCTAAAAGTGAAACAAGATGAGTATTGGACAACGGTTAAAGTAGGAAGAACCCACTTGCAAGATGCGGTTCCATTGACTTTTGGTCAGGAACTATCAGGCTATATTTCTGCTCTTAATCATGATTTATCCTACATTGACGAGTTAGAAGAAACACTTTATGAATTACCAATTGGAGGAACTGCTGTTGGCACTGGACTTAATGCAGCTCCTGGTATGGCAGAAGATATCGCTGAGCGTTTATCAAGAAAGTATGGACATAATTTTAAAGTTGATACAAATAAATTCTTCGGTTTAGCAAATCACTCGGGCTTAAATGTTGTGCATGGTGCTTTAAAAGCTTTGGCATCTGATATGTTCAAAATTGCTCAAGATATTCGTTTCTTAGGATCTGGCCCAAGGGCTGGTTTAGGAGAACTTAATTTACCTGCAAACGAACCTGGTTCATCAATTATGCCAGGTAAAGTAAATCCGACTCAAGCAGAAGCTGTTACCATGGCATGTTTGAGAGTCTTTGGAAATGATACAACTATTACTATGGCTGCATCTCAAGGAAACTTTGAAATGAATGTCTTTAAGCCAGTGATGATTGCAGCATTTTTAGAGTCTGCCAATGTTTTATCTGGAACTATTTCTGGCTTTGCAGATAAGATGATTCATGGTATGACTGTTAATAAAGAAAGAATGGCTAAGGATGTAGCAAATTCATTAATGACAGTTACTGCACTTTCACCACATATTGGTTACCATGAAGCTGCTACTATTGCACAGACTGCAGCTAAAAATAATACGACTTTGCGTACAGCAGCTTTAAAGAGCGGCTTAGTTACTAAAGAACAATATGATAAGTGGATGAAACCAATTACCATGACTAATGCAATGAATACTAAGCCAATTGATGATTAAAAGAAGGAATAAGAATGGGATATAAATTTCCAACACAGACAGTAGATAAGTTACAAAAAGGATATGATGCCATTATTGTCGGAAGCGGTGGTACAGGATTAGCCGCAGCTATTCAAGCACAGCAATATGGTTTGAATGTTGCAATTTTAGAAAAGAATGGCTTTTTAGGTGGAAACACTATGAGAGCTAGTTCTGGTATGAATGCTGCTGAAAGTATTGTTCAAGCTCGTTTAGGTGTAAACGATAGTATGCAAAAATTTTATGATGAGACGCTAAAAGGTGGCGGCTACATGAATGACCGTGAAATGCTACATTATTTTGTCGAGCATGCACCTTTGGCTATTGCGTGGCTTGAAGACTTAGGAATTAAAGTAGATGATTTAACAATTACAGGTGGTATGTCCAAAAAACGTACACACCGTCCATCTTCAATGGCACCAATTGGCGCATTTTTAGTTAATAATTTACTTAAAATTGCTGATGAAAATAATATTCCAATTTTTACTGATGCTAAGGTGACTAAATTATTACAAGATGACAACAAGAAAATTACTGGAGTAGAAGTTAATAATGATCGGCAAGTAAAAGCTAAAGCAGTTTTACTTGCTACTGGTGGTTTTGGTGCTTCTAAAGATTTAATCGCTAAGTATCGACCAGATTTGCGTAACTATAAGACAACTAATCAACCTGGTGCGACTGGAGACGGCTTAAAATTAGCTAATAAAGTGGGAGCACAACTTGAGCAATTAGAGTTAGTTCAAGTTCACCCTACAGTTCAACAAGATACAGATCATGCGTATTTAATTGGTGAAGCAGTACGCGGTGAAGGGGCTATTTTAGTTGATCATCAAGGTAAGAGATTTGTTAATGAATTGAATACGCGAAAGATCGTATCAAATGCAATTACCCAAACTCCAGAACATTCTGCATATTTGATCTTTGACCAAGGAGTTAGGGATAGGGTTAAGGCAATTGAATTTTATGATTCAATTAATTTAGTTGTTCATGGAAACACTATTGAAGAATTAGCTGAAAACATTAAAGTACCCGTTTCCAACCTTGAAGAAACACTTAAAAATTGGAATAAAGCAGTAGCAAATAATGATGATACAAAATTTGGCCGTACTACCGGAATGGCTGAGTTAGACCATGCACCATATTATGCAATCCATATTGCACCTGCAATCCATTACACAATGGGTGGAATTCATGTGGCCCCTGATACCCGTGTCTATGATACTAACGGAAACTTTATTTCTGGTTTATATGCTGCTGGTGAAGTTAGTGGTGGCTTACACGGTAACAATCGAATTGGTGGTAATTCGATTGCTGAAACAATTATTTTTGGTCGTGAAGCTGGAAAAGCAATGGCAGATTTAATTAAATAAAGCGCTTTCAATAGAAAGGCTATTTGTGTATACTTAAAGTGTAGAACTTAAGCTTTCATTTAAAGGAGTATATATAAAAATGAGTCGTAGAAAAGTATTTTTAGTTGGTGACGGCCGTGTTGGTTCAACCTTTGCAAATGACTTATTGCAAAATGTTAGAATTGATGAATTGGTAATTTGTGATGTAGTCAAAAAAATTACTGAAGGGGATGCTTTAGATTTAGAAGACTTAGCCCCATTTGTTGGTCAATGCACTGTTAAGAGTGGAGATTATAGTGATGCAAAAGATGCCGATATTGCTGTAATTACTGCCGGAGCTGCAAGAAAACCTGGAATGACTAGACTAGATTTGGTAAAAACTAATGTTAAAATTTTAGAATCAATCATAAAACCAATTGTAGAATCTGGTTTTAACGGTATTTTTGTCGTTTCTGCTAATCCAGTAGATATTTTAACTACTTTAACTCAAAAGTTATCTGGTTTTCCTAAGAATAAAGTTATCGGAACCGGTACATCCCTTGATACAGCTCGCTTGCGTGTAGCTTTATCCCATAAGACTGGTGTTAATGTGGATCATATTGATGCTTATGTTTTAGGTGAACATGGTGATACATCTTTTGAAAACTTTGATGAAGCAATTATTGATCATAAGCCTCTTCGTTCTTATAAGGAATTAGATGAAGAAACATTGGTTGAATTAGAGACTGATGTTCGTAAAAAGGGTGGTAAGATCATTGCTAATAAGGGAGCAACTTTTTATGGCGTTGCAATGTGCTTAACACAAATCTGTAAGGCAATCTTAGAAAATAAAGCTCTAGTGATGCCCCTATCTGCACCAATGACTGGAGAATATGGTATTCATGATCTTTACCTAGGAAGCCCAGCTGTAGTTACTGCTAATGGAATTAGTGACGTGATTGAGCTTCACTTATCAGAAGATGAAAAGAAGAAAATGGCTTATTCAGCAGCTAAGATGAAGGAAGTTGTTGACGGAATTAACCTTTAAACAATAATTTTAATAATTAAAAGCGTCTTGTACTTAAGTTGAGAGTGCAAGACGTTTTTTGTGTGATAAAATTTTAAAGGTATGATATTTAATCAAAGTTTGGGGACTATGAAAGTGAATAGTAAAGAAAGTAAGAATGAACGTGTAAATCAGCTCCATCATAAACATACTTTGTCGCATCATCATCATATGCGAATTCGGTGGCAGGATTTTTTTACTAGTGATAATATTACACCTGCTAAAAATGCGACTTTGGCCGAACGATCGGTAATTGTAGGGCATATTGGGATGATGCTTCTCTCTTGTGGGACCGGAGCGTGGCGTGTAAGATCAGCGATGAATACAATTGCTCGCTGTTTAGATATGACATGCAGCACGGATATTGGACTTGTTTCAATTGAATATACTTGTGTTGATGCGGATGGTAAGAGCTATACTCAAGCTCTAAGCTTACCATCAACAGGAGTGAATACGACTAAGTTGGACCGTATGGAAAACTTTGTTAGTCAGTTTAAAAAAGATAACGGAAATTGGACGATTGGGCAAATTCATAACCGATTAGAAGAAATTTCGACAATGAAATCGCAATATGCTCCGTGGCAAGTTGGACTGGCTGCTGGTCTTGCATGTGCAGGATTTATTTTTTTACTAGGTGGCGGAATTTTTGAAGTTATTTGTGCTTTTTTGGGTGCGGGTTGCGGAAATTATATTCGTCGAAAAATGATTGATCGACATTTAACTATTTTAGCTAACATTACAGTAGCAGTTGCTGTAGCCTGCGCGGTATATGTGGGTAGTTTTTACTTAATTAGACTATTTTATCAAGTTAGCCTTCATCATTTAGATGGATACATTGGAGCCATGCTCTTTGTGATTCCAGGTTTTCCATTTATTACATCTGGACTGGATATTTCTAAGCTTGATATGAGATCAGGATTAGAGAGAATGGCTTATGCAATAATGATTATTGTTGTTGCAACTGCAGTTGGTTGGGTAATGGCTTTGATCTTAAACCTGCATCCACAAAACTTTGAGAAATTAGGACTAACACCATTAGTTTTAACTCTTTTAAGATTAGTTGCTAGTTTTTGCGGAGTTTTTGGCTTTTCAATTATGTTTAACTCTAAGATCCCGATGGCAACTGTTGCAGGGATTTCCGGAGCTATAGCAAATACTTTGCGCTTGAGTTTAGTTGATTGGTCAAATGTTCCATCAGCTGTGGCTGCTTTTATCGGAGCCTTTGTTGCGGGAATGTTAGCTTCAATTATTAGACGCAAAACCGGTTTTCCGAGAATTGCTATTACGGTGCCGTCAATTGTAATTATGGTACCTGGATTATATATGTACCGAGCTATGTTTAACTTAGGATTAACCTCATTGAATGCAGGAGCCTTTTGGATGGTTCAAGCTTTAATGATTGTAATTTGTTTACCATTAGGTTTAATTGCAGCTCGTATTTTAATGGATAAAGATTGGCGGCATGCCGGATAGATTTTTATTAAAAAGTTGTCATGGAATTTAAACTATGACAACTTTTTTCGTATAATTAATAAAACAAGAGAATTAAAGAGTGAGTGAAAAATGCAAAAGAAAATATTATTGCTTTCAACGGGTGGAACAATTGCGTCAGTTGTTTCAGAAGCTGGGTTAGTGCCTAAAGAATCTGGTGAGCAATTAATCAATATGTTAGGGGAACTACCTTATGATATTACTGTCGAGGATATTCTCCAACTTGATTCATCTAATATTCAGCCTGAAGAATGGAAATTGATTGCTGAAAAAATTTATGAAAATCGAAATAAGTATGATGGAATTGTAGTATCTCACGGTACTGATACCATGGCCTATACAGCATCCATGCTTTCTTTTATGCTGCAAAATATTAATATTCCAGTTGTTTTAACTGGAAGTCAGGTTCCAATTAATGTAGTGCTGAGTGATGCACCCGATAATTTGAAATTAGCCTTTGCGGCAGCTGCTAGTTGTCATCCTAATATTTATTTAGCCTTTGATAGAAAAGTGATGCTGGGATGCAGAAGCGTTAAAGTGAGAACAATTAATTTTGATGCTTTTGAAAGTGTTAATGTACCGCCAGTGGCTCGGGTAACATCTGATGGTTTGGTATTTTCTAAACAAAAATTACCTAAAAACACAAAAGAAACAACTTTAAACACTAATATTAATCCTCATGTTTCTTTAGTTAAACTATTCCCTGGTTTTGATCCGAATTTGCTATTTGCAATGGTCGAAAGTGGATGTCAAGGAATTGTAATTGAAGCGTATGGTTTAGGCGGGATGAATTACATCCGAAGAAATATGGTAGCTGCAATTGGAAAGTTGATTAGAAGAGGAATACCGATTATTGCGACGAGTCAATGCTTATATGAGCGAAGTGATCTTACAAAATATGAAGTTGGGAGAGAAGCATTGCTTGAAGGAGCGATTAGTGCTCGGGATATGACTTCAGAGAGTGCGATTACTAAACTGATGTGGGGATTAGGCCAAAACTGGGATTTTCACCAGATTTCTGATTTTTTTAATACTGATGTAGCTGGTGAGGTAACGATTGAAAAAGACGACAATTTACAGATAGATTAATTTTTTAAGGATGCAAATGAAGGAAAACTTTAAACAACCAATTGGCTTAACACAGGTAGAAGTTGAGCAAAGAATTAAAGAGGGAAAAGTTAACCGAGCTGTTAATGATCAGGCTAAGACTACCTGGCAAATAATTAAAGAAAATACATTTACGTATTTTAACTTGATATTTTTAGTATTAGCGATCTTGTTAGTGATCGTTGGAGAATACAAGGATTTAACATTCTTACCAGTTATTATCGCAAATATGATAATTGGGATTGTCCAAGAATTACGTGCAAAAAGTGTTTTAGACAAGTTAAATGTTATGAATACAACAAAAATAGCCGTAATTCGTGATCAAGAAGAAAAAATTGTGCCAATCGAAGATCTAGTTTTAGGGGATGTAATTGTACTTGAAACAGGGGATCAAATTCCTGCTGATGGGCAAGTTATTTCTGGAACATTACGAGTAAATGAAGCATTGCTAACTGGTGAAGCCGATGAAATAGAGAAAGATGTTGGCGCAGAGTTAATGTCTGGAAGCTTTGTAGTTGCAGGAAAAGCCTATGCGCGGCTTGAAAAGATTGGTAAGAATTCTTATGTTTCTAAGCTAACTTTAGAAGCTAAAGCGATGAATTCAAAAGAGGGCTCTGAAATGGTGCGCTCAATTAATCGATTGATTAAATGGATTGGAATCATCATTATCCCATGTGGAATTGCTCTCTTCATTGTTGCCCGTTATGTAAATCATTTAAATTTAGCGGACAGTATTGTCTCAATGGAAGCAGCAATTATTGGAATGATTCCTGAAGGTCTGTATTTATTAACTACAATTGCTTTGGCATTAGCAGCTATGCGTTTAGCGCGTTCCCAAGTTATGCTTCATGATATGAAAAGTGTTGAAACATTAGCTCGGGTTAATGTGCTATGTGTTGATAAGACTGGAACAATTACTGAACCTAAAATGGAAGTAGAGGAAGTTATTCCAGTTAGTGTTACTAAAGAAGAGTTGAGCAAAGAAATTTCTATTTTTGCCCAAAATATGCCGTACGATAATGCGACTATCAAAGCTGTCGCAAAAGCATTTAATCAGAAATTTAATATTCAGGCTACGCAAATTATCCCGTTTACTTCGGTAAATAAATATAGTGGGGCAGTTATTAAGAACAACACTTTATTAATGGGTGCGCCTGAGTTTGTATTGCGGGATCAATTTAAAAATTACGAAAAAGAAATAAATCAATATACCCGACAAGGATATCGTGTTTTAGTTTTTGGAAAATATCCGCATGCACTAAGGGATGAAAAGGAAAAATTAGTAGAGCCTGTTGAGCTATTAGGATATATTTTAATTTCTAATCCAATCCGTAAAGAAGCAAAAAGTACTTTTGAATATTTTGATCGTCAAGGGGTAAATATCAAGGTGATCTCTGGAGATAACCCTTTAACGGTAGCACGCGTTGCAAAGCAGGCCGGTATTCGGGATGCAGATAAGTTGATTGATGCAACCGAAATCGGTGAAGACGACTATGAAGAAGTTGTTAAAAAATATAACGTTTTTGGACGTGTTAAGCCTGATCAAAAGAAAAAGTTAATTAAAGCTCTTCAAAAAAATGGTAATACTGTTGCCATGACCGGAGATGGTGTTAACGACATTTTAGCAATGAAGACAGCAGATTGTTCAATTGCTATGGCGTCAGGCAATAGTGCTGCTGTTCAAGCATCCCAAGTTGTTTTATTAGATTCTGATTTTGCTAGAATGCCAAAAGTTGTAGATGAAGGTAGAAAAGTAGTTAATAACATTGAAAGATCAGCTAGTTTGTTCTTGGTAAAGAATATCTTTTCATTTTTAATGGCTATCTTTTCTCTTGCCTTTGCAATGTCTTATCCATTGCGTCCGGCTCAAATAGCCTTAATTTCAGCATTTACTATTGGTCTACCATCATTCTTATTAGCTCTTGAAAATAATTACAACCGTATTCGCGGAAAATTTATTCCTAATGTATTGTCAAGGGCAATTCCTGGTGGAATTACAGATATGCTCGCGGTCTCAATTTTGGTAGTGGCAGATATGGTTTTAGAATTAGGAAGATCAGAAGTAGCTACAACGGCTACGATGTTATTAGTCGCAGTAGGAATGATGGTGCTATACCATATTTCTAGACCACTAAATAAATTTAGGTGGACTGTTTTAGGTGGATCCTTTTTAGCATTAGTTTTATCTATTATTTTCTTCCATAATTTATTTGCACTTTCACGTATCTCTGCAACTGCTGTTTTCTTATTGTTAGTTCTATTCTTTGCAGAAATTACTATATTTAGATTATTAAGTAAGTTTGCTGATGGTGTTAGAGAAGTATTAGTTGTATATGATCAAAAGGGTAAAGATTTAACTATTAATGACATCAAACAAGCCTATCGCAAGGGAAGAAATATGGTAAATATGTCAGTTCCTGAAGAATAAAAGTGGTAAATAAGTATTTTTTTCGACTTGTTGAATGATACAATTAAACAGTTGAGACAATACTTATCAGAGGTAAGAAATGAAAAATCATAGTGTAGAAAAATATAAAAATAAAATAATAGATTATCTTATTCCGATAATTTTGAGTCTAGTAATTGCAACTGTTTTAATTTGGACCGAATTGACTACTCGATCTGGTCTTACTTTAGACGACACTGCTTTTCACTTTCATCGTTTTTATGATACTTACCAGCAAATACAGAATCATAACTTCTCTTACTTTCAAATGAATTATGGAATGGGTGAGAGTGGGCGAATAGTCAATGCTTTATATGGCCCATTCTTTGCTTATTTAATGGGAAGTTTACTTTTATTTTGTAGTTCTTGGCTTCGTTTTCAAATTCTTATAACCTATCTGATTTTTCTGGTTGGTGGTCTGGGAATCTATCGTTTAAGTCGAAAGGTTAAAATATCGCAAGTTGTTTCTTCAATAGTTACGGCCCTATTTTTAACTACTGGTTATATTGCATATTGGCTGAGATCCAATGCTTTCAACTCGTGGGGTGCCGTTTTAATACCATTCGTATTGATCCAAGGAATTAACCTGCTGAATAATCATAAAACTCGATTTAGCTGGATTAGTCTTGGAATTGTAATGGCAATTGTAGCTCAGATTCATTTGCTAAGCACTTTCTTCTCCATTCTTGCCTTGATTCCTTTCTTTATTTACGGATTAGTTTTGAGTGAAAATAAGCGTCAGATGTGGATTGATGTCTTTAAAGCTGTTGGCTTATTCATTGTGTTAACAGCAAACGTATGGGGTGCATTTTTACTGCTCTATCCAACTAATCAAATGGCATCTCCGATCGATTACTCACCGGTTTTGACCGCTGTTAATCTATCTGTTGCTGGTACTTCAACAATGTGGACGTCAATCACTGAAGTCACATTGCTCCTATTTATTGTTCAACTAATTTATGTAATCTTTAACTTTAAGTCTTCTAAATTAAATACTTTTGTTACCTTAGAAGGAATAGTCTTTCTATATTTAAGTTCTAATTTGTTTCCATGGCAATTTGTGAAGGACACCCTACCAGCAGTAACTGGGTATTTGCAGTTTCCTAACCGGTTTACTGTCGTAGCATATCCTTTGCTATTTCTTGGAATTGGCTTAACACTGAATGAATTAATTAAGAGTCATGGAAAAAAACTTGGAATGATTGCGAGTGCATTAGCAATTGTAGTAGTGCTATTCAATGTTAGAGCCGACTTTAATGAGATTAATAATAATATTACTTACAACAAAGAAATTACTAGCAATGCTAAGGAGATGAAGGAAAAGGGATTAGCTCTATATATCAATAAAGTGGAAATTAATAGTCCTGATTATCTACCAGTAAGAAAGAAGATCAAATCAAGTGATATTACTGGTATGTTAATGAGTATGTCTCCACAAAAAAATAATTTTGAGCAAAAGGCTCTTTCAAATGGACGGTTAGAGCTCACTTGGAAAGACTCAACTTCTAAAGTAACTACACTTCCGATTTTTATTTATAAACAATCTGAGTTAAGTTTAAATAATAAAGTAATAAAACCAAAAGTGAATGAAATAGGGATGCCACAAGTTCAGTCAAGAAAAGGAAAGAATACAGCAATTCTTTCATTCAAGACCCCAATTTGGTTTATAATTTTACTCTATATTTCAATCCTTAGTTGGGTACTATTAATAATTTACGGTGTGTTTAGATGGGTAAAAATAATTAAAAAGTAGTTAAAAAAGCTTCTCAAAACTAGAATTATTTTTCTAGTCATGAGAAGCTTTTTACTTAATCTTATTACTCTAATAAATCAACGAAAGAGGCATTAGTGACTTTTTGTAAATCATCAGGATTGATCATGATACTTCTACCAACTTCACCACTTGAAACAGCAATTTGATCATGGTCTTTCATACTGCTATCTAAATAGATAGGAAAATTATGCTTTTGGTAAATTCCAATTGGAGTGTTGGCCCCATGAACATAACCGGTAGTTGCGACTAACTTCTTAAGTGGAAGTAATTCACATTTTTTGTTACCAGAAGCTTTAGCAAGTTTTTTCATACTTAAGTGCTCAGTAACAGGAACAACTCCAACTACAGGACTATTTTTATTTCCTTCACATACCAAGGTTTTGTAGACCAAAGCCTCTTCATCGTCTAAAATGGAAGTATCCATTTGTTTAACATTGCCTTTTTGAACTGTGGCGAATTGTAATTGTTTATATGGAATCTTTTGTTGGTCGAGCATCTTCTCAATCAACGTTTTATTAAGTTTTTTCTTTTTATTTTTTTTCGACATTTTTCTCACCTTTTAATATCATAAACGTGAGAATTTAACATGTCAAAAGGGGACAAGATTAGTGAAATTATTAGCGATAAAAGTTGAATGTAGTCATGAATTAGAAGATGGATTAAGTTTTTTCATGCAAGATGAACTGGATGCACAGGGAATTGAAAGTCGTAAGCGTAGCGACTTTGTTTTAGAAGGTCAAAAACATGATAGTAGTTTAGTTGAACTAGATGATATTGAAAACCTACCTGAAGATTTAGAATTAACAGCATATTTTGATTATGAAAATGCTGATAAAAAGGAGCTAGTTCAAAAAATTACTGATAAAATAGCTGAAATGAAGGGTTATGGCTTAGATGCTGGCAACGTTTCAATTAGCACTAAGGAAGTGGCTGATGAAGATTGGAATACAGCTTGGCAAAAATACTATCATGTGATTGATTTCTCAAGACATTTAGCTATTGTTCCTGAATGGGAAGACTATCAACCGGCTTTCTCTGATCAACAACTGATTCGTTTAGATCCAGGACTTGCCTTTGGTACTGGTGGGCATACGACAACACAGTTAGTTTTGCTTGCTATGGAACGTGCTTTAGTTAAGCCGATGTCTGTTTTAGATGTTGGTACAGGCTCTGGTATTTTGGCAATTGCTGCAAGTAAGTTAGGAGCAAGCCATGTATTAGGAACTGATATTTCTGATGAAGCTGTTACTGCCGCTAAAGAAAATATTGCCTTAAATAATATTGATAATATTGATGTGCGTAAGGCTAATTTGTTAAAAGATATTAATGAAAAATATGATCTAATCGTGGCAAATATTTTGGCTGATATTCTGTTAGAATTAATTCCGGATCTAGATAATCATTTGAATGAAAATGGTAAAATTATTTTTTCAGGAATTGATTATTTACAACTTCCTAAGATAGAGAAGGCGCTAGAAGAGAATAATTTTGTAATTAAAATGAAAATGCAAGAAGGCCGCTGGATTGGACTATTAATTGCTAGAAAACCAAATTAAAAATATTAATTAAAAGAAAAGGTAAGCGAAAAATGAAGAAAAATAGTGAAGAAAAGAAAAATTTTAATTTTAAGGCTTCATGGAGTAAAATAAATGAAAAATCATTTATGCCTCTTATTTGGTTAACTTTATTAGGAGTAATTGTTTGGATTATCTGTCCACTCGTTCATCTAAGTCGAGTTTGGCGAATTGGACTAGTTTTCTTTATTTTTAATACTTATTTAAGCTACCAAATTGGTCGTATTATGCAAATTAGAAAGTTGAGCTATTGGTGGCTACTTCTTTTTCCGGTAGTTTTTGCTATTGCAGTTTTAATTCACTTTGCTAAATATAACTTCTTATTGTGCTTAGTATATTTAAGTTTTGAATTATTTGGTTTATGGCATGATGATTTTTACAAAGAAAAGAAATAAAGAATAGGTGATGCGTTATGTCAAAATATCATGAAATGACTCATGAAGAAGTTCTTGCTGAATGTAAGAAATATATGAATGATGAACACTTAGCTTTTGTTGAATCAGCATATGAATTTGCTAAGAAAGCACATGAGGGTCAATTCAGAGTTTCCGGGCAACCTTATATCATTCATCCCACTCAAGTTGCTGGAACATTGGCAACTTTACGTTTAGATCCTGATACAGTAGCGGCCGGATATTTACATGATACGGTTGAAGATACACCTGTAACTAACGATGATATCAAAGAAAAATTTGGTAAGGACGTTGCATTTATTGTTGATGGTGTGACTAAATTAAGTAAGATTCAATATAAATCTAAGAGCCATGAAGAATACTTGGCTGATAATCACCGTAAGATGTTAATTGCGATGGCTAAAGATTTACGGGTAATCATGGTTAAATTGGCCGACCGTTTACATAATATGCATACTTTAGACCATTTGCGCCCAGATAAACAAAGAAGAATTGCAGACGAAACTTTAGATATCTATGCTCCTCTTGCTGATCGTTTGGGTATTGGAACGATTAAGTGGGAACTTGAAGATATGAGTTTACATTATCTCAACCCACAACAATATTATCGGATTGTTAATTTAATGCAGTCTAAGCGAAGTGAGCGTGAAGGATATATTGCTGATGCAATTTCGACTTTGAAGCAAACTTTAGATAGCTTAGGCATTAAGTATGAGATTTATGGTCGGCCAAAACATATTTATTCAATTTATAAAAAAATGGTTAATAAGCACAAAGACTTTAGTGAAATTTATGACTTATTAGCTGTTCGAGTAATAGTTAAATCTGTGAAAGATTGTTACGCTGTTTTAGGTGCAGTTCATACTAAATGGAAGCCAATGCCAGGTCGTTTTAAGGACTATATTGCCGTTCCAAAGGTAAACGGCTATCAATCTCTTCATACTACAATTATTGGACCGGGAGGCAAGCCGCTAGAAATCCAAATTAGAACAGAGGCTATGCACCAAGTTGCTGAATACGGTGTTGCTGCTCACTGGGCATATAAAGAAGGCGTCAAGGGAGAAGTTGAGCAAACAGATGCAAATAAAAAGCTCAACATGTTCCAAGAAATTCTTGAGCTCCAAAATGAGATCAAAGATTCTCATGAATTTATGAAGAGTGTCAAGACTGATATCTTCTCAGATAGGGTATATGTTTTTACTCCCAAAGGCGATGTTTATGAACTTCCTAAAGGATCGGGTCCTTTAGATTTTGCCTACATGATTCATTCAGAAGTTGGGGCCCATTCTGTTGGGGCTAGGATTAATGGTAAAATTGTTCCCCTAGACTACAAATTAAAAACTGGTGACATCGTTGAAATGTTAACTCAGGCATCAGCTCGTCCATCTCGGGACTGGGTGAACTTAGTTAAAACTTCACGTGCTCGTAATAAAATCAAGCGCTTCTTTAAGGCTGAAGATAGAGAAGAAAACATTGAAAAGGGACAAAACATGATTGAACAAGAATTGTCAAATCGTGATTTAGTTCCTAAAGAATTTATGACTAAGGCTGATATCCAGCGGGTTATCGATCATTTCAACTATCACAACGATGAAGAGTTGTTTGCTGCAGTTGGGTATGGTGAAGTTTCTGCGGCAACAGTCGCAAATCGTTTAACTGAAGATTTACGTAAAAAAGCTGAAGATGAAAAGCAACGTCAACTTGAAGAGAAAATCATGAACGCTGGCCAGCAAAGTACTGAAGAAGATAACGATTCAGATGCTCCAGCAGATATTATGCGTGTTAAGCATAATAATGGGGTTATGGTCCAAGGTGTATCGGACTTAATGCTTCATTTAGCTAAGTGTTGTAATCCAGTCCCTGGTGATCCAATTATTGGTTATGTAACTAAAGGACGCGGTGTAACTATTCACCGTGCAGATTGTCCAAATATAACCGAAGAAGCTAAAAAGCAGGGCCGATTGATTGATGTTGCTTGGGAAAATATCGCTAAAGATAAGAATAAAGAGAACTATAATGCTGACATTGAAATTTATGGTTTTAATCGTTCTCGTCTTTTAAGTGATGTAATCAATGCCCTAAATTCTAAGACTAAGAATATTGTCAATATATCTGGAAAAGTAGATAGTAATAACATGGCCCATATTTATGCAACTGTCTCAGTTAGAGATGCAGCTCATTTGGAAGATATTTTAAGTCGAATGAGGGATGTGCCAAATGTTTATGAAGCAAAGAGGTCAATTAATTAATGCGTGTTGTTATTCAAAGAGTAAATAAGGCACAAGTTGCTATTGATAACGAAGTCGTAGGTAAAATTAAGCGTGGTTTTCTTTTATTAGTTGGCTTACGGGATGGCGATGAATTAGAACAAGTTAAAAAAGCAGCTGATAAAATTGCTAAAATGCGTATTTTTGAAGATAAAGATGGTAAAACTAATTTATCTTTGAAAGATGTTAATGGAGAAGTTCTAAGCGTTAGTCAGTTTACCCTGTTAGCTAATACTAAAAAAGGAAATCGACCAAGTTTTGTAGAAGCTATGCGTCCATCTAAGTCAAAACAATTATGGGAAGACTTTAATCATGAACTAGAGGATAAGGGCTTCCATGTTGAGAAAGGCGAATTTGGTGCTGACATGCAGGTTAGTTTAGAAAATGATGGTCCTTTTACAATTGTCTTAGACATTTAAAATATTTAAGTAAGAGCTTACAAAGGTTGACTTTGTTGACTGAAAAATATAAGCTAAAAAGGAATTATCGATGACGAAGAATGTAGATTAGCATGATCTATCTCAGAGACCGCTTGTTTGGTGAAAATAGCGGATAGGTTGCGATCTGTGACACCTTTAGCAGATAATGGATCGTTTCGCGAGCGTTAATCGCAGCAAGCAAAAGGTGGTACCGTGCTAATTTATTGCGCCCTTGACTCAGTTCAAGGGCGCTTTTTTATTAATATATTAAAGGATGATTAAATGAAAGTTCAAAGACCAAAAGGTACAGTCGATATTTTGCCAGGAGAATCTGGTTCATGGGAAAAAGTAGAATCTATCGCTAGGAACTTTTTTAAAAGAGCTAATTACCGTGAGATAAGAACACCTAGTTTTGAAAATTATGAGGTTTTTTCACGTTCTAGTGGTGAAACTTCAGACGTTGTTTCAAAAGAAATGTACGACTTTAACGATAAGGGTGGTCGTCATATTGCATTGCGTCCTGAAGGAACTGCTGGTGTAGTTCGTGCTTATGTAGAAAATAAGCTTTATGGACCAGATGTTGTAAAGCCATTTAGCGTTTACTACATTGACAATACTTTTAGATATGAAAGACCACAAGCCGGTCGTCAACGTGAATTCCACCAGATTGGTGTTGAAAGTTTTGGCTCTGATAGTCCATTAGCAGATGTAGAAACTTTAATGATGGCACATGATTTACTCGCTGAATTAGGTGTTAAAAATTATGAGTTACATATTAACAGTTTAGGTAATGCTCAAGTTCGTGAAGCATATCATGATGCTTTAGTAAATTACTTTACACCAGTTAAAGATCAACTTTCTGAAGATTCACAACGTCGCTTAAGTCAAAATCCATTAAGAATCTTGGATTCAAAAGATGAACGAGATAAGAAGTTTTTACCTAATGCTCCTAAGATTGTTGACTACTTAGATGATGAATCTCGGAAAAGCTTTAAAACAATTACTGATATGTTAGAGCAATTGGGCATTAACTATGTAATGGATGATGATTTAGTTCGTGGTCTTGATTACTACACTGGAATTATTTTTGAGTTCATGGTTGAAGATAAGAATTTATGGGAATCAGCAACGACAATTTTAGGTGGAGGTCGCTACAACCACTTAGTTGAAGAGTTTGATGGACCAGAAACACCTGCAGTTGGTTTTGGTATTGGTGAAGAAAGATTAATGCTTGTATTGAAAGAGCAAAATCCAGACCTTTTCCAAGAAGAAGGAATAGATTTCTTTATTACTAATATTGGTGCAGGAACTGAGTTTAAAGCTGTTGAAGTTGCACGTAGTTTACGTGAACAAGGCTTTAGTGCACAATATGATGTTGACCAAAAGAAGCTTAAGCAACAGTTTAGAAAAGCTGATCGCGTTCATGCAACATTTGTAATTACCTTGGGAGCTAAAGAATTAGAAAATGGCGTTTTAAATATTAAGCGTTTAAGTGATGGTAAAATTATCGATCTTAGCTTAGAAGATATAAATAATATGCAAGATGTTATAAATAAATTGGAGGATTAACATGGAACATATGGACAAAAGAACTGATTACGCTGGTAATATTACTAGCAAATATGAAGGACAAGAAGTAACACTTTATGGTTGGGTTCAACGTGTTCGTAATTTAGGAAACTTAGTTTTTATTGACCTTCGTGACCGTGAAGGAATTGTACAAGTTGTTGTTAACAAAGATTCCGGTGAAAAGTTAATGGAAATTGCTGATTCATTGAATAATGAAGATGTAATTGAAGTAAAGGGAAAAGTAGTTAAGCGTTCAAGTGTAAACCCAGAAATGAAGACTGGTGAAGTTGAAGTAGATGCTACTGAAATTGACGTACTAAACAAATCAAAAGTACCACCATTTGAAATCAAAGATGATATTAATGCGGCAGAACAAACTCGTTTGAAGTACCGCTACCTTGATTTACGTCGTCCAACTCTTCAAAGAGCAATTATTTTACGTTCAAAGATCTTGAAGGCAGTTCACGAATACTTCGATGAACAAGGTTTTATTGATATTGAAACTCCAATTTTAGGTAAATCATCTCCTGAAGGTGCTCGTGACTATTTAGTTCCTTCAAGAATTTACCCAGGTAGTTTCTACGCTTTGCCACAATCACCACAATTATTTAAACAATTATTAATGGGTGCTGGTTTTGATAAGTACTATCAATTAGCTCGTTGTTTCCGTGATGAAGACTTACGTGGTGACCGTCAACCAGAATTTACTCAAATCGATATGGAAACTTCTTTCTTAGATGAACAAGGTGTTCAAGACTATACTGAAGGTCTTTTAAAGAAGATTATGAAAGATGTTATGAACATCGATTTAAAGACTCCAATCAAGCGTATTACTTGGGACGAAGCAATGAATAAGTATGGTTCTGACAAGCCTGATACTCGTTATGAAATGTACCTTCATGATTTAAGCCCAATCTTCAAAGATAGTGACTTTAAGGTATTCTCTGGTGCAATTGCTGATGGTGGTGTAGTTAAAGGTATCGCTGTTAAGAATGGTGCTAAAGAATATTCACGTAAGAAGATTGAAGAAAAACAAGACTACATCAAGCGCTACAATGCTAAAGGTTTAGCTTGGGTTAAATATGAAGATGGCGAATTTTCAGGACCTATTGCTCGTTTCTTAACTGATGAAAACAAAGAAGCCTTGAAGAAAGAATTTGATCTTGAAGGCGGCGAATTAATAGTTATTGTTGCTGACAAGTGGAAGGTGGTTACCGATTCACTTGATCACCTACGTCGTGAATTTGCTCATGAAACTGGTATTATTCCAGAAGGTGTCTTTGACTTTGTATGGGTAGTTGACTGGCCATTGTTTGAGTATGATGAAGGTTTAGGTCGCTGGATTGCTGCTCACCACCCATTCACTATGCCAGATGACGAAGGTATTAAGTTGTTAGATACTGATCCTCATAAAGCTCATGCACGTTCATACGATATTGTTATGAACGGAGATGAAATGGGTGGTGGATCAATCCGTATCCACAAACGTTCAATTCAAGAAAAGATGTTTAAGGCCTTAGGTTTCACTAAGAAGCGTGCTTATGAACAATTTGGTTACTTAATGGATGCTTTAGATATGGGATTCCCACCACATGCTGGTCTTGCTATTGGTCTTGATCGATTAGCTATGATGTTAGCAGGTAAGGACAACATTCGTGACGTTACTGCCTTTCCAAAGAATGCTTCTGCTTCTGAGCCAATGATGCATGCTCCAGCTCCAGTTGCTGATAAGCAATTAACGGATATTGGTATTGAAGTTGAAAAGCAATATGAAGACAGCGTTAAGGAAACAGAACAGCGCCTTGAAAAAGAAGCTCAAGAAGATGCTGATAACAATTCAACTTGGGATGAATAATCTTAGTTAAAAATTTGAGTAAC
>NZ_GG670120.1:450352-699747 GCF_000159355.1 Lactobacillus johnsonii ATCC 33200 | reverse complement strand
ATTTATTTAAATATTTTCAACAAATTTTGCAATTCGTTTTAAGGCTTCTTGTAGCTGCTCTGTTGAAGAAGCATAAGACATTCTAACATATCCTTGACCGCCCTTACCGAAATAGCGACCTGGAGTTACACCAACTTTTGCCTTAGTAGCTAGTTCATTCGCAAAAGCTTCATCGTCGGTACCAAAAGTATCAGGAATCTTAGCAAAAATATAGAAGGCTCCTTGTGGCGTAGACATTTCAAAGCCTAATTTTTCTAGGCCAGTTTTCATAAATTTTAATCTGTCTTCGTAAATTTTGCGTGCTTCAAGAGGATCTGCTTGGCCTTTGTTTAGGGCCTCAATTGCAGCAGCTTGAACATTATCAGTTACAGAAGTCACAAGAAATGCATTTACTTTTTGAATAGTTTTCATAATATCTGCAGGAGCCGCAATATATCCTAATCGCCAACCAGTCATTGCGTATGCTTTTGAAAGCCCTGAAATTAGAATATTGCGCTCAGGAATATATTGAGATAAAGAATGATGAACATTATTATCGTAAACCAATTCACCATATATTTCGTCAGTAACCGAGAAGAGATGATACTTGGTAATAACCTCTGCAAGTGCCTTTAAAGTAGCTGCGGGATAAACGCGACCTGTTGGATTAGATGGATCAGTTAAAATAATTGCTTTAGCGCCTTTTCCTTCATTTTGTAGGACTATTTCAAGGTGTTCAGGAGTAAGGATAAAATCATCTTTTGAAGTATCAATTTGGACTGGGATAGCTCCTGTTAATTTAATTAGTTGAAAATATAAAGCCCATACTGGAGTAGGAACTAAAATTTTATCACCTGGATTTAAGACTGACATGAATACATCATTTAAAGCACCAGTAGCTCCAACTGTAACGCAAATTTCAGTTTTTGGATCGTATTTAACATCAAGGCTGCGATCAAGGTAGTTGCTGATAGCCTCTAATAACTCAGGTTTACCTGCTTGTGGTGCATAATGTGAGTCATTTGATTTAATATCAGCAATAGCTGCATCTTTAACATGATCTGGTGTATTTAAGTCCGGTTCTCCAATCGTTAATTTAATAATTCCTGGGATTTGAGAAGCTTTTTCATCAAAAGCTCTAATTTTTGAAGGTCCTAAAGAATTTAATCGTGTATTTTTTGTAAGTGATAAATCATTTGCTAATTTTGGCATAAAAAAAATCCCCCTCTAATATTATAGATTATTGTATAGAAATAAAAATCATGAGACAACATTTTTATGTTAAAATTTGATATCTTTAATTTTAGAAGGTGAAAAAATGTTTGATAAAAAAGAAGCTCTTAAAAAATTAAATTCTGAGCAATATGAAGTTACACAACATGCAGCAACTGAAATGCCTTTTAGTGGAAAATATAACGATTTTAATCAAAAAGGAATTTATGTCGATGTAGTTTCCGGTGAACCACTTTTTTCAAGTCAAGATAAATATGATGCGGGATGTGGTTGGCCGAGTTTTACTAAGCCAATAAAGAAATTACGTTATAAGCGGGATCAGTCACATGGAATGGAGCGAACAGAAGTGAAGAGTCCGATTGCTGATTCCCACTTAGGTCATGTTTTTACTGATGGGCCAGTAGATCAAGGTGGATTACGGTATTGTATTAATTCTGCTTCCTTAAAATTCATCCCATATGATAAGCTAGAAGAGGAAGGCTATAATCAATATAAAAAAATATTTGAGGAATAGGATCATGAATTTAATACAAGTTTTTGATAATTTGAAGGTTCCAGAAGAAAATATTCCTGAATTATTAGAGTTTGCTGGTCAACATGAAGACTTTTTGACAAAGATAGTTAAAGCCTCTGGTAATCAGGTTGAATACAATGTAAGTGGGACACAGTCTACTAATAGTAAGCTTGTAGATAAACAGATTGCCTTTTTAGGAAGTTCTGTTACTTATGGTGCAGGTGCCTTGAGTGAATCATTCGTAGATTATTTAAGAAAAAAAGATGGGATTTATCCATTTAAAGAAGCTGTTTCCGGAACAACCTTAGCAGAAAATGGTGATGATTCTTATGTAGCACGCTTAGAGAAACTTCCAATTTTAGAAAATATAAGTGCTTTTGTGTTGCAACTTTCAACTAATGATGCTAAAGCTGATATTCCTTTAGGAAAAATTAGTGAAAATGACAAGTACGATATTACAACTAGTATTGGAGCAATTGAATTCATTTTAGAGTATGTTAAAAAGACTTGGAATTGTCCTGTTTTGATTTATTCTAATCCATTTTTTGATTCCAAAAAATACGGTGAATTAGTAGAAGCAACAAAAGAGTTACAAAAGAAATGGAAATTTAAGTTTCTTAATATGTGGGATGATAAGCACTTTAACTATAGTGAAAATGAACGTCAACTATATATGGTTGACGATATTCATCCCACTCGTGCTGGATATAAGCTGAGCTGGCTTCCTGAATTTGAAAAAGCGCTCACTGATATTTATGAAAATTAGTTTTGTTTAAAAACCATCTTTTGATTTTATATAATCGAGAGATGGATTTTTTTATTCTTTTGCAGATAAAACAAATTTATATTTATTACGTTAAAATAATTATGTAAAGTATTGTGCTGGAAATAGATTTAATATAAACACCGGATATAATCAATGCACTTAACAGCAGTAATAAGCTATAAAACTAAATATTATGACTAAGAAAGAAACTATAAATCTGTTATCATAGCCATATACAATATCACTTAGATTTGTTTTATATTTAATTAGAAAGCTGATATTTAATGGTTAAACTAACAGAAGCTAGAAAAAAGCTAATAAAAAATGGGATGAAAATAATAAAGATAGAAAGAACTACATAGTTAAACGATCCATTACAAAAAACTTTATTCTTAAGTTAGCTACTGAAGAATATTTAAAAGCCATAGAAAGTTATATAGAGAAAAGAAAAGCAAAGTTAAAGGAAAGCAAGTTATTTTAGATCTGATGTTCTAGAGTGACTTTTTTGCTTTAAGAGTAAATTCCATTAATAATATATATGAATGAATTAAAAGAAATAGGAACCTAAAAAGAACCTAATTTTTGTTAAAAACTGAAATTTTTAGAAAGCTAGTGAAAACTATGAAAGACATCAAATCCCTTGATAACAACGAAAAGTCGCAGTATGACAAAGCTATCTTTGCTGGCGGTTGTTTCTGGTGCATGGTTGCTCCTTTCGATACATATCCTGGTGTCATAAAGGTAGAATCAGGTTATACCGGTGGAGTCGTGCCTAACCCTACTTACGAACAAGTTTGTACGGGATTAACTGGGCATACTGAGGCGGTTCGCATTACTTATGATCCAAATAAACTATCTTATGAGGATTTAGTTAATATTTATTGGCAAGTTACTGATCCAACTGATGCTATGGGACAGTTTCAAGATCGCGGCAGTCAATATCAACCAGTTATTTACTATAATTCACCTGAACAAAAAGAAATTGCTGAACAATCACGTAAATCTTTAGAAGATTCAAATAAGTTTTCAGATCCAATTGTAACCCGTATTGAACCAGCAAAGCCTTTCTATTTGGCTGAAGATTACCATCAAGATTTCTATAAAAAAGATCCAGCTCGGTATGCTTTAGAAGAGGCCGGAGGGAGAGAACAATTTATCAAAAAGCATTGGAAAAAATAGACTTGTTTTTAACTATAAATATCTTTACACTAGATACGTTATGAACATAGTAAAAGAGGAAAATTATGAGTACATTAGAAAGGCTTTCGCGGCGTCATATCTTAATTTCAAAGTTATCAGCAGCTTTATTTTATGCTTTAGCCGTTGCTATCGCCTTAAATTTTTTCTGGCAACCTGGTAAAATTTATGCTTCTGGAATTACTGGTTTTGCCCAAATTTTACAGTCTGTATCAGAACGGTATTTACCATTTACATTAGCAACATCGGTAATGTATTTTGTACTAAATATCCCATTATTTATTTTAGGATGGTTTAAAATTGGCCACCGTTTTACGATTTTTACTTTAGTTGCAGTTTTATTGGCATCTATCATGATGAAAATTATTGCTCCAATTAAGATGAGCTATGATCCAATTATTTGTGCAATTTTTGGTGGGGTAATTAATGGTGTTGGTACTGGGATAGCTTTAAAATCAGGTATCTCTACTGGTGGACTAGATGTCTTAGGAATTATTTTACGAAAGAAAACTGGTAAAAGTTTTGGTCAAATAAATATCTTTTTTAACCTAATTATCGTAATATGTGCTGGTTTTGTATTTGGATGGACTCGAGCTCTATATACGGCTTTGAACATCTTTGTCAATGGTAAGGTAATAGACGCTGTCTATAATCAACATCAAAAGATGCAGGTATTAATCGTAACAGAACATCCTAAACATATTATTGATGGAATTCAGGCTAAAATGCATCGTGGAATTACTATTCTGCATGATGCCGAGGGTGCGTATAGTCATACTGAAAAGACAGTCTTATTAATGGTAATTGATAAATATGATATGTATGACATTTATAATATTGTCTTAAACAATGATCCTTATGCCTTTATGAGTTTGAGCGAAGTTTCGAAGGTATATGGAAGATTCAAGGAACAGACGCCAGTTTAGATGTTACTAGAAAACGATTATTTCACTTTATACAACAAAGGAAATGGTCGTTTTTCTTTAAAAAATTTTTTATGTAGGGAATCTAAGATGGAAAATCGTTTTAAAAGTGTTTTTGATATCATTGGTCCAGTTATGATTGGACCCTCTAGTTCACATACAGCTGGTGCAGTAGCAATTGGCAGAGAGGGAAATAAGCTTTTTGGAGGAATTCCTAAAAAGGTTACTGTTCATTATTATGGTTCTTTTGCTCAGACTCATCGTGGACATGGTACTGATTATGCAATTGCAGCTGGGATTTTGGGCTTTACTACTTCTGACTTACGAGTACCAAAAGCTCCAGAAATTGCACGTAAACGCGGTATTGATATTAGATTTGTAGAGGAAAAGGGAGAAAGCCCGATTCATCATCCGAATACAGCGATTTTGGATATGACTGATGGTCATAAAAAAGTTCAGTTGGCAGGCTGTTCTGTTGGTGGTGGAGCAATAGAAATTCGCCGCTTAGTAATCCATGATATTGTGGTTGAGCCCAGCGGTACGTTGCCAATTGTTCTATTGATTGATCCAGAAAGAAAAATAAAAAATCAAAGATCTTTGACTTCCTTTTTACAACAAAAGGCACCCTTTAATGAGAGCAGAATATATAGAAGCCCGGACTATTACATTTATGAATATGATATTCAAAACTATTTTAAGCCTTCTTTAATTGGAGAACTCAAGAAAAAATATAAAAACATTGTTTGTTTATGAAATGAGAAACTAATGTACAATCATATTAAAGAAATTGTTGCAGACGCTGAAAAAACAGAAAAACCTATTTCAGAATTAATAATTGAACAAGAATGCAAATTATCAGGTCTATCTAGAGAAAAAGTATGGAATAAAATGAAATATAATCTTGAAACCATGCGTGCTGCGGTTAGTAAGGGAAGTACTGGTAAAGGAGTATTTTCTCATACTGGCTTAACAGGTGGTGAAGCGATTAAAATAAAGAATTATCGTGAAAAAGGACATACTCTTTCTGGTGATTTTATGATGGAAGCTGTGCAAAATGCCGTAGCGACAAATGAAGTAAATGCTGCGATGGGCGTCATTTGTGCAACTCCAACAGCAGGCTCTTCTGGCACACTGCCAGGCATTTTATTTATGCTTGAAAAAAAGCTAGACTTAAATGAAGAGCAAATGATTCGCTTTCTCTTTACTGCAGGAGGAATGGGATTAGTTATTGGAAATAATGCGGAAATTGCTGGTGCAACCGGTGGCTGCCAAGCAGAAGTAGGTTCAGCTTCCGCAATGGGTGCAGCAGCAGCTGTAGAAATAGCCGGTGGCACGCCCGCGCAAAGCTCTCAAGCTTTAGCGATTGCTATGTCTAATTTATTGGGACTAGTATGTGATCCAATAGCAGGACTAGTAGAAGTACCCTGCGTAAAAAGAAATGCTATTGGAGCAGGCAACGCACTAATTGCTGCTGATATGGCACTAGCTGGATGTACCAGTGTTATCCCGGCTGATGAGTGTATTGATGCTATGAAAAAAGTCGGTCATCAAATGCCAGTATCATTAAGAGAAACTGGGATTGGTGGATTAGCAGGCACTCCAACAGGACAGGCTATTAAGGCTAGAATTTTTGGAAAAGATGTTTAGAATGCGGACTAGTGAAGAAATTAAGCAAAATATTATCAATCAACTAGCAACTGTCATAGACCCGGAGTTAGGGGTAAATATTGTTAATCTAGGACTAGTTTACGAGATTGATTTAGATGAAGATGGAATTTGTCTGATTAATATGACTTTAACCACTCCAGCTTGTCCTTTAGCAGAAGTATTAATTGAATTGGTTACTGCAGCAGTTATGAAGGTTCCTGAAGTCAAAAATGTTGATGTTGAGTTTGTTTGGTACCCAGTTTGGAGTCCAGAAAAGATGAGTGATCAAGCTAAAAAACATTTTGGATATGACGAAAAATAAATAGAGGTATAAAAAAGATCTTTCAAAATTTAATGAAAGATCTTTTTAAAATATTTAATTTTATTCGTTACTTAGCGTAGTCATCAATACCGAGGTGTTCTAAAATTAGTGCTGCTGTTTCTTCAATTGAACGATGAGCAACGTTAATTACATAGCAACCAAGTTTCTTATAAAGTTTATTAGCTGCCTCAAGTTCTGCATTGATAGAATCCATATTAGAATAAGTTGTATCTGGATTTAAACCATAGGCTATCATTCTTTGACGTCTGATTTCATTCAAAACAGATGGATCATTTGTTAAACCAATGATTTTTTTAGGATTAATCTTATAGATTTCATCTGGAATATGGGTTTGAGGTACAAGTGGTAAATTAGCGACCTTAAGATTCTTGTTAGCTAAGAATAAAGAAAGTGGAGTCTTAGAAGTTCTAGAAACACCAAGTAAAACAACGTCAGCTTCTAAGAAACCTTTTGGATCTTTCCCATCATCATACATAACAGCAAATTCCATTGCAGAAATTCTATCAAAGTAATTTTGACCCATGTGGTGAACAGCACCGATTTCATGTTTAGGTTCTTCACCAGTTAAAGCATGAATGTTGTCAATTACGCCAGAAAGTAAGTCGACGTATTTCATATTATGTTCACGTGCAAATTTAATTACGGCCAATTGTTCATCTTCATGAATCAAAGTGAAGGCAATTAATACATTTTCAAATTCTGTGATTTCACTAAAAACTTTTTCTAGTTTTTCCTTATTGGTAATAAAAGGATAGCGGCGGTAGTTAAACTTAACATTTGGATATTGCACCGCACCAGCTTGTACCATATTGAAAGCTGTATCACCAACGGAGTCAGAAATAATAATTAGATTAACAATTTTTTGATTTTCTTTTTTTTCTTCAGTCATATATTTCACCTCATTAATTATCTAAATTATACCAAAATAAGTAAGAAAAATGTTAATCGACTATTGACCGTTTTTTCTCGTTTAGCTATAATTTAACTATATTGTTGTGGCACATATTTTTGTGCCAAGAAATGGAAGGAGGGATCTCACATGGCTAAGACAATCGTTCACGAAAACGAGTCTATTGATGATGCTCTTCGTCGTTTCAAACGTTCCGTTTCTAGAAGTGGTACCTTGCAAGAATACCGCAAGCGTGAATTCTACGAAAAACCAAGCGTTAAGAGAAAGTTAAAATCCGAAGCTGCTCGTAAGCGTAGACATTATTAGTATAGAAAAAGCTCCTGGTAGAAAATTCTTCTATCAAGAGCTTTTTTTATATAAAAAGTTTAAAATAGACTGTGTAAGTTTTGATTAAAGAGGAGAATTAAATACAATGTCACTAAATGATACTTTAATGCAAGATATGAAAACAGCTATGAAAGCCAAAGATAAGGAAGCTTTAACTACAATTCGCTCGCTTAAGGCTGCAGTAATGAATTATAAAATTAAAGTGGGACATGATCTAACTAGTGATGATGAATTAACAGTTTTGTCCAGCGCTCTTAAACAACGAAAAGAATCTTTAGAAGAATTTACCAAGGCTGGCAGAGATGATTTAATTAATCAAACAAAGAATGAAATGAAATTAATTGAAAAATACATGCCAAAGCAAATGTCTAAGGAAGAACTTGAAGAAACTGTTGAAGAAACAATTAAAGAAGTTGGAGCAAGTTCTAAAAAAGACTTTGGTAAAGTTATGCAAGCTTTAATGCCAAAAATTAAGGGTAAGGCTGATGGTAAAGCAGCTTCTTCAATTGTTGGTAAAAAGCTTAACTAATAGCTTTTATTAAACGGAGGATTTTAAGTGGGACAAACTATAGAAGCAACATTTACACCAACTAAACCAGAAACAATCATGAATTTAGTTGGAATTAACGATGCAAATTTGCGTTTAATTGAAGAATCTTATGATGTGCAGGTAACTGATACTGGTAGTGAAATCGAAGTAACCGGAGAAGAAAGCATTGTTAAGAAAATTATGCAAATTTTTACTGCTTTAGATAAGGTTGTTACCCGTGGAGTTACTATTACTGCAACTGATGTTGTTAGCGCAATTAAGATGGCAGATAAGGGAACTTTAGAATTTTTTGGAGAATTATATAATAAAATTCTAATTAGGGATGCTAAAGGTCGTCCAGTTCGCGTTAAGAATATGGGACAAAAACGCTATATTGAAGCTATTCAAAAATATGATGTCGTTTTTGGAATTGGACCAGCTGGTACAGGAAAAACTTTTCTAGCCGTAGTTATGGCGATTGCGGCCTTTAAAAAAGGAGAAGTATCCCGGATTATTTTGACTAGACCAGCGGTAGAAGCAGGTGAATCATTAGGATTTCTTCCAGGTGATTTAAAAGAAAAAGTTGATCCATATTTAAGACCAATCTATGATTCTTTATATGCTATTTTAGGTGTAGAGCCAACCAACCGTTTAATGGAACGCGGGGTTATTGAAGTGGCTCCGCTAGCGTATATGCGTGGTAGAACTTTGGATGATGCTTTTGTAATTCTAGATGAAGCACAAAATACAACACATGCACAAATGAAGATGTTTTTAACAAGATTAGGATTTAATTCTAAAATGGTTGTCAATGGAGACCAGACTCAAATTGACTTACCAGGAAAAGCAAAGAGTGGATTATTACAAGCTGAACATATTTTACAGAATATTGAGCAAGTAAAATTCATTAACTTTACTTTTAATGATGTTGTTCGTCATCCCGTTGTGGCCAAAATTGTTAGAGCATATGAAGAAGAGGGACACTAAGAGTTGAATAATTTAGATATTTCTTTTAATGATGAAGTTACTTTCTTAAAAGATAGCGATAAAGATTGGATTTCATGGATTAGCAACTTATTATTATCAGCAAAAAAAGAAATTCATAAAGAGAATTCTCAAGAAATGAGTATTAACTTTGTTTCTTCCAAAAAAATCCATGAAATTAATAAAAAATATCGCGGTAAAGATCGCCCCACTGATGTAATTTCTTTTGCAATTGAAGATGGATTAGATGAGGACTTTATGAGTGCTTTTAGTGACGATCCTGATTTTGTAGAAGATATTGGGGATTTATTTCTTTGCCCTGAAGTTATCAAAAGACATAGTGTAGAGTATGAAACTGGATTTAATCGGGAGTTTGGTTATACACTAGTTCATGGATACCTTCACTTAAATGGTTATGATCATATCGAAGACGATGAAGCCAAGATTATGTTTGGTATCCAAGGTAAAGTTTTACGTGAATATGGACTTCCGCTTCATCCTGATCAAGAAAATCATGGAAAGCAAATTCATTAAAACTTAAATAAAAAGGATGTAACAATGATGGATGAAAAAAAAGACTTTAAATCAGGTTTTGTAGCTTTAATTGGTAGACCTAATGTTGGTAAATCAACTCTCTTGAATTATTTAGTGGGACAAAAAGTGGCAATTATGTCCCCACAACCACAAACCACTAGAAATAAAATTTCAGGTATTTATACTGATGATCAGGAACAAATAGTTTTTATTGATACTCCGGGAATTCATAAGCCAAAAAATAAATTAGATGACTTTATGGATAAGTCAAGTTACTCTGCTTTAGATGAAGTAGATGTGGTTTTATTTATGGTTGAACCTGAACCAGCAGGTAAGGGAGACCAATATATTGCTGAACTTCTTAAGAAAATTAAAAAGCCTGTATTTTTAGTGATAAATAAGATTGATAAAGTCCACCCAGATGAGTTATTATCTATTATAGATTCATATAAGAATCTAGGCGATTTTGCTGAAATTGTTCCAATTTCTGCTTCACAAGGAAACAATGTTTCCGAGTTGATTAAAACAATTGCTAAATATTTGCCAGAAGGTCCGCAATTTTATGATGCAGACCAATTGACTGACCGTCCAGAATATTTTATTGTAGCTGAATTAATTCGCGAGCAGGTTTTGAAGCTCACTCATGAAGAAGTTCCGCATGCTACGGCCGTGGTAGTTGACCGAATGCGGGATCATGAAGGTGGCAAGCTTCAAGTTGAGGCTACAATTTATGTTGAGCGTCCCGGTCAAAAGGGCATTATTATCGGCAAGAAAGGTCAAATGTTGAAGCAGATTGGAATTGCTGCACGTCAGGAAATTGAAGCTTTATTAGGTGAAAAGGTTAATTTACGCCTATGGGTTAAGGTTCAAAAGAATTGGCGTTCTGATCCTGTCTTTCTTAAATCTATTGGCTACAACGTTAAGGAATTAAGATAGATGGCACGTGAACTTTGTGAAGTTCAAGGATTAATTTTTAAAAGAAAAAAATATAAAGAAGCTGATGTTCTAACCAAGATCATGACTAAAGATCATGGTATTTTTACAATTGATGCAAGAGGAGCACTGAGACCAAAGTCCAGATTAGGAGCTGCAACCCTTAACTTCTCTTATGGAAAGTATATTGTAAATACAAATTGGAAGGGAATCAGTACGCTGCGGACTTTCAAGGATGTAAAGCAGCTGGACCAGTTATATTTAGATTTAACTAAGAATGCGTATTCGAGTTATGTTTTAGACTTGCTTGACCATGCTTTTGTTGAGTATAAAAATATTGGAAGTTTTTATGATTTGATTATGAAAGCGTTGCTGAAGATAAATTTAGGAGAAGATGCGGCAATTATTACCCAGATGGTACAACTGAAGTTGCTTAATGCATATGGAGTAGCGCCACAATTAGATCGTTGCCTAATTTGTGGTAAAGTACAAGGTGTGTTTGACTACTCGATGGAATTAGGTGGAATTATTTGTAGTGATCACTTTAATAGTGTCAGTCAAAGGATGCATCTAGATCCTAAAATAGTAGCCTTGATTCGTACTCTAGCTTTAGTTGATATTGATCGTTTAGGGAAAATAAAAATTAATCCGCAATTAAAAAAGGACTCTGGCAAGGTGATCGATCGGATGTACGTTAACTATCTGGATCTTAATTTAAAAACTAAAAAATTTCTTGATGAATTGGCGCTTTTTTAGCTGTTGACTTTTTATATTCGTTTAAAGACTAGTGAGGTTTTCTTACTAGTCTTTTTTTATAAAAGATGATAAAATAGATACGTATTTTGACAACTATAAAGGAATAGAAAAGTACCAATACAGCGAGTGCAGAATGGTGGAAGTGCATTTGGGAAAAGGCACCTTTTAGTCAAAGTTGTTAATTAAGGGCAGGAAGAATATTTTCCTGAATTAGGGTGGAACCGCGAAGTAAATCGTCCCTATGCAATTTTTGCATAGGCTTTTTTTTATGCCTATGTTGTGAGGAGAGAGATAGATGTCAGAAAAACTGAATATCCAGGATATGATTTTTAAATTGGAACAGTTCTGGGCCTCTAAAGGTTGTATGATTATGCCTTCATATGATGAACAAAAAGGTGCCGGGACAATGAGTCCATATACATTTTTACGTGCTGTTGGACCAGAACCTTGGGCAGCTTGTTATGTTGAACCTTCAAGAAGACCTGCCGATGGTCGATATGGTGATAACCCTAATCGTTTATACCAACACCACCAATTCCAAGTAGTTATTAAGCCTGCACCAAAGGACATTCAACAATACTATTTAGATAGTTTAAGAGTATTAGGTATTGAACCTCTTGAACACGATATTCGATTTGTTGAAGATAACTGGGCAAACCCATCTATGGGTTGTGCCGGTGTTGGTTGGGAAGTATGGCTTGATGGAATGGAAGTTTCTCAATTTACTTACTTCCAAGTAGTTGGAGAACTTGATGTTAAACCAACTATGAGTGAAATTACTTATGGTGTAGAACGTCTTGCTTCTTACATTCAAGATGTAAACTCAGTCTTTGATCTTGAATGGGGTGATGGAGTTAAGTATCGTGATATCTTCAAACAACCAGAATATGAACATTCTAAGTATGCTTTTGAAGAAAGTGATCAAGAACAATTACTTAAGTTCTTTGATATTTACGAAGCTACTGCTAAACGTTTGTTGAGTCAAAATCTAATTCATCCAGCTTACGATTACATCTTAAAATGTAGTCATACCTTTAACTTGCTTGATGCACGTGGTGCAGTTTCAGTTACTGAAAGAGCTGGGTACTTATCAAGAATTAGAAACTTAGCTCATCTTGCTGCTAAGGGATTTGTTGAAGAGCGTGAAAAACGTGGCTTCCCATTATTAAAGCACCAAGAAGAAACTAAGAAAGCGGGGCAAAACAATGACTAAAGATTATTTATTTGAAATTGGCACTGAAGAAATGCCAGCTCACGTTGTTTCTAAAAGTGTTAAGCAATTAGCTGATCGTACTAAAAAGTATTTAAAGGAAAATGGTTTATCCTTTAAAGATATTAAGACTTATTCAACTCCACGTCGTTTAACGATTTTAGTTGAAGATTTAGCTGAAAAACAAGAAGATATTGATGAAGTGAAAAAGGGCCCAGCTAAGAAGATTGCTCAAGATAAAGATGGCAATTGGACAAAAGCTGCTCAAGGATTTGTCCGTGGTCAAGGAATGACTACTGATGACATTTACTTTGAAGAGCTTAAGGGTACTGAATATGCTTATGTTCATGTTCAAAAAGAAGGTAAAAAAGCTTCCGATATTTTAATGGGAATGAGTGATATTGTTAAAGCAATGACCTTCCCAACTAAGATGCGCTGGGGTAGCTACGACTTCGAATTTGTACGTCCAATTCATTGGATGGTTTCTTTACTTGATAGTGAAGTAGTGCCAGTTAAGTTACTAGATGTGGTAGCTGGTCGTAAAACTCAAGGTCATCGTTTCTTAGGTGACAGTGTTGTATTAGCTAACGCTGATGACTATGAAGAAGCATTAAAGAGTCAATACGTAATTGCCAATGCTGATGAACGTAAGGGTATGATTCTTAACCAAATACAAGAACTCGTTGCTCAACATAACTGGAAAGTTAATATTGACAAGGGTTTACTTGAAGAAGTTACTAATTTAGTTGAATATCCAACTGTATTTGCTGGTTCTTTTGATGAAAAATACTTGAACATCCCTGATGAAGTATTAATTACTTCAATGAAAGATAATCAAAGATATTTTGAAGTCTATGATGAAAACGGCAAATTAATTAATCATTTCATTTCAGTTAGAAATGGAAATAGTGAATACTTAGACAATGTTATCGCTGGTAATGAAAAAGTTCTTGTTGCTCGTTTAGATGATGCTCAATTCTTCTATGATGAAGATAAGAAGTACCCACTAGCTCATTTCGTTGATAAGCTTAAGAATGTTTCTTTCCATGATAAGATTGGTTCAGTAGCTGAACATATGGCACGTGTTCAAATTATTGGGGATTACCTTGGTAAGAAGTTTAATGTTTCAGATATTGAAATGAAAGACTTTGACCGAGTTAGTGATATCTACAAATTTGACCTTGTTACTTCAATGGTCGGTGAATTTGCTGAATTACAGGGTGTCATGGGAATGCACTATGCACGCTTAATTGGTGAAGATGAAAATGTTAGTGTAGCAATTAAAGAAAGCTATATGCCAACTAGTGCTGAAGGTGAATTACCAAGTACTACTGTTGGTTCATTACTTTCAATTGCAGATAAACTTGATACAATCATCTCCTTCTTCGGTGCAGGTATGATCCCATCCTCATCTAATGACCCATATGCATTAAGAAGAAACGCATACGGAATTGTAAGAATCTTATTGAACGAAGGTTGGTCACTTCCTATTAAAGATGTTTTACCAGAATTGATTCAATTACTATCAGATAAGACTGCAGCTAAGTTACCTAAGGATGCTGAAGCTGAAAATGAAATTGCCGACTTTATTCGTGATCGTGTAAAGCAACAATTACAAGTTGAAAAATATGACTATGATGTAATTGACGCTGTTCTTGCATCTAGTCAACAAGATCCAATTCAAATTTTGGCTGCTGCTAAGACCTTGCAAATGCATCATGATGATGCTGACTTTAAGCCAGTAGTTGAAAGTTTGACTAGAATTACTAATATTTTGAAGAAAGCAAAATATAGAAATGCTAATGACATTGATGAAAATCTTTTCCAAGATGTTAGTGAAGAAGAATTATATGCTGGTGTAAATGCATTAGAGGAAAACACTGATTTGAGTATTGCCGATCTTTACAAGGGCTTTGTAGAATTACAACCAGTAATTAATAATTACTTTGAAAGTAATATGATTCTTGATAAGGATGAAAAGGTAAAGAATAATCGTTTGGCTCAATTATTAAAGGTTAATAACTTAGCTGATCGAATGGGCGACTTAAGTAAATTAGTAATTAAATAATAGTTGATTGGGATGATCCATTGATGGCAGGACGTATTCCTGAACAATTTATCGATGAAGTTAGAAACTCCGTCGATATTGTGGATGTAATAAGTCAATATGTCTCTTTAGAAAAAAAAGGTAAAGATTATTTAGGACTTTGCCCCTTCCATCAAGAAAAAACGCCTTCTTTTACTGTTAATGAAGGAAAGCAGTTTTTCAAGTGCTTTGGATGTGGTAAAGGCGGAAACGTATTTAAATTCTTAATGTATCAGGATCATCTAACTTTTCCTGAAAGTGTAAGAAAAGTTGCTGAATTGGCCCATCTTCATATGCCAGAAGGCTACGGCGAAGCGGTAAAGCCACTTAGCCCGTTAAAGAAGATGTATCGGCAAGCAACAGAATTTTACCAACATATTTTGCTAACAACTAAAGTTGGTGAAAGAGCACTTGAATATGCTCAAAAACGTGAATTAACCAGTGACTTATTAGAGCATTTTAAGGTGGGCTATGCGCCTGATAACGATACAATTTTGTTAACTTATCTTCGTCAAGAAGGTTATACAGATGCTGAACTGCGAGAAAGTGGTTTATTTGTAGAATCGCAAGATGGGCAATTATTTGATCGTTTTCGTGATCGATTAATGTTTCCTTTAGGGGATGAATCAGGTTATACAGTAGGATTTTCGGGTCGACGAATTAGTAAGGATAAAACTATTGCTAAATATATGAATAGCCCGGAAACCAAAATTTTTAATAAATCTAAATTACTGTTTCACTTTGCTGAAGCAAAAAAAGCGGCAAGAAGTGAAAAACATTTAATTCTTTACGAAGGATATATGGATGTAATTGCTGCTTATAAGGCTGGTATTCAGTCTGGTGTTGCTTCGATGGGAACAAGCTTAACCACAGAACAAGTATATATGCTGAGACGAATCACTCCCAATATCTTAATTAACTATGATGGAGATCCGCCCGGCATTCATGCTGCTGAAAGAGCAACGAAGTTATTTGGGCAAGTACAGGGATTCAATTTAGGAATAATTGTTTTGCCTGAAAATCTCGATCCAGATGAGTATGTAAAGAAATATGGAGTTGAAAAGTATCAGGCAGAGGTTGCTGGTGCGCTTAGCTCGATGGATTTCCTACTCGAAAGACTAGCTAATCAATATAATTTACATAATGATCGAGAGAAGCTAGGATATATTACGGCTAGTGTACAAATGATTGCTGGCCTGAATGACCCAGTTGCGGCAGATTTGTATCTTGATAAATTAGCACGCCAAACTGGAGTTACTCGTGAATCATTAAAAGTAACTTTTGTGCGTGAAAGACGTAAATTACAGCGCGCAAAGAATCATCAGCAAGCTTATCAAGCTCCTAAATCACTTCCAATAGATCAGCCTAGTGAGCCGAAAGAAGAGCAAGCAGGCATTGACCTTGAGACAAGGAATCCTGCTCTTGATCGCTTGCTTTACCTATTCATACATAGTGATGAAGCAAGGGATTACTTATTGAGTCAGCAATTCTTGTTTCCAGATGAACGTTATGCAAAATTAGCAGAATTTTGGTTAAAGTACCATCAAACCCATGAAGGGGCAGAGGTTACTGGCTTCATTGATTTTATTCCTGAAGAACTTCAAGGTATAATTATTAATATGGAGATGATTTCAATGCCTCCAGATTATTCTAAGCGTGAATTAGATGATCAATTGCGGGCATTGGAAAAAAGTAAGATTGATCAGCAATTAAATGATTTGCTTAATCAATTGAAGGATGCTCAAAGAAAACAAGATGATAGTTTAGAGCTTGAAATAGCGCAAAAAGTAATTGCGTTAAGAAGAAAGAAGTTTTAGAGGGGGCTTTTTTACATGGCAGAGAGTAAGACTACCAAAGAAACAACAATGACACTTGATAAAAAGGTCAAGGAAGTTGTTAAGGAAGTTAAAAAAGACAAACAAATTACTGAAAAAAAATTTACTGCTCAACTAATTAAGCCATATGATCTTCAAGGAAAAGCGGTAGATCAACTAGTTCAAGAATTTGAAGATAATGGAATTAGTATTGTTGATGAAAATGGTGAACCTTCAAAATTAGCTTTAAAGAAGCAAAAAGACGTTGAGAAGGCTGAATTAAAAGATATGTCAGCACCTTCAAGCGTAAGAATGAACGATCCAGTCCGGATGTATTTGAAGGAAATTGGACGTGTTTCATTATTAAATGCCGATCAAGAAATTGCCTTAGCTAAGAGAATCGAATCAGGCGATGAAGAAGCTAAGCAAGAATTGGCCGAAGCTAACTTACGTTTGGTAGTTTCTATTGCTAAACGTTATGTTGGTCGTGGTATGTCCTTCTTAGACTTAATTCAAGAAGGTAACATGGGCTTGATGAAGGCCGTTGACAAATTCGACTATCGTTTAGGATTTAAGTTTTCAACTTATGCAACTTGGTGGATTAGACAAGCAATTACTCGTGCAATTGCTGACCAAGCTAGAACAATTCGTATTCCAGTTCACATGGTTGAAACAATTAATAAGTTGATCAGAATTCAAAGACAACTTTTGCAAGATCTAGGAAGAGAACCAACTCCAGAAGAAATTGGTGCCGAAATGGATATGCCGACTGATAAGGTTCGTGAAATCTTGAAGATTGCACAAGAACCAGTTTCTCTTGAAACACCAATTGGTGAAGAAGATGATTCTCATCTAGGGGACTTTATCGAAGATAAGGATGCAACTAGTCCTGAACAACATGCTTCATATGAATTGTTAAAAGAACAGCTTGAAGAAGTACTTGATACTTTAACTGACCGTGAAGAGAATGTTTTACGTTTACGTTTTGGCCTTGATGACGGACGTACTCGTACTCTAGAAGAAGTCGGTAAAGTATTTGGAGTAACCCGTGAACGTATCAGACAGATTGAAGCTAAGGCTTTGCGTAAGTTACGTCACCCAAGTCGTTCAAATCAATTAAAAGACTTCTTAGATTAGGATAAGAGTTAACAGCAAAAACCTTGTGGTAATAGCAATATTGCCACAAGGTTTTTTTTACTATAACAAAAATGAATAGTAGTATATAAGAAAGTAATATACTTACCTATTGTAACTGATTTAAAGTAAGTCTATAATATTACCAGTTACTTATTTTTGGAAAGAAGGGAAAATATGAGTTGGGCAATTATTCAGCAAAGTTTGCCACAATTTGTCAAAGGCTTCCAGGTAACAGTCTGGATGTCCTTTGTGGGAATTATTGGAGCGATGGTGGTTGGGATCTGTTGTAGCTTGATTCAGTATTTTCATGTTCCTGTAATTGATAAGATCGTCAGTGCATATGTTGAGCTTGCAAGAAATACACCACTATTAATTCAGCTTTTCTTCTTATACTATGCTTTTCCAGTAATTGGATTAAAGATGAGCGCCATTACTTGTGGTTTGATCGGTTTAGTATTTTTAGGTGGAGCTTATATGGCGGAAGGATTTACTGGTGGATTTGATGGAATTAGTAAAAATCAAATTGAATCTGGTGAAGCAATTGGAATGTCAAAATGGCAATTAGCCCGTTATGTAGTCTTTCCACAAGGCTTTGCCTTAAGTGTTCCAGCGATTGCCGCAAATATTATTTTCTTAATTAAGGAAACATCAATTTTTTCAGTAATTGCTATTCCGGAATTAACTAATACAGCATTAGATTTGATTGGTTTGTACTACCATTCAAATGAATATCTATTTGTCTTAGTGATTGCGTATGCAATAATTTTAATTCCACTATCTTTATTATTAACTTGGCTTGAAAGGAGAGTTCGCTATGGGACATTCGGGGATTAATGTTTTATTCGAAGGAAGAAACTTTACCCGTTTGCTGGGTGGTCTCTGGACAAGTGTTTGGATTGCAGTTCTTTCTTTAATAATTGGCTTGGCACTAGGGGCATTATTTGGTGTTTTAAGAACATCGAAAAGTCGCTTAGTAAAAGTGATTTTTAGAATATATCTAGAATTCTTCAGAATGGTGCCTACTGTGGTGTTATTATTCTTGTTCTATTATATTTTGCCTAGACAATTTAATTTGAATTGGCCGGCATCCGTTATGGCAGTGATTGCATTTGCTTTATGGGTTTCAGCTGAATTTAGTGATATTGTTCGTGGGACGTTGATTTCGGTACCAAAAATTCAACGGGAATCAGGCTTGGCTCTTGGCTTAAACAAGTGGCAATTATTTATCTATGTCTTATTGCCGCAAGCTTTTCAATTAGAATTACCTGCAACAATTAATTTAGCTACAAGAGTAATTAAAACAACCTCTTTATTGATGATGATCAGTGTTATGGATGTTATCAATGTTGGACAACAAATTGTTGAAGCAAATAATCAAACTAATCCTAACGGTGTTTTTTGGGTATATGGATTGATTTTCTTCTTATACTTCATCGTTGATTATCCTTTATCACTTTGGGCAAAACGATTGAGTAAGAGAAACGAGGCGTAAGGGATGACTGAAAAAATATTAGAAGTTGAAGATTTAAACAAGTTTTATGGAAATAAGCAAGTATTACATGATATTTCTTTTTCTCTAAATAAGGGAGAGGTGTTAACATTACTTGGACCGTCTGGATCTGGTAAAAGTACCTTACTTCGCTGTTTAAATGGTTTAGAAAAATTTAAGAGTGGCACAATTGTTTTTGAAGGAAATAAAATAATTCCCAATGCTAAAAATTGGCAAAAACTTCGTCAAAAAATAGGGATGGTTTTTCAGAGTTATGATCTTTTTCCAAATATGACAGTCTTAGAAAATATCTTGCTTGGTCCAGTGAAAGTACAGAAGAGACCTAAGGCTGAGGTTGAAAAAGAAGCAAAAGCTCTATTAAAAAGAGTGCATTTAGAGCAGTATGCAAATTCATATCCACGACAATTATCTGGTGGTCAAAAACAGAGAATTGCAATTGTTCGTGCATTAGCTCTTCATCCTGATTTAATGCTATTTGATGAAGTTACTGCTTCTCTTGATCCAGAAATGGTTAGAGGGGTACTAGAATTAATCAAGCAGTTATCTGATGAAGATCATATGACCATGATCATCGTTACTCACGAGATGAACTTTGCCAAGCAGATTGCTGATCAAGTCTTATTCTTAGAAAATGGAACCATTGTAGAAGACACACCAGGAAAAGAATTCTTTGAGCATCCCAAAACAAAGAGAGCAGAAGAATTTTTAGAGAGTATGGAATTTTAGGAAGAGAAAAAATGAAGAAACATAAATTTATTAAAAAGTTAATTGCTGCTGTTGGAATTTTAGCTGTTGGAGCTGTGATTTTAACTGCTTGCTCAAATAATTCAAGCAGTAATTCCTCAAGCAATAACCCTAGCTCGGTTGCTGCAATTAAGAAACGTGGCACTTTGAAGGTTGCCGTATTTGGCGATTTACCACCATATGGTTGGGTTAATAAGGATGGTAAGCGCGTTGGATATGATGTTCGCTTGGCTCGTGAATTAGCTAAAGAAATGGGTGTTAAAGTTAAGTTTGTTCAAGTAAACGCTAATAACCGTGTTGATACTTTGAATGCAAACAAGGCTGATATTGTTTTAGCCAACTTCACTGTTACTTCAGAAAGAAAGCAAGTTGTAGATTTTGCTAAGCCATACATGAAAGTATCAGTTGGTGTTGTTTCACCTAAGTCTAAGCCAATTACTAATGTGAACCAATTGAAGGGTAAAAAGGTGATTGTAACTAAGGGTACTACTGCTGAAAATTACTTCACTAGTAAGCAACCAGATGTTGATCTTTTGAAATTTGATTCTAAGACTCAACAATTCAACGCAATGAAAAATGGTCGTGCCGCAGCCTTAGCTGATGATAACTCTTACTTATATGCTTGGGTAAAGAACAATCCTAAGTATACTGTTGGTATCAAGCACTTAGGACCAAATTCATACATTGCGCCTGCTGTTAAGAAGGGCAATAAGTCACTTCTTGACTGGACCAATAAGCACATTAATAAGCTTAACAAGGATGGCTTCTTTGTTAATGACTACAACCAAGAATTAAAGCCTTACTTTGGTAATGATGTTAAGCCATCAGATATCATTATTACCAAGTAAATATAATTGAATTTTTAGCAATAAAGGATTGTTTTAGCCTTTATTGCTTTTTTTATGATTAAAAATTTTTTCAAGTAAGTTTTGGATTATCTATGCTAAAATTTTTAATAAGAGGTGAGAGTGTGTTAGAAGAAAGACTAGCTCAAATTGGTAAAATGGTTGATCCACAAAGTCGAGTAGCAGATATTGGAACTGACCATGCATATTTACCAATTGCATTAGTAGAAGAAGGAAAAATAGATTTTGCAATTGCAAGTGATGTTGCAGCTGGCCCATTAGATAATGCGAAACAAGATATTGAACAAGCAGGCCTAGAAGATAAGATTGAGATAAGATTAGGGTCTGGATTAGAAACTTTAAAGAGTAGTGATCAAATTGATACAGTTGTAATCGCTGGAATGGGTGGAAAGCTCATGACTAATTTGTTAGAAACGGCTCATCACGATGAAAAAGTCTATCCTACTTTAATTTTAGAGGCGAATATAGGTGAGCCTTTGGTTAGAAAATGGCTCGTTGATCATCAGTATGAGATAGTAGAAGAAAAGATTATCGAAGTAGCTGGCCACATTTATGAAATAATCAAGGCTAAGTTAACAGAGGCTAAGTATAATTTATCTGATCAAGAATTAGAATTTGGTCCATTTTTATTAAAAGAAAAAAATCTAGTTTTTATTAAAAAATGGACTAAGCAACTTAATTACTATGAAAATCTCAAAGCTAATCTAAATAAGGCTAAAAATAAAGATGAAGCTAAAATTAGTCAGATAGATGATTTGATTGAAATGATTGAGGAAGTACTAAAATGACAAAAGTAGCAGATATTGTAGCTCGCTTAAAAAAAGACTTTCCTGAAGAAATTGCTTCTGAAGGTGATCCAGTTGGGATGCAAATCGGATCAATGGATGTAGATGTTACCAAGGTAATGACTACCTTAGACGTTCGGCCGCAAGTAGTAGATGAAGCAATTGAAAAGGGTGTTGACCTCATCATTAGCCACCATCCAGTGATGTTTAGACCGGCTAAAAATCTTGATTTTGCTGATCCTCAAAATGCAATGTACGGTAAGTTAATCGCTAATGGGATTGCTGTATATTCAATTCATACCAATTCTGACAAGGCTCAGAACGGCTCAGCAGATTGGCAAGCTGAAGAATTAGGCTTAGAAGAGGTTGAGCCTTTTGCCTTCGATACTGATGGAATTGCGATTGGTAGAAAGGGTAAACTACCTAAGAAAATGACAGCTAAGGAATTTGCTTATTATGTTAAAGACAAGATGCAAATTCCAATGGCAAGACTGATTACTGCTGATAATGATAGGTTAATCTCAACTGTAGCTTTTATTTGCGGAGATGGCGGTAAGTTCTGGCGTCAAGCTCTAGTTGATGGAGTTGATGCATTTATAACCGGAGATGTATACTATCACGTTGGTCATGATATGATCTCTTCAGGCTTAACAGTAGTTGATCCAGGACATTACACGGAGAAACTTTTTAAATATAAGGTTGGGGATCGACTTGAAAAGTGGAATCAGGATTATAATTGGAATGTACCTGTAATAATTTCAGAGGTATCAACTAATCCATTTCAAGATTTATTTTAGGAGGACAAAAATGGCAGAATATCCAAATTTACTACCTAGATTTTTAAAATACGTTAAGGTGAATTCACGCTCTGATGAACATTCAGATCGTTTCCCATCAACTGAAAGAGAAGAAAATTTTCAAAAAAATGTAATCATGAAAGACTTAGAAGAACTAGGTCTTAAAGATGTTCACTATAATCAAAAAAGTGGATGTGTAATTGCGACTATTCCTTCAAATATTGATTATAAAGTACCTACTTTTGGTTTGTTAGCTCACTGTGATACAGCAGACTTTAATTCGGTTGATGTTAAACCTCAAATTACTGAAAACTATGATGGTGAATCTAAGATTCAATTGGGAGATACTGAATTTTATTTAGACCCAGAAGTTTTCCCTAATTTAAAGAACTATAAGGGTCAAACCATTATTTCTGCGTCTGGTGATACTTTACTTGGTGGAGACGATAAGTGTGGTATTTCTGAATTAATGACTTTTGCAGAATACTTGATGGAGCATCCCGAAGAAAAACATGGTGAAATTAAGTTAGCATTTACTCCCGATGAAGAAATTGGTACTGGTGCAGAGCACTTTGATGTTGAAGAATTTGGTGCAGATTTTGCTTATACTGTTGATGGTGAAGCACCAGGCAAACTCGACTGGGGTACTTTTTCAGCAGCGCAATTTGGCTTAAATATTCAAGGCGTTAATGTACACCCAGCTGTTGCTAAGGGCCAAATGATTAATGCTATTCAAATTGGGATTGATTTTCATAATCAATTGCCTGAACATGATCGTCCAGAACATACTGAAGGTCGTGAAGGGTTCTTCCACTTGATGAATTTTGATGGAACAGTTGATTCAGCACATATGGACTACATCATTCGTGACTTTGAACGTGATGGTCTTGAAAAGAGAAAGAATCTAGTTAAAGACATCGTTAAGAAGATGAATGACGAGTTTGGTACTGAAAGAATTAAGCTGAAAATGTGGGATCAATATTACAACATGGCTGATGAATTAGAAAAGCACATGGAGATTGTTGATTTAGCTAGGGATGCTTACAAGGCTGAAGGGCTTACTGTTAATGAAGATCCAGTTCGTGGGGGAACAGACGGTTCTCAATTAACTTATATGGGTCTACCTTGTCCAAATCTTTTTGCCGGTGAAGAAAATATGCATGGACGCTACGAATACACTGTATTAGAAAGTATGTGGAAAGCAGTAGACGTCTTGCGTAAGATTAATCAATTAAACGTTGAGAGAAATAAGAAGTAAATAAGTGAAACAATTTTTAAGTAATTTTGATTAAATTTTATATTTTCTATGATTGCTTGAATGGCTAAAAACACTTATTTATCAATGATATTAAATTAATTAAAAATTAAAAATAGTTTTACACTGATACTATTAATCTGCTAAATAGTAGATAAAATGCTTGAAATAATAGCATTTTTATCTACTATTTTTTATTAAAAAGTATATTTTCTAAATCGTGAAACAAAATTATAGCTTGTATTTGAAAAAGTATATTGGTATTATATCAGTGTAATAGATAATCCGTACACTAGTAGAGAGGTGTAAAGATTGCAATTTCAAGATAATATTCCAATTTATGTTCAAATAGAAAAGTATCTTTATCGACAAATCGCTTTAGGAAAAATTAATCCGGGAGAAAAAGTTCCATCAGTTCGCCAATTAGCTGTTGATCTAACAGTAAATGTCAATACGGTTCAGCGTGCTTTGAATCAAATGAATACCGAGGGAATTTTAGAGGTTAGGCGCGGACTTGGTTCGTTTGTAACAACAGATACAGAGTTGATTTTACAAAAGCGTAGAGAGCTGATTAAGGATACAATGAGTGAATTTTTAGAAAGTACTGCACAATTAGGCTTAACTCCAGAAAAGACGCTGGAAGAGCTTAAAAAGTTTATTGAGGAGAAGAAGGGAGATTAAAATGAATAAACTACTTGAAGTAAAAGAATTAACATATCGAAAAAACTTAAAAACTATTCTTGATAATGTGAACTTAGATTTTGATTCAGGAAAGATTATTGCCTTACTAGGTGAAAATGGTGCAGGTAAGACAACTTTAATGAGAGTAATTGTTGGGATTGCTAAGCATTATCAAGGTGAAGTACTGCTCAATGGGGATGGTAGTGAAGTTTACCGTAAAGCTAATATTGCCATGACTGACAATTTAAAGGGATTGAGTGATTCCACTAAAATTGAGGAAGTAGAAGAATTCTATCAAAAATTATTTTCAGATTTTGACAGTAGTAAATTCGAGCAATTACGTTCATTCATGAAGCTTAGCAATGATATGAAGTTAGGGCAATTATCACGAGGAATGCGTGAAAAACTTGAAATTGCTGTTACTTTAAGTAGAGAAGCTAAGTTGTATTTACTGGATGAACCATTTTCTGGTATTGATCCAATGGCTCGAAAGAGAATTATCAATTCAATCTTACTTTGGAAGAATCAAGACAGTACAATTATTATTTCTGATCACTTTGTAAATGAAATTACAACAATTTTAGATGAAGTAGTAATTGTAAAGGATAAAAAAATTGCCAGTCATCTTTCAGCAGATGATATAAGAGCACACGGAAAAAGTATTGAAGAGTATTATGAAAGCTTATACGCAGATGAAGGAGCTGAATAAGGATGACTACTTTTAAAGCACTATTTAATCAAATGGGTAAAAAGAAGCGTCGGAGTGTTTATCTGTTAGCTCTGTTGCAATTAGTAGCTGCATCTATTTTTGCACTTTGGGGACTTTTTTCTAATGGTGGATTTTCAAATTCAGATAACCCGATTGTATGGTTTGTCATGGTATGTACTTTTGCTCCATTAGCTGATATGGCCTATGTAGTTCTCTCTGCTTGGCAAAACGAAAAAGAGTATAGCTCTCAGACTTGGCGTTTAGTTCCAATTTCCTCAAGTAAATTTTACTTAGCAAATATTTCTTCTGCTATTGTTAATGGGCTTTACTTGGTATTAATTCAAATTGGAATGGGGATTGTTACGTTTTTACCAGCATTCTTAAGTAAAGATGTTAGAACTGATATTTGGGAAATTAACCGGGCCCTTGCTAAAGAAACTCATGCGGGCGACTTTTGGCAAAAATTTTCTGATGCTTTTCCAATTGGAGAAATACTAAGTGCATTTTTAGCCTTTATATTATTTGCAATTTTGGTTTATAGCATTGTGACTTTGCTCAATCTATCAAGTAGAACTATTACTGACTTTCTTCCTGATAAGCATAGTAAATTAATTCGTTTTGTCATTATGATTATTTTGATCTTTATCTTTATTGTTTTGACAAATAATCTAGGAAGTTTATTAAATCAAGTCCGTTGGGGTGACACTACTAATGGTCTAATGTCATTTATAGAAAACAATTTAGTCTTGGCATTTATTGATATTATTTTAGGTTCAATCAACGTTTGGCTTTTAAAGAACTTCCACGAAGGGAAGTAAGAATATATGGCAACTTTTTCATCAATATTTAAAGAATTGACTAAAAGCAAAGTACGCCTTGTTCGCCGATTAGCAATTTTACAAGTGATTGTTGGAATTCTTTTAGGTTTTTGGGCCCTCTTTAATTCGGCTTTTGAGGGTGAGAATAAGGCTTATTTCTTAGTAGCTTTTCTGATGATCACGCCACTATTTGATATAGCCTACTTAGCTCTTTCGAGTCGAAAAAATGAGGAAGTCTATTCGTCTCAAACTTGGCGATTAGCTCCAATTAAAGAAAGTTCTTTACTATTTGCCAACCTTTTATCAGCTGTTGTTAATGGTGTCTATTTAGTTATTTTGCAAATAGGTATGATCCTCGTTTCAGGAATACCTGTAATGGGAACAAATGAATTTTGGAAGACTACTTTTAAAAAATTCGGGTCAATCGGTGAAGGAAAGTTATGGCAAGAGATGCACATAATGGATTTATTGTCTAGCATTGTTTTGATAGTCCTAATTGGTATATTCATTTATCTTGCTGTGAGTCTCGTTAATTTTACGGGAAAAATAGTTAGTGATTTTCTTCCTGAAAGAATAAGTAAATTAGTTTATTTCTTAGTAGTGGTTTTATTAGGTTGTATTGGATTAATATTTTTGATTAATACTTACGATTTTATTTTGACCTCACTAACTGGCTTTTTACAAAATGGAATGTTTTTAACTACTTTAAGTAAGGATGCCAGTGAGGTAAGATCAGACCTAACGAGTAATTACTTAACTTTATTGATAGTTCTGGGTGTAGATATAATTTTAATTTTAGTGAATATTATTCTACTAAATAAGTATCATGAAGCACGGATATAAGAAAAAGGAATAAGATTTTGATTTTTACCAAAACCTTATTCCTTTTGTTTATTATTGAATAATTAAATTAAGAGTTAGCTTGAATATAATCTAAAACTTGTTCAGCTTCTTCTACGGTATATTTAGCTTCTCCAGTTTTCATTGCATGGAGTTTTTCAACGGAAAGATGACTTGAAAAAGCAAGAGCAGTGTCATTGACATTATTCTTAACTTCAAATTCAATAATTGCATCGGATAATTCTTCAGGACTCATTCTCTTGTTCACACTTTCTAAAATATATTAGTACCAATTTATTTGATTAAATGGGAAATACCGTAATTTTACCTCACCAATAATATCTTGTCTCTTGATAAATCCAATCATTCGGGAATCTTTAGAGACATTACGGTGATCACCCATTACAAAGTAACAATTTTTAGGAACGCGTTTTACATGATAAAGTTGTTCTAAACTAAAATTGTTAGTGTAAAGCTGACCTTTGGAAAGCTTTTTCTTGTACTCAGTCAAATATGGTTCTTTAATTGACTTACCATTAATATACATTACATCATTTTTTGATTTAATGCTGTCTCCAGGCACTCCAATAATTCTTTTAATATATAGGGCACCTGGTTCATCTGGGGCTTTTAATATTACAATGTCGCCTCGAGAAAGTTTAGAATGTCGTACTGCAATAACTCGGTCATTATTTTCAAAAGTTGGCTGCATCGATGGTCCACTGATAGTTTCATTAGCAAGTAAAAATCGAAATACAACTAAATATAATCCAATAATTATAATTGCTAAAATAAATACTTGTAGGAGCCAGTGACCAAAAGATTCAGCCGATTTAGTTTTATGTTTTGCCATATTTTTGCTCCTTAATTTTTGCATCACTTTTATTATACCTGTTTTTATTTCTTTTGAATGGTAAAATCATTGCATAAGGAAGATATAAAATGAAGAAATATCAAAATAAACTCAACAAATTAGACAAAGAACTCAATTATTTACCACTTCATGAGCAAGTGATTGCCATTAATAATATAATTATTAACCTAGAGAAGGGAAAAATTTTACAAAAATCACCTAATTCACTTGGCTTTTTACCCGATAGCTTAGATATAATGATAGAGAATACGGGAAGTAGAGAGAAGGCTCAAGAAGCAAATAACTTACTGAATAATTTTCGTAGCTTTCTTTCAAGAGAATACGGAATCTGGTCTTTGCCAAATTTGGAAACTGCTCAGTTAATCAAACAAGAATATAATGTTAAATCAAGCTTAGAAATTATGGCGGGAAATGCATACTGGTCAAAAGCCTTAAGTGAGGTCGGCATAAAAGCGATAGCTAGCGATTCTTTTGCTTGGGCGAAAAGCTCAACAACAGGTGAATCTCCGATTTTTGAAACAGAAAATTTAGATGCCCTAAGTGCGATTAAGAAGCATCCCGAAGTTGATTTAATTATTTGCTCTTGGGCGCCCAATTTTGGGGAAGATGACGTAAATATTCTCAATCTTTATCGTCAGCTTGATTATCAGCCAGTTTTATTATTTATTGGTGAAAAATTTGGAGCAACAAATTCTACTACTTTTTGGCAAGAGGTAAAAACTACGACTAATAAAAAGGTTAATCGGAGTTTTCGAAGCTTTGATTTCATTGATGAAAAGGTGTTTGAGATAAAATAATGAAAATAAAACGACTTATTCTTTTAATAATTTCTTTTTTAGCTTTCTTAGGACTTGGCTTAATTTTGTCACGACAACAGTCTCAGAGAGCTGATCAAGTTTTAAGTAATAACGGTTTATCAAGCACATATTATGTTTTTAATCCTAAGAAAAAACACAATATTAAACAGTTCCTAACTTATATTAATAAAAATTCCTCTCACGATAAGGTCCAGATTCACTTTGAATCGGACTATATTCCAGACCGCGTTTTAATTTGGGCTAACTATAATTTGAAAAGTCAACCGCTTGCTAAAGGAAGTTCTAGGTACTTTAGTAAAAATGACTTTGATGGAACAATTCCTTTTGCAGTTATCTCATCCGATACTAAAGATCGAGTTGTAACCTTACAAAATAATCATTATCTAAAAGAGAATAATGATTATGTCACAATTATTGGTGAATTAAAGAAAAACAATGAGAGTCAAAATGGTCAGGCTGTTTATTATCTTTCAACTGGAATTAACCAACCAACAGCAAAAGAATCAATTACTAACTATAAGGTAGTAGTAGATGGGTTGAATAAAAACGAGGCGAATGCTTTACAACATTATCTCCGGGGAAGTATGCAGATTAAGGACTTTAGTAAAACCTACAATAGGCAACATGGGATCAGTCCAACTAAAAAATTAATCGGTGCAATTTTCTGTGTTGTAATTGCACTGATAGTTGCAGCAATTGCAGCCGTTCTAGCTGAAAATCCGGTAAACTTAAAATATGTTCCTGGTAAAATCTGGGCTCATTTATTAGCTGATTCTGGTTTACGTTTCTTTTTAGCCAATGGAATAATTGTTATTTTTACTAGTTTAGGTTTACAAACGTGGAGTTTTTACTCTAATCACAGTCAGTTATATGTCCTATTTTTAATCGTTTTTGCAATGCAGATTATTACTTATGTATTAATGCTGCTTTTAATAAAAATTAAGAAGGAAAAATAATGTCATTGCCAATTGAATTTGTTGAGAAATATAAGAAATTATTGGGAGAAGAAGAAAGTAGTAAATTTTTTACTGCAATTAATAGTCCAAGTAAAAAGGGATTTCGCTTAAACCCACTAAAGAATAATTATCAGGATGTTCAATATAGTCTTAAAGAACCAATTGAATTTACTAAAGATGGATATTATGGAGAAATTTCAGGACGTGATAGTGAGTGGACAGGTGGCTATGTTTATTCCCAAGATCCATCCGCAATGTATCCAGCCGTTTCTCTTAATGTAAAACCTGGCGATAAGGTACTGGATTTATGTGCTGCTCCAGGCGGCAAATCAACTGCATTAGCTAGTTTGCTAGATGATATGGGGCTTTTAGTAGCTAATGAAATTTCAAAAAGTAGAGCAAAAGATTTAAGAGAAAATCTAGAAAGATGGGGAGCTACAAATGTTGTAGTCACTAACGAAAGCCCCGATCGCTTATCAAAAAAATTGCCTCACTTTTTTGATAAAATTTTAGTTGATGCACCGTGTTCTGGAGAAGGGATGTTTAGAAAGGATCCTGCTGCGACACAATATTGGTCTCCTGACTATGTATTAACATGCCAAACTAGACAAAAAGAGATTCTGAGTGAAGCAATGAAGATGTTAAAGCCGGACGGAGAGATCGTCTATTCTACTTGTACATATTCTCCAGAAGAAGATGAAGAAATAGTAGCGTGGCTAGTTGAGAACTATCCATTAGAAATTGAACCTCTTAAGCTCTATTCCGGAATGTCGGCCGGTAGACCAGAGTGGTCAAAATCTAACTTGCCAGAATTAAAGGAAACGGTTAGACTTTGGTTTCAAAATGGAGTGGGAGAAGGCCAATTTGTTGCTCATCTGAAAAATATTGAAGAGAATCAAGAGATTTCAACTAAGGCTAAAAAGAACAAACGCCAGAAAAAGAGCACAATTACGCGTTTAAATAAAGGTGAGATTAGTGTGGTGGCAAAAGTATTAGATAATTTTGCTCTACCATCTAGTTTAGAAAATTGGCAAAATGAGGTTTTGCAAAGTAATGGTCACGTCTTTGTCCCAGCTCTTGACCCAGACCGGCTAACTGAACTACATGTTCTAAATAATGGTGTTGAATTAGGGTTACTTAAGAAAAAGCGTTTTGAGCCAAGCCATCAACTAGCTGAGGTATTGGGACAAAAAGAACAAAAACAACTTATTAATTTTGAAGATAAGGCAGAGTATGAGCGATATATACATGGAGAGACGATTAAGATAGATAGTAATTTGCGTGGCTTTGTTTTGGTTGCGTATCAAGACCATATCTTCAGTTTCGGAAAAATTGGAAATGATCAAATTTTAAAGAACTTCTATCCAAAAGGTTTAAGAAAATAAAAAACTGGCTGAAAAGCCAGTTTTTTAGATTAATCAATAAATTTAACCGCAGTTCCGTAAGCAACGACAGATTGCATATCGCCCGCAATAGAGCCTAAATCAAAACGCATCATAACTACAGCGTCAGCACCCATTTCGGCGGCATTTTGACGAAGGCGAGCAATTGATTGATCTCTTGATTCAGTTAACATTGAGTTATAAGCTTTAATTTCACCACCGACAATACTTTTTAAGCCAGCACCAAAATCTCTAATTGCATTTTTTGATTGAGTTGTAATCCCCAAAAACTTCACCAATAATTTCATATTTTCGACCGGGAATATTTTCAGTGGTTGTTACTAAAATTTGTTCTGCCATTTTTTGTCCTCCTAAAAATATTTTCTTAATTATACTGAATCAAAAACATGAAGACAATTATTTTTGTATAATTAAGAAAAGACGAAACACAAGGAATATGTGTAATAGATTAAGGTGGTGAAATGATAAGTGGTCTTATCATTTTCAATTGTATTAGTTTTATTTTTACTTGCATTAGGAACATTTCTCTGGGTTTTAACCCATGAGAGGCGAAGCTTATGGTCAGGGATGACTTTAGTATGGACGATAATTACTTTTGGTCTATTTACGGCGGTTAGTTTATTAATTGCTGCTGAAGTTTTTCCTGTTACCCATCAAGTTGTTTTGCTTATTTTTTTGCTAATATTAATGGCAATAATGTTTTCCGTTGTGGCTTTTATTGCAATTTTGATCATTATGTTTATTTATGATGGGATTAAGATTTTAATTCGCGAAGGTAATCGCTGGACTAATTTCTTATCGTTAGCAATGGGCATCGGAATTATTGCTTACCTATTTCTCTTTCCATTAGTCGGAAAATTAACCCATAACAATTTTGCCACTTACGTCTATTTGTTTATTAACCTCGTAATCATTTATCTGATTTTTATTATGATGATGTATACTTTAACTTCTTGGATTAATCTAGTAAATATTAAGACTAAGAAGTTAGACTACGTGGTTGTACTTGGAGCAGGTTTAATGGGAAAAAAGGTGACACCGCTTCTTGCTGCAAGAATCAATCGTGGAATAGAGGTATATCGTCGTAATCCTGGCTCAAAAATCATTATGTCAGGGGGCCAAGGACCCGGTGAAGAAATTCCTGAAGCAGTGGCAATGGCAAAATATGCTGAAGAAGAAGGTATTCCAAAACAAGATATTATTGTGGAAGATAAGTCAAAGACAACTAGAGAAAATTTGATTTTTTCACATAGATTGATGAAACCAGATTCTCGTTTTGCTATCGTAACTAATTCTTACCATGTATATCGTGCCCTAGTTTTAGCAAAGAGATTAGGCCTACAGTGTATTGGTTATGGTGCAAAAACAAAGTGGTACTTTACCTTAAATGCCTTTGTACGTGAATTTATTGCCTACTTAACAATCACTTGGCGCTTGCAATTAAGCGTTGTGGGATGCATTGGATTAGGAGTTGTAGTATTGGCAATATTGAGGCAAATTATAAGATGAAAAATATAAAAATAATCGCAATTGATGTTGATGGTACATTATTAAATTCTAAAAAAGAATTAACTCCAAAAGTAAAAAATGCAATTTTAAAAGCAAAAAGTGCAGGGATAAAAATTGTTATTGCTACAGGTCGACCATTGAGCGGAGTAGAAAAGATTCTGACTGAGTTAGGTTTAAATAACCAAGAGGATCAATACGTAGTTTGTTTTGGAGGCGGAGTAGTAGAAACAACTGCGGGAAATATCTTATTTGAGAAAAAATTAACTTATGACAATTATCTAGATTTAGAGACAATTTCCTTAAAATTAGGTTTACATTTTCATGCATCAGCACCAGATAGAATCTATACTGCAGATCGAGATATTGGCGACTATACTTTATATGAAGCGAACCTAGTTAATTTAGGTATTTCGTACCGTACACCAGCTGAGATGAAAGATATTCCAATCATTAAGTGTATGTATGTAGATCGGCAAGATTTGCTAGATCAAAAAATTGCTGATCATAGACCTTTTGCTCATCTGGATGATGAAATTACTTTTACTAAAACAGCACCCTTTTATTATGAAGCAAATCCTAAAGGTGTTTCTAAAGGAAATGCTTTAAAATTTCTTTGTCACAAATTGAATTTAAGTAGTGAGAATTTGATAGCTATTGGAGACGAAGAAAATGATCTAAGCATGATTAAACTTGCAGGTATTGGAGTAGCAATGGGTAATGCAGTCCCAGCCGTGAAGGAAGCAGCACAAAGAGTAACAAGTGATTGTGATCATGATGGTGTAGCAGAGGCAATTGAAAAAATTTTATAAGTAAAATAATAAGGCTTTTGGATTAAGTTCCAAAAGCCTTATTTAATTTGTTAATGATGTTTAGGCGGCATCTTTAATCTTCTCTGTCTAAATAGTTCCATTATTAGTTGGAAGAGGCCATAAATAATCAGTAAAATTCCTAAAATAATGACTGCTTGGCGACTGAAGTAATTAGGATTTACAATTACAATAATGCCAGCTGCGAAAGCAATTAAACTTTCAACCACATCAATGATATTTTTGAAAATTCCATTTTTCTTATTTTTAACAATTACATTTCGTAATCTTACATATGCAAACCCGATTAAGAATATGCCTAGAACATAGTGAGCTAAGAAAGCCAATAAACGGTTATTAGAAATAATTGCGACAGCTAAACCAAAAACAATGAGATAAGTAATAATAAAGAATCGCTTTGACTTAGGCACTAAATGGGAGTTAGCAGCTGTGACAATATGATAGCCACTCCACCCAATACAAAAGACTCCAACTATTCCCCCAAATGCCCGATAGGCATAATCTGGAATCATCAGGTCTACAATACCAAGAATAATTAATACCCATCCAATAATTGAATTGGGATTTATAAATAATTTTTCTAGATGAGTTGCTTTAATACTGCTCCAGATGGTTTCCCATAAACTTCCGAGAACAAATCTCGTTCTTCTAGATGAATTGGTAAGAGAGAAAAGAATAGCACCAAAACCACCAAAACCATTTTTATTAAGTTCTGTAATTTTGGTTGCTCCACTAGCTGCAAAAGCATTAAATAGATCATTGGTTAGGGCTTCACGTTCTTGAAGATTTGCTTCACCAATCCATTGATTTATGATTTGATTATATATTTTAGAAGTTGGATTGCGATGAGCTCTAGTAATAAAGTGAGAACCCGATACTTCCCAGCTCATTGGATCGTGTTGAGCTAGTTTTGGCCGATCACTAACTAAAATTGTTGGGGTAATGTTTTCTGGCTCAAAAAGCCGGCCAATGATACTAAATTCAGGCACATAACGTTTTAGTTTATCAGTTACCCCATCAACTTGAGTACTAAGCCCCGGACTATCAAAAGTGCAAATAGTTTTGATCTGCTTTTTTAAGTCATCAGGTAAGTTAACTGCTGCATATTCAGCAAGATTACCACCTTTGGAGTGACCAGCTAAACTGTAGACTTGTTTAGTAGTCTTTAAAATATTTGTCAGATACTTCAGAGCATATTTTTGTGCACCGGTTGTTCTAAAACTAATTTCAAAATCTTCTTTCCAGCCAACTAAGCTATCATCTGTTCCTCGAAATGAAATAAAATTAGTATCATTATCAAGACTAATTTTGATTGCAGAAAATTGTATCCGATCAGTAAGAACATCCACAAAGTAAGATAATTTTGCATCCCCAAAACGAACAGAATTTGCCATTAATTTTAGTAAATCTTGATACTTATAATGGTCGAGATGTTGATTTGAAGAATTAAAATATTTTTCAGCGGCTTCTTTTATTGAAATTTCTTTATTAGAATCGGGGACAATTCCATCAAGATGAATATAAGAAAACGTGGCAATTACTAATGCATCAACTTCGTCAAAGGATCGTGCAGAAAGGGAAATATCGCCACGCCATTTTATGTAAGACAAAATATTATTTGTATCCATATTTCATCCATCCTTTCTGCTAATTACAATTATTATATAGATAAATGTTGTAGTTTTTATTAACGAATTGCTAATAAAAAAGAAAGTCACTTACTCTCCTTAAGTCTACCACATGCTAAATGAGGCGATTAATTAACCTGCGGTATTGATAAATATTTGTAGCCAGTTTGAAATTAAAGAAAATTTTATTAATAAAAATATCTGGAAATAAAAGAAAGGGACTGATTAAATATAAAAATCAGTCTCTTTTTAAATTAACTATATGATGATAATCTTATTGAGATTTAACTGTTAAATTTTTTACCCCAAGCCCATGGATCTTCATGCCAGGTTTTTAAAATATCATATTGGTCACTGGTAATATGTCCGGATTCATTTTCTTTTTTAAGTAATTCAGGATAAGAAAGAAGGGGAGTATATTTTACATTTGCTTCTTTAAAGTTTTCTTTTGCATCTGGCAAATAATAAGTGAAAATTGAAGCAATCCCAGCTACTTTTCCGCCATCTTTTTCAGTAGCTTTAACTGCGTTTAAAACTGATCCACCAGTGGTAATTAGATCATCAATTAAGACAATTTGATCATTTTCTGAAAAACGACCTTCGATTTGACGACCTTTACCGTGATCTTTAGGTTTTGGACGAACATAAATCATTGGTAAATGTAATTTTCCGGCAACTAAAGCAGCATGAGGAATACCAGCAGTTGCAACTCCGCCAATAATTGTTGCTTGAGGAAATTCTGCCGCAATTAGGTTGGCTAGGTCACTAGCAATCATATCACGCAGCTCTGGGTAAGAAACAGTTAACCGAAGATCGGTATAGATTGGTGAAAGCATTCCACTTGCATAAGTGAAAGGTTTATCAGGAGAAATAGTAATAATTTTTTCTTTGATTAATTGACTAATAATTTGATTTTTATGCATGTTAGTTGAACTCCTTTTTAATTGCTTCGTATGCGGCTTCTGGATCAGTAGCTAAAGTAATTGGCCGACCAACAACAATCGCTGTTGAACCCCATTCTTTTGCTTGAAGTGGAGTAGCTACGCGTGATTGATCATCTTTAGCATTACCAGCTGGTCTAATTCCAGGAGTTACGTACAAAAAGTCTTTTCCAACTTTTTGACGTAAATTTTTAACTTCAAGTGGAGAACAAATTACACCGTCTGCACCTGCTTTTTTAGCTGTTGTAGCTAAGCTTAATACTTGATCATTCATCGATAAATTGCAATTTTGCTCATAATGTAGAATTTCGTCTGAAATAGAAGTTAATTCAGTTACAGCTAGTAATTTAGGAACATTTTTATCAATCGGAGTTCCCGCAATTAACCCATCTTTTGCCGCCTTAATCATTTGACTACCACCAAGTGCGTGAACCGTGGTGTAGGTAATACCCAAACGAGCTAATGCTTTTGCGCCATTATAGACTGTATTAGGAATATCGTTCATCTTTAGGTCTAAAAAGATTTGATACCCCTGTTCTGATAATTGTTTTACGATTTTAGGGTCTTCGTTAAAGAAGAGTTCCATCCCGATCTTAATAAAAACATTTTCAGGTTTACCTAATTTCGGTAATAGTTCATTTAATTTCTTTTCATTGTCTAAATCTAAGGCAACGATAACAGGTCTACTCATTTTTCCTCCATAAAAAAAGTCTATACCGAGCGCAGAGAGACACTAGGTATAGACTTCCTCAGATAATTTAAGTCAATAATTCTAACTTGCGGTCTCTCTGTACCGTTTAAAGTTTAATCAAAATGAAGTTTAGCATCTTCGAGAAAGAATTACAAATAAAATTTTTGACTTTGAAAAAAATAAAAAAGCGTGTACAATCAATTCTTGAAAAATAATTGAATGACAGAGAGCATTCATTTTGGAGGAAAATATGATTAATACACACGTAAAATTACCAGGATTAGATTTAAAAAATCCAATTATGCCAGCAAGTGGTACCTTTGGTTTTGGGGATGTACCGGCAGCCAAGAAATTTGATTTAAATGATTTGGGAGCAATGGTAATAAAGACGACTACTCCTCATAGTACAACAGGTAATCTGCAGCCCCAAATAGCTGTTTTAAATACTGGGGTTTTGAATTCAGTTGGATTAACTAATCCCGGTGTGGATGCGGTGATCAAAGATAAATTAACTCCGTTGCGTAATGAATATCCTGCCTTGCCAATTATGGCTAGCGTTGGTGGAGAAGATGAAGCAGGATATCTTGAAGTAGCTAAGAAGCTATCTGATTCTGGACTAGTAAATGCCTTAGAGATTAATGTTTCTTGTCCGAATGTGAATCAGGGCGGAATGAGCTTTGGCGTTCATCCTGATGTAGTGGAAGAATTGACTAAAAAAATTAAGTCAGTCGTAAAAATTCCAATTTATGTAAAATTAACCCCTAATGTCACTGATATTACGCAGATTGCGAAAGCAGCTGAAAATGGTGGTGCAGATGGATTATCCTTAATCAATACTCTTTTGGGAATGGAGATTGATGTTGAAACTAGAAAGCCTGTTTTAGGTCACAATATTGGTGGTCTTTCGGGAGAAGCCGTAAAACCAATTGCTATTAGAATGGTTCACCAAGTTCGAGAAAGTACAACTTTACCAATTATTGGGATGGGTGGAATCAGTTCTGCTAAAGATGTAATTGAATTTATCTTAGCTGGTGCTAATGCAGTTGCTGTTGGAACGGCTCATTTTAAGGATAGTCTTGCTTCAAAGCATATTGCTGATGACTTACCAAAGGAATTAGAAAAGTTAGGAATTACAGATATTAATCAATTAGTGAATAAAGTCAATTTTAATTAAATGGCTTGACAAAAATCAGAAAGTACAGTAATTTTAAAACAATAAATGTCCTTTAAAATTAGTCCCGTGAGGCTAGCAAGGCAGGCTTAAATAAGTATGACTTTACTATAAGCTCCTAGTCTCAAGAACTAGGAGCTTTTTTTATGGGCAAAATCAGGAGGAAAAATATGGCAAAGGAAATTTGGGATGCACTAGCAATGAAACGTGCATTAACTCGAATTACTTATGAAATTATTGAGCAAAATAAGGGTACTGATAATCTTGTTTTAATTGGAATCAAGACAAGAGGAGTTTATTTAGCCAAGAGAATTCATGACCGAATTCAAAAATTAGAAAATGTTGATGTGCCAATCGATGAGCTAGATATTACGCTTTATCGTGATGATCGTCATGATGCTTTACTAAAACAAGATCCAGTAGTCAATTCTAACCAAATTGATGTTGATATTACCGATAAGAAAGTAATTTTAATTGACGATGTAATTTATACTGGTCGAACAATTAGAGCAGCGATGGATGCTTTGATGGATGATGGACGTCCTAGTTCAATTAAAGTGGCAGTTTTGGTAGATCGCGGTCACCGTGAATTACCAATTAGAGCTGACTTTGTCGGTAAGAATATCCCAACTGCAGCTAACGAACAAGTTGCTGTTAACATGGTAGAAAAAGATGGTAAGGATTCAGTTGAACTGAAATCTCTATCAAAATAATTAAGAAATATTAATTTAATAGTCAACCATTTAATTGACTCCAGAGAGGGCCAGAAAGGTTGCTATATTTTTCGTATACAAGAATATGAAAAATAGGCCTGGAGCAATTAAATGCTTCAGGCCTTTTGCTTTAGAAAGAATAAAAAATGGAAAATTTAAATCTTGTTAGTTTACCACATTTTGTTAGTGTAGAAAATCTGAGTGTTGAAGAAGTTGAAGCTTTAATTAATCGAGCAGAATATTTTAAAAATGGTGGAGCTACGCCTAATCTAACAGATCTCATCTATATTACTAATATGTTTTTTGAAGATTCAAGTAGAACGCATACTAGTTTTGAAATGGCTGAAAGAAAATTAGGTTTAACTGTAATTCCATTTGATCCTGCTCATTCTTCAGTTAATAAGGGAGAAACATTATATGATACATCCCTGATTATGGAAGCTGTGGGAGTGAATATTGAAGTAATTCGTCATTCACAAAATGAATACTATCAAAATTTAATCCGCCCTCAAAATCATCAACATTTAGATATTGGAATAATTAATGCCGGAGATGGCAGTGGGCAACATCCAAGTCAATGTTTGTTAGACATGATGACAATTCATGAACATTTTAAGCAATTTAAAGGTCTAAAAGTAGCTATTGTTGGCGATATTACTAATTCACGAGTTGCTAAAAGTAATATGGAATTACTCCATCGGTTAGGAGCTGAAGTTTACTTTTCAGGACCTGAATATTGGTACTCGAAGGAATTTGATAAATATGGAAAATATGAAGAACTAGATAAGTTGATTTCCGAGATGGATGTGATGATGCTCTTAAGAGTTCAACATGAAAGACACAGTGATGATCCTAATGAAAAGAATTTTGATGCAAAAGCATATCATGAAAAATACGGAATTAATAACCAACGCTATCAAGAATTAAAGCCAAATGCAATTATTATGCACCCCGGCCCAATTAACCACGATGTTGAATTAAGTGCAGATTTGGTGGAAAGCGACAAGTGTATGTTTACTCGTCAAATGCAAAATGGTGTGTTTATGAGAATGGCAATGATTGAGGCAGTCTTACGAGGAAGAAAATTAGGAGGGCTCAAGTAATGACTACTGTAATTAAAAACGGAACTGTGTACCAAAACGGCCACCTAATCAAAGCCGATGTTTTAATCGATGGTCAAAAAATTAAGGCTATTGGAACTGATCTAGAAGGGGAAGAAATAATTGATGCTAGCGGGATGATAGTTAGCCCAGGCTTAGTGGATGTTCATGTGCATTATCGTGATCCCGGTCAAACCTATAAGGAGGATATAAAAACTGGTAGTCAAGCGGCAGCACGTGGGGGTTTTACAACCGTTGGTGCTATGCCCAATGTCACTCCTGTTCCTAATACAGCTGAATTAATGGAGAAAATGGTTAGAGAAAATCAAAAAAAGGGGTTAGTTCATATTCTCCAGTATGGTCCTGTCACTAAGGATGAAATAACTGATATTATTCCTGACTACGCAGAACTTAAGAAAGCAGGCGCATTTGCATTAAGTAATGACGGACATGGAGTTCAAAGTGCGCAGACAATGTATCTGGCCATGCAAAAGGCTAAAGAAAACAACTTAATTATTGCAGCCCATGCCCAAGATGATTCACTTTTTAATAAAGGAATTGTTAATGAAGGAATAGCAGCTGAAAAATTAGACTTACCACCAGTTACAGAACTTGCTGAGACTACGCAAATTGCTCGTGATCTCCTTTTAGCACAAAAAACAGGAGTCCATTACCATATTTGTCATGTTTCGACAAAAACCAGTGTAGAATTAGTTCGTTTAGCAAAAGCACGAGGGATTAAGGTAACGTGTGAGGTTGCACCACACCATATTTTATTGACAGATAGCGATATTCCAGAAGACGATCCTTATTTTAAGATGAATCCACCACTAAGAAGTAAAGAGGATCAAGCAGCTCTTTTAGTTGGGATGCTAGATGGAACAATTGATTTAATTGCTACTGACCATGCTCCCCATGCTAAAGCGGAAAAAGAAGGTAGTATGCGAGGAGCCGCTTTTGGAATTACAGGAAGTGAAACAGCATTTAGCACTCTTTACACTAGATTTGTAAAGGAAGACAAAGTTTTCACGCTTGAACAATTACTATCTCTTCTTACTGATAAGCCGGCTACAGTATTTGGTATAAAAAGCGCAGGTCTTCTTGCACCTGGTGAGAATGCAGATATTGCGATTTTTGATATTGAGCATCAAAAAGAAATTAAAGAAGAGGATTTTAAGTCTAAAGGAGTAAATACACCATTTACTGGGCAGAAAGTATATGGGGAGACAGTGATGACATTTGTTGATGGTAAAGTTGTATATCAAAGGGGAACAAAATGAAACGCTATTTAATTTTAGAAGATGGTAGCATTTATGAAGGCAAAGGCTTTGGAGCTAATTGTGAAAGTAGCGGTGAGGTTGTTTTTACAACAGGGATGACGGGCTATCAAGAAGCAATTACTGACCAAAGCTATGCTGATCAGATTTTGGTTTTTACTAATCCGTTAATTGGAAACTATGGAATTACTTTGGCAGATTATGAATCACTTGAGCCTCAAATTAAGGGTGTAATTTGCCACCAAGTAGCGCGTCACCCAGACAATTGGCGTATGCAAACAACCTTGCCAAAGTTTTTAAAACAATTAAATATACCTGGCTTGCAGGGAATTGATACTCGTGAATTAGTTAAGAAATTAAGAATTCACGGTACTCTAAAAGGAAGAATTACTGATTCAAAGGAAAATGCAGCAAGTATTGCTCAAGAATTAAAGCAAAGAAACATTACCCAAGGTGTAATCAGCCGTGTTTCAACGAAAAATTCTTATCCAGTTCCTGGCTCGAAAAGAAATATAGTTGTTATTGACTTTGGTATTAAGCACAGTATTTTACGAGAATTAGCGGAGAGAGACTGTAACTGTATTGTCTTACCTTACACTGCAACAGCCGAAGAAATTTTAAATCTTAATCCAGACGGAGTGCTTTTATCAAATGGGCCTGGAAATCCAGAAGAAATGCTTACGGCTGCAAAAATGGTCCAAGAAGTTGAAAAACATGTTCCGCTATTTGGAATTTGTATGGGCCATCAAGTCTTTGCTCTAGCAAATGGGTCTAGTACCTACAAAATGAAATTTGGACATCGCGGATTTAATCATCCTGTAAGAGAAATTGCCACTGGTAATATTGGTTTTACTTCGCAAAATCACGGTTATGCGGTAGATCCGAAATCTATTGATAAAGAAAATTTGATGATTACTCATGTTGAAGTAAATGATGGCACAGTTGAAGGATTACGTCATAAAAAATATCCTGCCTTTTCAGTCCAATTTCACCCTGATGCAACTCCAGGCCCTCATGATGAAGACTCATTGTTTGATGATTTTATGTCAATGATTGACCAAAGAAAGGAAGAAGAGCGTCATGCCTAAGAGAACAGATATTCATAAGATTATGGTAATTGGTTCTGGTCCAATTATTATTGGTCAAGCTGCAGAATTTGATTATTCAGGAACACAGGCTTGCTTAGCTCTTCGTGAGGAGGGCTATGAAGTAGTATTAGTTAATTCAAATCCTGCTACGATCATGACTGACACTACTATTGCAGACAAGGTTTATATTGAACCCCTAACTGTGGAATCAATCTCAAGAATCATTAGACAAGAGTATCCTGATGCAATTTTACCAACGCTTGGTGGGCAAGTTGGATTAAATATGGCTCTTTCATTAGCTAAAACAGGAATTTTGGATGAGTTAAATATTGAATTATTAGGAACAAGACTTTCTTCGATTGAACAAGCAGAAGATAGAGAGAAATTTAAAGAGTTATGTAAAGAATTGGGTGAACCCGTTCCACCATCAACAACTGTTAATACTGTTGAAGAAGCTTTAGAGTTTGGCGATAGAATTGGCTATCCAATTATCGTTCGTCCAGCCTTTACTATGGGTGGAACTGGTGGTGGTATTTGTAATAATCATGAAGAGTTAGCAAAAATTGCCAAGAATGGATTAGAACTGTCACCTGTTACTGAATGTTTAATTGAGAAATCAATTGCGGGTTATAAAGAAGTTGAATTTGAAGTAATGCGTGATCATGATGATAATGCAATGATTGTGTGTTGCATGGAGAATTTTGATCCAGTTGGAATTCATACTGGGGATTCTATTGTTTTTTCACCTAGTCAGACTTTGAGTGATAAAGAATACCAAATGCTTCGTGATTGTTCTTTACGTTTAATTAGGGCTCTTAAAATTGAGGGAGGTTGTAATGTTCAGCTAGCCTTAGATCCTAATAGCTTTGACTATGATGTTATTGAGGTGAATCCTCGAGTTTCACGATCAAGTGCATTGGCTTCAAAGGCAACAGGTTATCCTATTGCAAAAATGGCCGCAAAGATTGCAATTGGGATGACACTAGATGAGATTAAAAATCCGGTAACTGGAACAACGTATGCTGAATTTGAACCAGCTTTAGATTATGTCGTCTGCAAAATTCCTCGCTGGCCATTTGATAAGTTTTCTAAGGCCGACCGCACTTTAAGTACCCAAATGAAGGCTACTGGTGAAGTAATGGCAATTGGTCGAACAGCTGAAGAGGCAATGCAAAAGGCGGTAAGATCCCTTGAAATTGACGAAAAAGATCTCTATTCTGAAGCGGCTCATCATGCAAGTGATGAAGAGATAGAGCAAAAACTAGTTAAAGCGCAAGATGATCGGCTCTTTTATTTAGCAGAAGCCTTTCGCAGAGGGTATAGTCTTGAAGATGTTCATGAATTAACCAAAATTAACTTTTATTTCTTAGATATTGTTAGTCACATGGTAGAGATGGAAAAAAATATCCAAGAAAATAAGGATAATCTTGAAACTTTACGTTTAGCTAAGAAATATGGTTTTAGTGATGCAACTATTGCTACTTTATGGAATGAAAGTGTTGATCAAGTTAGAGACTTGCGTAAAAAGAATGGGATCATTCCAGTCTATAAAATGGTTGATACTTGCGCCGCAGAGTTTGAATCAAAGACGCCATACTTTTACTCAACTTATGATGGTGAGAATGAATCACATAAGTCTGGTAAAAAATCAGTAATTGTTATTGGTTCTGGTCCAATTAGAATCGGACAGGGTGTCGAGTTTGATTATGCAACTGTTCACTGCGTAAAAGCACTTCAAAAGATGGGTTATGAAGCCATTGTTATTAATTCAAATCCAGAAACTGTTTCAACTGACTTTTCAATTTCTGATAAATTGTATTTTGAACCCCTAACCTTAGAAGATGTATTGAATGTTTGTGATTTGGAAAAGCCCGAAGGTGTAATTGTTCAGTTTGGAGGACAGACTTCAATTAATTTGGCTGCTGGGTTGAAAGATCACGGGATTAAAATTTTGGGAACCAGTGTTAAAGATCTTAACCGTGCAGAGGATCGTGAACTATTTGATCAAATAATTAAGAAACTTAAATTAAATCAACCAAAGGGCTTAACTGCAACAACACATGAAGGAGTTATTAAAGCGGCTGAAGAGTTAGGGTATCCGGTCTTAGTTCGTCCAAGTTATGTGCTGGGTGGAAAGGCAATGGAAATTGTTTACAACAAGAGTGAGCTTGAAGAATACTTGCATGACCACGTAGACATTGCAGCTGATCATCCAATTTTAGTAGATGACTATTTAGACGGTCGTGAGTGTGATGTCGATGCAATTTGTGATGGGCAGGATGTTTTACTACCCGGAATTATGGAACACATTGAACATGCTGGTGTTCACTCTGGCGATTCAATGGCGGTTTACCCACCACAGAACTTTACGGATGAAGTTAAAGATAAGATTATGGATGTTACGCGTAAGCTTGCTCTTACTTTGAATTGTGTGGGAATTATGAACATTCAATTTATTGTGAGAAACGGTGAAGTTTATGTAATTGAAGTAAATCCTCGTGCAAGTAGAACAGTCCCATTTTTAAGTAAGATAACTGGAATTGAAATGGCACAAGTTGCGACTCGGGTAATTATGGGCGAAAGGCTGGCGCAGCAGGGCTACAGTGATGGTCTAGCACCTGAACCAGAGATGATTAGTGTTAAGGCTCCAGTCTTTAGTTTTAGTAAGTTAGCTGACGTAGACTCATATCTTGGCCCAGAAATGAAATCAACAGGTGAAGTAATGGGAAGCGACCATACTTTTGCGAAAGCTCTTTATAAGGCTTTTGCCGGAGCTAAGATGCAACTACCTGAAAATGGAAATGTTTTGTTAACAATTGAAGACAAGGATAAAGAAAAGATTCTTCCAATTGCAAAGAGATTTGCAAGAATTGGTTATCGAATTTTTGCTACTAAGGGTACAGCGGACTTTTTAAAGAATAATGGGTTACATGTTGATCTTGTAACTAAAGTTCATGAAAATGAAAATGCAGATGACAATATCTTAAATGAATTAAGAGAGAGAAGAATTGACTTAGTGATTAATACCATGGGACACGATATTGAAAAGAATTCTGATGGCTTTATTATTAGACAAATGGCTATTCAACAGAATGTCCCATTACTAACAGCTCTTGATACAGCTGACGCACTCTTAACATCTCTTGAAAATAGATCATTTGCAACAGACGCTTTAAAATAGTAATGCTCCCTGATTGAGGAAAAGATACAAATGGTAAAAGAAATTTGGGATAAACCTGCAATGCAGCGAGCTATTGTTAGGATTACATATGAAATTATTGAAAGGTATAAGGGAGTAGATGAGCTGGTTTTAGTTGGAATCAAAACTCGTGGCGTCTATTTAGCACGTAGAATTGGGGATCGACTTGAAGAAATTGAAAAGAAGATTGTTCCAGTAGGCCAACTAGATATAACCTCTTATCGAGATGATCGTAGAGTTGATATTAATCAAGAAAAGATTTCAAATTTAGAACCCAAAAATTTAAATATTACTAATAAACATGTTGTATTAGTAGACGATGTCCTTTATACCGGAAGAACTATTCGGGCTGCGATGGATGCTTTGATTGCAACTGGACGTCCAAAGTCAATTGCAGTTGCGGTTTTGGTAGACCGAGGACATCGAGAGTTACCAATTAAGGCAGATTTTGTTGGAAAGAATATTCCAACAGCTTTGAGCGAACAAGTAGCAGTTAATGTTAAGGAAATCGATGGTATTGATAGCATTGAGTTAATTAAATTAAAGTAGAAAAAACTGCATCATTCTGAAAAATCAGATGATGCAGTTTTTTTGCTCTATTTATTCTATTACTTTTGCGCCTAAGGCATTTTTAAAATGATCCAAGGCCCATTCTTGACCATGTTCGGTAAAGGTAGTAACACCCTTACTTGGAATAGTTAAATCATAGTTTAAATTATAGGCAGTCATAGCCGTATGAAGAACACAAATGTCTGTACATACTCCCGTTAACCATAGGTCGTTAATTTTACGTTCGCGTAAGTAGTTATCAAGATTAGTATTTTGGAAAGAAGAATAGCGATTTTTGTTAAATTTATATACTCGGTCACTAGACTTATGAGCTTCATACCATTCTTTTAACTTACCGTATAACTCTTGCCCTGGTGTACCAACAATATTATGTGGTGGAAAGAGCTTATATTCTGGACTAAATGTATCACCGGTATGTCCATCAGTTGGAAAAATTACATAATCTCCATTATCATAAAATTTATTTGCTAATTCGATTAAATAATCTTCTAAAGCTTGAGCTGGCTTTCCACAGGTAAGAGAACCATTGTCTGCAATAAAGTCATTAGTGTAGTCAATAATTAATAGTGCTTTTTTCATATTTTTTCCTTAAAAATTAAAACTATCCTGAATTACGTAAGCCAGAGGTTACCCCATTAATGGTAATCGGTAAAATACTTTCATAAACACCGGCAATCTCATCGACGCGATCTCGTTTAATCATTTCAATTTGAATGTAGTTAAGAATGTTGAAGTATGGCATCCGGTAATTTAAGCTCATCTTTAAACTTGGGTTATCTGCAAGTAATTCTTTGTTACCTTCAATTTGAAGGATTACTTCTTTAGTAAGTTTCCATTCTTGACAGATAGTATCAAAGACTTTTTTAGTATCTTCATCTTCACATAGGTCCGCATATTGTTTTGCAATATCCATGTTAGATTTGGAAAGAACCATATCAACATTGGAGAGGAGGGAGTGGAAGAAAGGCCAACCTTGATACATCTTTTGTAAGGTATGGAGGTTATTAGGATTGGCATCAATGAAGTGCTTGAAGGCAGAACCAACACCATACCAACCAGGAAACATAATTCGACTTTGTGACCATGAGAATACCCAAGGAATAGCTCTTAAGCCTGAAAAATCAGTAATCTTCTTTCTTGCTGCTGGACGAGAACCAATATTTAAGTTGGAAATTTGTTTAATTGGTGTAGCTTGCAAGAAGTAGTCAAGAAAAGCTGGTGTTTCAAAAACAAGCTTACGGTAAATTTTATTACTGTCTAAAACAATTTCATCCATTGAGGAACGGAATCCACCAATATCATCTTCACTTACAATTTGTTTAGAAACAATACGGTCGATAGTAGCTGAGGCTAGCATTTCCAAATTGTAGTAAGCAGTATCTTGATTACCATACTTGTTTTGAATGATTTCACCTTGTTCAGTCATTCGAATCCGGTCATTAATTGAGCCAAAAGGTTGAGCAGTAATAGCTTCATAAGAAGGACCACCACCACGACCCACAGTTCCACCACGGCCGTGCATGAAGGTAATATTAACACCCAATTTCTTGCCCATTGCAGTTAAGTCTTTCTGAGCCTTATAAAGATTCCAGCAAGAAGCTAAGTAGCCACCATCTTTATTTGAGTCAGAGTAGCCCAGCATAATTTCTTGGTAATTATTTTGAGAAGCAAGCCATCTTTTAACAATGTCAAGATTTAGAAATTCTTTCATAATTTCACGAGAGTTTTCTAAGTCTTCAACTGTTTCAAATAATGGCACAACTTGAATGCGAGCTCCTTGATTATTTAAAAGATCATATTCTTTAAGCATGATTGCTTGTTCAAGAAGATCAGAGACACTTTCAGTATGAGAAATAATGTGTTGTTTAATTACATCTTCACCAATACAATCCTTGAGTTGACGAGCAGTCTTGTAGATCTTTAATTCCTTTTGAAGCAATTCAGATTTTGGCTTATTGTTAGCATGAAGATTACGTGGATCATTGTTTAACTCATTAAGTAAAACTTTAACCTTATCTTTTTCTGGTAAGGCACTATAATCATCACAAATTCCGGCACCCTTTAGCAATTCAGCAACACAAGTTTCGTTTACACTAGAATCTTGACGCATATCAATTGTTGCCAAATGGAAACCAAAGATATCAATTGCTTCTAATAGCTCAATAAAGAAACTTCTAACTACAGCTTGGTCATAATCTTCTTCGAGCGATTCTTTAATTGTAATTAAATCAGCTTTAAAATCTTGTGGATTCTTATAAACAGGGATTTTGTCTAAATTTTCCAAATCGCGTTTTTTAACAAAGCTATTTTTATCAGCTGTTCCTAAAAGAGTGTATTCAGTATGAAGTAAACGGCTCTCAATATAGTAGAAAGCACGACGATATGGTTCATTAGTTCTAAATGGTGAATCATCATTTGAGAGCTCTGATAATTTTTCAACAGCGGATGAAGGCTTCATATAAGAAGTAGACATTGAAATCGTGCGGTAAAGATTGTTTAGCTGTTTAATATAGTATTCAAAAATTACTTGGCTTTGTAAAGTGGCACTCAACTTTAATGTTTCAGCAGTAACGTATGGATTCCCATCACGATCGCCTCCGATCCACATTCCCATAGTAATTGGGGTGGCGCCAACTAGATTTAAATTATGTTTTTTAGCTAATTCTTGGTAGCGAGCTGTAAATTTAGTGATAGCCGGAATCAAAGCCTTAGGATAGTATGCTAAAACGTTTGTAATTTCATTAGAAACCTGTAGTTTGTGGCTACGAATAATATCGGTTTGCATTAAAATCTCGATGTAAGCGCGGAGTTTTTCAGTCCATTCAGCCTGATTAATGGTTCCGTTTTTAACTTCACGGTAACTGCGTAATAGACCGTGAATTTGGTCAGTTAGTTCAAGGACAGTTTTTCTTTGAACTTGAGTAGGGTGAGCAGTTAAAACGGGAACTACATTAACATGCTTAAGAATTTCACTGGCATTTTCTTTTTGAGAAACTAAGTCAATCGTATCTTCAAGTTTACCAAGATAGTCTTGATCCGTATTATTGAGTAAGTTAACTTCACTAGCTAACTCTACATCTTCAGAAATATTAATTAATAAAGGTAAAGTTGCAAAATAACGTGCAACGACAATCATTTCTTGGTTAGTAAGACTAGCAATTTGCTTTTCAAGAGCATCGTAGTCTTTTTGAGCGGAGATCTTAATTAAATCTTGAATTTTATTAAAAATCACATCCCCACTTAATTGACGTGTACTTTCGTTAAGTAAATTGGTCAAAATTTTAACTTCTTCAGCTACCATTGCATGATCGCTGCTATTTTCTAACTTCTTGATGGACATTAAAAAAATTTCCTCCTTTTTGTGAAAGATTTAACATAAGAATAACACATATTTTTATGTTTGAATATTAGTTTGAAAGATAATTTTTTTGAGTGTTTTTCATCATTGTTACGACCTTTTTAGCAGAAAATTGAACTGTAAGAGATTTAGCATAATTTTGGTAATTTGCACTCATCATTTTTAAATCTTGGGGATGATTAATCCAGTAATCAATTCTTTGAGATAAAATTTCGCTTCTTCCAGCGAGAAAAAGATTGTTAGGACTTAAGGCATATGAACTGGTAGAAGAGATAGGACTTTGGGCAATTATGGGTACACACCCAGTCGCAAAAGCTTCCATGCAAGCCATCCCTTCAACTTCCACGTTAGTACAATGAATAACAATATTGGATTGATCCATGATCTGTTTTAGGTCATTTCTAGAATAAAAGCCAAGCTGAGCATTAATCTTTAGTCTTTGACAAATTGAAAGTATTGTAAAGGAATCAGTCGATATCGTTCTCTGGTTATTCTGTAAATAATAGTCACTAATGCCATTAGAAATAACTATTAACTTGGATTTGAAGTTATATTTTTTTAAACGTTGTTCGACCTTAGTAGTGGGACACTGTAAATAGCTACAGTAATAAAAAGTAGTATCACGAAATAATCTCATAAAAGCAGAATTGATGCTGCCATGGTCTAAAATTGATACTGAAGCAGTCAGATTTTCAGGATAAAGATGAAAAGTACCTGTAATTGGCTTTCTCATCTGTTTGGCAATTTTAGCGGCGCTCCAACAAACAGGAAAAGGGTCTTCCAAGTGGACTAAATCTGCCCATCTAATAGCCTCTTTAATTATTTCTTTTTTAGGTTTAGCAAAATGAAATCCTTCTTTGGCAATAATATTTTTTAAAATTGGGATTGTCATTATTGGAAGAGGATAATCTGGTTTTCCACCTGCAATTGAAGAAAGGATACGAACATCTTGCCCCATATTAATTGCTATTCTCTGTACTACTGGTGCAGCAATAATTCAATTAATTATTGCTTTGCAAGCCAAGACGAGTGAATTACTGTTACCTAAGGCACCGAAAAATGGTTCTCGGATTTTACTAGAAAAAATTAAACCTTTTTGGCAACATTTAAGTTTTAATTATAAAGTTACTTTGAGAAATATTTTTCGCTATAAAGTAAAAATGATTATGACTATTCTAGGTATTGCGGGATGCACTGGCTTATTAATGATGGGATTTGGAATTCGTGATTCACTAGCGGGTATTGGACAAAAACAATACAGTGAGATTATTAAGTATGATCTGATTGCGGTTGATAAAGATTCTCTGTCTAGCGAACAAAGCACTAAATTGAATCAGAAGCTTTCCTCTAGTCAGGTAAATAAACATTTGCCAGTATATTTTGAAAATGTTTCGAAAAAAATTGCCGGTACTAATCAGTATATTTCGATAATTGTTCCAGAAAAGGGTAGCGAGATTAGCAAATATATTAGTTTGAGAAATAGATCCTCTGGTCAAAAAATAAACTTAAATGGTCGGGGAATAGTTATTTCAGAAAAATTGGCTAAATTACTAAATTTAAGTATTGGGAATGAGTTAAGTTTAGTAACTACTAATGGCAAAAAAGTAAAATTACCTATTGGTAATATCTGTGAAATGTATATGGGACACTATGTCTTAATGAGTTCGGGTGTTTATCGCAAATACTTTGGTCGAAAAGCCATTAAAATGCTCAATTAATTGAGTTGAATAATAAAACTCAAATTAATTCTTTTGCGAGTTCTTTGATGAAAACTGGAGCAGTTAGTGCAATTAATTTAAATACTAATAATCAACAAATTATCGATAGTTTGATTCAAAGTATGGATAAAGTAATGTTTCTATTGATTGGGCTGGCTGACTTATTAGCAGTGGTAGTGATTTTTACTTTAACGACAACCAATTTAGAAGAGCGAATGAGAGAAATTGCAATCTTGAAAGTATTAGGTTTTTACAATAATGAGGCTAGTTTATATATTTATCGAGAAACGATTATTTTATCAATTTTTGGTATTTTAATTGGATTTTTAATTGGTAATTGGCTACATGGTTTTATTATTGATAATTTAGCTCCCCTAAATGCAATGTTTAAACCTGGAATTTTATTTAGTAATTATTTATTATCAGCTTTAATTTCGTTAGTCATTACAGGTATTATGGCCGTTTTCGTAAATCGCAAGATTAAAGAAGTTAATATGCTAGAAGCACTGAAATCAGTAGATTGATTCCTCTATATTAAGTTTTAGATCTCTTAATAGCTTTAAAGCTAACTTTAGCTTCTCTTAATACTTTTATTAAGGATTATGCATACTTTTATCGAAAGAGCATCGTATGCTTTTAAATAATAAAATTTAATTAAGGAGGACTTCCTAGCATGAAATATACAAAATATACTACTATTCCTTTACTTACCGCCCCTTTAGCAGGAATAACAGTTGAAACAACTTCTACACAAGTTAAAACAGTATAAGCAAGTACAACTAAAACTTCAAAAAAGGTCAGTCTAGTGATCAAAAAAGTGAAAAAATGGGAACACCTCCATCTGATACGGGACAACAACCACCTGCCAGACAAATGGGAAAAGGTGGTCCAAATACACGAGGATGCAACTAGTGATGATAATGCTAACTTTTATGGGTTGGATTCAGTTGTTTTAACAAATGGAAAAAAGCTGTTGCTACTGTAAAGAATACAAAAATAAATTCGAACGCGACTGGAGCAAATGGTATTTTTGCAACTAACTAATAATGGTACGGTTAATGTTAAAAATACTACAATTAAAACGACTGGTGAAGCTAATTCAAGAGGGTTAGATGCAACTTATGGTGGAAAAATTAATGCTGATAAAATTAAAATTTCTACTAATGGTGATCATTCTGCGGCTGTAGCTATCGACAGAGGTGGTGGCGTTGTCAAAGTAAATAATTCTAAAATTACCACAAAGGGTTCTGGTTCTCCGTTAGTCTATTCTATAGGAAGCATTTCTTTAAAAAATGTAACAGGTATAGCTCATGGTAGCCAGATTGCTGGAATGGAGGGCTATAATAAGATACTCCTCAATAATTCCACTTTAACTTCGACCAGCAATAAAATCTCTGGCTCCGATCCAATTAAAAATGGGGTAATTATTTATCAATCCACTTCAGGAGATGAGGAGACTGCTGCAGGAAAAGGTGCATCCTTTAATGCGAAAAATTCAACGTTAAAAACAAAAATTTCTAGTGGTACTATGTTTTATGTAACAAATACTACAGATAAAATTAACTTAGAAAATACTAAGCTTGATTTTAGTAATAAAAAAGTAGATCTATTAAATGTTACTGATAATAGCTCTAATAATTGGGAACAAAAGATAAAAATGATGGACATATTGTTTTAACTGCTACTAAGCAAAAGTTAAAGGGAAATATTGTAGTAGACACAATGTCGAGTACAAATATTAAATTGTTAAAAAATTCAACTTATACTGGTACAACTTCCATCATTAGTAATAAATACGCTTCCTCAAAATCAAAAACTCCACTGACGATGAATATTACTTCTAATTCTAAATGGATCGTAACTGGTAATTCAAGAGTTACCAATTTAAATGTAGCTAAGGGGGAAAAGTAATTGATACAAAAGGGCGCAAAGTAACTATTAATAAAAATGTAAAACCGTTCAGAAAGGAAATAGTCCATATACAATTACTGTAACAGGAACTTTTTCAACCAATTCAAACTAATAGATAAGAAAGACAGTGTGAGTATACTGACATCTCGGATCTATAAATGGCCCAATGTTAGTATTTTTATCTTCTGAATTCTTAAATATTAAAAAAAGCTAAAATAATAAATAGCTTAGTAAGTTTAATAATGATATCATTTACTTAATTTGATTTTTATGGAAGGTAATTAGATGAGAAAATACTTTAATATTCGCGGGGGTGCAGGCGACCTAACTAAGCCTGATATTAATACTAGACCCCAAGATAATCTTTACTTAGCCGTTAACTCAGAATGGCTTTCAAAAGCAAAAATTCCAGCTGACAGAACTTCAACCGGTATTAACTTGATTTTAGATATGCGGATTGAAGATCAATTGATGAAGGATTTTGCTGAATTTGCTGAAGAGGAAAAGGAGATTCCTACTATACCTAATTTTGCAAAAGCAATTAATCTTTATAAATTAGCAATTGATTTTGATAAAAGAAATAAAGAACAGGCAGAACCAATCAAAGCTGATTTAGAAAAATTAATTTCGTTGAGTAGTTTTAAAGAATTTAATAGACAAGCTGCTGACTTGTTTGCAAAAGGATATGACTTACTATTCAATATTTTTGTAATGGAAGATATGAAGGATACTGATCATAATGCCTTATATGCAGAAGGACCAGGAACTTTCTTGCCAGATACTACTGCATATCAAAGTGAGGATGCTGAAAAATTACTTTCTACCTTGGAAAAGCAAACAGTTAAGCTACTTGTGATGGCTGGAGTAGAGGAAGAACAAGCAGAGACTTGGGCAAGAAAGGGTATTGAATTCGATAAGAAACTTGCTAAAGTTTTGAAGTCAACTGAAGAATGGGCTGATTATGCAGCTACTTATAATCCAGTTAAATTAGCAGATTTTGAAGCTAAGTTTGAGAATTTCGACATCAATGCTTTCTTAAAGCAACTTTTACCTGAACTACCTGATCAAGTAATTGAAGCAGAGCCACGTTATTTTGATCATATCAATGAATTTTTAAATAATAGTGAATTTGCCGAAATTAAGAGCTGGATGATTGTTAAGTTTATTAATGGAGTAGCTAACTACTTATCTCAAGACTTTAGAGCAGCTGCTTTTCCATTTAGACAAGCTGTTTATGGTGTGCCTGAAATGCCGGCACAAGATAAGCATGCATACCGTTTAGCAAATGCGGCTTTTGATGAAGTTGTTGGAATTTACTACGGCAAAACTTATTTTGGCGATGATGCTAAAAATGATGTAATTAGCATGATCAATAATATGCTAAAAGTATACGAACAAAGAATTCAAGACAATGAATGGCTTTCCGAAACAACTAAGAAACAAGCTATTGTTAAATTGCAAGCCTTAAAACTCAAAATTGGTTATCCAGAAAAGAATCAAGCTGTTTTTGACCGACTAGTAGTTGATTTAAATAAGAGTCTATATGAAAACCGAGCTCTTATTAATCAAGAAAAGATCAAAGATAATTTACAAAAATTAAACAAGAAACCTGATCGAAGCGTTTGGGCAATGCCAGGTAACTTAAACAATGCTTGCTATGACCCACAAAAGAATGATTTAACTTTCCCAGCTGGAATTTTGCAGGCACCATTCTATGATGCAAAACAATCTCGTGCAGCTAACTATGGCGGAATCGGCGCAACCATTGGTCATGAAGTTTCTCATGCTTTTGATAATAATGGAGCTCAGTTTGATGAAAAGGGTAATATGAAGAACTGGTGGACTAAAGAAGACTTTGCTGAGTTCAATAAACGTACTAAGGCCGTTGCCGATATTTTTGATGGCTTACAGTATGGACCAGCTAAGTTAAATGGTAAGCAAGTTGTTTCTGAAAACATTGCCGATTTAAGTGGTCTTTCTTGTGCAATTGCTGCTAATAAAGCAGAAGGCGGAGAAATGAGAGATCTCTTTGAAACTTATGCGAAGAGCTGGATGCAAAAACAACGTCCAGAATCAATTACAGCAGAAGTTCAATCAGACGTACATGCACCCCAACCAACAAGAGTTAATATTCCTGTTCAAAATCAAGATGAGTTTTACGAAGCTTACAATGTAACTCCAGAAGATGGAATGTGGCTAGATCCTGAAGATAGAATTACTATTTGGTAATACAAAACAGAGAGGTTATAAATTATAATCTCTCTGTTTTTCTATACCATAAATTTTATACTATAATACTCAATGTAAGCGCTGATAAACATAGGAGGATAAAATATATGGCACAATTTAAAAACAATAATTTTGGGGATGTCTTACTCAATCGTCATTCGGTTCGGCATTTTGATAAAAATGTGAAAATTCCACGGTCTGAATTAAGAGAGAGTTAAAGAAGTAACTACTGCACCTTCTACATGTAACTTGCAGGCTTGGCAATTTGTAGTAGTGGATACGGATGAAGGTAAGAAGAAATTACATGAATTTTACATGCCCTTCAATAAATAATCCGCAAATTGATACATCAAGTGCAGTTATTCAGGTTTTTGGTAACACCTTAGCCTTTAAGAAGTATCGTGCATTATGGGATCAAATGTACGCAGAAAAGAGAATTTCAAAAGAAGAACTAGATAAAGTTTATAATACGTTTTTACCATTATATGAGCATGCAGATAAAACAATGCTTACGGCTGACGCAATGGTTGATTCTTCACTTGCTGCAATGCAGTTAATGTTAATTGCTAGAGCACATGGATATGAAACAAATGCAATGACTGGTTATGATGCAAAAAAAGCGGCAAGTGTAATGGGACTTGATCCAGAGCAGTATGTTCCAGTAATGGGGATTGCTCTTGGAAAACCAAATAAAAATGTAGAAGAACTTAAGTCAGTTAGGTATCCAGTTGATGAAGTTTTAAAATTCGAATAAAGATAATACTTAGATTTTAAAGGTAGAAATTTATTTCTGCCTTTTTCTATAATCCTTTGAAAATAGATGGGCACGACAGTGAAGGGTAAAGAGCAAGTAATAAAAAGATATTTTAACTCGTGGATTGTTCCAAACTTTAAAGATTTTGAGGATACTTTCAGTAAAAATGCTAGCTATAGTGAATGTTATAGTCCAATTTATAGGAATAAAGCTGAAATTATAGCCTGGTATAAAGATTGGAATAAGAATTGGACAAGTATTGGAATGGCCAATTAAGAATATTTGGATTAATAATGAGATAGCTTTTGTTGAATGGCATTTTAAATGTAATTATAAAAATAGAATTGGTGAGTTTGATGGTGTATCAATTATTAAATTTGATGAAGCAAATAAGATGATTTCTGTGAAAGGATTTCAATCAGCTTCTAGGCATGTTTATCCGTATGAAAATAGGACTTCTATCTGAGACTATTAGGGCAGAAGTACTATTTATTACGTTCAACTTTGATTTTTCTAAAGTCAGTATCTTTACCAATTTTCATATTAAAATTAATATAAAAAGTATTAATTAGGCAAACACAAAAATAGAGGACGTAATAATGACAAAATATGTAGTAGCTCCTGATTCATTTAAGGAAAGCATGACAGCAAAAGAAGTCTGTGATGCGATGGAAAGGGGAATAAAAATTGTTGATAAGGATGCCCAAGTAATCAAGGTACCTATGGCAGATGGTGGAGAAGGGACAGTTGATTCTTTAGTCGATGCAACCCATGGTCAAAGAATTACGGTTGAGGTTACAGGACCACTTGGCAATAAGATAAGAGCATATTATGGAATTTTAGGTAACGGGACAACTGCTGTGATTGAAATGGCTAAGGCGAGCGGTTTAGAAATAGTAGAAAAGCAGAAGCGTAATCCGCTACTAACCACCACTTTTGGTACTGGTGAATTGATTGGGGATGCGTTAGATCACAATGTTAAAGAAATTATTATTGGATTAGGCGGCAGTAGCACTAATGATGGTGGTAGCGGGATGGCACAAGCCTTAGGAGCAAAACTGCTAGATAAAAATAACCGTCAAATTTCGTTTGGTGGAGGAAGTTTAGATAAATTAGACAAAATTGATATTTCTAACTTAGATTCAAGACTTCAAGACGTAAGAATTATTTTAGCAAGTGATGTGACAAATCCATTAATTGGCGAAGATGGTGCATCAAGAGTTTTTGGACCACAAAAAGGTGCCACACCAGAAATGGTTGAAAAACTTGAAAATAATTTACAGCATTACGCTAAAATTATTAAACGTGATTTGAATAAAGATATTGCAATGGCAGCAGGAAGTGGAGCAGCTGGTGGTTTAGGAGCTGGGTTAATGGCATTTACTACTTGTGAAATGCGGCAAGGAGTAGACATTGCAATTGAAGTAACAAAACTAGAAGATAAAATTAGAACTGCTGACTATGTATTTACCGGAGAAGGTGGTACCGACTCTCAAACCAAGTTTGGAAAAACACCATATGGAGTTGCTAAATTAGGTAAAAAGTATCATAAGCCAGTTATCTCATTAGCAGGGTATTTGGGAGAAGGAATTGATAGTTTATATAGTGAAGGCTTCACTGCAATTTTTGGAATTATTCCCGGAGCGTGTGATCTTTCAACCGCTTTGAAAAATGGACCAAGTAATGTGGCTAGAGCTACAGAAAATATAGTTCGTTTACTTAATTTTTAAAGGGTGTAGACCCGATATTGCTGATGAATTAGCTATAATATGCATGCTAAGGAGGAAAATTCATGACGTTGGTATTAACTCAAAGTGATTTTAGAGCAAATCTAACGAAATACTTAGACCAAGTTAATGATGATGAAATAGTTTATATTGTTAGATCTAATAGCCGTTCAGTAGCAGTTCTTTCACAAGAAAAATTATATTGGATGGAGAAAGCTCTTCAATCAAAAGAAGATTCTTTAGAGTACGCGATCGCTCGTGATCAACTAATTCAAAGACATGAGTTACCGGAAGATCCAATTGTAGAATCAACTGATAATTACTGGAATCAATTTAAGTAATTGGGAAAAATACACATTTTCACAAAAAATGGACAGCAATCTAGAATAGAGCAAAAAACTTCTACTTTTAATGGTAGAAGTTTTTTTAGTGTTCTTATTAATCTTCACTTTGATCCCAAATCTTTTTAGCAGCTGGGATTTTGCCTAAATCAGTGATTTCATCTTTATCTAACACAACTAAATTATTAGGTCCTTGCGCGAGCTGGTTAAAACTATCTAAGCTTTGATTTCTGAAATAGCCATCCCCAGCTTTATCAAGAGCTGTTTGTAATTTATCAATTCGATAAGCGTCGGCGTCAGCTTGAGTTTTTACTGCTTCAGCATTTGCTTTTGCAGTAGCAACGAGCGCGTCGTTCTTGGCTTTAGTAGTTAATTCAATATTTCTAGCTTCACCTTCGGCACGAGCGATAGCGGCAGTTTTTTCACGGTCAGCAGTTAACTGCTTATCCATGGCCTTTTGAATTTCTGGGCTAGGGAGCAATTCATCAACGTTAACACGAACTACTTGAATTCCATAAATATCAGTTAAATCACCAATTGCTTTTGATAGTTGGGCATTGATTTCACTAGTTGATCCTAGAGCTTCATTCAATTCCATTCGTCCGATAATATCACGTAAGTGACCACGAATTAATTGCACCATTGATTCAACAGAGTCCGTATTGTTATAGAAGTACTTGTAGGCGTCAGTAACAAGATAGTTTAAGGTTAAGCTGGTAGTGATTTCGGCATTATCCTTAGTGATAATACGATATTTAGAAATTTCTAAGGGCTGCAACGCTAAGCTTACCTTTCTCAAACTTTGGAAAATTGGCCAAATAAAGACTAAACCAGCTTTTACAGTTCTTGAGTATTTACCTAAGGTTTCGACTAGACCTACATAGTTTTGCGGTACGATCCGTAAGCCACATAAGAAATAAATAATGATTAGTAAAATAATCACACCAATAAAAACATAAATCATGGTATACCCTCCAATTAATTGAGTTTGATGATATTATCTAATATTTTAAGTAAAGATAAAAGATTATTTAAAGACTTTTCTTGTATTAATTATGACTTTTAATTAATAAAGTTATGTAAGCATAGAAAATACTACTATAGTTTCTTTGAGAAAAATGTACATATACGGCGGTGCAGGTTAGTTTACCGATATAATTTTGCATCTTAGTTTATCTTTTTGACCACTTAATAAAAATGGCTTGTAAATTAAAATCTGCACAGTAATATTAAAATATAAATAAAAAATTAAAAGGAGAGGTTAAGGATGAAGCTAAGCGGAATATTTAGAATAAATAAAGGTCGCTTTATTCTAATTTTTTTAATGATAATACTTGCTGCTGTAATAGATACCCTTTCTCAGTATTTGATGACACCGGCATTTAATAATTTAAAAAATTTGAATTTTTTAGGCTTTGTAATCTTTATTGCTTTATCAAGGTTCTGTGATATTTGCCGGTTATTATTGAGTTCGGGTTCAGACTACTTATACAGTAAACAAAGTCAAAGTTATTTACATAAAATAAGAAAAAAGATCAGCTTATATTTATTTAAGAAGCAAATTGATGATACGGCGTCAGTTCAAAATAATTTAGCTGCTAACTTGGATCAATTAACTAGAAACTATTTAAAGCCAATTAAAGCTGCCTTCTTAGATGGGTTGATGGTTATTTTTTCAATAGCAGTGTTATTTTCTTATAATTGGAGCTTAGTTTTATTAACGCTTATCCTAACTTTAGTTTCACTTTTGTTGCCAAAGGTATTTGAAAATATGAGTTCAAATGCGACGATTGAAGTCACTAAAAGCAATGAAAAACTTTTAAAAGCAATTTCAAACTGGATTAATGGCTTAGATGAATTAAGAAGATATAGTAGTTTTAGAATTTATTCTGAGTCCATGAATCAAGCAGCTGCTGCTTATAAAAAGGCGGCTATTCACCAAGGTGCAACTATTGCTATGGCCGACTTAGCTACCTCTATTGTTAATATAGTTGGACAGATAATCTTGATGATTCTGGCTGCATATTTATACTTTAATGGGCAAATAGTCTTTGGTGCCGTTATTACAACAATTCGATTTTGTTCGACAGTTATGAATGGTACTGCATTATTAGCTACGCAATGGAACTTAATTAAATCATCAAAAAAGTTAAATGAAAAGATAACCTCATTAGAAGGCGCGAGCGCACCTTTACAAAATGAGCATCAAGATGAAAACGTAACTAAATTACAAATAAAGGGGCTACAGCATCAATTTAAGAATGGTGAACTTATTTCTTACCCCGATTTAACTATAAAAAGTGGTGAAAAAGTTTTAGTAACAGGCGATAGTGGTAGTGGAAAATCGACTTTATTTAAGTTGATCTTAGGTAAATTATCACCAACTAGTGGCAAAGTGATTTTTGAAGATAAGAACGGAAAAGAAATTAAACTCAATCGGGATGAAGTTGGATATGTAGCACAAGATAATACTCTTTTTCCTGATACTATTGAAAATAATATGACAATGTTCAATTCAAAGCTTGATGAGAAAGTAAAAAGAATAGTTAAACAAGTTGAATTTGAAAATGATCTTAAAAAAATCCCAGATGGTTTAAAGCATGAAATTAATTTGGATGAAGGAAATTTATCAGGAGGACAAAAGCAAAAAATCGTTTTGGCAAGAGCAATTTTAGCCGGATCAAAATGGCTCTTTATTGATGAGGGAACAAGTGCAATTGACAGTAAAGCAACAAAGAAAATTTTGAAAAATTTACTTGATCAGGAAACTACTATTGTCATGATTGCTCATAATTTTAATGATGAGCTAGAGAACATGTTCGATCGGAAAATCAGCTTGAAAAATGGAGGGGATTAGGAATGAGCTTTAAGGGATTTATCAAGACAAACTACCTTAGATTTATTTATATCAATTTTTTATCCATTATTTCTGGATTGGGCGCAATTGGTGCTGGGTATGTCCAAATGTACTGGTTAACTTTTATCAAGAATAAAAACTGGATGGGAGTATTATGGACAAGTCTTGTTATCGGACTCTTATATTTAGCAGCGCAAGGATTAATTTATTACATTCAGTTTGTTACTCGTATTCAAGAAGAGGAATATAATAAAAAAATTCGTAATAATCTTGCTAGTCATTACTTTAAGGATAATAAGTATCACAAAATAGCTGCGGTTCAAAATCGAATGACTAACGACCTTGAGATGGTAAGAGAAAATTATTTTGATTGGTATCCTATTGTTCCTTTTTATGGAACAATGTTTATTGCTGCATTGGTTGCTTTACTTACAATTCACTGGCAAATTTTTATTGTAAGTATTTTGATTGATATTGCATCTTACTATATTCCTAAACTTATTCAGAAAAAGATGGAAAAGGCGACAACCAATGTTTCTGTTCAAAATAAACATTATTTAGATACGTTAGAAAAATGGTTTTCTGGAGTTGAAGAATTACGCAGATATTTTGCTGGTGCAAAGCTATTTCAGGTTCAGAGTCAGGCAGCTAATAAGATTGAAAAAGCCCATGTTCATCAAACTGGTACGCAGCAAGAACTAATTGTAATAAATGGACTATGTAATTCAGTAGGACAATTAATCCTTCTTGCTCTTACTGGATATATGATCACTCAAGGACAAGTACTTTTTGGTGCAATCATGTCAGTACAGAATTTTGCAGCTAATATTTCAATCGGCTTGCAACAAATGATCCAAGCATTGAGTTTTATGAAATCTTCTGAAGAACTAATGGGCCAAATTAGTAATGATTCTGCACCAATAAAAAACAATTCAAAAGTTGAGAGGAAAAAGCCAGCATTAATTTCTACTGAGAATTTAGCTTTAGCTTTTCCAAACGGTGAGAAGCTAAGTTTTCCTGATATTCAAATAAAATCTGGAGAAAAAATTTTGTTAACTGGGGATTCCGGAGCTGGAAAATCTACTTTGTTTAAATTGATCTTAGGTTCAATAAACCCGACACAAGGATCAATTATTTTTAAAGATAAAGATGGAAAAGAAATTAATCCTGATATGTCGAAGATTGGTTATATTCCACAAGATCCAAATCTATTTCCTGGAACGATTGAAGAAAACATTACTATGTTTAATTCAAAATTAAATTCTCAAGTAGAGCCCATAATCAAAGAAGTTAATTTTACTCATGATATTGCTAAATTCAAAGAAGGATTAGAGCATCAAGTAGATCTAGATAAACTAAATATATCGGGCGGTCAAAGACAAAAGATTGTTCTAGCCCGGGCTAAAGTTCATGGAAGTGACATAATTTTGATCGATGAAGGAACTAGTGCGATAGATCAAAAGGCAACTATGAATATTTTGAAGAATTTAGTTAAGGGTAAAGAGACGATTATTTTTATAGCGCATAATTTTAATCAAGAAATGCGTGCATTATTTGATCGTGAAATTCATTTAGTTAAAGATTGACGATAAAGAAATACTGGTAATCAACGTTAAAATAAATATTGATTGCCAGTATTTTCTGCCTAAAGGGATGTATTTTTAATTAAAGATCATTGTCTAACTTGTTTTTAGTAACGGATGTATCTAGAATATATGTATTGAAACTTTGAGTTACGTCTACATCAAACTGGTTAAGTAAGTCCATTGCTGCCCAATCAGTATCGTCTGCTTCAAAAAATATACTTTCGAAAGAGCTGAACATATCTAATAGCACGCTTTGAGTGAACTTAGGACATGTTTTTGGATTCGTAGAACAGATATAAGCAATTTCATTATTTTCAGTAAAAATAATATTTTCAATTTGAAAATTTTTATTAAGATGATAATATCCTGTTTTAGTAGGAACTTCTTTAATAAACTGATCTTTTGAGATAGTTAGTGGTGACACAACTTTATGACTGTTTTTATAATATTGGTATAGAAAATCACAACAGTCTAAATATTTATTATTGTGCATATCGAATTTTTGAATAGTTATTTTTTCTTCAGGAAGCAATTTCATATTATGTTTTTTAACAGTTAATGAAAAACACTGTCTTTTTAATTGAAAGCCATTTTTAGTTAAAAAATCGATTAAAGACTTTTGGGTTGAATCAAGCATAACTTGTAGTGGCTTTGAAGTGGGAGGAGCTTACTTTAGAACGGCACAATTATTACCGATTTATCAAACAGCGGAACATTATAATAGAGAAGTTCTATTGATTCATGGTTTAGCATATAAAGTCGTATCACCTAATGCTTCAAGAAAATTCCATACACTTTTGCCTAAAAGTGAGCTCCATTTAATTCCAGATGAGTGTCACATGTTTAAGGGAAAAAATAGACCTGAAGTATTAAAATTAGTTAGTGAGTTTATAATAAAGTAAAAGTATAGTATCAAAATAAGCAGTAATTATTTAACTAATTGCTGCTTATTTTTTTGTGAATATTTTTTATGAATTTGCGCTTGAAATATTAAATATTCTTAAGTAAAATTTAATATAATTCAATCATTGAGAAAAGAGGAGCATCATTTATGAAATATATTGCATTTGTTTTACATAATTTTTCAACTGGAAATAAGAAAATTGAATTAGTTTTACCAGAAGTCTGGCAAGCTGCTTCTCTGTTTGATCAACTTCAAAAGAATTTTGTTGAATTTTCTAAATATTTAGAGTGGGTTGAAAAAATTAAGTCTGTTAAAGATGAAGCTGCATCAATTAAAATGTTTCAAGAAAAGATGGTTGCTGGGGAGGCATTTAATTTAGTTATTTTAGTTGATGGTGTCCCTAGTGGAATGATTGATTTACACGAGTTGAATCAACGATCAGGTGAAGTAGGGTATTGGCTTTCTGCGGATGCTCAGCATTTAGGAATTATGACTAAATCAGTTGAGTTTTTAGTAGAGTATGCCTTTAAACAGCTAAATTTAGAATTTTTGATTTTACGAACAGCTCAAGATAACTTAGCTAGTCAACATGTAGCCCAGCGTGCAAGATTTCAGTATGTGAAAGATGATGAAAATGATCATAAAGTCTTTGTATTGAAGAACGAGTAAAGTCCGGAGGAACAGAGATGGAATTTAAGAAGATAACGAACAAAAATCTGTGGGATGTTGTCAATCTTCAAGTTAAGGAAAATCAAAAGAAATATATTGCGACTAATACAGTTAGTTTATTAGAAGCTTATGCTACCAAGAATGAAAATGAACGAGTTGAAACTTTTGCTGTGTATGAAAAAGATATATTAGTTGGTTTTATTATGATTAACTTTAATGTATTCAATTGGGACGGAGCCCCAAGAGTAGCTCGTAATAATTATTGTATCTGGCGCTTTATGATTGACCAAAGATACCAGGGAAAAGGGTTAGGCAAAAAAGCACTAAATAAGCTTATTGAGTATATAAGAACGAAGCCTCTAGGTGAGAGTAAAAAAATATATTTGTCCTATGTACCTGGAAACGACTGGGCGGAAAAATTATACAAAGAAGCTGAGTTTGTTTCGAATGGAGAAAAAGATGGGGAAGAAATTGTGTTATTGCTCGATTTAAGTGGTGAAAATAATGACAGATAAAGTTGTTGATTGGGCTATGCGCCTTCAAAGCTTAGCGCAAGCTGGATTAACATATGGAAAAGATAGTTTTGATGTATCAAGAAATCCGCGATATTTCGGCTAAAATGATAGCTGAGAAGGCAGTTTTGCCAATTGAGAAAGTTAAAAATCTCTTCTGCAACGAAGTTGGTTATCAAACTTCTAAGATTGCAACGCGAGCAGCAATATTCAAGGATAATAAAATGTTGCTGGTTCAAGGAAGAAGCCGGCATTGATATTACTGTTGAAAAGCTAGTTGCAATTCATGATAGTAATAAGCACTATAAAGGGATGTATCCTTATGGAATTAGCCAGTATTTTTCTTATGTAAGCCGGTTGGTGGAAGCTTTAAAGAAAACAATGAAACTATTGCAAGTGATTATTTTGCGTTAGAGGATTTACCCGAGTTGAGTGAAGATAAGGGATCACGTGAGCAGGTAGAAATGTGCTTTAAGGCATATCATGATCCATATTGGCAGGCGGAGTTTGAGTAGAAATAAGTTTATATAGCAGTATAAAAAATAAAGGGATTGATGGTTATGAAATCAAAAAGTGTAAGCTTTAAAATTGCAGTTTTATTTTTAACTTTTACGGCAGTGTTTACACTATTCCGATCATCAATGTCAGGAATATTTTCATTATTCTATGCTAAAAATGGCATCCCGACTGCTAATATCAGTTCAATAAAATCATTTCAAAATATTGGTATCATGCTAGGGTTGCTACCAGCTGGATATTTAGGAGATAGAATTGGAAGGTTAAAGGTTCTAGCTTTATCTTCAATAATTATTGCGAGTAGTTTTTTAATCCTAATTCTATTTAGAAACTTTTTATTTTTTTCTCTAGCAGAACTTTTATATGGAATTGGACTTGCACTTAATTCTGGAACACTCATTGCTTATATAACTGACTTGCAGGAGCAAAATCATATTTTTCCGAATAGCAAGTTAATGGGGACGCAAGTGATTATCCTAAATTTAACCACCTTAATAGGTGGAAATATTGACACCGAGCTCTTTGCAATTACAGATACTGCACCAGTTTGGTTTGCTTTGATAGGATTAGGATTATATCCTGCGTTTATTTTTGTCATGATAAAGTTTTTATCTTTTTCGGATAATCAGGCAGCGCATAAGCGGAAAAATAATAGTATTAAAAATATCGCTAGTTTCTTTAAAAAAATAAATTTCTGGATATTGTTGTTGCTAAACGTTGGATATGATTGTGGGACGCAATTTATTTTAATATATTGGTCGATTATCTACGTTGAAAAATTAGGCTTTAACTTATCTCTTGTCTATACCTTATTTATGTGTGCACTTATTTTAGGATCGCTTCTATTTAATAGAATATCGACATTTGCTAGTTCAAGAAGCATCACGATATTAAATACACTGTGCATGATTTCTGTGCTTGTTTTGAGTGGAATTTTAGAAAATAAATATTTATTATTGAGTCTTTTTCTATTGATTGAATTATTAATGTGGGATGATGTCAAGACAGATTTTCTGCTACTAGTAATGAAGCAATTTATGGAGAAAGCAACAAGTCTACCATGCTTTCGACAATTTCATTTATTGCTGAAATTTTAGTCAGTCTTTCTTTATTTGTAAGTAACGCAATTATGAAGTGGGCTGGGAATTTAAAAGTAATGTTTTTTGTATCAGCAGCTTACTTCAGCATTGTTTTATTAATAATTCCGTTGATAAAGCGGAAGGAAGAGATGTAAAATTTCATATTTTAAAAAGAGGTAATTATTTTGTCTAAATTAATTATCATCAGAGGTAATTCTGGCAGTGGTAAGACCACTCTGGCAAAAGAAATTCATCAACGTCTGCCACGTAATACTTTACTGATTTCACAAGATACAGTTAGACGAGATATGCTACGAGTTAAGGACGGAGAAAACACGTTAGGGTTGCCATTATTTGAGGATTTACTTTATTACGGTTATCGAAATTGTGACTATGTGATCTTTGAAGGTATTTTGAATGCAGAATGGTATCTTCCTTTGTTTAGACAAGCAGAGGAGCTATTTGGTGAGGAAATTTTTGCATATTATTTTGATATTTCTTTTGAGAAACTCCTAATGCGCCATAAGCAGCGTCATATTAGTTCTTTTGGAGAAAAACAAATGCGTTTGTGGTGGAAAGAAAAAGACTATATAAATTTTATTTCTGAAACTAAGTTTTCTAGTCGAACAACTTTAAGGCAAGAAACTAAAAAGATTATGAAGGATATTAGCTATGTCAACAATCATTAATCAATTAAATAGGCGGTTGGAATCTGACTTGCACGAAATTAATCATGAATCACTTAACAGCACTTTTGTTGGCTATAGTAATTTATATCGGCAATCGATTTTTGTAAAACAATTTGCAAAAGAGCAAGGTTATTACACTGAAAAGATGGTTACAAATCAGTTAAATGATCGCGTTTTAGGCGGTTTTTCTCTTAATAATACGTTTATTTTAGTATTAAAAGATTGCTCACCAAAAGATATAGGAGAAAAGATTGATTCGAATCTAGCTTTTGAGATGGGACAAGTATTAGGAGAGTATCATTTAAAGGTGAAACCATTTATAAGAATTAAGCTTGTTAATGGACAGTTTGATGATTATCTGGCTAAAATAGATTTTTTTAAAGAAAGTTCATACAAAAGAAGATTGAAGAAACTTACTGGTCAATTTCTACCTTATAAAAAAGAAATTAAGATAGAATTATCTCAACATTCAAAATTTGTCTTGCATGGTGATGTGGGCATCAGAAACTATAAATATGTTGATAGCAAGCTAGCACTTATTGACTTTGAAAAAGCGCGTTTAGGCCCAGTTTACCAAGATTTTATAAAACTGTTTTACCAAGATTTTGATTTGAATGAAGAATTGATTCAATCATTTCTGGCGGGATATTCAAGTAAGAATCCTAATTATCACTTATCTGACTTAACAAAACAATATTTGGTTTTTACTACTGCAATTGGAATTTTTAATTATACTGAGAAAATCGAGGATCTGGCTTTCAGACATATTGGAGAGACAATGTTAGACACGATTGAGAAGAAATAGATGGAACAAGATTACATTAAAAATTTACGTCAAAAAGTAGGGCATGAACCACTAATTTTAAATTTTGCTGGTGGAGTTTTAGTTAACGATCAAGATGAAATCTTATTACAGAAAAGAGCAGATTTTAAATCATGGGGTCTGCCAGGTGGAGCAATGGAGTTTGGAGAATCTGCTCAAGAGACATGTGTGCGTGAATTTTTAGAAGAAACAGGATTGAAAGTGAAAATTAAATCTTTGCTAGGAATTTCGACAGATTTTATCCAGCATTATCCTAATGGGGATGTAGCCCAAGCTGTCGTAATTGAATTCTTGGTAGAGCTAGTAGGCAAAACGAATAAGAAACCAGATTCAGAAACATTGGAGTTAAAATATTTTCCTAAAGATAATTTACCGGATATTTTTAATAAGCAGCATTTAAAGTTTATTGAGCATTACTATCAAGGTGATTATCCATTTTTTGAATAGGAGTATGTATGAAAGAAGAGCGATGTATTTTACAAATAGATAAAGATCCCAAAGCTGTTATTGAACCCGATTATGAAAAACAACCGTTTAAATTTCATTCTAAATTATTATTTGCATTTGTCCCTAAAGAAGATATTGATAATTTTTTAGAACAAGTTCCCCATAAAGTGTTAGGTATCGTATGATACCATTTCCTTTCAACCAGACATTTATGAAATTGAAAGTAACGGAGAATACTTTACTTTATGCCAAGCTCCTTTAGGAGCGCCAGCAGCCACACAATTACTTGATTGGTTAATTGCGTATGGTGTCAAAAAAGTTCTAGCTTTTGGAAATGCTGGTGCGCTTATAGATTTACCAGAAAATGAAATGTTTATTCCAAATAAGGCAATTAGAGATGAGGGAACTTCTTTCCATTATTTAGAAGATAGTCTAACCGTCGCCTTGAACACCGAATTTTTAAGTCAGGTAAAAAAAGCAATAACTGAGCTAGACTACAAATACGAGCAAGTGACGACATGGACAACAGATGCCTTTTTCAGAGAAACATCGAAAAAAGTAAAGCAATTTCGTGACTTAGGGGCATCTGTAGTAGAGATGGAGTGTTCAGCACTAGTAGCATGTGCACAATTTAGAAAAGTTGAATTTGCTAAAATTTTGTTTACAGCTGATACTTTAGCTAATGAAGAGGACTATGATCCACGTGATGGAGGAACCGATTCACATCGGCGTGGATTAGAAATTTGCTTTGAGATATTACAAAAATTGTAGGAGGAATAGGTATGAAAGAAGAAACGAAACAACCATTTATTTTAGATTTTGACCCAAACCAGCATGCAGTAATTGAACCAGATCATGATCAGGAACCATTTCATTTTTATTCACGCTTGCTTTATGCCTTTGTTCCTAAGAATGAAATTGATATATTTTTAGATCAGCATTTTCACCGCACGATAGGTGAATTTGATTCAGTTTCTTTTAGTCCCAAGATTTATGAAGTTGAATTAAACGGTGAATATTTTACTTTATGTCAAGCCCCGCTTGGAGGACCTGCTTCTGTTCAATTACTTGATTGGTTGATTAGTTATGGCGTGAACCAAGTTTTAACTGTTGGTAATGCGGGGGCGTTAACTGATTTACCAGAAAATGAGATGTTACTAGTCAAACGTGCAATTCGTGATGAAGGAACCTCTTTTCATTATATGGAGCCAGGTCAATTTATCGATTTGAATCAGAATTTCTTAAAGCGGATAGAAGATGTATTAGCTACTTTAAATCTTAAATATGATGAAATTACAACTTGGACAACTGATGGCTTCTTCAGAGAAACGCCCAAGAAAGTTGCACATTTTCGTCAATTAGGAGCTGCAACTGTTGAAATGGAATGTGCATCTTTGGCAGCTTGTGCGCAATTCAGAAAAGTGGATTTCGCTCAAATTTTATTTACTGCTGATACATTGGCTGATATAGAAAACTATGATGAACGCGACTGGGGGTATGAATCTCACAGTGCGGGGTTAGAGATTGGATCTAAAGTTTTAACGAAATTAGGTAAAAATGAATAAGCAACTGAAACAATTTTGGCAAGATTTTTGTCAAAGTCATAACTTAGAATGTAATACTCCGGTAGAAGCATGGGCTTTTGGAGTAACTGCTGAAGATGCAGACGAATTGGCTGAGTTGGTAAATCGAGGCATAAAAACTGCTACTACATCTGCCTATGAACTTTATGATAAAAATGAAAAAATACCTCAAGTAGGTGAGTGGAGTATTGTTTTGAATAGTAAAGAAGAACCTGTTTGTGTTATTCAAGATAAGGTAGTGGAAATTATACCTTATGATTTAATTTCTAAAGAACACGCCTACCATGAAGGTGAGGGTGATCGAAGTTATGAATATTGGCGTCGAGCCCATGATGATTTTTTTGATTGGGAATATCGAGAAGCAGGTAAAGCGTTTTATCCTCAGGCACCAATGGTATGTGAAGTTTTTGAAAAGGTAGAATAATGAAATTACTAATTGTTAGACATGGTGAAAGTGAAGCAGATATTTTAAAAGTATGTGAAGGATGGGCTGATTTCAGTTTAACTGAACGTGGAAATAAGCAAGCTTTAAAAACTAGTAAATGGATTGTTGATCACTATAATGTAGATAAAATTTACACTAGTACATTAAAAAGAGCTCGTGAAACTGCACATTATCTTGAAGAATTAACTGGCCTTTCAGCTATTGGTAGGGATAATTTGAAAGAATTCAATAATGGTCTCCGGGCTGGCTTACCATATGAGAAAGCTTATCAAAAATATCCTGCGGTTGAAGTTCCTATCCACAAAGCATTGTACAAGCAAGAAAGTAAACTCGAATTTAGAATGCGAGTAGAGAGTGTTTTATCAGAGATATTAAGTCAAAATTTATCAGATAATACGATTGTAATTGTTACTCATGGTGGAACAATTACCCAACTATATCATGCATTATTAAAGTTACCAATAGATGCAAAGATTAAATTTGGGACTGGGGATGCATGTTTGCATGAGTGGACAATTGAAAATAAAGATTACCGAATAGATCGTTCTAATTATTGTCCCTATCTCAAAAAATAATCAGCTAGGATATTCTTAGAGCATTTATATGGAAAGTTTTTGAAAAGATAGAGTAAAAAAATTCATTAGATAAAAAAATTGATCAATCTTTGGCTCTAGCTTGAATCAATTGAGATAGAGAAAATAATAAACAAAAAAGGTGTTAAGCAGATATTTTGATACTACTTAACACCTTTTTCTATTTATTCCATTCAGCTAAATCTACGGTTTGCTGCATTAAAGTTGCGATAGTCATTGGACCTACTCCACCAGGAACTGGGGTAATATTTTCAGCTACTTCTTTGACACTATTAAAATCGACATCCCCGACTAAGTGATGATTTGCCATCCGATTAATTCCTACATCAATCACAGTTGCACCTGGTTTAACCTGATCTTTTTTAATCAAATTAGCTTTGCCAGCAGCCACAACTAAAATATCAGCATGTTTAGTGTAATAATCGATATCATCTGTATGTAAGCTTACCATTGTTACTGTCGCATTTTCATTGATGAGAAGCGATTGCAGAGGGCGACTTACTAAAATGCTGCGTCCAATGATTGTTACGTTTTTTCCTTCAATTTTATCTAAATAAGAATGAAGCAAAGTCATAATTCCGCGCGCGGTACAAGAAACAGGATAGTGTCCATCCTCATTGTTATAAAGTTTACCAACATTTTTTGAATCAAAACCGTCAACATCTTTTTCAGGAGAAATTGCTTCAATTAGTTCGGTTTGATTGAGATGCTTAGGTAAAGGAAGCTGAATTAAAATTGCATGAATAGTTGGATCGTCATTGTAGTGATGAATTGCTTGTAAAACTTCAGCTTGACTGACATCTTTTGGAAATTTCCTCAAGATAGATTTCATGCCTAACTTTTCAGCAGTTTTCTGTTTATTACGCGTATAAATTACACTAGCCGGATTATCTCCTACAAGAATAACCGCAATTCCTGGAATTATCCCTTCTTCTTTTAATTTATCAACTCTAGTTTTGGTTTCTTGATTAAGTTGTTTGGCAATTTGACGTCCATTAATAATATTTGTCACTAATAAAAGCGCCCCTTTCTTCTAAAAATTCTCCATAAAAGTAGAAATTCATATCAAAAAGCTTTTGTAATAAATCAATAGCATATTGTTTTAATTCATCAATTAAAATTAACAACTACCATAATAACATTTTTCTAGATAGACTTAGAAGGAAGATAGATAATATGAATATAGTAAAAAAGTAATAATTTCCAAAAAAAGGATTACCAGCTTTTTGTTGTTTTGTGGGTCACTACAGTCTTCTTCTCTTTTTTGTTTTTTTCCTATAATGGTGATTATTATAAAAATGTATTGCTGTTTCTTTTTATTTTTAAATTAAAAGTGAAGAGAATAAATTTATGTATGAGCTGCTTTAAAAGTGCTAATCTTAAAAATATATATTAGAATGTTAGTAAATGTGTTTTAAGAAAAGGATTAATGACTATGAAAAAAACTGGCGTAATGAATTCTAATATTTCAAGAGTAATTGCGGACATGGGCCACATGGATTGGCTAGGAGTTGGAGATGCTGGTACTCCAGTTCCAGCTGAGACTGAAAAGATTGATTTATCTGTGCGTCCAGGCTTGCCATCATTTATTGATGTTCTAGAAGAAGTCTTGAAAGAATTAGAAGTTCAAAAAATGTATATTGCAGAGGAAATTAAAACTGAAAATCCAAAGCAATTAGAAGCTATTAAGAAGGCAGTTCCGAATGTTGAGATTGAATTTATTCCTCATTCAGAACTAAAGAAGGACTTAAAGTCTTCTAAAGCATTTATTAGAACTGGTGAAGAAACTCCATATTCTAATGTAATTTTGGAAAGTGGAGTAGTTTTTTAAAGTAAATATTTAGCTATAAAAGTAATTGCGTATGTAAACTACAATTACTTTTATATTTTAAGGAAAGTTTAGTGTATGAATGGAATAGCTTTATTAATTGGTTTAGGGCCATTACTTGGATGGGGCTTGTTTCCGACAATTGCCTCAAAAATTGGCGGTAAACCAGTAAATCAAATTATTGGTACTACATTTGGTACTTTTCTCTTTGCTTTAGTCTATAACTTAGTTCAAGGAATAGCGTTGCCTAGCGGGGCTGCTTTGATTTGGTCAATTATCTCCGGAATAGGCTGGGCTAGTGCGCAGATTCTTACTTTTCATTCTTTTACTTTGGTTGGATCATCACGCGCAATGCCAATTACAACTGCCTTTCAGTTGTTAGGTACTTCTTTATGGGGAGTATTTGCTTTAGGAGATTGGCCAAGTACGAGTGATAAGTTAGTAGGTTTTCTTGCATTAGCTCTGATCATTTTAGGTGCTTGGATGACAACCTGGAGTGAACATAAAACTGATGAAAACAGTGCTAAGTTAAGAAAAGCCGTAATCATTTTATTAGTTGGTGAAATTGGATATTGGGCATATTCTGCAGCCCCTCAAGCTGCTAAAATTGATGGATCCAAAGCATTTTTACCACAAGCTATTGGAATGTGCTTAGTTGCTATTTGTTATGCAGTTTACTTAAAAGTTAAAGAATCAAGTCAAAGAAGCGCTTTAGCTCAAGGGGTTTCTTACAAACAAATTATCTCTGGATTTTTCTTTGCATTTGCTGCATTGACATATTTAATTTCGGCTCAACCAAATATGAATGGTTTAGCAACTGGATTTATTTTGTCACAAACATCTGTAGTATTAGCAACTCTAACTGGAATCTGGTTCTTGCATGAAAAGAAGACTAAGAAAGAAATGGTAGTTACTTTAATTGGCTTAGCCATCATTATCGGAGCTGCTACAATGACCGTGATCGTATAACGAATATAACAAAAAAAGTAGGATTTATTCCTACTTTTTTGTTATATATTATTATCTTTCTTTTTAAACCAATCTCTAGCAAAATCAATTAAAGGTCTCATTTCGATTACCTTGATAAAACTATTGTTCAAGCTCACCTGGTTAAAGCACTCGGGATATTGTTTCTCGAAAGCTAATCCAAGCTCATTAAAATCATCATAAGAATCTAGATCAACATTTTGATAATCAGTCCAAGTAGTCTTACCTTGTTCATCGAATCCGGTAGCAGCTGACCATGTTTCGGTTGGTCGATTAATTGTCGATTCGGCATAGTGAAGTGCAGTACAAGTTTCATAGTCTGTTCCTAGAAAAACTATTTTACCATTATTTTTGTATAAATAATCTAAAGGACTATTAATGCCGTATGGAAGATTTAATGGTTGTTCTTTGGCTATTTGAATTTTATTTTTACCCCAAATTGCGATCGGTAGATAGGGATGGTTACTTCTAACTACATCAGGCAGAGTTCTGAAATATTCAGGTGTTATTCCGAGTCCCTCAGTAGCTGAGGTTATTGGATCATAGGGTGGCATATTATCTCTAATCGTTTCCATTAGATCAGAGCGAACTGGAGGATACTCCCAGGTTGCTGGATCACAATTTGTCGAAACTTCTGAAGGCATCATAATTGTTCCTTTACTTATTGTCTCCTTAAGTGCCAGGATGACAGTTTCAGGACCAGCTGGAACATAGTAGAACTTGCTTAATGATGTATGGATAATAACTGTGTCGGAAGCATTAAGATGAACATTGTTAAATGCCTGTTTGAAATCATTTTTTGTTGTAACTGTAGTAATCAAATCTTGCGCCATAAAAATCTCTTTTCTAAATTAAAATTAATCATTGACTTGGACGATAGAAAACTACTCTTGTTTTTATTTCAGCATTATTAATTTTTACTTTTTTATTACTCATTAGAAAACTCCTTAGTTAGAGCATTTATGCTCTTTTTCTTTTTAAAAACATTATTAGATAGAAGACAGCTGTCACTAGCTGAGCCAGCCCTTCAAGAATAATGGCTGGACGAGCACCGTAGTTTTTAACAATAAATCCTCCTAAAAATGATCCAATCGGAATCATGCAATTAACAATGCTGCTGTTAATCGTGATAATTCGCCCTAATAAACTAGAAGGAAAACTTTCTTGAACTAGAACTTTAAAATTAATGTTCATAATGCTAATCCAGAAAGTACTACATAGGGCAAATATTAGAATTAAAATAGGCCAGATTGGAGCAGCTATCACTTCTAAAACAATTGCTAATCCAGAAAGCATTAAGCAAGTACAATTAATAGCCTTAGTTGACTGTCTTTCACGTAAAGTCGCTGTACGATAAGGCTGCCTAGTAATCCTCCAATTGAAGAGGCAAGTTCTAAACTTCCATAGCTAACTGCACTATTGTTTAAGTATTTGGTGGCAAAGTAAGGTAAACCAACAGATGATATTCCATAAAATAAGTTGGTTAGAGAAAAAGGTAAGATTAAAATTAAAATATTTTTATTAGTGCGTAATGCTTGCCAACCACGCACTAAACCTTTGAAATAGCTAGTATTACCTTCAGGTGATGAGGCAGCTGGAAGTTTAAAGTGTAAACGCGTGTAGAACAAAAGTGCAAATGCAAATACTAATGCTGAAATAATAATTGTATTTTTTATAGATAAAAAGGTAATTAAAATTGTTGCTCCAGCATTGAGAAATAAATCTAAAGTTTGATAAGACATTTGAAAAATCCCATTAACTTTAGGTAACTGTTCCTTTTCTACTATATTGGGCAGTATCTTGTCTTCAGCAGGATAGATTAATGTTGAGCCGATAGTTGACAAAACATAGACTACTATCAAAAATATAATTGCTAAAAAGTGTAATTTTTGATTATTAAATAGTGGAATAATGATTACGCTCAGCATTGCTTGAATAATTGTCACTAATTTTAATGCTTTTTTGATATCTATGCGATCAATTATAGGTCCTAAAGTAAACGAAAGCATATCAATGCTAGATTCAGCTATGAATATCATTGAAAGAAGCATTGGTGAATTAAAATGGGTTTTAAAGTACCACAATATTGCCATATAGAAAAGAGAGTCAGCAACATTTGTTCCGATCCGGCCGATTAAGAGGTTTATAATATTATAGTTATTTTTGTTAGTCATTTTCCCGTATCTAATTTTTGGAGTTGTTCAACTTATTACAATTATCATATATTTAATTATGTTAAATTGGGTTCTATTAATTACAATTTGTATAATTGTAGCCATTTCTCTAGTTTTGCCAAAATTGATTGAAAAACCACTCCAAAAAGCTAATAAACTTATTTCGACTAGCAATGAAATATATTTAGATACTTTAAACGACTGGCTACGCGGTTTAGATCAATTAAGACAATTTGCAGCTGGTGCAAAGCTATTTTCTGTCACTCAAAATGCTAGTAAAAAACTTGAAGACGCAACTGTTAAGCAAACTACTTATACTAAATTACTTAATGCGATTAACGGGATAGCTTCTGCATTGTTTGGGTTGATCATATTTGTTTTGACTGGATTTTTAGTAAAAAATGGCTTAGTACAAATGAGTACTCTATTAATAGTGGGAAATTTCAGATTTTATTTAAATCAAGCAATTAATGAAATCTCTCAGGCTAGAGGAGAAATGAAGGGAGTAAAGAGTCTAATTGAAGAAGTAAATGAAGCAGCGGAAAAAGTTCAAGTTTCAGATAAGCAAAAAACAAATATGCCTACTGTAATTAAAACAGAATCATTAAGACTCGATTTTCCAAATGGCGAAAAACTAAGTTATCCGGATATTCAGATTAATCAGGGTGAAAAGATTCTCTTAACAGGAGATTCTGGTACTGGCAAATCAACTCTATTTAAATTGATATTGGGTGAATTAGCACCTAGTGCTGGGAAGATTATTTTTGAAGATAAGGATGGAAATGAAATTAATCCAGATTTGAAAACAATTGGATACTTACCGCAAGATCCGGTTATATTCCCAGCCTCCATTAAAGAAAACATTACTATGTTTAACAATAAGCTAGATAATAAAGTTGAAAGGTCAGTAGAAGAAGTAGATTTATCTTCTGATCTGCAAAAATTTGATGAGGGCATTAATAAAAAACTGAATCTTGATAAATTAAACATCTCGGGAGGACAGAGGCAGAAAATTGTTTTAGCAAGGGCTCAAGTTCATGATAGTGATATTATTTTAATTGATGAGGGGACGAGTGCGATTGATCAAAGTGAAACCATTGATATTTTAGACAAATTATTAAAAAGTAAAGCGACAATTGTATTTATTGCCCATAATTTTACTGAAGAAATGCATGAATTATTTTACCGCGAAATTCATTTGATAAAAACCAATATCAATTGACTTTTGATATTTAGTAGAATGAAGTTCATTAAATTAACTTTTGGTATAGATCAAAATTTGATTTAATGAACTTTTTACTTTTATATTTAAATTAATAAAATTGTTACTTTAACATTAATATCATAAAAAATAAAAAAGATGGCTGCTTACAGCAGCCATCCAAGGAATAGCACTAATTATAGAGTTGTCGAGTGAAATTGTAAAGATCAGTATCCAAATAATATTTAACTTCATCGGCTTTAGAAATATGATCTAAACCAAATAGAGCAGTTAAAAGTTTTAATTCATATTTTAAGTTTTGAATAGCAGCAATTAAAGTCTCAGAATCTTGACTAGCAAACTGCAAGAAATAGTTTGCTATACCAACATACTGTGCTCCTAAAACTAAAGACTTAAAAATATCAAGTGCATTTGTAATACCACCAGCCGCAATAATAGTCTTATTGACGGGGATAGTACGTGCTGCAAGCAGCGTTTTGACAGTAGAAAGACCTATATCTTCTAAAAAGTTTAATTTTTGAGTCTTTCGTCTTTCATTTTCAATTTGGGCAAAATTAGTTCCGCCGCTTCCACCTAAATCGATAATTGAAAAGTCATTGATTAAAAGGGTACGAAGAGATTCAGGATCAATTCCCATTCCAACTTCTTTAATAATAATTGGCACATCAATTGTATCTCTAATTTCTTTTAGATTGTCTATCCAATGAAAATCTCGATCGCCTTCAGGCATTACAGCTTCTTGAACACTATTAAGGTGAATCTGTAATGCATTTGCATCTAAAGCGTCAACAATCTTTTGAGCTACTTTTGGATCAGTAGTTGGATTAACATTTGCAAAAATTAGTCCATCAGGATTTTCTTGACGTGCAACTTCAAAGCTCTTTATTTGATCAATTTCTTTTTCAAGAATGCTAGCGGATCCTAAAGCCATCGGAATATTTTCTGCAGCAGCCGCTTTAGCTAAACGTTGATTGATGGTATAGGAAGTATCAGAGCCGCCAGTCATTGCATTAATAAAGAAGGGAGCACTAATTTGGTGACCAAACATTTCAGTTGAAATACTATCTCTACTTACTGCACTTTCTGGAAGAGCAGGGCGGATTAAATGAACATGATTAAAATCATTATCTTTATTACTATTAAAAAACATCTTAGCTAATGCTAGATGTTCTTCTTTTCTTTGAGATCTTTGTGACATAATTTTTCCCACTAAGCAATTGAGTGAACTAGAAAGTTCAATGGCATAATTCCATTTTTACGCCAATTATTTTTCATTTCTTCGATATCAGTTTTTTCATCTGCAATCACAATACCACAATCGCCATTTCCTGCACCAGAAGTCTTAGCAGCGCCATTAAATTGTTCAGCAATATTAATTAATTTAGTTAAACGTGGGATTTCGATAGCAATATGGTTAAGAGAAGCAAAGTCTTTTAATAACTGACGATTTAAACGAATTTGTTTTTGAATTAAAGAAATATTTTTTTCATTAAAGCCCCTAATCATATCAAGAACACATTTTCGGGATTCATCTAAAAAGGTGTCGTATTGTGTCCTAATAAACTTTTTCTTTGCATTAGTCTTATCAACTAATTGAGAAGTTGAAGCAGGCTTTTGACTCCAACCAATTACCAAGTTTAATCCTTCGGGAGGAGTTAATAATTGAATCTTAAGACCAGGCCAAGCTTCATTTAAAACTTCGCTAAGAGATTTAGTAGCTAATTCTGTCTTAAGCCATGCTTTATCAAAAGTTTGATAAGCAAGCCAACCACCATAAACACTTGCTGCAATATCACCAGCAGATCCATTACCTTGAACGCTGTAGTGAGAAATAGCAGAAAGTTTAAAAATAAGATCTTTTGTACAGTGCAATCCATAGAAATTAAGGATAGCCTTCACTGTAGCAACTGTTACAGCAGCTGAAGAGCCAAGACCATATTTCTTACCATCGGCTGAATCAAGATCTGAATTAACATGTAGGTCGTATAAAGACATTGGAACTTTTTGTTCAAGACAAAAACGTTCTGTAAATTTAATAGCAGATAAAATGTATTCAAACGGATTATCACGATTATCAATAACCATTTGGTTACCTTTACGGATCCAGTGAATTGAATCTTGAGAATACTGTTTAGAATGAATTAACCCACTTGTACCTGTACTTTTTGCAATTGAAACACGTACAAATTCATTTACTGCAACTAAAATGGCAGGACAGTTTTGCTCAAGAACTGCATACTCTCCCGCAATATACAACTTTCCTGGTGCTTGTTCTGTAATCAACGAATATTCCTCTAATCTTTTTATTTTCAAATTACTAAAGCAGAGTAACGCCTGGGCCGAAACTCGCAACGACTATTTTAACATTAGTCAAGGTTTTCTGAACAGCTGAAATAATATCTTTTCTATTTCTTAAGGTGCAGATAATTTTTACGTTTGGACCGGCATCAATTGTATAGTAACATTCGATGCCATTTTTTCTTAAATCTTCAACTAACTTAATAATTTTGATGGTTTCCGGTTCAAAATAAGTAAAGGGTTCTTTAGCAGTTAAATTGCAAGCGTGCATCTCGTTTGCACTTAGTTCACTAAGTTCACCAATTCTAGTAAAGTCATTATTTTGGATAGCCTTTTTAATTTCAGCAATTTCTTCTTCATTTCTGGCTAACCAAGTTTGATAAAAAGGAGAGGTTTGGGCTAACTGCATTCCTTTTGTTGAGGAAATTTTTTTCTGCTTTGTATTAACTTCGATTGCTAGGAGAGAAAGATCAAGATCAGGATTTTCATCAATTGGAACTGCATAGGAGCTCTCATCATCAAATCCCTTTTTCCACTCAACAAAGCCACCATAAACTGATCTAGTAGCTGACCCAGACCCAAGCCGTGCAAGTCTTGAGAGTTCTTTTTTAGAAAGATCTAATCCATAGCTTGCAGCAAAGCTTGTTGCAAGAGCCGCAAAAGCTGATGCTGAGGAAGCAAGACCAGCAGAAGTAGGAACATGGTTTGTAGACCGAATTGTAAAGTGGTCAGTCATGCCAAACTTTTCTTGTAATAAATGAATATAATTAAAAACTCGCTTGCTGTCTTCTACTGATTGTTTTTGATCATTTAAAATAAATGTATCTTCAGTTAATGAAGAATCATGTTCAAATGTAGTATCAGTATAAAAAGCATCTAATGTCATTGAAAGACTAGACATTAACGGTGTCTTTAAAGCTTGGTCAGCTTTTCCCCAATATTTAATTAAGGCGATATTAGTGTGGGCACGAGCAGTTTTCTTCATTAAATTTCCTCAATCCATTCATTATCAAAATTAGCTTTAGCCTTTTCGGCAATTTTTTGAGCAACTTTTTGATTAGGACATAGTGCAATTACAATGCCACCTAAGCCACCACCAGATAATTTAGCTCCTAAAGCGCCATTTTCATTGGCAATTTTACAAATATTATCGATTCTTTCAGTTGAAAGCTTAAAGGAGGCAAGGATGTCTTCGGCTTCATTAAATATCTTTCCGATCTCTTCTGCATTTTGGTTAAACCAATTTTGTCGTGTTGCGGTAGCTAATTCTCCAAGCCGTGCAATTTGTTTCTTTTTAAGATCACTTTCATCCATTTGCTTTTTAACTGATTGAACTGCGACTTTGGTATTTCCAAGTTCACCCGTATCCATAATTAATAAGGTAGCACCTAATTTTTGAAAAAGCTGTTTTGGTCCATCTTGTTTATTGAAGAAAACTAAGTAATCGGAATTTACGGTAGCAGCGTCAAGGCCGGAAGCTTTTCCATGATTAATCATTTCTGCATGATTAGTGATTTCCATGATCTCAGATTCAGAAAGAGTTAATCCTAAAAACTGTGAGACAGCCTTGGTAGTTCCTAAAGCTACAACAGCACTTGATCCAAAACCCCGTTCCATAGGAATTTCACCAGTATAAGTAATTTTGAGATTAGGAGCGTTTTTTACTCTTTCAAGTAAAGTTTTCACAATATATTTAATACCATCATATTCAGCAGGTGCATCAAAAAAAGCACCATGATAATGAGTTGTATCCATCCAAGTAGGACCATCAGTTTCTTCAACAGTTGTGGTGATATTTAAGGCCTGGATTGGAAGAGCGAGGGCATCATAGCCATAAACTACAGAATGCTCACCAATAAGAATCACTTTTCCATGTGCTTTGACTTCTATTTTTTTATTCACAATTATCTTTCCTATATTATAAATTTCATTAAGTCTAATTGCCTTGTCTCATATGCTAAAATATTTGCTAAGGAGACTAGAGACTTATGATTAATGTAATTACTGGTAGACAAGTAGACAACTTGCAAAATGAAATAATTGATCAAGCTGTTAAGTCATACTACCAAGATAAAAGACACGATGTTTTTATTATTGTGCCAAACCATATTAAGTTTACCACAGAAGTACGCGCACTTAGCAAGCTCTCTGTTTTAACAAATAAAAAACAAGTTGCAGTAAATAAATTGCACATCCTTTCTTTCTCACGGTTAGCTTGGTATTTCTTGAGAGATGAGGCAATTAAACTACCACAAATTCTAGATGATGCCGCTAGTGTCATGCTACTAGAGCAAATTGTTAAAGATCATCAAGGTGAATTAAAACTATTTCAGAATCAAACTCAAGTTACATCCGGTGCCTTAAGACAAATGTATGAGGCTATTTTATCTGTACGAGCCGGCAATATTGAGTTAGACAATATTGATGAAAAAAAATTAAATGAAGAGACCAGCTATAAAATTCATGACTTAAGAATTATTTATGATGAGTTTATTGAACGTTTATCAGAAAAATTTGCTACCAAAGATGAAATGCAATTATTGCTTAATGAGTTCTTAGCAAAAAGCAATAACTTGAGCACGATGGAATTTTATTTTTCTGATTTTTCACATTTTTCTTTGCAAGAGTTAACCTCGGTTCGTTTAATTTCAAAAAAAGCAAAAAATACAACTTTAGCTTTTAAGACAAAAATTGGCAAAATTGATAATAATGCTGAACCAGGTGACTATGACTACGTAGTGCAACGTACAATCGGCCAATTAGAGCATTTTTGGCAAAATCAGCAATTAGATTATCAAACTCAAGAGTATCCACTTACTCAAACAAGTCCTAGCTCTTTACTAAATGGGGTTTGGACAAAAACGAGTGGGTTTGATGAACGTTTAAGTAAGTTTTTGCAGCCAGTCAAAGCAGACTCGCGGTATGCAGAAGCCTATTTTGTTGCGCGAACAATTTACCAACAGGTAGCCTTAAATAACTATCGCTATCAGGATTTTCTAGTTTTAGCACCTAATTTAAGTGAATATGAAACATATTTAACTCCAATTTTAAGGCAAAACCAGATTCCTTTCTTTAATGATTTGCAAAGAGAAATGAAATACCATCCCCTAGTAGTTGCTGTTGAAAATCTACAGCAAATTTTTAAGCGTGGTTTTCAAACGGATAATGTAATTGCTTTAATGAAGACCCAGTTATTCATCCCTGACTGGTACAAAAATTCTGCTCGCTATCAAAATGATGTTGACCTACTTGAAAATTTTGTCTTAGCTCATGGTATCAAAGGTAAGCTATGGACTAAATCACTAAAGAGTTTTGTAGATGCAGATGTAATTGCCTTAGATAAATCTGAGAAAGAAGTAGAAGAACTTGATCGACTACGAGAGTACTTTATTGATGCTTTAACTAAGTTTTTTGAGCAACTTGATAAAGAAGAGGATCCCCAAGCTGGAGTAACAGTTTTCTGGAATTTTCTAATTAAAAATCATGTTGCAAAACGTCTAGAAAGTTGGCGCAAAGAAGCTAATGATACTGGTGATTTACAATTAGCCCAGCAACCAGAGCAAGTTTGGTCAACTTTAACTGACTTATTAAAGGACTACTTACTGGTAGCAACTAAGTTTTCTGTAGATCAATTTTTTGATCTGTTAATCAGCGGCTTTAGCGAGGCTAATTTCTCGCAAATTCCGTCTACTCTTGATGCAGTTAACATTTCTGAATTAGGTATGGTTCAAGGCCAAGGATATAAACGAGTTTTCATTATTGGTGCAACTAGTACTAACTTGCCCCAAATTGAAAAAATACCAGGTTTCTTTAGCTCTGAAAATTTAGAGCAGCTAAATGAAGGAAATGAAGCTAATGGATACTTAGAAGATCAGCAAAAGATCAATAACTTAGATCAAAATTACCAATTTGGAAATGCTTTGAGCTTGGCTAGTGATAAGATTTATATTTCTTATCCAGTAATTAATACTGCAAATGAACAATTAGAGCCTTCAATTTTTTATAAGCAGCTATTAAAGTTAACCCGCGCTAATGAATTTTCCCAACATGATTTACCTCAGAATAATGGAGATGTCTTAACTTTTATAACTAATCCAGAAGCAAGTTTAGGTTATCTGACTTACTTAAAGAATAAAGCAGCTACTGATATAGAGTCTCTGCTAGATATGACGGAAGAAAAAATTGGTGAAATCGCGAAAAATGTGCTTGAAGGGAGCAGTTTTAAGAATATACCGCAAAATCTTTCGCCTGATCTAGCCCAACAGCTGTACGGTGATCGGATTGAAACTTCTGTTTCACAACTAGAAACTTATTATCAAAATTCTTTTGAATACTTCCTAAATTATGGCTTACATTTGAAGAAACGCTTTGAAAATGAACTTGATGTAATTCAGGCCGGAAACTACTACCATGAAACTTTTGATTATCTAGTTAAAAGAATTAAAGAAAAGAAGTTAAACTTTGCTGATTTAACAGAGGAGAAGTTAGGCGAGCTTTTAATTGAAGTAAGAGAAGAATTAAAAGAAAAGGGCAGATATCGTCAGCTTTTAAATGATCCATTCAATAAATACCTATTCCATAAGTTAGATCAAACTACAGCTAATGTAGCTCATTACTGGCATAGCAGTGTAAATAAGACGACTTTTAGACCGCAGTATTCCGAATTAAGTTTTGGTAAAAATCAAAAGGTAAGTGGTCTTTCATATAGCTGGAAAGATGATAATAATAAAAAGAAGATTGTAGATCTTCGAGGAAAGATGGATCGAGTTGATTTGGCTCAAGTAAATGATCGAATTTTAGGTGAAGTGATCGATTATAAGTCATCCGCAAAAAAATTTGACCTAGGTTTATTTGCAAACGGAATTTCAATGCAGATGATTTCCTACTTAGAAGTTTTAAAAAACAATAACAAGTTTTTTGCTCAAGGTAAGGATTTAGATGTTTTAGGTGCATTTTATCAAAATATTACCAGTAGTCTTGAACGTTTGAGTAGTGAAAAGATGATCTTAAGCAATTATCAAATTAAGGATTTAGCTAAAGAGAGTACTAAGAAATTGATGTATAACGGCATCCTAATTGCAGATGAAGAAATGCTGGATCTAATAGAACCTGGAATGGAAAAAGATCGTGCTGTCTCTGATCTATATACCAGTGTTAAACGAAAAGTAAACGGCGATATTAGCTGGCCACAAAACCAGAGTTTTACTCCGGATCAACTAGACTTGCTATTAGCTTATAACTCCTACTTAATAAAAAATGCCGGTAATGAGATTTTGTCAGGAAAGATTGAGCTAGATCCTTATTCTTATGGTCAACAAACATCCCTTACTTATTCTGACTTTAAAGATATATTCTTCTTTGATGCAATGCTTAAAGAAAATAACTATCATAAGATTAAATCTATTGATAAAAAGACACTTTTGACCCTAATAAAAGAAAAATTAGACTTGGATGGTGAAGAATAGTTGACGAATTTTACTAAAGAACAAAATCAAGCAATTAACGATTATGGGAAAGATATCCTAGTTTCAGCATCCGCTGGTTCAGGAAAGACCACAGTATTAGTTGAACGTGTTTTGAAACGCATTTTATCTGGTACACCAGTTTCGTCGCTTTTGATCATCACTTTTACTAAAGCTGCTGCTCGTGAAATGAAGGAACGAATCAAGCAAAAAATAAGTGATCAAATTGAAAAAGAGTCGAATAATCAATTTCTTCGTAGCCAATTACTTGATGTGGATACTGCTAATATATCTACAATTGATTCTTTTTGTTTAGATGTAATTAGACGTTTTTATTATGTAATTGATCTTGACCCACAATTTAGTGTTTTAACGGATGAAACCCAAGCTGAGCTTTTAAAAGAGCGTGCCCTCCATGAAATAGAAATTGAGTACCTTGAAAAAAATGATCAAGATTTTCAGGATTTTTATGATAATTTTTCTGGTGACAGGGATGCGGAAGGAGCTCGAAATCTTTTATTGCAGTTGTACAATACTGTAGTTACTGAGCCTAATTATGAAAAATTTCTCAATAATTTACCCAATTCTTATCAAGTTCAAGATGATTTAATTGAATCTGACCTGTGGCAGACTCATATTAAGCCGCTTTTAGTAAAAGAGATCGGGGATCTGCAAAATGAGATAAAACAGCTATTTGAAAATCCTCAAATGGAAAATCCGGATTTAGTAAAGGTTAAAGAAAACTACGATATTTTTGCCAGCCGCTTGGAGCAATTGTTGAATGCTTTAGAAGATAATCATGCTTATAACGAAATTCGAGCTAATTTAATGAATTGTAAGTTTGAAAAGAACATTCGCAAGTCTAAAAAGTGGTCAGAGGAAAGTCTTGAAACTTACCAAGAAAGTCAAAAACTAAAATCTGATTTAAATGATCAACTTAAGAAGATTTTTGCTAACTTTTTTGTAGTAGAAGAAAAAGAACAGGTAAATATTCTCAAAAAGTCAGAAAAAATAGTTAAGACCATTGTTGATACCGAAAAAAAATTAATTAAGAGATTTGGTCAATTAAAACGAGAACAGAATTTAATTGACTATAGTGACATGGAGCAATTCGCTTTTAGCATTCTTACCACCGATACTTCAAATGCTCATATTGCACAAGAATACTATCAAGAAAAATTCAATGAAATATTAATTGATGAATATCAAGATGTTAACGCTTTGCAGGAAAATATCATTGCAGCTATCAAAAAGAAAGGACAAAACAACCTATTTATGGTTGGAGATATAAAACAATCTATTTACGGTTTTAGACAAGCACGTCCTGACTTGTTTTTAAGCAAATATCATGCTTATGGACAGAATGATGATAGTGAAAAAATTATCTTATCAGATAATTTTAGGTCAACAAAAAGAGTTACTAAGACAGTTAACTCTTTGTTCAATCCAATTCTAACTGCAAATTTTGGTGGAATTGATTATAAAAAAGAAGGACAATTACAATTTGGTGCGACTTATTATCCTGCTGACTTGCCTACTGCAAGTGAATATATTTTCACGGATAAAAAACAAACGCAAGCTTCATTTGAAAAAAATTTTGGAGACGAAATGGACTTCAGTGAAATTCAAATGGTTATTGCCAGAATTAAGCAACTTAAGGAAGAAAATTTTCAAGTCTGGGATCGAAAAACACAGCTTAAACGCCCGCTAGAATATTCTGATATTGCGATTATTACGCGTACTAGAAGTGACAACTTACAAGTAATGCAAGAATTTGCAAAGGCAGATTTACCTTTATTTGTAACTGATGCTCAGAACTATTTTCAAACATTTGAATTAGTGATGATCATGAATTACTTGAGATTGATTGATAATCCACAACAGGACATCCCTCTAGTGGCAGTCTTACGTTCACCGCTTTTTAACTTTAAAGAGCCTGAATTAGTGCAAATTAGGGTCAAAACTAGATCCGGAAATTTTTATAATGCTTTAACCAACTTTGCATCAGTCAATTCGGATCTTGGTCAAAAATGTAAAAACTTCCTTCAGCAATTAGAATCTCTGCGCTCATTTGCGGCAACCCATCGAATTTCTGAGTTAATTTGGAGTATTTACGAAAGAACTCACCTGTTAGAAATTGTGACTGGCTTGCCTAATGGACAACAGCGTAGAGTAAACCTAGAATCTCTATATGAGAGAGCCACTTCTTACGAAAGTGCTGGTTTTAAAGGATTATATCAATTCATTAGTTTTATCGAACGTATGCGTAAAAATCAAAAGGATTTAGCACAACCACTTTTAAGTGATAAGGCTGATAATGCTGTAAAACTAATGACTATCCATGCTTCTAAAGGTCTCGAATTTCCAGTAGTGTTTGTCATGGGACTAGGTCACAAGTATCAGACACGTGATTTAAGTGGTAATTTTACGATTAGTAAAGATGGACTAGGATTAACAATTAAAGAAAAAGATTATCGGATTGATTCACTAGTTAAATCTTTAGCCGATGTCGAAAAAAGACAACAAATGCTTGAAGAAGAAGCTAGAATCTTATATGTTGGTTTAACACGTGCTCAACAAAAGCTCATCTTAGTTGCTAGTGTAAGTGAGATGGAAACTAAGCAGAAAAAATGGGAAAGTGAAATTGATCAAAAAACGAACATCCTTCCATTAATAAGAAAAATCAATGCCCAGTCTCCACTAGATTTTCTAGGACCTAAGCTAGAACAAAAGCATGAATTTGATCAAACGATTGAAGACATGACCTTAGCTTTAGAAGAGCAAGATAAGATATATTACTTAAAGTTTGCTGTGCAGTCAGATATAGAAGAAAAGGATGAACAAAAAGACGATACTCAAAAATTAAGTTCCAAAATGAATGATGTAGTTAAAACCCTTTATAATTTTGAATATCCATTTGCGGATGCCACTAAGACTACAGCCTATCAGTCTGTTTCTGAAATTAAAAAAGTATTCAATGATCCTATGGATACTGAACTTGAGAATTCACGTCTTATTTCTTCAAGTAATCGATATTTACAACCGATTGATGAGACTCCCGTATTTTTAGAAAAACAAAAATTTACTGGGGCAGAGATCGGAACAGCGATGCACCTAGTTTTACAATATTATGATTATCAGGGTGATAAAACTGAGTTAAATTTAGAACAAGAAATTGAAGAGCTTGTAGAATTAGGTAAGTTAAACCCATTGATGGTGCCACACTTATCAAAAGAAGCTTTAAATTGGTTTGTAATGAGTGAATTTGCAGCAGAATTTTGGCAAAAACCAGAAAAATTACATAGAGAAAGTCAATTCTCAAGCTTAGTGAATGCTAGTGAACTGTTTAATGATTTTTCTGACTCAGCAGCTAAAATTCTAGTTCACGGAACAATTGATGGATATTTTGAAACAGACGAAGGTTTAATTTTATTTGACTATAAAACTGATTTTGTTGACAAAACTCATGAAGAACAAGCTATAGACAAAATTAAGCAAAAATATACTGGGCAACTACGTTTATATGAACAAGCATTAAACGAAATATCGGAAAATAAAAAGGTAATTGGAAAATATTTAATTTTGCTTGACGCAAGGAAAGTGGTCCCAGTAGACTAGAAACAGAATAGAAGGGAGATTATTATGAAAAAAGCCTTTACAGATGATGTTTTTGCGGTCGTCGATCTTGAAACTACGGGCACCCAGCGCAATCAAGGCGATCATATTATTCAATTTGGCTGTGCAATCATCAAAAAGCGTAAGGTAGTAAAAACATATTCATTCTTAATCAATCCTCATCGTGAAATCCCTCAAGCTGTTGAAAACTTAACTCATATTAGTAATGAGGATGTTGCTAAGGCTCATGATTTTAGCTACTATGCACCAAAAATACGAAAAATTTTAGAAAATACAATTTTTGTTGCACATAATGTAAACTTTGATCTTCCGTTTTTAAACTATGAGCTTGTAAATGCGGGCTTAGAGCCACTAACTGGAAAAGCAGTGGATACAGTGGAACTAGCACAAATTGTTTTTCCAACTTTTCCATCTTATAAATTACGAGATTTAACAGCTCGTTTGAGAATTAAACACTTAAATCCGCACCGAGCTGATTCAGATGCACTAGTAACGGCAAAATTACTACTAAAAGCAATTAAGAAACTGGAAAATCTTCCTCAGGCAACTCTCAATACTTTGACTTCCTTATCAAAAGGATTGCTACGAGATACTGACTATATTTTTTATGAAATTGGTCAAGTTACTCGGCAGACTAAGAGACCGTTGCCTAAAGACTTGATTCAGGTAAAACATTTAATATTGAAAAAGCAAAATATAGCTCCACGTCGTAATGATGTAGCAAGTCCTGGATCATTTCCTCAAAGCGATGATGAAAAGAAAGAACTATTTAAAAAGAATCTCCGCTTTAGACGGGGACAAGTTAGTCTAATTAATAGACTCCACGACTTTGTTTACAGTGACTCAGATAACTCACTAGTTGTTGAAGCACCAAATGGTAGCGGAAAAACGTTTAGTTACTTAATGGCTTATGCATATGAGCTATATTCTGGGAGAAAATTAGTCGTAGCAACGCCCACTAAGGTTTTACAGGAACAAATTCTAAGGCAGGAAATTCCACAACTTTTACGGGTTACTTGTTTAGACTTAGATGCCCAAATTGTTAAATCAAGCAGTCATTATTTAGATTTAGATGGATTTTACAATTCTCTTTATCAGACTGATAATCCGATTCAGCAAACTTTAATTTTACAAATGGGGATTTTGATCTGGCTTACTGAAACAGAAACTGGTGATTTAGATGAACTCCAGTTAACTAACTATCAGGCACCTCTCTTTGCAGCAATTGAACATCCTGGAGATGCGAGAATTGGAACAGCTTTTGCAGAATATGATTTCTGGAATTTAGCACGTAATAGACAAGAACAAGCTGATATTTTAATTACTAATCATGCCTATTTAGCTAATCACTATATGGACTCAATTTGGGGCCAGAATCCATTCCTAGTTGTTGATGAGGCGCATCGTTTTGTTGAAAATGTAGCAAGTTCAAGAAACGATTCACTCCAATTTGAAAGTTTCTGGGGGATGTGTAGTCACTTACGTAACTTGCTTTTTTATGCCGAAGATAGTGCTAAAGCACGTTTTGGTAATAATTTAGAATTCAAATTGATCTTAGATAAACTTGAAAAAGATACAAATGATTTAATTCATTCTATTAACAAGATCCAGCAAGCCCTTTATGATAATCGAAAATTTGCTACCAGTTGGGAAGAGAAGCGCCAAAATGCTATTAGTCTCGGATTTCAGGGACAGGATTTATTCAATAATATTAAGCACTTCAAGCATTTGTTAAATCTTATGCAAGATAATATTGAAATTGTGCGCCAAGAGACTAATCAACTCCTCTTTTTGCTATATCATCAACAAAAGAATCTTTTAACGAGCGATGATGTTTTAATAAGAGATCTTCAAGAAGAAATAGATCAGTTAGATTATTACTCAGAGCAAAACTATCTTTTACTTGATCAATTAAGTGACCCTAAAAAGTTAGATCATGAAGGATTCGTTTTAGAAATAAGCAATGAAGATGATCCATTATCTACTAATTTAACTTGGTTAACACTTGATCCTGAAGAAGAAGTTAAACAGTTATATCATTACTTTGATAAAAAATTATTTATTTCTGCTACTTTAGCAGAACAAGACGACTTCTCATACACTATCAAAAACCTATATTTAGATCCTAAAAAAACACTTACTTATCGAGCAAAACCTTCTTTCAAGGTTGAAAAGCATTTAAAAGTATATGCACTTTCAGATAATAATGCGCCGGAGGATCCAAACAGTCCTGAATATGAAACATTTATTAGTAATTTACTTACTCAAATTAAAGACTATAAGCATGTGTTAGTTTTATTTACTAATTTAGATGTTATCCGGGATGTTTTTAGCAGATTAAGTGAAAACAGTAATGCTTTAAAGGACTATGAAATTTTAGCTCAAGGCTTAACTGGTTCTAATGAAAAAATTGCTAAACGTTTCGGAATTGCTGAAAAAGCCATTTTACTTGGAGCAAATAGTTTCTGGGAAGGAATTGATTTTAAACATAATGGAGTAGATCTTGCAATTGTTACGCGTTTGCCTTTTGAGTCACCAGATCAACCCGAGGTAAAATTACGAACAGAATGTTTAAAAAAGCAAGTTGGAACTGATAAAATTTTTGAAGTGGATACACTTCCACGAGCAATTTTAAGATTTAGGCAGGGCTGTGGGCGCTTGATCAGAAATGAGCGTGATCATGGAGTCTTTGTAGTTTTAGATCAACGAGTTTGGAATAAATCTTATGGCGAACAGTTTTTATCAGGACTACCTGTGAGTGCTAAAAAGGTTAGCAAGCAACAACTACTAAATATTTTAAGGAATAGTAAACAGAATGAATAAATATGTAAAAAAGGGACTTAAAATCACTGGAATTGTGGTTGGGGTTTTGGCAGCAATTTATCTATGTCTTTGTATTGTATTTTATATTGCAACTAAGCTAGCAAGTGATACAGTTAAAGAAACTAATAAGATTGCCCTTGAAAAGACTCCAATTACTACAGTTACTAAGAACTACCATTTAAGTCGTAGCGTTGAGAGCAATAGTTTAGAAGGAATGAGTAAGAAGGGTAAAAAGTATTACTTCATTTATCTTCCAAAAAGTAAAAAAGCTTACCTTTATCAAGCAAATAAAGGTAAAAGTGAAGAACAGATTTTAAATACTTTTAATGATGAGCATCCTGGACACAATAACCCTAAGTGCCAGCTAGGTTGGTATAAGGGGATGCCAGTTTGGGAAGTAACATATAAAAAGAAAAATGGTAATTATGGCTATGTTCTTTATGATTTTAGAAATGGAAAAGAAGTAGTCTATGCGGACAATTTATAAATTTGTTAAACTAAAGAGTGATTTTTTAGTATAATAAAATTAAATTTAATTAAAAAGGTTGGTAAGTAATGACAGAATTAATCTCAATTAAAGATTCTTCTAAACATGTAGACCAAGAAGTTAAAATGCATGTTTGGTTAACTGATAAACGATCAAGTGGTAAGATTATCTTCTTACAATTACGTGATGGAACAGCATTTTTCCAAGGTGTTATTCGTAAGAATGATGTTTCTGAAGAAGTTTTTGAAGCAGCTAAATCTTTGCGTCAAGAAGCTAGTTTTTACATCACTGGTACTGTTCACGAAGATAAGCGTTCACACTTTGGCTATGAAATTCAAATTTCAGATTTAGAAATTGTTTCTAACAATGAAGGTTACCCAATTGGTAATAAGGAACATGGTGTTGATTTCTTACTTGATAATCGTCATTTATGGTTAAGATCTAAGCGTCCATTTGCTATTATGCAAATTAGAAATACTATGTTTAAAGCAACTATTGATTTCTTCGAAAAAGAAGGATTCATTAAGTTCGATGCTCCTATCTTTATGCACTCTGCTCCAGAAGGTACTACTCAATTATTCCACGTTGATTACTTCAACAATGATGCTTACTTGTCACAATCTGGTCAATTGTATGGTGAAGCTGGTGCGATGGCTTACGGAAAAATCTTTACTTTTGGACCAACATTTAGAGCAGAAGAATCCAAAGGCCGTCGTCATATGACAGAGTTCTGGATGATGGAACCAGAAATGGCATGGATGCACCAAGACGAATCTTTAGATATCCAAGAAAGATACTTGGCTTACATGGTTAAACAAGTTCTTGAAAATAATGAATATGAATTAAAGATCTTAGGTAGAGATCCTGAAAAATTACGTCCAACTACTGAAGGTAACTTTACTCGTCTTTCATATGATGATGCTATTAAAATGCTTCAAGAAGCTGGTCGTGATATTAAATGGGGTGACGACTTTGGTGCACCTGATGAAGGGTATATTTCAGAACAATTTGATCGTCCAGTCTTCATCGTTAACTACCCAACCACAATTAAGCCGTTCTACATGAAGAAAAATCCTGATAATCCTAAGGAATACCTATGTGCTGATGTAATTGCACCTGAAGGATATGGTGAAATTTTTGGTGGTTCTGAACGTGAAGGTAACTACGAAATTTTGAAACAACAAATTGAAGAAGCAGGTCTTAACTTAGAGGATTACCAATGGTACCTCGACTTGCGTAAATTCGGTGGTGTTCCTCACTCTGGATTTGGTATGGGATTTGAACGTACAATCGCTTGGATTTGTAAGTTAGATCACATTCGTGAAGCTATTCCATTCCCAAGATTGATTAACAGAATGCAACCATAATTGATAATCTAATATCATAAATATAAAAAGTTGAACTATTTTAGTTCAGCTTTTTTTGAAAGGAAAATTATATGGCGTCTTTTTCGGCTATTCAAAATGAAGGTTTTACGGTTATTTCTAATAGTCTTTTACGTTACTATCCCTCTTTAAAAATATCTGAAACTGAAGCAATGCTATTATTACAGCTAGAATCTTTCAAACAGGAGAAAAAGTTTTTCCCTAGCGATAACAATTTATCAGAGAGAATGAATTTATCTCCGATTGAGATTTCCCAGTTAATTCAAAACTTAATTGATAAGGATTTAATTGAATTGGGGCAAAAAAGAGATAGGGAAGGCCGCATAACTAATTTCTATGATTTAAATCATTTATATCAGAAATTAGATACGCTTATTGATGAAAGGGAAAAATCTTATCAAGATCAAGCTACTTTTAAATCCTCTACATCTACTCAACAATCCGCAAATCCAATTCAAGAGTTGGTAAGGCAATTTGAGATAGAATTTGGCCGTTTATTGAGCCCAATTGAAAAACAAGAAATTGCTGCTTGGATTAATATTGATCACTATGACCCAGAAATAGTCAAGTTAGCTCTTAGAGAAGCCATTTTAGCGCAGGTATATAATTTTAAATATGTTGACAGAATCCTACTAAATTGGCAGCGCCATGGGCTTACTACTCTAGATCAAATTAAAAATTTTCTTCAAAGAAACTAGGTAATTAAGATGGAAGAATTATTATCAGACGATGAAGCACGGTTGGTTTTAAAAAGAATTCTTTCTTTATATCCAGATGCTAAAGGAGAATTGAATTGGGACACAAAGTTTCACCTATTATGTGCTGTTTTAATGAGTGCCCAAACCACCGATAAAATGGTTAATAGAACTACACCTAAATTCTTTAAGGACTATCCAGATAGTGCCACTTTGGCCCAAGCAAATATTGAAGATATTGAAAATCACATTCGTACAATCGGTTTATATCGTACAAAAGCTAAGCATTTAAAAGAGATAGCACAAATTATTACCGAAAAATTTGATGGTCAGATTCCGAAAGACAAAAAGATTTTGATGACCTTACCTGGCGTGGGGGAAAAGACAGCTAATGTTGTTTTAGCAGAAGGCTTCAAAGTACCAGCAATTGCAGTAGATACACATGTATCTCGTATTTCTAAAAGATTTAATATCGTTAGTGCAAAAGCGACTCCTCATGAAGTAGAGAAGCGGCTTGAAGAATTGCTTCCAAAAGAAGAATGGATTCATACTCATCATGCTATGATTTTATTCGGCAGATATACAATGCCCGCTCGGACTAAAAATCAAGATCCATATTCTTTCTTACCACCGTTAAACTAATAAATAATATAAAAAAGATCCCAAAAGTCATTAAAACGACTTTGGGATCTTTTATTTTAGTTTAATTTCAATTATTGATTATTATTGGAGTTATTTCCCTGATTTTGTTGTTGATTTTGATTGTTACCCTGATTATTTGTATTCTGATTCTGTTGTGAATTATTGTTATTATTTTCTGGTTGTTTTTCAGTCTGGCGATTATTATTTTGAGTTTGAGTATTGGAGTTGTTGTTAGAAGTAGAAGAAGATTGTCTTTGACTTGAAGATTGTTCAGCACGACTCGATGATGAAGAACTACTGCTTTGGGAACGAGATTGTCCCTTAGAAGAAGTATCATCTTCTGTATCAACTCGTGTATCAATATCGTCGTCTTCCTCTTTTCGTCTATCAACAGTCACATCACTATACGGATTACTTGGTGCGTGACCTTTAACAAATAGTTGCCAGCTAGAATTACTTGCATTCGGAGAAACGACTTTATCTTGGGTACCATTAGCAATTCTGCGTCTAACAACTGTGCTTGGTTTTGACCAGTCTTTATTAGCTTTATCACTCATTAAATATGACATCATTTGCTTATATAGAAGTTGAGCAGACGATGAGCCAACACCTGAAGGAGTACCATCTTTAAGATTATCATACCCTGTCCAAATTCCCATTGAATAGAGTTTGGTATAACCAATAAACCAAGAATCTTTTGGTGAATTTTTGTATTGAGGATATCTTACTAACTCTTCATCAGAATATTTAACTGTTCCTGTTTTACCAGCTTCATATAAGTTTCTAATGCGTGCCTGTGTACCTGACCCCTTAGTCAAAACACCTTTAAGCATATCAGTCATAATGTAGGCAGTTGATTCCTTCATTACTCTTGTACCAGTACTATCGTAGTTTCTAGTCAAGCCATCTGGAGTTTCAATCTTAGAAACAAATTGTGGTTTGTGGTAAATACCGTCATTAGCAAATGCACCAAATGCGCCTGCCATTTGAAGAGAGGAGGCATTAGCACCAATTGCAACTGAAAGGCCGGAATCAGAAGGAACATTAACCCCAAGCTTTCTTGCAAAAAGGGAAGCTCTTGCAACTCCAACCTTGCTTAAAGTTTTAACAGCTGGAACATTTCTAGACTGTTCGAGAGCGTGACGCATAGTCATTTTACCCTCATATTTATTATCCCAGTCATAAAGTTGAATGTTAGTACCAGGGTAAACATATTTAGAGTCATCTAACATATGAGAAGTTGGCCAGTTAAGATACTCAATTGCAGGACCATAATCTAATACAGGCTTAACAGTAGAACCAGTTGAACGACCAGTTTGAACAGCACGATTTAAACCTAATTGAACTGCAGGAAGTTTACGGCCACCAATAATGGCAATAACATGGCCAGTTCGAGGATCAATAATTGTAGCTCCAACTTGCATCTTATCATTAGTAAATGGAACAGAACCATCATTTACTAAGTCATAAAGCTTTTGTTGAGCATCTTGATCAATATTAACCGTAATCTTCAAATTATCGTTGTATGGATTAAAGCCCTTACTCTTAACTTCATTAATTACTTCTTTGATGTATGGATCATCTACTTTTCGTAATTCAGAAGTAGATTTACTCTTCTTAGGCTGCAAGCCTTGGGTAATTGGCTCATTAACTGCTTGTTTATATTGGGCTTTTGAAATTTTATCGTTTCTGAGCATTGCTTTTAATACAATATCTCGTCTATATTTTGCTTTTTCTGGATAAACATATGGATCATATGTAACCGGGGCATTCGGCATCCCAGCAAGTAGAGCAGTCTGAGCTAAATCAAGATCTTTTAGATCTTTACCATAGTAATAGTCAGCTGCTGTACCCATCCCATAGTTACCATAGTTCATATAAACTTTATTAATATAAAATTCCAAGATTTGTTCTTTGCTAAATTCTCTTTCTACCTTCATTGAAAGCCATGCTTCTTGAGCTTTTCTACGAAGGGTTCTTTGAGAAGCGGCAGTGGAGAAGACCGATAACTTAACTAATTGTTGAGTAATAGTTGATCCACCAGCAGCTACGCCTTTACTTTTAGCATTAACTAAGACAGACCCAATAATTCTAATTGGATCGAGTCCAATGCCTTTTTTATAAAAACGCCTATCTTCAACAGAGACAATGGCATTTTTAAGTTCTTTAGGGATTTCATTATTATCAACATAGGTTCTTTTTTCTGACCCTAGAGAAAGAAGAAATTTTCCATCACGAGTATACAGACTACTTGTACCACCACTTTGAAGTTGAGCCTGGGAGATGCTTGGAGCGTCTTTAGCATAGTATGCAAATAAACCCACTCCAGAAACAACTACTAACATTGCTACGATAAAGAACCACTTGATTATTTGTAGCCAAATTCGTTTACGAGGCTTACCTTTTGGGTGAAGCTTAGCCATTCTAGAATTACTTGGCCTTTGATTATTATCTGCCATTCTTTTGTTCCTATCTATCTATAAAATTATCGATTGCATCCAAGTATGGGAGAGTTGGGCGAAATCCACTTTTAATCTCAATTGAATTATCAATTAACTCTTGCAAGGTCATTGAACTCTTATGTGGTGTCTTCCAAGCTTCAATCACAAAACTAGCAGGAGTTACAAAATATCGATTAAGAGTTACAAAGCGAATAATCGTAAAGCAAATTCCTTTTTGCTTTAAACATCTTTCAAGATGAATAATTTGGTGTTCATGGAAGTTCTTTAAAGGAAATAAGCTCTTATTTCTCGTTTCCTTAGCTTCAAAGTCCAAATAGCGTCCTTGATATACGCCATTATAGTCAGTTGTAGAAGCTTGCCTGAAGTAGGCTTCTTTTATAACTGCACGGGATCGTTTAGGATAGTCTACTTTAACAATCTGGACTGGAGTTGGCTTTTTATGAACAACGGCAATATCTTCAAGAAGATAATACTTATTAGACTCATTGATTTGTTGTTCTAGGCTCATTCCACGATCAGAAAATACAACATCTTTACGATGTTTTTGCTTTCTTGGATGTAAAAGGTCAGTTTGATCTTTAGTATAATGTGTTAAACTGCCTGTTGGATATTTTACCATCAACATCACTCCTGTTTAGCATTATAGCAAAGATTTTAAATCATTTTTAGAGAAAGGAAGGATCAGAATGAAGCGACTATGGGTTACCGGATATCGTTCTTATGAATTGGGAGTTTTTAGCGATAAAGATCCGAAGTTGGCCATAATTAAGTATGCTCTAAGCAATTCTCTAAAGAGTTTACTTGAAGAAGGAAAGATTGACTGGGTAATTAGTGGAGCAAACCTTGGAACCGAACAATGGGGCCTAGAAACAGCAATTAGTCTGCAGAATGACTATAGTGTTCATACAGCTTTGATGACACCTTATTTAGAATTTTCAAAAAGATGGAATGATAGTAATCAAATGAAGTATCAAAACCTTACTGATCAGGTTGATTTTACAGCTTCTACTTCTGACTATCCTTACATGAGGCCAGTGCAGCTTAAAAACTATCAAAATTTTATGTTAGAACACACAGATCGCGCTCTTTTACTTTATGATCCTGAACATTCAGGTAAGCCAAAATATGATTATGAAGCTATTAAAAAGTATCAAGAAAAAAGTGACTATCCACTGGATATAATTGATTTTTATGACTTACAAGAAGCAGCAGAGGAATATGAAGAAAATCATCAAAAGAATTTTTATTGAAAATAAATTTGCTCTTCATTTTTTATATACCTAAGACAATAAGATTTTGTTTAGATAGTATTCCTATTATTGCTTGAAGGATACTTATAACTTATACTAGTTGTATACGATAGAATGAGTGCCATTAAGCTATCAACTAGCTAACATTTTATCGCCTAAATTAAAACAGACATTAGTCTGTAACTAAGGAGTTTGACGAAACCAATGGCAAGTTTAAATGATATTCAATTAAATCCACAAAGTATTTTAAAAAAGCAATTTAGAACAAAAATGAAGGGATATGATTCTGATGAAGTAGATTCATATCTTGATACAATTATTTCAGACTACAGTACTTTTGCGACTATTATTGAAGATTTGCAAACACAAATCAGTGATTTAAAAGCTCAACAAAAACAGCAAACGTCTAAAAGCACTGCACCTAAGTTAGATTTTAAGAATGAAGAAATTGAGGATGATGTTAAGACTTATACTCCTCAGAAAGTACAAAAAGCTGCTATAAGTAATCTTAATGAAGACAAAGAAGCACCGGAATTAACTACTAATGTTGCTATGATTCAACGTATTTCTACTTTAGAGCGTAAAGTTTACAACCTTGAACAAAGAATGAATCAACAAGATAGAACTTACCAAGCTAATTAAAACTATGGTATAATAGTTATTGCAAATTTCGAGCGATCGCGGTTAGCTTATGCTAGCTGAGGAAAGTCCACGCACGCACAAGCTGAGATGCTTGTAGTTTTTGTACTCAGCCCAATAAGCTGGGGAACTTGTTTTTACAAGTTACGGCGGAAAAAGCACTAAATCATTTTTGACATGTGTGACTATCCTGAAAAGTGCCACAGTGACGAAGCAGTGAAGGAAACTTTGCTGGTGGAACGAGGTAAACCCTGCAAGCGGGCAACCCAAATTTGGTAGGGGCGCTTTCGTCTAAGTAAATGAACTAAAGACGAGGTCATTTTTAATGAAGATAGATGGTCGCTGAAAATAGGAATTAACCAAATCCTATTGGAACAGAACGTGGCTTATAGAGATTTGTAGGTTAGGGTTGAGCTTTGGCTCAGCCTTTTTTTATAGAAAAATTTATATAGATAGAGAAAATATAAAATGAAAGAATATAAATTATATGCAACAATGGGCGCTGGATTTGAAAGTGTAGTTGCAAAAGAATTAAACAATTTAGGTTATGAAACAACAACTGAAAATGGCCGTGTATTTTTTAAAGGAACCCAAAAAGACATTGTAAGAACTAATCTATGGCTTAGAAGTGCTGACCGCGTAAAGATCTTACTAAAAGAATTTAAGGCCACCAGTTTTGACCAATTATATGATGAAGTTTATAGCTATGATTGGGCAGAATTATTACCGGTAGATGCTCAATTTCCTGTAAAGGGAAGAAGCGTCCGTAGTAAGTTACATTCTGAACCTGATGTTCAATCAATTGTAAAAAAGGCTATTGTAGATAAGTTGACCGATCAATATCGAAGACGTGGATTTTTACCAGAAAGCGGAGCCGAGTATCCGCTAGACATCCATCTCCACAAAGACACTGCACGTTTAAGCTTAGATACTACTGGTCAAAGTTTATTTAAACGTGGCTATCGTGTCGAGCATGGTGGAGCTCCTTTAAAAGAAAATTTTGCAGCAGGTTTAATTGAACTAACTCCTTTTGATGGTTCTCATCCCTTTATTGACCCTATGACTGGATCAGGAACAATTGCAATTGAAGCTGCCCTTAGGGCAAAGAATGTAGCTCCCGGTATTTGGAGAAAATTTGCATTTGATAATTTTGATTGGTTTGATAAGAAATTACATCCCGAATTAGTAGAAGAAGCTAAAGCACAAGAAAAAAAGGAGCATGCTACAATCTTAGCGAGCGATATTGATCAATCAATTTTAGAAATTGCTAAAGTGAATGCTCATAATGCAGGAGTACTGCAAGATATAAAATTTAAGCAAGTCGCTGTAAAAGACTTTTCAACTGATTTAGAAAATGGAGTTATTGTTGCAAATCCTCCTTATGGTAAACGGCTTAAGGATCGAGAAGCAGCTGAAAAGATCTATGAAGAAATGGGACAAACATTGCGTCCTCTTACTTCTTTTAGTCAGTACTACCTTACATCTGATCCTCAATTTGAAAAATACTTTGGTGCAAAGGCCACTAAGAAGAGAAAATTCTATAATGGTAATTTACGAACCGACTATTATCAATATTGGGCTAATAAGAGATAACAATTATGTTAACGCAAGATAAGAAGACTAGTTTTTGGGTTATTAGTGATACTCATTTAATTGCAGATAGCTTACATGATCATGGACAGGCTTTTTCACAGATGCAAAAAACTAGTCAGGGTAAAGATCTATACTATCAAGAAACTGCTTTAAGCGCATTTGTAAGAATGGCGCAAAAAAAGAAACCGGCTGCAATCATTGTTACGGGGGATGTAACTTTTAATGGTGAGAGAGTGTCAGCAGAAAAATTCGCTGAGATTTTTAAACCTTTAGAAGAAACACAGCTTTTAGTTCTTCCTGGAAATCATGATATTTATGATGGCTGGGCCAGAGAATTCCGCGGAAAGAAACAATACTACGCTGGTCAAATTAGTCCTAGAATGTGGCGTAATATTTTTAAAACATCCTATAAAAATGCAGTTAGTGTCGATGATAAATCTTTAGCTTATAGTGTTCAGCTTAATCCGAATTATTTGTTGATTTTAGCTGATTCTAATGACTACGGTAAAGAAGAATCTACTACTGCCCCTGCGACAGCTGGCTTTTTAGGAAGAGAACAACGACGCTGGATTAAGGCACAACTTCAATATGCTAGTGAGAATAATCTTCAAGTGATTTTTTGTATGCATCATAACCTCTATGCCCATAATCCAGCTGTAAACAAAGGATATGTTGTTGATGATTATCGTGAACTGCGTAAGTTATTAGCTCAATATAATGTGAAATTAGTTTTCTCTGGTCATATTCATGCTCAGAATATTATGTTGCCGCAAGATCCTTGTCCAGCTACCGAAGTTGTAACTGCTAGTTTTTGCTCCAATGATCAAGGCTATGGGGTAGTTAAGGTTTCGCCGAAAGAAGTTAGTTATACTTGTTATCATTTTAAGATGAAGGACTATTTAACTGACAAAGAAAAACAAAACTGGACTTTAACTCACTTTCATGATTATTTAAAAAATATTCAACTAGGAACTATTTCGGCAGAATTAATGCAGAAAGATCTTTATCAAAATCATGATGATCTAGATACTGTCAGAAAAATGGGACGTCTTTTCGGCGAAATGAATTATCATTTTTTTACTGGAAAGAATCATATTGAAAGTGAAGAATTGCAAAAACTTAAAAAGTCACCAATTTATCAACGTTTAATTGCGGACAACCCACATTATGAATTGTATTTACAAACGTTATACGATATGTCAAATCATGATAACTTACATGTAAAAATTAAATACTAAAGATAAAAAACTCTGATAACTGCTCCTAGTGGCAATTTTCAGAGTTTTTTTAGATATATAGGTGGGTATTTCTAGCTATCATTTTCTTTACTTTTGTCCACCACATATGTAAAAGATATGCAGATGAAAATGATAGGATCCAGGTTAATAACCAGCAACCAAATAAGGTTAAAAATGGATGGAACTTTGCATGATATTGCATATTTAATCCTCGCCAGACTGACTGATTCCAAAAGACATTAGCAAGATAGGCTCTATAAGCATAAATAGCTAAAAAATGGAATATTCTCAAGCTATTTATTTGTCTTTTACGAACTTGATATAAACAGAAAGCAGCAATTAAGCAAATTACTGCCAAACAGTAAAACGTCATTGATGGTTTATAGTAAAGCGCATTATAGAAATTAAGAGGATAACCGAATTGACTTAATTCATAATTAGTCCAGATGAAGCAAAGAATAAAGATTACTACAATTAACCACCAAAACTTAGTTATAAATTCATTAAAGTACGATCTAAATTGCCAGGCTAAAACACCAAAAACAGCATAAATAAAAAAAGAGATAAATACTCGATCTAATAAATACCAGTCATTTTGATGAACACCATGAAAAACATAATAGTCGTAAAATGCTAACCAGGCTAAGTAAAGAATTAAAGTAACAATTGCCACTGCAAAAGCACGTTTAATATTATTTCTTACATAGCGACTAATTGACCAAAAAAACGGCATTAGGATAATAAACTGTAGCATCATCGTGTTATACCATAAGTGAGGGGCTGCATTACCATTAATAAATTGCCAGCAAAAAGTACCAAAGCTATTAAACTTATTACCTTGCTGAAGCCATGGCATCCCTAATAAATAAATTAAGGTCCACCAAATCGTTGGTACAAAGAGATTGGACCAATTCTTTTGTAGATGCTTGAAGTAAGAGAAATGACCGTTTAAGTCACTAGTCCTAATAGTCGTGTATAAAATACCAAAAATAAAGGCCGGAGCAGTATATTTAACTAGATTATAAAGAATACCAAAATCAACTTGCGTTTGCTGAGACTGGTGCATATTAATAATAATGCTCATAATTGGTTGTAACATGACCGCTGTACAAGCAAAAACTTTTAAATAGTCACCAATATCTGCAATCTCGTAACTAGAATATTTATATTTTTTCATAATTAGCACCCTTAAGGTTATAAATTAAAAAGAGAAGCAAATTTAATAAAATTCTTGCTTCTCTTAATTATATTAGTTAAATAGTATCAATCTTCAACAACTTTTGACTTAATATCCTTAATCGGCTTGCCATTTTTATCGAAATAAGAATCTAAATCTCTGCCCCAAATCATAGCCATAGTATGTTGCCCTACATGAACACCAACTACTGGTCCGATAATACTTTGATAAATTTTGACCTTAGGAAAACTACTTTTATAATCACTAACCCATTCATTTTTTCTTTCTTCATCATCAGCATGAAAAATTGTCAACTGAATTGGATAGGGCATATCAGAAGTTAAACTATCAAAGTCTTTTTTAATATGATTATAGGCACGCTTATAATGTCTCTCTTTGGCAATCGCTGAAATTTTACCCTCATTTTGAACGTCCATAGATAAGATTGGCTTGATCTTTAAAATAGAACCTACGAAACTAGCGGCATTTGATAAGCGGCCTGTTCTTTTTAAATGATTAAGATTGTCTACCATAAATCTAACATCGGTAGTGTTTCTTAAATCCTTTAAGTCATGCATGATTAAATCAATGTCAGCCCCGGCCTTGACTAGTCGACCAGCTAATATTGCAGCATTAGCTTCTCCTGCACAGGTTATTTTACAATCAAAGGGATGAATATTAATTCTGCTTTCTTCATCAGCTACACTTAAAACATTATTGTAAAAGCTAGAAATACCGCTTGAAAGAGTAATGATAATTAGATCGGTATAACCTTCATCAATATATTTATCAATATATTTTTTTACGGTTCCAGTTGAGGGTTGAGAGGTAGTGGGAAGAGTAGAGGAAGTGCTTAGCTTTTCATAGAATTCATGGAAACCAATATCAATTAAATCCAGATATTCTTTATTATCCCAGATAATTGGAATTGGTAAGACATCAATTCCATATTTCTCGCATTGCTCTTTAGTTAAATAAGATGAACTGTCAGTTACATGTTGTTATTTTCCTCCATATTCTTGTTTAATATTATAGTCTAGAACGCTATTTTAAACAAAAACGTAAATCTGCTTGATTTTTGTTACAATAGAAGTAATTAACAAATAGGGTGTGACCTAAATTCTAAATTATGAAAAAACATTTTATTTTTTTAGGCGCTGCTGGTGTAATTTATTACTCCTGGCTCCTAGCACTAATTTTTGTAGCCTTTATTGTCGGGTATGAAAGCAATAAAGCAATTAGCTATCCTGCACTTAGCTTAGGAGCTATTTTTGTGGTTATAGTTATTTATACCTGGTTTAATTCTTATTTTCAGAAAGAAGCAAGTGTTTACTGGCTAAAACTACCATATCGTCAGAAACTTCAGCTTCAAAATTTAAAGATTAAGTGGCAATGGAAGGCATTTGTTGTATATGAAGCAAAGAGTAAGATTAATACTTACTTGCTTTTAGCACTTAAAAGAAAGAAGAAATGAATTTGAAGTCAGATATTGAAATCGCACAAGAAATTAAAGAATTACCTATTACAGAAATTGCAAAAAAAGTTGATCTTCAACCAGATGAAATTGAACTTTATGGTAATGATAAGGCTAAGATTAGCTGGAAGGGAATTAACAGAATTAAACAAAGTAAAGAACTGGGTAAGTTAATTCTTGTTACTTCAATTAGCCCTACACCGGCTGGTGAAGGAAAATCTACTATTACCATTGGTTTAGGGGATGCAATCAGCAACCAACTTCACAAAAATACTTTAATTGCATTAAGAGAACCCTCAATGGGTCCTGTTTTTGGATTAAAAGGTGGTGCAACTGGTGGTGGATATGCACAGATCATCCCAATGGAAGATATTAATTTACACTTTACTGGTGATATGCACGCATTAACTAGTGCAATTGATACTTTGGCTGCTTTAGTTGATAACTATATTTATCAAGATAATAGTCTAGAACTAGATCCTAATCGTATCTTATTAAAACGTGGAATTGACGTTAATGATCGTACTTTAAGAAAAATCACTATCGGACAAGGTTCACGTTTTAATGGAATAGAACATGAAGCTAGCTTTGCAATTACTGTAGCTAATGAATTAATGGCTATTTTATGTTTAGCAACTGATATTGATGACTTGAAAAAGCGCATTGGAAATATGCTAGTTGGCTTTTCTGTGAAAGATGAACCTATTTATGTTAAAGACTTAGGGTTTGAGGGAGCAATTGCTGCGCTTTTATCAACCGCATTAAAGCCTAACTTAGTTCAAACACTTGAACATACCCCAGCAATTGTTCACGGCGGTCCATTTGCTAACATTGCTCATGGTGCTAATTCAGTAATTGCTACTAATACTGCTTTACACTTAAGCGACTATGTTTTGACTGAAGCTGGTTTTGGAGCAGACCTCGGTGGCCAAAAGTTTATGGATTTTGTTTCTAACCATTTAGATAAACGTCCTGACGCTGTAGTAGTAGTTGCAACCGTAAGAGCATTGAAGTATCAAGCAGAAGAGACAACTGATCACTTAGATGAAGAAAATATTCCAGCTTTAGAAAAAGGTTTTGAGAACTTAAAGCGCCATATGGAAAACATGGCTCATTATGGTGTACCTGTAATTGTACTAATAAATAAATTTGCTAGTGATACTGAACAAGAACTATCAAGATTGAAAGAACTTGTTAAAGCTGGTGGTTTTGAATGTGAAGTAGTCTCTTACCATGATGAAGGATCAAAGGGCGGAATTAAGGCCGCAGAAAAAGTGGTTGAGTTAACTAATAAAGCTAGTGACTTTACCTCAGTATATGAACCTATTGACTCTGTAGAAGAAAAAATTGGTAAAATTGCTCATAATATTTATCATGCCAAGGATATTGAATATTCTGATAACGCTAAGGATCAATTAGCAGAAATTAAGAAAATGGGTAAAGAAAACTTACCAGTAATTATGGCTAAAACACAGTATAGCTTTACTGATAAAAAGAGTATATTAGGAGCTCCAGAAGATTTTACACTTCATGTTAAGAATTTAGCTCTTAAAAATGGAGCAGGTTTTATTGTGGTAGCTACGGGATCTATTTTAGATATGCCAGGATTGCCAAAACATCCAGCTGCCTTAGATATTGATGTAGATAATAACGGAAAGATTTCAGGATTATTCTAATGAGTAAAGCTAAACAAGCCTTATATCTAATAATTTCTTTATTAGTAATTATTGCAGATCAATTATTAAAGAATTATATAGTTACTAATTTTAAAATTGGTGATGAAAAGACTATTATTCCTGGTGTCCTTTCATTTACATATTTACAAAACGATGGAGCAGCTTGGAATATCTTCAGTGGACAAATGATTTTATTTTATTTAATCAGTATTGCCGCTATTGCAGTTGTAATTTACTATCTTTTTAATCCCAAATATAAAAATGGCCTTTTTGATACAGGATTAGCCTTAGTTTTAGGTGGAATCATTGGTAACTTTATTGATCGTTTGCATCTAAAATATGTAATTGATATGCTGCAACTAGATTTTATTCAATTTAATATCTTTAATATTGCGGACAGCGCAATTACAGTTGGAATTATCTTAGTTTTTATCTATCTAATATTTATAAGCGAAAAAGACTAAAGGACGAAGAGTAAATGACTAAAAATTATAAGTTAGTAATTGATGGAGAAAAAGGACGTTTAGATAAGGTAATCGCTGAGAAAATTACAGATTTAAGTCGAACTAAGATTAAGGAATTAGTTAATGATAAAAATATTTTAGTTAATAATAAAGCTGAAAAAGTATCTTATAAAGTACAGTCTGGTGATGTAATTGATGTTACTATTCCGCCTGTTAAACCATTATCATTAGAAGCTGAAAACTTACATCTTGATATTGTTTATGAAGATTCAGATGTGATTGTGGTTAATAAGCCTCAAGGAATAGTTGTTCATCCCTCAGCCGGCCATCCAGATCATACCTTAGTCAATGGATTACTTTATCATACACGTGATTTAGCTGATAGTCCTGAAGGGTTTCGTCCAGGGATTGTGCATCGAATTGATAAAGATACCTCTGGTTTATTAATGATAGCTAAAAATGATAGAGCACGTGAAAGTTTAGAAAAGCAATTAGCAGAAAAAATAAATAAAAGAGAATATTTGGCAATTGTTCATGGCAACTTTGAAGTAAAAAATGGCGTAATCAATGCTCCGATTGGTAGAAATCCAAATAATAGAAAGCAAATGGCGGTTAATCCAAAGGGAAAAGCTGCAGTTACACACTTTACAGTACTAGAGCAATTCAAAAATTATAGTTTAGTCAAATGTGTACTGGAAACAGGCAGAACGCATCAAATTAGAGTGCATATGAAGTACATCGGTCATCCATTAGCTGGCGATCCCTTATATGGCCCAAAGAAAACCTTGTCAGGTCATGGACAATTTTTGCATGCCAAGACTTTGGGGTTTTATCAACCTTCTACGAATGAATGGTTGGAATTTTCTGCACCATTGCCAACAATTTTTGAAAAACAATTAGAGAATTTACGACAAGAAATGAAGCAATAGATTATGAAAAGATATTTAATTCTTGAAGACGGAACTGCATTTTCGGGGCACAGTTTTGGTGCTCCCATTACTGCTACAGGGGAGCTCGGTATTCAAACAAGCAATTTTGGATATCAGGAAGCAATTTCAGACCCTGCTAATTTTGGTAAAATTTTGGCTTTTACTACTCCAATGATTGGTGGAAGTGGTATTAATGCAATCGACTATGAATCGATTGATCCAAGTGTACGTGGCATAATTGCGAATGATATTGCTTTTCATATTTCTGCCAATCCAACTTTTCAAGATTTAAATGATTTTCTAAACGAGAAAAGAATTCCGGCAATCTACGGTGTTGATATCCGCGCTCTAGTTCAAAAATTGAAGAATAAGCGAGTTATTAAAGCGTCTATTATGGATACAGATGATGCACATGCTTTCGATCAAATCAAGGCCCTAGTTTTACCAAAAAATAAAACGGCACAAATATCTACAACGCATCCTTATGCTGCCCCAAATATTGGAAAAACTGTAGCTGTCATTGATCTTGGTTTAAAGCATTCATTACTGCGTTCCCTTTCTTTACGGAAAATTAATAATGTGGTTTTACCATACAATGCATCAATTTACGATATTATTAATCTTCGAGCGGATGCAATTGTTATTTCTAATGGACCAAGTAGAGTAGAAGAAGTTGCACCATTTTTAAAACCAGTATTTGATAAGTTTTACGGAAAATTACCTATTCTAGGAATTGGCTTAGGCTTTTTGGCAATTAGTAATTATTTAAACCTGGAACTCTTGGACTTAATTCCAGCCTATAATGGCAGCAATTTTCCAGTTATTGAACAAACTAATAATCGAATTTGGCAAACTGCAATGAATATTGATCAATTAGTAGTACCTGATAGTTTATCTTTGAATCTTTCACGTAAATATTTTGATTTAAGGTCGGAGTTATTAGCAGGCTACAATATCAAAGAAGATAAAGTTTTAGCAACTGCCTTTAATCCAGAAGGCTCACCAGGTAATTTTGATGCAGCCAGCATTTATGATCAGTTTTTAAATATGATGGAGTAGACTATGCCTTTACATAATGAAATTAATAAAGTTCTTGTTATTGGAGCGGGGCCAAGTATTGTTGGAGAAGTATCAGAGCTTGATATTCTTGCTAAACAAGCATTAACGGCTTTTGAAGAAAGTAACGTACAAGTTGTATTGATTAATCCTAATCCTGCAACAGTCACAACAGATCCGCATCCTAATGTAAATGTATATCTTGAACCAATGACGTTGCCTTTTGTGAAGCGAATTATTCGGATGGAGAAGCCGGATGCTATTATTCCGGCTTTTGGGGGTAAGCCAGCTTTAAAACTCACCAGTGAATTATTAGAGTCGGGCATCTTGACTCAAATGAATATTGAGTTACTAACTATTAACAGCTTGGCATTGAGTCTATCAGATCCTCATAATTTCTATAGTTTTCTTAAAGCAAATAAGATTGCGGTGGCCAATCAATGGCTATTAGAAAAAGAGGAGGACTTAAGGCGGGTAATTGAACATGCTAATTTTCCTTTGCTTTTATCAAAAAAGCAGCATTATCGCCCCGATAGCATGATCTCTTTAGAAAATCTAACTCAATTAGAGCAATACTTCTTAGACGAAGAAGCCGATGATCATTTTAATTGGAAAGATTATCGTTTAACTGAAGATTTATCGAATTGGGAAGAATTAATTTTTGATATTGTTCGGGATAATAATGGAAATTTTGTATTTGTAGGAAATATTGGTAGTTTAGAACCAGTTGGTATTAACTCTTCAGATTCTTTATTAGTAACGCCGATTTTAACTAGAAATAATAATCAAATTCAACGCTTAAGAAATTGCTGTCGAAAGATTGCTAATTGTCTTAATTTACATGGAGCTTTAAGTATTCATTTTGCTGTTAAGCAAAGTGGGGAAGACTTTAATTTTAAAGTATTAAGTATTAAGCCACGTTTGACTCAGAGTAGTTTGCTTTCTTATAGAAGTGGCGTATATTCTATTGGATATGTAACGGCCAAAATTGCACTTGGCTATAATTTAAATGAAATCACTGATCCACAATCTGGAATTTCTGCCGCTGTTGATCCTGTTCAAGATGCTTGCTTTGTAAAATTACCTTATTGGTCTTTCACAGAAGCTGGTTATAATCACTACACTCTTAATAATAAAACCACTTCCGGAGGCCAAGCTTTAGGAATTGGTCGTAACTTTGAAAGTGCATTTTTAAAGGCTCTCCAGTCAACTACTGGTTTTTCTAATAATGTTAAGACCTTTAAAAAGGAATATAAAAAAAGCGAAAAAGAATTATTGCAAGATCTAGCAAAGCCTAATGAAATACACCTAATTACACTATTGGCCGCGATAGCAAAGGGAATTAATTACCATACTCTTCACCAGCTTTTACATATTCATTTAGTATTTTTGCAGAAGTTTAATCATATTTTGATTTTATTAAAGAAATTACGTAATGATGAACTTACGGCTGATTTAATGCTGAAAGTAAAGAAAAATGGTTTTTCTAATCGATTAATTGCTGAAATTACGCAGCAAGATGAAAAATCAATTGCTGATTTATGTAAAAAATGGTCAATTAAGCCTAGCTATATTGAAATTGATGGAACAGCTGGGTTAATCCATCCTAATATTCAAGCTGTTTACAGTAGTTATGGAATTGAAGATGAAATAATACCGCTATCTAATTCGAAAAAATGCCTTCTTTTAGGATTAAAACCATTTCAAGTATCTCTAACTGGTGAGTTTGATTATATGCTCTACCATGCTGCTAAGACCTTAAAAGAGCAAGGAATTAGCCCGGTGATTATTAGTAATAATCCAGAAAGTGTGAGTGCAGCTTATGATGTATGCGATCGAATTTACTTTGAACCAATTACTTTAGAAAATATTCTTGAAGTTGCATGGAAAGAAAATATCAAAGAAGTGGTAACGCAATTTTCTGGCAAACAGATTAATGAGTATCGCAGTTCACTCTTAGAACATGGTCTAACAATTTTAGGTCAGCCTAATTTGAAGGAAATTCTAAGGGAAGATCATGCAGATGAAGTATATCAGGCTGGCGTTAATCCAGTCCCAGCTCTTCAATGCGATAATGAAGAAAGCATTTTAGCTTTTGTTAAAAGAAATGGCTTTCCAGCTTTAATTGGTGGTACAAGTAACGGTAAGAAGCAAAAATCTGCTGTTGTCTTTGATTTACCAGCTTTACAAAGATATATTGCTGAAAATTCATTAGAGCATATGAATGTTTCGAAGTTTATTGAAGGCAAAAAGTATGAAGTGACTGCTATTTCTGATGGTAAAAATGTTACTATTCCCGGAATTATTGAACACTTTGAACAAACCGGTTCACATGCCAGTGACTCCATAGCTGTCTATCGTCCACAAAATCTATCAACTAATGATCAGCGTAGATTACGTGATAGTGCAATTAGTATTGCCACTAAACTTAATTTAAGAGGACCAGTTAACTTACACTTTTTACTAGCTAATGATCAAATCTATTTATTACAAATTAAAAGTTACTCTGGACACAATGTAGCTTTTCTAACTAAAGCACTAAAAAAAGATATTACAGCTATAACAATGAAAGTTTTGTTAGGAAGTACATTGTCTGAATTAGATCTTCCAAGCGATATTTGGCCATCAAACGACTTGATTCACGTTAAAATGCCAGTCTTTTCTTATTTATCATATAGTAGTGAAAATACCTTCGATTCTAAGATGAAGACCTCTGGTAGTGTGATGGGCCGAGCCAAGCATTTGCCAACTGCATTGTTTAAAGGATATGAAGGCAGTGATTTAATGATTTCAACATATGGTACTGTCTTTATTTCGGTTAAAGATTCTGAAAAACATAGTGCAATTAAAATAGCTGTCCGCTTCCATCAGTTAGGTTTTAAACTGTTAGCAACTGAAGGTACTGCAAATGTATTAGCTGAAGAGGGAATAACAACAGGAATTATTGAAAAAGTTCAAGAGGGAAGTAATAGCTTACTTGAAAAAATAAAGCAGCACCGAATTAATCTAGTAATCAATGTAACCAGTTTATCCGACTCTGCTAGTCATGATGCAATTATGATTAAAGATGCAGCTTTAAGCACACATATTCCTGTTTTTTCTAGTTTACAATCAGCGCAAGATGTGTTAATAGTACTTGAAACTTTAGCAATGACTACTCAACCTTTGTAAAATTAAATATTATTTATTATGTAAATTTAGAGAATATATAAAAAGCGCTCATTTTGATATGAACGCTTTTTTCTATATTCTTTTTTCTAAAATATCTTTTTCATTGGGAGTAACTTCGATTGAATTCTGACCAGTATAAATGACAAAACCAGGCTTAGCACCATTAGGTTTTTTAATTCTTTTAACTTGCACATAATCAACTGGGACGTGACTAGAATTCTTTCCTTTAGAGAAATAGGCAGCAATTTCAGCTGCTTCTTTGATATCTTCATCACTTGGATCATTGTCCTGCAAAATGACATGAGAGCCAGGCATATTTTTGACATGGAACCAGTAATCACGTTTGTCTGCCTTTTTTAAAGTTAGCCAATCATTTTGATAATTATTTTTACCAACTAATACTTTTTTACCATCACTTAGTTTAAAAGTATTCAAATTTTTTTCGCTAATCTTTTTCTTACGGCGATGATTATGATTTTGTTCTTTTAGATAGCCTTGATTAATTAATTCATCGCTAATTGCATCAATATCTTGTGGATCAGCGTTATCAATTGCAGTTTGGATAGAATCAAAGTAATCTAAATTCTCATTTGCTAATTTAATTTGTTCATTAATATGTTTAATTGAATTACGTAATTTTTGATAACGAGTAAAGTATTTTTGTGCATTTCTAGCAGGTGAAAGTGCGGGATCAAGTTTTATTTTTAAGGGCTTATTATTTTCATAATAATTTGGTAGATCAATACTTGTCATCCCAGCCTTTACTTCATGAAGATAAGCATTAAGCAATTCACCCTTAATTCGATATTCTTCAGAATTCTCGGCTTGATCTAGTTGCTTACGTAGCTTAATAATCTTCTTTTTAAGTTTTTTAAGCTCATTATTAACAATATTTTCAATTCTTTTAGATTTTTGCTTTACCCATTCACGATTAGCCTGATCACGATAAAACTCGTCTAATGTTTTATTGACATCGTCATTAGAATAAATCAAATTTAATTCAAGATGATAGGGAAGGTAAGTATATACACGATCCTTATGCTTAATGGTTTGTAATACATATCCTTTTGGTCTATTAAATTGATTAAAAAATGTCTGTAAAGAACTATATGAAAAATCGTCTTCTAAGTAACCAGTAAATTCTTTTTTATCGTCTCCGTCTAAACCATTAAATTGTCTTACAAAATCTGCTGGTTCAGGATACTTTTCCTTTAAGTCATTGAAGCTGTCAGCAGAAAAATCGAAGCCATTGATTCCTGGAAGAAGAGGAGGGAGTTCATAAGGGGCATGTGGAAGTAGTAAGCGAGCGCGGTTTTCATCAGGATTGATTCTTTTAAGCAAATCAATAATTTTATTATCATCCGCATTATATAAAATCACATTACTGTGTCGGCCCATCAATTCTACTGATAAAATAAGCTGCATTTCATCTCCTAATTCATTTCGATTAGAAAAATGAAAGTTAATTATTCTCTCAACACCGATTTGTTCGATTTTTTGAAGAACTGATCCTTCTAAATATTTCCGCAAAACCATGACAAAAGTAGGAGCAACGTCAGGATTTGCAATTGTGTCATTTGTAATATAAAAGCGTGGATTTTGAGCATTAGCAGAAATCAGCAACCGCTGATTCTTTCGATCTTTCCTAAAATTTAAAACTAAATCTTGTTCAAATGGTTGGTATATTTTAGTAAGTTTTCCTCCAACCAGAGTAGGGGAGAGATCTTGCAGAAGACTATGAATAAATAAACCATCAAAAGCCATAAATATCCTCCTTTAAAACAGCATATTTAATTATACTCTTTAATCCCTTGAATTTCCTTGTTAAATAAACATGTGATTTTTTCACTAATATTGTTAATTTTTTCACGAATCTTGTGAAAAATTAAATTATGTCTTAGAATTATTGTTGATTAGAAAAAATGGGACAATTAAGTATAGGTGGTAAATAAAATGAATGTCTTAATATTTAATAGCGTTAGTGAGAATATTAAGCGAGTGATTAATAAAAAGTGTGGATTAAACCTCTCTCAAACTCGCTTATTACTATTCTTTGATCATCATCAGAACGAAACTTTGACGATGGGAGAATTAGCACAGGCATTAAGTATATCTCTTTCGACCCTAAGTAGACAAATCAAGCAGAAAAAAACTGCTTCTTTAATTAAAGTAGAACGTTCAAAGAAGGATTCTAGCAAATCTTTAAATTTAAACAATGAGGGATTAGCTAAAGCCCAAGAATTAAAAAAAGTTCTTTCTCAAATTGAAGCACAAATTTTTTCTAGTTGGAGTGAAGAAAAAATACAGGATTTTGATAGTAAATTACAAATTATTGTTAACAATCTTGTAACAGATGAAGTATAAATCATCGATTATGTTTAAAAAACGTCGAATTTTATGATATAATTTCAGTTTGATAAGTAGTATTGCAGCATGCAACTTAATGCTGCCATTTTAATTTTAAGGTAGGTTTTCACACGTGAAGATAGCACTCATTACAGATAGTACTAGTGATATAAGCCCAGAAGAAGCCAAGGCCAATGATATTACAGTAGTACCTATTCCGGTTATTATTGGAGATAATCAATACATGGATGGGGTAGATATTACTGCAGAGAAGCTTTTTGAGCTAGAACGCGATGGAGCACCTTTTCCTAAGACTTCGCAGCCTAGTCCGGGTACTATGCTTGAATTATGCCAAAAATTGAAAAATGAAGGTTATGAAGCTATTATTGCTATTCCCTTAACATCTGGTATTTCTGGCTTTTATAACAGTTTAGTTACTTTAGCTCATAATCATCCTGAATTTAATCTTTATCCTTATGATCCAGCAATGACTGTTCGTTCAATGGGAAATCTAGTGCTAGCAGCTGCTAAAATGATTAAAAATGGTTGGGAACCTAAAGAAATTCTAGCTAAGTTAGACGAAATTAGAGATACAATTGATGTTCTTTTCGTTGTAGATGATTTAAATAACTTAGTGCGCGGCGGCCGTTTGAGTAATGCGAGTGCTTTTATTGGTACCATGCTTCAAATTAAGCCACTTTTAACATTTAAAAAGGATGATTATCAAATCGTAAGTTTTGATAAAGTTCGTTCCATGAAAAGAGCTGTTAAGAAGGCTGAAAATATCACTATTGAGCGAATTAATAATTCGCCTATTAAGGATAAATTGTCATTAGCAGTTTATAATTCTAATGATTTAGAGCAGGCTACTAAGGTTAAAAATGATTTTCAAGCTGCTTTCCCTAATATGACCATTAAAATGTTCAATTTTAGTTCCGTAATTGCTACCTATTTAGGAGAAAAATCTCTTGGTATTACTTGGATGGCAGACATAGATAAAATGGACTTTAGTAAAAAATAATCATATCAAAAATAGGAGAGCTAAAGTTGCTTTCCTATTTTTTTAATAAAGTAAATTATATGAACTTTAAACGAGAGTGATTAAATGAAAAATAAGTTTTTAAAAATAGTAGGGCTAGTCGCTGGTATTGGTCTAGGACTGGTAATCGTTTTTCAAGTTATATTAGCTATGAACACAAGTGCTATTAAAAATAGTAGTCCTACCGCTGTTAATTCTGCTACAAGTAATAGTAGTGACAAAGAAATTATTGCAGAAGCACTCAATACCGATTTCAAAAGCTATAAATTTAATGTAAAGAATTCACCCGGAATTCAAGCTACAAGAACTTGGACTGGGGAATATCAAAATGATCCACTTAAGGCACAAGCTAAAGTTGATAAGACATCTATGTGGCTAAATGAAGACAAAGTATATCAAAAAATGTGGGATAATACTGGTAGTCCAAAGTGGAAAGCTTCTTCTACTATGACTCCTAATAAAGTAGTTAGCCAATTCGACCCAGCAATTATTTTAAGCGGAAGTAAAGCAATTAAAGGCGATATGAAACTTAAGAAATCTGGTTCTATCTATCGCGTTAGCTACAGTGGTAATAGTCTAAAGTTCTGGAATAAGACCCACAGTAAGCTAATTAAAAAGCTTAAAGGTAATGCATCTGGATTAGACAATGAGGGAGCCCTTAAAAAGTTAAAGGTTGAATATACCTTAAAAGAAAAGGGCGGCCACTTAGTCTTGACGAGCTTTTCATTCTACTTGCGTTTTGCTTATGCTGGATACGACATTTCTCAAGAGGGGACATATACAGAAATCAATGCAATTAAGGTAAGTACTCCAAAAGCATTGAGAGCTAAGACAGCAACAAAGAAGAGTCATAGAGTATACCATCCAAAAGCCGATGATAGTTTTGATATTGATATTGGTTCTGGAAATTCAAATACTCAGTCTAGTCAATCAAGTGAAAGTTCTTCAAGCAGTAGCCAACAATCCAGTTCATCACAAAGTAGCAAATCAGAAGAACATAATGACGAAAGTCAACATTCTCAAAGTCAAAGTAGTACATCAACGCAATCTTCTGACAATAAAGAATCTAGTCAACAATCACAAACCAATAATAGTAACAACAGCTCAGATACGAACCACAATAATCAAGGACAGGCACAAAACAACCAACAATCTGCTGCTAGTCAGCAAAGTCGTTAATTAAAAAACGATTTGAAAATCTTTTTTAGATCTTCAAATCGTTTTTTTTATGTATAAATTAATTTTTACTTTTTATAGAATCTCGAATCAGTTTAAGAAATAGACTTGCAACATTTGATAGTTGATTTCTTGAACTCCAAATCAAACGATTATGGTCAATAATTTTAGGCTCAAGTGGTAAAAAGCATAAGTTACTCTTATCTAAAGGAAGCAAATCTTTATATATCAATAGGCAATAAGGTCCCTTGTCTACGAGATACTGCAAATTATCAGGTAAGTTAAATGTAGCCACGATATTTAACTTTTGTGGCTCAGTATACCAATCTCTAAAGTTATTAGAATCAGCCGTATGTTTCGACATAATGATAGGATAATTTTGTAAATCTTCGGCAGTAACATAGGAATGATCAGCTAATGGATGATTTTTACTTACAATCACACCATATTCATTAATTTCAGGAAGGGTCAGACTATTAAAATTTTGAGTAGTATCATATTGGCCCATTGTAATTCCAAAGTCTAATATTCCACGCTCAAGCTTGCTTTCAATCATGGATGAATTTCCATTAAAGAAGTGAATTTTTACTTGAGGATAGTTCTGTAAAATTCGATGTATAATATCCATTACACGTTTAATTGCAATACTTTCGCCTGCTCCGATGTATAATTCACCAGATATAATTTGAGAGCGTTTTAGATTTTGTTGTGTTTTATTGGTCAAAGAAATTATTTCTTCTGCATGTTCCTGAAGATAATATCCTTCTTGAGTAAGAGTAATTTCCTGATGTCCACGATAAAACAAAGTTACGCCAAGTTCAGCCTCTAAATTTTTCAATTGGCGTGAAAGCGATGGTTGACTAATATGAAGAGCTTCAGCTGCCTTTGATATATTTTTTGCTTCACAAACCGCAAGAAAATATTTTAAAACTCTTAATTCCATGAAGTGTTCTTTCCTTTTTAAATAAAGTATACACTTTTATTATAGGCTAAATAATAAGATTAGAGTTGAATTAATCAGAAGATTTATATCTATTTATTTTATTTAGTGCCGCTTTTTGTTTTTTTTGATCTACATGAGTATATAAATCAGTAGCAGTTGTTCCTTTCTGACCCAATTGCTGTGCTACTAGCACTTGATCCTTAGTTACTTCATAAAGTTCACTAGCTAGCGTATGGCGTAACTTATGGGGAGTAAGAGGTTTCCCAAAAGCTGCAGAATACTTGTTAACCATTTTCTCAACTGCATTAGTGGTTATCCTTTTAGTCTTTCCATGCCATCTAGTTAAAAAGAAAGCAGTATCTTCTTTTTCAGCATGATACCGATCGGCACGTATTTCCCTATATTTCTTTAAATAAGGAATCGTCCATGCAGCAATAGGAACACTATCTTTTTGACCACCTTTGCGTGTAACATCCAGCATAGCATCTTTTAAATTAATATTACGCATATTTACGCCAACACATTCAGAAACTCTAATTCCAGTTCCTAAAATTAATGCAATAATCGCCATATCTCGCTCGTGATTCTTTTTAAAGGCAGGTAGGGACTGCTTATTACATTTATGTACATATTCATTTTCAATAAAATCTAAAAATTGGTATTTTAAATCTCCCATATACATATGTGACTCTAAAACATGAGCTCTATAATTTAAGGTTTTAGTATCATTTAATGAGTTAATCTTTAGCATGACATTACGATCAAAATATGGTTCACCATGATTATTGTCAGAAGTAATCGTTAAGAACTTATAGAGGGAGCGTAGAGCATTAATAGAACGATTAATGGTAGTTGGCGAATTTAAGCGACCTTGTTGGTTTTTAGTATGTTTAAGATGATGAATGTATAGCATAACATCATTTCTTTGTAGATTTTCCAACGTCGTTACTTCAATTTCTTTATTAGAAGAAACCGAAGCAATATTATTTTGTCTTAGCCAGTCGAAAAAACGTCGAATTTCAGTTAAATATTGATAGGTTGTAGTTAATGAATGAGAAGTTCCTAGATTGTATTCCTTTACAAAATCTGGCATATTAGCCAATTCTTGCTTAATAAGTTCTAAGTATTTATTAGTTTCCAAATTATAGTCTCCTCGAACGTAGGTTTGTATAATATTATATCTTATTTATTGACCTAAAAAAAGTTTTGTTACTGTCCCCTAGCCGGAAAGAGGGGAGACAAGCTAGTATACTATGGAAAAGGCTGGTAATTAGTTATAAAGCGTATAGAATTTAGATCAATTTACAACTAATAAGATTCGAACAATAAATTAATCCAAAAAGAACGGATTTTTAGTATAAATAAAGGTAATTTAAGAAAAAGCATTAAGTAAAAAGCAATTATTGCTGTAAATAAGCGTAGTTTCAAAGCATGAATAATAAAATTAACTATAATGTATGAGAATTTAAGGTTAAATAGGAGATAAACATAAGCTGAATAAAGGGTATTAAAGGAGAATAAAAGTATTAGTTCAAAAATGATATAGTAAAATATTTAAAATATTGGACTGAATTACATATGGTTAAAATAAATTTGTAGCTGTTGGGAACAAAACAAATTTTTAAAGTTAACTTTAAAAGAAAAAAACAGATCGATTTGAATGAATTAAAAAAGCTATATTTTATAGGATATACATCTACACCTTTCATTAAAATTATTGTTTTAATGAAAGGTAATTTTAATGAAAAATCATGTATTATTGCCCCAGCTAGGAGTAATATTGTCCTAATTTATTACTCTATGTATTACCATGATCATATTCAGTTCTAAGCTTTTATCTGAGAATACTTATTACTTGTACAACTAGCTTAAATCCACAAATAAGCTCTAGCAATAGCAAACATTTAGCATAGAACATATAGCAGAAAATTTAAATCAAATGATTAACTGCTAACCAATAATTATTTTAAAAGCCATAGAATGGCCGTCACAGCATCACAAAGTTATAGATAAGAGATAGACATAGCTATAAAAATTTTTATTTAAGCTTACAATGAAGATTCAAAATAAAAATCCTTAACTTATATTTTTTAGTCGGTAAGAATCTAATTAACTCAGAAAAATTATTTTAGATATGTTGATAAAGATTTAACTGCCTAAAACATAATTCATATGAACAAGGTACTTTTGATATATTCTATACTTTTTATATTATACTTTACATAATATATATTATACGAATTTATACTTTCATGATTTATTAGCTCCTTTTCTCTAATCCTTACCACTTATTTTTTCTAAATAAAAAATCTCACTAGATTGAACTGCGGATGCAATGGTTCAATCTAGTGAGATTTTTAAACATGTACTAAAAATTTTAACGACTAGTCATTTTTAAAATTTAATTTTTTCCGTTTACTTAATGAAATTGTATAAACAACATTAATAGTTCCCAGAAGTAATACTGCAAACCATATAGTTTTTAAGAAAAATACTTTTTGAAGTAATGCTGACACAATAGCGCCAAGTGCAAAAGCAATAACTAAAAACATATAGTTAACAGCTGCATTATGCTGAGATTTATCTTCACCAAAGAAATATGCACTCCAGGCAACGACAGATTTTTTTAAATTACCAGTTGTAAATGCATTATTATATCCCATACCTTCGATCTTACTAAAGGAAGCATTTTGAACAGCCAGTCCAAAGGCAATTACGGGCACGACATAATAATTCGGGACAGTTTTAGGAACAAAGCCTACGCCTAAGCAAATAAGTAAAATTGGAAATAGACAAAATACCCGCCAATAATTACTTTTAACGTATTTATGAAAAAGACCTACCAGTAATAACCCTAAAATAAATGCAATAAATGTAGTTGCTCTATTTAACATACCAGCTATATTGTGATCAGCAAATGCTGAAGCAAAGAAGATAACATTTCCTGTTTGACCTGCAGATAAAGTATGTCCTCGTTGAATATAAGTATAAGCATCAATAAAACCAGCTGAAAAAGTTAAGGATGTAGCTAAAATACGTGATTCTGATGGCCGATACTTATCATTAGTAAATATATTCATATTTAACCCCCGTGTTATAAGCCCAAATTAAAAACATGATCAAGGTAGACCATGTTTTTAACTGAATTAATCTTCAATCTGAATGTTCTTAATAATTACATCTTCTTTAGGCTTATCATTTGCCTTATCACGTGGAACCTTTGCAATTTCATCAACGACATCCATACCATCAATTACTTGACCAAAAACTGTATGACGACCATCTAACCACGGGGTTCCACCCTGTTTATATGCTTTTACAATTTCTTTTGGATAGCCAGCTGCATCCATTTCTTTAATCATTCGTTTAGGCACATTCTTATTTTGAACGATAAAGAATTGACTACCATTAGTATTAGGACCAGAATTAGCCATGGAAAGTGCACCACGTAAGTTAAAGAGTTTATTTGAAAACTCATCTTCAAAAGGATGTCCCCAGATACTTTCACCGCCAGTACCGTCACCCTTTGGATCACCACCTTGGATCATAAAGTCACTAATTACACGATGAAAAGTAGTATTATCATAGTAACCCTTTTTAGCTAAACGAACGAAATTTTCTACAGTCATTGGAGCATCTTTTTCAAATAATTGAACTTTAATATCTCCATGATTAGTTTTAATTACTGCTTTTGGACCTTTTACATTTTCCAGGTCTAATTGTGGATATTCCATTTTAGTCCTCCTATTTTTAATCTGTTCTAGTCTATTCTACTATTTATTACTAGACACTTCATTAATCTATTTCTTCTTTCAAATATTTCCTAATAGTATCAAGCATAATTTGCCCATATGCTTTTAATTTTGCTTGACCAACACCTGAAATATTCAAAAAGTCTGTTTTTGTTTTAGGTTTTTGAAGTGCCATATCTCTTAATGATTTATCAGAGAAAATATAAAATGCTGGTATTCCCTGCTCTTTAGCTAACTCTAAGCGTGTTTCCTTTAAACGCAAGAATAGGTTATTTTCCTTTTCTGAAATTTGATTAGTAAGTTGTATTGATTTTATGATATTTTTTGAAATCTTTTGACTTACTTGCTTTTTATCATCTAAAACGTCCCATCCTAAATTAGTTACATGAACTACAGGATATTGAGTATCTGTTAACTCCAAGTAGTTATGACTGATTAGATAATTAATTAAGTCTAAGGCAGCCCTCTTCTCTAACTTCAAACTACCATAATTTTTAAAATTAGATGCCCGAATTTCTCGCATGCGCTGATTATTGGCACCTGTAACTACATCGGCAACTACATTTTTGCCAAAGCGTCCATCAAGTTCATAAATTGTTGAAATGATTTTTTTGCTTTCTGCAGTAATATCTTTTTCAATAAATGTTCCCAAACAATTAGAACATTTGCCACATGGAGAGCAAGTCTGACCAAAATATCTGACGATAAATTGTTGTAAACATTCCGTTGTATTGACGTACTTAGTAATTGCAGCTAATTTCTGATATTGAATTTTTTGGTATTCATCATCTAAATCAGATTGTTCAATAAACCAACGATATAGTCTAATATCTTTCGGATGATAAATTAATATTCCTTCACATGGCTCTCCGTCTCTGCCTGCTCTCCCGGCTTCTTGATAATATGATTCTAAGTTTGGAGTACTATTAGCGTGAATTACAAATCGAACATTTCTTTTATCAATTCCCATACCAAAAGCATTTGTTGCAACAATCACTTGTACCTTATCGAATTGAAAGGCATCTTGTACATCAGCTCTTTCTTTATTAGATAGCCCAGCATGATAACTCGCTGTTAAAATTCCATTTTGAGCTAAATAGTCAGTCAACTCTTCAACATTTTTTCTTGTACTCGCATACACAATCCCTGATTGATTGGGATGCTTTTTAATATAATCTAAAAGATATAAGTTAGTATTTTTAGGATTATTTACTACCTTGAAGCTCAAATTTGGTCTTGCAAATAAAGTAATAACATAATTTTCAGCCGGAATCTTTAATTGATCTGCAATATCTTTCTGCACTGAAGGGGTTGCCGTTGCTGTTAAAGCTAAAATATTAGGCTGGCTTTTAATTGACTTTACTCCCTCCATAATTTGGCGGTACGCAGGTCTAAAGTCATGTCCCCATTGAGAAATACAGTGGGCTTCATCTACTGCAACTAAAGAAATATCCAAAAAGTTTAATTGATAGCGAAAATAATCCATTGCTAACCGCTCAGGAGTTATGTATAAAAGTTTTATTTTCCCTTCATAGGCTTGTCTCAAGATTGGATTTACTTCTTCTTGAGGAGTTGCTGAATTTAAAGCAGCAGCATTAATGCAATTTTGTTTTAGAGAGTCTATCTGATCCTTCATTAAGGAAATTAAAGGAGATATTACCAATGTTACACCAGGGTTAACCAATGCTGGTATCTGATAACACATTGACTTTCCTGCTCCAGTTGGCATTACAGCTAAAACATTTCTTCCTTTAAGAACTTGCTCAATAACTCGCTCTTGTCCAGGACGAAAAGTTGTATAACCAAAAACATTCTTTAGTACTTCTATTGATGATTTCATTTTCCTCTACTAAATAAAAAAACAAGTATGAAAGGATCATACCTGTCTTTTTCTAAATTAAACCAAATAATTAAGCTTCAAAAGCGTTAGTTAATGGAGGAACAACTTGTTTCTTTCTTGAAACAACGCCTGGTAATTTAACTTCTGAATCTGATAATTTAGCGTTAAATGCTTTTTCAAATTTAGCTTTTGATTCATCACTACCTACTACTAAAGCTTCTGAATCTGAGTCAAGAATGTTGGTAATTAAAAGCATAAACATATCGTAACCTTCACGCTTAGAAGCTTCATCCATAGCCTTTAAGAAAGCGTCTTTACGTTCTAAGGCTTCTGGTAAATCAACAACGTTAATTTGTGCTACACGAACGTTGCTACCGTTTAATTCAAAACTCTTAGCATCTAAATCAATTAGGTCTTCTTCTGACTTGTCAGCAATATTAGTACCAGCTTTAAGCATCTTAAGACCGTATTCTTTGTAGTCAACACCAGCAATATTTGCTAAAGATACAACAGCTTCTTTATCTTGGTCAGTAGTAGTTGGTGACTTTAAGAGTAAAGTATCTGAGATAATAGCTGAAAGCATAATTCCTGCAATATCTTGTGGAATTTCAATTTCTTTTTCGTTGTACATTTGCCACATAATGGTACTGGTACAACCAACTGGAGCTGCACGGTAGTATAAAGGATCAGCAGTATTGAAGTTCATAATACGGTGGTGATCAACTACATGAGTTACTTTAACCTTATCAATGTCAGAAACACTTTGTTGAGGTTCGTTATGGTCAACAAGCATTACTGCATCAACTTCATTTGAAGCAGTTTTAATAACACGAGGTGCAGTAAAACCAAACTTATTTAAAGCATACTTAGTTTCATCATTAGCTTCACCTAAAGCAACAGCTTCGGTATCGTAACCTAACTTATTTTGTAAGTATGAGTATGCAATTGCTGTTCCGATTGCATCTGTATCAGGATTTTGGTGACCAAAAATCAATTCTTTTGCCATTATATAGAGCTCCTTTAAAATTATATCTACCTAATTATTTTAGATTAAAAGTTAAACTTAAGCAAATCTATCACGCATTAAAAAGGCATCCTTTTGCTATAAAAAGAATGCCTTAAAACTAAATATTAACTTTAATATCCTCTAGTCTACTATCATAATCTTTCTCTTCAATAAACTTATCCCACTCTTTTAGGAAATTGATTAGTCGAGGTATTTCACTCTTATTTTTACGATAAATAAAACAACTTTCAAAGTTTGTCTCACTCTTTGTCTTTACTGGAGATAATGTAATTTCAGCCTTGTGTGCCTTATAAAAACTCTTGGAGACATAGGTATGGTCAGTTTATTCAGCAAATTTGATTAATTGATACGGAGCAGTAAAGGTTACCGTAGTATTTAGTTCATTGTTTGGAAACTCACTAGCATAGAAACGACGAACAATTTGTGGTAAATAGTAGTCCTTAGGATAAGCAGCCCATTTATGCTGAGTTGTTTTATTAAACTCATTTTCTGGATCGTGAGTTAAGAAAATAACTTTTTCAGGATAAATTTGTTTTGCCATATACTGTTTCATGTTCTTCACAGTTGAATTATGATCTGGCATGTAAAGAACTGCTAAATCTAATTGATTATTATCTAGTCTATCCCAAAGCTCTGTCCTATTATAGAAACCCACATGTAATGTTATATCAGGATATTTATGGTTGAATTTAGCTAAGAATTGATCAATTACTCTTGCTTAAATAGTAGATAATATTCCTAAAGAAATAGTTCCGGTATCTGATTTAGTGTATTGCTGAATACTGTCTACAGCATTATTAACTCTTGAAAATAGTGCTTTTGCTGTCTCTTCCATCTTTAGGCCAGCATCAGTTAAATATAATTATTTGCCCATTTGGCCAAATAATGGTGACCCAACTGCTCGTTCAAGTTTTTTAATTTGTTGCGTTAAAGCCGGCTGAGTAATACCTAAAATTTGAGCTGCTTGCGTATAACTCATATTATCAATTAATTGAAGAAAGTAACGTAACGATTTCGCGGATAAAACCGCATCAATATTTGTTTTCATAATTGAATACCTCTTATATAAATATGGAATAATAGCTAATGAATAAGATTTTTAAATACAACTAATTATTTTCTGATAGTCCTTTATTAAAGCTTAATATTCATCTCACGCTTTTTATAATAACGCCTGTGCCAATAATAAAAAATTTTGCATAAAATGCATACTATTTTCCTATAATTCTTATTTTAATAAAAAAACTAAGGATAACAGTTAAATCATTATCCTTAGTTTTTAACTAATTAAAATAAATCTTCAGTTTTATCTCTTCCATCTGCGATTGGCTGACCAAGCGTTAATGAGACAGGAGTCCCATCTGTCATTGGGTCTAGTACAAAAGATCCATTTGAGTAGCGATCGCCCAATGGGAATTCAGAAGTATTAAGCTCAATATGACGATTACTAGAAGTATTCAGATGGAGAATATGATTTTCACCATAACTACTGATTGCCATAATTCGATGAGGCTTAGTCTTAAGTTCACGTAGTACAAGGACACCTCGTTTTGCACGCGTAATTTTATTTATAAGGTTAAGTTTGAGTTGCTTAAAGGCTCCCCGTTGAGTGATGATTCCAACCTTAATTAAATCAATATATTTAGGATCAGCTAAAACATAATTTACTATGTAGTCATCATCTTTAAGGTTAACGGATTTAACACCAACTGCTTTTGAGCCAGATGTAGGTATCTCACTAATATCAAATCTTACTGCATATGCTTGATTAGTAATTAGAGTAATTTCTTCTTTACTATCAGGTTGCACTTGATCAATACGGATAACTTTACTGTCATTACTCTTAAGCTTAATAGCAGTAATTGCACGAGACTTATATGTTCTAGTAGGTTGTAAATCTGCTAATGTAACTTGTTTAATATATCCATCGTTAGTAGCAATCAAAAAGTTTAAATTGGCCTTTAAATCATTAACTTCAAACACCCGAATAATTTCTTCATCACTATCAAGACCAATTTCTTGAGACAGGTGCTGCCCTGTTTCTTTCCATTTTGTTTCAATTAATTCATGTACTGGACGATAAATTAGGTTTCCTTTATTAGTAAAAATATAAAGATTATCCAAGGTAGACATTGTTTTTTCAAACACAACCTTATCACCAGCAGGCAATCCATTATCTTCATCATCGGTTGATTGGAATGAACGGAGAGATGACCGCTTCAAATAGCCGTCTTTACTTACTAATACTCGTACATCTTCATCAGCTACTAGAGCTTTTTCATTAATTTCAATTTTAGCTGCTTTAGCAGTAATTTCTGTTCTTCTTGGTGAACCAAATTCTCTTTTTACCGCATTTAATTCTTTAACTACAACTCTTTCAAGAACCTTATTATCACTTAATATTTCATTGAACTTTTCGATTTTTTTATTTAAATCTGCTTGTTCCTTTTTAAGTTGGTTAACATCAGTATTAGTTAAACGGTATAACTGCAAAGAAACTATAGCTTCCGCTTGATTAGTAGTGAAATCATACTTAGCAATTAAATTCTTTTTAGCATCTTTTTTATCTTTAGAAGATCTAATAGTTTTGATTACTTGATCTAAAATATCTAAGGCATGAATAAGACCTTCAACTATTTCTAGACGCTGTTTAGCCTTCTTTAAATCAAATTCTGTTCTCTTAGTTACAACATCTTTTTTATGTGCTAAGTAGGAAGATAAAATACGCTTTAATCCAACTTGTACGGGAGTCATACGATCAATAGCAACCATATTGAAATTGTATGAAACTTGTAAGTCAGTGTTTTTAAATAGATAGTTCAAGATGTTTTGACTATCAGCACCCTTTTTAAGTTCGATTACAATTGAAAGACCGTGACGATCAGTTTCATCTCTTACTTCTGAAATACCGTCAATTTCCTTATTTAAACGGATCTCGTCAATTTTCTTAACCATCATTGCTTTATTTACGCCGAAAGGTACTTCGGTTACAACGATTTGCTGACGATGTCCTTTAATTTCTTGAATTGTAGTCTTAGACCTAACTTGAATTCTTCCACGACCAGTTTCATAGGCCTCTTTAATGCCCTTAGTTCCTAGGACAATGCCACCTGTTGGAAAATCAGGTCCCTTAACAAATTTCATCAAATCATCTGTTGTAGCATCGGGATGCTTTAACAGGTAAACAGCTGCTTCAATAACTTCAGCAAGATTATGAGGTGGAATTTCAGTTGCATATCCAGCTGAGATACCTGTTGATCCATTAACTAATAAGTTAGGAAAGTGGGCCGGTAAAACTGTTGGTTCATACTCTGTATCATCAAAGTTCAAAATCATTTGAACAGTTTCTTTATCAATATCTTGTAAAAGCAAATTAGAAATTTTACTTAAACGAGATTCGGTGTAACGCATGGCTGCTGGACCATCCCCATCCATTGATCCATTATTACCATGCATTTCAATTAAAGGTTCTCGCATCTTCCAATCTTGCGATAAGTGAACTAAAGCACCATAAATAGAACTGTCACCATGAGGGTGAAAGTTACCCATAACATTACCGACAGCTTTTGCCGCCTTCTTATAAGGCTTATCATATGTATTATTATCTTTATACATCGCATACAGAATACGACGTTGAACTGGTTTTAAGCCATCTCGAATATCTGGGAGAGCACGTTCTTGGATAATATATTTTGAATATCGTCCAAATCTTTCACCCATAACTTCTTCAAGAGGTAATTCCCTAATTCTTTCATTTGTTTGTGTCATCTAAAAATATAACCTCTTAATCTCTACTTGTTTCTAGAATTGATCCGTCTTCACCCATACGGAATTTAACGTTTTCATCAATCCATTTTCTTCTAGGAGCCACTTTATCTCCCATTAAGGTTGTTACACGCTTTTCAGCAAGTTGAGCATCGTCAATCTTAACTCTAATTAAGGTACGAGTTTCGGGATTCATAGTTGTTTCCCATAATTGATCAGCATTCATTTCACCTAAACCTTTGAAACGCTGCAAAGCAAAACCTTTACCCATGTCTTTAGAGTCTTCGCTCAATTCTTCATCAGTCCAAGCATATTTAATCTTGGCTTTTGCTCCGTTACCTTTTTGTAGTTTGTATAAAGGAGGCAGAGCAATATACACACGACCCGCTTCAACCATTGGGCGCATATATCTGTAAAAGAAAGTTAAAAGCAAAATTTGAATATGGGCACCATCAGTATCCGCATCTGTCATGATGATGATTTTATCGTAATTTGCATCCTTAATCTGAAAATCTGATCCAACCCCTGCACCAATAGTATGGATCATGGTATTGATTTCTTCATTTTTAAAGATATCTTGTAACTTAGCTTTTTGCGTATTTAAGACCTTGCCTCGTAATGGCAAAATAGCTTGGAACTTTCTATCTCTTCCTTGTTTTGCGGAACCACCAGCTGAGTCCCCTTCGACTAGGAATAACTCATTTTTCTTTGGATTACGTGATTGAGCAGGAGTTAATTTTCCTGAAAGAATCTCCTTCTTTCGTCTCTTTTTGCCACTTCTGCTTTCATCTCTGGCCTTTTTAGCAGCTTCACGTGCATCCCTTGCTTTTTGTGCTTTCTGAACTAAGCTTTGAGCAAATTCTCCGTTTTCCATTAAATAGTATGAAAGCTGTTCATAAACAATGCTGTCTACAACACTTCTAGCTTGTGGAGTTCCAAGTTTTCCTTTAGTCTGTCCTTCAAATTCTAGTAATTCTTCTGGAATCTTAACAGATAATACTGCACTTAAGCCTTCACGATAATCGCTACCTTCTAGACCTTTATCCTTATTCTTTAATAACCCTTGCTTTTTAGCGTAATCATTAAAAGACTTTGTAAAACCACTACGTGCTCCAGCTTCATGACTACCACCATCAGCTGTACGAACATTATTTACAAATGAAACAAAGTTTTCGGAATATCCATCATTGTATTGGCCTGAAAATTCAACTTCAATTCCATTTTGTTTACCAGAAAAGTAAAAAACATCTCCCATTGTATCTTTGTCTTCGTTTAAATAAGATACAAATGACTTAATTCCATCTTCATATAGAAACTCATCATGATGTTCTGGTTCTCGTTCATCAGTTAGTGTGAACTTAACACCCTTTAATAGAAAAGCTGACTCACGAATTCTTTCTTGAATGGTTTCGTAATTATATGTGGTAGTAGAAAAAATAGTTGGATCTGGTTTAAAAGTAATAGTAGTACCATTTTTATCTTTAGTCTTGCCTAAATGCTTAAGCGTACCAATTGGATGACCACCATTTTCAAATTCTTCTTCATATGCTTGACCGTCTCTAACTACTCTTACTTTTAAGTAAGAAGATAATGCATTTACAACAGAAGAACCTACTCCATGTAAACCACCAGAAGTTTGATAATTCTTTTCGGTAAACTTACCACCTGCATGTAACACAGTAAGAATAACTTCAATAGTTGGAATTCCTGATTCATGCATTCCTGTTGGCATCCCACGCCCAAAATCTTGAACTGTAACTGAATTATCTTTATGAATAGTTACATTGATTTCTTTACCATAACCAGCCATTGCTTCGTCAACTGAATTATCGACGATTTCATAAATCAAATGATTTAACCCATGCCGATCAGTTGAACCGATATACATTCCTGGACGTTTTCTTACTGCCTCTAGCCCATGAAGAATCTGAATCGAAGAATCATCATATGAACTGGTAGTTTTATTTGCTTTAGCCAAATAAATGCCTCCATTTTTAACAGACAATCAAAATCAACCCCACAGCTATTATAATCTTTGTTAAAATAGCTTTAGATTTTAAATGGGGTTGAAAAGTGAATGTCTACGTTGAATTATTTACTAATTTTTATTTTAGCATACTTGATTGGATCCTTTCCCACAGGTGTATTAGTCGGAAAGATATTTTTTCATGAAGATATAAGAAATTTTGGGTCGGGAAATATCGGAACAACCAACTCGTTCAGAGTAATGGGACCTGTAGCAGGCAGTGCAGTTTTAGTTATTGATGTATTAAAAGGTACACTTGCAACAGATTTACCATTAATTTTCCATCTAAAGGGACCAAAATATTTATTACTAATTGCTGGTGTCTGTGTCATTTTAGGCCACACTTTTTCCATCTTTCTAAAGTTTAAGGGAGGAAAAGCGGTAGCAACTAGCGCCGGCGTCTTTCTTGGCTATAATTTAAAATTCTTTGGACTATGTGCCCTAGTATTTTTACCAATGCTATTTATTACCTCATATGTAAGTTTATCAAGCTTGGTTTCAATAGTTATCATCTTCATTTGTTCCTTCTGGTTTCATGATATCTTTCTTACAATTATTACAGGAATTATGATGATCTTGCTCTTTGTAAGACACCGCTCCAATATCAAGCGCCTAATTAACCATGAAGAAAATATCGTTCCTTTTGGACTATGGTATTGGTACAAAAAGTCTCATGGATTGCTAAAAAAGAATGCTAAAAATAAATAATCAGAACAAAAGACTGTTTAGGTAAAATCCTCAACAGTCTTTTTTCATAAGTATTATACTTCATTTGAACAAATGTTCGCAAGATGCGATTTTAGCACCTAATTAATATGGATAAGTATCTAGGCGGTCTTTCTCAGTGATTTTTCTAACTACTCGGCCTGGAACACCTAAAACCAAAGAATTATCTGGAATATCTTTTGTAACTACACTGCCAGCACCAATAACGCAATTTTTTCCAATCGTTACTCCTGGACAAACAGTTACATTACTAGCTAACCAGCAATTATCGCCAATTGTAATTGGTGCGCCATATTCGATATCTGCTACTTTACCATCTGCTTGCAAGCGCGCATTTCTTTGCTCTGGCAATAAGGGATGCAGCGGTGTTACTAATGAAGTATTAGGACCACACATTACATTGTCTCCAATAGTAACTGGACAAGTATCTAAAATAGTCAAATTAAAGTTAGCATAAAAATTTTTACCTAATTTTGTAAATTTACCGTAATCTACTTCAATTGGTCCTTGAAGGTAAACTCCTTCTCCATGATCTGGAAATAAATTATCGATAATTGCTTTTCTTACTTCCTTATCTTCATCTGCTGTTTGATTATAGTCACGGCTTAAGCGATGCGCCTTTGTCGAAATAGCTCTTAACTCTTCTGTGTCGGGACGATAAGGTAGTCCTGCTAGCATATTTTTAGTATTTTCTTCCATTTCTTACACCTTACTTTCTTATGCTTTTTAATATCTTTAAAATATCATATTTGGTGTTGGAATTATAGTGAATAAAAAATAGATAGAAACATAAACCCTGCTTCTATCTATCTTTATTGTATTAATGTTACTGACTATTCTGAATCACGTAATTGCTTTAGGCTTTCTCCGAAAATATCATCAATTACTGCTGGGTCACGGTGGTCAAAGAATTGACTTACGCCCTTATCTAATCCTTTAATCTTATCCATTTCATCCTTAGTTAATTCAAAGTCAAAAATATCAAGATTTTCTTTTTGACGTTTTTCATGAACAGATTTTGGAATAACAACAATATCTTGTTGGGTAAGCCAACGCAAAATAACTTGAGCAGTAGTCTTGTGGTGAGCTTCAGCAATTTCTTTCAATGTCTTATTATTGAAAATATCATGTTTACCTTCTGCAAATTGAGCCCAAGCTTCTACAGCTACATCTCTTCCTTGGAAGAATTTAACATCGTTAGTTTGTTGGAACCATGGATTAATTTCAATTTGGTTAATTGCTGGCTTATCTTCATGAGCAAGCTCTAAATTCATGTATTGATCAGGATAAAAGTTTGATAAACCAATTGAACAAACTTTACCAGCGCGCTTAGCAGCAGCTAAAGCGTTCCAGGCACCGAATGTATCGCCACAATGTAATTGTTGGAACTTCTGTCATTTATAAGTCCTCCCTTTTCTACTCATTCTCCTTCATTCCAAGTCTAAGAATACAATGAATAAACTAATAGAGCTTATTTTTCATTATCTTTGATTTGGCCAGTGAAATAATGGCTAGGCTACTCATAAAACTTGTTAAATAAGTCTTCTAGTGAAATTTTCCTAACAGTAAATGAAACGTTATTTTCAAGTAGTATATGAATTATTGTGTCAAATTTATCTTGACTTAATTCATCAATTGGTAAAAGAATCGTTTGATTAGGTAGAATTTGATAATTACTTTCTTCGAGAATATTGCTAATCAAACTTGAATTATTAAATTCTAAATATTTTTTTGTTTCAGCTTTATTGTTTAGATTTTCAATTATTCTACCATTCTTTAAAAATAAAACTTGATCTGCATATTGCTGTAAATTTTGCAACAAATGTGAGGCCATAATTATTAACTTACCTTGTGCTCGCAAATTTAACAATACCTGTGAAATTAACTGAACGTTTTGGGGATCTAATCCATTCATTACTTCATCTAAAAGCATGACTGACGTATTGGTAGCCACCACCATTGCAAAACATAAACGTTGTTTCATCCCTAGTGAATAGGTTTCTACTTTACGATCAATATAAGTTTCCATTTTTAAGGTTGAAATAATATCTTTTATTTTCTGCGGATTATTATGCCATAAGTTAGCATAAAGTTTTAAATGATCTCTCCCAGTCATAAAAGAAAAAAGTTCACTTTGGTCAGGAAAAGCACAAATTTCTTGATGCAATTTAACTGTTGTCTTTTCGTTCTTATACTGTAATTCATTATATTCTACGTATCCCTTTTGAGGTTTTAGATTGTTCAATATAACATTGATTAATGTCGATTTTCCTGTACCATTTGGTGCCACTAATCCATAAATTGTTCCATTTTGGAAATTATAATTAAAATCATCTAAGACAGTATGATTACCAAAAGATAAGGTAATATTTTTTAATTTAAGCATTTAATTTCATCCCTTTACTAATGAAACTCTATTTGAATGACTAATCATTATCATAAAAATTTCAACTATTAAAATGGCAAAAATAAGAGGATAAAGTCCTGCTACAAATCCCCATCCTGGAGAATCCATTAAATATGCTAAATTTCCAGTTAAACTTTCTCCAATAGAGAAATATGTCATTGGTAGATTTTGTAAAAATGGATATACATATCCCATTCCTAAAGAAAAATAGAAAACTTTTCCACTAATTGCAAACATAGTTGCTAATATTTCAGCAATGTATTCATTTCTAAAAATTATAGAAAATAAAATCGTGAGCCTAATAAACAAAAAAACAATTAAAATGGCAAAAATCCCAAACTGCCTAAAATATTCTCCTAAGGTTGGATATTTAAAAGGCTGTAAAAAATACAATCTTCCCATATAAAAAGTCGTTCTCAAATTAAATGAGCCAAAGCCGTATTTTGGAGCTGTACATAAAGTAATTACCACTAAAGCTAGTAAAAAATTTATTCCTATGCCTATTTCAACTACCAGAGTTTTAATCCAAAGGATAGAACTTTTACTTAAGGGAATATTTTTTAAGACCGATTTGTTCTTACGATCGTTAGGTACAATATCCGCTGCAAAAAATATCACAATAATAATTAATATTAGAGCTGTCCAACCTGATATAGAATTTTGCAATATTTGTAAAGTAGTTCTTTCCTCGATAGTATTCCTAGTAAGTGGCTGTTTACTTTTAACTAGAGCGTCATATAAATGGGCTGTTCTTTGATAACCAAAGTGCCCATCCTCCCTATAATTATTATTTTGGTAATACTGAACGGGATATAGAAATTGTTCATTCTCATCTACAAAAATCAAATGATCAACATCTTTATACCACCTGCTTGAGTAAATAGCATATTCTCTCCAATTATTTGTCTTAATTCCATGAAGACGATGTTTATCAAATTTTAGAATAGCAGGATAAGTTTTTAGAGCATTAACATATCCTTCATTCGGCACCTCATGTGCATTTTTTGATTTCTGCATTTCATTTATTTTTGTTACTGCTTTTTTCAAGAATAAATTATATCGTTGATATTCTCCCTTAATTGCATAAGGATCGACCTTTTCAATTATTTGCCGATTAGGTACGCTAACTAAGCAAAAATATAAGGAAAGAATAAAAGTTAAAACAAATAGACCAATATTTTTAGGATTAGTGAAAAAGTATTTTAGTTGAAAAATAAAATATTGTTTCTTCATTTTCATCCCTTCCTCTCCCCTAAATACTTAAATCCATAAATCAAAATCAATGACCAGATCAGAAGTACTAAGTAGCCAGTCAGAAAATTAACATTGGTTAAATGCAAATTACTTGCAAGGTCTCCATTAAATAGATTGGTTAAATCTAAATATGGCGATGGTAAAAATACAAGCCACTTCAAAATATCTTTTGGTAAAAATAATAAAGCGTAAATACTGCCTTCGATGAAGATAGTTAAATAAATGTTCTTAGTTATCTGATTTAAAAACATACTTAAACTTGTAACAAAAATAACTAATCCAGAAATATATGCTAAAAAGACAAGGCAATAACTCCATAAAGGTATAGTAAGTGCATGAGTAAAATAAAAATTAACCGGATAGTTTAAAGTAACAAAATTATGTTTTATACCAGCAAATACATAAGCTCCAATTATAGAGAGTAATACTGATGAGAAAACTAAGATAAAGTTAATGCCAATCTTTCCAATTATCTCGTCTTTAAAGAAATAAGGAATATTTTTTAAGACTGATTGATGCTTCAAGTTAATAATCCAGCTATCAGCCGAGATGAAAGAAATATAAAAGAAGATAATAGTACCTAAAAATGATAAAACATAAATTAAATATGTTGCTGAACTTTCATTATTCATTACAATCGGAATCTTATGATTAATTAAATAATTAATCCGATTCAATTCTTTGCTAATAAAAAATTGCGATGGCACATTTAATGTATTAGCTCCAGCATAGTGGTTCGTATAGCCTGCTTGCATAGTGGTTAGCAAATTGCGATAGCTGTTTAAATATTGCACAGGATCGGTAAATACTTGACTATTTTGTAAACTAGCTAATTCCTGAGCTTGTTTATTTAAATTGTCATAGGTATTCTTATAGGTAGGTTTTTTTTAGCATTTCATTGTCAAAATAATTAGAATTAGCCTGCAAGGATTCGCTATAAGTTTCCCAACTTTTTATTCCATCTCCTATTTTTTGATTTTCGACTATAAATAAAGAAAAGGTAGAAAACAGGATAAGAATAACAATAAGAAGTTGGTTTTTCTTTGATTTTAAGACAATTAATAAGTTAGATTTAAGATATGTTAGATTCATTGGTACAATCTTCTTAAATTTGTTTTAGTATAATATTAGCATAAAATAAAAAAGCATTAATAAATAAAATTAATATTTCATATTTTTTATCTTTTCATATTATTTTTAGCTCAATCAGACCAATCAGACAATTATCGATCAACAAAAAAACCTGTGTAAAACATGGGCTTTTATTTACTGATAAATCTCTCAATAAGCTTTCAGTTATCCTACTCAAAGGATAATTCTAGTCTATTAAAAATAGGTGAATTAATATATCGCTAATATCGTAAATACTATAAACAAAGATTTTTAATTATTATTATCATTTGAGCCAAAAATAGTTAAGAATTGCAAAAATAGGTTAACAAAGTCTAGATATAACTGAAGAGCTCCCATAACAGCTAATCCGTTCGTAGAAACTTCACCACCAAATTGTAAATAGATGTTCTTCATTCTTTGTGCATCCCAAGCAGTTAAAACAGTAAAAATAATAACTGCAATAAATGAAAAGATGTAATTAGCTGCTGAACTCTTTAAAAACATGTTGATTAACATAGCTACAATTAAACCAATTAATGCTGCTGACGCGTAGGAGCCCCACCTACTCAAATCTTTTTTAGTAACCGTACCTAAAATGGCCATTACAACGAAGACTGTTGCAGATGCGACAAAGGCAGAAGCAATATCTTGCCCAGTATATTTCAAATAAAAGTTATGCTTTAATATTAGGATTAGTTAACTTGAAGCGCCGATACAAATTTTCTTTAATTGCTGTCTTCCATTTTTCAACTAAACGATAATCGTAATCTTTAATTAATAAAGCTGAAAGCAGATTGCTATTTTTTTAATATAACTTAACACTTCATAAAAATATGTAAAGTTGTTTGTAGCTGAATCTGTAATACTCTGATCAAGCGTATTCAGATTTTCTATAAAAGTATTTTCTATTTCTTCTAATAAGCTGTCTACGTTATCGTAATATGCGTAAAAAGCACTTCGTGCAACATTTGATGTTTGCGCTAGCTCTTTAATAGAAACTTGATTTATTTTTTTAGTATTTAATAAAATAATTAAGCCTTCATGCAAGGCTTGTTGTGCGGATGTTATTTTTGTCATGGAGTTATTAACTTTCTTATGATTAATAAAAATAGATCAAGAAAATATCCTGATCTATCTACTATTATATGATTAATATTTATACATTTAATTATTTGAAAATATATCCATGGTATATTCTATTTTTTGGGAATAATTAGTATCTTGGTTCTCAATTACTAAATAATATTTTTTATTAAGATTATAATTTGTATTCTGAATTGTAATAGTTACAGGAAGAGTACGATCAGCCGCAGATCCCTTACGATTTGCTTCAACTACTACTTTATTAGAAATCATCTTTTCATCCTCATCAACAAAGAATACATTATATTCAGTTGGTAATACTCTATCACTAACTGAAGCTATTTGATTAAAAAGCAAATTCATTTTTAAACTATTAATTCTAAAAGTAGTAGCCGCTAATTTGATTTCTGCTGGTTGTGCAGCGGATTTTCGTGAAGTTGCTTTGATATCTAATATTGGAATTAACATTTCTTGAATAGAAGAACCGCCGTGAACATAATTTTTACTTCCACTTCTTGCAATAAATTCGTTCGGGCTTGTTGGATAATAAATATTAGTTTTATCATCATTAGATAAGCTAATACCCATTGTAGTACTTTTAACTCCCCTTACGCTTAATTTATCAGGGGTAATCAAATATCTTAAATGCGCATTGCCTAAATAGTCTTCATTTGCTAAATCAATTTTGTCGGTATCATAAATTGGACGTTCTTGATAAATAAAGCCATGATCGGCTGTTACAATGATGTGCGACACACCGTTTGTTCGTAGAGCTTGAATAGTTTTTTTAATTTCCTCAATTGCTTTTTCTGTAGCATCTACTAGTTCTTTAGTTGTTTTTAGTTCATGTCCTTTAGCATCAATTTGATTGTGATACAAATAAATTAAATTCTTACCATTAATGAAAGTTTTCACTTCTTTTGAAGTCATTTCCAAGATATCTTTTAGTTGAGCAGCTGTGTTACTTTCATTGAATGTTTTTAAAATTTTATTACGAGCAGAAGTATTTTCAGCGTTTTTATCATCTACTTTAACTTTATGTTTCTCTGCATCCCATCTAAGACTATTGTGTGGTAGCATAACATTCATTCCCATATACGTTACTGACGGCAAGCTAGTAAGCGCATATTTCATATTTAAAGTTAATCGATCATTATTATCTAGCTCATCTTCTAGCTCTTTACCAACTTCAAAGCGTAAGGCATCTGAAAAAATTACTACAACTCTTTCTGGCACATGAGCTACGTGATTATGATAAAATCTTTCTTGTTTTATATCACTTGGTACTTCTGATAAATCAAAGGTATTATTCCATTGTTTAACCGAGCTATTTAATAAAATATTTCCGTAATACAAATCAATATTTTTTTTGATTTTACTATATAAATCGTTATTGCCAATTCTTGTATAAGCTAATAATAATTTTCGATAAATAGTGTCTATTTGGTATTCATTATTTATATATCCGTCCAATTCTTTTTGCCAATTTTCAAATAATGGGATACGCAAATTAAATAATTCAGCACTATAACGTAAAAATTTATATTCATTTTCTTTATTATTAGAGAAATTATTGCGAGTGTGGTTAGACATTCGATCAATAATATTTAGAACTTGTTCATAATCAGTAACTTGATTATCAATAAATTTATCTCTAATTTTTGTTAATACGATACTGTTTACTTCTTCAAAAACAGTTACCTTTGTTAAGTCACTGAGGGATTCTTGTACTAATAAATCATGTAATTTCAATTCATTCCAAACACGATTTGACTCTGAGATATAGTATTTATTATATTTATTAGAATCAGCAAAGCGATCAATAAAAATTTGTACATTATCTTTATTACTTAATAATAAATTTTGAAATTTATTAGAATTTTTAATATCTAATTCTGTATCTAAATATGTGAAAAAAAGATTATTAATTAGATTATCTAAGTTAGCATTTTCAATAGTATCATAGCCGAAATAATTCCCAACTAGTTTCCAAAAATAATCTAGTACATTATATTTAGCAAAAAGAAATAAATATTGATTGTTTTCTTTTCCGGCAGAAATAATTTTCATCAATAATTCATTAATATCTAGCTTTTCAGTTTTGGTAATTGCCGCGATAATACCTTTTTCAGGAGTGGTATCGAAATCTACGTTCCAATACTTAATAAAGTTCTTGCGTCTATCTTTAGCACCAAAAAATGTATGATATTGTTTTACAAAAGATAATTTATCTACTGACAAATTTAATTCTTCTAGTATAATTTGTGTTGCATCGGCAGTAAAAAGCTTCGAATAGTATTCCAGATCAGTTAAATAATTTTCTTGTATTCTCGGTCGTTCATAAGGTGCATAAATTAAATATTTATGTTGAGAATCACTTAAAAGGTTAATTTTTGTTTTAAATTGTTGATTAGCTTGAGCTTTATATAGTTTAACTTCATTTAAATTAGAAGCAATTTGATCAATGATATCTTTAAACTGAGCCTTATCGTCATACCAAAAAACATACTGATATTTATCTTCAAAATAGTTTTTAAGTTCTGAAATAATTTTATCTGTCGTTAATGTTGCCATACTGTTAACTCCTGTTCATTAAATAAATTATATCAGTCGCAAAGTATCCTAAAGGCACCCTAAGTATATAAAAATTCTACTCTATTTAATTATCTATAATAAAAATATAGAAATACTAAAAAATCTGATAAGTATAAATATTTTGCATATTCAATTATACAATTGTATAATTGATTTACAATTTAAAGTGAAAGATAACTTGTTAATGATTAACGCTGGGTCCCAAAACGGGGTAAGTTGTTACACTGAGCATTCTTATGTGCCCGTTGTTTTTATACTTTTTTAAGACTCTCAACAAAGTGTTGAGGGTCTTTCTTTATCTCGGTAACAACAAATTCTACAAATTGTTTAGAATAAGTATAACTGTGTTGTTTTCCTATTACATGTTCACAAGAATACTTAGGATTTGATTTAATGTCATAAAAATCTATTATCATATTTAAAACATACTGATTAAAACCACTTTTATACTGTAATTTTATGTTTTGTTTATTTAATCGTTCATTGATTGCCATAATAACATTATTGTAAGAATATTAGTGTGTATCAGATGGATCTTTTATGTCTTTAACTATAGCTACGAAATTTTCTGAATTTCTTTCTTGTAATATATAAACGTTGAGCAATATTGATCGAAAATTTATCTGAATCATATTCTTTATTTAACACATCAATTTCATTAGATTGTTGTATAAATTTTTGAGCAATTTCAGCAGGATACATCATTTTTATCTGTTCATCGCTTAATGGCTCATAACGAATTGATAAAGTTAGAAAGTCTTGAGATATATTTAGTAATATCTCTGTTTTGGTATTTTTCTAATTCATTAGTATAATTTAATACACACGCTTGAAACAATGGTGCGTATTTAACTTCATATTCTTCAGTAATAAAATGGGTACTAATATTTCTTAACTATATTATTTTTTCAAGATTCAATCTAATTCTTGTATGTTTATCAGGATAGATCTTTTTTACTGCATCAATTAAACTAATAGTTCTATCTTGTTCGTCTTTATAATAAATGGATTCATTTTTATCAATAAGTATTGCCTTTAATAGCAATTCCCCTGCGTTACAAATAAAAAACTAAAACCTTCTACCTATACTTAATAGTTGGTTTATTGTAAATTTCTAATCCCATTAAAAAGGACTCTATACTCTTATCAACCGTATTTTGAGAAAGGGTATTATTCATTAATTTATTTTCCTTTTATATAAAAATCAACTTTACTATTGTACCAAAATCCCCATTAAAATTTTCCACAAAATAAATGTATTAAAAATTTTAAAATATAGGAAAAAACTGCGTGTAATTACGCAGTTTTTTAATAAATATTAGCTCTTAACTTTCCGAGATCTTCTTTTAACATATCCCTTTCACCTTTAACACAGATGTCAACTTTATTTTTATACTCAAAATAGTCTAATCCTAAAGATGTTATCCACTCAGAAAGAGCTTTAAGAGATTCTATATTAGTAACATGGAATTTCTTGATGCCTTTTTCGTTCATTGGAATACTATAGCTCATTGGAAAAAATTGAATTTTATCAAATTCTTTTATATCTGGTTTAGTTTGAATATATTCTTTAAGGTACTTATAAAAAAGTTTAATATTTTTTATGTTAATTCCTTCTAACAAGATATGAATTTCTTTAGAATCATAATTACCTTTTTTTATAAATGATTTTATCCAATTGTCTACACAGTCATCTTTTTCTACTAAGTTTACTAATTCCTCGCTCCAATCAATCAATAAAAAATTGTCGTTTTTCTGACATATTATATTCCATATCTTATTTAAGATCTCAATACTATTATTGTTTTTTAAAAGTAGAAGTAATTGATCTTCATTATGAAATTGAAACTTCTTTAATTTGGGGATTAAAATTTTATTCACATAACTAGTTAAAATTGATTGATCCTTTTTATATATTTTTTCAAGTAAATAATTAGACATATCGTATTGATCATTATCAATATAATTGATAAAAATATCTATTAATAATTTAATATCATCAAATGAATCTACGATACTTTCACTTTGTTTCTCATCAAGGTAGGAAAAGTGAAAATATATCCTTTTAAATTCTTCTTCTTTTGAAGATATAATTTTACAACATTCTTCAAATGCATGTGTATTAACAGTATTAAATTTATATAGAAAATCAAGACTGCGATTGCTATAATCTCCTATACTTTTCACAGTTTCATTTTTTAAGTACTTTGTTAATAAGTCATAGGTTTGAAAATTCAAATTTTTCTTGGGCAAGCTATCAAAATAAATGTAATATAACCAGTCTTTTCTGTTTTCATTCTTTACTTTATCTAACATCTGAATAATTTTTGATGTAGAGCTTACAGTATGTAGATAATTTATAATTGCATAAAAAATCGATGATATTGAAATTTTACTTGAAAATAAAAATTCTATACCGGACAGGTATTCATCTGTATTATCTTTTAAGTTATCTAATATAATTTGTACAACCATCAACAATCCATAAGTCTGAGATCTTTTTTCTAGGGTATCAATAATGTTTACTATTTTTTTCAAAGTTTCTACATCAGAGTTTAAATTATCATCAACATATTTTTTTAGAAACTTATTACTTTGGTGTTTCTTTTCACGTCTAATACTTTCGATATCTTGGTAAAGATGATAATCACTATTATTTAGAAAATTATCTATATTAGAAATTTCGATATTTGTCTTAAATAATCTATTTTTAATTTGACCCACTGCAACACAATCTATAAGGCTTTTTGGATCAAATAGTTTATGAATTAATTTACTAATATATTTCAAATCAAATTGAACAACTTTTCTAGTAGTATCATCTATATTGTTCAATCCAAATAACTCTAATCCATAGTTTGCTACAATTTTTCTAACTTTACTATCAAAATTAAAATCAAGTTTCAATAAGAATTTCCACAGTTGTTCTCTAAAAACAAGATTATCTTCAGTAGCAGAAGATAAAAATTTGCGTGTCATAAATTTATTTGGTTCATTAACAACTCCATGAGTTTCTTCAATTACTAATTCTAAATATTTAGGCATGATAGATAAAAGTAAATAAATATTTACCTCACTATCGAATTTTTCGCTATTCATCAATTCCTTGATCAAACTAATCTGTCTTCTAAATTTATAATTAATAAATGTGTCATAATTTATAGCCCAGTCTTGAATGATAGCTGCATGAAATTCAGAAAATAGCTGTGGTTGTTTATTTAAATATAGACAGAATAACTCAGAAGCATATTTATAACTATCAGTATAAGAAAGATGATTAATTATTTTTAAAATAATATCATTTAATCTATTATTATCCGAAACATTGAAACTAATATTATTTTTTCTTGGATATTGTTTAATTTGATCAATTTTTTCTTTCACCGTTTCAATAGTTTTATTAACATCAAATTCTACAAAATCCGAAACAAAGTCTAAATACTTTTCACTATGTTTATCTTCCAAATATTTCCAAACCTCTTTTACAACTTGAGTAAGATAATTTTCATTTTCTTCATTGTAAAAGGTATTTATCAAATCGTTGATACAATTAATAGCTAGCTCAGCTTTGGTTTCAAAAGTATATTCTATTAGATCTTTTAAAGAAATTAACTTTTCATCTAAAAAGACAATTTTTAAAACATAAGCTTTTAACGTTTGATCTGAAAAATATATGTATTTTTGATTTATAAAATCAATTAATTCTTGTTTATCAAGTAAAGCAATATTTCGTTTAAATTCGGTATATGAAATATTGGCTGTATCTAATATTGGTTTGTATAAAACTTTTTCTTGTTCGTTATTAATATTTAAGTTTCCAAAAAAAGCAATTATTCCTAAGCAAATAAGTTGTCGATTATTATCAATTACATTTTCCAGTACATTTTTAAGTAGTTTTTTATAAACTTGAGACGCATCTGCTATATCAATAATTCTATGTTTTTCCAAATATACTTCAGATGTCAACATCGCCATTCTAAGATTACTATGAGATATTTGACAAATTATATCTAAAATGTACTCATTTTTTATATTGTATACTTTTGTAATGCATTCCCTAATTTCTTCAGTATTGAGCGATAGTAAATTAATAGTACTTACTGAAGCGTATTCATCAACTTTATTTTCTATTTCTTCTTTTGCATAATCGCGTACTGTAATTAAAATCTTTACTTTTCCAGAATTTAATTGTTGAACAAACGCTTTAAATATTTTCTCCAAATTTTCAATTTGATTTGCATCATCAAAAACAATTAATTTAGTAGCATCAACTGAAAATTCAATCTGAAGTTCGGATATTAGAGCGTTAATATCATATACATTTCGTACGAAAAAACTATTATTCAAGAAATTTCTTTTAGCAAACTCAAAGGCTAATCTCGTTTTTCCTACCCCCGGTTTACCTGTGAGCACTATAATATTTTGTGTCTTAAAATATTCGTTTATTTCTGCAAGCTCTTTTTCTCTATAAGCAAAATATGAATTTAATTTTGATCCACTAAATTGCTTATTATATTCTTCCCCAAATTCACTAATATTTTTTAGTTGCCGTGGTGGTAATGCAAATCCTAAATATTTATTGGCTAAATCACGGTACTTATCTTGAATATATTTGGCTAATTCAAAGTTTGAAATAAATTTAAACTCTATGTTTTCTTTCTTATACTTTTCTGTTAACGAGTCGATATATTCTATGCTTACGTTTGATGTAGCTGAACAATAAATAATCTTTTTTACATTGTTTTTATTAATCTTCAATTCACTAAGTTTCTTTAAGTCGCTATTAATTTTTTGAATTAACCTACTTTCTTGTGATGTATATTCCATCAAATACAAATCACCACTATCATTTATAATATACGAATCTGGTGTTCCTTTAGTTGGTTTGTTTTTACCATCTTCAGAACCAAGAGGATTTAATGTTCCTCCTAAAATACGAGATAAATATTCGTCACAAAGTTTTTGAAAGGTTGTCGCATCAATTTCTTTAATAGCATTTTCGATTTTATTTAATTCGTTCATCTACTAAGTCACTTTCTTTCCATAAAAATAGTGTACTTTCACAGAAATTCATTTAAATTATAAACGAAAAAGTGTCTGGGAAAAAACTCAGAAATTAAGAAATCCTACTAAATCTTGGTATTAATAAACCTTGATTTAATAGGATTTTTCTTTTGAGTAAAAGCCTAAAATTAACTAAAAATAAACTTTTTTCCCGGACACTTTTTCTATAATTATAAATTAGTCAACAACTTTTCTCCTTGTTGCAATTTGTCATGATTAGCAAGAACACCATCATCAAGATCTAAATCTACTGGACTTTGAGATAAGTGATCTAAGACTTGGTCATACTTAACTAATTCATTCATTTGCTTATTAAGAGTTGAAATAATCTTTCGATATTTGCTCTTAGCACTTGCAGTTGTTTCCTGATCTAATAAATCATTATCAATTTCGATTAAATCGTTCATTGCCGGCTGCAAGTCGTGAAGATATTGACGAACCATTGCAAGTTGTTCTGGAGTGTAGCGATGTAAGTACATTAAAGCTTTGAATCCCTTGTTTCTACCGGAATTAAATTCCCAATAAATTGGACGTTTTTGATATATCTTAGCATGATCTTTGTAGAAATCATTGGCGAAATAGTCACGGATAATCTGTTCTGAACTAACTCCACGTTCGAACTTCTTAGGGTCTAAAGTTTGAGCAATGAAGTTCACATTATCTGTTAAACGATCTGGATCGAAAGTCGTGGACAAAAACTCACGCAACCGAACGATGATATCACGCTCATCGTCAAAGTATTGACGATCGGTTAAGAGAATAATGTTTTCTTTATTTGGCTTGAAGGTTGAGTAAAGGGATGCATTCCAGTCACCGCCAGCATATGCAAGTCCGTCTTGATCAAGTGAGTAACGGCCAAAGATACAACCGATAAAGTAAGATAGGAATGCTTTAATATCACGAACTTGATCAGCTTTACGAACAGAAACTTCCTTATCGTCTTCTTCTGGAGTTAATTCATCTTGTAAACCATAAAGATCAATAAAGATACGGTTTAGTTCTTCTTCGTTGGCTTTAAGTTGATTAAATCTATCTAAAGCTTCTTGTGACCAATTATTATAAGCTTGTTCTAAAGTTGCAGCTTTATTTACTAATAACGGACTACGTTTGAAGTCCCATGATGTTTCAAATGCATCCCAATCTTGTTTTGCAATAGAAATATTATTTTTAACTATATTGTTGACTACAGTTATTTTCGTACAATATAAAATTGGTATTTTTTTTATCTGTTCTGGTCCAAAATTAATTGTCGGTGCTATAAAACTTAACACTGCCATTGCAACTTTAGAATTTAGTAGTCCCAGATAATAATACAAATCATTATTATTAATAAAAGCAACTGGTCCACCATTGCCAAATAAAATTCCTGTTGGTACATATCTACAGTTAAATATTCCAGATGTCACTTCAGTCCACGTTAAAGCTTCTTTAAAATAATACTTTGGTTCCCTCAATCTATAATTTTTGACATTTTCTTTAATATCTTCTCCACCATTTTCAAGATTTACAACTGTATCAAAATTACCAAACCATTTTCTTTTTTGACCACCTGAAGTAACCGGGAACCATTTAAAATTTGAATTAATCATATCTTTATAAGATTCCATATTACATGAAAGTTTACTATGCAAAACTTCATACCACAGTCTCAAATATAACTTATTGTTACCAGTTAAAACCCCTTTTTTAGTTTCGCCATTAAATTTTTTACCAATTTTAAAATCTTCATATAATGATTGTATAGCCCAATAAGCAATAGGACTGCCAGGAATCTTATCAAAATTATCTTGAGCAGCACGATACAAATATTTAACTTCAGGATTAGCAATAGCTTCCAAAACTTTCTGTTCTTGAACAGCCATTCCGCCTTTAAAATTACTTAATCTCAAATAAGTGCCAGATTTTTCATCGGCTTTCTTCAATATAAAGGTATTAATTGGCACAGTGGCTTCTTCAAAAGCGGAATACTCCATTTGAATTAAACTATTAATATTTACATTATCAATAATATCTTTACGAAGTGGTTCATAAGATTTAATAAACATCCACACCAATGGAGTCATATAGCCAGAATACCCTCCATCACGTAAGAGATGCATATTATGATAAATGAATACAGAGAATAAATCCTTAGAATAATCTTTATAATTATTCCGTAAATATTTCTTCAGCTTTTTATCAAATTTATTCATATATGGTGGATTGGTTACAACAGTTTCATATTTGTTAGTCATTATTCTAACAATACTTAGAATCTTAAGGATCTTATCTTTAGTTCTTTTGTTTCCGAAAACATCCAAGCTATCATCAAAATCAATCTTCTTTATTGTAGATTTAAGATTATTAGTATCAATGTCTTGATCTATTTTTATAATAGATCCTAATTCCGTTGCATCAGCAAAAACTTCTGCTAATTTCTTTAAATCTTCTTTTGTTTTTTCATTATCGATAAAATTATAAAAATCTTCGGAAACATGTAAATCTTCAAAGTAGTAGAGATTATTGGCTACATTTCTTCTAAAGAAGCGTCGGTCATATTCTCTACCCTTCATCATTAATGCAAAATAAGCTAATTGAAATGCTCGTTTATCAATTTCAAGTCCAAAGATATTATTTTCAATAATTTTTTGTGCAGCATCCCTCTTAGAATATCCTTCTTCAAGATACATCTTCATCAATAAGTCAAAAGCATAGATTAATATGTGTCCTGAACCCATAGCATTATCTAAGAATTTATATTCGGAAATATCTTGATCATTATTCACTGATTCAATCTTACTTGGTAATAAATATTTCAATTCATCTTTTAGTTGACTATTTTCATGACGCTCTAAATAGTACTTTCCCAATGAATTATCAACCATATAGCGGACAATCCAGTCTGGAGTAAACAATTGGGTAGCGGCCGGAATTTCATCCTTTTTAATAGCTTTACCATTCATATTAACTACTTTTTCATGAGGTTCATTATTGTAATATTGATAAAGCCATCCAATAATTTGAACTTGTCCTTCTTCATTTACATCAAAATAACTCGCAGGAATTTCATTAATCAAATCTTGAATAACGCCACGGTTATAATTAGGTGTAAACAACAACTTCAAATAATCATTAGTTTTTTCAAACAAACCTGACAAAATGTCACTTAGTGCATCACATTGCTTAATAAATAGCATTGCATAAAGCTTATCCATCAATTCAGGGGTTCTCTCAGTCAAAGCAGTCGAAATTAATTCTTTTTCTGAATCACTATAGCCACCTAAATCGTCTTCAATCTCCATTGCTTCATTAATGATGTCAGGTTCAGCCTTACCTTCTTCACTAGTTAAGACACTTACCCTACTTGGCAGATAATTGTTAACTTCCATAAATCTAATTGCGATAATTCTGTTGAACCAAGTGTAGGCAACTTCTTCAATAAAATCATCAAAGACAGTCTTAGGGTCATCATCATATCCCCTATTTTTTAATTCATTAACAACATCTTTTCGCCAGCCAATTTGTTTACCAGTTAAAGCATTATTTTCATTATCATCTACATAGTACTTTTTATCTTTTGTAGAGATAGAAAGTTCATCATTAATCTTTTCATCTGTAATGCCCAAATTAGCTAGCTGAACTTCGGTCGTATCTCTCAAACTTTTTCTAGCATTAATTGCAAATTTTTTTATTTTATTTTTGTCCATACTTTTTCAAATCTCTCTAAACTTCAAATAATTACTATTAATTATAACAAGAAAAAAGACTGATATTAAAATCAGTCTCTTTCTTAACTACTTAAAGTCAATATTGATAATATCGTTATCCTCTAATTCTTTTTCAAGACTTACTTTCAAAGCGTTTAAATATTTATCAATATCTGCTTCATTTTCAATTTTCCAGCTATCTTCTAGAACCACATCATAAATCTTCTTAAAGATGGTTTTCTTAATTTTTACAGTTGGCTTAGGTTGAGGTGAAGGTGAAACTTTAACCGTTTCTTCTTGCTTGTTATCTGGATTAGTGGCTTCTTCTACAACATTCCTTGCAGCAACTTCTTGTTCCTCTTGAGCCTTCTCAGCTAACTTTTGGCTTACTTCTGAAATTTTATTTCTTAATCTATCATTAGCAGACTCAATAGCATTATCTAAACTAATTAAGTTCAAGAATGCATTTTCATCGCTACTTTCATTATATTGATCTGCACGATCACTTATTGATTTAAGAGTGTTATTAACTTCAGCAAAAAGTTCATCGCTTTCTTTTTTAGGAAATTCTGCATCAGTTACTAAACTCTTAAGTCGATCATAGCTTTCATTAACCTTGCCTATGATTTTCTCATGGACTTTATCCATGTCATCACTATATAAAGAAACGAATTCAGAATTCAAATTTTTCAATTTAGGAATAGAAATATTGAATTGATCCATATCTAAATACTTCTCAAGTTCATTAGCTATTTCCTTTAAATTTTCATCTTCAATAAATCCTTTAGCATGATTAAAACGTGCTAAATAGCTATTAGATTTTCTCCAAATTTTTTCTTGGTCACTAATATTACCAATATCACCATAAAATTGTAGAATAGCTTTATCTTCAACCTCATCACGCCAATCCTCTAAATCATCTAAGTGTTTAGAAATAATTGAAAAGATTTGATCGCTATCAGGAACCATAGATATCTGTTTTAAGCTGTTAATTCCCTCATGTAGAATATCTTTACCAGGATATTTATTATCATGGTTGTAATTTAGTATATCTTCAAGAATTCTAACTTTTTGTTGTGTCTTCTTTTTAATCTCATCAGCTAATTGCTCAGAAGTGGCACCATCTGGAAGAACTAAACTGACTTCTAAAACATCACTTGCAAATTCTTTGGCATCTTTCTTTTCGCGTGCAGAGATTTCTTTAACAGGCTTCATCGTCAATCTTGATAGATTACTCTTACTGATAAAATATCGCTGAATTGATTTTGGATCCTTACGCGCTTCATCTAAAGAGATCTTAGAATTATTGAAATAGATCTTAAGCTTACCGTCAGAAAATGCTTTAGCAACTAGCCAAGCAGTATCATTTGGCTTATAACCATACGGAATTTTACCAAAACGATCAACCACACTAGACAAGGAAATATTATTCATTAAACCAGCTTGTCCATTTATATATTCGATTACCGCATTAATTGCCTGCTCATTATCAGTTAAAAGTACATCATTTTGAGTACCTTTTAATACATTAAGAATATCTTGATCAGATTTAACATCATCAATGTATTGCAGATTTCGGTAATTAGCGTCAATAATTGTCTTTTTAGCTTCAGCTAAACGACTAGCAAAGTTATTGCCCTTAGCTAATACATCGCCATCAACATAAATATCAGCATCAAGCAAATCATCTTCCAACATTTTTTGTGTATTACGCTCGATATCTTTTGCTTGACTGTTTCGATTAGCCGCAATATATCTAATCTTTTCATCAGATCTTGATTCCGGCTTTTGCATATATTCTTTGATTTTTTCTACTTGTCTGTAGTTCTCAATATACCGATCATCATCTTTTAAAACAACAATGATGTTACGGTTATCACCTGACTGCTGCTTATAATCAATTTCACGATAGTTTCCAGATTGCAGTGGGGATACGATCCTAATATTCAAATCATTTTTTAGAGGATTCAATCCTGTTCCATCAATATACATATTAAATTCAAAAATATATTGATTTTTCTTTTTAGGATAAACATACTTAGAATCTATTAAATTAGACGTAAACAAGTAACTACCTATTTCACGAACAATTTTTTGATCATCTATATCAATCGCATTAATTGCTTCATTAACTTCTTGTTCTGAATCAGTTAGGAACTCATATGTATCAAGATTCTTTTGAATAAGATTCTGCCTAATTAAAACACTCAAAGCATCTTTAACCTTGGCAGTCAATTCTTGACGATCTTGATTAATGTCGTCCAAAAGCAGCGTAGTAATATTTTCAAGAGTTGATGGATAATTATCGACATAGCGAACCATAAATAAAACGGCTAAAACTTGAATATTAAAACTATCTCCGCCTTTATTACCGGCTACATATCTATCTGTCATTGCCCGATCAAATACAGCTTGATGATCATGATTAAGGAATTCTTTCATCCCTATAAAGAAAGCAGAAAACGGAACAAGTTTACCTAGATCATCATCTTCGTATCTTCTAGTAGCCTCTTGGAAAGTAGCTAGCATTGAACGCTCACCATCCGACATATGACTACCACTAGCACCATGTTTACGGACAGCTGATAACACATCTTTTAGCAAACTAAACTGATATGGTATAAATGGATAATTATCAACAAAAGATTGCGAATCCTCATATTTTTCCCTTTTTATAGCATCACTGAAATTAATCTTATTGTTAATGCTATATTCATTTTGAGTAAATAGATCGTCTAATTCTTCCTTAGCTAATGGCTTTTTATCCAATAAACGCTTCCGGATAACTTCATCAGCATTAGCAGAGCTCATTGAGATTAGAGTATTAAATCTACCCTGAATCTTTGAAAAATCACGTTCATGTTTATGGAAATTGCCTGTAACTTCATCCATTTGTTGCTGAGAGGTTACTACAACCCAAGCACGTCCATGGCATTGAATTCCGAGCTGCTCAACAATAGTTTGTAAGTTAAGCATCTTGTTATCATCTTCACCGATAAACTGCCCTACTTCATCAGCCAAAAATACAAAATGATGGTTACCATCCTTTTTATCAAGATAGTCTTTTACCAATTTGGCAAATCCAATAGCATCAATACTGAACTTTTTACTTAGAAATTCATTGATATAATTTTGTGCATCTACTTCATCTAATGCGCCAGAACTAATCAATGCAGGTTTAATACGTGTATTTAACATAATCGCATATCTGCTTCTAGTTTCTTCCCATGAGGAGTGATTTTCTGGATCAAGATCTTGGAAAGCCTTCTTAAATGCATCGTATTTTCCAATACTATCCAGCCAGCGCTCCATATCAGCAACTTCTGCAATTGGAGAATATCCTAACTGTTCATTAAATACTTTAAGAAATACGTTTAAAATAGCACTACTATCATTGGCTGAATTGGAGTCTGCTTTAGAATCAATATTAAATAAGGCAACATCAGTTGATACACTTGTAGCTTTTTCAATAGCATTAGATAAATGGTTATCATCAAATTTTCCATCTTCTAAAAAATAGTCTACTGCTTTACGTCCATCAACTATATCATTTTCTAAAAGATAAGATAAAATTTTTAAGAAGTGTGATTTACCTGAACCAAAGAAACCACTAATCCATGCTCCCATTTTATCTGTAGGTGCATCAATACTTTTATCATAAGCATCAAAAAAGCGAGTAAAATCATTCTTTAATTCATCAGTAATAACATACTCTTCAAGTTCTTGTTTCTTAATTTTTTCACTATCTTGACCAATTTTAATAACTCCGCGAATATCTCGATCAATATCTTTTTTGAAAATATTCTTTATTTTTGTCATACTTATTATCCCTAATCTAATCTAAACGCTCTGTAATAATTTTGATCCTTAACTTCTCCAAACGCTCTTAAGCTCTTTTCATCATAATTACCCGGATAAAATAACACAACTGGATTTTTATCCAAAACCTGATGCATCGTATTTAAAATTTTATGAGCTCTAATAATAGGATATGTTTTGCCTAATCCTACTATAAACACAATACACTTTTCTGGTAATCTATCTTTTATATATTGAACAATTAAATTATTATTCTCACTCATTTCTAGAATGTTATTAATCTGCGCAATTAATACGTCAAAACCTTGATTTTTTTCAATTTCTTCAAGGATTGGGATAGGATCAGTACCTGTATATTTTTTCTGATCCTTTAACAATGTCATCATAACATTATAAATATCAAAAACTTTTAGATTTACTCTAGAAGCAAGAGCACTATCTTTTATCTTAGCTATTTTTTTACGAACTTCTAATTCTTGATTAGCCGGATAGTCAAAAATCCAATACCCCACTTCATTAGACAATCCCTTATTTTTTTGAAACTTGGGATCAATCATCTTTTCTTTTAAATGTTCAAATCTAAGATTAATATCTTCTGTCATTATATTTCTCCTAGAGCAGCCAATTCATAGTCTAATTTTTCTTCTTTCATAATAGTGATTAGTTGTGAATCTATTAATGGAAAAAGTAGCTTATCCTCATTAGATTTAACATTCTCTAACAATCCCCCATCCCTCAAGAAAGTCTTCAAAGCTCCTTTTAAACGTTTAAAAGTATTAAGAGACCATTTTGCGACCTCAGGACTTTCGATTCTTTTCTGGTTAAGAAATGATTCTATTTCATAATCTTGTAAAGTATCTTCGCGCATAATCACTTTAGGTCGATATACATCATAAACAAATTCATTAAGAATTTTACTTGTTAACATCATAGATATTAGTGACACTATCTTTTGATTGGTAGGATTTAAAGATGGAAAAATATCTATAATAGTTTTTGGTAAAGCATCAATTCTGACAGATAAATTTCTTGAACAACGTCTAGCCCGAGATTTGCTAGACATTTTAAATATATTTTCTTTATCGCTAAGATGTTTTATTTCATCAATACTTTTTCCTGATTGATAAAGCTCAATAAATTGTGCAAACTCCGGCAACCAAATTGCATATGAAGCAATTCCACCATTATAAGTACGCGGCATTTTATCCCCTCAAATTTCTAATTATTGCATAATGCTATCTGCATTAACACAATCACGCTTAATACATTATATATGACTATTATCTTTTTTAGCAGTATTTCTTATGATCAACTTTTATCAAATAAAGAAGCATGTCTTCACATCTAAGTGGAAGTCATGCTTTTATTCTCCGATATTATAAAATTCAGCAGCTTTTAGTAGAAATTCTTTCATAAACGGCAAAGAAAATGAAACTTTTCCGTATCCTGCTTCAATAATGACTTGACTGTCAATCAAACGCTGACGATATTGTGAGGCATAATTGGAACTTTTATTCATTTGTTTTCTAATATGACTTATTTAAACAACATCATTATCGCTTTCCGCCATAATCATTAAGAATTTTTGATCAGTTGGAGATAATTCAGAAAGAATTTTTGTATAAACATTCTTATAAAGATCATTTTTAAACAAAGGCAGAATGTCATCTATATCACTTTCAGTTATGTGATCAGTTGCATGCTTTCAAACATAGTATCCCAAATCTTGGAATGCATAAGCATAGCCTTTAGTTAATTTTGTCATTCTCATTTCATATCATACCATCAATAACTTCAGATCAAGTGACCATGCTAATCAAATAATTAAGAAGTGTTTTGTCTACTTTACTCCATTATTATAAGATGAGGGATTAATTCGTGAAAGTGCTGCTTTTATTGATGGTACTAAGATTGAAGATGATGTAAATAAGTACACCTTTGTTTGGAGTAAAGCAGTTGAAAAGTATCATGATAAGTTAAAAAATGACGCAATTAGCTTATATGATGAATTGATCAATAAGGAGTCGTTAAGGCTATAGCCCGAAGAAGAGGTTCAAATTAGTCAAGGATTAGAAATTCTAGCTCAAGAAACAGAAAAAGAAATTAAGAAAATTACCAAAGAGATTGAAGAAGAGCCTAAAGTTATTCCAGGTGGATCTAAAAACAAATTCAAAAGACGCGGATTAAATAAGATTCTAAACAAGATTCAAAAAGATCTTATTCCTAGAGCTAAGAAATATGAAGAAACTGAAAAGATCTTTGATGGTCGGAATAGCTACTACAAAACATATCATGATGCCACATTCATGCATATGAAAGGAGACCACATGTGAAATGGTCAATTAAAACCAGGCTACAATATTCAAGCAGCAACTACTAACCAATATGCTGTAGACTTTGCCCTATTCCCTAATCCAACTGACTTTAGAACCCTTAAACCATTTTTAGAACAGATGAAATCCCATGGTACCTTAGATAAGTTTCATAACATTGTGGCTAATGCTGGGTATGGTAGTGAGTATAACTATTCAATTCTAGAAGAAAATTATTCAGACAAAGACTATCAGATACCATACACGTTATACGAAAAAGAACAAACACGGAAATATAAGAAAGATCCTTCAAAAATTGCCAATTGGTATTACAACGAAGAAGCAGATTACTATGTAGACAAGTCTGTTGTTAGATTTAACTTCAAGTACTATAGTCGCAGAAAAGACAGAACAACTGGCATGACTAGAGACTTTAAGATTTATGAAGCCGAGGAGTTCCAGTTAACAGAAGAGCTAACAGCTCTAGCTAAAACCAAATCTGGTCGTCAAAGACAAATTCATTACAATCCAAATTGGCAATATTTAAAAGAAAAAGCAAAAGAAACTCTTCAAAGCAAAGATGGTAAACGAATCTATGGCTGTAGAAAGACAGATGTGGAACCAATTTTCGGACATATGAAGAGTGTATTTGGCATGCGAAGAACCCATTTAAGAGGCAAAAAGGAAGTCGAAACAGAGATCGGAATTATGTTTATGATGATGAATTTAAGTAAATATGGAGCAAAGAGAAAGGTAAAACCTTTAAACTATTATTCAAAAAAGCTTAGTTTTTCCCAGACACATTTTAATACTATAATTGCTTTTCTAAGATCTTCCGGTTTATTAGCATCCCCATCGATGATAGTTACTTGTTCATTATTTGCTAAATTAGAAAGGCGACTTGCATTTCTAAGAAATAGAGTTAAATATACATTCTTGTCTTCATTTAAAATACGATCTTCAACTAAACGTGCGATTTGTCCGTTTGCACCAATAATTGCAACATCTTTTGTCATAATATTTTTCTTCCTTTCATAATTTTTTACAAGAAAAAGTATATTGCACTAAGCCTAATCTGAAAATTACTACTTATAGGAGCTATTGCAATTAATGCATAGTAAATTAGCTCTTTAAACTTTTAATACTGTTACCGAAAATACTTTCAATGGCTACTGGATCTCGATAATCAAAAAATTGACTTTCCTTCTGGAAAAGGTGCCCATGCTTCAACAGCAATATTTTGGTTTTCGTAAAATTTAACTTCTTCTTTACGTCACCAACTGTTGAATTAAAATTTTCATTTAAATCATCCTATCTTCCACGCCGATCAATTTTCTGAGGTTGAGTTCTTTGACTAGGGCTGACTGATAAAAATAATAAACCTAATAAAATTCCAATTTCGATTATTTGTGACATAATTTTTATCTCCTTGCTATTTTATTTAACTTAATGTTTATTAATTAGGAAGAAAAACGATGTAAAAAAATTGCTATTTTTTTATACTAGTATTCGAATTATTTATGGTAAAAAACTAACTATACAAAAATACTTCTGATATTGGAATTGTATTAATTTCAGCAAAACAAATTTCATCATTTTTCTTACTTGATTTAATTTTTAAATATATTTTATTAAGTTTTACTATCGAAGAAAATTATTAGAATTTTATAGTGCTATGCTACTTATGCATAGTAAAAAGATATCTTTAAAGGCTATAAATTAAATATTTACATATAACAAGTTAATCGTAATCTTTTAGCACAAATGATTAAGGAAAAATCAATCTATAATATATAATAATTACTTTTGTGACAAATTATCTTTTTTATAATCTTTACCATAAATATATTTATGAAGTTTCAAATATTGTTGTTCTAGCTTTTTCTCATTAACATTATCTTTTGCAAAGTAATATCTTTTACCTTCAAGACCTTTCGGCATGTAATTTTGTTTTGCAATTTGAAATGGTTGTGTAAATGGATTATCTATCAACCCACCACCTGTTATTTCTTCTGAATGCTTGTAATGCATATCTCGTAATCCACGTGGCATGGGATGCTTATTGGGATGAATAGTATCTTTATCTAGCTTTGCCCAAATTTCATCAAAAGCACCTGACTTAGGGGACAAACACATTAACATAGTCGCAAACATCAAAGGATATTTTGCCTTTGGCATCCCTATTTTTTCGGCCTGATTAGCTGCCACTACTATTTGCGTTACTTGTTCTGGATTGGCTAAGCCAACATATGTGTATGGAATTTCTCGCAAACGCCGTACCACTGATGGTAGATCTCCGTTTTTAAGTAAGACGGTAAGATAATACAAGGCTGCATCAGTATCGGACCCAGCCATTGAATCTGAATAAGCTGCTAAATAATCATAATGTTTAGTTGCTTTTCTGTCATAAGCAAAATGTTGACCTTTTAGAAACTCCTTAACATTTTTAACTGAAATTTCTTCTCCATTAACTGCCTGAATAGTTTCTAATAAATTTAATGCTACACGCAAATCTCCATCAGCTGAACGAGCAATAATATTAATTGCTTCTTTATCTATTTGTTTTTCATCTAAATGAAATACTTCTTTTAGAGCTCGGACTAAAACCTCACTAATATCCTTATCGTCTAAAGTCTCAAATTCAAAAATCTGACAACGTGAGCGGACAGCAGGAACAATTGACATAATCGGATTTTCAGTAGTTGCCCCAATTAAAAGAATTTTTCCACTCTCTAAATAAGGCAGAAGATAATCCTGCAATGTTGTCGTCATGCGATGAATTTCATCAATCAGTAGAACAAACGATTGATAGGGATAAGTATTAATGATTTGCATCAGCTTTGCTTTATTATCAATCGAAGCATTAAAAGTGGCTAGCGGATAGTCATATTCTCGAGCAATAATTTGCGCTAGACTTGTTTTTCCTGTTCCAGGCGGTCCCCATAAGAGGAGAGAAATTGGAACATGATTCTTGATAATTTGATAAAGGGGCTTTCCTTCAGAAATTAGCTTAGTTTGACCTACAAATTGTGATAAATTTTTTGGCCGGATTAAATCTGCTAGTGGCTTTTTGATAGGCATAAAATCGACCTTCTTATTTATAGTAAAGTGTTAAGTTTTATCTATTATTATCACAATTATTAGTTCAAAACAAATACACAAGTTTTAAACAAGATTTTGCTATTCACTTTTTTCTTTTTAATCACTAATATAAACTATACATTATAGAGCTTAGGCTGGAGGAATGGAGGAATGGAACTTAGAGTACTGCGTTACTTTTTAGCTGTCTGTCAAGAAAAAAATATTAGTAACGCTGCTGAGAGTCTCCATATTGCCCAACCTTCTCTATCAAAACAGATCAAAGATTTGGAAGAAGAACTTGGCGTTACTTTATTTACCCGTGGTCACCGACAAATTTCTTTAACAGAAGAGGGCTACTTTTTACGCGATCGTGCTCAAGAAATGATTGATATGGAAGAACAAACTACCCAAGCTTTAACCAGTTCTAAACTAATTACTGGTAACTTAAATATCGGTACAGGACAATCATTTGAAATTAAATCTATTACTAAAATTATTGATCAAATTATTCAAATTACACAGCAAGTACACTTTAGCTTTTATGATGGTAATGCTGATGATATTGAGGCTAAAGTAAACGATGGTTCGCTTGATTTTGGAATTATTATGGGTTATCGCCCAATAGAAGATTTTGAAAGTTTAATTCTGCCAGAGAGAAACCAATTCTATGCCATCTTTAGTGAAAAACTACCGTTAGCCCAAAAAGATTAGGTTACTCCGACTGATTTAATTGAATATCCTATTATCACTTCTGGGCAAAGTTTAGTTAACGACAAATTTAGAAACTGGTGGGGTAATTTATATGATAAAGTTCATACGGTTGCAAACAGTAATTTAGCTTATACTGCGTCTCTTTTAGCTGGTGAAGGTCATAGCGTTCAAATTTCTTACAATAATTTATATGATAAGAAACTAGAGGGTTTAACTGCTCGCCCTCTTTCTCCAAAAGTTACTGATCCTAATATCGTTATTTGGAAGAAGAATCGAAAGCTATCTAATTTAGGAAACTTATTTTTAGAAAAATTACGAGACTCGCTCAATAATTAAGTGAGTAATAAAAAAGAGTAATTGTCTATCTCATACCATCTATGAGACTACAATTACTCTTTTATGTTTTTATATTATGTTTTTCAGCTTAATAATCCTCATCTTCTCGCATTTCTGCTGGCCAACCATCAATTGGCTTGCGCTCATCTAAAGCACGAAGCTGCTTAAGATCCTCTTTATCTAACTCAAAATCAAAGATATCAATATTAGCTTTAATATGGGCTGGATTAGTAGAGCGAGGAATAGTTACAATGTTATTTTGGACTAGATACCGTAAAATCACTTGGATTGGTGATTTATCATATTTTTCACCAATTTTTTGTAACACTGGATTAGTCATCAGATTTTGTTGACCGTTACCTAAGGGACTATAGCTTTCATGAATAATATTTTCTTTTTTCAAAAATTCGTGCATTTTCCATTGTTGTAATAAAAGATGTGTTTCAATCTGATCAACCATGGGCCGAATTTCTGCATGATTAATTAATTCTAAAGTTTGCCGACTATTAAAATTACTGATACCAATAGCTCGCGTTTTACCAGCTTTATATGCTTCTTCTAGAGCACGCCAAGTATCTAAATCGTGGCCCATTGGCCAATGAATTAAGACTAAATCAAGATAATCTAAACCACTTTTGTTTAGAGATTCATCTAGTCCCTGTTTAGTCGCTTCATATCCATCAGTCATGGTCTTTGTGGTAATGAAAACTTCATCTCGATTAAGGTTACTTGCGCGGACTGCTTCCCCTACCTGCTGTTCATTTTGATAATATTGTGCAGTATCAATTAAACGGTAGCCATCTTTAAAAGCAGACAAAACGGCTTTTTTTGTTTGGTCTGGGCTAATCTCGTAAGTTCCAAAGCCAAAAATTGGAATTTTAACACCATTATTTAACGTTAAATGTTTCATAATTACCTGTTATACTTCTATTTAATTCATTATTTTACTTCCATATGATAATCATATCCTAAAAGCATAAAGAAAACCCTTATTTTAATTTATACAAAAAATAGCGACTTAAAAGCCGCTATTTTTACCTACTACTTTTTAAATTGATTATGCACGTATTCTGCATAAAGAGGTGTTGATTTTACTAGTTCATCATGAGTACCTGAACCGGAAACAGTTCCATGATCAATGAAATAAATTTTATCTGCATCAACAATTGTACTTAGCCGGTGTGCGATTACTAAAGTCATTCTGTTTTTCATCAAACTTGCTAAAGCTTTTTGTACCATAGCTTCAGATTCTGAATCAAGACTTGCAGTAGCCTCATCAAGCATTAAGATTTTAGGATCACGTAAAAAGGCTCTGGCAATTGCAATTCTCTGTCTTTGTCCACCCGATAGCTTCACGCCTCGTTCACCAATCTGTGTTTCTAAGCCATCTTCTGCCTCTTTTACAAATTTATCTGCATATGCCATCTTTAAAACATGCCATAATTCATCGTCACCAACTTTTCTTCCTAATCCATAAACTAGATTTTCGCGAATAGTTCCGGGCATTACTGATGAATTCTGACCTACAAGTCCAATTTGTTTACGCCAATCAGTTAAATCAATCTCTTCTATATTTTGACCACCAATAGTTATCTCTCCAGAGGTTGGTTTATAGAAACGTTCTATTAGTGAAAAAATTGTTGATTTTCCGCCACCTGATGGACCAGCAAAGGCGACAACAGTGTTAGGCTTAGCCGACACATTGATATCATGTAGAATTTGCTTTCCTTTTTCATATGAGAAACTTACATTCTGCAGCTTCAATTCTTTTCCAGCAATATCAACTTTTTGATTATCGGCAGATACTTCAATTGGTTCATTAAGCATTTCGCCGATGCGTTCAGTTGAACCTGAAGTCTTAGCTAATTCATTGAAAAATTGACTAATTATGATTACTGGACCCATCAATTGAAATAGATACATTAAGAAGGAAATAAGTGCACCCATAGTAAGTGTACCTTGCATAACACGAATAGCACCGTAAGTTAAAATACCAATTACTAAAATCATCATTAACATATTAGAAATTGGCTGCATCAAGGAGTTAATCCATGATTCCTTTACCCCAATTGCATAAAGTTTAGCAATTCTTTTTGTTCCAGTAGCAAGCTCTTTCTTCTCTGAATTACTTGATTTTACCAAACGGATTTCACTTAAAACATTAGTTGAATCACTAGAAAATTTTGCCAGTTCATCTTGACGTGCTCGGCCAATTTTCCCTGACAATTTCATAAATGGTAATAGGACGAATATCACCAAAGGGACGGCAAGAACCATGATTAAGGACATCTGCCAATCCATCATAAACATGATAATGACAGCACCAAAGAATTGTAATAAAGAAGTAATGGCATTCGGTAAGGTATTAGCAAGTAAATTCTTGACTTGTGAAGTGTCATTAACTAGTCTTGATGAAATTTCACCCGTCGAAGTATTATCAAAATAACTAACTGGCATCTTAAGTAAGCGAGCCCAGAGACTATCACGAAGTTTTGAAACGACATGCTCTCCAAACACTCCCAAAATATAACCAGATAAGGCACTAATAATTACTCCACCAAAAAATACTATTCCAGTAATAATTACCAGGTTTATATTTAAATGCTTAAAGTTATTAATAATTCTTTGTGCAAATTGAGGAACAATTAAGTTTGCTCCCGTGGCAATTAAGCCAGCCAGAATACCAACAATTAATTGCCAATATTTGGGATGCACTCGATTTATTAATTTAAAAAAATCTTGAAAACTAAAACTATGTTTTCCCTTTTCAATCTGCGGTCTTCCTCTATCCATTAATAAATCCCTCCACAACAGTTAGGTACCTAATAATAATTAACGTTTAGTATTAAAACATGTAGATACCTAACTGTCAATTCCCTAATCATTTCGAACTTGTCGATTTAGTTCCTTGAGTAGTGGTATTAATTGATCTAACAGCTTTTCGTCTACTCGACTAGAAAGTTTTTTTAATATCAAGTTAAAGCTTTTTTTCATCTCAATAACTTGTTTTTCTCCTAACTGGGTAATATAAATCCGTTTAATTCGAGCAGACTTTTCATCTTGCTTGCGTTGAATATATCCATCACGTTCAAGATTTTTCAACATATTAGTTACACTGGCATTACGTAAATGAAAATTATCAGCTAGTTCCCTTTGGATCATACCGGGATGCTCTTGAATATACATTAAAGTTCGTCCTTGCTGAGGAGTAAGTTGACTAAATTTTACTTCTTCCCCATAAAATCTTTTAGAAAAGTTGAAGTATAAACGGAATAAATCCATCATTTCTTGATATTTTTCTACTTTATCTGTCATCTTTTAACCCCTTTGTTAATAGTTAGAATGTATACTGTTAGATACCTAATTATAAAATATGCCACAATAAAACAAAAGGAAGTATGTAGTAAAACATACTTCCTTTAAAAATAGATTTAATATTAAAACAATTAGATTAAATATTTCTCTGATTTTAGATACCATTTCTTTACTAACATCGTTAAAGCAATGTATAAAATCAATAAAATAAATACAATTCCTAAAAAATATACTGGAATTGGACCAAATTTCACTGCTTTTGCGACAGGAATAATAAATGGTAACATAGTCCCAATTGCAGCCATACCAATCGTTGCCCATGTAACAATTGCTGTAGCATGCTGTTTAATAAATGGGAGGCCTGGATCTCTAAGTGCATGAATAACCATTTCTTGGGTCCAAAACGATTCAATAAACCAGCCAGTACAAAAGACAGCTGAAAAAAGTAATTTTTGTGAAGCAGTTGCTCCTGCATAGCTACTTCCGATAATTTGTGGACAAACTATAAAGAACAGTAATGCAAAAGTTATGATGTCAAAAATCGAAGATGTAGGACCAAAATAGAACATAAACTTAGGAAGCTTCTTAGTACTCCACTTTCTTGGTTCAGATAAATAATGTTTGTTCATTGTATCGAATGGAATTGATAGACAGCTGGTACCGTACATTAAATCTAAAATGAGAAGTTGAACTGGAAGCATTGGAAGAAAAGGAAGAAATGAGGATGCTACTAAAATTGATAAAATATTACCAAAATTAGATGAAAGCGTAATTTTAATATATTTCATCGTATTTCCAAAGACTTGCCGACCAATTTGAACACCTTTCTCTAAAATCATTAGGTCTTTGTGCAACAAAATTATATCAGCAGATTTTTTAGCAATGTCCACAGCTGTATCAACGGAAATAGCGACATCAGCTGCTTTCATAGCAGGTGCATCATTAATTCCGTCTCCCATATAAGCTACCGTATGGTTATTTTCTCTTAATAATTGAATAATTTGCGCCTTTTGTTGAGGTGATAGTTTTACAAAAACATCACACTCTTCAACCATTTTCTTCAATTCAGCTGAACTTTTATTTTCTAGATCCTTTCCCTGATATACGGAAGTAATATCTAACCCAACTTGTTTGCCAACATTTCTAGTGACAGCTTCATTATCTCCAGTTAAGATTTTTACAGTAATTCCATCCCTCTTTAAAGCAGTTAATGCAGCTTTAGCACTATCCTTTGGTGGATCTAAAAATGCTAAAAATCCAGTTAAAATTAGTTCTTTCTCATCATCAACACTGAATTCACCAACAGGAGCAGGATTTTTCTTATAGGCTAACAATACCACCCGTAACCCATCTTGGTTCATTTGATTGATTTTATTTAAAATTTCCTGTCTTTGCTCTTGATTAAGCATGGTAATTTCACCATTAATTTCCACCCGGTTAGAACAAGCAAGCATTTCTTCAGCAGCTCCTTTTGTTACTAATAAGTGTTCATGCTTCTTATTCATTACCACGACACTCATTCGTCTTCTTTTAAAGTCAAAGGGAATCTCATCAATTTTTTGATAATTTTGATTAATGTCATTTGTATCTAATTCACCTTTAGCTGCATCAATGATCGCCTTATCAATTAAGTCTTTCATCCCTGTTTGATAGTAACTGTTCAAATATGATAGTTCTAAGACTTTTGATTTTTCTTCTAAATTCAAATCATAGTGACGCTCTAAAACTACTTTGTCTTGTGTTAAAGTTCCAGTTTTATCTGTGCAAAGAATATCGGCGGACCCAAAGTTTTGAATTGAATTCATTCTTTTAACAATGGTTTCGTGCTTTGCCATTTCAACTGATCCCTTAACTAGATTACTTGTAACAATTACAGGAAGCATTTCTGGAGTTAGTCCCACAGCTGTAGCAATAGCAAAAATCAATGCATTAAGCCAATCCCCTTTGGTTAAGCCATTAATTAAAAATACAAGAGGTGCAATTACGGCGGTCATAATCAATAAAATTTTTGAAACATTTTTGATTCCAATATCAAAAGTTGTTTCTTTATTTTTATTCTTGCTAAGAGTACGTGCTAAATTACCAAAAACTGTCTCATCACCTGTAGCAAATACAACGCCCATTGCAGAGCCTGAAACAATATTTGTTCCCTCATATAAAATATTCGGATAATCTAGATAGTTATCATTTTCCTTTGGCTTTTCATTTGCTAGTTTTTCAACAGGACTAGATTCACCATTTAATGAACTAGCTGAACAAAAGAGATCCTTACTTTTTAATAAATATAGATCTGCTGGTACCAGATCCCCAGCAGTTAGATTGATAATATCACCAACTACAACATCTTTAGTTGGCAATTCCTGATCTTTTCCATCTCGTTTGATATTCGTGGTTACAGATACCATATTTAATAGTGAATCAACTGCGTCACTGGTTTTAACATTCTGGATAAAACTAGTTATTCCAGAAATTAAAACCATTGTAATCATAATAATGACTGTACTGAGATCCTTTTGATCTGCAGGAACAAAAAGATAGTTAGTCAAAAAAGATAAAAGAGCTAAAAACAGTAATACTCCTGTAAATGGAGTCATGAAAGCATCAAATAAAAAATGCAATTTTGGATGACACTCTTTATTTGATACTTCATTTAACCCATCGCGCTCTAAACGCTTTTTTGCTTGCGCAGGGTTTAACCCATTAATTGACGTATCTAATTGCTTTAATACTTCACTCTTTTCTTTTCCAGCAATTTGCTTAGCTAAAGTCGCATCAGTTACTACACGATCCTTAGGGTTGAATTTTAACATAGTAATCTCTCCCTCTAAAAAATCGGCAAACAAACAAAAAGACCAATGCAAAAACTGCATTGGTCTTATAATAGCGATTTAATACTCGTCGTTCAGTTTTAACACTACGTAACGTAAAGTTTTTTCAACTAGCTGACTGGGAAAAGCCTTAACTCGACAGTTCCTGTTTGACCCGTTGGCATCTCTGGATGTTCCTGGGCATCAGCATATATTTACGTAGGAGTCTCACCTAACAGTTTATTTGCTTCTTTATTTAATTAACGACTATAGCATAAACGACTATTTTTTATTGTTCAACCGTCTTTATAATTTCTTTACTTTCTTAAAAAAATTGAAATATTTTATTTCAAATATTCTCTAAAGAAATTATCAAGTTTACGAAAAAAGTTAAGCACTACAGTCAGTACTTAACTTTTTATCTACCTAATTCATTAATATAAGCTTTATAAATTTAACCTAACTTATCGTATTCTTCATCAGAAACTGGCTCAAGCCACGTGGTCTTACCGTCTCCGACCATTACTGCTAGATGAGCAAACCATGAATCCTTAGTAGCACCATGCCAGTGCTTAGTGTTAGGGTTAACAATTACAACACCACCGGGAACCATCTTTTGTGCTGGTTTACCTTCTTCTTGATACCACCCTTCACCTGCAACGGCAATTAGGATTTGAGGAATTGAGTGCATGTGCCAATCGTTGCGACATCCTGGCTCAAAACTTACATTGCTGACACCAGTTTTTGTCTCTTTACTTGAAGCTAAAAGATTAAGAAAACTCTTTCCTTGAAAGTATTTTGCGTATGCTTCATTAAATTTACCAAAGCCAAAGACACTGTTTTTTACTTCTTCTTCATTTTTTGCCATTATTTTTTCCTCCGTAAAACTCTTTATTTCTCTCATCTATTATTTTATATCTACCCTTTATAAATTAAAAATAGTTATTTCTACTAGACATCTATGCATTTAAGGTATAGTATTTCACTACATAGGCTAAATATTTAAGATACCTCCTATAATTTGCTATATTTAAGATAATAAGAAGAAAGAGAGGGTATAACTTATGAAAATCACTTTTAAAAGTAAAGAAGTTAAATTAATAGGTACTCCTCCAGCAGTTGGAGAAGAAATGCCAAACTTTACAGTACTAAATAAGAACAATCAAGAATTCACTAAGTCCGATTTATTAGGTAAGTTTAGTTTAATTAGTGTAGTACCAGATATTAATACTCCTGTTTGCAGTATTCAAACCAAAACTTTTAATAAAACAATGGATAAATTTCCAGAAATTAACTTTTTGACTATTTCAACTAATACGGTTGAAGATCAGCAAACTTGGTGTGCCGCCGAAGATGTTAAAAATATGCAATTGATGTCTGATAAAAATTTGTCATTTGGTAAGGCAACTGGCTTATTAATTCCTGAATCCGGTATTCTTGCTCGTTCTGTTTGGGTCCTTGATCCTAATGGGAAAATTCTATACCGTGAATTAGTTGATGAAATTACACATGAGCCAAACTATAATGCAGTATTAAATGAACTAAAACAATTGCATTAATGTTTATCAAAATCAGTTTATAGAAAAAGTGTTTACCCGATTTTAAAATCTTGATGGTAAACACTTTTTTCTTGATTAAAATTTATGTATTCCATGAAAAATTTTTAATCTCAGATAAAGCTAAGTCAAATATAAAAACAGTATTAGTTGACTTGAAGTTAACTCCAAGTAGTAAGCTATTAGTGTAAAAATAATTCAATGGTTGATTGTAAAATTAAATTGAACACTCGTTAAAAAATAAAAGAGTCCATCTGGACCTGTTTGATAGAATATTAATAACCATAAAAACATCTATTGGAGGTCACAAATGGACTCTTTACATTCTATCATCTCTAAGCATCAAAAGGGAAAACATTTATCGTTTGAAGAGTGTGTTATTATCCAAACTAGGATAAAAGATGGTTTTTCTCTTCGAGCCATTGCACGTGAAATTGGTTGCTCGCCTTCTACTATTAGCTATGAAGTTAAGCGCGGCACTGTTTTACTCTATAACGGTCATCAAAAGCTTTATAAAGCTGAATATGATAACAATGCTTATCAGACTAACCGTAGGAATTGTGGTCGCAAATTAGATTATCTTAAGAAATGCTTATTAAGTATACTAATAAGCATTTCTTCGAAGATGGTTGGTCTCTTGATACTTGTGCTAATCGTTGCTTAGCTATTGGAGAATTCACCAAAAAGCAAGTAGTCTCCACTAGAACATTGTATAACTATGTTGACCAGGGTTTGTTAGCTATTAAAAATATTGATTTACCTGAAAGACTAAAACGTAATACTAAAAAACATCATGTTTACATAAGAAATCAGATCTAATTTCCTAAACTCGACATGAAAGTGTCCACATTCTTCGAAGAGACTGTTGAATCGTTAAGTAAAACTGCCAGTTTATTTTCCGACATCAAGTGTCTAAAAGCCCTATGACATATAGTTTTACTGCTATTTCCATCCTACGACTAGAACAAAAAATAGTGAATCACTTATCCCGTCGGATAACTAATTCACTATTTAGCTTAGAATGTTTTCTAACATAATATGTCAACTCCTTTTATCTTCATTATAAAAATTGACATAAGTTAGCAGCCAAGAAAAACACCTTCCTACTCTTTATCCAACTTTTTTACAACTTTAGCAGGATTTCCAGCAACCATGATATTATCTGGTACATCTCGAATCACAACGGATCCGGCAGCTACAACCACGTTATTTCCAATTGTAACTCCTGGGCAAATTGTCACTTTTCCGCAAAGCCAAACGTCATTGCCTATTGTGACCGGCAGGACTTTAGCTAAATACTTTCTACGTTCCACTGCATTTACAGGATGAGTCACAGTATAGATATCTGTATTCGGTCCAATCCACACATTATCGCCAATCTTTACTTTGCCGACATCAAGTACAGTTCAATTACAATTGGCTAAAAAATTATCACCAACTTGGATATTTTTACCGTTGTCGAATTTCCAATCACTATGAATAACTAAGTTCTCACCAGCAGAACCCAAGATTTCACGAGCCTTTTCTTCTTGCTTTTCGAGTTCTGTTTCTGGAATTGCATTAAACTCTTGTGCCAATTTTGTCGCGGTTTAACTTCCGCGAAGCAATATCGGGGGGGACCAAAATTAAACCATTCGCCATTTTCCATTTTTTCAATTTCAGACATTTACTCTTCCTCCGGGTGATCTGCAAACAACGAAATTTCACTCTCAGCTTCAAATTACTTTACCAAAAAGTTAGGATTAGTCATCACTTGCTCGATAATAATTTGAGCAGCTTTCTTAGGATCACCTGGTTCATGATGAGCACCTTGTGCATTACCTTCAATAAAATCTGTAAATTGAGCATAGTCACGCTGACTTGGAAGTGTCTTTTGTGAAGAACGGGGCGCCCAATCAGTTCTAAAGCCACTAGGTTCAATAATCATCGTTTTAATGCCTAAATCTTTCACCTCTTCGATCACAGATTCGGTGATTCCTTCAACCGCATACTTAGTTCCATGATAAAAGGCTAAAGTTGGGAAAGAATACAAACCACCAATTGATGAAAAGTTGACGATAATACCAGACTTTTGCTTTCTCATAATTGGCAAAACATTCCGCATCATGTCGACTAATCCCCACACATTTACATCAAACATGTACTTAGCTTCATCTAAATCACTTTCTTCAAAAGTCTCAAAGTAACCAATTCCAGCGTTGTTCACTAAAACATCAATTGAACCGAATTTGTCCATGGCCTGTTGAATACTAGTTTTCACCTGCTCAGCCTTAGTTACATCCAAAATTACCTTTAAAATTTGACCATGATTATATTGATCCAAGTAATCTAATTGACCTTCTTTACGTGAAGTAGCTACTAAGTTAATATCATCTCTTTGCGCTAATTCAATTACTAGATCTTTTTCAAATCCTGTATGAGGTCCAGTTACAAACATGTTTTTGTCATTGTAAATACCTCGTTTCTCTCTTACAATGACAATACTAAGTGTTAAACTATGGTTTAAGTCAACAGTGAAGGAGAAGTTTTATGAGATATTCAATCTGTTAATAATTCCGCATATATTGCTGCCAAACAAGTTTTGCAAACTTGTCATTTGACAATGTCACGAGCAATTAGAATGCTATATGAAAAATTTGTTTTATCTGGCGAAACGCCATATCAATTCATAATATCAACTCCAGACCCCGTATATTGATCAAGCTCCCCTTTTAAAAAGGGGAGTTTTTTTAATAATACGTATTATTTATGACTTTTTTCACCCAACCTTATTCTACGTAGCGTTCAACTGTTTTAGAATAGTGTAACTATGGAAAAACGCGATTGTTTTTTCAAAAATTGTCAATCAGAAAGAGATATTTTAAATGGCAACTATTAACAAAGCTGAATTGATTAAAGAAGTAGCTGAGTCTACAGATTTGAACAAGACTCAATCTGACCAAGCTATTGATGCTGTATTCTCAGCTATCCAAAACGCACTTGCAAAGGACGAAAAGGTTCAACTTATTGGCTTCGGTTCTTTTGAAGTTAGAAACCGCGCTGCTCGTAAGGGGCCGTAACCCACAAACTGGTGCGGAAATTGATATTCCTGCAACTAAGATTCCTGCATTTAAGCCAGGTAAAGGCTTAAAGGAAGCTGTTAAGTAATTTTTATTACAGAATAGTTCACACGACTTTCATTATGAAGGTCGTATTTTTTTGCATTCAAAATAGTAAACATTCGTCTTTTATTCCAGTTAAATAGTATGCTTTTTACCGTCGCTTTTACCAATTTTAGATAAAAATAATATTTTAGTTTGACTAAATACGTACATATTGATATTATGGTACACGAATCATTCGTATTATTTGATGGAGGAAAAACGATGAACACAAAGTTCAAAAAGATTTTGTCATTTGGTGCAATCTTAGCATCTGTTGGAATTGCTCTTTCAGCTTGTTCAGGTAAAAAACAAGATACTGCCGGTAGTAAAAGTAGTAAACATAGCATTGCCTTAATTACCGACTCTAACGGTGTTGATGATCATTCATTCAATCAAGCTGCTTGGGAAGGTTTTAAAGCTTATGGCAAAGAACACGATCTCAAGCAAGGAAAAGGTGGTTATCAATACTTCCAATCCAGTAGTGCTGCTGATTATACCCCTAACTTTAATCAAGCTGCGAGCGCTGGTTACCAAACTATTTTTGGGGTTGGATATATGCTGGCCGATCCTGTTAAAGCAGCAGCTAAAAAAAACCCTAAGAAAAACTTTGTAATTATCGATAGTGTTGTAAATGGTCAAAAGAATGTTGCATCCGCAACTTTTGAAAGTAATCAAGCTTCCTATCTTGGTGGATTAGCTGCAGCCTACACTACAAAAACAAATAAAGTAGGATTCATTGGAGGTGCCAAATCTCAAATCATCGATTTATTTGAAGCTGGATTTAAGCAAGGTGTGGCTGCGGGCGCTAAAGCTCTTCACAAGAAGATCACAGTTCAAACACAATACATCGGTAACTTCACTTCAACTGATAAAGCAAAATCAATTGCTCAATCAATGTACGCTGATAAGGCTGACGTAATCTATCAAGCAGCTGGTAATGCTGGAAACGGGGTTTTCCAAGAAGCTAAGGACTATAACCAAACTCGTCCTGTAAAAGATAAGGTATGGGTAATTGGAGTTGATGTAGATCAATCAAATCTGGGTAAGTATACTGCCAAAGGTGGTCAAAAATCCAACTTCACTTTAACCTCTGTATTAAAAGGCTTAAACGTTGCTACTAAGAATATTGCTAATGATGCTTACAAAGGCAAATTCCCAGGTGGTAAGCACTTAGTTTACAGCTTAAAAGGAAACGGTGTTTCAATCACTAAAGGTAACTTAGACGCCAAAGCTTGGACAGCAATTCAAAAAGCTCGTACTCAAATTATTAATGGCAAGATCAAGGTTGCTACATCACCTTCAAAGTAAGTAATTTTAACGATAAAAACTCTTCGCTTTGAGTCGGAGAGTTTTTTTATAAACATAGAAAGGTTGAACTATGGACGAACAACAAAATGTCATCGAAATGGCCAATATTGTTAAAGACTTTAATGGTTTTAAAGCTAACAATGGTATTAATCTTGAGCTTAAAAAAGGTGAAATTCTAGCACTTTTAGGAGAAAATGGTGCTGGAAAATCCACCCTAATGAGTATTTTATCTGGTCTTCTTGAACCAACAAGCGGAGAAATTTTAGTTAGAGGTAAAAAAGTAAACATCAAAAATCCAACTGTCGCTAAGAATTTAGGAATTGGAATGGTTCACCAACATTTTATGCTTGCCCACTCTTTTACAGTCCTAGAAAATATCATCCTTGGTCATGAACCTACCAATGGCCCCCTGCTTAATTTTAAAAAAGCACGCGAAGAAGTATTGGCCCTTTCTAAAAAGTATGGTTTAAGCGTTAATCCAGATGCCAAGATCTCAGACATCACTATTGCTCAACAACAAAAAGTAGAAATCTTAAAAGTCCTTTATCGTGGTGCTAATATTTTGATTTTTGATGAGCCGACTGCCGTTTTAACTCCTCAAGAAATTACTGAATTTATTCAAATCCTTAAAGGCCTCGCCAAAGAAGGAAAATCTATTATTTTAATTACACATAAGCTAGAAGAAATTAAAGCTGTTGCTGACAGGGTAATTGTTATTCGCGCTGGAAAAAGTGTAGGCTACTTTAAAGTTGCGAATGTCAGCGATGAAAAACTAGCTGAATTAATGGTGGGACGCCATGTTGAAATGACCCTTCATAAGCAACCTATTCAGCTTGGACCTGAAATATTACAAGTTAAAGAGCTAAAAGTTAAAGAAAATCGTGGGAATTTGGCCGTCAAAGGCTTGTCCTTTGATATTCACGGTGGAGAAATTGTAGGAATTGCAGGAATCGATGGGAATGGTCAAGACGAACTAGTTGAAGCTTTAACTGGCTTGCGCCATGTAGAAAGTGGTCAAGTAAAAATCAAAAGTAAGGACATGACTAATCAATCACCTCGCAAAATCACCCACCTCGGTGTATCTAGTATTCCTGCCGATCGTCAAAAATATGGCCTCATTCTCCAATTGCCTATCGCTGAAAATTTGGTTCTAAAGAATTACTACCATTCACCATTTTCTAAGCATGGAATTATTAACTTTGATAAGATTCATCAACATGCTAAAAAATTAATCAAACAGTTTGATATTCGTACAACTAATGAAAATTTAGCAGCAGGTGAACTTTCGGGCGGTAATCAACAAAAAGTAATCATTGCTCGAGAGCTAAATCTTAACAGTGATCTAATTATCGCTTTTCAGCCTACACGAGGACTGGACGTTGGTGCGATTGAATATATTCATAAACAGCTTCTCCATGAACGGAATAATGGTAAAGCAATTCTCCTAGTTTCTTATGAATTAGATGAAATCATGCAACTCTCAGACAAAATTTTAGTTTTACACGATGGACAATTAGCTGGAAAAGTTAAACCTAAAACCACCAATGAAACTGAACTTGGCTTGCTCATGACTGGTGTTAAAAAAGAAAGGGCGTAAAAAATGATTCGTGTAAGTGAAAAAATTAAAAAAATTTTAGTACCCATCACTTCAGTTATTGCCGGTTTTTTGGTCGGTGCGATCATTATGATGATCTGGAGCTATAACCCGATTCAAGCTTATAGCTCTATGTTTGAAAGTGCTTTGGGAAATATGAATGGAATTGGTGAAACGATTAGAGAAGCCACTCCGCTAATTTTTACTGCAATTGGTTTTTCAATTGCTTCAACTGCTGGCTTCTTCAACATTGGGTTGCCCGGACAGGCTCAAGCTGGCTGGCTGACTTCAATCTGGATCGTCTTAGCCAATCCTCACATGCCAAAAATAGTCCTCCTTCCTTTAGCAATTATTGCTGGTGCATTTGCTGGTGCAATTATTGCTGGAATTGCTGGATATTTAAGAGCTTATTTTGGTACTAATGAAGTAATTACTACCATTATGCTTAACTATATCGTGCTTTACTCATGCCAATATTTAATGCAACAAATCATGCCCAAAAGTTTTCGAATTGATACAGATACTACTAAAACCATTTCAGAAAACGGAAGTTTACATATTAATTGGCTCAGTGAACTTTTTGGAAGTTCCAGAATTAATTGCGGCATCTTCTTAGCCCTAATTGCTTTAGTCGTTTTCTGGTTTTTAATGAAAAAAACCACTTTAGGATTTGAAATTAAAGCTGTTGGTCTTAATCCATTTGCAAGTCGTTATGCTGGAATGTCCACTAAGAAAAATATTATTACTTCTATGCTGTTATCTGGGGCATTTGCTGGAATGGGCGGTGTCGTTCAAGGTCTGGGGACTTATCAAAATTACTTTACTCAAACGACTAGTGTAGATATTGGTTGGGATGGTTTATCAGTATCTTTACTTGGAAGTGGAACTGCTTGGGGCATTTTAATTGCGGCTCTCCTTTTCTCCATTTTAAAAATCGGAGGTCTTGGAATGCAAACAGCAGCTGGAATTCCTTACGAAATCGTTTCAATTGTAATTGCCGCTATTATCTTCTTTGTCGCAATTAATTACGTTGTGGGACTTCTATTTAAGGTAAAGAAAAGTTCTGAAAGTCATCCTCTTAAAAAAGGTGAAGAAATCGGCCCTAACAATGCTGTCGATGGTCCTGACATTAAGATTCCTAGAAGTGAGGTAGAAAATTAATGGATTTAACTACAATTTTGGCTTTAATTGTTTCATCAACTCTTGTCTATTCAGCTCCTTTAATTTTTACATCGTTAGGTGGGGTTTATAGCGAAAATTCAGGAATTGTTAACATTGGGCTGGAAGGTATCATGACGATGGGAGCCTTTAGCGCAATCGTATTTAATTTAACTTTCGCTTCTACTTTCGGAAAAGCTACACCATGGCTGGGAGCTTTAGTTGGTGGAATTGTTGGCCTAGTATTCTCACTTTTACATGCCGTAGCAACTATTAATTTTCATGCAGACCATATTATCAGTGGGACTGTATTGAATTTAATGGCTCCTCCTTTAGCTGTATTTTTAGTAAAAGCTATCTATGAAAAAGGTCAAACTGAAAATATTACTGCCAACTTTGGTTACTTTTCTTTCCCTGGATTAGCTAATATTCCTGTTATTGGTAACATATTTTTTAAAAACACCTCTCTTCCAGCATACGTTGCGATTGTCTTAGCTATTCTTTTATCTTTCATCCTTTATAAAACGCGCTTTGGTTTGCGTCTGCGTTCAGCTGGTGAAAATCCTCAGGCAGCCGATACTATGGGCGTAAATGTTTATAAAATGCGCTATGCTGGAGTATTAATTTCAGGATTCTTAGGAGGAATTGGAGGCGCCGTCTTCGCTGAAGCAATCTCAGGCAACTTTTCGGTTTCCACCATTGTTGGCCAAGGATTTATGGCTCTAGCTGCAGTAATTTTTGGTAAATGGAATCCAATTGGCGCTATGCTTTCTTCATTATTCTTTGGCTTTGCTCAAAGTTTAAGCATTATAGGCAATCAATTACCGGTCATTTCTAAAATTCCAGCTGTTTACATGCAAATTGCCCCATATGTAATTACCATTATTGTTCTTGTAGCTTTCTTAGGAAAGTCTGTCGCACCTGCGGCTGATGGTGTCAACTATATTAAAGCTAAGTAAATTTTACCTATACAAAAAGACGAGTTCTATACTCGTCTTTTTTATTTGTTATCTTTATTTTTCTGTAAAGGTATTAGCCTTAATATGATTCAAAATTTGGTAACCAATAGACTTATTTTGATCTTGATTATTTTGAGTTTGGTTTAAAAACATAATCAAGCCATTTTGATTATCAGTTGTCATTTGGAACCAATTTTGGCTGTATACTTTTTCCTGTTGATGAATATCTCTGATATTCTATCGAGAGGATTTTTTTAAGTAAAAAAAGAGGCTATAGTCCTCTCTTACTTAAAATCCTGCTTCAACCAATTCAATTAAGTGTATGGAGATTCAAACTATGTCCTCTTTAAATGATTATATTAAATTTGCTCTTGATATTGAAGATCAAAATATTATTTTTTCTGATTATTCAAATGAAAATATTAGCGGTAAGATTTACAAAATATATTTAGCTGAGCTGATCCGGTCTGCTTGTCCTTTTTGTCGTTCTACTAATCTTAAACATAACGGTCATTACGTTTCTAACGTTCGTTTCATTACCGCTGATGCTAGTAAGCCCGTTACTATCAGATTAAGAAAACAACGTGTTCTTTGCAATGACTGTTTAAAAAGATCTATGGCTCAATCTAATTTGGTTAATAAATATTGTCATATCTCTAATGTTTCAAAACTTAAAGTCCGTTCTGCTCTTACTGAGGACCGTTCTATGACGAGCATTGCAAGAGAACATAACTTATCAGTTAATACTGTTCAAAGAGTCTTAACATCCTATTCTGCTAAATTTTATGATGACTTTGATCGTTTACCGGAACACTTAGCTTTTGATGAATTTAAGGGCGTAGGCAAAAAGCTTCACTTTATTTGTCTAGTTGGTGATACCCACAAAGTTGTTCAAATTCTTAGGACTCGTTTCAAGCCCGATATTCTGCGCTACTTTTACAAGTTTACTCCTAAGGCTCGCTCAATGGTTAGAACAGTCACTATGGATCTTAACTGCTATTATCCATTAATTGCTAGAGAATTATTTCCAAATGCTCAGATAGTTATTGATCGTTTCCATATGGTTCAAATGCTTACTAGATCGTTTAATATTTTCAGAGTTCAGATCATGAAACAATTCAATAAACGAAGCCGTGAATATAAACTTTTAAAGTCTCCTTGGAAGCTTTATCTCATGAAATATGGCAAGCTTAATAAAACTACTCCTTATTACGACTAGCATTTTAAGGACTGTCTAACACAAGAGCATATTGTCTTAGACGGTTTAGACTGTGATCAAACTTTGGAAAATACTTATTGGATTATGCAAGACTTTATGGCTGCTATTCAGAATAAAGATGAAAAGAAAGTTATTCACTTACTTCATTCAAAACAAGCGGTTGGTAAACAAATGCATCAAACTCTATTAACTTTTAAACGCAATTATTCTGGCGTCATAAATGGTATTGCCTCAACTTATTCTAATGGCTGTCTTGAGGGAATTAACCGTAAAATTAAACAGATTGAGCGTACTGCTTATGGCTATAGAAATTTCAAACATTTATTAATTAGAATTAGACTCGAGGAAGATATTATAAAAGAAAAGATCCAAAAAAGATATTGGCTTACGCCTTTTTCTCTATATAAACTTCTAAAAATGTACTATTGTTGAACTTACTATTAGTAACATAGGAACTAGAATCAGACTTTAGAACAATCATTAAAGCGTTAGATTCACCATAGTTCGCATCTTTCCATGGCATATAAATATTTTTAGTTTTTCCAGATTTAAAAATCAAATCTACATCAACTAAATCATGGAATTTAGCAATCCGGTCAGCTAAATTATATTCTTCCGAGGTTTCAATGGTATTTACTCTATCCTAGTCAGCAATCATAGTAAACCCATCACATTCAAGGCCTGTTTTAAGGACATGACTATTTTCTTCTTCATGGCTCCAGCGATGGCTTAAGTTAGTATATACATTTTTAAAATTAAAATAAGGAATATACTCAATTGGAATTTGCTCAGACTCACAATTTTCAAAATTAAATTGAATTGCTTTTAACTTTTCCATACTATGCTTCCATCCTCTCAAACTTTACTGAATTGCCACTTTATTATACAAAATTATTCAGCAATTTTAACTAATTAACAAGGATGAAAAATATATAGGCCCCAATATAATACTTTTTAGCTTCTTTCTTCAATTAATTTTAACTGTATTCCAAATAACAATAAGACTTATTGAGAGGATAAATATATATCTTACTTAACCCTCTTATTTTTACTAACTAATCTTTCCATTTCACGTTTAAGCGTTTCTTATCTTCTTTTTTCTTGAAGTGTTCTTTTACCTTAGGTACAACCTCTTCACCGTATATTTTGATTGCATTCATAACTTCTTCGTGTGGCATTGAAGCGATTGGTAAGTGAAGATAAAATCTATTTAACCCAAGTTCTTCCATCACTTTAATTATCTTATTAGCTACAGTTTCACTATCACCAACAAAAATTGCACCATTTTCTCCGACTGATTCAAGATATTGATCATAGGTCATTCCAGTCCAATGAGGTCTTTCTTTACTAATCTGATCTACAAGAAGCTTAGTTGGATAAAAATATTCCTTAATTGCACGATCTTTATCTTGATTTAGCCATCCCCATGAATGAGCAGACACTGGTATTTTACTTAAATCATGGCCTACTTTTTTAGCTACTTCTCTATAAAGCGTAATCATTGGCTTAAAGTCTAACGGATTGCCGCCGATAATTGCATAAACTATTGGTACACCTAACTCAGCAGTCCGAATAGTTGAATTGATACTACCACCACTTGCTACTGAAATTGGAATTGGCTTCTGAGTGCGAGGGTATATTCCCTTGTGATCTACTTTAGGAGTAAATTTTCCACCCTTCCAATCCAAAATTTCATGTTTATCAATTTCTAAAAGCATTAACAATTTTTCAATAAAGAGATCATCATAATTTTCAATGTTATAGCCAAATAAATCAAAAGCTTCTGTAAACGATCCTCGGCCCGCCATAATTTCTACTCTACCCGGTGCAAAAGCATCAATAGTTGCATATTGTTCATAAACCCGAATTGGATCAATTGTTGGAAGATTAGTAGTCGCACTGGATAGATGAATATGCTTAGTTTTTGCTGCAGCTGCTGCTAAAACTATTTCAGGAGCTGAGACAGCAAAATCTTTTCTATGATGTTCACCAATTGCAAAAGCATCAATCTTCAATTCATCGGCCAGAATAATTTCATCAAGCAAATCCTGAATTCTCTGATCATGACTAATTGCCTTACCTGTTGTTTTAAGTGGTGTTGTTTCACCAAATGAAGAAATACCTAATTCAATACTCATGATTATTCATCCTCTCTTATTTACTTATTTTTTGTAAGCAAATAATAACACATAAAATTTTATAATTCAAACTTTGTATTGAATTCTCTTTTAGTATAGAATCCAAATAAAATTAAGAAAAATATTTTAGACTGCTGATAGTTCTTCCTTATAGGCAAATTAGTTAGGAATAAAAAATGGAAGTAGCTTATTCTTAAGTTGGCTACTTCCATTTTTTTATTAACTGTTTATTTTATTTAATTTAAACTGATCGACATAATCTGCTAAATACTTTACGGTCAAGCTTTGCGGGTCTTTAATTAATTCTAATGGTCTACCTTTAGCCACTAACTTTCCTCCATTTTCACCACCACGTGGTCCTAAATCAAGCATGTAGTCAGTATTAACGATTAGGTTAAGATCATGCGTAATAGTAATAATTGTTGCACCTTGATCAAGAAGTTTTTGCATTACATGAACTAATACCTTTACATCTAATGGGTGCAGACCAATAGTAGGTTCATCAAAAACAAATAAGGTATCGTCTTGTCTTTGACTTAAGTGTGTTACTAACTTTAATCTCTGTGCTTCTCCACCAGACAAAGTTGGTGTACTTTCTCCTAAGTGTAAATAATCAAGACCTACTTCTTTCAATAAAAGTAGATCGCGTTCAATTTTTGGAATCTCTTTAAAAATTGGAATAGCTTCGTTTATATCCAGGTTAAGAACATCAACAATCGAAAGATCATGCCATTTAACTTTTTGAATTTTTTGATTATATCTATGTCCATGACAAGTAGGACAGGTTTGCTGCATATCAGGCAAAAACTGAATATCTAAAGTAACGATTCCTGTACCACCACAAGTTGGACAAGCTCCTTCTTTATTATTATAAGAAAAGTAACTGGGAGTATAGTGCTTTTCTTTAGCCAAAGGTTGCTGAGCAAAGAGCTTACGCAAATTATCCATAATTAAAGTATAAGTTGCGACTGTTGAACGCGTACTCTTTCCAATTGGAAAAGCATCAACACTTACAACATGATGTATCGGAGAATTAAATTCTCTAACTTGCTTTGGCAAAAGCTCCCCCTTATCTTGAGCCTTAATTGCTGGAACAATAGAATCTAAAATCAAACTAGTTTTTCCGGCCCCTGAAAAGCCAGTTACAGCAGTAATCTGATTTACAGGAATTCCTGCTTTAATATCATGTAAATTAAAATAGTGATCTACTTCGAAAGTAACTTGCTCAGAATTAACTTTATCGCTAACTTTATGAGCCATTAAATCAGCCTTACCATCTAAATAAGGTGCAATTAAAGATTGAGGATCTTTTTCAATTTCTAAAGGAGTGCCTTGATCTAAAATTTCTCCCCCAGCTTCACCAGAATCAGGACCAATTTCAACAATTTCATCAGCTGCTTTTATAATATCAACATTATGATCAACTACCACAAGAGAATTACCTTGTGCAACTAATTTTCGCAATACTTTAATTAATCCATCAACATTAGCGGGATGCAATCCAATTGAGGGTTCATCTAAAACATATAAAACTCCGGTAGTTTCTGTACGTAAAGTTCTAGCAAGTTGGATTCTTTGTAATTCACCAGTAGATAGGGTATTCCCAGCTCGTGCCATGGTTAAATAATCTAATCCTAAATCCAGTAATGGCTGCAAATTATTAATAAATTCATTGAGTAAGGCTTTAGCCATGGGATGCATATTTTCTGGCAGACTAGCGAGAACTTCTTTACTCCATTTAGGCAAATCGCCCAGTTGCATATGTTGAACTTGATCAATATTTTTTCCATTAACTAACTGATTAAGTAGTTCTGGACGAAGACGCGTTCCATGACAAACGGGACAAGTTGAATAAGTAAAAAATTCTGCAAGACGTTTCTGTGCTCGTTCACTTTTACTACTTTCAGCTGATTTTAAAACGGCTTGATGTGCATTTTCATATAAAGCATTAAAATTATGAAAAACTCGACCGGTTCCTGACAATAAATCCATCTTGTACTTCTTTTCAGGACCATTTAAAACAAAATCTTTCTCTTTCTCAGTTAAATCCTTATAAGGAATGTCAATTCTAACGCCCGCATGTTCAGCCACATTTGGCATAAAGTTCCTTCCTGGTAAATTCCAAGAAGCTACAGCACCGTCTCTAATCGAAAGATTGGGATCGGCAATTAATTTACTTTCGTCTAATTGGCGTACCTTACCAGTTCCACCGCAACGTTCACAAGCTCCATCAGAATTAAAAGAAAAATCTTCCGCACTTGGAACGTGAAAATTTACACCACAAGTTGGACAAATAACCTGTCCCATCTCATCTCCGGACTTAGACATTGCTTCTGCAATATCTAAACTTGGGGCAACTCGGTGTCCATTGGGACAGACAGGTGAACCTAATCTTGAAAAAATTAGTCGTAAAACATTATATGTTTCAGTAGTTGTTCCAACAGTCGCTCGTTCATTAGGAACACTGGGTCTCTGGCGCAGGGCTAAGGCAGATGGAATATGTTTTACACTAGTTACATCCGCTTGCGCCCCTTGTTTAATCCGTCGACGCATATAGGTGGATAGAGCGTCCAAGTAACGTCGCGACCCTTCTTCATATAAAATTCCCATTGCTAGGGATGACTTTCCTGACCCCGAAAGTCCTGAAATAGCCACGAATTTATGAAGTGGGATATCTACATTAATATTCTTTAAGTTATGAACACGCCCACCACGAACTTCAATCTTTTTTGGGACTGCCATTTTATTTCCTTCTTTAGTATTTCTATAATTGAGATAATTTATACCTATATATTATAGGAAACTTTTTACTCAGTTGTTAAATTTTGTTTTCATATATATTATGTGTATTTTTTTCTTACAATATAGAATTATTCGTTCTCTCTAACAACTTCTTCCAAACTGAAAAAAAGTTATAAAAAGTTATAAAATTAAATAAAAGTTATAAAAAGTTATAAAAAGAGGTGTAACTAAGTGAAAAATCCTTTTAATCCTAGTTTTGGAAAAATGCCCAGTGTTTTCTTAAATCGTGATTCATTAACTCAACGTATCGTTACTGAATTGAACAGAGTGGGATCACCTTTTCAAACATCCCTTCTTTCCGGACAACGTGGTTCGGGAAAAACTACATTGATGACAGAAGTTTCTAACTTAATAAGTAAAGATAAAAATTGGTTAGTAATTAATTTAGTTCTAGATGATGATCTCTTAGTCTCCCTAATAAATCAATTACAACGACATCTTCTTAACTTGAAGATTATAAAAAACATCGACCTAAAGATGAACTTCTTTGGACTTGATATGAGTGCTAGTTTCCATCAACAGACTGAATCTAATTTTCAATTGTTATTCCAAGATGCCTTAGAGAAACTAACGAAAAAAGGGTTTCATGTTTTAATTAACATTGACGAAGTACATTTAACACCATTATTAAAAAAGTTTGCTAGTTGTTATCAAATTATGATTCGAAACAATCTTAATGTTTCTTTACTTATGGCAGGTTTACCAGAAAATGTTTCAGAAATCCAAAATGATGATGTTCTTACCTTTTTATTGCGTGCCAATCGAATTGTTTTGAATCCTTTAGACATTGAAAGTATAAAAAACAGTTATCAGCACATTTTTAGTAAAGCTGGCTATACGTTTTCTACTGAAACTCTTTTATATATGACTAAACAAACTCAAGGATTTGCTTATGCTTTTCAATTATTAGGCTATCATTTGTTGGAAGAAATTATTCATTCCTCCAATAAGACGATCTCTATATCTGATATAAACAACATCTTAGACACCTATATTAGTGAATTAAATAGAAATGTTTACTTCAAAGTTTATAGTGACATGTCTGAACGTGAAAAAGAATTTGTACAAGCTATGGTTAAATCCAAGCAACACAAGGTTAAAAGCCAGATTATTGGTAATCTTATGAAAAAAGGACCTAATTACATTGCTGTATATCGCCGAAAATTAATTGATGATCAAATTATTAAACCAAATGGTTACGGCTATGTTAGCTTTTTATTGCCCTACTTCGATAAATTCGTTGAACAAGAGATGATTTTAGATGAATTTTAAAATTAATCTAGAACTTTTTAGTTTCTCTCTTTCTTATCCCTCATGATTTAACTAAATATAAATAAAATGAGCAATAATTTTTCTACAGTGTATATAGAAATTTATTGCTCATTTTATATCAATGTACTTATGCAAAACAATTCTAGAATCCCGTAAAAAGTATAATGAGGCTTTAAAATGTACAGTGAAAATCCATTTGATGCCGAATTCGGCGGAATTCCAGAACTATATCTTGATTTTAATAATGATGCTGTCAAATATGCTAAAAGAGCACACCGTCACAAAAAGCATCCCACTTACTTACTTTTTATTACTGGTGTCCATGGTTCAGGTAAAACAGTTTTTATGAACAAAGTTGGCAAAGAACTTAATAAATATGATGATACAATCGTGGTAACTCTTTATAATACTGAAGATTTATTCCGTATAATGTACATTAAGCTAGCCCCAATGCTTAACAAATTAAAAAAGTGGTCTTCATCTGTTTCAATTAGCTTACCATTCGTTTCTATAAATTTTGCTGAAGCAAATGAAAAACATGATGAAATCTACTATAAAACTGAAATCACCAAAATTTTAAAATTATTGAAACAAGCTAACATGCGAGTCGTATTTTGTATTGATGAAGTTTCTAATACACCAGCAATTCAAAAATTAGCTGAAGAATTTAATAATTGGAGCTTAAGTGAACTTCAAGTTTCTGTTATCATGACTGGATTGTTGAAGTAAGTGGCAGAACTTTATAGTTCGCATAATTTAACTTTTTTAGTAAGCGCTGATAGGTTTCACATTAATAAATTGCAAAAATTATCAATTGTTCAAGCGTATATTAAAGTATTTGACATTACAAGTGACCAAGCTGAAGAAATCGCCGAGATGACACAAGGCTATGCTTATGCTTTTCAATTAATTGGGGATTTTATGTATGAGCTATCTACTGGTAAAAATTTTGAAGAATCCTGGAATTATACTAAGTTAGCTTTTAAAGATACGCTTTTCAATCAAGCGTATGATGTCATCTCACATGAACTAACAGAAATTGATTTTCAATTTCTCTACGAGATGTCAAAAATAATAATATTAGTGCAATTATTGAAGAAATGGGTAAAAGCAAGCTATACGTAAATATGTATCGTACTAAGCTAATTAAATATGATTTAATCAAAACAATCATTCGCGGTAAATTAGGATTCACCCTACCTTTATTTAGGGAATTTATCCAAGCAAAATATGATGAATTAAATTGGGGATAAAAAAACTGAAATGATCAAATCATCTCTAGTATTGTTTTATAATTATTTACTTTGTCAAAATTTACTACTAAATTATTTTAAACTAACTTTTAATTTTCAAATTTAATGTCCTGATCCTTAAATAATCCATAGGTAATCAAGTCAGAAGTATCCAAATCTTCATTATTCATATCTACAGCATTAATTTGGTTATTATCGTAAGTAGTAAAGTATAAAATTCCCTTATCCAAATTCATACAGTCTGAATACATGGTAAATTCAAATACATTATTTTCAACTTCATCATTACCTTTTGGAGAATGAGCTAATACAAAAGATGCCTTAATAAAGCGAGAATTTGAATCTGTTCCGCCTGGTAAATGATGGGTACCTAATCCGCGACTATACAGATTAATATCTGCATTAGGTACAAGTGTATTTTTATGTTGAGCTGGAGAAACCGAAGCAAAGTTAGCCAAGGTTTCAACTTGAGCTGGAAAGACAGGATCGTTTGTTAAAGTATTAACTGGGTTGTCATAAACGTGTAAACCAGTTTCTGTTGATTCAACTACAATACTCTTACCGCTTCTATCCCCCATTAACCAATGAAGAGTGGCAGCTGGCAAATTATCTGAAAAACAATTAAGCTCTTTCTTCTATTAGGTCTTGTTTCTGTAGGTGTTAATACTTATAGAAATAATCCTACTGTTCGCATGGCTACTAATGATTCAATTAGTACATTAAAGAAAAAATATCAACCATAGACGCTAGTGACCTTAATCCATTAAAGCTAGTTCCACCTAAAGTTTCCGATCGTCCTTCTGATCAGATGCCATCTTCGGAATCAGATAACCAACAGCCAAATCAGCCAGTAACTTCTAATTCTAGTGAAGGACAAAATCAAGAGACTTCCGGTAAACAAACTTGGAACCAGGCTAAAGCAAATGTCTTTATTGACATTTCAAATAACGATGAATTAGTGACTGCCACTCGAGAAGCAATAAATAGTTGGAATAAAACTGGGGCGTTTACTTTTAAAGAAAACACCAATAAAAATGAGGCTAACATTGTAGTACAACAAGTTGAAGATAATACAACAAGTGCTGCCGGTGTTACAACCACAAGCTATAATCCATTAACTAATCACTTATTAAAGGCATAAGTTAAGCTAAATACTTATTACTTACAAAATGAAAATTATGATTATAGCTATCAAAGAGTTGTAAATACAGCTGAACATGAATTAGGTCATGTACTTGGCTTACAACATACTAATACAGCTTCTGTAACATATCCGGCAGGATCCTATTATTCTATTCAAGAGCAAGATATTAATGCCGCTAGAGATTTATACAAATCCGCATATGCGGCATAAAAAGAGTTTCGTAAACAAGTCTTAATTTGATTTAAAACATAACTCTTTAGAAAGTAAAAGCACTGATATATCAACGTTTATTTAACGCTGATTATCAGTGTTTTATTTTGAAGTTTTTTCCCTAGATACTTTATTATTTTTGACACTTGAAAAACCAGCGTGTTGCCTTTTTATCTTTCATTTCTAAACTAAAGTCAGATCCAACTTCAATTGAGTTAAAGCCCGCATGTTTCAATAACTGTTTAATGGTATCTAAATCATATGCTCTTTCATAGTGAGTTTCAGATAAACGATCATATTCGCCATTAGGTAAACGATTAAAGAATGTTAAATCATGGATCACCCCATGTTCGACATCATCATTGGCATAACTCTGCCACATAAATGCTCGACGGTGATCATCATCTTGATAATTGTACATATAGCCTGGATAAATGTCGTCAGTTTGATGAGGTGTAATTACATCGAAAAGAAATACACCATCAGCTTTTAAATGATTGGCGATCTCAGAAAATACTTGAAACAAGTCAGCTTCGTCATCAAGATAACAGAAAGAGTCCGCATAGCAAGTAATTACATCAAATTTTTCAAGGTCTGCTAAATCTCGCATATCAACTTGAACCAACTGTAAAGAAACATTGTTTTCAGTACTATGTTGATCTGCTAAACTAAGCATTTCATCTGAAAAGTCAGCTACCGTGACATTTATACCATCTTTAGCAAGTAAAACAGCTAATCGTCCACTACCACCAGCTAAGTCGAGTAGCTTACAATTCTTTTTATTAATATTAGCTAAGGTGAATTTCTCCCAGCTCTTGTACATATCTGAATCAAACAACTGATCATATAATTGGGCAAAAGTTTGATAAATCATTTTTATTAATCCCATCTGTTTAAATTATTATTCTCTTAATATTAACCCAATTATTAAAGATATTAAAACTATTTCTTCTTTCGCATATCCCAACATGTCCAGCCCATTAATAAAATAATCAACATAATGATCGCATAAGCGAAAACTACTGCATCTCTTTTTGGCATCATATTAAAGGAAACAAAAGTAGCTGGTAAATTACACAAATTCAAGAAAATCAAAATAATTGAACTGGCCCATCCTAGAATTGACCAAATCTTTCTATTCTTAAACTGTCCCATCATTCTCCTATCATCTGTCATAATCAAAAGTGGCACAATTGAAAATGGTACTGCAAATGCTAGAAAAACTTGAGAATTTTCCAAAAGCATATTCAGGGCAAAATGTTGCTGAGAAATTGAATCTTTTGCTGTCATCAGTACACACATAATAACTGGAATCACAGATAATAATCTAGTAAATAATCGTCTTGCCCATAGTGGCATCTTTAAGTGAATAAAGCCCTCCATTACTACCTGTCCAGTGAGAGCTCCAGTAATTGTTGAATTTTGACCAGAAGCAAGAAGTGCAACTGCAAATAAGGCTGATAAAATTCCTGTCTTAGCTACTGAGATAAAAATTGGATTGCTTAACATAGCCGTATTGCTTAGAGCATCATACAAACCAAAGAATGAACTATCTTTGACTGCACCACTTTTAAAAACAGCAGCTCCCATAATTAATAAAAGTACATTAACAAAAAAGGCAATAATTAATTGAATATTTAAATCCCACGTAGTAAAACGGACTGCATTTTGAACATCTGTCAGATCATCATGGTTAATTTTTCTAGTTTGGCAAATAGATGAATGCAAATAAAAATTATGGGAATCACAGTAGCCCCAATTATTCCCAAACTTCCTGTTAAAGGTGATAATCCAATTAACTACGGGATGCTGAGCTACTAATTCTGGAGTTGGCAATGCAGACAAAAAAATATTTTTCCAGTTAGGATTAGCTAACATGACTTGATAAGTAAAAACCAGTAGTATCACCATAATCAAGCAGGATACCAGGGCTTCTATTTTTCTAAATCCAACTTTTGACAATAACAATAAAAGTAATACATCAAAAACAGTGATAAAAGTTGCAATAACTAGGGGAGGATCTTAAATAAAAGATTTAAAGTAATTGCCGCTCCAATAACTTCCGCTACATCAGTTGCCATAATTGCTAGTTCAATTATAATCCAAAGGATAAAAATTAATCTTTTACTAGTACGTGCACGAATGGCTTGTGCTAAATCCATTTATGTAACGATTCCGAGCTTTGCGGCCATATATTGTAAAAGCATAGCCATTAAACTAGAAATTAAAATAGTAGAAATCAAAAGATAATTAAAACTCTGACCACCATTAATTGAGGCTGCCCAGTTTCCTGGATCCATGTATCCAACAGCAACTAATGTACCAGGACCAATATATGCTAAAAGCATCCTGAAGAAATTACGAGTTCTGGGAACTGGAATAGTACTATTAATTTCTACTAAAGATTTACCATTTGCGTATGAAATAAAACTATGATCTTCCATCTTTACCCCTATCCATGAATTCCAAGGGTCATCCGGGCCACTCTAGACATCATACTTGGATTCCATTGCGGATACCAAACGAGTTTAATTTGGCACTCATCAACTTCATCGACACTTTTGGCAGCTTTAGTAATTTCGTGATCTAACCACTCACTTAGAGGACATCCCATAATCGTTAAAGTCATCGTAATCTGACATTTTGTCTCGCTTACTTCAATACCATAAATTAATCCCAAATCAACGATGTTAATCTGCAGTTCTGGATCAATTACTTTTTTTAAGGCTTGGTAAACTTCCTTTTCGGTATTAGATAATTTTTCTATTTCTAGCACTATCCAATTGCTCCTTCCATTTGGAAGCTAATCAAGCGATTAAGTTCGACTGCATATTCCATTGGTAATTGCTTAGTAAAGGGTTCAACAAAGCCCATAATAATCATTTCAGTTGCTTTTCTTTCTGGGATGCCACGACTTTCTAAATAATACAGCTGGTCTTCAGAAATTTTAGAAACTGTGGCTTCATGTTCCATCGCTACATTTGAATTTTCAATAGCATTAGTTGGGATCGTATCAGAAGAAGACATATCATCCATAATAATCGTGTCACATTCCACGTGTGCCTTTGAGCCATCTGATTTTTTAGAAAACTTAACACTACCGCGATAATCTGTTGACCCACCGCCCTTGGCAATTGACTTGGACACAATTGAGCTAGAAGTATTAGGAGCATTATGAAACATTCCAGCTCCAGAATCTTGGTGAATACCGTGATGGGCAACTGCAATTGAAAGCATAGTACCACGAGCGCCTTCACCGTTTAAATAGACACTTGGATATTTCATGGTAACTTTCGCACCTAAATTACCGTCTACCCATTCCATTGTTGCATGCTTTCCAGCAACTGCACGCTTTGTTTCTAGACTATAGACGTTATCAGACCAGTTTTGAATTGTAGTATAACGACAATATGCATTATCTAAGACATTTACTTCAACAACTGCCGCATGTAAAGAATCTGAAGAGTATTGCGGAGCAGTACATCCTTCAACATAGTCAAGATGTGCATCCTCATCAACAATGATCAATGTTCTTTCAAACTGTCCTGAATTTTCTGCATTTAATCTAAAATATGCCTGAACTGGTGTTGGAACTTGTACTCCTTTTGGCACATAAATAAAAGTTCCTCCTGACCAAACAGCACAATTTAAGGCAGAAAATTTATTTGAATCAATTGGAACTAACTTACCAAAGTATTTTTTGAATAAGTCAGGATACTCCTGCAAAGCTGTATCCGTATCAGTAAAGATAATCCCTAGTTTATCAAATTGTTCTTTCATTTTATGATAAACCATTTCCGATTCATATTGGGCAGCTGAACCTGCTAAGTATTTTCGTTCTGCTTGCGGTACACCCAGTCGCTCAAAAGTATCCTTAATATCTTGTGGTACATCCTTCCAATCACGATATTTCTTATCGGTCATTTTTTGATAATAAAGCATATTATCTAGATCAAGTCTTGAAAGATCGGGACCAAAATCTGGCATTGGCATTTTCTCATAAATATGAAAAGCTTTTAAACGATAATCTAACATCCATTTAGGTTCATGTTTTTCTGCTGAAATTTGTCGAACTACTTCTTCTGTTAAGCCACGACCAGTTGAAAATTTCGGTTCTACATTATCGTGAAAGCCGAACTGATAATCTTCGTCTTTAACTATATCCTCTGCTTTAGTCATTTTCTTCTTCCTTTTCTTTACCAAGTAATGCTCGATCTAGTCCCCACCATGCTAAAGTAGCACATTTGATTCGGGCGGGAAATTGCATAATATTTACTAATACTTGGGCATCTCCTAATTGTTCTAATTTTAAAGTGTCGCTTTTCTTGTCGGCTGCTAAGTTTGAAAATAGCTGTGAAAGCTCAATTGCCTCTTTGATACTTTTTCCTTTTACCAAATCTGTCATCATACTGGCAGACGCTTTACTGATTGTGCACCCTTCGCCGTTAAAAGCAATTTTTTTAATTTTATTATTTTCAATCAAAATTGTCAGATGAATTTTATCACCGCAACTTGGATTATATACAGTAGTTTCATGACTAAAGTCAGTTAGTTGTCCATAATTTCGCGGCATTTGAGCATGATCTAAAATTACAGCTTTATATAAACTTCTTAATTTATCTAAACTCACTGAAAAACTCCTTTGCTTCATGGAGAGAACTTACTAATTTATCAATATCATCTTTAGTATTATAAATAGATAAACTAGCTCGAACAGTTGACTCCGTATTAAGGCTAGCCATTAGCGGCTGAGCACAATGATGGCCAGCACGAACTTCAATTCCGTTTAAATCTAGTGCAGTCGCTAAGTCATGGGGATGAATATTCTTTAAATTAAAAGATATTACTCCAATGCGACCATTACTTTTTTGTGGACCATAGATTGTTAATCCTGAAACATTTTTAAGCTTTTCTAAGGCATAACTTGTCAATTCCTGTTCATGTTTTTGAACAAGGTCAAAGTCTAGAGACTGCAGATAATCAATTGCTGCTCCAAGTCCAATGGCACCAGCAATATTTGGTGTACCAGCTTCAAATTTATATGGTACTTCTGCCCATGTCGCTCCTTCTCTAGTTACATTAACAATCATTTCACCACCCAAACGATAAGGTGGCATTTTATCTAAGAGATCTTTTTTCCCATATAAAACACCAATCCCTGTCGGAGCAAACATTTTATGGCCAGAAAAAGCATAGAAATCTACATTTAACTGAGCTACATCAATTGGAAAATGCCCAACTGCCTGTGCCCCATCAACTACAACAATTGCTCCTTTTTCATGAGCTAGATCAGTAAGCTCCTTAATTGGATTAATTGTGCCTAAAACATTGCTTACATGCGTCAAGGCAACAATTCTAGTTTTTGAGCTGATTTTACTTTTTAAATTTTCAATATCAAGTAAGCCATCTGAATTTATTTCAATAAAGTTTAACTTAGCCTGTTTTCTTTTAGCAAGTTGCTGCCACGGCAAAAGATTACTATGGTGTTCCATAATTGAAACTAGGATCTCATCCCCTGCCTGAATATTTTGTTCACCAAAGCTAGCTGCAACTAAATTTAAACTATCAGTGCATCCAGAAGTAAAAATAACTTCTTTAGCATTATTTGCGCCAATAAAATTAGCCACCTTTTGACGGCTTGATTCATATTGATTAGTAACTCTTAAGCCTAATGTATGAACTCCACGATGGACGTTTGCACGTTCTTTTTCATTAAAATCTCTAACTTTTTCTTCAACAAATTTCGGTATTTGGCTAGTTGCAGCATTATCTAAATAAACAAGAGTTTCATCATTAATCTTTTGATTAAAAATTGGAAAATCCTGCTTTATTTTTTCAGTGTTTAATTTGGCCATCGATCAGTTTTCTCTCTAGAATATCAATCATTTTTCTGCGAACATCTTTATTTGGAATTGCATCTAAAACTGCACCTAAAAAGCCACGTATAACTAATCTTTGTGCCTGATCGTAAGGAATTCCTCGACTCATTAAATAGTTCATTTGGACTTTATCAACTGGACCAACACTAGCAGCATGAGCTGCAATAACGTCATTTTCATCAATTAAAAGTAATGGATTAGCATCCCCATGAGCTTCATCCGACATCATTAGGACTCTATTTTGTTGATCAGCTTTTGAGCCATGTGCACCATGCACAATTTGACCAATTCCATTGAAGATCAACCTGGAATTTTCTAGTAAGACCCCACGTTGATTAATTAATCCAGTTGAGTGCGGACCACGATTAGTTACGCGATTATTAATTCCCACTTTTTGGTTAGCAGTTGTAACTGCGATTGCCTTAGAATCTGCAAAGCTTCCTTCCCCAACTAACTCAGAATCAAGATCTCCCAGTGTATTGCAATCGTTCATAAAAGCAATTGCCCATTCAACATGGGCATCTTTTTCAATTTTTGCTCGACGATTAAAGTAAAGGGTTGTGTCTTGGCTAAGTTCATCAAGTGAAGAGAATTCAATATGACTCCCTGGGCGTGCTATAAGCTCAACCATTAAACTTGCTGAACTAGCTTTCTTCTCTTTATCTTGAATTTCTTCTAAAAATTTTACTTTACTATTATTATCGGCAACGATTAAAAGGTGAGAAATATAGGTATCTTGAGTTGGGCTTAAAGAAATTGTAATCGGTTCGGTTAAGATAGTATCTTTAGGAATATAGAGGAAAAGTCCAGAATTTAAGTAGGCATAATGATAGGCAGTTAATTTATCTTCATTATGTTTAATTACTGACCCGAAAGTTGACTGCACAAGTTCCGGATATTTTTTACTTGCTGTAAAAATATCGGTTAAGATAATGCCTTTCTTTTCTAAAAGTTTCTGCTCCTCTTTTAAAGAAAAGTCCGCTTGATTAGACCAGGGAAAATCTTCTTTTTTAATCAAAGGCCAATCTTGATACGAGAATCGCTGCATTTTAGGATAATCAAGTTCTTCTAGTCTTTCAAAAGCCTTAAGTCTTAAATCAGTTAACCATGAGGACTCATTATTTTTATGAGAAAAATTAAGCAAATTTTCTTTAGTTAGCATAAAACTCTCCTAATTCTCATCAACTAATTTAATATCTAAGCCAAGTTCATCACGTAAACCTGCATATCCCTCTTGTTCAAGCTTCTTAGCTAAATCAGGACCTCCATCTTTTACAACTCGTCCATCCATCATGACATGTACAACATCTGGGACGATGTAATCAAGCAAACGTTGATAGTGCGTTATCATTAAAGCACCAAAACTATCTCCTCGCATTGCATTAACTCCTCGCGATACTACTCGCAATGCATCAATATCAAGACCAGAATCAATTTCATCTAAAATTCCAAAACTTGGTTTAATCATTAACATCTGTAAAATTTCATTACGTTTCTTTTCTCCACCTGAAAATCCTTCATTAAGATATCGTTCAGTCATGACCTCATTCATATCTAACAAATCAAGGTTCTTATCCAATTCATTCAAGAAAGTCATAACTGATATTGGATCATCTTTTGGTCGACGAGCATTAATTGCAGCACGTAAAAATTCTGCATTAGTTACCCCAGGTACCTCTGCTGGATATTGCATGGCTAGAAATAGCCCCTTACGAGCTCGCTCATCTACGGGCATTTCAACAATGCTTTCATTATTTAACAGAATATCTCCTTGAGTAACATGGTAGCGGGGATTTCCCATAATTGTTTCAGATAAAGTAGATTTTCCTGTTCCATTAGGCCCCATAATTGCGTGAATTTCACCAGTTTTCAGACTTAAATTCACGCCTTTAAGGATCTTTTTTCTACTCTTCTTATCCTTATCCTCAACTTCAACATGTAAATCTTTAATTTCTAACGTAGCCATGTAAATCCTCACCTTTTATCATTCTATATTTAGTGTTATCAGCTCTAGATAACATACAACATATAGATAATATTAATCCTATTAAAGCTATAATTTTAGTCTTGACTTTTGATTAGAAGTTCTTAGCCCTATTCTAATAACAAGTAAATTTTATTGGCTGCATAATTTTCCCTGTTCATGAATCTAGTTATTTTAGTGCTAAGATACAAATGAGGTAATTTCATTCCCGCGATGCCTTATCTTCTTGTTTAAAGAGTCGGTGGAGGCCTAAAATGATGAAAAATATTTACATATATAAAAAAGAGGTTGATTTAAAATCAATCTCTTTTTTACTAAATCAAACCCATCTTTACCAAATACTCTGCATTTTCTACAGTATTCCAAGCAGCGCCTTTTAATAAGTTATCGGAGACAACCCACATATTAAAGGCTCCCTTGTTTTCATAATCAGGACGAATTCTTCCAACAAAGGTATCGCGTGAACCTTCTGCATTAATTGGTTGAGGATAAATTTGATTTTTAATATCGTCTTGTAATACATCCCCTGGGAAATCTGCAATCACATCCATAATATCTTCCGCAGTAGCTGATTCATCTTCCACAGTGAAATAAACACTTTCCCCATGAGCGATTGGTACCGGTACACGCACACAAGTTGCAGTAACTTTAATATCCTTAGAATTCATATCATTGAGCATAATCTTCTTAGTCTCGTGAATCATTTTCCATTCTTCATGAGAATAACCACTATCTTCTAAAACATCAATCTGAGGAAGTAAATTAAATGCTAAAGGATAATGCTTTTTATCACCTTTAGTTGGCAAAATCTTGGCATCTTCTTGCATGTTCTTCCCATCTAAGTAGGCTTGCGATTCTTTCTTAAGCTCATCGATTGCGGCTTGGCCTGCACCAGACGCAGCTTGATAAGTTGAAACAATAATTTGCTTTAAGCCAAACTTTCGGCGAACTGGTTCTAGCGCCATCACCATCTGAATAGTGGAACAATTTGGATTAGCAATAATGCCATGATGATTCTTTAAAGCTTCCGGATTAACTTCTGGAACGACTAAAGGCACATCTTCATCCATTCTAAAGGCACTGGTGTTATCTACACAAACGGCTCCTCTTTTAACTGCTTCTGGTAAAAACTTCTTTGATACACTGCCACCAGCTGAAGATAACACTAAATCAACACCATCAAAAGAATCAGGAGTGGTTTCTTCAACTACTAAATCTTGATTACGAAACTTAAGATGCGTGCCCGCTGAACGTGATGAAGCAAGCAGCTTCACGCTTTTAACCGGAATCGTTGACTTAGCTAATTGGTCAATCATTCTTCTCCCAACTGCACCAGTAGCACCTAAAATTGCAACATTATATTCCTTACTCATTCTTCATTACCTTCTTTTAAAAACTCCCCAATTCTCTTTAACGCAACTTGCAAAGCCTCATCTGATGAAGCATAGGATAATCTAATGTAACCTTCTCCACCAGGTCCAAATGCACTTCCTGGAGTAACCCCAACTTTTTTCTTAAAAGCTAAATCTAGTGCAAATTGCATATCATCGGTGCCATATTTTTCTGGAATTTTTGCAAAAATATAAAATGCACCTTGGGGATTAACAAATTCAACGTCCATTTTACTTAATTCATTTACTACAAAATCACGTCTTTTTTGATAAATCTTTTTATACTCTTCTGAATCGTTAATTCCATTAGTAAGTGCCTCAATCGCCGCTGCTTGAGAGGAATCAGTAGTGGTAGTAACCATTAAGCCATGAACCTTACTAATTTGATCCATTACCTTTTTTGGTCCAGCAATATAGCCTAAACGGTAACCCGTCATTGCGTGAGACTTGGATAAACCAGAAATATATAAAGTTCTCTCTGGAATCTCCGTAGCAATTGAATAATGCTCAACACCATAAGTTAATGAACTATAAATTTCATCAGTAATCACGTAAAGATTGTATTTTTCGACTATTTTAGCCAGTTGCTTGATTTCTTCATGACTATATTCAACTCCAGTTGGATTAGTCGGATAGTTGAGAATTACCCCTTTAATAGTCGAATCATTTTTTACTACCTCTTCCAATTTTTCGGCAGTAAGTTTAAAATCATCGCTTGCTGTATTCACTAAAGAATATTGAACACCAGCTAAATTAGCAACTGGCCAATAAAGTGAAAAAACAGGTGTAGGGACTAAAATTTTATCTTCGGGATTAAATAAAGCAAAAATAGCGACATTAATTGCTTCTGTAGCTCCCACTGTAGCTACAATTTCACTCTTAGGGTCATATTTAACGTGAATGGTTTTGTCTAAAAAACGACTAATAGCCTCTAAAAGCTCTTTCTTTCCTTTTTGAGGGGCATAATGAGAGTCATTTTCCTCAATACTTTTAACAGCCGCCTTTTTTACATGTTCAGGTGTATTTAAATCTGGTTCACCTAAAGTCAACTTAATAATGTTGGGAATTTCTGAAACTTTATTATCAAAAATCCGAATTCCTGATGGCTTTAAATTTTCAACCTTTTCACTAAAATGAAGATTATCAGCTAATTCTGGCATTTTAGGCCTCACAATCTATAAAATATTTTCTAATCCAACTATCAATTCATGTAAAGAATCAACTTTTTCAAGTGCTACTTTAACTCCGCTCATAAATGATTCACGATCAAACGAATCTTGTCGAATAGTCAAAGCTTCTCCGTTACCGCCGAACAAAACTTGTTCATGAGCAATGTAACCTGGAAGACGAACAGAATGGATCTTAATTCCTTCATAATCACCACCACGAACATGAGCTAAGCTTTCAACTTCATTAGGAGCACTTTCATGTTTTGGACGATTTTCTGCAATTAATTTTGCCGTGCTTAAAGCCGTTCCCGAGGGAGCATCTTTCTTATCAGCATGGTGCATTTCAATAATTTCAACATCTGGAAAGTATTTGGCAGCTTCTTTTGCAAATTTCATCAGTAAGACCGCAGACATTCCAAAATTAGAAGCAATTATCCCTCCTACTTTTTCTTTTTGGGCTAAGTCCTTTAGTTCTGTCACTTGTTCATCACTTAAACCAGTCGTTCCCACGATCGGCGAAATATGATGCAGAATTGCATATTTTACATTTTCATAAACTGCATTAGGAGTAGTGAAGTCAATCCAAATATCGGCAATATTTTCAGGAATATCGCTCAATTGATTAAAAATTTGAGCACTCTTAGGAAGATGATATTCTTCAGGATCATGATTAGCATGGGGACTAAGACCTGCTACAATTTCAAAATCGGCCATGTTATTTACTAAGTTCACTACTTTTTGCCCCATGGCACCCGCAAAACCAGCAATTAAAACTTTTTTAGTCATTTTCTTCCACTTCTTTTCCTAAATCTAGTGGTAATTCGTGCATTAAAGCATCATCTTTTAAACCTAAATGTTGTGCTAAGGTTACTTTTTCTTCTTCGTTTAAACTTACTAATGGCAAACGACAACCACCAGTCTTAAATCCCTGGGCATTCAAAACTGCCTTAACTGGCGATGGGGATGGATACATAAATAATGCGGCCATTCTTGGAGTTAACCATCGTTGAAAGCGTGCAGCCTCAGGATAGTTTCCAGCGTACAAATCATCGTACATTTCACGCATTTGCTTAGAATAAACGTGTGAAGCCACTGATACAACACCATTTGCCCCAAGCAAACGCGCGGTCAAAGCCTGGCTGTCCTCACCAGTAAAGACTTGGAAATCACTATCCTTATGATCAATAATGTATTCCAATTCCTCTAAGTTGGCACATTGCTTAATTCCTTTAATATTTTCAATGTGAGAGAGTTGAACCACAGTTTCTTGATTCATTTTGACTCCAACACGGCCTGGAATGTTATAAATCAAAATTGGAAGATCAACATTCTCGGCAACTGCAGTAAAGTGAGCTACCATACTACGCTGATTTGGCTTGTTATAAGGAGGAACAACAACTAAGGCATAATCAATTCCTTTAATTTTTGCTACTTCATTAGTAAATGCAATTGTTTCAGCGGTGTTATTGCTTCCAGTTCCGGCGATGACTGGAACACGGCCATTTACAATTTCACCAAATTTAGTATAGAGCTCAATTTTTTCATCATGAGATAAAGTTGGTGTCTCACCAGTTGTTCCCCCAATAACAAAACCATTGGTCCCTTGACTAATCAAATAATTAGTTAGCTTCTTTAAACTGTCATAATCGATTTCTTCATTTTCATCAAAAGGAGTTACAAGTGCCGTTAATAAATCAGTATCAATTAATCTTGTCAATTTTATTTCTCCATTCTATAAATCAAGAATCCTTTAATAGCTTCTATACCTCGCATAATACTGCTTTCATTAGGTGTTAACGTTGCCGAATGAAGTTCGGAGTTATCTTCTACTCCTAACCAAAACATCACTCCAGGGAATTTAGCTAATAAAAATCCAAAATCTTCTCCCGTCATTGCTGGCGCTGTTTCAACATAGTTGACTTGGGGATTATTTTTCATATACGAGATAAATTGCTTAGTTAATTCAGGATTATTTTCAACAGGCCAATAGCCTCCTTGATTCAGCTGCAATTCAACGTCCAAATTATAGCTACGAGCAATACCTTCACAGATATCTTTTAAGCGTTGATCAATTTGAACAATCATTTTTTGAGTTAATCCACGAATTGTTCCCTCAATTCTGGCATGGCCTGCGATTACGTTTCGAATTGTACCCGCTTCTATTTTTCCTAAAGTTACTACCCCACTTTGAATGGGATCGATACTTCTAGAAATAATAGTTTGAATTTGCATAATTAAACTAGCTGCTGCCACAACCGTATCATTAGCATTTTGCGGAAAAGCAGCATGACCACTTTTACCAGTAATATCAATATTTACCTCAGTGGTTCCGGCAAACAAAGTCCCCATTCGACAACCAATTGCCCCTGCTGGCAAAGCTGGATTGTCATGTAAACCATAAAATTCATCTGGTTTAAATTCATCATGAAAAATTCCTTTTTCATATGCTTGTTTGCCGCCGCTTTCACTTTCTTCGGCTGGTTGAAAGAAAAATAACAAATTATCTTGAGGTTGATTTTCACTAAAATAATTTAAAAGTCCTAAAGCAACTGTCATATGAATATCATGTCCGCACGCATGCATTACATTAGGATTTTTAGAAGCATACGGAAGATTAGTTTTTTCATTAACAGGTAAAGCATCAATATCTGCGCGATAACCAATAGTTCTTTGAGGATTTTTACCTTTTACTAATACTAAAATGGCAGTTGGAAGTGATTGTGGTACTTCGATTTTTAAATAATCTTGATTAAAGCCCCTGATAGTATTTAAAAGATAATCATGAGTTTTAAATTCTTTAAGAGCTAATTCTGGAATTTGATGTAAATGACGTCTAATCTGAATGAGTTCTTTTTCTGTTAAAATCATTGCTATATCTTTCTTAAATTATCTTCTAAACCAGTTTTGCTTTCAGTTTTTTGATCAACTTTTTTAATAACTTTAGCTGGCACACCTGCTACCACAGTATAAGGAGCTACATCATGAGTTACAATTGCCCCCGCCGCAATTACAGCACCTTCGCCAACATGAACGCCTTCAATTACTACTGCATTAGCACCAATTAAAACATTATCATCAATTCTTACTGGTTCCGCAGAAGCAGGTTCAATTACCCCTGCTAAAACTGCATTGGCACCCACGTGGCAATGCTTTCCTACAATAGCACGCCCTCCTAAGACAGCACCCATATCAATCATAGAATCATCACCAATTTCAGCACCAATATTAATCACAGCTCCCATCATAATTACTGCATTATTACCAATTACGACTTGATCTCTAATTAAAGCGCCTGGTTCAATACGAGCGTTGATTTCTTTTAAATCAAGTAAAGGTACAGCAGAATTACGGGCATCGTTTTCGACATGATAATCTTCAATCTCTTGCGAATGGTTTGCTAAAAATTCTTTTACTACTTGCCAATCTCCAAAAATCACACCACTTTTAGCAGTGACAAAATCTTGAATCTCTTCTGGAAAGTCAATATTTTCCAACTCTCCTTTAAGATAAACTTTGACTGGCGTTTTTTTAGGAGCATTTCCAATATAATTAATAATACTTTGAGCATCTAGTTTTGACATTTTTATCTCTTTTCTACATTAAATATTGTAATCTTGGTCTAAATGAACTAAATCTTCTAAGGATTCTCTTCTAATAACTACTTGTGCTTTCCCATCTTCTGCAAAAACGACAGCGGGACGAGGATTACGATTATAATTTGAAGCCATTGAGTACCCATAAGCACCAGTATCAAGCATTGCCAAAATATCACCTGCTTTTAGTGAAGGTAACTTAGCATCTGCTAAAATATCGCCAGATTCGCAATATTTACCAGCCACATGAAATTCTTGACTAGCCTTTCTTTGCGGATCGTTAGCCAAAACCGTTTCATATTTTGCTTGGTAAAGAGCTGGCCGAATGTTGTCTCCCATCCCTCCATCAACAGCAACATAAGGAACTAAGCCGGGAATTTCTTTCATGCTTCCTACTTTGTATAGATTGTACCCTGCTGGTCCTACAATGGAGCGACCAGGTTCAATATCAATTTCAGGAAGCGGGAAATTATGTTTAGTTGCTTCATCTTTAATGGTTTTTACAATAGCTTTTACAAATTCTTCTGGCTTTAGAGGATGATCTTCTTGAACATATTTAATTCCAAAACCACCGCCGACATTGATTACTTGAGCTGTATAATCATAATTTTTTCTCCAAGATGCTGCGACATCAACTAATTTAGCTGCTGCCATTTCAAAACCATTAAGTTCAAAAATTTGTGAACCGATATGAGCATGGATTCCTAACATATGCATTCTTTGATTTTTCAAAACTTCTTGTAAGGCCTTGTCGGCTTGACCAGACTTTAAATCAAAACCAAATTTGCTATCTACTTGACCAGTTTGATCATATTCATGAGTGTGAGCTGAAATACCCAGCGTGATTCTAAGCATGACGTTGATCTCACTATCTTGTTCTTCAAGCACCTGATTAAGTAAATTAATTTCATAGAAATTATCAATCATAATCTTGCCAACGTGGTTTTTGACAGCCATTTCAAGCTCTTCTTTTGATTTATTATTGCCATGAAAACTAACCCGCTCCATTGGAAAATTGGCCTTCATAGCTGTATAAAGCTCACCTGCAGACACAACATCGGTATAAGCTCCCTCCTCATTGGCAACTTGATACATCGCAATTGAGGCGAAAGCTTTACTAGCATAACTCACTGCATAATTAAGTTGTTCTTCTTCAAACACCTTTTTAAAAGCACGAATTTGATTACGAATTTGGCTAACATCATATACAACTAAAGGAGTTCCATATTCTTTGGCTAGCTTAAGGCTATCCACTCCTCCAATAGTTAAATGGCCTGCTTGATTAATCTGATTAGTAATTTGTGAATTCATATTTTGCCTGCATTTCTAAAAAATAGAAGCGCTAATAAAAAAATCCATTGTCTGCGCTCAACAAACAACGGATTAAATTATTTTTAATCTTATGATCGATAGCGCTCCGCGAATTTTAATTTTCGCGACAGTTTACAATCTCTTAAATTGCATCCCAGCAAATAATACTTGGCCTCATATTATCACTTCGGCAACCTCCCCTTTCACAATTCATCATAGTTTTGCCTAAACTCCTAATTGCTACTTTTGTCAGTTGCGCCTCTTCGAATTTGACTAAATTGTATATTTTATTAAAAACAGAGTCAATAGTTTTACATGATTTTTTAATTTTTATTGCAAGTTTGAAAATTAATGTTAAACTTGCAATAAAAATCTTTTAACTAAAGCCCATTTACTTGCAGCTTTAATTAAACTAAAAGGAAGTACTGATATGAGAGTAGTAAAATTTGGTGGCAGTTCGCTAGCCACCGGCACTAGTGTGAATCAAGCACTTGAGATTATTTTAGCTGATCCATCTCGACAAGTGATGGTTGTCTCAGCTCCTGGTAAAAGAAATAGCTCAGATATTAAAGTTACAGATCTTTTAATTAAATATGCAAAAACTGTCCTAAATTATCAGAACTATTCAAAAATAGTTGACGAAATTTATAGTCGCTATCAAGAAATTGGTCATTTTTTTGGATTAGATGAGACTCAACTTAACATAATTAAAGACATTCTACTTTCTTTACCCGAATCTTCTTATCCAACTAATGATTATCTAATTGCCGCATTTAAAGCTCATGGCGAACGATTAAATGCACGATTAATTGCAATGATTTTAAATCAAAAGGGAATTAAAACTAAATATTTAGATCCTCATGAAGCTGGGCTAACCGTTACTGGTGAACCGAATGATGCCATTGTGAGTCCTGAGACCTACCTCAACCTTGATAAAATCAAAATAGATTCTGATGAGCATATCATCTTTCCAGGCTTTTTTGGTATTACACCTTCTGGCCATATCGCCACTTTTTCTCGAGGAGGTTCGGATATCACTGGGGCAATTTTAGCTAAAGGATTGCATGCAGGCCTATATGAAAACTTTACTGACGTCAATGGAATCTTCGCAGCTAATCCCGTTATCATTCATCATCCCCAATCTATAAAGACCATGACTTACCGTGAAATGCGTGAATTGTCATATGCAGGATTTTCTGTTTTTCATGATGAAGCTTTAATCCCAGCTATTGAAGGAGAAGTTCCAATTAACGTCAAAAACACTCATGATCCTCACAATCCTGGTACCATGATTGTGCCTGACAAGCGATTTAAGCCTCTTAATCCCATTACAGGAGTAGCTAGTCAAAAACACTTCTCTGCTCTTTATTTGCACAAATATTTGCTTAATAAAGAGGCCGGCTTTACTTTACGTATCTTACAAATTCTTTATAAGCATAATATTCCTTACGAACATATGCCTTCTGGGATCGACGATATCACAATTATCTTTAATCGCCAGTTTTTAAACGATCAATTAATTGATTTAATTTGTAACGAAATTCAGTCTTTAATTAATCCTGATCAACTGGAATGGATTGATGATTATGCCATTATTATGATCGTCGGCGAAGGAATGAAATATGAACATGGAATTAGTTCACAAATCTTATCCTCTCTAAATAAAGAGGATATTTCACCTCAAATGATCAACCAAGGCGCTTCACAAATTTCAATCATGATTGGAACCAAGAAAGAAGAAGCTGATCAAGTAGTTAAAACAATCTACAAACAATTTTTCTAGAAAGGATTCTTTACATGTCAACTTTATATAAAGTGCACGGCTCTCAAAACCATTTTTTTATTCTAGATCAAACAGAACTTTCCACTCCTCTTACAAATACAGAATTAGTTGAATTTACTAAAAAAATCACCAATCCCTCATCAGGAATTTTAAATGGAGCCGATGGTGTTTTAGCAATTAATTCTCCTACACGGCCACAAGCTTTAGCGCAAATGCGAGTTATCAATGCCGATGGTAGTGAGGCCTCAATGTGTGGGAATGGACTAAGAACTGTCGCTCGCTATTTATTCGAAAAATATAATCAAGACAACTTTTTAGTAGACACCATGAATGCTAATTTACGTGTTCGTAAGCATGATAATTTAGCTAAAGGAGTAAAAGCCTTCGCAGTCGAGATTTCTCCGGTATCTTTTAATAAAAGCTCCCTTCCCTTTCAAAATTTAGGTTACAATCGAATCATTGACCAATATTTACCAGAAATTTATCCCGGTCTACGTTTTACCTCAATTGCCGTTCCCAATCCCCATTTGATTAGTTTTATGGATCAGAATCAAATTAAAAGTAATATTTTAAAAGAAGTTGGAGAATATTTAAACGGTGATAATCCTTACTTCCCAGATGGAGTCAATGTCAACTTTGCCCAAATCATTGATAAAAATAAGCTCTTTGTACGTACCTATGAGCGCGGAGTAGGTTTTACAAATGCCTGCGGAACTGGAATGTCAGCCACATCTTTGGCATTTTGTTTGACCTATCCGGAGAAAGGCTTCTTTAATCAATCAATTGACGTTTACAATCCGGGTGGAAAAGTTCAAACAATTGTCCATCACGAAAATCATACTTATTGGATCGAATTAATTGGGAATGCTACCTTCACTGATCAAATTGAAATTAGTGAAGCTGACTTACATAATTGTGATTTTTCAAACATAAATACAACTTCTACTGAAGAAGAAAGTGACTATCAAAATTTCATTCAAAACTTGCCCCATTTCAATAATTTCAGTGCAAACTAAAAAAGAGAGGAATTACATTCCTCTCTTTTTAATGGTTCTATACTTTTCCTGTTGATAAATATCTATGATATTCTATCGACAGGATTTTTTATTGCATAAAAAAGAGGCCATAGCCTCTCTTAACTTAAAATCCTTCTTCGACCAATTCAATTAAGTTTACTAGGAGTTTTTGCTATGTCCTCTCTTAATGATTGTATTAAATTTCATCTCAATATTTAAGATCCTAATATTATTTTTTCTGATTATTTTAAAAAATATATTAACGGCGAATATCATAATCTCTATGTAGCTGAACGTATTCAGCCGCATTGTCCTTACTGTCTTTCCTCTAACCTTAAGCATAATGGTCATTATACTTCTAACGTACGCTTTATTACTGCTGATGCTAGCTATCCAGTTATTATCAGGTTTAAAAAACAGCGCGTTTTATGTAATGCCTGCCTTAAAAGATCACTAGCTCAGTATAATCTTATTAATAAAGGCTGCTATATCTCTAACACTTCTAAGCGAAAAATACTTTATGCTCTTCTAAGTTCTATGATGATTTTGATCATCTACGTAAACAATTAGCTTTTGGTAAGTTCAAAGGTGTAAGCAAAAAGCTTCACTTCATTTGTCTAGATGGTGATACTCACAAAGTTGTTCAAATTCTTAGGACTCGTTTCAAGCCTGATATTCTGCACTATTTTTATAAGTTTACTCCTAAGGCTCGCTCAATGGTTAAGACAGTGACCATGGATCTTAATTGCTATTATCCACTTGGATTATGCAGGACTTTATGACTGCTATTCAAAATAAAAATGAAAAATAGATTATTCACTTACTTAACTCAAAACAAACTGTAGGCAAGCAAATGCATCAAACACTACTGACCTTTAAGCATAATTATACCGAAGCAGATTGAGCGTACCACTTACGGATACAATAATTTTAGACATTTATTAATTAGAATTAGACTAGAGGAAAATTTGGTCAAAGAAAAAGAGCCAAACAACTATTTTCTAGTTGCTTAGCTCTCTTTACAAACTATTCATCAACCAGATTTGACAAACAGCCAATTTTATTTATTTTCCAAAAAAGCTCTGCTGATTTTCAGCAGAGCTAAATATTTAATCTTCTTCTAAAACGGAAGCTACTTTTTTAGATTTAACAAAATGAACAACTAATCCAACTACTAAACCAACCAAAGCTGGTACGAGCCATGAAAGTCCCATATTAGCTAATGGCAAATTATTTCTAAGAGAAGCAACAGCTAAACCAAATGAGCTTTGACTTACAACGCTTGGAAAAGCAACTACCATGTCACCTAAAGCAGGAACAACTGTAAATAGGATTACAAAGAAGTAAACAACTCCATCTGTTTTAAATAATGGTGAAAAAACAGATAATAAGATTAATACCATTGATAATGGGTATAAGAACATCAACATTGGAGTTGACCAAGCGATGATTGTGTCTAATCCAAAGTTAGCTGCTAAGAATGATGCTAAGCAGCTAAGTGCCAACCAAGCATGGTAGCTGACTTGTGGGAAGTGCTTATGGAAGTCTTGTGCAAAAGCTGCAACTAATCCAACAGCAGTAGTTAAACAAGTAACAGTTAATAAGAAAGCAAGTAAGGCTTGACCAAATACACCGCCATAAACATTAACGATTTGGTTAAATGCAACACCACCGTTATCGGAAACCTTAAAACGACCTAATGACATTGCACCCATTAAGATTAACAATAAATAGATAAAGCCGATAGCCAAAACTGCTAACAAACCAGATTTAGCAACTACTTTAGAGACGCTCTTAGCATCTTTTTGTCCCATACCACGAACAGCAGTAACAACTGTAATACCAAAGGCTAAACCTGCTAAAGCATCCATTGTGTTATAGCCTTCTAGGAATCCGTTAACTAATGCTCCATGCTTGTAAGCACTTGTTACAGCTGCAGTTTGTGGGTTACCCAAAGGACGAGCAAAAGCAACAACGAATACTAAAAATAATAGAGATAAAAATAGTGGATTTAATACTTTACCAACGTTAGACAAGATGTTGTTTTGATGGTAAGAAAATGCAAAGGCTGCTAAAAAGAATAAAGCAGAGAAGACTAATAAGGCTGTTCCTTGCATGTTCTTAGGAATAAATGGTGCCATTCCCACTGTAAATGAAACAGTGGCTGTTCTTGGAGTACCAAATAAAGGTCCAATTGTAGCATGGATTAACACCATAAATACAACTGCAAATCCTGCACCTAAAGGCTTTCCAATGTCATAAACCCCATCAGCGTGGGTAATTGCAACTGCTAACACTGATAATAAAGGCAGTAATACACCAGTGATTAAAAATCCAACAGCAGCTGTTCCCCAATTGGCTCCGGCAAGTTGGCCCAAATGTAATGGGAAAATTAGGTTACCAGCTCCAAAGAATAAACCAAATAGCAAGGAAGCAACTACTAGGTAATCCTTCCATGTTAATTTACGCGATGTATATTCTGTCATCATATTCTTTCCCTCCAGAAAATAAATATCTGAATACAAAAAAAGTCCCTCAACCAAATTACTTTGATTGAGGGACGCTTCAGCGTGGTACCACCCTTTATTTATATTGCTATCACTAACAATACCTTTCACGTGCGGCCAATTACTTGGCGATACGTTGGCACTATAATGGGTGCTCCCACTTCTTCTTACTCAAGATTAAGAATTAGAACTCGAAAGTGATTTTCATTTAATCTTAGAATTTATCTCCTCACACCTAACGAGACTCGCTGTAAATTAAGACTAAACTACTCTTCTTTCTCTTTGTCTTCAGATTAATTAAATTTGTTAATAATTATTTTAATATAAGCATCATAAATGTCAACAATTTTTTCCTGTTAAAAAATTAATTTTATTATCTAACTGTATTATCCCCTGATAAAGTACTCAAAATAAGACGGGATTTATCATTTTCGTTCCCTATTTGTGTAGCTGTACCGCGTTTTCCAAAAAGTGAATTATCTCCACTTAAAGTAGAGAGTTGATACTGCGCTACTTTAGTATTTTCAACCAAAGTATCACCAGAAGTAGTTGAAACCCTAAGTTCATCGCCTACTTCACTATTCTTCATCTTAAAATCTCCGCTTACTAACTTAGCTTTTCCCTGATTTACTACTACATCCGTACAATCAATATCACCTGATGTAGTAGTTAATTTAGCATCTTCAACTTCTACCTTCTTCAAATCTAGGTCTCCACTTACTGCAAACCCCATTAAAGCTTCTAATTTTAAGTTTTCTAAACTTGAATCTCCACTTATCGAGCTCGCATTTAACATGTGTAATTTATGATCTTCTGGAACAGTAATTACTAACTCTGCTCTGTCTTTATCTGTAACTATGTTTATTTCAATAATCCCTTTTTTCCAAAACTTACCTGGTTTACACTCTACTCTAGGTTCTTTAATTTCAAGCAAGTTTTCATTAAGGACTATACTTGGCTTCTTATCGACTGGTCCCCGATAGTGAACTTCAAAATGATCTCCTGCTTTAATTTTTAGGTCTAGATCAATTAAATCAAGTTTCAAATTAGTAAAACTATCATTACTTAAGATCTCATTAACATATTCCTTCTTAGTTTTCTCACTTGTATTGAAAAGCATTTTAGCCACCTCGTTTTATTATTCATTCATTATTCTTATTTGGCTTTAATTTTACTATCATACAAATATTTTTCAATAACTTCTTACTAAGTGGCTAAAATTGATAACTAAGATGCAAAAAAGACAACCTAAACATAAAATTTAAGTTGTCTTTTAAGATTCTACTTATCATTAACAATGATCAACGACTTAATTGCATCACGATTACTCATTGCTTCATACGCATCTTGAATATGATCTAAATCAAAACTTTTGGTAAATACCTTACCTGGATTAATTTTGCCATCAAGAACTGCTTGTAATAAAACTTCTTTATCAGGTTTAGTTACAGAAGCAATACCACCACGCAAACCTACATTCTTCCAGAATAATTGGTTTGACTTAGGTTCTGCATGTGGTACACCCACTCTACCAATCACAGCACCAAGACGAGCAATTTGATCAGCTTGTTCAATAGCACTTTCTGCACCAACACATTCTAACACTGCATCAGCTCCAGCATTTTCCTTAGTTAAGGCCAGCACATCCTTAACAGCTTCTTTGTCTCGACTAGAAACAATATCAGTTGCACCAAATTCTCTACCTAATTGTGCACGATCATCATGGTGAGATAAAAGAATAATTTTTTCAGCACCCAATAACTTGGCACCAATTACACCGGCAAGACCAACAGCACCATCCCCAATTACGGCTACAGCGTAGCCAGGTTTTACTTCAGCATTTAAAGCTGCATGATAACCAGTTGCCATTACATCTGATAAAGTTTGAAGGGATGCCAATTGAGCATCAGTGTAGTCTTCAGGCTTTCCAGGAATTTTAACTAAACCTGAATTTGCTGGTTGATACTTCATGTATTCTGCTTGATATCCACCATTTGTTCCAGTCTTTTGATTTAAGCAGTTGCCTTCAAATCCATTAATACATGCTACACAGTGGCCACAACCATGATTAAATGGAACAATGACAAAGTCATTTGGTTTAATATCTGTTACATCATCACTAACTTCTTCAACCACACCAATTGCTTCATGGCCAATCAATGAACCAGATTCACGGTCGGCAATACCTCTAAACCACCATAAATCTGAACCACAAACACTCTCACGAATCACCCTAATAATAGCTTGATTTTCTCTATCAATCTTTGGCTTCTCTACTTCTTTTACTTAAACTTTACCAGGTTCTACAAAAACTGCTGCTTTCATATTCTATATCCTTTCGTTTCATTAACTTACACAGATAGTCTAAATTAAAAAAGTACTACATACAATTGCTAAAAAAACATGCTACTATTCATTTCACGTATGACACACTCGCAAGCAAAAAATCGGATCTATACGATCCGATTCTAAGTTCTTAATTATTCTTATCTTCTTTGCTGGCCTTATTTTCTTTGTGATCTACTTGATCCTTCTTTTCACTATCTTTCTTATCTTTTTTGTCTCCATCAGTCTTAGTCCTTAAGATTTTTTGACTTTTAGCATCAATCTTAACTTCAGTTTCTTTATTGCCATCTTTTAATTCAACTTCCCAAACTGGTTGCTTGTCGTCCATTTCTAAAGACCACTTAACTACCTTACCAGATGCCTTAGTTTGGGCAAGTTTTGTAGCTTCACTACGACTTATTAAGCCATTTAGATCTAAGGCCTCTTCTTTATCATCTGCATCTAAGTTTTCTGACTTAGCTTTTAAAATTTCACCACTACTTGCATCAATTTTAACTTTATATTCTTTTTCTGAATCAAAGCCCTCTACTTCATAAATATATTTATTTTTCTTATTCTTTAGTTCAATCCCCTTAATTGATTTTGAGCCATACTTTTCATTAAATTTATTAATTGCATCACTTTGAGAAAGATTGATTGAGTTAGAAGTTTGTGTTTGTTTCGTAGCTTGTCCACCAGTAGAGGCTTGAGCTTGATTAATTAAAGTAAGACTAGTTCCACCTAAGGCTAAACCTAAAACAGCTGCGCCTAATGATAATCTCTTAATGTTTGTTCTCATAATAGAATCCTCACTTTTTCTTCAAATTTATTTTTATTGCTTAACTTTATATATTTAGTTTACGAAAAAACGAGGATGAAAAAACTAAGAGCAAATATAAATTAAATGAAGATTTTTTCATTTTAATCATTAGAGTGGTAATTTTATTTCAAAAATCGTCCCTTTAGGAGTATTAGCAGAAACACTAATTTTTCCATGATACTTGGTAACAATATCTTTTACAATAGCTAAGCCAATTCCAGTACCTTTAACCTGACTAGAGTGAGCTTGATCTTCTCGATAAAAACGATCAAAAATCTTATCATAATTTTCTTCTCTAATACCAATTCCCTGATCCTTAACTCTTAAAGTTAAGTACCCATTATCTTTCTGTAATTCTATCTTTATTTTGGTATTGTTTTGAGAATACTTAGCTGCATTATCTAACAAGTTATGGATAATTAAGCGGAAATCTTTCACTTCAATTGGGTAGAAAACTTTTGTTGGACTTGAAATATAGACGCTGCAAGTATTATATTCTTGTTCAAGAATTTCACTCTCTTTTTGAACTATTGGCACTAGATCAATGGGACCAATTGATTGGTGTTGTTTCTTAGCTCGTCCTAATTCCAAAAGTTCATTAACCAGTATTTCCATCCTACTTGATTCAGAGTCAATATATTGGAGCGACTTTGCGATAATTTCGGGATGTTCTTTACCGCGTCTTTTAATCAAATTAATGTGGCCGCGGATTGCAGCAAGCGGAGTCTTCAATTCATGAGATGCATCAGTAACAAATTGCTGTTCACGCTGAATTGCCTTATCTTGATACTCTAGCAATTTATTAAAAGACTGTGCTAAGTGGTGAATTTCTGCTGGTTGTTTCGGCACGAATACTTTCTTTTTTGCCGTTGTTTGATGCTCAATGGCCTCAATATCTTGATCTATTTTCTCTATTGGCTGACTCCATTTTCTTGAAAAACGTTTAATTAAAGGAATCGAACAAATGATGGCAATTAAATTTAAAATAGTGATTGCAAGTAATAAATGGGTAATTAAGGTGAAAAGATCATCAACATTTAAAATTACAGAAATTTGATAGCCGTCTTCAGTTGCAGTCCGTAAATAATAAACGCTATTTTCCATAAAAACAACATTATTGTAATTCCTATGATTCTTTACTTTTTTAAATAATTCTTCCCCATCTTCCGAATAGACAGTCTTACCCTTAGGAGTTTTCAGTGAAATTGCATCATTACTTTGTCTAGCAAGATAAGCATTGAGAAATAATTTCCATTCATTTTTATTCTTATGCTCATCATGATCGCTGATATTATCACTAACTGTATCAATAACTTCTTCTGCTTGCTCATGAGCATTGTTATAAATGAATGCTGTTGAAATACCAGCAAATGCTAGATTAACTAGGAAGAGAATAATAATGAATAAAGTCAGAAACAACTGTGTTAATTGTTGGGAGGTTGTCCTTATTTTTTTATTCATTATTGTCCACCTTTCTTAAGCAATAGCCATATCCACGAACTGTTTTAATCAAATTACGATATTTTCCCAACTTATTTCGCAGTGCTCTTATATAGACATCAACTGTGTTAGTTTGACCGACAAAATCATATCCCCACACGATATCTAATAATTCATCTCGGCTTTTAACTTTTTCAGGATCATTCATTAATTCACATAGCAATGCATATTCTTTTGGAGTTAAATAGATTTCCTCACCCTTGCACCAAAATTTATGAGAAACCAAGTCAATTTTTAAAACACTAAATTCTAAGGTAGAACTGACAACCTGTCTCTTTTCTCGTTCTAATCTTCTAAGAATCACTCTGATTCGGGCAAAAAGTTCTTCTATTTCAAAAGGCTTGGTCATATAGTCATCTAAGCCTTGATCTAAAGCATTACTAATATCAGAAGCTTGGTTACGGGCAGTTAACATAATGATAGGAATGTCACTAACTTTTCTAATTCTTCTTAAGACAGTGATGCCATCATAAACAGGTAACATCCAATCTAAAAGGATTAAAGTTGGTTTTTCTTTTTCAAAAAGTTCAAGACCTTCTTTACCATCTTTAGCCCAGACTACCTCATATCCTTCTAATTCAAGCTCTGGTTGAATAAAACTAGCTAGGCTCTCCTCGTCTTCAATTAAAAGAATTTTTGTTTTTTCCATATCTTACCGCCCTGCTTTCCAACTCACCTTTAGAATTGCTTTAAAATAGTAAATTCAATATTAATTTGATTCTTTTTATTTTAAATGTCTATTAAAATAGCTCCAAGTAAACTGCTTGGAGCTATTTTGTAATAAATTTTTATTCAAACTTAGTATCCCAATTTGGATCATTATTTGCTTCAAAACACATTGCAATTTGTTCTTCTGTGTTTCTATCAATAGATAAGTTTGGTAAGTTGTCTAGAGCAAAGTAGTCACAAGCATCTGTTTCATCATTAGGAGTAAATGTACCACATAATTCTTTACATAAAAAGAAAATCTTAGTAACGTTAGTCGCTAAAATTGGCTTATTATGATGATTACGATCTTGAACTGCAATAATTTTAACTGGTTCTACTTTTCTACCAGATTCTTCAAAAGCCTCTTTAACACAGTTATCTGCGACAGTTTGATCATAATCGTTCCAGCCGCCGGGCAATGACCATTCTTGAGACATTTTTTCACGAACTAATAAGATTTTATTATCTTTAAAAATTGCGGCTCGAGTCTCAATTTTTGGGGTTTGATATCCCTCATCCCCGAGAAACAAGGTTTTAAGTTTTTCTTCTGGAATTCCAGTCCTAGCAGCCATCATTTCACCAGCAATACGCCGAATTTCTTCATAGCGTTCACGATCAAAAACATCATGGCCATATCTTAACCCGGCTTGCGCTAGGCTCTGCAAATCCATTGCCCAATTTGCAATTTGATCATTTGTTTTCATTTTTCAATCACCTAAAATTTACTTAATGGCTAGAAATATATTCTTGTAATTCGCCAAGTTTATCAATCTTAAAGGTAAAAGCTAACATACCAAGCTTCTTTGCTGCATCGGTGTTTGCTTTTAAATCATCGATAAATATACTCTCTTCTGGATTTAAAATATAGCGAGCAATTAATCTTTCATATATTCTTCTATCTGGCTTCATTAATTTCTCTTGGGCAGAAAAAACATAGCCATCAAAATAATTACCCATCTCAGAATTTTTAACAAAATTAGCAAACTGCATTCCGGTATTGGATAAACCGTAAATCTTATAACCTTGTTTACGTAATTCCTCTATATAATTAAAAACTGGCTCATAGAAATCAACATTTTCTGGCCAAGTTGCCATAATTTGCTTAACTTTACTTTTTAGTTTTTCTGGAACTTTACTAGTAAAAATTTCAGTGGCTTCTTCCTCTGTAATTTTTCCAGAGTCGATTTCGCCCCACTCTTTAGATTTAAAAATAGTTTTTCTAACTAAATCATGATCCTCGGGACTCAATTCATAATGATTTAAAATTTCATCTGAATTGTAGTTCATAATGACATTTCCAAAATCAAAGATAATATTCTTAAGCATTAACTTTCCCCTCTATCTTTAATAGTCTATAGTAAAAATATTGCTCTTTTTGCTAGAATCTTGCAAGAAAAAACGAGAGATTTGATAAACTCTCGTTTTAAGGATTAATTATTATCTTATCGACCGCGATGAAGAGTATTATTTTTAATTCTTATGGGAACTCGTTAGGGTTTAATACTTACTGAAAAGAATAAAGTTCCTAGTAACACTGCAATTGCTAAAATCTGATTCATAAGTAAAGTATCCCCTCTTACTTTTTGTTAGCTATAATTATATACTAATTAAAAGTAAGTTCAATACTAATTTTTTAATAAAAATTGTACTTTTCCCTATAATCTGGAACAATTAAATTTACAACTTGCCGCCAAATACTGGGAAGACGCCTGCTTTACCATAATCAACTGGGGTAAACTTCTTAAGTTTATCCATATCTTCATCACTGATTACAAAATCAATTTCAGCATTACTCTTCATATGTGCAGGATTTGCAGACTTAGGTAATACAACACAGTTAAGTTGCCAATCATAACGAATACATAATTGGGATACGGTTACACCATACTTATTAGCCATCTTTTTAATTTTTGGATCATTTAGAGGAGCACCGTGAGCAATTGGTGAGAAAGCTTCAACTACAATATCATTTCCTTGAATGTAATCAATTAAGTTCATCGGGGTTTCACCAATGTGAACTAAAATTTGATTAACAGCAGGTTTAGTAGAACTATTCTGCATTAAGTTATCTAAATCTTCTTTTTCAAAGCTGGGGACACCAATTGTACGTAACTTTCCTTCTTCGACTGCTTTAGGTGTTTGATCATCAGGAATCTCCCATATCCCAAGTGCCATCTTAGGAATTTTTAAACCGTTATTCATGGTTAAAGTTTCATCAAAAATAGACATAGAATCATCCCTTTCTTTGCTAATTTCATTTTAAAAAAATTTTTTAACTACCTAAGATTTAGAATGCATCAATTTCTATAACTTAAATGCATATTTTGCTTATTTTCATCTTAATCACCGTCTTTAAATGTTGTAAAATGCTAATATTAGTAAATTGTAAGGAAAGATAAAATGAAAAGAAACAGAAAAGAACACAATTTCAATGATTTTTCAAAGCAAGAAAAAGAAAAATTAAAGACTGTTCGCCAAGAACTTATTCAAGCACAAAAAGAAGAACCAGAAAGCTTACGTGAGCACCTCCAAGCTTTTAATGATGGGGTAATGGCAATCATTATTACAATTATTGTATTAGAGATCCAGCCAGCTATTAATGAAGTTCACTATGGACAATTTCTCGCAAATATTATTGTATTTTTAATTACATTCTTCATCGTGGCGGATTTTTGGTATGATCTGCATTTAGCTTTTTCCTACTATATATTTAAGCCCTCAAAAACAATTGCTGTCTTAGACTTCTTTTTCTTAGCTGACCTTTCTCTTCTTCCGGTAATGACAAAATGGATTATGGCAGAAGGTTCAACATTTGCGGTAGCTAATTTTGGAGTAGTTTTTTTAATTGCTAAAATTTTAGAATATTTAATTCAATATTTTGGCGCTAAGAAGACGGCGAAATATTCCCAAATTATGAACATTATTATCAGTCGATCTTTTATTAGAAAGGTTGCTGTCACCTTATTTTTAAATATTGTTCTCATTGGTCTATCGTTTGTTCTTCCTAGACTTGCCATGATTCTTTATGTAGTTATACCAGTTATTTCATTTTTATTCCCTGTTAAGCGTAATAAAATCATGTAATAAAGGCAGAAGCACAATTAAATGCTTCTGTCTTTTTAACATTTCCAAACAAAAAAGGCGATATTCCACTTTAGGGAGTATCGCTCTTTTTCGTATCAACAATGTTGACTATTTATTCTTTTTTCTCTTGTCTCCTAATCCAAACAATGAAAATACACCTGCTAACCCAAGAAGTGCAGCTCCTGCTAACGTTAAGTTAGAGTTATCCTTCTTACCAGTTTGTGGTAAAGTACCCTTCTTGTTTACTGGAGTGCCATTCTTATGACGAACAGCATTTCTCTTAGGCTGAACTGAATTTGTAATTACAGTTTGTTCCTTACTTTCACTCTCAGTCTTAGTGCTTACTTGGTTAGTGTTCTGAGCATTATTTTTTTCATTATTGTGATCTGGAGTTACATTAGTTGAAGAATTATGACTTTCAGCATTGCTGTTGTCAGCAGTACGAGCTGGAATCTTCACAGCTTCGATAGCTTTAATACCAGCTTCGGCTTCAGCATCAACTTCTGCATTAGTTGTAGCAGTGAATACCTTGGTCTTAGTCTCTGTAGCAATATCAGTAATTTGATTGATTAACTCATCTTTTTGCTTTTGATCAAGATCAGCTGCATTGATCTCATCAGTCTTCTTCTCCAAAGCATCATCGATTTCCTTAATAGCATCATCCTTACTTTCAACTAAGCTTGGAACTTGAATACTATTAATGTCTTCTAAGCCCTTGGTTTCTGCTTCTTTAACATCATCATTTGTTTGAGCATTATTAATGGCCTTAGTAGCATTATCAGCAACTTGATCTACTTGGTCAATTAAGTTTTGCTTCATTTGATCAGTTAAATTATCAGCCTTATTGATTTCATCAATCTTAGCTTCCTGAGCATCTTTTTTGACACTATCTAAGGTTGGAATGAACAAGTTAGTAATTTGATCAATTGCTTTATCACGAGTGTCAGTAATAACTTCATTTGTAGTTGTTGCTGGATCGTTTAGCTTATTAATTGCGTCTTGAGCAATCTTATTCACTTGATCAATTAAGTTCTTTTGTTCATCTGCACTTAGATTCTCAGCTTCTTCAATTTGACTATTCTTAGCATTTTGAACTTGTTTAATTGCGTCAATTGCTACCTGTTTAGTTTCAGCTAAACTTGAAACATTAACATTTGCAATATCTTCAATTCCCTTGTTTTCTGCCGCAGTAACAGTCGCATTAGTAGTTGCATTGTTGATAGCATCCTTAGCAGCATTGGCAACAATAGCACGAGCAACCTTCCCAGTTCCAATTCCATTACGATTTTGAGGATTACCTTTAGAATGTGGATTAATTGCTACATTGGCACCATCTTTTACATCAATTGTTGTGGTCCCACCATCAATTTCAAGAGCATTATCATCTTCTGTTGTTAAGGTCACATTACTGTTTTCATCAAAAATAATTTGATTTGTTCCACCTTCAAATTGAAGAATTTGCTGCCCACCGTTTTGTTGAGTAGCGCGTGTCCTACCATCAAGTGGTCCTAAATAAGATGAAACAGAGTTTGCAGTAATAGTATTCTTAAATGTTAAGGTTGAATTAATACTTGGTTTAGTATAAATAAGTTGTGAACCAGTAAAGTTAACATTATCAAATGTGTATCCAACAGCATTATAAACAAGGCCCCAGTAACTACGAGCATAAATATTCAAATCTTTAAAGGTTACAGAATTTTGTGTATTCATATCAAATGAATATCCGGAGAAATCAATTGTACGTTTTTCTTCTAGATTATCTGATTGAATTACAATATTACGCGTATTCTTGATATGAATTTCTATATATGTACTATCTGTTTGGTCTGCTAAATTAAGATTTTTAGCAACATTAATAGTAGTAGCAGTCCCATTTTGAATTGCATTAATAAATCCCTTAGCGTCACTAACTGTTACTGCATTAGGATCTTCTGCTTCAGCTGCAAGTGCTGTAGCTGCTACCTTACTTTCAGCAAGATTATTTGCACTAAGGAATGATGCATTTTGAACTGCTTTATTTACGTTAAGTGCATTAGTTGAAACTTCAGTCTTTGCATCGTTTACTGCATTATTCAAATCAGAAGAAGTATTAGTATCAGCAACTTTTTCTTCATCAATCTTTACAGTTTGAGTCTCAGTATTCTTAGTATCTGCATTAGTAGTAGCTGATTCAGTCTTTACATTTTCTACTGCTTTATTAGCATCAACCTTAGTATCTGCCTTAGCAGCTGCTTCATCTTTTTTCTTAGCTACATCATTAGTTGCATTGTTCTTTGCTTCTGCTTCCGTAGTAGCAGCTGCTTCAGTTTTAGCAGTTTCAGTAGTTACAGCCTGCTTTTCATCTGACTTACTTTCAGTATTTTCACTACTCTTGTTAGCTTCACTAGCATTAGTAGTATCAGCCTTGTAACTAGCAACAACAGTACTGTGATCAAGATTATCAGTTACTGTATTTTGAGCTTGATTATTATTTGTTTTATCTTCGTTATTTTGAGTATTAGTATCAGTAATTAATTTCATAAATTAATTACAAGTGATATAGTAACATGTAATCTTTTCTTATTCTATACTCTTATATAATTTATATGACTTTCTTTAGAATTAAATCTTCCCATTAAATACTGGTCTGATAATAAGCATAATGACATAATTTTTAAATAATCATTTTATTAGTACGTAATATTATTCTATTTAAATAACAAAAATATCAGAGCTTACTTTTATAATTTTACATTTTTGGAATCAAAATTTTATTACCGATTAAAAGTCATTTTCAACCGATGACTGACAAAAATAAAGTAAAAATGCCTCATATCGATATAATTTAACTTGAAAGGAGTAAGATATGAAATTTAAGTTATTTATTAATCCAAACAGTCAAGAAATTGTCGAGGCTACCGTTCATCGAAAAAGTAATTTTTCTACTCAATTAGAGCAATTTGTTTTATCAAACGGTAATTCAAATGAGATACCTGCTTATGATGACAAAGATTTAATTATGCTTAACTTAGAGAATATTATTATGTTTACAATTATTGAAAATAAGGTTTTTGCTATCTGTAACAATAAGCAATATCACATCAGAAAAAGACTCTACCAAATAGAAGATACTCTCCCCACTAATTTTTGGCGTATCAATAAATCCACTATTATAAATCGTTCCTATATCGATCAATTTAAGGAAACAAAAACTTCTGGGGTAAATGTCATTATGACAAATGGATTAAGCGACTATGTTTCAAGACGCTGTTTTTCTAAAATTAGGAAGGAACTGAATTAAAATGAAAGATTTTATCAAAAATTTTATTAAAAGTGGCATGAAAGCTGCAGGATTTGGTCCTTTAATTCTTGTGATTTTTTATTATATTTATTCTTTTACTATTAACTTCCATACTATTTCGATTCAAAACGTAAATAAGAATATTCTTTCCAGTTTATTACTAGCCTTTATCGCCGGAGGTATTAGTGCAGTCTTTAAAGTTGAAAAAATCTCTCTTGGACTTGCAAATATGATTGATGCGATTGTAATTTACATTGACTACCTTCTCTTTTATTTTTTTAACAATTGGATTGAGTTACAAATTATCCCATTTCTGGTTTTTACGGTACTCTATATCATCGGCTACTTAATCATTTGGCTCTGTATCTACCATCAAATAAAAATCCAAGTAAAGCAGTTAAACCATAAATTATAAAAAAAGCAGATCACTACCATAATTAAACGGTAATGATCTGCTTTTTTATCCTTCAGCCTTTTGGATTTGATCATGCATATCAGCGATATCCAAATCTTTGTTCAAAAATTTCTGATTATCAATTGGCAAATGTTGCTCAATACTAGTAAATGGCTGTAAATAAACAGTTGCTTCTTTTATCTTGAAGTCTAATAAGTGTCCACCAATTGATTTGTTATCTGCTAAAAAATGTAAATGGTATCCAGTAGCAGCCATACCTTGGAACATCTTCGGTGCAAAGTAACCTATAACTGTACCAGAAACATCAGTAGATTCAAAAACGGCTTGTTCATTTGCTACTTGCAATAAGGTCTTGTCTGCTTTTCAACTACTCTTGTTTTAACAGTTGAAAAATTCCCCACAATTTTAACTGCAAAAAGGACATTTTTATAAGGATAGTCAGCTAAAATCTTATCTTCTAATTCTTTTTGAGTTAAATTTTCGACCTTAAAACTATCTTTTATCTCTTCAAAATGAACTGTCGCAAATGGGATCTTTTCTTCTGGTTTTAAGATTCTAATTTCACCATTGCTTTGAGCTAAATACGGTACATGATCAAGTAAAATCATTTCACCATCAAGGCCACTAGCTGTTCCAATGCCCCAGCCACCGTGCTTTAACAGATCTGCAACTGTCATTGTCCCTTCAAACAATCCTGGCACCAGCATCCCCAAGGTACCATGCTGATAAACCTTGCTTTCATATTTTGCCATAATTTTCCTACCTTCTATTAATATAGCTGATCCTCTAAAATTGTCTTTCCTAATTCTTGATTGAAACTATAATCAACCGGTATATCAACAACAGTTGGTCCATCTTCTTTAAAGGCTTTATCCAAAATCTTATCTAAATCAGCTGCCTTCTCTACACGGTAGCCCTTAGCACCAAAACTTTCTGCATATTTAACAAAGTCTACAGGGCCAAATTTAACAGTTGCTGAATCGCCATACTTCAATTCTTCTTGGAATTTAACCATGTCATAATTTCCATCATTCCAGATAATATGGACAATATTCAAACCTAGCCGAACAGCAGTCTCTAAATCTTGTGACGAGAACATGAATCCCCCATCCCCAGAAACCGAAACAATTTTTGTATTTGGTCTTACCAAAGCTGCTGCGATTGTCCAAGGAAGAGCAACTCCAAGTGTCTGCATTCCGTTACTAAAGAGCAAATGCCGTGGTTCATAACTTCTAAAGTGCCGTGCCATCCAGATGTAAAAACTACCAACATCCACTGTTACCGTCATGTCATCAGTAACTCGGTCTTGTAGAGCCTGAATAATACTCAAGGGATGACTCTTCACTTGATCCTTAGTAACAGCAGGTGGAGTATCACGTTTTTGCAGGGTTTTACGTAATGAATCAAGATACTCTTTAGATTCATTCGGCATTGAACAGCCCTTCATATATGGTAAAAGAAAGTCTAAAGTTTGAGAAATATCTCCAACCAATTCTCTCTCAGGCTGATAATTTTTATCAATTTCTGCCCGCATAGAATCAATTACAACGATATTTGCGCTTCTATCAGAATTCCAGTTTCGAGGTTCATATTCGATTGGATCATAACCAATTGCAATAACCAGATCACTCTTTTTAAGCAATTGATCCCCTGGTTGGTTTCTAAACAAACCTACACGACCGAAGAAATCATCCTCTAATTCACGTGGGATAATTCCAGCACCTTGAAAAGTTTCAACTACAGGTAGATGAGTTTCCGCAATTAAACGTCTGATAGCTCTGGTAGTTTCTGGATCAGATGCCCGCATTCCTAACAAAAGTACAGGAAGCTTTGCGGCTTTAATACGCTGTGAAAGCAAAGTTGATTCAATTGGACTAGCTGGGCCTAGCTTCGGGGGCTCAAGTGGCGCAATCACGCTCGTTTTTACTTCTGCATCAGTTACGTCCTGCGGAACAGAAACAAAGCTTGCCCCTTGCTTAGATGCCTCTGCTTCTTGATATGCGTTAGCAATCACCTCAGAAATATTCTCGGGTTCTTGAACTTCGGCACTATATTTAGTAATCGGAGCAAATAAAGCTGCATTTTTCATACTTTGGTGAGTTAAACGCAAAAGATCAGTTCTTTGCACTTGGCCAGAAATAGCTAGTACGGGATCACCTTCTGCTGTAGCAGTTACTAAGCCAGTTGCTAAATTTGATGCACCCGGACCTGAGGTAGTAAGAACAACACCTGGTTTTCCTGTAATCCTTCCTAACTCCAGCCGCCATGAAGGCCGCATTTTGTTCGTGCCGCGTTAAAACAAATTTAGGCGTACGTGGATCTTTAGAATGTTCAAGTAATTCAAATACTCGATCAATTTTGGCACCTGGAATTCCAAAGACGAATTTAACATCATGATTAATTAAGCTATCAACAATTGCATTTGCACCGTAATATTTTTCTTCTGCCACAGCAATCTTCCTTCTTCCAATATAGGTTGTATATCTACTTACAAATTAAAAGTATACTTACAAGCTACCATACTTTTAAGTAAATATAATTATAGAAAACTTTAAATCAAATACTTCTAATATAGATATATCACAAATCCATTCTATAATAGAACTTGAATAAAAATAAATTTAAGCGAGGAATAGACATGGTTAGGATCTTAAATAATCAAACTAGTAATGAAGAGTTCTTAGAATTTGCGACTAATGAGGTCCACAATGTTGATGTTGCTACAACACATCATGGTGCACCTTCTGCTCAAGTCTGTGATCTAGTTTTGAATAAAAATGGTAAGCTCTACATTGTTACCTCTAGTCAAAATCCTTTCTTTCAAGATTTGATCCATCAACCTAAGGTGATTATCAATGGATACAAAGGGGATGGCACGATGGATTCATGCGGCTTTTCAATTCGGGGAACAATTAAAAATGTCGAACATGAATATATTGACGAGATTTTTGAAAAAAATGATTATTTAAATGAAATATATGCAGATGATATTGAAGGGGCAAAAGAAGATCTGCGGGTTTTAGAAATTACACCAAAAGAAGCAGCCTACTTAGATCACCGTACTCACCCTATTTTTACAAGAAAATTTGAATTTTAATTAATCATTTTTTCGCATAACTAAATAAAAATGGATAGGTTTCTTTTACCCTATCCATTTTTTAATATGGTTTAGTTAGCTAATTTAATTCTTTTATCGGCAACTTGTTCAATAAAATACTGGTCATGGTCAATTAAAAGCATTGCTGGTTTTATTGCTTATATAAACACATCACTTATTCCACACAAACTTAATGAGAGCTTTATCAACTTGCGAATTATCATGGAGCTTTGAATGCTGTGCATTTTTGCGTTAATCTTCAAAACACGATAAGTATTATTACCCCCACTAACAAGATACTGCAATGAAAGGTATGACTTGTTATCAACCCTACCATCACTACTACTTAATTTCCCTATTGAAGATCGTGATATTACCTCTACTTATTTAGGTACAGAATCCATGTCAGTTAACTTACCTACCGAATGTAAGCTTAATGAAAATTCAGAATTATCATTTAGAATGCTAAAAGGAAAAACAATTTTAAGCCCTGCTAACATCGGTTTTTGGACCCAGATTTATCATGATGAAATTCCTGATAGCAAAATAATCTTCCAAGATGAGTCAACAGATTATAGCGAAATCTTACAGTATTCCGTCCTCCCCTTCTTTACTACTAATTTAACTAGTTTAGACTCACAATGGGGTAATAATCTTCCTAATAACCGTTCCGTTCGTCCCTTATCAGATGAGGTGGCTCATCAAAAGTTCTATGCTTGCTACTTAAAGCAAAACCAAACTCGTCTTATGCCTTTAATTGAAAAATTGCAGGATCAATGGAGTAAATATGATCAAATGTAAAAAAGCCGATTGCTTGGTGGAGAAGCAATCGGCTTTTTATCATTAATTTAAAAGAATAACTTACTCATAATAATCATGAAGATCATCAAGCAAGTAGAACTAATTGCAGCAGCCCCAAATACGGTACCACCACGTTTGAAGATAACACTGAAGTTAACTGAAATACCTAAAGCGGCCATTGCCATCCCCAAAAAGACATATGCTGCTTGAACTAAGCCATCTAAAACTACTGGTGGGAATGGTAAGAAAGTACCTAAAATACTGGTTAAAATAAATCCTCCTAAGAACCAAGGAATTGGTAATTTCTTAGGTGCTTGTGTATGATCTTGCGCACTTTCTTTTACCAGTCTTCTTTGGTACCAGTATCCAATTACTAAAGCAACTGGTGCTAACAGTAAAACACGTGATAATTTCATAATTAACGCACTATCTAAACTTGCTTCACCAAAAGCACTACCAGCTGCAATAGCATGGGCAATTTCATGAAGAGATCCACCAGCAACAATACCAAATTGTGAATCTGTTAACCCAAGCATTGGTTTAATCACAATTTCTAAGAGTGTAAATACTGTTCCCATCACACAAACTACGGCAACAGCAAGTACCTCGTTTTCTCTTTTACGTTCTTCATCTCTACTCTCAATTTGAGGGGAAACGCCCATTACAGCAGCTGCTCCACAAATTCCGCAGCCACAAGCTGATAACACTGCTAGTTCATCTTCTGCCCCAAATTTTTTACTAAGCCAGTAAGTCAAAACAATCGTTCCACTTACCCCTAGCATTGCAACTAAAATTGTTTTAATACCAGCATCAGCTAGCTTAGTAAGATTAAGTCTAAAACCCAGTAAAATAATTCCTAATCTCAAAAACTTATTAGAAATAAAACCAATCCCTGGTGCTGCTTCTTCTCTTACCCCAACTGGTAACACCTGCAGCGAAATTCCTAATAAAAGGGCAATTACCAACGCACCAATCAAGTTGACATAAGGTAATTTTGCTAGAAAAATACCTGCCACGGAACAAATTAAAGTCATTGCAGCTGCAAGACAAAATGATCTACTCTTAACAATACTTATCAATAAAAATACCTCCAGTTTAATTACTTATTCCCACCTAGGAAAATTTACAGAATAAGCAATCATATAGTGTTTTAAAGTGATTCTTTCTCGAAAGCAAAATTATTATAGTACTATAATATCCAATTCAATAATTAAAGTAAAATAATATGCTCATAAAATCACAAATATTTTTATCGATATAAAAAGGATGAAAGCCTAAATTGTACTTTCATCCTTCAATTTTGTGATATTATTCATAAAATCTTTCAAATCAATTACAGTCTCAAATGTTAAGAAAAACAGTAAAGCCTTAATCCAAGATCGACTAAGTAAAAAGAAAAAGCAAATTGCTAATGCTATAAGCCCTATTCCCACAAACAAAGCTAAAGCAGTTAACTTTGCTCCAAATAAATTAACGACCTCCTTAAAACTGCTTGGCTCATTTTTAACTAATAAAGATAGGTCATGATATTGCTTACTAGTCCTTACTCGAAATGATAAAAAAGTAAATACGGTTCCAATAATAATTAAGCCGGCTCCAAGTAATTGAAATAAAAGGCTCATTGGAGGCTGTCTAAACATTAAAATGCCTCCAAGAATTAGCAAGATGTCCGCAAGCAAATTATAACGTAAACGTTTATTTTCTAATTTAATAAAAATTAATTCATTCGAATCCATACTTCATATCCTTTAATATTCTTCTTTCTACCAGTATACTGGTTAAACTAAAAATGACCAAGAGCAATTTTAACTCTTGGTCATCAAGGTCAATTAACGTCCTTTATGAACTGTGTCATTTTCAACTGGAATTGGCTGGGCTTTAAGCTCAACTGCACCATACAAAATACCGATTAAACCGGCTATTACTAATAATTGGGACATATTCAGGACTCCCTTCTTGGAATCTTCCCCTCAGTACCTATCTTACAGGCTTAAGTCTACTTTTCAAAATAAAAAGACTTGTGTTGCAGGTGTCAAAGAAAGCCAAATCCAATAAAAAGTCATCATAATTACTGCTAAATAAGACATCATAGTTAAAAAGTTCTCAAAGCAACCTCCAACTTTATAATGAATTGGTGATTTTCTCTTTTTCTTATAGAATGGCGCTAGCCACTCTACTCCTTGCTTACTGAAACTATCTTCAACTAGATGCAAAAAATAGCCAATTACTAGCCCAAACCAAAGCGCACTCCAATAATTCTGAGAAGTTAAGTTGTTGATATGAATAGGAATAAATTTATTCATTAAATAATATAGACCACCAGAAAAAACGGCCCAGCCAAGGAAAGAATGAGTAATCCCACGATGTTTAAGAAAAAGACTAAAATTGATCACTGACTTCTTGCTCGCAGAACTGTTATATTCATCAATATCAGGTAAAGAAGCGCCAATCGCAGTCGCAGCCAGAATAATAATGTTGTTAACTGGATCGATCAATAGACGATTAGTTAATAATAAGCTTAGTTCCACGATTGCAATACTGCAAATTCGATGTGACCTAGTTAGCATTTCTTTTCACCCTCTCTAGAACATATATTCTATTTTAACAAAATTCCCACCAGAATGGGAACTTGTATACGCCAAGGTATAAAAAAAACTCTAGTTTTGCACTAGAGTTTTTAAGTAATATTATTTCATAGCTTTACATAATTATTTTACTTTTAATTGCTATCTTCTTTTAATATTTTGCTCAATTCTTCTACTCGCTGATCTTCTGGTTTAGCAATAAAAGCATATTCTTCAGTGAGTTGTTTTCCATCTCGCAACAAGAACAACTTTTGTACTTGGTCATCCTCAATATGGGTGGCTGTTTTTTCATTCATAATTAAGTAGCCAGATCCAGATTCAACCATTAAAATTGCTTCTCCTAAGGTTTCAACCGCAAGTAAATCACTATCAACTTGAAGAACATCTTTTAAATAGTGGTATTCACTCTTTTCCTCCTCTACTCCCGCTACCATAATGCAAGGCAAATTCTTTAAATCACTCACTTCAACAGTTTGTTGATATTTATTAAAATTACCCGCTTGCACCAGGGCCACTAAAGCAACCTCATCAACCGGATAAGTAGCTAGTTGCTGATAGATAGTATGCCTTGAATTAACTAAGACTGCATCTAACTCATTGTTTTGAATCTTAACTTCAATCTCATCATATAAAACAGGCTCTAAACTCACCTTTTCGTCTTTATGTAAAGTTTGCCATTTACCTGCTGCCTGTTCCAACTCATGTCTACCTAAATTTTTTAAATATCCAATCTTCATTTTTTCACCTGTATACAAAATAAGACTTTGATCTTTCAACCAAAGTCTTATTTATCTTAATTACTTAGCTTTATCATGAAACGCAATTGTAAAACCATTCTCCCAAACTTCACTTGGAGCAAGATGGTTCATGCCACGTTTATGTTCTAGTTTACCATCACTATCTAAAGTATCTGCAATGCCCCACCATGGTTCAATACAGATATAGTTGCCAGTCTTAGGATATTGTGACCACAAACCCACAAATGGTGCATTTTCCATTTTGACATTAATGTGATAGTCACTCTTATCAGTTCTAATAGAAATCTTGTTAGGTTGCTTTAATTCAAAGACCCAGGCATCATCCTTAAATAATTCATCACTAATTTCAAACATTGAATCAGTTGCGAGCAAAGAACGATTTTCCCAGTCAAGGTATGGTGCCTTTAAAGGAATCTTCACATGGTCCATTGAAGGATCAAACTTAAAGTAGTAATCATTCTTATTCAACCCATTATCAGTTGGTAAATTAAAACCTGGGTGGCCACCAATACCAAAGATCATTTCTTTAGTATCAGTATTAGTTACTGTAAAGTGTTCTTCCAGCAAATTATTCATTAAACTGTAAGATACTCTCAGTTCAAAATCAAATGGATACATTTTTTTAGTATCTTCATTAGAAGTTAGAAGAAAAACAATGTGCTTATCATCTTGTTCTTCAACAGTAAATTGTGCATCCCGAGCAAAACCATGTTGTCCCATATGGTAAGTTTTACCATCATAAGTATATTGATCATCCTTTAAACGTCCAACTACTGGGAACAAAACCGGAGCATGCCGTCCCCAAATTTCGGGATCTGCCTGCCACATGTATTCTCGACCACTATTTACATCTTTAACACTTTGAATTTCAGCACCCTTATCAGAAAGTGTTACTGTTAAAAAATTATTCTTTAATTGATAATCCATAATTTAACTTCTCTTTATCTACTAAAATTACAAAATAAATTTTGTTAAGTCTTTATTAATAATTATATCACTCAATTTTTGATCAACATACTTCTGAGTAATAGTGATTTCACCCATATTCATGTCTGGTCCTTCGTAAAGAACATCTTCAAGTAATTTTTCTAAAATAGTTGCTAAACGACGTGCACCAATATTGTCAGTTCCCTGATTTACTTCAAAAGCTATTTGAGCAATTCGATCAATTGCTTCTTGAGTAAAGACTAATTTAATACCATCAGCCTTAAGAAGTGCAATATATTGCTTCAAAAGTGAGTTTTGTGGATCCTTTAAGATCTTAACAAAGTCTTCTTGAGTCAAGGCATTTAATTCAACACGAATTGGGAAACGTCCTTGCAATTCTGGAATTAAATCGCTTGGCTTACTTTCGGCAAAAGCACCCGCTGCAATGAAGAGGATGTGGTCAGTAGATACAGGACCATACTTAGTTGAAACAGTTGAACCTTCAACAATTGGTAAGATATCTCTTTGTACACCTTCACGAGAAACTTCACCAGAGGTCTTCTTGTTACCAGCAGTGATCTTGTCAATTTCGTCGATAAAGATAATACCATTTTGTTGAGTACGCTCAATTGCACGTTGGTAGAGAGAATCGTAGTTAATTAACTTCTTTGATTCTTCTTGAATTAAAACTTCACGTGCATCTGATACTTTTAATGTACGCTTAACAGTCTTCTTAGGCATTAGGTCACCCATCAAACTTGACATGTCAATTCCCATTTGGCCCATCATATCGCCCATTGGGTTTACCTTTGGAGCTTGTTCTACTTCGATGGTAACTTCACGATTCTCAAGTAATCCCTTATTAAGTTGATCAGCTACGCTAAGACGTTCATTACGAATATCATCAGTTACTTCTTCATTATCTTGAGGTTGATTCATGTTGAAGTTACCGGAAAGCATTTGCATCATTTGTTGCATGGAATTTTCACGGTTTTCACGCTTAATTCCGGGCACAATTAACTTCACTAGACGATTATTAGCTTTCTTAGTAGCTTGCATTTTAACATGTTCAAATTGATCTTTTTCTTCCATTCGAACTGCTTCTTCAACTAAGTCACGAACCATTGATTCAACATCACGTCCAACGTAACCAACCTCAGTAAACTTAGTTGCTTCAACCTTTACAAAAGGTGCATCGACAATTTTAGCAAGTCGACGTGCAATTTCGGTCTTACCTACACCAGTAGGACCTGCCATTAACATGTTTTTTGGCGTAATATCTTGTTGCATTTGTTTTGGTAGTTGCAATCTACGATAGCGATTATACAATGCAACAGCAACAGACTTTTTAGCTTCGTTTTGGCCAATAATATATTTATCAAGTAATTCTACAATTTGTTTTGGAGTTTTTTTCTCAGTCAAAATATTTCACCTAGATTTCATCAGTAGTAATGTGGTCATCTGTAAACACATCAATTCCAGAAGCAATCTTAACAGCTTCTTTAGCAATTTCACTTGCGCTCATCCCATTACTGTGGCGAGTCATGGCAATTGCAGCTGCTTGGGCAAAGTTACCACCAGAACCAATAGCTACCACGTCTTCATCTGGCTCAAGTACTTCACCATTACCAGAAATTAATAATAAGTCTTTATCATTAAAAGCAATTACCATAGCTTGTAATTTAGCTAAAGTTGGATCTTTACGCCAGCTTTGCGCCATTTCAACGGCAGCTCTACGTAAGTCACCAGAATAAGTTTCAAGCTTTCCTTCAAGCATATCTTGCAAGCTAACTGCATCTGCAACACCGCCAGCAAAGCCGATTACTACTTGATCATGATAAATTCTTCTAATCTTTTTAGCAGTTGCCTTAGCAATAACTTTTTCACCTAAGGTAACTTGACCATCACCAGCGATGGCGGTTTTATTGTTATATCTAACAGAACAAATTGTTGTCATATTATTATGCCTCGTCTTTCTTATCTTTTCTTGGGAAAAATTTTTGATAATCAGCTTGTAAATGCTTCATTGTGACATGAGTATAGATTTGCGTCGTTGACAAAGATTCATGGCCTAAAAGCTCCTGCACACTCCTTAGGTCTGCTCCATTATTAAGCATTTCAGTTGCAAAAGAGTGTCTAAGCATATGGGGATGAACCTTTCCACCAACTCCCGCTTTAATAAAAACTTGCTGCATAATGTATTCAATTCCGCGACCAGTTAACTTTTGTCCCCGGTTATTTAAAAATACATAGCCTAGATCTTCATTTTTACCTAGTAGATCTAGTCGACTTTCATCACAATATTCTTTTAAAGCATTGGCCGCATCTTTTCCAAAGGGAACATAGCGGTCTTTATTACCCTTCCCATGAACTAAGATAATCTTTAAATCAAAATCAATCTGATCTAGCTTTAAAGATGCCATCTCACTTAAACGCATCCCAGTCGCATAAAAAAGTTCAAACATTGCACGATTTCTTACTACCAACTTTTCATGACCAGCAAGACTATCAAAGACCTGCCGCATTTCTTTTTCATAGAAAAATTGTGGTAATTTCTTTTCGCCTAATCTTAAACTAATTGTCTGCATTGGATCATTATCTAGCACTTCTCGCTTAACGAGAAAGCGATAAAAAGATCTTAAACTAGACATTTTACGCGCTTGAGTAGTTCTTGACCTATTTTGAGTCGCTAAGTTTTGTAAGAAAATTTCAACATCGCGACTTTTGACTTGATCCCAGCCGCTAAAGCCTCCATTTTCTTTAAAAAACTCCTTAGCTTCATTTAGGTCATTTAAGTAAGAGTTTACAGTATTTTTACTATAATTACGTTCATAGTTCAAGTAATCTTGAAATTGTTTGATTAATTTATCATTTTCTTTAGACATTATTAATCAAGCTTCTTCTCTTCCTTAAAGGCTTCAAGATCTTTCAATGCTCGCTTTGAAATTTCTAAGTGTCGTTCTTGTTTGTTTCTTACCTTGTAATCTAATTTTGGCAAGAGTGCATAGGAAGCATTCATTGGTTGGAAATGCTTTGCGCTAGTGGTTGTGATGTAGTTGGCCATAGAACCCAAGGCAGTTGACTTAGGAAAGACTAGCGTTTCTTCTCCTAAAGCTTCTCTAGCCGCATTAATTCCGGCAACTAACCCAGAACCGGCACTTTCAACATAACCTTCTACCCCTGTCATTTGTCCCGCAAAGAAGAGACCAGTTTGCTTTCTGGCTTCATAATTTGCATTCAAAACTTCAGGGCTAGCAATATAGGTGTTGCGGTGCATTTTACCATAGCGAACAAATTTTGCATTTTCAAGACCTGGAATCATTGAAAAGACTCTCTTTTGCTCACCATATTTTAGATGAGTTTGGAAACCAACGATGTTATACATTGTGCTAGCTGCATTATCTTGACGCAATTGCACAACTGCATAAGGAGTTTTTCCAGTCTTAGGATCTTCTAAACCAACTGGCTTGAGTGGACCAAAGAGCATTGTCTTTTCTCCTCTTTTGGCCATTACTTCAATTGGCATACATCCTTCAAAAACATTCTTATCTTCAAAGCCATGTAAGGTAGCTGTCTCGGCCCCAACTAAATTTTTGTAGAAATTATAAAACTCTTCTTTAGTCATTGGACAATTCAAATATGCAGCTTCACCCTTGTCATAACGTGATTTTTTATACACAATATCACGATTAATGGAACTAGCTGCCACAATTGGAGCAGCCGCATCAAAGAAATGAAGTGAGTCAGTACCACAAAACTCCTTAATTTGTTCTGCGAGTGTATCTGAGGTTAATGGACCAGTCGCAATGATCGTGATACCATCTTTTGGAATCTCAGTGATTTCTTCCTCATGAACATGAACATTTGGCAAGTCCTTCAAAGTTTTAGTTACAACTGCACTAAACTTATCTCTATCAACAGCTAGAGCTCCACCAGCAGGTACTGCAGTTTCATCCGCTGCTTTCATAATTAAGGAATCCAGCTGCCGCATTTCTTCTTTTAATAAACCAACAGCATTTGACAGTTGGTTAGATCTCATTGAGTTAGTACATACTAATTCTGCAAAGTTTGCAGTTTCATGAGCAGGCGTATTTTTCTTAGGTCGCATTTCATATAAATCTACTTCAATGCCACGCTTAGCTAATTGCCATGCAGCTTCACTCCCTGCAAGACCTCCGCCGATTACGGTTACATTCTTTACCATGCAATCTTTCCTTTCTGCTCGACTATTTCAAGTCTATATAAAAATGATATCATTAAACCGCTTTCGTTTTAATGATATCATTGATTTTTATTATAATTTAATTTTCTTCTGGTTCTTCACGGTAATCACCATTTGGACAAAGGATTACTAGTCCTTTCTTGTTCTTCTTTTGAACTAAGAAATGACCATCGTTTGGACAATTACGACCAATTGGTTGATCCCATGAAACAAAGTCACAATCTGGGTAGCGTGAACAGCCGTAGAATTTACGGTTACGTTTTGATTTCTTTTCGATAACTTCGCCCTTACCACACTTAGGACAAGTTATGCCAATCTTCTTAACGATTGGTTTAGTATTACGACAATCTGGGAAGCGTGAGCAAGCATAGAACTTACCATAGCGTCCCATTTTGATAACCATTGGAGCTCCACAAATATCACAGTTAAAGCCTGCAGGTTCATCTTTAATTTGAACCTTTTCAATTTGTTGATCTGCTTTATCTAATTCTTTAGAAAATGGCTTGTAGTATTCATCAACTACTTTAATCCAGTTCTTCTTCCCTACTTCAACCCCATCTAGGTCATTTTCAAGTTGAGCTGTAAAGTCAACATTAACAATATCAGGGAAAAATTCTTCAATTAACTTATCTACGATTTCACCTAATTCTGTAGGTACAATTGATCTACCTTCAAGTTTTACATAGTAACGTTTCTGAATGGTATCAATTGTTGGTGCATAAGTTGATGGACGACCAACGCCGTTTTCTTCAAGAGCACGAACTAAACTAGCTTCTGTATAACGTGCAGGTGGTTGAGTAAAGTGTTGACGATCATCAGTCTTCTTAAGCTTAACCTTATCGCCTTCATTTAACTCAGGAAGTTCATTACTCTTTTCTTTTTGGTTATCGTATACCTTCGTAAATCCAGCAAATTTAAGTTTTGAGCCAGTTGTTCTGAAGGTTACATCATTTTGCTCAATATCAGCTCTAACTGTATCGTAAACAGCTGGAGTCATTTGACTAGCAATAAATCTTGACCAAATTAAAGTATATAGTCGATATTCTTCGGTTGTTAAATACTCTTTTACAGAAGCTGGAGTTCTAAAAGCTGAAGTAGGACGAATTGCTTCATGGGCATCTTGAGCATCTGCATCATTTTTAAAATGTTGTGGCTTAACTGCTGCGTAATTTTCACCATATTCTTCATGAATAAATTTTGAAGCTTCGTGCTTTGCAACATTGGCAATACGCTTTGAGTCAGTACGCATGTAAGTGATCAAACCGACAGATCCCTTACCAAGGTTCACACCTTCATAAAGAGATTGAGCAATTCTCATTGTTCGACGAGTTCTGTAGCCTAAGCGCTTGTTTGCTTCTTGTTGCATAGTTGAAGTGGTAAAAGGAGCAGCCGGTTGACGTCTTCTTTCCTTTTTAACTACTTTTGTAACTTCAAAGTTTTTCCGCTTATCAATTCGCTTTAAAACATCTTGAACTGCTTCGTTATTTGGCAACTCTTGCTTTTTGCCCTTAATGCCATAAAAAGCACCTTTGAACTTTTCTGTGCCTTTTTCGAAATCAGCATCAATAGTCCAGTACTCTTCTGGCTTAAAGTTCTTGATTTCATTTTCACGATCAATTACTAACTTCAAGGCAACGGATTGAACACGTCCAGCTGACAAGCCTTTCTTTACCTTTTGCCACAAGATCGGACTAATTGAATAACCAACCAAACGATCTAGGACACGACGAGCTTGTTGAGCATCAACAATATCCATATCAATAGTTCTTGGATTCTTAAAGGCATTCTTAACAGCATCTTTAGTAATTTCGTTAAAAGCAACGCGGTTATGTTCTTTTGGATCTAAATTTAATGCATGAGCGACATGCCAAGCAATCGCTTCTCCTTCTCGATCCGGGTCGGAAGCAAGATAAACATATTTTGCTTTTTTAGCTTCGCTCTTTAATTCTTTAATCGTATCGCCTTTTCCACGAATGGAGATATATTTTGGTTCATAGTCATGTTCTACATCAACTCCCATTTGAGACTTGGGTAAATCACGAATATGGCCTTTTGAAGCGATAACATGATAATTTCTTCCTAAATATTTTTCAATTGTCTTAGCCTTATGAGGAGACTCAACAATAACTAAATTCTTTTTATTTTTTCGTTTAGTAGGCATAGAATGCCCCTTCCTTGCACAATTTCTACCAAATTCTAAAATACCAAAAATTTTACTCTTGTCAACTAAAGCAAATTTTTAAAATCAGCATTAACCAATGGATAAGCACCAGCGGCAATTAGCTCATTAGGGCCTTCTGACAAAGGACTTGAGACTGGTCCCGGAACTGCAAAAATATTGCGATTTTCTTCTAAAGCAATATTTGCAGTAATTAAGGAGCCCGATCTTTTTCTAGCTTCAGTCACAATAATATTTTTGCTTAAGCCCGCAAGTATTCTATTGCGCTCTGGAAATCTATAAGGCCTTGGAGGAGTATCCGGTAAATATTCACTAATCAATAGTCCCTTGGCCATAATTTCTTCCTGGAGCATTTTGTTTTCTTGCGGATAAAAATGGTTGAGTCCATTTCCAATTACGGCAATTGTCTTACCATTATTTTTTAATGTTTCTTGATGAGCAATTCCATCCACTCCGCGTGCTAAGCCACTAGCAATAACAAAATCTTGCTGTATCAGCTGCGGAATTAATTGTTTTAAGACAAAACGACTATAATTTGTCGGCTGTCTTGCGCCAACTATAACTGTAATCTCCTTTTTAAGCAAGGATAAATCTCCTCTAGTAAAAAGAAGTGTTGGTGCATTATACATTTCACGGAGTGCATTTGGATAGATTGTATCAAAAATAGTGATAACATCACACTGTAATTCAATTCTTTCAATCCAAGAATTAAACTTATCATTTTTCATTGCAGCTAAAACAAGATTTTGGATATTTGATTTTAATGATAAACTCTCTATTTTGTCAACTGTTACTTCTTCACCAGCAGTAAAATTTGCTACAATTTTTCCTATAGTAGTAATGCCAAGACCTTGCTGTAATTTTAACCTTAAACAAAATTCTTTCAAATTCATATAAATAAAACCTCCACTATCATGTACGCAAAAGTGAAGGTTTATTTTTTAATTATTTTTCGTATTCACTAACTGGAGCAAAAGATCTCCGATGAATCGGGGTTGGACCGTATTTTTTAAGAGCCTCCATGTGCTCACGGGTTCCGTAGCCTGCATTATGTTTAAAATCATATTCTGGATAGAGCTCACCATAAGCATCCATTAAGTTATCCCGAAACACTTTAGCTACAATACTAGCGGCAGCAATTGAGTTAGACTTAGCATCCCCATGAATTAATTTAACTTGGGGAATGTTTAAAGGTACATTCATCGCATCAACTAATAAGGCATCCGGCTTTACTTTTAGACCTTGAACAGCATGAGCCATTGCCACACGATCTGCTTCATAAATATTAATCTGATCAATTACATCATTATTAGCTAAGCCGACACTAACACTGACAGCTTTTTCTAGAATCTTTGGAAAAAGCGCCTGCCTCTTCTTAGGTGATAATTTTTTTGAGTCATTAACATCAATTAAGTCAAAATCATGTGGCAAAATAACCGCAGCTGTAACTACAGGGCCAGCAAGCGGTCCACGCCCTACTTCATCAACCCCAGCAACAAGTCGATCCTTTTGCCAAAATTCTTTTTCATAAGAAAAACGGGATTGAAATTGAGCTAATGCTTTAGCATATTTAGCTTGTCTTTTTTCATAGCTAATTAAGAGCTTTTGGACACCCTTTCGTTCATCTGCTTTTAATTCTTCTAACTGCTCTTTACTTATTTCTCCTTGAAGTAATTTTTTTATTTCAGTAATCGTCATCTAAGATCGAACGTAATCCTTCCCAATTTTCCCTTACGTAAGCGTTGAAGCATAAAGAGTGAAAACTTATCATAGTCATCTCGCATACCGTATTTATTGGTCATTGCTAACAATAAATCTGGATTAGACATACTGTCCATCTCTTCACTTGAAATTCGTGCAAATTTAACAAGATCATCGCGATAATTTTGCTTCAAAAATTCAATCACAAATAAGGCAACGTCATCGGGATGAAAAATATCCGCTTTAATTGCCCCGCAAGCTGCTAATTTGTAACCTACTTCTTGATCAGAAAACTTAGGCCACAAAATCCCTGGTGTATCTAAAATCTGAACATTAGTCTTTGTCTTTAACCAACTCTGTCCACGTGTTACACCAGGCTTATCACCAACAATTGCAGCATTTCTTCCAACCATACGATTAATAATAGTAGATTTACCACAGTTTGGAATTCCTGCAATAGCTACTCGAATCATTGGATTTGATGCACCTTTTGCAATTAATTTATCTGTCTTTTCCTTACCAGCCAACTTAATAATTTTAAATAGACTAGTCATATTTGTAGTATGCTGGGCATCCATCGAAATCACGAAGTTACCCTCATCTTGATAATAACGGGTCCATTTTTTAGTTTGAATTGGATCAGCCAAATCAGCCTTATTTAAAACAATAATATGCGGTTTCTTCTTTGTTAATTGTCCAATCATTGGATTACGAGAAGAAACTGGTAAACGCGCATCTAAAACTTCGATTAAGACATCAATCAGGTCTAGATTATCTTCTAACTGATTTTTAGCCTTATTCATATGTCCTGGATACCATTGAATAGTTGCCATTTTTAATCCTCCATATCCTTTAGATTTAAACTCATTGCCTTCTTTAAAGCAGAATTATCATCTTGCAGTTTTTGTGCAACTGCTAAATAAAGTTGTGCTTGTACTTGCCCATTTACTATACCATCTGCTGTCAAGCCATGAGCTTTTTGAAACTCAATAACCGCATTCTTGGTTTTATCATCAAAAACTCCTGTAACATACTTTGGCATATAACCTAAGGCAGTCAAGTATTGCTGCAGAGTTGCCACATCAACACCAGTCATTGATTTCTTCAAAATACTCATACTTTGGAATTGAGGTAGTTTAGCTAAAGAAGATTCAGGAACAGGATAGGTTGGCTTTAGCCCCTTTTGGTTGATCCAAGTTCCATTTGGAGTAAGCCACTTAGCAATTGTATATTTATATTCAGAATCTTGCGTCTGCCCTACTTCCTGCACTGTTCCCTTACCATAGCTTGTTTGACCGACAGAAACTGCCCGATGATTTTGAACAAGAGCTGCGGTAAAGATTTCACTAGCACTAGCTGTATTTGCATTAATTAAAATAATTGGCTTTAGGTTTGTATGGTAGCCCCCAGAAAGCTTTTTATCAGAGCGAATAACTTCTTTTTGTTTGCGGTCCTGATATTGCATAATAATTTTATTATTTGGCAAGAAATATGATGCAGACTTCAAAGCAGCATCCATTGCGCCACCAGGATTATCCTGTAAGTCAATAATTAACTTAGGATATTTTTTAGTATTAATTGACTTTAAAGCACTCTTTAAATCTTTAGCGGTATTAACGTCAAATTGTGTAATTGTAATAATTGTTGCGTTACCTTCAGTTCGCTTAGTTAAGCTAGATTGGGAGATTTTAGCGCGCTTTAAGGTAACGTTGAAAGTAGAATTAGCACGTCTAAGTTTCAAGGTAACTTTTGTACCAATTTTTCCTCTAACTAAAGGAGCTACTTTACTAAACTGAGCTGCACTTACTTTTTTATTATTAACAGCAACAATCTCATCGCCAGGTTTAATAGTACTTTTTGAAGCTGGAGAGTCAGCAACAATAGAGTCCACAACAACTTTATTGTTGCGTACTGCCATCTGAATACCTACTCCGCCAAAGCTCGAACCCTCTAAAATATTATTAACTTGTTCTTGGTTTGCCCCACTTAATCCCTCAGAAAAAGGATCATTAAGACTATTAAGCATCCCGTTAATTGCCCCTTGGCGCAACGTTTGTGGTGAGACTTTTTTATAATATGAACCTTGTAATTGCTCATACACTTTTTCAACTTGATAAAAAGGTGACTTTAGTTCCTTAACTTCCATAATTCCAAAGGTCAAACCTGCACCAATTGCCGCACCAGCTATACCAGTTAACAAAAATTGAGCATATTTGGGAAGATGCTTCTTTTTATTATTTGAAATTTCTTTATTTTGATGAGAATTATTTGGTTCTACTTCTGCCATATTAGCCTCAGTTCATATTATCTAAATATAATTGATATGCCTTGTCAAAAACGCTCATGCTTGGTAAATAACCAGCATTTAATTCTAAATATTCTGACAATTTTTCATAGTCTTCTTCTTGTTTTGGAAAAGAACTGTCATGTTGAGCATTGTTAGCAAATTCAGCAATATCATCTAAAGAATCAGGATTTCTTTGAGTCATTAAAAAACGATAAAAGCTCTCACGATAAGCCATTAAAAGTCCTCCGTTGTGTAGAATACTGCATAAGCACCACTACCAGCATGAGTTGCAATAATTGGACTAGTAACACGAGTTAACACTTTAATATCAGGGTTAATTTCTTTAATTTTATTAGTCCAAACTTCCATATCTTCAGGCGTATCAACATAAGAAATTGCTACTTCTTTGATATCTTGTTTATGTTCTTCAATATCTTTTAAAACACGTTTATTAAAGTTCTTAGAAAACTTCTTTCCGCGGCCTTTCTTAGCAACGTCTAAATTTCCACCTGGCATATGCAATTCAATTCTAATATTTAGTAAAGTAGCAATTTTACCAGCTAATGGGCCAAGACGTCCACCTTTAATCAAGTTATTTAGGTTAACTACCATCATCTGTAATTTTTGCTTCTTTTTAAGGTCTTCAACTTGATTTACAATTTCTTCAAGACTCTTGCCTGCTTGCGCATCCTTAGCAGCGGCCAGCACTTGATAAGCTTCTGCACGATCAGTTAGTTCAGAATCAATTAAAGTTACTTCTTTAGTCTTTCCAATTATGTCAGCAGCCTGTCTAGCAGCTTCAATTGTCCCGCTTAAAGAACGAGCAAGAAAAATTCCTACTACTTGGCTTCCATCGGCAGTTAATTCTTTAAATATTTTTTCAAAAATTCCAATTGATGGTTGACTTGTCTTTGGTAATTCTTCAGACGCATCCATCTTCTTTACAAATTCTTCTCGACTGATATCAATGCCATCTGTGTAAGTCTTACCATCGATAGTAATAGTTAATGAAACGACTGTAATATCGTATTTATCAATTTCTTCAGGAGTTAATTGAACTGAGGAATCAGTTACTACTTTAATCTTAGCCATTCTAAGTGCTATCCCCTATTCTTCTATAATTATTATTCTATGTTAGAATTTATTAAGTACAATCTCAAGTATATCAAAAATACAAAAATGAGTTAAAATTTATTAAATAGATTATAAAGTTATTATATAAGGCGGAATAAATGAATGTCTTTTAAACAATTGTGGCAAGAACCTAAAAATCGGTCTAAAACCTATAACATTTTGAACAACATTTTTAGTGCTATTACTCATGGAATTGGCTTTGGGCTAGCTGTTGCAGGATTAGTAATTTTAATTGTGAAAGCTGCCCATACAGGAAGTGCCCTGAGGGTGACAGCTTTTACTCTTTATGGTTCTAGTTTGGTTATCCTTTATCTTTTTTCAACACTCTACCATAGTTTGATTTTTACCCGAGCTAGGCGAGTATTTCAAATATTCGATCACTCTTCAATTTTTATTTTAATTACTGGAACCTACACCCCTTATACCTTAGTCGCAATTGGCGGGGTAAAGGGATGGGTAATGTTTGGTATTATTTTAGCCCTAGCCATTTTTGGCATTTTATTTTATATCTTTAATCAGGGAAAACATGTTGTTTTAGATACTATCCTTTACGTATTAATGGGCTGGATTGTGATTATTGCTTCCAGTACCCTTTACCCAGTTCTTGGGCCAACTGGATTTTGGCTCTTAGTCTGGGGCGGAATTGCCTATACTGTCGGTGCAATTTTATTTTCAATGCGCGGTGTTCCCTACATTCATGTGATTTGGCACATGTTTGTTTTATTAGGCTCAATTCTGATGTATTTTTCAATTCTATTCTATGTTTAAAAAAGAAGCAGACAGTGAACACAATTATCACTGCCTGCTTTTTTAGTTAATGATTTAAAGAAATAAATTCAGTAATCGCTGCCTCGTTATTACTAATTACTCCCTCTAAAACGGCTTTTTTGATTTCTTCTAATAAAAGCCCAACTCTTGGTCCAGCTGGGATACCATTTTTTAATAAAAAGTGTCCATCTACTACTAAGTCACGATTATTCTTAATTGGTAATGCTTCGTAACTATCAACCAAGGCACTCCCATTGATTGGTTGGCCCAAAATATGAGCTAAATCGATTGTTGAAACAATTGTTTCTAAACCAGCTTTATACAGATCATAATTATTTGGAGCATGCGAACTAATTAAGTCAAAGAAAGCAACAATATCAGCTACTTGACGCTCCATTGCATTAGAATTCTTCCACATCCGCATAAAGTGAGGAATCTTGTCATTTGGTAATTTTAGTAAAATAATCATCAAAGCCCATAGATTAGCTTCATTAGTAGGGCTAAAATTAAGTTGAGGATAAAGAGCTAAATTCTCTTTTTTACCCCTAAAACCAGGTACTTCTTCTGATAAACCAGTATCTAAAAAGATTTGGAATGCCTTTTGGCTGCCAAGAGCAATACCCATTTTTACGAATTCATCTCTGATACGTTCAACAGAAATTTTACTTAGTAACTCATGATTGTCACTAATTGCCTGTTCTGTTTCTGGTTCAAGCGTAAATTGCAATTGACTCATGAATCGAACTGCACGCATCATTCTCAAGGCATCTTCATGAAAACGATTCTCAGCTTTTCCAACTGCACGAATCAAATGCTTTTCTAAGTCACCTAGTCCGTCAAAGTGATCAATAATATTACCATCTACGTCCATTGCTAGAGCATTAATAGTGAAATCACGCCGCTTTAAATCTTCTGATAGGTTTTGGACAAAAGTTACATGGTCGGGTCTACGGAAATCTTGGTAGCCAGATTCAGTTCTGAAAGTTGTAATCTCATAGCTTTCACCCTCATAAAGAACAGTGACGGTTCCGTGCTTAATTCCAGTATCAACTGTTTTCTTAAAAATTTGCTTAATTTCCATTGGATAGGCGCTAGTTGCAATATCGACATCATGAATGTGCCGATTTAAAAGCAAGTCTCGCACACTCCCGCCGACAAAATAGGCCTCATACCCCGCCTCATTAATCTCTTTTAAAACTGGAAGCGCGGCAGTAAAAACTTTAGGTAAATTATTAATCTTCATATATTCCCTATTCCCCTTAATTTTCACACGTCTTAATATAGAAAGAAGGAAGTAACATGACTAAATTATTTAATAAACAACTCTTTAAACAAATCTTCTTTATTACTCTAGGCTGCAGCATATATGCCTTTAGCTTAGATGCCATCAGCATCCCTAACAAACTTGCTGATGGCGGGATTAGTGGTATTGCCCTTTTACTTCGGTATTGGTTCCACATCAATCCAGGTTTATCTACGTTACTTCTAAATATCCCCCTAATTATAATCGGATATCGCTTTATGGGCAAACGGCTCCTTGCCTTGACAATCTGGGGTACACTTTGTCTATCCTTCTTCTTATCCTTTTGGCTTCATCTTCCTATTATAAACCAATTAAATTTAGATCATGATCTTTTTATTGCTGGTGTACTAGCAGGTTTGTTTTCTGGTGTTGGAATCGGTATTGTATTTAAATATGGCGGAACCACAGGTGGAACAGATATTATTGCGAGAATCTTAGACTTAAAATTAGGAATTCCGGTTGGAAAATCTTTACTCGCTCTTGATGCATTTGTATTAACGATTTCTCTTAGTTATCTTGATATTAAGCATATGATTTATACTTTGCTAGCTAGTTTTGTTTTAGCTAGAATTACTGATTCTATTCAAGCTGGTTCCTATGCTGCACGGGGATTGTTTATTATTTCTGATAAATATGAACAGATCGCTAAAATGATTGATGTTCAGCTAGATCGAGGATATACCTTCATAAATGCAGAGGGTGGATTTGATCGATCAGCTAAAAAAATCATTTACTGTGTAATTTCACCGCGTGAAATTAGTCAGGTTAAAGAATTAATCTTGCGTGAAGATCCTAATGCCTTTGTTTCAGTTATCGATGTTCATGAAGCACTAGGTCAAGGCTTTACTTACGAAAGAAAAAAGAGACATATTTTCTTTAGAAGATAGTAATTTAAGGAAGAAACTAGTTGTTGCTAGTTTCTTTTTTATCTTTAAAGGTAAAAAGTTTGGAGTTAACTCCAAATTTTTGTCTGTCAATTATAGCGCCCTATTTTACATCAATTAAAAAATGAATATTATAAATTAAGGATTTAATTTATAATATCGAGGAAAACAATGGGAAATAAAATTACTTGGGCAGCCTTCTACGAACTATCAGAAATTTATATTGCGCCTTTAAATCTAATTTGGTTTTTATTTGCCAGTGCAATTGCCTATCAAGACTTTCACTATCTAAACATTATCAATATTTTACTCTGCTTTTTAGATGTCTTTTTATTTGATCTAGCAGTTAATATTGCAGATGACTATTTTGATTATTTGCACGGCAAAGATCCGCATTTCTTAATTGTTACTAATACTATTGGGCGCATGAAACTTTCACTACCGGCGCTTAAAAAATTAATGATCATTATGTATATGGTTTCAGCTATTCCAGGTCTAATTTTAGTATACCGAACTAACTATATTGTTTTAATACTGGGGATGATTGGCTATTTCTTTGGAATTTTTTATACTGCTGGTCCTAAGCCACTTAATGCAACCAAATTTTGTGAATTAATTGTTAGTGGGATGATTTCAGTTTTTATTATTGAAGTCGGCGTGTATGTTGCCATTTGCGGACAATACACTTTTACCTGGAACACTTTCTTAACGACCCTACTTAAGTGTTTACCAATATTCTTCTTATTTTTTGCCACCCAACTAGCTAATAATACCTGCGATTTACGTGAAGATCTTATTAATGGTAGAAAGACCTTTGCAAGTTATCTTGGAACTAAAAAATCGATTTATTTATTGAAAATCCTTACCATTCTGGGCTTTCTTACTCCCATTCTTTTAGCAGCTATAAACCAAATTAGCTGGTTTAATACCCTAGTTGTGCTAATAACCCCATTTTTATGGAAAAATTTACAGACTTTCTTCAATAATCCGGACAAGCACAAAACCTATATGATCTTCATCAAAAACGAGTCACTGTACTTCACAATTTACATTGGCCTATTTTTCATTTTAGCCTTAATAAAAAGATAGCAAAAAACTACCGACTTTAAGTTAAAAATCGGTAGTTTTTATTTTTGCGCGCGTTTTTCGGTTGAAAAAACGGTCGATTAGCTAATCAACCGTTTTAATGGAATAAATTCATTTTTTACTTAATATTGGAGCTTAGTTAACATATAGTATCTATTTAATTCAACTGGTATTTTCAACTTAAGATTAAAAGAAACCACAGGTACCGTTTTCTCCTCCAATGATTTTTTATTGATGACTTTTTGATATTCTTGAACAAAACTATTCTTAATAGAACTACACTCACCAAGATAGATAAAGCTAACTCCATCATCATCAGATTTTTTTACAAATAAATGCAAATCAATATCTGGGTCTTTAAATTTAGCTATTTCATTACTATCTAATTTTCGATTAGTCTTTGAATAAATATTCATCAAACTGGGACTAATAAAGTGATCTGGATAATTAATCGAGTGACTTTTGCGCTTATCATATGTTACAAAAATTGGACAATTCTTTAAGTTATCATCAAAGCGATACCCACCAATATTTTGTCCTGAAACAATGTGTTTCCAATTTAATAATCGACATGCATCCGCACGAGTATACCTCTCACCAACTGTAAAACTTTGATTTGAATTATATCTTTTTGATCGTAGTATTCCAGTTTTAAGGGCATCTACAAATAAATCTTTAAAGAAAGTATTATTTAAACTTTCTTTTAAAACAGAATCAAGTTGATAAAAATTATCTTCATTGCTAATAAGTGATCGTCCACCATATGATTCTTTATTAGGAAGTGCTTTTCCGTCGAAGAAGCTTAAAGACAAAATGCAATCTATAGATTCACTAGTTTTTTGATCAAAGTAACAATTATTTTTATTTAATATCTTACTATAATCTTCTTTACTTATTTTTTCTCTCTTTGATAATTCTTGTAAAAGCAATAGTTCATGTTGTCGTTTTCCATTAGCTAAGACAACAGTCAAAAATGTCAAGACTTTCTCTTGGTAAGTCTCTAATTTAGGTATCTCTTCTCCCATTTCAAGTAGAAACTTATAGTAATTCTTATATTTATCGGCAATTACTTGACAATCAATTGAATTAGCTTGCAGATCAGCCATCATAGGAATGCGACCAATTTTCTTTTTCTCATTCAAATACTCATTACGGAGCTTCCTTTTAACCGTTAAATTAGAATGATTAATCGATTCATATATTCTTTCTTTAGCAACATGAGTAAAATTAATAACCGATACACCATAAATAGGCTCTACCTCAAGATCGTCTTTTAAATTATCTCGATTATGTGATTTATCGCCTGATAAAGCCATTGGAATCATGTAGTTATTATCATATGCTCCAATAAAATCAATAACTGTTAAATAATCTTTACCCGGAAACTTACGTAGTCCACGACCTAATTGTTGTACAAAAACAATACTTGATTTAGTACTACGTAATAATACTATTTGATTAATACAAGGAATATCGATTCCCTCATTAAAAATATCAACTGTTACAATGTAATTAATCTTTCCTTTTTCTAGTTCTTCAACTACTTCGTCACGAGTTTCAACATCGTCTTTTCCTGATAGGGATTTTGCTTGTATCCCTTTTTGTCTGAGACTTTCAGCTAACTCCTCTGCTTCTTTATTTCTGCTACAAAAAATTAATCCATGAAGTATATCTCCGGAATAGCCGTAGTATTTCGTTTGTTCAATTATATAATCCACGCGCTCATCAGCCACTAGATCACTTAGAGAACTTGTATCACTGATAACATGATCTTCATAAACATAATCTTCAACCCCATAGTATTGAAAGGGAGCTAGCATTTTATTTTCTAAAGCATCTTGCAACCTGATTTCATATGCAATGTGATAATCAAATAGCTTAAATATATTAAAATCGTCTGTTCTCTCCGGAGTTGCAGTCATTCCTAAACAAAACTTAGGTTCAAAATAATTAAAAATTTTTAGATATTGACTTGCACCTAAGTGATGAGCCTCATCAAACATCACATAATCAAATTCATCCTTAGCAAATTGTTTCAAATTGATATCTTTTGATAAAGTTTGAGAAGTGGCAAAAACATATTTAGCTTTAATTCCACTTTGATCATTTCCACTGAATATCCCATATTCTTTTTTTGTTCCACCTATTACCTTATGAAAACTTTCTAATGCATCTTCTAAAATTTGCTCACGATGTACAACAAAAAGAAATCTTCTAGGTTTAAAATTTTTAACATCAAACGCACCTAAGTAAGTTTTTCCAGTACCAGTAGCAGAAATAATCAAAGCCTTATTAATGTCCTTTCGACGTAGATTTGCAATTTCTCCCAAGGCAGCCTTTTGCATTAAATTAGGCTCAATTATATTCTGATCTGCAATTTGATAATCATTTAGATGATCTAGGTTGTTTTTCTTTTTTATTTTTTTATATTCTAATTTATAAGCTTCATACCATTCTTTAGTTAAAGGAATTGCCTTATTCCATTCATTTTCAATTTGAAAAGTAAGTTCTTGAGTGATCTTTGCATTTGAAAGAGAATTGAGACGTAAATTCCACTCGTAATTACCAAAAATAGCACTAGAGGTTAAATTTGAACTTCCAATAATTGCAGAAGTATATTTATCATGGTCAAATAAGTATCCCTTAGCATGAAAAGGAAGAACCTCGTCATTATCATTTCGTTCATTAAATAACCGAATTTCAGCATTCTGAACCTCAAGTAAATCTCTAAAAATTGCCGGTTTATTAAAATATAAATAAGTTGAAGTTAGAATACGTCCCTTTATGCCACGCTTATAGAGATCATGTAATACTGTTTTTAATGATGCTAATCCTTGTTGGTTAATAAATGCAACAGCAAAAGTGAAAGACTTACAAGTAGCTAATTCCATTTTTAAAACACGATAAACATTAGTACCTTTTGATTGATTCAAAATCAAGCCAGCTGATAAATTACCAACCTCCAGATAGTCATCTTTATCAATAAAATTATTTTTTACTGTCTCTAGTAAGTCGCCTTTTATATTATCTTGCAAAATTTATATCCTCTAATTTTTGTTTTCCTAATTCTTCAACAATCTCTTCATCTGCTTTCGGCCAAGACAGATTAGCTAGTTCTTCTTCACTTACCCACTTAATTGAACTATGAGCAACTAATTTAAAATCATGTGTCTGAAGTTTAGCATAAAAAACTGTTAACTGAACTACTCCAAAATCATACTCAAATTCTGTACTTCTTCCAACTTGTGGACCTACTTCAATATTTACATTTAGTTCTTCCTTAATTTCTCTTTGAAGAGCTTGCTTTGGTGTTTCATTAGCTTCAATTTTACCACCAGGAAACTCCCACATATCATGCAATATCCGGTTTGAAGCTCTTTTAGCTACTAAGATTTTGTCTTGTTTTTGATTAAGAATTGCAGCACCAACAACTTTAATTTGTTTTTTCATTGTTAATCAACTTTCATCTTTAAAATCACAAAATAAGTATACCAAAAATCTGCGCTTAATCTTGATGTTGGAGTCAGTATTCATAAGGATAGTTCTAACAAAGTGAAAGAAGTAGCTGAGAGGATTTATAGTATTATTACCAGAAATCAAGATAAAAAATAAGCCACTTTTTTCTTATTTGAAAAAGTAGCCATTTGTAAATTTATTTAATTTTTAATTATTATCACTAGGTAAAATTCTATAAAACAGTTCTTTACCTGCAAAATTCATGCCCCAGTAACCTTCATCCAGAGAATGCGCATTAATCTCATCACACAAGTATATATAACCTTGATTCATGAAAATTGATCCACCATCCCACTAATAATATTCAGGATCTTCAAGTCTATTTTCATATTTCGGCTTTTCTTCAAACCATAATTCTATTTTTCTATTCCAATATGAGTTAAAAATTACATGAATTTCATCATTTTTAGCTTCAATACTTTCAATATGCGCATCATGAAAGCTCAAGGCACTACTCATCAAATCATCGATATCTTTTTGAGTTTTTATTTTTCTAATTTCTTGATAGTCATATTTTTTATCTATTTTGATACATTCTCCTAAATCTTGCGATGATATTTCTTCACAAATTTTTTCAGGATTATATTTATTTAAAAAATCCATTGAACCGAAATATACATTTTTAGGAGTCCAGTTAGAGCTATCACTGTCAATAGTCACAACATGCATAACTCCATCCTTAGCGTAGGTATCTATTTCTATCAAATTGGATTTAGAGCAATCTAGAGCTATGCAAAATTCATGCCAGACTTTTTCGTTTTCCGGCCAATCTCCACTATGAATTGCCCGAGCAAAGATTGGTGATAAGTAGGGTTTACTCATATCTTTAGGTATAATCCAGGCATACATATTTATTCCTCAAAAGATCTTTAATTTATCCCATTCTTCTGGAGTTAAGATTTTATTACTATGCGATTGCACTATCCCTTTTTGCAATGCCTTTCGATTTGCTGAAGTAGATAATAAGTATTGAGTTTCTTGAGAAACTTGTTGATTTAAAGATACAGTTTTGTGATTTTTGGTCTGGAGTTTTTTATCTATTGGTATCATTTTATTCACTTTGAACTTTATTTATCAATATACTTTTTCATTCTTTCTCTCCATTCTTCCACAGTCTCAAATTTATTAGTCAGTGGACCTCCCCAACGGGGATTACTGAATCTTATTGCTTCTACTTGAGTAACTTTTTTAAGTGGAATGAAAATACTAGTTCCTTTGCTACTCCTTAATTTATTATGTTCCTCATCAATGTCATAAAGAAAAAGTACCAATTTTTTCTCAGTTTTTGAATCAAATGTATTATCGGTTAGGCCCTCATAAGTTTTATCATTCTTAATACCTATAAAAAATCATCAGCTATCTCATATAAATTAGTAATTTTGATGAACTTTGACACTAAAGACTTTAATTTATTAATCAATTTTCATCTTCAAAAAAGTCATCTAGTTCATAAGTAGTAATTACTTTCTTAGTCACATAGAGTTCATATTTAGCAATTAATTCTAGTAAGTGATCGCCATCGATTAAGGTAATTACTCTTGTTCCTGCACGAGATGCTTTAATTGCATCTCTAGTAAAAGTAGAAGTAGTAATAAAAATTCCATATTCAGCTCTGAATTTATCCATTGCACCACGAAATTTATCAATCTCAGGGGATGAAACTGAATTGCTAGGATTCCATCTTTTAGCTTGAATCGCTACACGCGCAGTTCTAAAATCATCTGTCTTAATGTAACCATAGCCGTCTACACCACCATCACCAGTAAGACTAGTTCCGATAGTCTCATCAATGTCGACATTCATTTTTGCTACTAGAGCACGACAAAAAAGTTCAAATTTTCCTGGACTTAGATTAAGTAGAGCATTCAGGAGAGGTCCTTTCCAATCTTCTTCAAGGTTGTCTAATGATTCTTCTTCTCTCATGTCAATGTTAGATTCTTTACTCTTTTTATTTTGTTCAATTTTCTTCTGCCACTGCGGAAGGGAGATTTTATAAACTGTATCACTAAGTTCAGTTCTATTTCCTTTATATTCTCGTCCCTTTTCAGTCAGAACCACTATTCCTTGTTTAGGTCTTTTAAGCATCCCAGCCATAATTAAGTTAGAGATTGCAAAGTTAAATGCATAATTAAATGGGAGATACTTTCTCCCATTTCTTGATGTTTTATACATCGTTAAGATATTTTCTGGAATATTTTCTTCTCTTTCAACAACTGCCCGCTTTAAATCTCTTGTAGTTGCTTGGCCGCCAACTTGTTTTAACTCATCAATTATGGGTTTCATTAGATAAGCTTGTTGGTCTTGTCTATTCATATTTGTGAAGCTCGTCATTATGTTACTCTTCCATAGGTTTATCAATCTAATATCTACTTAAACATGTTAAAGATAAAAATCTGATTATTTAAGTTAAATTTTCTTTATAGAAAAAACTACATTCTTGTTTTGGCCAGCTATCCGGAAAAGCCATTTGACATACTCCAACTGATAACATGCGACGACAATTCTTGTTTGAATGAATTAGACAGCGCATAACTTCATATGTTAATGAGTACCCACGCCAGTCCTTACCATACATATCATATTTTTCAGAATATACATTAGGATCACGTAACACTTGAATCCAAGGTTGTAATTGATAATCTAAAGGCTTACCCCGTAAATGTTTAGGACGTGGGTCCTCTGTTTTCCAGGAAGTATCAATTACTGCTACTCCCCAATCATCAAAATCTTTTTTCGGTGCTGGCTCATACGGTGTCCAATAAAATTTCCATTTATGGTCACTTCTCTTAATTAAATAATATTTTCCTTCAAGCATAATACTTATTATTCCAAATCAATACCCCTTTTACACCGTCAATTTACAGTTTAGATACTGCATTAATTCTAACTCTCTCTATTTTTAAGCTGCGCCTACTCCAGCATTACTATTAATTTCATCAATTGCTGTTTTCACTTTGAACCAGATAGTTATATCTGATTCAAAGAGTTCCGAGATTGACCCCTGATTTGTAAATGGAGATTCCTGTAATACATGCATATCAGTTAATGTTCCATTTTTAACAATATATTCAATAATTTCATTGATAAAATATATCTGCTGTTTATTGAGTGGAACTGTATCTAAATACTTACTAAAGGCTTTCTTGGCCGCGTTTATATCTAAACCAATAATACTACGCACAAATTCACCAGGAGTTTTATCCCCAATTTCTTTTTGATATTCTTCTTTGCTTCCTAATTTTTGCCATAGAATATCTTCTAATTCTCTCAAATCTTCACTACTTAAAGGCTCATTATCCCTAATCTTACACATTAAATTTTCACTTTGATGCTGCTTTATATAAAATTCTGCCTTTGCTTTATAATTTTTTAAAGTATCAGTTTCAAGCTCAGCATCATGAATAGTTGAATCTAATATAGTATCAGTGAAATTTGTATAGTACACTACTCCCTTTTTTGGAAGATACTGAATTAAATCACGTATATTTTGACGAATATGTTCTAAATCTTGAACATTCGTAGATTCGACATATTCTGGCTCTAATATACCTTTAATCAATTCGGCTTTTGCTTTAACTTGTGGGATGGTCATTAAATCAGATAATTTAGAAATCTTATTACAAAGATCTACTTTTAATCGTCCATAGGATTCTTGTGACATTTTTGCCAGTTCCATTTTATAGACTAAAGCATCAAAGCGTAGGGCATTTGGTTCATCATTATCTGGAAGAATTAAAGGTGCTAGCTCTTTTTGAACATTTACGATGTCCTCATAAGTTAAATTATTATAGTTGTCGATTTGAGAGAATTTATCAACATAAGCAAGATGTTGTTTAACAGCAAAATTTTTTCTATTTAATTCTTTAACTTTCTTAGATAGGTCTTCAATCAAAGATTTTCGATACTGCTTAAAGTCTTCCGTTTGATATGGTGCTTCTTGTAATTTTCGTACTAATTCCATTTTTAAGTTGAACAAAGCACTTTGCAACGTTTCTTGGACACCAGCTTCATGTCCTTTTTCCATACGGAAAAATTGGAAGTTATCACCAAAATCAAAGATGTAAAACTCTTTTTTATCTTTTCCATCTAACAAATTTGGACATAAACGGGTTCCTCTACCAATCATCTGGAAGAACTTGGCCTTACTCATTACCTTTTTAAAAAATACTAAGTTCAAACATTCTGGGACATCAATTCCTGTATCCAACATATCAACGGAAATAGCAATTTGCGGTAATTTATTTGGATCGGAGAATTCATCAATTGCACTTTGCGAGTAATTAGTATAATTGTCAATTACGGTTGCATAAGGTTGCCCATGGCCATTTTTACAAAATTGAGGATATTCTTCATTAAAGACTTTTAGAATTTCTTCAGCATGGCGATGATTCTTAGCGAAAATAATAGTTTTACCTATTCTTTCGCCATAATTAATCTTTAATCCTTGACTCATTAAAATATTTAGAACTTTGCGAATCGTATCTTTATTAAACAGCCACTTATTCAACTTTCCTGATTCAATCTTCTTCGGTAACTCACCATCTTCATCCGTGAAAGTTTCCTCGTATTCTTCCTTTTCTTGATCACTTAAATCATCATAATTAATGCCCTTCTCCATAAATTTTAAGTGAGTCTCTATTGATTTATAGGGTACTAAATATCCATCGTCAACAGCTTGGGCTAGATCATAGCCATAAGTAGGCACTCCATCTTCCAAGTTAAAAATAGAATAAGTATTTTTATCAATATCATCTTTAGGTGTAGCAGTTAGACCAACTAATGGAGCGTCAAAGTAAGTAAAGATATTTCTATATTTATTATAGATTGATCGGTGTGCCTCATCGACAATAATTAAGTCAAAATGGCCTGCTGTATACAGTTTTTGCTTTTCATCATCTATTGCTGTATCGATGACATTCATCATTGTTGCATAGGTAGAAAAAACACATCGAGCATTATAGTTTTTCTTATCTTCAACTAAATTAGTTACAGAAAGATCGGGTAGTAAATTGACAAAGCTTCTTTTAGCCTGTGTTACCAAAGCATCCCTATCAGCTAAAAATAAAACATGTTTAATCCAACCAGCGTTTAAAAGAACTTTTACTAATCCAACTGCAGTTCTTGTTTTACCCGACCCCGTCGCCATGACTAACAAAGCTTTACGTCTATTTTCTTTTGAAAAACTTTCGCAAACAGCCTGAATAGCAGCCTTTTGATAATAACGTCCCGCAATATTATCATCTACTACAATATTCGTTAAAGGCTGACGTACTTTTTGCAAATTAAACAATTTTTCTAAATCACGCTTAGAATAAATTGATGAAACTTGCCTTTCTGGATATTGATTATCAATAATTCGTGTTTCAAACCCATTACTTAAAAACACAACTGGTCTACGACCATACTTATTCTCTAATATATCAGCATATAATTTAGCTTGCTGGCGCCCAACTGCTACATCTTTACAAGTTTTCTTGGCTTCAATAACTGCTAAGGGTAAATGCGCATCATCATACAAGACGTAATCAGCATATCCTTTGCCAGTTTTGTTAGGCATTCCTTTAAGCTCAACCTCATTTAACCAGTTTTGTCCCTCAATCCAACCTGCTTCTGCTAGCATAGTATCAATATAGATTTTTCGAGTTTTAAACTCAGAGATTCCAAATGGTTTTGGAGTATAGCTCTCCTCTTGTGCTTTTCTTTGTGCAGTTAAAGATTCTTGTAAAGATTCATTCTTCTTTGTAAGTTTTTCAAGAGAAATTGTTGACTCTTCTATCGGCGATACTTTCGGAATAAACTCAAGACGATAATTTCCAACAATCGACTTATCAAAATCTTTCTTCTGATAATTGCTTCCATAACAATAATCAAGCATGTCAAAAAAACTAAACAAAGCCTTCAAACACAAAATAGCTTCATCTAGTGATACTTTTCTATTGGTATGTACGGCAACATTTCCTAAACGGCGAATTAATTCTAGACCTTGCCAAGTATTAGGATCAACAATATCTTTAAAATCTAAGGTATTGATTAAGGTTACTAGTTTATCCTGATAGGGGGTCTTTAGGTCCGAATCAACTGAATACATCCACTTAACTGCCAATTCCATTGCACGTCTACAGTCAATAACTGATGTTGCAGGATCAATAACAGCCACTTTTTCTGCTGCTATTGCTATTTGCACAAAATCTTTAAATTGTGGTTCTTCTAGTAAATAATCAAAGTTAGTCACGGATAACATCTCCTATTTGACTGAGAATTTTGCTTGAGAGCGTTTTATTTAAGTATACTATATTTTCAAA
>NZ_GG670120.1:448151-449237 GCF_000159355.1 Lactobacillus johnsonii ATCC 33200 | reverse complement strand
GCTAGGATATGTATTTTCGATGGGCTGCTTTTACATTATTTTGATTAACAATAGCATATTGCATTGTAGTATCTATCTGAGAATGGCCTAAAATCTTTTGAACTTGTTCAATGGGCATACCTTTATCAATAGCTCTCGTTGCCATGCTTCGTCTGAACTTATGTGGATGAATCCTATCTAAATGTAATTTTCTCCCCAATTGACGTAATCTAATTTCTACTCCACTAATTTTCAATCGGTCATTTGGCCTATCTAAAGAGACAAAAAGAGCAGGATTATCATCAGTTCTACTTTTTAAATAGTTAATCAAATGTACTTTTGATTTGGCATCAAAATATACGCGTCTTTCTTTGTCTCCTTTTCCAAATACCACACATTCACGCTCAGAAAAATTAATATCAGTTTTATTAAGTCTAACTAATTCACCAACTCTTATACCCGTTGAGTATAATAAATCGATCATAGCGACATCTCTTAAACAGGAACATCCATCACGAAGTTTTTCAATATCTTCATCAGTAATTACATTCTTTACAAGCTTTTCCGCCCGTATTTTATGAATGCGACGCATAGGACTCTTTAATATATAGTCTTCTTCTTCAAGCCAGGAAAAAAAACTTGAAATATTGCGCCTAATATTATCTACAGTTGTTTTGCCACAATTATTAATCTTTTGATAATCAACCAAATATTCACGCATTTCTTCTGTAGTAACTCTTCTGACTGGTCTAACTACTTTATTTAAAAGTTGTTCAACTGTAACTCGATAATATTTGATTGTTCTATCAGAGCAACCTTCCATTTTCTTAGCTTCTAAAAACTTAGCTAGGTATTCTTTATTGCTGATCTTCCGTTTTCGTGGCTCTCTTTCTACCAAATGCTTCAACATTACTTCTTGAAGTCGTTTTAACTGCGAGGCATTAAGTACTTCGGCCATCTCATTTATTATTTCAACAAACTTTTCATTCATAGTGAATCTCCCAAATTTAGAGTTTTTCACTATTAAACCACTTTTTAGCCAAAATATTCTTGCATTAAGCTATCATATAATTTTTGTGTTTCATCAAGCGACTTTTGAACTGCAAC
>NZ_GG670120.1:290208-446755 GCF_000159355.1 Lactobacillus johnsonii ATCC 33200 | reverse complement strand
GTTTTTCCTTTCTAGTCTTTTAAAAGAGCTTTTAACTCTTGTAATGCATCATTTGCTTCTTTATCTAACTTCTCAATTTCAGCAATAATCTCTTCTGTTGGTGGATATTCAACTGGTTTATACTCAATTTCTTTATACCGATTAATCGAAAGATCATAATCATTGTCAACGATATCTTTCTTATCAACCATAAAGGACTTGTCGGTCTTCTTACGATCAACTTCTTTATCTAAATGATTAAAGCGTTCAATAATATCAGGTATATCATTTTCTTTAACTGGAGTTCTTTTATCATCAAGAGAAAATCCATCAGCAGTCATATCGTAGAACCAAACTTTATCAGTTCCACCATTACCTGTTTTAGTAAAAATTAAGATAGCCGTCGAAACTCCAGCATAAGGTTTAAACACTCCCGAAGGCATTGAAATAACTGCTTCTAAATTATTATTTTCAATTATTTCTTTTCTAATTGATTTATGAGCTTTAGATGATCCAAATAAAACACCATCTGGAACAATACAGGCACATCTTCCACCCACTTTTAACATTTGCAAGAATAAAGTTACAAAAAGTAATTCTGTTTTTTTAGTTTTACAAATTTTAAGCAGATCTTTTGAAACCGAATCATAATCTAAGCTCCCCTTAAATGGAGGGTTAGCCATAATTAAAGAATATTCATCTCTATCAGTATTTTGTTCAGATAGACTATCTTGATACTCAATATTCGGATTATCTACTCCATGAGATAACATATTCATAGCTCCGATACGAAGCATGGTTTGATCGGTATCATATCCTGTAAACATTTCATTATGAAAGTAATGTCTATTTTCTTTCCTATAAAAAATTTCTTCTTTTCTCTTATCTTGAAGAAATTCAGCAGCTTCTACTAAGAACCCCGCTGTTCCTGCAGCTGGATCACAAATTTTATCAGTAACTTGGGGATTCATTAATTCCACCATCATTTTGATAATGTGACGTGGAGTCCTAAACTGACCATTTCTACCTGCAGTAGACAACTTTCCTAAAAGATATTCGTATACATCCCCGCGAACGTCTCCTCTATTTATAATAAGAGCTTTTTCTTTATTTTTAGAGTTATCTTTTTGAACTTCTGCATCCATCAGTCTGTAAATATCATCTAATTCTCCGACTACTTTAGACAGTAGACCGGGAGTTGGAATTAAGAAAGTTGCATCTTTCATGTAACGAGCATATGAACCTTCTTCATCATTTTTCAAATTTTTAATAAACGGAAATACTTCTGTTTGAACAATAGAAAACATCTTTTCAGGTGCAAAATCTTTAAATGTGGACCATCTTAGTTCATCACCATCAACTGTTAGATCATCATCAATTTTTACCTCTCCATCAAAAATGGATTCGTAATCATTTAATCCTAATAAGATATTATCCTTTTTTCTTCTATTATCTGAATCATCTAAATCTTTGATAAACATCAAATATGTAATCTGTTCAATTACATTTAATGGATTAGTTAGGCCACCAGTCGCAAAGGTTTCCCATAAACTATCAATCTTACTTTTTAGTTCTCCTGCAATCATTATTAACTCCTAATTTTCTTATACTAATAATATTTCTATTTTACCCTGAATGCCCATTTAACAACAAGATCATTAAGAAAATACGTTCGATCTATTTTACATAATAAAAAATATGATTCATACAAAAAACTCTCAACAACTTATTTAATCTTCCCTTATCCATGATTAAATATTTATCTTGTTCGCTTTCTTTCAGAACACATGTTCGATATAATATTCCTATCAGATTTATTTGGAGAAAAAATATGATCTTAAAGCAGTTCTTTCATCCACGTCGTCATACCAAGCAATTTCACATTTTTATCGACGAAAGCATTTCTTTTCAATCTTACAATACAGCCGACAAGTTCTATACCGGCTTTTTAGTCATCCCAACTTTTCGACTAAGAGAGCTATATGATAGGTACTTTCAAAAAATATATCACTCCTGTCGTAAAAAGGAGAAAAAGAGTGTAAATGTTTCAGACACAATGAATCGTTTAGCCTTAGATATTGTTAAACCCTTTCTAACTAGCGCTTATATTTATCAACGGCCTACTTACCACAAGTCCGATAACTCACTTGATAAAGCGATTGTGCAGCAAGTGTTAATACTTCAATCTTACATTTATCCAGTTAAAAAAATTATTGAAGATCTACGCCACCAAAATCCCGCCGTTGACTTAAAATTACATATATATCTTGATCAAACTAATTTGAATTCTCACCTTGAAAGTGAATACTTTGGCTACAGGTTACTTTCCCAGATTATCAAAAGTTTAGGCGAAGAAAACCACGTACTTTTCACCTATCAAACATGCGACAGTAAGAAAGAGTTAGGCATTCAAATGGCTGATATGCTCGTTGGGGCCTATCGCAAGCAAGAAAAACATGGCGTAAATGATGAGAATAGATCTATCATTCCTTTTAAAGTTACATCAATGGTTGATACTCTGGATTTTCAAGATCAAGACACCTTTTTGAAATTATATGGTTTAGTAAGTCTTACAATGAAAAGTCCTACTAAAAAAGATTTAACAGCTTTTAAAAAAGTACTTAAGAATGAGCTAGACTCTGATTCTCACCAACATCAAGAAACAAATAACTTTAATACTATAAGAATGAAATTAACTAAGGCAAAAACTAAAACCGATGAAGAAGAAGTTAACCGCAAATTTGTCAAAATTTTAATCTCATTGAATAAATTCCTACTTAAAATTTATGGAAAAAAAGTACCAAGTGCGTACATTAACAACTTAAGTCGAAAATATAATCATAAAAGCTGTAATCGTTCAATCACTAATATGCAACGAAATATAAACAAATTACAAAAAGTCCAATTAAGTAAACTTAAGATTTTTATCCTTAGATTAGGTCTCAAAAGATTTAACAAACAACTGGATAAATTATTGTAAAAAAATATCCCTCAAATTATCTTCGAGGGATATTTTTTAATATCAAAGTCTATTACTTTCTAAACAGTTGCTATACTACTCTTCACTATTCAATTCATCTAACATATCTTGCATATCAAGATCATCTGGTTGAATCTGCAGGTACTTCTTAATCAATTCCTTAGTTGTTGGAATCTCACGCAACTCATAGAACAAGCTAATCATCTGTCTCAAGAAGCTTGCATTATTTTGGAAGGCTGGATAGGCAAGCAAGAATTCACTCTTAGCCTTATCATAATCTTCAAGTCTTTGATAAGAAACAGCCAAATTCCAGTGAGCTTGTGGCTCTAACTCTTCATCGTCAAGATCCTTGAACAAGCTAATATTAGCCTCATCTTGATGCTGGTGAAGGTATAAGTTAGACAACTGCAAGCGCAAATCACTGTTGTCAGGAGCAACCTCAAGTCCCTTTTTAAGCAAGCGTTCTGCTTCATCTAATTGGTTCAAGTTAGCGGCAGCTTTGGCACCCAAACTATACAGAACCTCATCTAATTCATTATAAGACAAACCTGTTTGCGCAGTTCTGAGTACTTCCTCATTATTATCTTCTGCGGCATAAGCTTGGGCAAGAAGTGGATAAGCATTTACATAATCAGGTTGAGTTTCAATTACTTGGTCTAGGTACTTAATTGCAGCCTTATTATCGTTAGCCGAAAGCATAATTAATCCAGCTTCATAAAGAGCATCAATACTTAAAATATCATTTTCATGACTCTTAATTTCATTTGCTGCTTCTTCATACTCACCCAATTTAGCAAGACAAGCTGCAATTCTTTGACTTAAAACTACTTCACCAAAAGTCTTATTATTTTTAGCTAATTCACGGTATAAGTCTAAGGCTTCGCTGTAGTCACCGCTAAGGTAGTCTAATTCAGCCAAGCCAAAGTTAATGGCATCTTCATCAGGAGCTAATTTATGTGCTTCTAAGAGCTTTTGATGGGCTGTTTCAATTAGCCCATTACTTTGATAGTAATCAGCTAAATCAAGTAAACTTTCAAGGTAAGCATCACTATTTGGCTTTACATCATAAAGTAGCTGCAAGCCATCGTCTTCATCCCCATCATTTAACAAAATTTCAGCTAAATAGACCTTAAACAAGTCCTCTTTAGGAAATTGTCCAATCAAAAAACGGTAAACTTCTTTAGAAAGATCAGTAAAACCAAGATCAGTTAAGTTTTCAGCTAAAGAAGCAAGGATTTCTGGGTCATCATTATCCAAAGCCTTTTTCAAGAGAATTCGATTATCAGAAAAATCATGATTTTGAATTGCATCTAATAGTTGTTCAGAATAAGTCATTTTTTCACTCTTTTCATTTGTGCTCTCACAATAATTGTACACAAAAAACGTGCCAAGCTATACAACTTAGCACGTTTTTATTTTGCTAGTAACTGAACAATTACTTAACAGCATCCTTAAGAGCTTTACCTGGCTTAAATGCAGGAACCTTAGAAGCTGGGATTTCGATTTCAGCCCCAGTTTGTGGGTTACGACCCTTACGAGCTGCACGGTGACGTACTTCAAAAGTACCGAAACCGATCAATTGAACTTTTTCACCCTTAGCAAGATCTTCTTGAATAGAGTTAAAGATTGCATCAACTGCAGCAGCAACTTCTTTCTTGGTTAAGTCAGTTTTAGCAGCAACTTCAGAAACTAATTCTGCCTTGTTTGCCATTCCACTTCACCTCCCAAAATGAACTAATAATATTTTTAAACAAAACCTTTGAAAATAAGAAAAATGAGTTATTCATTTATTCCCTGCAATAAAATTAGCACACTAAGACGCTTAGTTGCAAGCTTTTTCGCAGATATATCCCTATTTTTTTGAAATTTAAGGCTTATTTACGTTTTCTAGCTAAGATTTTAATTGGTGTTCCCACAAAATCAAAGTTTTGTCTTAATTGATTAATTAAAAATCTTTGGTATGAGAAGTGAAGCAACTCTGGATCATTTACAAAGACAACAAATGTTGGCGGAGTTACAGCAACCTGGGTCATGTAGTAGATTCTTAATCTCTTTCCATTAACAAGTGGAGTTGGTGTAATTCTAGTTGCTTCAAGAAGTAAATCGTTCAAGACACTAGACTGAATTCGACGAGTTTGATTTTCATGAACTTCTTTAACAAGCTTTAAGATATCTGGAACTCTTTGACCAGTCTTAGCAGACACAAAAATAATTGGAGCATAGTCTAAGTATTGGAACTCTCTTCGGATTGTATCTTCAAAGTCCTTCATACTTCTACTATCTTTTTTAGGTAGATCCCACTTATTTACAACAATAATTACACCGCGGCCTGCGTCATGAGCGTATCCAGCTACGTGCTTATCTTGTTCACGAATACCCGTGCTTGCATCTAAGACTAAAAGTGTAATATCACTTTCTTCAATAGCACTGATCGCTCTTAAGACAGAATACTTCTCGGTCTTCTCATAAACCTTGCCACGCCGTCTGATGCCGGCTGTATCAACGATAGTATACTTTTGCCCATCATTGGTAAAAGTCGTGTCAATGGCGTCTCTAGTCGTTCCTTCGATATTAGAAACAATTACACGTTGTTCACCTAAAATAGCATTTACAAGTGAAGATTTACCGACATTTGGACGTCCAATCACACTAAAGCGAATTGAACCGTCTTCATGTTGGTTAGCCTTGTCTCCAAATTCACCAACGATAGCATCTAGTAAATCTCCCATTCCAGTTCCATGACTACCAGAAACTGGGATGGGGTCGCCTAATCCTAAGCTGTAAAAGTCATAAATATCTGTTCTTTGCTCAGGATTATCAGCCTTATTAATGGCTAAAATAACTGGTTTCTTAGTTCGATAAAGCATTTTAGCAATTGTTTCATCCATGTTAGTCATATGTTGAGTAACATCCCCTAACATCACAATTACATCTGCTTCATCAATGGCAATTTCAGCTTGTGCCTTAATTTGTTCTTCAATTTCACCAGAGTCTAGAGTAATACCACCAGTATCAATTAGGATAAATTCATGACCCATCCATTCAGCACGGGCATAAATTCTATCTCTAGTAACTCCAGCCTTATCTTCAACAATAGCTACACGAGAATTAATAATTCTGTTAAAAATAGTTGACTTACCAACATTTGGACGTCCAACTAATGCAACTACGGGTAATGACATATTATTTCTACCCCTTTCTATCTAATGAAATAAAAAAAGCTGACCGGAGTCAGCTTTTTTTTAGACTAATGACGATTAATCCTTATCTTTAAGTTGATCACCAATAATGTCACCTAAAGCAAAACCGTTGTCATTGTCATTCATGTACTTATCAGCTACAGAATCTTGACGACGACGTGGACGTGAGTTGTTTTCACTCTTAGCAGCATTAGGATCAGCTTGCTTGATTGACAATGAGATTCTTCTGTCACTTGGGTCAACACCTAAAACTTTAACTTTAACAGTTTGACCAACCTTTAAAACATCACTTGGCTTATCAACGTGCTTGTTAGCAATTTCTGAAACGTGTACTAAGCCTTGAATTCCATCAGCTACTTCGATGAATGCACCGAATGAAGTTAAAGTCTTAACTTCACCTTCAATGATGTCACCTTCATGTAAGCCTTCAGTAGCTTCTTCAAATGGGGATGGTAAAGTTTGCTTAATTGACAGGGAGATTCTGTGTCTATCGTCATCAATACCGATAACTTTAACCTTAACATCTTGACCAGCCTTCAATACATCGCTTGGCTTATCAATATGTTTGTAAGAAATTTCTGAAATGTGAACTAAACCGTCCACACCACCAACGTCAACAAAGGCACCAAAACCAGTTAAACGTGATACTTTACCTTCAACAGTGTCACCTACAACTAATTGTGAAGCAACGTTTTCGAAAGCTTCTTCACGTTCTTGTTCGATTAAGTCTTTTCTTGAAAGAATTAATCTGTTCTTGTTAGGATCAATTTCAGTGATCTTCAAGTTCATCTTCTTGCCAATGTAAGGCTTCAAGTCAGAAACGTAACGGTTAGAAATTAATGAAGCTGGTAAGAATCCACGTGTACCAACATCAACTAATAAACCACCGCGAACAGCACCAGTTACAGTACCTTCAACAGTCTTGCCTTCTTCGAAGACCTTTTCTAATTCCTTGTAAGCTTCTCTTTCCTTCAAACGAGTAACTGAGAAGAAGAATTCACCGTTTTCCTTGTCGCCACCAGCTCTTCTAAGAACTAAAGCTTCAAACTTATCACCAGGTTTTACCAATTGGTTCAAATCTGCATTACGGTCGTTAGTGAATTCACGCTTAGTGATTACACCTTCAACACCTGCATTTTCAACACCAACAGCGATTTGTCCATCTTCAACACTTAAAACTTCAACGTTAACAATGTTGCCGACTTCAACTCCCTGCATTTCTTTTAGAGCATCTAAGAATTGATTACTATTATCTGTCATAATTACCTCCCAATATCATACTTTATTTTAAAGTACTTGATATCTTTTTTCCACACTTTTGTTTAATTTTTTTGCTTTTTTTGAATTATCTCGGTTATTTTGGCTACAACTTCATCAATTGTTAAGTTTGTAGTATCTAATTCAATTGCATCATCTGCTTTTTTCAATGGAGAAATTTCACGATGCGAATCTTTATAGTCTCTAACTTCAATATCATGTTCGATATCTTTTAAATCTTGATGAATGCCTTTTTCTTGAAAATCTAAGAAGCGTCTCTTAGCTCTTGATGCAACACTAGCGATTAAGAAAATTTTTACCTCTGCATCTGGTAAAACTGTCGTTCCAATATCACGACCATCCATAATAACATCGTGCTTGCCCGCCATTTCGCGCTGCAATTCAACCATCTTTTCACGAATTGATCTTAAGGCAGAAACTTGCGAAACGTTCTCTGTAATTTCAGGTGTTCTGATGTCAATTGATACATCCTTACCATTTACGTAAACCTTTTGTTCTCCATCTTCTTGCTTAAAATCAATTGTACTATGGTCGATTAAGTTCAAAATTGCCTTTTCATCCCCATAGTCAACGTTATTATCGTGTGCAATTAATGTACATGCTCGATACATTGCACCAGTATCGATATAAATATAGCCCAAATTATGTGCGATAATTTTAGCAACTGTACTCTTCCCCGCTGATGCAGGACCATCAATAGCTACTTGCATTAAATAATTTAGTCCTTTCTTTTTCATTCAAAGTAAATTCTACCATAAAACAAAAAACAGAAGTCAAATGACTCCTGCTAAATAAAATTATTTTTACTATTTAAGCTTTAAAAGTTACGTCTTACAAATTTTTCTAAAACTGGCAATAAGGTCTTAGCCAATAATAAAACGACAATACTATTAATTATCCCTTTAATTAGGTTAAACGGCACAATTGCTGAAACAATATAAGTTAAAAGCGATGAATTAAGCTTAAAGCCCATCAAAGAAATATACATTGGAGTTAAAACGAAGTAGTTTGCTAAAGACATTACTACCGTTAAAGCAATTGTTCCGACTGCTAATCCCAAAATTTGGTATTGTACTTTGTCTTCATGCTTTTTACTAATGAAGTAGAATGGCAAGATATAAGCTAAGCTTGCTAAAAATGCAGCCAATTGACCAATCATTGAAATTGGGTTAAATCCCGAAATAAAAAGGCTCAACAATGATTTAAAAAGCGCAATCATTGTCCCGCCCAAAGGACCAAAAACCAAAGTACTTAAAGCTACTAATGAATCAGAAAAATCCATCTTTAAGTAATCAAAGCCGGGAATAATTGGGACTTCAATCTTCATAATCAAAAATGCTAATGCACCAATCATTGCCCAAGCGAGCCAGTAGGCTAATCTTACATGACTTAAACTTGTTTTTCTTTGCATGATAGTTCCTCCATAACATACAAAAGGTCTGTCGCTTCAGCAACAGACCTTATTAATCATCTAAATCATGTTTAATTCTTTAGTCTGTCTTCTTCCATCTAGACTATAACTATCGGTACCTGAGGTTCAACTACATGTGTAGCTCGCGGACTCTAACCGCCGGTCGGGAATTTCGCCCTGCCCTGAAGACAACATCCTTGTATTTATTTTTTACAAGTAAATAATAATACTTCTTGGTAGAATTGTAAACATTATTGTTTTTTATTATCTTAATTTTATTGATTGGCCAATACTAATACTATCAGCTGACTCTAAATCATTAATTTGCTCTAAGTGGTGCACTGAAGTGTTATTTTCACGGGCAATCTTTGATAAAGAATCTCCCTCTTGCACAGTGTAAGATCTTGGTGCCTCATGTTGTGAAGAACTACTTCCACCATTGTTTTGCCAAGTATTTTGATTAGTTTGAGTCGAGTTTTGAGTTGATTGTTGGCTTTGATCTTGAGTAGTAGTTTGACTAGCACTAGATTCATAAGATTGGCTACTACTGCTTTGACTAACCTGACTACTTTGAGATTCTGACTGACTAACAACAGCTGATGTTGTATCTTGAGATTGACTTGAAGAACTTTCTTCTTCTCTTCTCACACTGCTACTCTTAGACTTACTCTTCTTAGAAGAGCTGTGCTTACTCTTTTTACTTTTAGTCTTGTGAGACTTAGAAGATGAGCTTTTTGAAACCTTAACGCTCTTTTCAGCTAAGTTATTAGAGTTTGCGTGCAATCTTGAAGAAACAATCGGAATTAATGCAATGATAATTATTGCAACAATAATCAATCCAGCCCAGAGCTGACTATGATGTGGACCTTTTGGACTGCCTTCTGATTGAGTAGATTTTCTAGAAGTAACTTCTGGCTCTGCTTCTGGTTCTGACTCCCGATGATGCATTGCCCTTCTAGATGTTTTAGGACGCTCAAAATGCTTGTAAGGGCCTTTTGGTTCTTTATTGTCCTGAGATTTATTTTCCTTCATTCAAAAGTCCTCCAAATTATAGATTATTAGTTTTATTTTATCATAGCTTTTAATAAAGCGTTAGTCGGCTAAGTGATTTAAACGAAAGACCTCTTCATTCGTTAATTCACGATACTCGCCCGAATTTAATGACTTTAAAGTTAAAAAGGCATATTTTTCACGAGCTAATTTCTCTACAAAGTGATGTACTGCTTCAAACATTCTCTTAACTTGGTGGTAGTGACCCTCATGGATAGTCAATTGAACAATTTGAGTCTTCTTTTTCTCATCAGTCTTTAAAATCTTTAGCTTAGCTGGTGCACTCTTTCGTCCATCAATACGCACACCATGAGTAAGAGAGCGAATCTCTTCGGGAGAAAGAATCCCTTTAATCTTTGCTACATAAACCTTTGGCACTTCGTTACGTGGGTGCATTAATTTATTTGCTAATTCACCATCGTTTGTCATTAATAATAAGCCAGATGTATCGTAATCAAGACGCCCTACTGGATAAAGGCGATATGGTACATCTTCAAAGAAATCAACCACTGTCTTTCTTCCTTTGTCATCGCTTACTGAAGAAATGACACCACGTGGTTTATAAAACAAGTATGTATGAAGCGCTTCTTTTTCAATTGGAACTCCATTTACTTCAATCTTGTCGCTAGGTTCAACTTTTGTTCCTAGTTCAGTAACTTTTTTACCATTAACAGTTACTTGTCCTGCTGTAATCATCTTTTCAGCCTTACGTCTTGAGGCAATTCCTGCCTGCGCAATTACTTTTTGTAATCTTTCAGCCATTTTACTCACCCTCATCAAAATTAATTTCTTTATTTCTACTATCGTCCTGATTAAATAGGTTCACAGGATTATCATCTGCTTCAAATTCTTCAATTACTGGTAAATCAGCCAAACTTTCATAGTTAAAGTACTGTAAAAAGTAATCGGTCGTTACATATAAGTTAGGATGGCCTGGGACATCCTTTTTTCCATCTACTTTGATTAATCCACGCCAAACCAAAGTTTGCAGCGCACCTGCTGAGTTAACTCCTCTTAAGTCATCAATTTCAACTCGCGTAATTGGTTGTCGATATGCAATAATCGACAAAATTTCAAGTGCTGACTGACTTAGATTCTTAGATAGATCTTTTTGGAAAAATTTAGAAATAATATCTCCGCATTTCGGACTAGTCGTTAACTTATAAGTTTGGTTGATACAAATTAACTGCAAACCTGAATTTTTATCATTTTTCAATCGGTCCTTAAGATGATTAGCTAATTCTCTTAGAGCAGCTGGAGAAATTTCTAACAACTGTAGTAAATTCTCAGTTTCTAAACCATCATCCCCCGCTGCATAAAGTAAGGCTTCTAATTCTGCTTCTTTACTTGCCATTAATCTCAACTTTCTCTAACTCTAGATCACCAAAATCTCTATTTTGCTTTACTACAATTTTATGATCACGACATAATTCTAAAACTGCTAGGAATAAACCAATTACTTGATCAAGATCTTGAAAGTTTTTAATACAATCAAAAAAACTAGTCGATCTTTTCTTTTGTAACCTGTTTTTTAAAAAGCTTGTCATTTCTTCAATTGAAGTCTCGTGAACCTCAATTTTTCCAACTTGTGGCTTTCTCAGTTTGAATCGCTCTAAAACCACTTTAAAAGTATTTGCAAGTTCATCACTTGTAATTTCTCCTAAAGGAAGTGGTTCAATCTCTTTTTTAGGGGAAACAGATGGATCCTTTGCCACTGTAATTGGCATTTCTTCATCTCTTTTTTTTAAGTATTCGGCAATTCTTTGAAAGACTGAGTACTGGACTAGTTGCTCAACAAGTTCAGTACGTGGATCTTCTTGATACTGATCTTCCTCAATAAAGTCATTTTTAGGAAGTAAATATTGAGACTTAATTCTAAGTAATGTTGACGCCATCACAAAATACTCTCCAGCAATTTGTAAGTCCAAAGTTTGCCAGCGAGCTAAATTAGCTAAATATTGTCCCGTAATTTTTGCAATTGGAATATCATATATATCTATTTTTTGCGACCTAATTAAGTGTAAAAGTAAATCTAATGGTCCCGTAAAATTAGGAAGATCTAAAGTTAATTCATCAACATTATTCATCAGTTTTATTTTCCTTTAAATAATTTAATAAAGATGCCCAATTAGGTAAGGCAGTAATCATTTTATCAGGATAAAGATGCTTTAGGTCATTCATTACCAATTGCTTTGTTTTTTCATCACGCATTGTTGGATCAAGAGATAAATAGCGAATAATAATAAACTCTTTCTCTTCTTGAATACCGACAATACCGCGAGCATTACCATCTTGTTGATAGATAAGAACCTCGAATTGATTGGAATCACTAGTATACAGTTTCATCTCTTCTTGCAGATTCTTAATATTTTTAAAATCTGGGAGATAAGATAAATATCCCATTACAGTTTTTTCGTAATCTTTTTTATATTTGCTGATCATAATAATTAGGCACGTGGATGTGCTTGATTGTAAACCTCCAAAATATGTTTCTGCGTCAGATTAGTATAAATCTGCGTAGTTGTAATATCACTATGGCCCAAGATTTCTTGAACCACTCTTAAATCCGCCCCATTTTCTAATAAATGAGTCGCAAAAGTATGTCTAAGAGTATGTGGTGTAACATTTTTGGTTATTCCGATAAGTTGACAATATTTTTTTATCTTTTGCCAAACAGCTTGTCTCGTCAATTGATGACCATGATTATTTAGGAAAATCACATCAGTAAATTGACCGCTTTTTAAGACTTGATTCTCCCGGACATCTTTTTGATATTTCTCTAACCATGATAAAGCAACTTCGGTAATCGGAACAAGACGTTCTTTTGATCCTTTACCAAGAACTCTAATAATTTTTAACTCACTGTGAATATCGCCAGTACGTAAATTAATTAACTCACTAACCCGCATTCCAGTTGCATAGAGCACTTCAAGCATAGCTCGATCTCTAATCCCCAAACTAGTATTAGTATCAGGAGCATCCAACAATTTAGTAACTTCTTCCTCACTAAGAGCTGTCGGCAATCTACGTTCGCTTTTAGGTGAATCAATTTTAACTAAAGGATCACGTTCAATTATATCTTGCCGCAAAAGCCATTGATAAAATTTTCGTAAGCTAGAGATCATTCTACTGATTGAAGTTGTGGCTTTTCCCTTATCTTTTTGTGTTGCAAGAAAAGAATCAACTACTAGATAATCAACTTCCCAACTTGTCTCATTCTGATCTTCTAAATAACTTAAATATTCTTCTAAATCAGTTCGGTAAGAAACAATTGTATTGGGACTTAAGCCACGTTCTACTTGACTAAATCGTAAATAATCTTCTAAATTATCCTTCATTATCTGTGTCTGAGTCATCTTTTTCTACCAAGCTAATTGTTCCTGCATCTTTATCTTCAGTAATTAAACCATCCTTTAATAAATGTCCCAAGGCACGTTTAAAAGCTGATTTAGAAATACCAAAGTGATTTTTAATCTCTTGGGCATCACTCTTATCGTAAAATGGTAGAGTTTTTGTAGCTTCACGACGTAAACTTACTAAGATCATTTGTGCGTCATCGTCAATTTCTTCAAATCCACGAGGAAGAACACTTAAGTTCAATCTACCATATTGACTAACTCCAATTACACGTCCCTTAATCTTTTGACCTAGTCGTAATGGACGAAACATTTCAGACTTATGAACAAAGGCTAAGTAGTACTGATCAGTAATTACAAAGGAACCTACTTCATAATTTCTATAAACAGTTCCGGACATATTTTTATTCTCTAAATGTGCTGGAAAATTAGCAGCTAATTGCTCAAAGACGCTTTCTTCAGCCATTTTAGCCCAAATACGCTCTTTTTCATCAGTTTCAAGACGTACTAATAAGCGATCGTCTTTCTTTGGCCATTGATCCTTTTCAAGTGGAAGATCATCTAAAGATACGACAACATCTTTGTCGTTCAAACCAATATCTAAGAAAACACCCAAGTCACGGCGCACTTCTGTTACAGTTGCCCAACCATACTGATCTTTTTGAGCAAAAGGATAAAATTGTGTCATTTCTTTCTTTTTATCCTTATTTTCATAAATAAAGCCTTGTACTTCAACACCTAAATGGATTGGTTCATCTTGTGTAATTTCTATTTTCTTTAATTCAAAAGTTACTCCTTCAACCTGCACATAAAAAGCAGATTCATTTTCATCAGTAACTTTTCCTTTTCTTATTTCACCTAACATAATAGCGCCTCAATCCTTTTATTTTGTCTATTATCTTATAGTATAAGGAAAAAAAGACAAAAATAAAATAGCCAGCTTTCGCTGACTATTTTAATAAGCTATTTAATTCAGATTAAAGGTTAGTTGCTTCGCCTTGGTAAACAGCACCGCGACGAGCATCAACAGTAATCTTAGAACCATCCTTGATCTTTTCTACTGCATCAGTAGCACCAACGATAACTGGGATACCAAGTGAAAGACCAACAACAGCTGCGTGGCTAGTTAAACCAGAAGCTTCAACTACCATACCTGAAGCCTTCTTGATTGCTGGTAAGTAATCCTTATTAGTAGTCTTAGCAACTAAGATGTCACCATCTTGAACTTTGCTGTTAGCTTCTTCAGCAGAAGTTGCAACTACAGCTTTACCAATAACTGATTGTTCACCAACACCTAAACCTTTAACAAGTTGGGTACCGATTAATTGTAACTTCATCAAGTTAGTAGTACCAGTTTCGCCCAAAGGAACACCAGCAACGATAATTACTAAGTCGCCGTCTTTTGCAAGACCAGTTTCTTTAGCAAGTTCAGCTGCCTTTTCAAACATTTCTTCAGTAGATTTAGGCTTTTCAGTCAACATTGGCTTTACACCCCAAACAACACCTAATGAGTGTTGAATCTTGTCATTGAAAGTCATAGCAATAATATCAGCGTTTGGACGGTACTTAGAAATCATACGTGCAGTGTAACCAGATTCAGTTGCTGCAATAATAGTCTTAACGCCCAATTCTTCAGCAGTTCTAACAACTGATTCACCGATAGCTTCAGTAACGTTTGAACCCTTGTATTCTTCGAATCTTTGAAGAGCTAAATTGTTACGTTTAGCAAGTTGCTTTTCAGTACGCATGTCGATTTCAGCCATAGCCTTAACAGCTTTAACTGGGTAAAGACCGTTTGCAGATTCACCTGAAAGCATAGTTGCGTCAGTACCATCAAGAACAGCGTTTGCAACGTCAGTAACTTCGGCACGAGTAGGACGTGGGTTTTCTTGCATTGAGTCAAGCATTTGAGTAGCAGTAATAACTGGCTTACCTAAAGCGTTACATCTCTTGATCAATTCTTTTTGTACAAATGGAACATTGATAAATGGAATTTCAACACCCATGTCACCACGAGCAACCATTAAACCATCAGAAACCTTTAAGATTTCGTCGATGTTGTCAATACCCTCTTGTGATTCAATCTTAGGGAAGATCTTTACGTATTCACAATGTGCTTCTTCAAGCAATTGACGAATGTCAAGAACATCTTGTGCTTTACGAACGAATGAAGCAAAGATGAAGTTGATACCTTCCTTCAAACCGAACTTAATATCGTTAGTATCTTTTTCAGTGATACCTGGGAGGCGGATTTCAACGCCAGGAGCGTTAACACCCTTCTTAGAACCGATTAAACCAGTGTTTTGAGCTTCACAAACTAATTCTCTCTTAGCGTCATCTTTGTCCTTAATCAAAAGGTCAACTAAACCATCATCGATTAATACGTGACCACCAACGTGAGTATCGTCGTAAAGACCATCGTAGGTAACGTGGATCATGTCCTTGTTACCCTTCTTAGTGTCGTCCATAGAAATACGGATAGTGTCACCAGTGTTAATAGTGAACTTGCCGCCTTCTTGTTCAGTAGTTCTAATTTCGGCACCCTTAGTATCAAGAGCAATGCCAAGAAGTTTACCAGTCTTCTTTTCAACCTCACGAACCATGTTCATACGTGCACGGTGTTCTTCGTGGTCACCGTGTGAGAAGTTGAAACGGAATACGTTTGCACCTGCTTCAGCTAATTTAGTAATAGTCTCAATATCGTTTGAGGCTGGCCCTAAAGTACTAACAATTTTAGTTTTCTTCATCTTGAAAAAATCTCCTATAATACAAAATCAAAAACTACTTGGCTAAGTCTTTGTTTAATGAGTATAACGCATAATTACCGTGGTGTTTCGCATCAAACAAATCAAGAATATCATGGTGAGTAAGCTTGTTGTTTTCCATACCAACAGCTAAGCCGCCTTTACCTTCAAGTAATAACTTAACAGCGTAGGCACCCATTTCACTTGCTATTACACGGTCACGCATTGTTGGGCTTCCGCCACGTTGCATATGGCCCAATACATTAGCACGAGCGTCAAAGTCACCATATTTAAGAAGTTCATCCTTAAATTTTTCAGCGTCCATAACACCTTCAGCTAAAACAACGATTCCATGTTTCTTACCATTAGCAAATCCTTGCTTCAAGTTTTCAGCAATTTCCTTAATGTCATAAGGTTCTTCTGGAATAACAATTGCGTCAGCACCGGTAGCAACACCAACGTGCATTGCGATATCCCCACAATCACGACCCATAACATTTACAACAAATACACGTTGGTGACTTGTTGCAGTGTCACGAATCTTATCAATGGCTTCCATTGCAGTACTACATGCAGTGTCAAAACCAATTGTATAATCAGTATAAGGAATATCGTTGTCAATTGAACCAGGAAGACCAATAGCATTATAGCCATGTCTTGTAAGCTTCAATGCACCGTGGTAAGAACCGTCACCACCAATGACAACTAAAGCATCGATTCCGTGCTTCTTTAATTGTTCGATTCCCTTAAGTTGAACTTCTTCTTCCTTAAATTCTGGGAAACGAGCTGAATAAAGAAAAGTACCGCCGCGGCTAATTTTATCCGCAACTGTTTCAGAAGTCATTTGGAAAATATCACCAGCAACTAAACCAGCATATCCATAACGAATTCCGCAAACTTCGATACCGTTTGCCAAAGCTGTACGAGTAACAGCTCTAATGGCAGCGTTCATACCAGGGGCATCTCCACCACTAGTTAAAATACCAATCCGTTTCATGAATTCACCTCTACGATTTTCTGTGTTTTACTCACATCGGTTTTATCGTACCATTTTTTTTACTCAATGTCTTCAAAAAAAAGCCTATTTTTTCACTAATAATCCTTATAAAATAAATGTTTTCGCTTTCAACCTTATTATGCTCTCTTTTGCTTGCTTTCAAAAAAATTGAATTAATCTTTAAAATTAACTTGCCGAGCATTAGAAAGTAGAAATTGAATTTTGTTAGGGTTAAAACGATCACTTTGTGTCCTAACTTGAAGTAAATATATCTCACCAATCTTCAAGTTCTCACCTACTTTTTCCCAGACTTGAGGAAAAATAGTAAAGTCTCTCTCACCACTAGTATCACTAAAAACAGCAAAAGCCATATTATCACCTTTTTTTGTGGTAATTGGTTTAACCTTCATTAACTTTCCAACTGCAATTCCTTGTTCATTACTCTCAAAAACTTGTAATCGTTTTGCATTAAACTTTCGAGCATATTTTTGAACCGCAATAATCGGATTAATGCCAGTACTAAAACCCATAGCTTCAACTTCCATCGCTGATTTTTCAGCTGCAGTTGGCATTTTTTCTTCTTCTACTTTAGGCTCTAATGTTTCGAATAACGATAAATTTGAGCCTGCCATTTTTACACTCTCAACTAAATCTTTATTTATTTTTAACAGCTCATTTCTATTAGGAGCTAGTCGATCAAAAGTTCCTGCCTTGATTAAATTTTCGACCGCGCCTGCACTCAGCAAATTATTATCTATTTTCCAGAGAAAATCGGTCATCGACTTAATTGGACGCTTAATTTCTAAAATTTGCTTTAATAAGTCGCTTCTTAATCCTCGAATTGCCTTTAATCCGACTAAAATTTTTCCATTCTCTAATGAAAAATCTGCCTTACTATTTTCAATATCAGGTGGCAAAATCTTAATTCCAGCTTCTTGAGCTTGCATTAGGTATTGAGCAATTTTATTTCGATTACCCATATTGCTGTTTAACAAAGCTAAATAAAAGGCTCCTGGATAATGCACTTTAAAATAAGCAAGCCAAAAAGCAATCTTACTGTAGGCAACGGCATGAGAACGATTAAATCCATAATTAGCAAACTGTGCAATGTAGTCATAAACTTTTTCAGCAGTTTCCTTTTTACGGCCTAATTTAATTGCACCTTCAATAAACTTAGCTCGTTCACGTTGAATTACCTCTGCATTTTTCTTAGACATTGCACGTCTTAAAAGATCAGCCTCTCCTAAAGAAAAACCTGCTAGAACTTGAGCTGTCTGCATAACTTGCTCTTGATAAACTAAAACTCCATAGGTAGTACCTAAAATTTTCTTTAAACTAGGGTCAGGATATTGAACCCTTTCTTTTCCATGCTTTCTATTGATGAAATGATCAATATTATTTATTGGACCGGGCCGGTATAAGGCATTAACTGCAACAATATCTTCAAAACTATCTGGATGAAGTTGTTCAAGGACACGTTTAATTCCATCAGATTCAAACTGGAACACTGCATCCGTGTCCCCGCGTTGAAACAAGGCAAGTGTTTCTTGATCATCTAAGGGAATTTGGTTAGGATCGATGTCAATTCCATCCGCTCTTAAAGCTGCAACAATATTCCCTAAAATCGTTAAATTTCTTAATCCCAAGAAGTCAATCTTTAACAAACCTAGTGATTCAACATTAAATTTTGTCTGTTGAGTTACGGGAATTCCTAGGGGACCTGCTTGAAGTCCTACGATTTCAGCCAGGGAATCATCAGTAATTACTAAACCAGCCGCATGAATTGAATAGTGCCTTGGTAAATTTTCTAAATGCTCGGCGGTCGCAAATAAAATTTTACTCAATTCATTCGTATTCACTAATAGCTGCAATTCTTTTGATTTTTGATAGGCCTCAGCTAAGGTGATTTTTCCCTTAGAGTGCGGAATGGCATCTAACCAACGATAGGTTTCGACCTTATTTAATCCAAAAACACGACAAACATCTTTTAAAACCTGCTTTGCCGCTAAAGTACCAAACGTTAAAATCTGTGCCGCATGATTCATCCCGTACTTTTCAAACATGTACTTAATTATTTCATCCCGACGATTGTCTGGAATATCTAAGTCAATATCAGGCATTTGCTGCCGGGCCGGATTTAAGAAACGTTCAAACAGCAAATTATATTCAATTGGATCCACTTCAGTAATTCTAAGGGCATAAGAAACAAGAGATCCAGCTGCTGATCCTCTCCCCGGTCCTGTTGTAATATGGACACTATGAGCAAAATTCATTACATCCCACACAATAAGAAAATAATCATCAAATCCCATTTCATTAATTACTTGTAATTCATAATCAAGTCTTTTTTGATATTGAGCGGGAATTTGATTATTAAATCTTTTTGCAAGACCCTCTTGAGCTAAAGCATGCAAATATTCTTTTGAAGTAGGAAACTTATTTTGTTTAAATTTGGGTAATTGCGGATCTTGAAATTTGATTTCTGCAGTACAGATTTTTCCAATTTTTTCTGCGTTCTCCAATGCATCTTCAATATCAAACTTCCGATAACTTACCTGCAATTCTTCACTATTTTTCAAATAGTGTGATCCAGCTTGTTTAGCTAGCTGTTCTATATTTTCTAAATGAGTATTAGTTTTAATTGCTTGAAGTGTACGTCTTAAAAATTGCTCATTACGGTTAAGGTACTGTCCATCTTCTACAGCAGTTAGAGGTAAGCTAAATTGTGTAGCCAGTGAGCTAATATAATTTATATATTCTTGCTGTCCCGAATCCGCATAGACTCCCAAATACATGGAAGATGAGCTCGGAAGAGAATCTTGCAGCTTTCGTAAATAATTTGCTCCCATTTTAGGATTATTAGTTTGCAACATTTTTAGTTCACTATGTAGATTGCTTGGAGTAATTAGAATTAAATGGCCGAGATATTTTTTTAAATCTTCGAAAGTTAAAACATTTTCTTTTTCGCCATTTTCAGTTAAAAGATTAACTGCACTAGATAAACGTAAAATATTTTTATATCCCTGGTCATCTTTTGCAATTACAATGAGATCATACTTATTAGCTTCATCAATTAAACCATTAATTCTAAGTTGCATCCCTAGTAAAGGTTTAATTCCGGTATCTTTTGCTGCCTTATAAAAATCGACTAGGCCATAAGTAATATTGATATCGGTTAAAGCAATCGCAGAATAGCCTTTTTTCTTAGCATTTTCAGCTAAATTTTTAACTTTAGTTGGACTCTCAAGTAGAGTAAAACTGCTTAAATTTTGTAAACTAACCGCTCCCATATACTCACCCTTTCTGATAATTTAAGTATAGCAAATTCTACTATCTTCGCTTGCTAAAACATCTTATTTTTGCTAAGATACCTAGCGAAAGAAGGAGAAATTATGCGCTACATTATTACAGTGATTTGGTCATGCATTTTTTGCGAAATTATCGGTTTTATTGCTGCATCTCTAACTCAGATGCAATTTAATCCTATGCAATCTTTGATTATTGGCGCAGTCTTTGGCTTGCTCTTCGCAATTATCATTCCTGCCATTACTGCCAAAAGTTACAAAGATAAAAGTAAATATAGCAAACTATAATTGAATTAAATTTGAATATTATAAAAAGCTGTTTCTTAATTGAAACAGCTTTTTTTCTTAGTAAAATATATAATTCTTACTTGTATCTACTTTAATATCGTCATGAGTTAAGTACTCACTAAACATTTGAACATAATCTTGGTCAAAAATCTTTTCAATTTTATCCATACTGTAAGCTGGATAGAAACCTCCACCTAGAGCACGATAATTGTTTACGGCCAACTTATAAACCTTGTCATCTTCAAGATCTTTACCATCTAAAGTCACCTTAGTCAATCTTTGACCCACTGGCTTAGATAAATCAGCTTCGTACTTAACAGGATAGAAAAGATCAAAATGATATAGCATTGGTTTTGGTGTAATCCAGCGATCGATAAATTCAATTTTACCGTCTTTATCTTTTTCTAAGAAACCAGCTGAATATTCAATGATTTCCTTTAATTCTTTTCCGGTAAGGTTAACAATGCAAAGCTGATTTGCGTATGGATAATTAAGCAAAACTTCTCTCATGGTAACATTCTTTGAAAATCCATGAGCTGATTCTGACATAATTGCAGTAGCTGAAACATCTGCACCAGTAAACCAAAGCTGCATTTGCTGGATAAGGTTAATGAATGGAGCTCCCTCAATTCTACCCTTAATGGCATCCTCAATTGGAGCAGGCTTAGATAAGTGAGCAATTGGTTGATCTAGCCACTTTTGCGTCTCTTCATCAAGGCTCTTAACAATCTTTTCAATAGCTGGATCAGGAGCATAGTCTTTACTATCAATTAATTCAGTAGTCATCTCATTAATCTTGACCTTGCCTTTTTCATCCTTGTCAAAATCAATAACTACTTTACCAACAGCTTCTCCTCGATATCCGGGTTGAACAATTGCAGTATCGCGAGTAACTAAGTTTAAGCGACGATGTTGGTGTCCAGTTAAAAAGACATCAATTTCAGGAATTTCAGTTAAAATCTTGTAGCCTTCATTCTCGCCAGTATGTGGCTCAGTTGCTTCTCCAGTCAAAGGATCACTTTCAAAGCCACCATGATACATAGCACAAAGAATATCAACTTGTGGACGTAATTTCTTAGCTAATTTAGAAAGTACATCATAGCCAGAGACAAACTTTAATCCTTTGATATGATCTTCTGATTCCCAATGAGAAATATATTGGGTAGTGATTCCCATAATTCCTATTTTCAGACCAGCCTTTTCAATAATAGTGTATTCTTTACCAAAAAAAGGCACATTAGTTTCTGCATCTAAAACATTATCATTAATAAATGGAGCACGGTTATTATCAACGTAATATGACAAGTAGTCTAATCCATAATTAAAATCATGGTTACCTAATGCACGTGCATCATAGCCTACTTCGTTATAAGCTTCAGTAAATTTACGTAATCCTTCTTCTTCAGGAAGTTTTTGTGTAAAGCTAGCCAAAGGAGATCCTTGCAAACAATCTCCACTGTCTGTAACTAACACATTATCTGCGCCGTATTTTTCTTTTTCACTTTTTACGACACTGCTTACCCGGCTAAGTGAAATTGGTGCATCATAATTGTTTTTATCTTGATAATCAGTTGGCATTAAAAAGCCATGCGTATCACTTGAGTGTAAAATAACTAGTTTCATTAATACCTATTCCTTTAATCAAAAATTATATAAAAAAAGACACCCCACGGTGTCTTTAATTAATCGTTATTTTGTTGCTTGTTTTCGTTAGCAACTTGACGGCCTTTGTAAAAGCCCTTTGGTGAAACGCGGTGGCTTAAACGGTATTCACCAGTAGTAGCATCGTAATGCATTGCTGGTGTGGTTAATTTAATATGACCACGACGTGAACGTTTCTTTTGCTTAGAAGTTTTTCTTGCAGGAACTGCCATTAGTTAGATCTCCTTTTTTATAGAATTGAGACTTGCGAACCTTTAAATAAACAAATTCACTAAATACTCACGTATTTCAATGATACAATCTAAGAGCTGATAAATCAAGTCCAATCTTATTTTGTAGCTTCAGAATTATTAACTTTTTTTAATTCAGCTATTTGTTTATCTCTAGATTCAATTTCACTCCGATATTTATTATCTAATTCTTTCTTCTGTTTTGCTAGTGCTTTTTTGACATCAGGAGAAACTTTTTCACCTTTACCAATCAAAAGTGATACTAATGCACCTAATAGAAGCATAATCACTAAGACGATGATTAAAGGCATTTTAGGTTGGAAAAAGCCAAAATTAATTGCTACTGGTTCAGTATTGAGGCATGCAAAAATCACAAGCACTAAAACGATAATTAGTCCAATTACTAAATTTCTTTGCTTATTCATCATTCTTCCCTACTTTCTGCTAGCAAACTTTAGACTTGCCCAGTCACCAATACGAGGAAAAATTTGGTAAAGCTTTGCTAAGGTAGCTAAGCTTAGAGGTAGATTCAATTCACGACGGTTAGAACCAAAGAAGTGGACTACTTGCCAAGCTACATCATCTGGATCAAGCATGAAACGTTGAACATTATTCACGTAAGAACCACTTTCATCAGCAATATTAAAGAAATTAGTATAAACTGGTCCAGGATTTACTGTCATGACCTTAACACCAAAAGGTTTCAATTCTAAACGTAAAACATTTGAAAATTGAATAATAGCCGCCTTATTAGCACTGTAAGCTGCAGTCTTAGTAGTTGGTACAATTCCAGCAATTGAGCCAAAATTAATAATTTGCCCTTGCTTTTGATCGATCATGACACGCGCAACAAGACGAGTTAAGTACATCAAACCTAAAACATTGGTTTGAAACATTTCAGTCACCACTTGAGGTGAAGTCTCTAAAAATTCTTTAAAGACACCAAAACCCGCTGCATTGACAAGATAATCAATATGGTCAACATGACTAACAATTTCATTAAAGGCACGATCAATTTGATCAGCTTTGCTAATATCTGTTGGAAATACATATACTTCATTTCCAGAAAGCTGACGTGCTTCGTTGGCAATTTCTTCTAACTTATCTTGATGACGTGCCATCAAAATAACTGTTGCACCACGACTTGCACTTTCTAAAGCAATTGAGCGTCCAATACCACTAGAAGCTCCTGTAACTACTACGACTTTATCCCTTAATGAATTACTCATATTATTATCCCCTCAATGTGATTTCAAAATTATCTAGATCATTAGCTAAGTGAGTATGTTTAAAAATCTTTCTAGCATCATGTTCTAATTGTCTACCCGCTCTTCCAGTATAGCGAGCAGAAATGTGAGTTAAATAAAGCTCTCCAACATTATGATCTCGAGCAACTCGAGCTGCATCCAAGCAAGTTGAATGGAAATAGCGATGGGCCATTTTTTCTTCTCCACCATCAAATGTTGATTCATGAACTAGAACATCGGCGTTATCTGCTAATTCACCAATATTTTTTGTTGGCCGAGTATCATAAATAATTGTCACAATTCGTCCTGGACGCTCTTTTCCAAGAAAATCACGTCCATCTAGTTTTTGACCATCACTTAATGTGATTGTTTTTCCGGCCTTTAATTGACCAAGAAGCGGTCCATTAGGCACATTGTATTCTGCCACTTTATCCATTAATAATTCACCTGGACGTGGCTTTTCAACTACACGAAAGCCAAAACTCGGTACTCGGTGATCTAAACGAGCTGTGTAGACCGCAAAAATATCATTTTCAAAAATTAAGCCATCTTCTTTTAAAACCACATACTTAATCGGATATGATACGCGAGTTTTAGAAACTCTTAGAGAAGTTTGTACAAATTGTTCAATACCAGCTGGTCCATAAATTGTTAGTGGACCACCATCGCCTTGAAAAGAACGAGATGAGAGAAAACCTGGAAGTCCAAAAATATGGTCACCATGAGTATGTGAAATAAAGATTCGCGTTACTTTTCTAGGTCTAATGTTAGTCTTTAAAATTTGATGCTGCGTTGCTTCTCCCACATCAAATAGCCATACTTCATTTAATTCATCTAATAACTTTAGTGCGGTACAAGAAACATTTCTACTTTTTGATGGTTGCCCCGCACTTGTTCCTAAAAATTGTATTTCCATGAAAACCCTATTTCTAATATTTTCCTTCAGTAACTAAAACTTTAGTTATATAGGCACAATAAAACTTCGATCCTTCTGGAGTTGGATGTGTATGATCATCGTAGAACCAATCTGGATGACTACTAGCAAACTCATGCCACTTAATAATTGTTAAGTTTGGATATTTTTTCATTGCTGCATCTAGTTCACCATTAACTTGATCTTGCCAATCACGCGTTGGCACATGAGTATTAACCCAAAAAACATGTCTCTTTGGACCAATAATTTGCATTAAGTGATCAAGTTCTTTTGGTTCAAAGGCTCCGTTTGTTCCTAAGCCAATTAACACATTATCATTTAAAGCACCCTTTGCTTTGTATTGTTCAAAAAGTGGAATAGTATCACCCAATTGTCTAGAAATAGCTGCATCAATAATTAAATGTGGCATCAATTTTTGTAAGTTTTGGCTAGATCCAGCCATTACTGAGTCTCCAATTGCAGTCACCTGAATTTTTTGTGCTAGTTGTAAATCAACTTGAGAAATTCCGTATTTTTCAAAGTCTTTGTTTACTGGTTTGGTATCTGCTGCTTTCTTAGCTTGTTTTATAAGATCTGCTTTTGAAGTTGGTGCTTTTTTCTTTCTAGACTGAGCTTCCTTAATTAATTTTTTATTACTCTTTAGCTGCTTACTCCGATTTGATTTAATTTGCTTAGCTAGTTGAGAGTGATTTGGATTTTCCGTTTTGACAGTTGGCGCTTTTAAAATTCCAAAACTACCTAGAATAAAAACTATTATCCCTGTTGCAAAAAGTATCTTTGCTTGATAGTGCTTTGCTCGTAAATTTAAGGCCTTAGTTAAGAATTGACGAACTTTTTCCCAATCAATTCGACCAAATGGTTTTTCAATAAAGCGATAACTAAGTTCAGCAATTATCAAAATTAAAATAACTTCGATTGAATGATATAAAACCACATGATCGGCAATATCTTTAACCTTATCTTCAAAGAAAATCATTACTGGAAATTGATACAAGTAAATTCCATATGAACGTGACCCAATCCATTTAAATACTGGATTAGTTAACCACTTGTTCCAGCTACTGCCTGGATGAGCAATGATTCCAACAAAAATCGTTGTTACTAGTGAAAATAAGAACATCCCTCCACGATAAGCAAATGCTTTTTGTGGATTAAAAATTGGACTCGTTGCCATTAGTAAGATAGCTACTAATGATATAGCTCCCACAATATTTAAGAGCCAATGATTTCTTTTTTCTAGATTTGCATTTAACTTCCAAGTTGGCCAAAAAACTGCTAGCATTGCCCCCAAACCTAGAGAGAAGAATCTTGTATCCGTCCCATAGTAAATTCTACTTGTATCAACACCTGGTTTAAATAAAAATGCCATCTCTAAAGCAGAAAATAAAGTTAAGGCTGTAATAATCCAAAAAATTGTTTTTTTATTTTTAGCGAACTTAACTAGCAAAAAGATTATTAGGGGCCAAATAATGTAAAATTGACCTTCAATTGACATAGTCCATAAATGAACAAATGGTGATTCATTAGCTGCAAATCGTTCAAAATAACTTTGTCCATTCTTTATCTGCCAAAAGTTATAGACGTTCAGTAAATTAGTAACGACTATTTGATTCAACTTAGCTAGAAGATTCTGCTGAAAAAGTAAGATATAGGCACTACATCCCCACAACAGTGTAATCATTTGAGGGTATAATTTTTTGATTCGTCTAATGTAGAAAGATTTGAAATTATACTCTCCCCGCTCCTCATAGGCATGAAACATATGGTCTGTAACTAAATAACCCGATAATACTAAAAATATTGGTACTCCTAAATATCCACCCATGAACTGGTTTGGATTAAGGTGATATAGAATTACTCCAATAACAGCTAGAGCACGAAGTCCGGCATAACCTGTAATAAAGCGGTTCTTTTTATTCAAAAGTCTTACTCCCAACTTTTTAAAATTTTCTAATCTACAAATTCAAAAGTAAAGTCAGCTATTGAAACATCGTCGCCAGTTACTGCTCCATTTTCTCTTAAAGCTTCATCTACACCCAAGCGCTTTAATTTACGAGCTAGAAGCATAATTCCATCAGTATGGTCAAGGTTAGTTCTTTGAACAAGACGCTCTAACTTATTGCCTGTAACAACAAAGCTGTGTTCGCCTGTTCTTTCAACCTTAAAGCCTTCATCTTCTGGTTTCTTATAAACATATTCTTTTTCGGCAACTTTAATTTCTGCTGGTTTTTCAGCTTCTTCTTTAGCAACTTCTTCAACAAGATCTGCGGTCTTACCCATTAGTTCACTAACACCTTTATGGGTAACACTAGAAATAGGATAGACAGTTTTATCTCCTAGTTTCTTCTTAAATTCCGCAAATTTTTCTTCACTACCAGGAATATCCATTTGTGTTGCTACAATAATTTCTTTCTTGGTAGTTAAATCCTTAGTGTAGCCTGCTAATTCCTTACGAATTGTCTCATAGTCTTCATAAGCATCACGGCCATTGTTTGGATCCATTGAAACTAAGTGTAAGATTACTTTTGTACGTTCAACATGACGCAAGAATTGAATTCCAAGTCCAACACCTTTTGAAGCACCTTCAATTAATCCTGGTAGGTCAGCCATTGAAAAATCACGACCATCTGGAAGAACAACCATTCCTAAGTTAGGAGTTAAAGTTGTAAATTCATAAGCGGCAATCTTTGGCTTAGCCTTAGTTACAACGGATAACAAGGTTGACTTACCAACAGATGGGAATCCTACTAGCCCTACATCAGCTAAGACCTTTAATTCCAAGCGTAAAGTACGGAATTCTCCCGGTTCACCATTTTCGGCAATTTCTGGAGCGGTTCTTGTTGGAGTGGCAAAGTGAATATTACCTCTACCGCCTTTTCCTCCGTGAGCTACTACCAATTCTTGACCATTTTCAACTAAGTCGCCCAAAAGCTCGCCAGTATTAAAATCATAGACACTTGTTCCCATCGGAACTTTTAATCTTACGTCTTTAGCTCCGCGGCCATATTGTGATTTAATACGACCATTTTCACCGTTATCTGCCTTAAACTTACGTCTAAAGCGGAAATCCATTAAGGTTCTTAAGCCGGAGTCAGCAACTAAAATAATACTGCCTCCGCGGCCTCCGTCTCCACCTGCTGGTCCACCAAGTGGAACATATTTTTCATGTCGAAAAGCAACGGCACCGTCGCCGCCCTTTCCTGCTTGTACATCTATTTTTGTTTGGTCGACAAACATTATGTGCGCCTCCTTTATATATCAATTTATAATTAAAAATTTCCTTAAAGTTTCTTAACTATAATACCATATCAAGCCCCATTAAATCAGGTCTTTTATTGGTTAATTTATAAACTCAATTTTACAGTTTGTGCTTGCGGAAGAGTTAGACCAGCTTCTCTTAATTCATCCACTGATGCTTCTTTAATTTTCTTTAAAGAACCGAACTTTCTTAGGAGCTTATTTCTAGATTTTGGCCCAATGCCCTTAATTTCATCTAATTTACTTGAAAGAGCATTTTTGGCATGAGTTCTTCTATGAAAAGTAATTGCAAAGCGGTGAACTTCATCCTGAATTCTAGTCATTAAGTAAAATCCCTCAGATTTTGGATCTAAAGGAATTAACTTTAATTCTTCTCCCTTCGTAGGATCACCAAAAATCAAGTGATTAGTTCGGTGATGATCATCCTTTACCATTCCGGCAACAGGAATGTTTACATTCAATTCATTTCTTAACACATCCAAACAAGCTTCAACTTGAATCTGACCACCATCCATTAAAATAAGATCTGGCATTTTTTTATGTTCTTTTAAAAGTCGACTGTATCGTCTTCTAACTACTTCACGGGTGTTTCCTACTTCATCAGCCGCATTTTGATGTTCAACTTCACCCTTTAATTTGTATTTACGATATTCATGTTTATCAGCTTCACCATCAGTAAATACTACCAAAGCAGAAACAGGATCAGCTCCCTGAATATGAGAGTGGTCAAAACTTTCAATTCGATGTCCATACGGCAGCCCTAAAGCGTCAAAAATTTCTTTTTGTGCCCCCTTAGTTTTACGATTGCCGAGTTCTAAGAGGCGGAATTTTTCATCTAATTTCAACTTAGCATTGTCATGAGCCATTTCTAACAAGGCTTTCTTTTGACCACGTTGTGGTGTTCTTACTGGTACCTTTAGTACTTCAGATAAAGATTCATTATCAATTCCAGCCGGTACTAAAACTTCTTTTGGTAAAACACGATTACGCTGTCCATAAAATTGAGCAATGAAGGAAACAAAGGCATCTTGTGGATCATTAGTATCAGTTAAAGGAAATAGTCTTGTTTCACGACGTAATAACTTAGCCTGTCTTAAAAAGAAAATTTGGATTGAAATCCAAGATTTATCAACGTAAAAATTAAAGATATCCCGTTGAGTATGATCATTAGAAATAATCTTTTGTTTCTCAACAGTTTGTTCAATATATTTCAATTGATCCCTAATTTCAGCAGCACGTTCAAATTCTAGATCCATTGAAGCTTGTGTCATTTTTTCTGTCAGATCTTGCTTAACCTGGGTGATGTCTCCATTTAAAAATCGCTTTATCTTTCTAATCTGAGCATCATAAGTACTCTTTGGCACCTCCTTAAAGCAAGCTCCCAAACATTGTCCCATGTGATAGTAAAGACAGGGACGTCCTTGATGACCGGTACATCTTCTTAGGGGCCAGACTTTTTGAATAAATTTCAAAGTTGCTTGCGCCGCATAAACATTTGGATAAGGTCCAAAATAGTAACCGTGATCCTTATGAACAATTGATGTCAATCGTGTTTGCGGATCACGTTCATTAGTAATTTCAATGTAAGGATAGCCTGTGCCTTGCTTTAATTGGACATTATAGTAAGGCTGATATTTTTTGATTAGTGTAATTTCTAACAAAAAAGATTCCTTATCGGATGAGACAGTAATGATATCAAAATCACGTATTTCACGTACAAGTTCAGCACGTCTCCCCACCTGTTTACTTTTAAAATAGGAACGAACGCGGTTCTTTAAGTTTTTAGACTTTCCCACATAAATCACATTGCCATTAATATCTTTCATTAAGTAGCAGCCTGGCTTATCGGGCAAAAGTTTTAATTTATTTTCAATATGTTCCGTTGCCATAAATTATTTTTCCTTCCTATTAAAATTCCCATAGTATTTTATCACGTTCCTTCTTAAAACCAAGTAAGATGACTTTTTTGTTTACTCAATCCTTCATTTTCTTATAGAATAGTAAATAGCTAAAAAGAAAGGTTGCAAATAATGAAAAATATTTATTTTAATCATGATGGAAACATCGATGATTTAGTTTCACTCCTTTTACTCTTGCAAGCGCCTGATATTAAGCTCATTGGAATTAGTGCCATTGATGGCGATGGATATATCGATCCCTCAGTAGAAGCTTGTCGGAAAATGGTCGATAGATTCAATTTACGTGGTGATAAATTAGAAGTTGCTCGCTCTAATTCACGTGCTGTTCATCAATTTCCAAAAGAGTGGCGGATGGCAACATACTCATTTAACTACTTTCCAATCTTAAATGAGAGCGGTGAAATTAAAACCCCAGAAGCTGCGTTGCCTGCTCACCTAGATATGATTGATAAAATTAAAAAAGCAGATGGTCCCGTTACCTTAGTAATGACTGGTCCAATCACGGATTTAGCTCGAGCATTAGATGAAGATGCTTCAATTCAATCAAAAATTGAAAAAGTCTACTGGATGGGTGGCTCTCTAGACGGACATGGAAACGTAGTTAGCGTTGATGCTGACGGCACTCAAGAATGGAATGCCTTTTGGGATCCAGATGCAGTGAAACATGTTCTAGACTCAGATCTCAAAATTCAAATGGTTGGCTTAGAAAGTACTGAAGAACTTCCCTTAACTGATGAACTTCGTCAGCACTGGGCTAGTTTAAGAAAGTATCCAGCTATTGACTTAGTTGGTTTAGGATACAGCTTAATTATTTCTGTTCCAAATGCAGAGCTATATTTGTGGGACGTTTTAACCACTATGTCAGCTCTCTACCCTGAACTTGTTGAGACACGTCAGGTAAAAGCAAATGTTATTACATCAGGGTTAGCAAGTGGTCGCATGTTTATCGACCTTAATGGAAAAGAAATTACTGAAGTAACAAAAGCAGATAAAGATTTATTCTTTAAGAAAGTAGATAAAATTTTAGAAAGACAATAAATTATATAAATGACAATTTGGTTAACACACTTTATCGAAAATTTCGGCTATCTTGCCATTATTCTTTTAATTGCCGTTGAAAATATTTTTCCACCTATTCCTTCAGAGGTGATTTTGACCCTTGGAGGATTCCTAGTTAGTGGAACTAAATTAACTCTAATCGGAGTTATCCTAGCTTCAACTTTAGGATCAATTATTGGTGCGATTATTTTATTTTCAATAAGTCGTAATCTAACACTGCCACGACTTGAAAAATTACTTGAAACTAAGTTATTTAAACTTTTAGGATTTAAAAAAGATGATGCTCAAAAAGCCATTGATTGGTTCGACAAACATGGAATTGGCGCCATTTTTTATGGACGTTGCATCCCTGTTGTTAGAAGTTTAATCTCAATTCCCGCAGGTATTGCCCATGTCGGCTGGACTAAATTTCTAGTCTTGACTACTTTAGGCAGTTTAGTTTGGAATAGTGTATTAGTTGGTTTAGGACACTATATGGGAAAGAATTGGCAAGTCGTAGTTAGAATCTTTGATGATTACACAATCGTAATTATTGTCCTTTTACTAATTCTATTTATTTACTTTGGAATTAAATGGTACAAATCTCGAATTAAGAAGTAAAATTTTGCTGTAGACTGGTTGGCGGACTGGAAGTTCGCCAACTTTTTTTGTTATAATCAAGTATATGTTAAAGTAACAATTACATTTTTGTTAATGAGGTATAAAAATGTTATTTCCCTACGAAAAAAATTTTAATCAATGGTGCAGTAGTCAAAATCTTGCGCCGCGAACAATTACTTCAATTAATCAATCGATCTATTATTTTTGGAACTATTTTTTACAAAATTCAAATTCAGAACCTAAAGTTAGTAATGTTTCTGCTCAAGATATCCGCGCCTTTATTGACCACTTAGAGCAAGATCAAAATAAAACAATTAGTACGATTAATAAGTATGTTACCCATTTAAAAAAATATTTTTCTTTTCTCTATGACCACCAATTAGTTAAAAATTATCTTTTTACCGATTTACATGGCTATACTTTTGATCGAACCCCTCATATTTGCATTGACTGGATTGATCAGATTGATGAAATTATAACTTGGCCTGAAATTAGTCTTGATTGTAAAAAAGTTTTAATTTTGATTGCTAACGGCTTTGACCCAAAACAATTTCTTAATTTAAGTAAGGCTAATATTTCAAGTATTAACAATTCAAGTTATCGCTCTATTCTCCTGACTAATACTGAAGAGAATCCTCTTATTTTCCAAACAAAGACCGGTAAACAAATCTCTGCCTTAACCTCTTTAACTAGAAAAATTGCTCCAGACAAGGATATTTTAAATTTTGATCTTACTCCAGGAAAACTTCGCCTTTCTTACATTTACTATAAAGTAAATGACCCTAGCCTCTCTGACTTGAAATTAATGGAAATCCTACATTGTAATCGTAAGAGTTTAACTTATTATCGCAATCAACTAGATAAGCTTAAATTTGCTCCCTTTACACCAAAAAGAACGGTTTAAAAACCGTTCTTTTTTCTTATTATTAAATTTAATACCAGGCTGGCTTATCACCGTCAGTTCCAGGCTTATCTAAACCAACATTGCTCTTAAGATCCTCTGCTGTATTTTCAATTATATTAACTATATAGTCTGCTACACTCAAGCGAGACACTTCGGTTCCCTTAAATGGAGTTTGAGCACCAACAGTCTTTTCATAACTTACTTCATCTTTATTAGTTAACCAAGCTGGTCTAATAATAGTGTAATCTAAATCACTTTCTGTAATTTTATCAGCCGCTGCTCTATAAGTGGTTAAGTAAGAAACTAAAATATTCTTATTCCATTCACCAATTTATTTTCCTCGCATCACAAAATCAATAATTTTAATGAAAAGTTCTACATAGTTATTTGACTACAGTACAAATTTGAATAATCTCAGTCATGATTTTCTCCTTACCTAGCTATCTTCACTTACAATTTCATAGTATTGCTTATCATTAATAAGTCAACTACTTAAGATCAATTTTATTATCTTTTTTGAATATTTCGTATAGATTTACTATTCGAAAGCACTATAATAGGTAAAGGAGAACATTATTAGATAGAGAGGTAAAAATATGACTAATAAAAGTTCCGTACCTAAGAAACTTTCCTTTATATCTATCTATTTCTTAGGTATTAATGCAGTCATTGGATCAGGGACATTCCTGCTACCTTCTGTAATTTATCGTTACATGAATCTAACAGCTATTCTTGTTCTTCTCTGTACTGCTGTCACTGTCAGCATGATTGCTTTATGCTATGCTGACTTATCCAGCCGTTTCACACAATCCGGAGCCGCTTGGCTTTATTCATATAATGCTTTTGGGCGTTTTTCGGGTTATGAACTAGGTATTTTTACTTGGTTTTTAGGATGTACAACTCTTTCTGCTGAAGTTGTTGCTTTATTAACCATCTTAAAGAGTTTTTTACCTATTTTTAAAAATAATGCAGTCTACATTAGTGGAGTTATCTTCTTAATCTTACTGTTTTCAATTATTAATTTCTTTGGTAGATCTTGGGTAAAAATTGTTAATAACATTTCAGCTGCAGCTAAGATTATTACATTACTCGTCTTCATTATTGTGGGGGCCTTCTTTATTAAGAAAGCTCACTTTACTCCGGTAATTCCACATGCAGCTTTAACCGGTGTTGGACCATTCTTTAAACATTTTGGGGATGCCTTCACACCAATTTTTTACTTATTTACTGGCTTTTCCTTTATTCCAATTGCAGCAAAGCAAATGAATAATCCAGAAAAGAATATTCCACGGGTTTTAATTGCAGTAATGACTAGTGTAACAATTCTAGATTGCTTGATGCTTTTAGTTGCAATTGGTTTAAGTGGGCAAAAACTAGGAAGTTATTCTAATCCATTAGCAAGTGCCCTAAAGACTGGTGTTGGCCAATGGGGTTTTGCTTTTATGATTGTCGGAATGTTAATTTCAATCTTTGGAGTTGCTTTTAGTGCTTCATTTAATACTCCTTCACTTATTGCATCCCTTGCTACCGAACATGGGATGCTTCCGAAATGGATTGGTAAGAAAAATAAACATGATGCTCCTTGGGTTGGTATTATTTTTACTGCTGTTCTTTCAGGAGCCTTAGCTACTCAAAGTTACCTATTTCTTGTCTCATGTACAGTTTTAGCATCCTTTGTTCAATATGTGCCATCAATTTTAGCAGTCATTAAATTTAAGCATAGTAATGAATATCCAACACACGGTTTTTTACTACCTGGAAAATACACTATTCCAATTATTGCTTTGATTATTTCTTGTTATATGGTTACTAACTTTACTCCTAAGACCCTACTCTTAGGGGCTGTAGTTGCAGTGATTGCCGCTGCCTGCTATTTCTTTATTGATAAGGATGAAAAGTTAGAAAAAGAACATGAAGACTTTTTAGCTAAATTAAGACGTAAAAACTAAAAAAGTGAGCTGCTTATAAGATGTAGCTTACTTTTTTTAGTTAAAATTATAGGGTATAATTCACTTATCTTAATTTAAAGGAGCTAAAGATAGATATGGGTTTAACTTTTGAAAAAAATAATCAATTAGAAAAAATGCTTGATAAATTTGCTATCTTGCCAGATGATCCTAAAAAGAAAAAAGCTCAAAATAGCAAAGATAAGGACAAAAATAAAGATAAATAAAATAAGAGGTCGAAACAATTAGTTTCGACCTCTTTTATTATCTATTAATTTCTCTTCTTTAATTTCTTACTCCAAATTACTGCACCACTTACGGCTGCAATTAATGCACCGCAAATTATTACAAATGGATTCGTAGCCTTAGCTACAGTTTCTGGTAAGCGAGTAGCAACAGAAATTGGATTTGAACTCTTGTCCTTATCCTTTGAGTTACTTACAATACTAACATTTTTTTCAGTAATAGTAGTTGATCCTAAATCCTTCACAACTACATCTTTGTTAACTTTAGAACTGGATTTTGCTGCTTGATCTTTATCAGCTTTATCTACAGTAGTTGTCTTTTCAGTATCATTATCAGTGTCTTTGGCAGAAGTCTTAGCTTCACCTTCTACTTGTGAGTTCTTAGCAGTTGACTTTGATGCTACCGCAGCTGAAGAGCTTTTATCTGAAGAAGTAGTGTTTGTATTCTCACTACTTTGACTAGCTGCACCATCTTTAACTGTTACGTAAACTGCTAATCTTGATCTAGATCCATCTGGGAAAGTAACATAAACTGTTCCGTAACTAGTTCCGGCCTTATTAACTTCAGGCTTATTATCCCAAGCAGCTACTGTTCCAGCTGGAACCTGACTCCAATTAGAAATACCACTTGTTGCATCAGGTAAAACACCCTTAGTAGTAGTTAAAGCTTGGACAGTTAATGGATTAGTATAAGCTTGTAAATTCTTATGTTCTTCAAGTTGGGTTTGATAATTCTTGGCTTGATCAGTAGTTGCGGTACTACTATCAGTACTTGTAGTACTTGCTGCAAAAGCAGTTCCACCTACACTCAAAGATGCTAACATTGCGGCTGCACCCAAACTTGTAATGATACTTCTCTTATTAACTTTTCTCATCATAATTCACGCTCCTCAGCAAGGTAAGCTATACTTAAGCTTGCTGTTTTATTTATTTTTATTATACCGTAATTTTACAAAAATGTTACAAATTAAGATATTTTTTACATTCTTTGTAATATTTTAAGAAATACACGTTATTAGCGCTTTTACAATTATTTATATCATAGGCATTTTAAAAACAAAAAACATATGCTTAAAAACTTAATTATGATGGGAAAGTTATCAGCTGGCTAAATAAGTCAAAGCAACCTGTAATTGAGTTAGATCGTTAAGTGTAGCTGGGATATAATCTTGATCTACCACTTGGTAAATTTCTAAAGTCTCTTCATCAAATTCAAAACCAGCTCCAATTACAATATCCATTGCTTCTTCAAGTAAATCCATATTTTCTTGACCAGGATCAAGCTTAAATAAAGTTCCCCCATCATCAGTAATGCGGTAGTAATCATCTTCTTTTTCAATCCAGCAATATACTAAGTCCCCATATGCACCAATTAAGGGTGTTGCTACCTCAATATCTGAACCGGCTTTTATAAAATGAATATTTTCTTTTAACCAATTCATGGCATTTTGCCCAATTAACTCTATTTCAGAATCTTTCATAGTTCTCTCCTTGTTTTTATTCAAATTATAACTTAATTAGGCCAAAAAAAAGAAGCTTCTGCTTTCAGCTTCTTCTCTTGTAATTAAATTATCTATGAATTTGGGCAAATTCAACTACACGATTTAATAATTGAGTAAAGTTGTTTACTTCATTTCTAAGATCGCTAGCTTTAATATAGTCACGTGTTAGTTCTCCGCGGTCATCTAATAATACACCAAATTCACTAGCTAAACGTGCCACATCACTGGCAATACTTGCGAAACCCCCGATATTATCATCAATCATTTGTGCCGTAAATACGCGATCATTCAAGGCATAGGTTCCGTTAGGATAAACAACTAAATAAAAGTGAATAGTATCGTTCAAGCCATCAACCACATTAGTTGAAACACGATATTCATTATCATCAACCGGTTCAATTGAAAATGCCGAACTAATGCCATTATCTTCTCTAAAAGATTTCATTAAAACGTCTTCAAGATCATCCATAGAAACTGACCCCTAACATCTTTATCTAAAAATAAATTTAACAAATTAATTCACTACATATCTATTATATCTTTTCTAGAAAAAATATGTTCTTTAAACTCCCAAACTTGAAAAATAATATATTAATTTTCAAATCCCTTCTTATCAATACTTAATTTTACTGTTTTATATTAATAATTTTGGTTATAATAAAAAGAAGTTTTAAATGGAGAAAATTAATTTGAAAAAGTTAATCGTTGGTGCTTTAAGTTGTAGTCTCTTATTACTTACAGGTTGTCGTAACAACTTGGTTGAGCCAAAACATAAATCTTCTGCAGCAGACTATGCCATTATTCAGTCTTCTCATAGGCAATCTCATAAAAAAGTTGAAAAAGAGAAACCTAAAAATAAAGACGATAAAAAAGAAAAATCAGACAAGACTGAGCAGAAAAAAGATGAAGACATTAAGATGGATGATCAACTAGATAGTCTCCAAAATAAAGAAAAGCAATCTAGTTCTGAAAGCCAAAGTTCTAGTTCATCAAGTATTTCTACACCTATTCAACGTAATGAACATAAAGCAAGCAGTACCCTACCAAAATCTAACTTTGGTACCTCTTTCTATACTGTTCCACGTCGCAATTATAGTTATTATAATCCTCAACCTAACTATTACTTTGATAACAGCTGGACTACTAACAGTAATGCAAATGCAACTACTCAAACTTCTGCTACACGTAGTTCAAACTCTGAGAATTCAAACACTTCATCATCTTCTACTGCTTCATCTGAGTCTTCTTCAAGTTCAAGTAAGGAAACAGAAACGCCAGCTAGTCAAAATAATGAATCTGAATCAACTAGTTCAACTGAAAATACTCAAGACTAATAAAAAAGACATTCAATCGAATGTCTTTTTTAATAAGTTTGATCTCTATCTCCATCTAAGATATGTTCACTTAACTTTTCATCGAAAAAGATTGGTAAATCATGATCAAAGTTATATGCTAATTTTGATTTTTCTATTTCTTTCTTTGTCATCCAAGTTAAATCTCCTTCATCAGAAGCTTTTAACATACCAGTAAACTTAGTAGCCATATAGAAAAAGACAAGATAGCGTTCATCATTATGGTCAAAAAATTGCTTTACTCCAACTAAACGCGGATCCTTAATTTCTAATCCCGTCTCCTCTTTTATTTCTCTAACCACTGAATCATGAAAAGCTTCATGAGATTCGACGTGGCCGCCTGGAAAAGTTAAACCAGGCCAAACTGGATCAGTTCTATTTAGAACTAAAATTTTATCTTTATCTTTTATCATACACATATTAGTTAAAGTCACATTTTCTGATCTTTTCATTTCTTCTCCATTTTACATAATTTTAATTATATTATTTATATAGTTTATAATTGTTTAAGTTTTATTTTACTGCTGTTAATTAATTTCTCTAAGTAAATTTTATTAGTATAATCGAATTAAATAGACTAAAGTTTTTCAAAGGAATTTAGATATGACATTACAAATCAATACCAGAGTAGACTCAATTACCTGGCCTCTTAATCAGAATTTGACCAATCAAGAAATAATCTCTCAATTGGAACTTACAGTTACAGAAAATGGCCATCTTATTTCAAATGATAATCTTAGTATAAATAAAAAGGCCGTTAACCGGTCTGAAGCAGGAGTATATCCTGTAATTATTACAGCGATTGGCACTAATAACGAATATGGGACCAAAAAAATTCAAGCCTGGGTAACAGATAAAAATAATATGGTTGATTCTTCCCCTACTCCTCAACCAGCTCCAGTAAAAACAGCACAATATACTTCTTCTCCTAATAAAGCTGCTAGTCCTAAAAAGAAAGGCAAGAAAAAGATAGTATATATTGTTCTTGGAGTGCTTGTTTTATTAATTGCCATCATCTTTGGTATTTCAGCTTGTCAGGCTCATAATGATACGGTTCAAAATGAGCAAGCTCAAAGTAATGCCCTCAATAATACTAACAGTAAATTAGATAATCTGTCTGAACAAAACAAGCAATTAATGCAACAAAATAAAGAGTTGCAAAGTGCTATCAATACCTATAAGCAGGATCAAAATAAAGAAGAATTACAAAACCAATTAAACCAAATCAAAACGGAAAATGAACAATTGAAAAATAATGCTGCTAATAATCAAGCCTTACAAAATCAAATTGATCAATTGGGCTCTACTATCGACCAAATCAAACAAAATCCAAATCAGGCCGATTCATTATTAGATCAAATGAAAAATAATCAAAACGAATTTATGCAGAATTTAAATGCAACTTTTCAAAAACTAGTTAGCGATTTCCAGCAACTAATTGGACAATAATGCTACTTAATAAAAAAACTGAGAATTATGAATACCCTCATAGTTCTCAGTTTTTTAATATTTAATTAGTCATCTGTATCAGCATCACTGCTTGTATCGGCACTTGAATTTATGTCTGTACTTTCGTCAGAATGTGAATTGCTATTTGCACTATCGCTAGATTTCTTAATGGTCTTAGACTCATAAACTTTTACAGTTAATGATTTACCAAATTTAGAATCGTAAGGATCGAATACATAATGGGTTGCATTAGTTTTAGCTCCATTTGCAGGATCTAATTTATATACTATAACAAAATTACCGGTCATATTAGGCCAACCTTCTTACGACCTTCCTTAATCTGGTTTCCCCAAGGTGTTAATTCATTTTCAATGTCTGTAGTGACCAAAACAAGATCATGAGTAGCTTTGCCACCTTTCTCCATTACTTTTAAGTGGTTACTAAAGTAAGATGTTGGATCAACGCTTTCTTTAGCATTATTAGTGAAAGTTCCTTGCACTAGAGCATAGTAGCCATCGTCATTAGAACTCTTAACAGTGACGTTGGTTACATTATTGATAGCGATATATCCCTTACTATCTTGGAAATTTCCGCCATAAGCTTTACCTTCGTTACTGTTACTATTATTAGCTTGATTGTCAGCCGCTGTACTTAAATCTTTTTTAGAGCGTTTTGTACTCTAACTACTGCTTTCATCTGTCTTTTCGACAGACTTCTTTGACTTACTAGTATTTGTTTGCTGCTACTATTGTTTGTTTGACTAGAGCAAGCACTTGTTCCTAATTCCAGAAGTACTAAACCTAATACTCCTAAAAAATTATACAGATTATATAACGAATTTAGTTTTCAAATTACGGATTAGCCTGTTATGAGAGTAGGCTTTAAACCTGCTTTACGTGATGATTTTACAGCCGTATAACAAATAGAAATACCTTATCAATGCTTTATTTCATAACAAGTAGAGTTAATGTATTTAGGGATGATGATTTGAATTATCTTTATTAAATATTTAAGTCCTATCCTTGAGAAAAAAACAAAAAATAAAAACGACACTCGTTTGAGTATCGTTTTCTTTAAGACAAGCAAGATGGGGCTCGCACCCACACCTATCTGACCTCTATGCGCGTTCACCTAACTATCTCTTACTTTCATAGTAGACTCGTGAATCACTTTTTTAGCATAGTGCCATTGTTCTTCTTTCTAATAAACTACGTTCACTTGTCCCTTCATTTATTGTAGCAAATCCTATTGGCCTTTAGTCAATTGATGGTGTCATATTTTTTCTCTCTTGATATTTTTTATATAAATCAACTAATATGAGCTATCAAGTCATTCAACTGATTAACGTAGGATTGTATAGATATAGTATGTTTTGAATGATGTGGCATTTTTTATTTACTGGAGAATACGAGTTAGTAATTTTGCCAACACCACTTTTCATGGGATTACCTCCACAAACATGGAGAACACCAAGGCACTGCGAAATCTTCATACTTGGGGGGCATCAGAAGCAGCTCCACTTACGTGGAGAATACACTAAAAGATCTCTGATATAATGCCATTCCCTAATTCAAATAATATCATTTTCCATTAGTTTCTATCAACAAAAAATAGAGTGCTTAACCTACAGCTTAACCCAACAAAAAGACCAAATACCATCTCATGATATTTGGTCGTGCTTATCTTATTTTATCCGATTACTATTTTCTAGGCGTTCAATTCTTTTATCCAAAGGTGGATGATCGGAGAAAAGGCGGTTAATCCAATTATGAGCACTCGGAAAATTAAAATACAAATGTTGTAGGGCTAAATCTTGTGATCCAATTTGTGGAATACTCTCTCCTTCTTCTAGCTTTTCAAGTTTAGACAGAGCAGAAATTAAGCCGCTTGGTTCACGTGTCAAATCAACTGAACCAATATCCGCTAAATATTCTCTCTGACGTGATACTAGTAAAAATAGCAACTTTGCTATAGGAATTCCAATAATAGAAATAATTCCACCTACAATAATCAAAAATAAGGCAAAAAATTTGATGAGAAGACCTAACAAACCTTTACTCTCACTAGTTAATACACCCCATCCAAATACAACGATTCCTATACCAGTCATTGTAATTAAACTAGTTAGCGCACTGGCTAAAACTGTAATACGAGTATCATAGTTTCGAATATGAGAAAGTTCATGGCCAATGACACCTTGAACTTCCTTTTTATTCATCATATTCAATAGTCCTTGCGTTAAAGCTAAACTTGCATGTTGTGGATCGCGTCCGGTAGCAAACGCATTTGGCGCCTGATCAGGAGTAATATATAATTTTGGAACTGGCAACCCACCGGCTAAACAGAGTTCTTCAACTAATTCATAAATTTGGGGCTCTGTTTCTTTAGTGATTTCAACAGCATTTGTTACTTTCATAAGATGGCGAGTTGCATCAAAGTAGACGTGTGCAATGTAAATCAAACCTATAACAAAGAATAACCCTCCAATATAAACTGTAAAAAGCATCCCAAGAAAAATACTTATTATTAGTATCAACAAGGTGTATAGACCTAAAATAATCCAAGTATTTCGTTTATTCTGTTCAATTTGTTTATAAAGCATTCTTTTCACTCCAAGTACTATTCAGAATCATTTTACCTCTTTTAAAAACAAGTTAATAGGCACATTTATTCTTATTATTTTGTTTTTTAGTCTACCCTCCCACAGCTAAGGAAGTCATAAAATCCTAACTAAGCACATTAATATTTCTTCATAATTATCCATATTAAAAAGATAGTCCACTGAACAAAAGGACTATCTTTTTATCTACAAATATTAACCTGCCAAATAAACCTTAATTACTAATTCCAAATTTTTGCCATCCCAATGGAAAGTTTTTTCTCCCCATAATTAGCGATATCATATTTTCTTTTCTTTTTACAAATGATCCCCTTAAATTCTCAAAATCAATTCTAGCCTTTGAGAATGCATCTCTACTCCTATCCCCACCTATTTTTCTTCAAAGTCAGCCTAATATTCGTCATAATCCTATCCTCTGAAATCATAATAGATTGGTTGGGGAAAGCATTCTGAACTCTACTTAAATAAGTAAAATAATTACCTTTTCCATACTGACCATTTGGAGAATACAGTTGATATAACTTATCTGCACCCTTGTAATACTTATTACGATAATATTGATGAGCGACACCTTTAGCTTTATGATGCATTCGATAATAATATTTACTTGTTGTTTTTTCGCGTATTTTTATTGCATTACCGTCAAAAGTAAAGCCAATAAAATTAATTGTTTTGTTCTTTTCATTCAAGCTCGGAGTAAAAAGATGACCGATATTCACGACTGAATGGTCTTGTAATTTATAAACTTGCGTCTTTTCTGGTTGTAATTCCAAAATACCTTTATCTTTAAATGCTCCAAATTTTAGAATTATTTTTTCAATATCATCAGTTGAACTAGTATCCATAGGTAAGATAATTATAAAATCGTCACTGTATTTTCTATAAATACCGCCACGTGCAACTACAAATTCATTAATCAGCCGATCAATTTCTAACATATAAACATTTGCTAGACATGCACTAATTGATGAGCCTTGCGGAATTCCTTTATTGTCTTGATGTTGCCTAATGTGTGATCGATATTTCTTATAATCACTTTGAGAGAGAATTCTTACTTTAGAATTTATCTTAATCTTATCTTTTCTCTTCTTTGGATTAAGATTATTTAATCGATAGAGATCTGTTAAATCCCAATAATCATATTTGGTAATTCGTTTAAATATCGCATAATAATCGGAATTAAGCTTATCGACTTGTAATAAATCACATAAGCGCTCTTTTAAATATTGATGGTCAATTTTGTCAAAAAAGCTTGTAAAATCGCCAATCATAACATAAGAAGAAGGATGCTGAATCATGAACTGATGCATTTTTCTAAATTCAGCAATAGTATCTGTATGTAGATCTGTTCGATATGCTATTGGCACTTCGTAAATGCCATCTTGTTTTAGACGTGCATTATATTTTTTATTAATTAAAAAACTATAATATTGAAAAATACAACTATCAATATGAGATGCATAACAAATGGTACGCTTCTTTGTTTTTCTTCCTTCCGCCCTATTATATTTATGATATTCAAGATCATATTTTATAAACGGATAAAAACCATGTCGCTCAATATTTTTAGAATTAGTAATATATTTCTTGCATTTAGCTAAATCAGTTCGAAGATCAAAATGTGCATATTCTCTTTTACTCTTTTCAAATACTTTTGGGTCTTCAAACCATTCATTAATATTCATAATTACCCCAATAAATGACGATACCCACTGGCAACGGAGAGTAGCGTTCCTAACCAGTGGGTACTGTGTAAAAAATCTTATAATCCATGACAGATAAACACTGAGATGAATTACAACTACTCAGTAATATCATGCATCTTCATGTTATTATAAAGACGAAAGGAATTGTTATGAGTCTTTCTCCAAGATTACAAGTTCTTCTATTAATTGTGGAAGTCTTCTGGATTACCTTAGATCAAGAAACACATTCTTCAGTCATCAAACTTGGCATTGAATTTATTATTAATCAATTCTCGACCAAGATCTTGACTTCAATCCTTTTCCGTTATGCCTAATTTCATCATAACGCAATTATATAATATAAATAAAAAATAATTTTATCAAGCAAGTATTTCTGTTTAAGATTACAGTTTTCCCTTTTTCCATCAAAAAAGACCAAGCACAATGCTTAGCCTTTCATTCGGTATTATTTAGTTAAAAACTTACTTACCCAACTCATCAAAGAAGCCGTCGTCCTTTAAAATGTCTAAGTATCGGCTAATAGCGTCCGGCCAAGTTGGAAGTGGCTTAAAGCCGTTTTCTTCTAACTTACTCTTGTCTAAGCGAGAGTTAAATGGACGAACAGCCTTTGATAAACCATATTCTTCAGTAGTTACAGGAGTTACCTTAGTCTTGTAGCCTGCTTGACGGTAGATTTCTTTAGTAAAATCGTACCAAGAAATATAGCCGGTCTTAGTACCATTTTCGTCATGGTTGCCTTCACTTGCTGGTAATTCCGCATTAGTTGCATGGTAGTAGCCGTACTTATCAGTTTCAATCATGTCTACCAATAAGCGAGCTAAATCAAAAGTATAAGTTGGTGTACCTACTTGGTCGCTAACAACTTTAACTTCATCATGGTTTGAACCAACTTTAAGCATTGTCTTAATAAAGTTAGAACCATTTACACCAAATACCCAAGCAATACGAACGATGAAGTACTTGTCTAAAGTATTAGCAACAGCTTCTTCTCCGCCAAGCTTAGTTTCACCATAAACATTTAATGGCTTGTAACCCTTGAAGTCAGGTTCCCAAGGAGTAGTTCCTTGACCATCAAAGACGTAGTCAGTTGATAAGTAAACCATTGGTGCATCTTATGCAATTCGTTTTGCATCACTAAGAATTCTCTATTCAAAACTTTTAGTTATGATATCATCCCAATTAAGATAATCAAAAATATTTTAATTATTATTCATGTGATTCTCTATAGCAATTATTTATTCTTAAAGTCTGAATCTTTTAGTAACTCTATTTCTGGTCTATCTACATTATTTGATTCAAAAATTTTATTTTTAATTTCAATTATGTTCTTATTTTTTAAATTATAATCAAAAATAGAAGCAATGATTATTTGATTTTTTTCGAAATATTCATTTAAAATTCTAATTACTTTATCAATATTACTTTTAGTTACTTCTCTACCACTTGGAGAATCTAAAAAGATAGGAAGAGACGTTTGAGTATGATTTTCAATAACCTTTATGTAAGCCATCTTAAAGCAAAAAACAACTTTATAATATTGCGTACCACTAATTGATTTTATATCGTGAGTAAATAAATAATCTCTATGAGAATTAATTACATCTTCTATTCCCAGAATTTTTGCAAACTTTCGTATCCACGCTTCAGTTTCAGATAATATCTCTTTATTTTTTTTAAATTCTTCATCTATTTCTTTATTCAAATCATCTATTTCTTTATCTAAATTATCTTGTCTTTTTTCTATTAATTCTCTATTAATTTTTATATGACTTAGTGCTTTTAATGAGCTTTGAACCACATCTTCAGTTCTAAATAAAGAATTCGTATCTTCATCCAATTTTCTATCTAATTCTACTTTTTGTTTTTGAATATCATTAAGATCTAGCTGTAAACTTACTAATTCTGTTTTTAGATAGTCAGTTGTAGAGTCAAAATGCATTAAATTATTATTTTTTTTATTTACTACTATTGGGGGTTTATCAGCAATTGGGTTTTTAATTAAAAGATTCAAACTATAAATATAATTTTTCAAGGAATTTGTTCTATTTATAGTTCTTTTCAATTCGTTGATGCGTGTTTTTAAAAAGCGTTCTTGAATTTTTAAATTCTTATATTTATTTAAATCTTCATCGCTTAATTCTATATCCTCTTCTACAGGTTTGTTTGAATAATTAGTATACTCACTTAATTTTAATATTGCTTTTGTCTCTTCTTTAATTTGTTTTAAACGATTCTTTTCGCTTATCATATTTAATATTTCAGAATTATTTTCAGACAATCCTATTAAAAGATCTCGAATATTAAAGCTTATATTTCCAATTATTTTGCCACGATTTAATAAAGTCCATCCTTTATCCTGCTCCAAATATATTGCACCCAATAGATTGTCTAAAACTGTTAACGAATCAATGCCCCAAATTAGAGAATACCACGAAGATAAATTCGAAGAGATTGGATCTGTATAAAAAATTTCTCCATTCTTTTTTAATTCTAAATAGTCAGAATACCGATAACTTTGATATAAATTATTATCTCGCTGAAACGTTACCCATATTTTTAATTTTTTAAATTTCATTTTATAAGTACTCGGTATTGGATACCCCAATCCATAAAACAATATTCTTAACAAGGTGCTTTTTCCAACCGAATTTTTTTTACTAAAAATAATATTTTTTGTTGAAAAAGAAAATATTCTTTTTCCTTCCGAAGACTGGATTTTCATTTCTTTTATAATCATTGGATATTAAATTCCTTTTTTGTTTGAGTTATAACTTGTTGTTTATAAAGTATCTTGTATGTTAAATATTTTAGACACTCTTTTCTTATTTCATCATTATCTGAAAGTGGAAAGTAATTTTCTAATTCTTTATCACGACTTTCTTGTTCTAAAAACGCCTCTTCTTTCTCAGCTTCAGTTGGATACTTTTGTCCATCAAAAGTCAAAAAATCAGATAATATTTTATTTATTACATCTATATTTTGTGATTGCTTTACTATAAAATCGTCTGCATAGGTATTCACTTCGCGTTGATTAAAGATAGGAACGTATTTTTCTAAGTATGTTTCAGGTGCTTCTTGAATAATTTTATAAATAAAAATTCCACATATCTCTTCCTTTTTTATCATAAGTTCAAAATTAGTAGCGTTATTGTGATATCTACGATATAATTCAGCTTCTATGCTTTCTCGTAGTTTTCCTGTATGATCGCTTTCTAATATTTTATCGATCAAATTATTCAAAGTTCTACATTCTTTGATATTTTCCTCTTGACCAATACTATTTTTTCTAGAGAATATTAAAGTTGCCACATTTAACTTTTTCAATGAAAAATATGTAGTAGTATATAAATATTTTCCATCCATTAACTGTTTTTGTGCAGCTTTGATACGTTCTAATAAATATTCTTGTCCTTCTTTAGGTATGTCTTCTTCAAAACTAGCTAAAAATAATTCCGTTTTTTCTGGCTTCCACATTGCTCGCCATATTTCCTCAGATAACTTCAATGGATTAAGATAATTACTTATATAAATTAGTTCTGAATATTTATTTTTGTGTATGTTAGTTGTGTTAATTAAAGTATTCATTGCTGCAGTACAATGAGCAGTTGCATTATCATTCTCTTCGATAGATTTTCCAGTTGATTTTGCTTGAACATAGATTGGATCTCTGTCACTAAAATATAATTCAATATCTTCTGTTTTTCCTTCGACCTTAATCTTAGTCATATTTTTTCGATATTTTAAGCCTAAAACTATGGCTGCCGTAATTTGAAATAACCATCCCCATACCGAATAACTAGCCTGTGTATCTTTAGTTTTTGGTACCGCTGGGATATTTGCTGGTCGCGGCTTTCTCTCTATTTCTTTTGAAAAAAGACTTAATTGTTCCATTATTACTCTTTAACGCATATTTTCTCCACACAACATATTTTTGTTATAATCAATAACAAATTATAGAACTTTTATATCTACCAAGCTAGTGGTTTAAAAATCTAAAATATTTTGTGTAAGGATGAATAAGTTCTCAGTTTATTACTTTTAACTATTAGAATTTGAAAGATATGGCTGATGAGATTAACGAGTATGATACATACTATAATAGTAACAAGCCCCATGATAAGAATATTGTAATATTTTCTCAAAAAGAATATGATTCATGGCAAGAAACATCTTACTTTATCACAATACCTGAGATGAATATTTAACGTAGAAAAAAAGAGCAAGCCCCAAAAGAAGCTTGCTCTTTTTTCTATATTCAATCTAATTCAACTTACTTGTATATGACTCCCTCACAAAATACACTTACCCTTTCCATCGGTATAAAAAGAAACTTTCATCAGCTCCTATCCCCACCTATTATTTTTCAAAATTAATCTAATCTTCGTCATAATTCTATCTTCTCGAATCATAATTGAGTGGTTCGGAAAAGATTTCTGGGTCCTACTTAAATACGTAAAGTAATTACCCTTTCCGTACTTTCCCTTTGGAGAATACAAACGATACAACTTATCTGAACCTTGGTAACCTTTACCCCGCCAATGTTGATGGGCAACGCCTTTGGCCTTATGTCCCATTCGATAATAATACTTGCTCGTCGTTTTATCACGAATTGCTATTGCAGTTCCATCAAAGGTAAAACCAAGAAAATTAATTGTTTTATTCTTTTCATTCAGGCGTGGTGTAAACATGATTTTGTAATTTATAGACTTGCGTTTTCTCTGGCTGCAGCTCCAAGATACCCCGGCCCTTAAATGATTCAAAACGCTTAATAATTACTTCAATATCATCTAACGAACTCGTAGCCATCGGCAAAATAATTATAAAATCGTCGCTATATCTTCTATATATACCGCCATGCGATACTACGAAGTCGTTAATCATCTTGTCAATTTCTAACATATAAACATTTGCTAGACATCCACTAATCGATGATCCTTGCGGAATTCCTTTATTATCTTGATGACGCTCAATATGTGAGCGATATTTCTTATAATCACTTTGAGAGAGAATTCTCAACTTAGAATTTAGCTTAATTTTGTCTTTTTTCTTTTTTAGATCAAGATTGTTTAAACGATAAATATCCTTTAAATCCCAATAGTCATAGTTGGTAACTCTCTTAAAAATTGCATAGTAGTCTGCCTTGAGTCGATCTACCTGCAATAAATCACATAATTGCTTCTTTAAATATTGATGGTTAATTCTATCAAAAAAGCTAGTAAAATCGCCAATCATGATATACGAAGAAGAGTATTGAATCATAAACTGATACATCTTGTTAAATTCGGCAATGGTGTCCGTATGTAAATTCGTTCGGTAGGCAATCGGAACTTTATTAATATCGTCTTGTCTTAAACGAGAATTATATTTTTCATTAATCAAGCAACTATAATATTGAAAAATACAACTATCAATATGAGATGCATAACAAATGGTACGCTTCTTTGTTTTTCTTCCTTCCGTCCTATTATATTTATGATATTTAAGATCATATTTTATAAATGGATAAAAACCATGATGCGCGATATTTTCAGGCTTAGTAATATAGTTTCTACATTTACTTAAATCAGTTCGAAGATCAAAATGAGCATATCCTCTTTTACTCTTTTCTAATACTTTCGGATCTTTAAACCATTCATTAATATTCATAATTACCCCAATAAATGACGATACCCACTGGCAACGGAGAATAGCGTTCCTAACCAGTGGGTACAAAAAATCAGACTTATAATTCATAACAGAATAAACAGTGAGATGAATTATAACTACTCAGTAATGTCATGTATCTTCATGTTACCATAAAGACGAAAGGACCCAATATGAATCTCTCTCCTAGAACACGAATTCTCCTATTAATTGTGGGAGTCTTCTGGATTACCCTAGATCAAGAAACATATTCTCTAGTAGCCGATCTTGGAACTGAATTTATTACTAATATTATTAATAAATTCTGGACCGAGATCTTGACAACAATCCTTCTCCGTTATGCCTAATTTCATCATAACGCATATATAATGATATAAATAAAAGATAAATTTATCAAGTACAGATATAGTGTTCATAAAAAGTATAGTAAGCGTCAAATAACCAAGTATATTGAAAGACCGTCCTAGTTGTTCTAGGGCGGTCTTCTTGCGATGTCTTCTATTTACACATTTTTTGAATTTTTGCTTGCCATGGCAAATAAGCTTCAAGAGCATCCGAATCTAAAATTTCTTCATTCGGTAATTTTTGAAGCAAGTAATTTAAGTACTTTTCAGGATCAAGATCATTTCTTTTAGCAGTTTCAATTAAACTTAAAATGATGCCACTAGCAGTAGCCCCTGCAAAGCTTTGTGAAAATAGCCAATTTTTGCGACCTATCACGAGTGATTTAACAGCTCGTTCAGCCTTGTTGTTGGATAATTCTAAGCGGCCATTAAGCAAGACATGCTCAAAAGTTTCTTGATGCTTGAGCGCATAATTAATGGCTTTGCCTAGTTTAGAACCAGGCAAAAACAGTTGCTTTATTTTTCCTGCACCATTCAAAAAACTCCTGCATTAATGGCCTGAGTTCTTCTTTTCTAGCTTGATAACGTGTTTGACAATCTAAAGATTCCCAAGCTTTTTCCAAGCAGAACATCCGATTGCAATAGTTAAGCCCTTGCCTGGCAATGCACTTGCCAGAAGCATTTTGTGGCATAGCTTCATGAAACTTTCTCCTAACATGAGCCCAGCAGCCAACCAAGGTTGCCTCAGGCAGCTGTTCATAAGCCTGCCACATATCGCAGTGCAGATAGCCAGAATAGTTGCCTAAAAAATCAAGTGCTACTTGGCCGCTGCGGTGCGGATCATGATGATACAGTGTAATCCCATAGCGATCATGCTTGCCAGAAAGAAAGACCCAATAATAGGTTTTAATTGTCTCACTTTCCAGCACGGTGTAATAGGTTTCATCGGCATGCAAGATTGGTCGGTTTAACAGCTTTTGTTTAAGCACGTCATATAACGGCTTAAAGTAATATTCGCTACTCTTCAGTCCCCAGTGATTTAACATTTGTCGAGAAACTTCTAGCCCCATCTTTTTCCAGTCGCTTTCTTGCCGATAATCTGGGATCTTCAACTCATACTTTTGATATAAAGTATGGGCAATAAGCGAAGGTGATCCTAGGCCGTGATTCAATGGTGCCTTAGGTACTGCGGCTTTAATGATCTTGTCGCTAAGACTTCTCTGACTGCAGTATTGGCATTTGAAAGCATGTTGGATGTGATTCAAGCGCTTAAGCTGAGCGGGAATGAAAAGCAATTCCTGTCTTATCGGATAAGCGCCAATTTCTTTCAACTCATGATGACAATTAGGGCAGTGCTTATCGTCCAATTCATGATGAACTTACTCAGCAGGAAAGCCTGCTAACAGGTCGGCTCTTTTTCTCGTGTGAGCTTGTCTTCTATAAGTAATAGTCTGAATGGCGGCGTCGGGGACGCTCTCCGTCATCTTGAGCTTCAGACTCATCAAATAAACTTGTTTGGCCATTCAAGGACATTTGTTCTGAAGACTTGCCGTAATGCTTTTGCGTTAAGTAAGCTACTTGTTCACGGAGAAGCTTGATCTCATCAGTTAGGTTTTGAATGGTAGTTGCCTGTTGGGAAATAATCTTTTCCAAATTTTCTTGTGACATAATTCAAACTTCCTCCTAAATTTTGTTAGTTAAAATTATGCCAAAAAAGCGCGCGATATCAAGTGTTAGTAGAATTCGCGTGCTTTCGTGTTCTTTATTTTTGGACTAATTGCGAAGCCCTTCATCAGCCAGTCGACTTGTTTAGAAGATAAAGCTTGAACTTCATTTTGGTTTCGCGGCCAGTTCATCTTCCCGTTTTCAAATCTTTTATAGAGCAGCCAAAATCCTTGACCGTCCAATAAAGGGCCTTGAAACGATCTTTGCGTCCACCACAAAAGAGGAAGACTTTTCCACTGAACGGATCCAGTTCAAACTGTTCTTTGACTAGTGTTGCTAGTCCATCAATTCCTTTGCGCAGATCGGTCTTGCCACAAACGATATAAACCTGACCCAGTGTATAAAGATTGATCATGATAAGACTTTCTCTAAGAGTTTATTCATTATTTCAGGATCTAAACTGCTATAGAAGTTCAGTTCCAGATCGTTCTTTTTCAAACTGAGCAAGAGATTATTGCGTAGTGGCCGAGTCTTCTTCGGTATGATTGGATGATTGAGTGCCACAATTGGCTGTTGCTTTTCGAGCATATGATTCCCCCCCATTGAATTGATAAATTAATCATAGCTGAAAGTGAAAGTTGGATCGAGACACTCGGTTATTTGACGCTTACAAAATAACTAAATTTATAAGCTTTCCAACTCCTCGAAAAAACACTGTGTAGTGATTAACTACACAGTGTTTTTTTGCTTTTATTTTTTATAATTTAAAGAAACGATTAATAATTGGAATACGTAGAGCAATTTCTACAATTATCAAACATAGAATGAACAAAACGGGAATCATAAAAATAGGATAATTATATAAAATATGAATCTTCATTAATTTACCAATAAAAAATGGATGAAGCATATATATTCCCATTGTTGCAGGAATAATAAATTCAATTGTACTTTTATTAGGTGGAGAAGAAATAGAAAAAATTATAAGTATCAATACTGAAGTAAATATAATCAGAGCATTTCCATAATTTGCCTCAGCATAAAACCAATGAATTATATTTCTATTCCAAATTGAATATGCGATCACTCCAACATATAAAAAACTAGCTACAATGCATGTCATTACAAAATGTTGCTTGCAAAAATTTTTTATTTTCTCAAAATTAGTATTTCCAATTAAGCCACCTAAAAGATAGTATTCAATATATAAATATAGTCTAAAAATCTGTGGTATGTTCCGAATATTAGAACTGTTGCCAAAATGCATCGAAATATCAATACCTATACAAATCAAAGTAACTATACTTGTCAAAATTAAATATCCTACAAAACTTTTTTGCAAAAGATACCATAATAATGGGGATAACAACAGCATAATAATAAGTGCCCAAAAGAACCAAAAGTGATAAAAATGCTGATTTGGAATTCCTACAAAAGCAGTCCCCTTCAGTTCTTCAAGAAAAATAAAATTATGTTTTATACATAAATGAACTATACTATATATTAATACCCAGCCAATTATTATAAAAAGAATTTCTCCCACTCTTCTCATAACATAAGAATATGACATCATTCTTTTATTTAAAACAAAATAACTGCTTGCCATAAAAAATATAGGAATTGCAATTGCCCCAGCATAATAAACACTTAAATTAAGTAAACTATTTTTAACTACTGGACTTGTTGGAACTAAAGAATGAAGACACAATACTAAAATACATGCTAGGATTTTTACTAAATCTAAACCATAATTTCTATGTTTTCTATTACTCAATTTACGATCTCACTTATCTATTCAACTTATTTCCTACTAGATCTTTTAGTTGATCAATGATTTTAGCTTTCAAAACTACTATAAATACAGCATACACAACTATTCCTATTAAAACTTCTACACCTAACATAAGCCATGTATCTTTTAAATGCGTATTCATCCAAAATACTACAATAAACATACACAATCCAGATAAAAAGTACTTCCACGTACTTGAAAACAAGCTTCTAATACTCAACATATCTTTAACTGCCCATAGTTGATATAGAGTTACAGCAAGTTCGGATAAAACTGTAGACCACATAGCACCATTTAATCCCCATATTTTAATAAGAGGAATATTTAACGCCAAATTAATAAACGCTCCTAGAGTTACAGAAATAGTAAATGCTCTTTGCTTATGCATAGGCAGCAAGTACTGTACTCCTAATACATTACTCCATGCAATTATTAAAATAACAATTGATTCTATCATCATAGCAGGACCCACAGGACCATAACCAGGACCGTAATATTTCGTTGCCAAAGTTAATGAAATAGCTGCTAATCCAAACATCATAGGATAAGAGACAGCCGATACAAAATCAAATGACTTATAAAGCATTTTGTTAACTTTATTCATATTGCCATGTGAAACCGCATTAGCAACATGGGGTAACATAACTGTTCCCGTAGCAGTTACTAATGCAAGAATAAGCTTTACTAAATTATCAGAATACTGATAGTATCCTGAAGACGTTTCACTTATCATGACTCCCAACATAGTTTTATTAAGTTGGACATATACTTGAGTTGCAATTTGAGGAATAAACAATTCAGCCATAGGGAAAAAGTGTTGCCACGGATTTAAGAGTTTAATATTTATTCTATCTAAATCACGTACAATGTTAGGCCATAAAGTTAGATTTCCAATTAACGTTGACAAAGCTAGAACTATTATGTACAAAGTGACATCATTTGGTCCTTTGATAAACATAAAAATTGCAATCATTGATAAAATTTTTACCAATGAATTCTTTAAAACAGTTACCTTAAAATCTTCAATGCCTTCATAAAACCATGATATATCAAAAGCTACTGCTACTAAGTTTAGTGATTGAGCCCACATATATTCGGGTTGCTTACTGTAAAAAATCATAAAAATTTCAAATGCAACGAATGCGTAAAGAGTCATGATTGTTTTTACAATTTGAATTTCCCAAAAGGTCTTAGTCATTTGACTTTTCTTTTCACGAACATACGCAATTTGTCGATTTCCATAATACCCAATACCCATATTAGCAAATAGAATAAAATATTGGATTATAGAATTAGTAAATGAATTCGCTCCTACACCCTCTGGCCGCAAAACTCTACTGACATAGGCAGATGTAATAAGTGGAACGATAATTGCCAATACTTGATACCCAACATTATATAAATAGTTTTTTATTACTTTCATTCTATCAACCTATTCTTGTATTGTTTTTTCAAATATTGAAGAATCGTGTACAGCAAAAAACTGTCCTAATAACAAACAAAATGGGGAGTACCATGGTAATAATAATTGGGGATCAAACATAGAGTGAATGGCAATTAAAAATAAAGCTATTCCTAAATATTGTTCATGCTCTTTTATAGATTTATTACATATATAAATTAGCAATATCATAATTATGATAAAAAATAGACATCCACTTACCAGTAATGTTTGAAAATATGAACTATCAACAAAATTGTAATACTGAGTAGCCATTCCATTTACATTAATCGCTTCAAAATCAATTTTTTGTCCAAGTAGTTTTACTCCCCACATTTGTAGTCCTGAGATATTTAATGCCAATCGACCCGATAACGCCTCATTTAAAGTATAAAATAAAGATTTAGGAATCCAGAACATTAAAACATTTAATACAATAAAGCATATTGGAAAAGCAAATAATATAATAAATTTTACCAATTTAAATCTTAAAATATCTAATTTAAACTTAAAAATCTTATCTACTAATACAAACAAAATAAAAAGTGTCGATAAAATATATGGGTTTCTTGTATTAGTACTATAGTAAATAAAATAGTTTGCGGCTTCTAAAATTATTAGCTCTACATACGTAATTTTTTGTTTTCTAAAAACTAAGTATGCTAATGTGAAATAAAATAACAACTGTGCCGAATATGTATAATATCCAAATCCTAGGCTTGACCTTACCCTAAGGTACTGACCTACGACTATAGCATTTGGAATACGTCCCAGTTTAAACAAAAATATAGTTGAAATCAGTATAATGGCGGTAAATATAAGGAAAGTTTTTAAAATATCTTCAAAATAAAAATTTCCTGCCATCAAAATTAATGCATACGTAGCAATAAAAGTGAAATTTTGATTTTTACTTAAATAAATAATTAGCCCAAAAAACAAAATCAGAGATATAATATTCCAAATCCTAACCTCAAAGTTTTGATTTTTCATTACTAATAATAGTAAAAAAAACATACTTACTAAAAGAAAAACATTTAGAATCTGTCCTATACTTTCTTCAAATTTAAATTTTATGTTAACAGTATTTTGAATTTGTTGAAATAAGCCCCAAATAAAATAAACTATACAAAAAAAATTTGTTAATTCTTTCTTTTTTAAATCCATATTCATTATTCTACACTGTTACTCATACGTAATGCCTCAGCAATTACCTGATCCATATTATAGTATTTGTATTGTCCTAATCTACCGCCAAAAATTACTTTATTTTGTTTTTCAGCCAGACCCTTGTATTGTTTATATAAATTATTGTTTCTTTCATTATTAACTGGATAGTATGGCTCATCTCCACGTTTCCAATTAGCAGGATATTCACGAGTAACGATAGTCTTACCCTTATCGCCTTTACCAAATTCGAAATGTTTGTGCTCAATTACACGTGTATATGGAGTTTCTGCATCCGTATAATTAATTACTGCATTACCTTGATAATTATCTACATCTTTTTCTTCAGTCTCAAAACGAAGAGAACGATATTCAAGTTCGCCTAACTTATAATCAAAGAACTTATCAATCATGCCTGTGTAGACAATTTTATCAAAATTCTTTAAATACTCATCCTTTTTATCAAAGAAATCAGTATTTAACTTAACTTCAATGTTCTCATTATCAAGCATTTTTTCTACTATTTGAGTATAACCACCCTTAGGAATTCCTTGATAATCATCATTAAAGTAATTGTTATCATAAGTTAAACGAACTGGAAGTCTTTTAATAATAAATGCTGGCAATTCTGTAGCTTTTCTACCCCATTGCTTTTCTGTATATCCCTTAATCAGTTTTTCGTAAATATCACGTCCAATTAAAGAAATTGCTTGTTCTTCAAGATTTTGTGGATCTTTTCCTGCCATTTCTTGACGTTGTTCATTAATCTTGTCCATAGCTTCTTGTGGAGTTCTTACTCCCCACATTTCACTAAATGTATTCATATTAAATGGCAAATTGTACATTTTACCATAGTAATTCGCTACAGGACTATTAGTGTAACGATTAAATTCAGCAAATTGTTGTACATAGTCCCATACTTTTTTGTCTGATGTATGAAAAATATGTGCACCATATTGATGAACTTGAATTCCATCAACTTCTTTAGTATAAATATTGCCGGCTAAATGATTTCTTTTTTCAATTACAGTAACTTTATTGCCTCGTTTTGCTACTTCATGAGCAAATACTGCTCCGAAAAGTCCTGATCCTACAATTAAATAATTGGTCATTTTAAGCTTCACGTTTCCTCTCTAATTTAACATATAATCTCTCTACCCATTTATATGTTGCTTTATTCATAAATCCTTTGAATATTAAGCGTCCAGTCATAGAATTTGTATTATATGGAACAACCTTATTATTCACATATTTAGCTAATATCTTATTATATCTTTGCATTATTCTCATAATTTTTAAAATCTCAGTATGATACTTACTCATAGAAGGTAGCTGAGATTCTGTAATAAGTATTATTTTCATTTCATAATATAAGAAATATATATATGTTTCAATTTGATTTAGCTCAAATCCATTTATCAACTGATTATAAATGGAATGCCATATTTTAATGGTATCCCTAATTTTAGCTTCAGTCTTTGCTGTCATAGTATTACCAGGACGATCTATCAAGTAGTATGCAAGAGCTTCATCCAGATATCCTACTCTCTTTGCATTAGCAATCGACAACACATACAAAATAGTGTCCGTATAGCTAATCTTATGAGGAAAATCTATATTTTTTGCAATTGATGTTTTAAATAATTTTGCATGTGGTGATACTTCACTAAAAATAAATCTATCCTTTTTTTCAGCCGTATCATATGCAACACGTGGTTTTACATTTAACTCTTTTTTAAAACTAGGAATGTATACTTTTTTATTATCTTCTGAATAAATATTATATTTATCACCAACAGTTACATCTAAATTACTATTTTTTGCAAAATTATGTAATTTTTCCAATGCATCATCTGTTAGCCAATCATCAGGATCACAAACTAAAAAATATTTTGTTTTTGTATTCTTAATTCCATATTCTAAAACTGACCCATAGCCACCATTTTCTTTTAAAATAGATTTAAATCTTGGATCTTTATCAGCATATTCTTGAACAATCTTTTTAGAATTATCAGGAGAGCCATCATCTATTGCCCAAACTTCAAAGTTCTTGTATGTCTGTCTTTTCAGACTGTCTAAGCACTTTCTAATATATTTTTCAACATTATAAATTGGAACTATAACAGTAATATCTGGATTCACTCTTTTTCTTCTCCTATTTAATTTAGTTAAATTGATTTAATCTCTTTTTTTCCTTAAGTCTGTAAATAGAATATAATAAAACAACTTTATTATGCCGTAATAAATAGATAGCAAATTGAATGGACTTAGAATTATAGAGAGATTTCAGTGAAGTAGAATTTACATAATCATCTTTTAAAAATAATTCTCTACTTTTCTTAATTTCTTGTATTCCAACTTTTTTATTTGATGCACGAGTAGCATTAGAAATTAACGTAGAGTACATTTTTACACGATTACTTAAATAACGCTTTCTATATAAATTATATAGATCATTCTTATTTAACAATTCATAAAATCGCTTATGGAAATATTTTTGTTTTTCAATATCATTTTCAATATATTTATTCATAGCAGATGATTGTCTTCTATTATAAAAATATATAGATTTCCCTGAAATTATTGATATACGTTCAGCTTTTAATAAAAGCTCAATCATAAATAAGAAATCTTCTGCTTGTGATATCTTCTCATCAAATTTTATATTATTACTTATAATAATATCTCGTTTGATTATGGTACGCCATACCGGTAACCAAATAGATTGTTCTCCTTCTAACGGAAATATGGTTTGTGGTATTAATTTATTTATAACCCATTCATTATCAAAAATACCAGCATTTTTAAATTTAAAAGGTGTTTCTTTATCTTGTGTAATTTCACTATAATTACCTAGTGCAATCGGAATATTATCATTAGCTACATGATTATGCAAAATTTCTAAATAATCGGGAACAATTTCATCATCATCATCTATAAAAGCAACGTATCTTCCTTGAGATTTTTCTATTCCCATATTTCTTGCTGCAGAAACTCCATTACCATTTGACGATAAAATTCTATATTTAAATTTTGCATTTTTAAATTTCTCTTTTAATTCTTCTTTCGTATTATCCCGCGAATGATCATCTATTATAAGTACTTCGAAATTTGTGTATATTTGCGAAGAAATATTATTGTAGATTGTATCAACAAAGTTAGATGAATTATGAACTGGGATTATCAAACTAATCTCATAGTTATTCAATTTTGAATCTCTTTTCCTTCAAAACCAACGCTGGTAAAAATAAAAAAATACTTTCTATTAAATCTGGTGAAACACTTTTAATTGATCTGTTAGTTGCAAGTGCAAAAGCAGTTAAATTAATATTTGTTTTCCATTGACCTATCAATCGCTTTTTCCAAGGAAATGAATTCATTGCGCGATATCTTGAATTCAACAACATAATGGTACTTTTAGGATTTTTTAACCATAATTCAAAAAGATGTTTTGTTAGTCCATCCTCTTGATAATCACCAAAATAAAATAGTTCATCTCTTACAACAAATTTACCTTGTTCCATTAATTTATTGTAAAGTATTTCTTCACTAATAAATTTTTCATCAGGTAATTGTAAGGAGTTAAATGCCTTTTTTAATTCATTAGTTTTTATAAAAATAGTAGATTCGGGAATATTATATTGATATCTCAAATCTATAATATTAACTTTATTTGGTAATTGTTTCCAAAGAGATGTTCCATTCGAATCAGCACCTAATTTTCTTGGGAAAACTACACCACAATCATTATCAGAATTAATAGATAATATTGTTTTATATAAAATATCTATCATTTCTTCTGATACAGTATCATCACTATCTACGACTAACGACCATGGTGTATTCAAACGTTTCATTGCATTTTTATAGGCATGCATTTTTCCTTGATTAGACTGGACGATCAAATCAATCTTAAATTTTGATTCTTTTTTCCAAATATCTACAATCTCATTAATAGTTTTCTCAGAACCATCATCTACAATAATCCATATAAAATTATTATTATTTTGCGTGCGTAACGATTTATATAGTCTAGTTAATTCTTTTAATCTATTAAAAACAGGGGTAATAATAGATATTTGTTCTTTATATGCTACCTTATTCATATAATTTTCTTTTCAAAATTTTATATTTCACAAATTCTTTAAGCGGAATTAGATGATACTTAATTTTTTTGGACAATTTTGATCCTTTATACCAACTAGAAGCATACAAATGTATACCGTAAGTATTTGAAGTAATTGTAATTTTTTCTGTTCCCATTTTTTTAGGAGAGAAATAATCTGATGGGTAAATAGTAAAATTCTCTACTTCTTGCTGTTCATTACGCTTATAATCTAGTCCATGTTTTTCCAACAATTGTGTAGTTATTTTTACACAAATTTCAGGATCAAAATTATTATTTTTATCCACAAATGTATGTGTATTATAATAATCTAAATTTTCTTTAAGGATAGATGTGCCTTTTTCACTAGCAAATCCCACACCTGTATTAACCCGACCTACTTTTTCAAAAGACATGAAATTACCCTTTTTAACAAGATCATCAATTGACTTAATCAATTTCACATCGGTATCCATATAGACACCACCCTCATTATAAAGGGCATCTAAACGAACATAATCGGTTAAGAAAGCATACTTTTTACTTTTATAAGCTAACTGAGTATACTTAGTTTTATTTACATCATAATTTGATTCGTTCCATTCTTTTATCTCGTAATCGGGACAATATTTTTTCCAAGATTCTATACAATCTTGAATTACTTTAGGTTTTGGATTATTTCCAAACCAACAATAATGTATTACTTTTGGTATAGTCATTTACTTCCCCACTAATTCATTAATAATATGTTCCAAGCTTTGATTAAATTTCCTATTATTACTACTTTCGCCAACATTTTTTGTTTTGACAATTTCATCATAGTTTTTAATTGTTTCAGCAAGTTTATTTACATCATAAACAGGAATTATATTATTCATTCTTTTTTCAATTAATTCGGTGAAGTCAACTTGGTGATTGTTAACATGCTCATGATATTTTTCTTGTCTAGGAACCACAATTGGAACTTTTCCAAATTGTAATGCTTCAATAAAACTTGAAGGTCCACCATGCGTAATAACAATACGCGCATCTTTCAAAGTATTTTGCATTTCTTCAAAAGACATCATTTTGTGGCCTTCGCAATGTACTGGTTTATATGTACTAAAACCAGTCTGAATAACCACTTTTTCCTTAATTGTACCTTCAGCAACCAAATCATCTATTTTTTTCACCAAACGGTTAAAAGGCTGCTCATGAGTACCTACAGTAACAAAAATCATCTTATCACCCTAAAAAATACTTCCTAAATTAATTGCCTTAGGATAAACTTTCTTCATTTCTTCCCATTCAACGATAAACTTATCTGTTATTGGATATACCAATTTACCAGTAATTGTAGGTTTATCATAGCGATCAAATACTTCAATGTAAACAGTCTTAGCACCCATTAATTTTCCGATATAAAAAAATGGAACTGCTACTGCAGCCCCACTAGAAATAATTACATCAGGACGTTCTTTACGGAGCACTTTAATTGCTAAAAAAGTATTACGAATCAAGTTTTTTAGATTACGGTTAGTGGGATAGTAACATCCATACATCTTTTCAGATTTCAGCTTACTTCTTGCATCTTCTTTATCAAAAGTAACCCAGAATCTATCCTTATTTTGCCAAAATGGCTTTAACATATAAAGATGAGTTAAGTGACCACCGCTAGAACCAACTAAACAAACTTTCATACTTTTTTCTTTCTCTCCTTAATACGCACTATTCGGATGAATAACAACACCAACAGTCTTTAATAAAATCTTAAAATCAAACCACAAACTACTCTTATTGATATATTCAAGGTCTAATTCTACCATTTCATCAAAGTCTGCATCATTACGTTTTGTTACCTGCCAAAGTCCTGTACAACCTGGTGTAACAGTTAAACGCAATTTATCATAGTCAGTATAATCAGCCACTTCCATTGGTAGAGGTGGACGTGGACCTACTAAAGACATATCACCTTTTAACACGTTCCAAAGCTGAGGTAATTCATCAAGACTATATTTTCTAATTACATGACCAATTTTAGTTACACGAGGATCATCTTTAATCTTAAACATTGCCCCGTCAATTTCATTTTGTTCTTCTAACTGTTTTACCATTTTATCGGCATTCACAATCATTGAACGAAACTTCCACATTTTAAATGGTTTCTCATTTTTACCGATTCGTTCTTGTGAATAGAAAGCTGGTCCACCATCTTCCTTTTTAATTAAGACAATTAAAACTAAAAATAATGGAGACAATAATATCAGAGCCAATCCACTAGCTAAAATATCAAAGCCACGTTTTACAGCACGGTATCCTACACGTCCCTTAACTTTTGACGGATCTAGTTTTACCCTTTTAACCTCTTGTGCCATCATTTAAAACTCTATCCCCCAACAATAAACTTAAAATATCCAAAACCGTTTCTTTTTCTTTAAAGGTTTCCAATTTAAATTAACATTATCAGAATTAATAATGTTTCGTGCATTCTGCTTAAAGCTATTAGCAACATCCAATCCTTGCGTTTTTTCTAACTTCTCATAAGCGTCATGCATTCGACTTTCACGTTTTGGCAACGTATGTGCATCTGAAGCAAAAGTGGCTACTTGACCCGCTTCTACAAATTGATCAGCTAATTTTTCGATCTCTTTTCCAAAGACTCCCACATACGAACTAGCAGTTATTTGCGTTAAACAGCCTTGCTCAATAAACTCTTGTAATTTTTCTGGATGAGCCAAGATACCAGAATTCCTTTCTGGATGAACAATGATTGGGGTAATCCCCCGTCCTAACAATTTAAAAGTCATATCTTTGGCATAAGTTGGTACATCTTCACTTGGAAATTCTAATAGCATATATCTGCCATCTTCATCACAAAATAAGATATCATCATCATCTAAAGCTTGCGGTAAATTACCATTTAGACGAACTTCTTGACTTGGAAAGACAGTCAAAGGAATATTGTGCTGTTCTAATTCCTTTTGAAAACTAGCTGTCTCTTTAATGATATCCTCTTTATGATTTAAATATTTTCCATTTAAAGTATGTGGGGTCATTAATGCATGAGTAATTCCATCGGCTACTGCAGCTTCTGCTAGACCTAATGAAGATTCCAAATCAGGAGAACCATCATCAATTCCTGGCAATATATGTGCGTGAATGTCAACTAATACCATTATTTATTACTTCGTTTCTCCATCTTTTTCTTGACTGTATCCATAGCCATAGCCGTATCCATAGCCATCTGGACCAGTTTTCACGTCATTCATTACATACCCTAAAACATGTGTCTTAGTTAAGTTAAGCATTTCAATAGCACGCTCAACTCCAGCCTTCTGCGTAACTCCTTGACGTACAACTAAAACTACTCCATCCATTTCACCAGCTAAAATTTGGGTATCTGAAACTTCTAAGACCGGCGCTAAATCCAAAATTACCAAATCATAGTGTTCCTTAACCATGTTTAGAAAGGCACGCATTCTATTAGAACCCAATAATTGAGCTGGATTAGGTGGAATAGGACCAGCAGGCATTACTGAAAGATTAGGAATAATATCTTCTTTAACAATATTTGCCATATCAACTTCATTAGAATGTGAAGTTAAAATTGTAGTCAATCCTACTCGATTTGGAATGTCGAATGTTTGGTGTAATGTTGGTCTGTGCAAATCGGCATCAATCAATAATACTTTTTTACCTGCTTGAGCCATTGTAACCGCCACATTCACTGTTACAGTTGACTTTCCTTCACTAATATTAGCTGATGTAAAAGCTAAAGCTTTGATTTGATGATCAACACTAGTAAAGTCAATATTAGTCTTCACTGTTCTAAACTGTTCACTTACTGGATTTTGCGGTTTTGCTACAGTAATTAACTTAGCACCATATTGCATGGTTTCATCTGTACCACGTTTTCTACGTCTATTAAACAATCCCATTTATACTCTCCTATACACGCTTCTTTTTACCAGAATCATTGTTCTTCTTATTGATACTAAAATCATTAGATAAGTGGAAGTGAGATACATGACCTAAATTGGTTAAACCTAATTCCTTCGTCAAGTAGTCATCATCTCTGACTGTAGTATTAAATGAATCACGTAAGACAATTAAAGCAACGCTAATAATTAATCCAAGCACAATACCCGCGAGAGTAAATAGTGTAGTCTTAGGGAATGTCTTAATACCACGAGCAGCTGGTGACACAATTGTTACATTATTAACATTCATAATGCTCTTAATTTTATTCTTAAAAGTTTTAGCAACCGCATTTGCAATTGCTTGCGCTTTTTCTGGATCATTACTCTTAGCACTAATTGTAAATACTTGAGATTGTTGTTGTGTACTTACTGACACTGCTTTTTGCATTTCTTTAGCACTAACGTTGTAGCCACGTCCCGCTCTTCTTACAACAGCTGGTTCAGCTGGACTAACAAGTTTTTTAGTACCATCAGCTAAAGTCTTGTACTGAGCTTTTTTAGCTGGCTTTACAACTTCAGTAGGATTTTTTAGCCACTTAGAAGCATCTTTTAAAATAACTGGACTAGTAACAATATCCTTATAAGTATTAATTAACTGGACATCAGCTTGTTGAGCATTGAATGCTTGACCAGCATCCGTCGTATTTCTTTTTTGGTTAACCAAAATCTGAGTTGTTGAAGTATACTTTGGCTCAACGACAAAAGCAGCTAAGACAAATCCAACTGCTCCTAAACCAACGGCCCAGGCGATAATTGCCCAAATATGTGCTCGAAGAAGCATCCATAATCTACGTAAATCGATTGTATTTTCAGTTTTTGTACTGTTTTCCACTTTTTCCTATTCTCCTGTCTTTAAGGTTTCCGGCTTAAGCCCTAAGGCAGCACGTAACTTATTACTAATTCTTTGACATTCTGCTTGACTAACTGACTCATAGGCAACGCCATTCTCCCAATCGCCTTGTCCTTGAGCGTGATCACTTGTGATATTATCAGTTGCATGACGATAATTCTGAGCTAACGCAACCATATTATCAAACGTTAAGTTAGTCATAGTTTGCTTAGAGATTGAATTCAAGAATGCTTGGTTAACGACTGTCTTGTAAGAAATGGAACTCTTTAATAATGCCATAATTACAAGTCTTTGTCTCTCTTGACGCCCATAATCTCCTTTTGGGTCATCATAACGCATTCTACTGAATGCTAAAGCTTTCTTCCCATTCATGTGATAAGTTACGCCCTTAGTGAAGTGATAGCCTTCATAATCAAACGTTAATGGCGACTTAACTGTCACTCCTCCAACTTGATCAATTGCCTTCTCGAGCCCTCCCATGTTTACCATGACATAAGAATCAGTTGGAACATTAAAGTACTTCTTGATCGTTTTAACAGTTTCATCTACACCACCATAAGTATAGGCTGCATTAATCTTAGCTGGTGAATAGTCTGGATAATCCGGTAAGTTAACTTTCATATCTCGAGGCAAGCTGACAACTGTTGTCTTATTGGTCTTAGGATTGATAACCATCATCATAATGGTATCTGTTCTCCCCTTGTAAGAACGTCCAAATTCACCTGTATCTGTTCCCAATAAAAGCAGGCTCATTGGCTTCTTATCTTTCAGTTTGTCGCTAACCTTCCGATCACTAATTTCATTACTCATCGGATTATACATATTGTTAGTGGCAACATGGATATTGTGCCAAGCGATAATAACCGCAATGATGTCTACTGCTAGGAAGACACCTAATACAATCCAAAAGATACGCCAAAACTTTTTACGTCGATGATGCCGGTGATGATGTGAGCGATGTCTTAATTCATTATCACTATTCTTATGATCCATTTTATTCCTCTTTTATTTTTTGCTTTTTAGTAACACTAAAAGTTATTATACAAAAAATATATGAAAACTCATAGAAAATTCACAATTAGCATAAAAAACACATTTATTGAATCAAAACATGCTCTAACCACCTTCACATTGAAAGGACTGCATTAGTTTGCTTAGTTGACTTAGGTGCATCTAAATCAATTTAAAAAGCATTCAAGTCATATTCAATCTTATCTTGAACACCTAACTCTTCAATTGCCTTTTGTTAGTTGGTTTCACCAATGTAGCAGTAAGGACATGCATAATCGCCCCTCAAATTGAAATTTTCATCTTTCAACTCTTCTGTCTCTTATTACACTCTCGCCTCTACAATAGAAACTTTATCCGTATAAAGCAACTATTTTCGCTTACCTTTTAAGTCTTCTTTAGTTGCAACTAAGTCAATTATTTTCTTTGGTGCTAGATTTGGATACATATGAGTAAGGTAAGCTAATAATTCAACGAAGTTTAGTAAGTAACTCGTTAAATTATTGTCTTTCATCATCCCACCAGTAAAATTATTGTCTTTAATATTTGCAAACATGTAAAAATCACGCACTGTATCCATATTTTGATAAGTTACTAGCTCACTGAAAATGTCATTAATTTCTTTTCGAATTTCTTGACCATCAGTCACCTCTCGTTTAACTGGTAAGTCAATCGCATACGCAGAATCCTTTCCATGAGCTAACTCAAGATAAGACTTTCTCTCAAGCATCATATCGCTAATTTCTTTAAACTTTTCATCAGTAAAGTCCATATTCACTTCTAGACTAGTTAAATAACCAGCTAAGGCTTCTACTAGATCATCTTCTGTCTTAAAGGATGGGGTTAATACATACACATAGCGGTCTGTTCTCACAAATAGAAGAAAGTACGTCAAATCTAAGTGTTGCAAGTTTCTACTATATTTAATCAGTTCTTTTTCAAAGCGATAGCCTTCAGGATTTTCTAAGTCAAATTGGCCACCCTGATAAGGAGCTCGATATATTTGCCAAAAGTCTCCTACATTGAAGCCATCAATATTTCGATCTTCAAAAGCAGCTTTATTGAGTAATTTAGCTTCACTAGGACGCTTGTTTTCTAAATCTTTTATTAGAGCTAATAGATTGAGAATATTGCGGTTTGCATATTCCATGAGCATCACTTGAATATCATGATAAGTCGACATATTTTGATCGCTAGTATCATGGAAGAAAACATCCCCTAACTGGTCAGTATAATTAACAACCAAGACATAGTCACCAATCTCTTTTTCACTAGCTAGGTCTTCAGCTAAATCAATGATATCTTCTACTCGGGTTTCTAGTTGCTTAAGCTTATCATCAGTAATCTCTTGACTAGGGCGCTTGAGCTTTCTCATAGCATGCACATTAAATAAGTCACTTTCTAAATCGCCCTTTAATACATCAATGAATTCATAATAATCTAGATCAAGTCTTTGAACGAAAGTCCCAATTAACCTAAAAACAAGACCCTTAGCTCGTGCTGGTTGATAAGAGCGGCGCAAATTATCACTAATAAAAGTTTCTTCAAAGTCCGGTGTCTGTACTATGACTGCCAGGTCCATTGTATTTGGTGTTTCATACACCTTATCAAGCAGTTCTTTCATTTTATTACTTAACATTTTTATACTCTACCTATTCCAATCATCTCACTTTTCATCTATTATACGGATATTTATTTTTAGAAACAAAAAGCCTGCAAAGAAGCAGACCTTAAGCTAGATATTTTCACCATACATAATGTTTGAAAAGCTACCATTTAATGACCTGTCTTGACTGACATGTAAGTTAACAACGTTTCCCTTACCAGACTCATCTACCAAAACAATTGGTTTTTGCTTGTGCCAGCAAAAGAGAAAAGTCTTATGTTGTCCATCTTTAGTTAAGTCATGATTATAGATAGCCAAGACGTCATAATCATAATGATGTTCGCCTTGTGGACTCCAGCCAATGCTTATCTTTTTACCATTCAACTTAAAAGTATCTTTCTTAAAGGCATCTGGATAAACACGATTTGCTGAAGTAGAAAGCTTGTTTTTACCATCATATTTGGTATAGGTTTGGCTCTTCTTTTTACCGTACTTATCCATTTCTTTAGCTAGTTTTTGATCTTTTTTCTTATCCCAGTGCTTCTTCTGAGTAGTCTTTGAACTCTTAGCGATACTATTATTAGTTGAATTAGAGTTATTGGAACAGCCGCTTGCTCCTACTAAGCTGAGAGCAATCACACTCATTAATAATATTTTCTTCATATTTCTCCTTTTCTTCCATTTTTATCCTACCATTAAATTTCAACTTTAGAACCTTTTTAATCTTGAATAAAAAAGGTGTAATTTCACTTTTTAGTCGAAATTACACTTTGAATAGAAGAAATTTAGTAATAGAGGCTAGTTTGCCTTCTGATATATTAAATTGTTGATTGCGTCAATTAGAGCTTCTTTAGTAGGCACACCTTCGTCATGATAATGACCAATTTCAAAGTATGGTACTGCATCCGCATTTCGATTGGCTAAGTCATTTTCATCTTCGATAACTACGTCCTTATATTCTTCACTCGTAAGAATCTTTTTGGGAGATGAGTCATCTAATCCAGGGTCTTTTGCTAATTTTACTAAGACGTCATTATCAGTAATATTTTGATTTTCAACAAAATAAGCTTTAAAGATTGTGTCAATTAAATTGGCCGTCTTTTGATTACTTTGTGTATCATTAGCCCATTTAGTTAAACGCAATGCCTTCATCGTATTGACTGGAAGTGTATTTGCATAATTAATTGTTAAACCAGCATCTCTAGCTTGTTCAGTAATATTTTGAAATCTTTCATGAAGTTGCTTTTGGGTTAAACCATCTTTTTTTCATCAACTTCTCTCCCCGCGTTTGCGTTGGATTTTCAGTAGCAGTTGGATCAATTTGAAAAGCGCGAAAGTTATAATCTAACTTGTTTTGATCAATTCCTACTGCCTTAACTGCCTCAGTTAGCTTATGAAAAGCAATATAACAAAATGGAGATGCATAATCCATCCAAAAACTCATTCTCATAGTATGCCTACTTTCCGGTTATTTAGTAGCTTCTTTAATTAAAGCCTTCAAATCATCATCAGAAAAGTCTTTACCGTATTTATTTTGTAATTTTTCTAAAATAAAGCCATTGTCACGATTACGGTGAATCATTTCACGAACGTCTTTCATAATAGCTTCTTTTTCACGATCAAATGTTGGAACTGTCATAATTACAGCCTTCTTTCATATATAATCCGCTTTCACTTTTTATTGTATGAGTTAAAGTCATAATGACAAAGATTTAGTCTTAACATAATAAAAAGATAATCTTACTATAAGACTATCTTTTATAAATCATGTTGATATTTCTTCAATAAAACAACCGCAATCCAAATTGAAATAAATGATGGCAAAATAATTACTACCAGTAAATCCGGATTGAGGATACGAACTGTTTTGATCATTTTAGTAATTGTATGGATCTTAGCAATGTTATTGAAGATTGATTGATAAACTGTAACATAAATTAATGACCATTGAATACAGTATTCAATCAGCGTTAACGTTATTTCGGAAATATGATAATGTTTATTGAATCTCTTTAATCCCTCATATAATAGTAAGCCTGATAGAATTACTAACGCTGCTAAAAGCAAGAAGAGATTTCCTAATTTCATATCATGAACCCGATCAATAAATAGTGCCGCAATTCCAAATAAAATTGAGAAGTTAACTGTACTAAGCAGTAGTAATACTAAAAATAAAATAATTGCTTTCAGAAAATAAAGCCGATGTTTAGAAGTAAAAATATATCCTGATACTACTATTGCTAAAATAACCAGGAAAATTGGTAAAACTTGCATTACTTATCAGACATCTCGATTTTCTTAATAAGAGCTTCACAGCCTCGATAAATATCTTGATAAGCCCCTTCAAAGTCCCTAGTATACCAAGGATCATCAACATCCATCATAGAGCCAGCAAAAGATAAAAGTTTATATTCTTTTCTGTCTGGGTCTCCTGCTGAAATATGATTCATATCAAAGAAGTTTTCTTCATCCATCCCGATAATGTAGTCATATTTCTCATAGTCGCTCTTAACCATTTTTCTAGCTTGACGATGGTTAAAAGGAATTCCATGCTCATTCATTACTCTTTGAGAACGCACATCGATATCATGGCCAATCCCACTAATAATTGCATCTTCGGTTGTAGCAGCTGAAGCAATTTCATACTCTTTTTCTTTACCTAGATCTTTAACAATCTTTTTAGTAATAAATTCAGCCATAGGCGAACGACAAATATTACCATGACAAATAAATAAAATTTTTTTAGTCATTTCTTTCCCTTATTTCTTTAAAGTGTATATTTTAATTCTAAAGCTAATACATTTATTTAGGCAAGAAAAAATACCGACTAGAGCTTGTCAGCTCCAACCGGTATTCTTCTTTTTCAAAGGTTGTTGAAACATTATTAGTTCAATATTTTCAACGTATTTAATTATATCAAAGATAGATGAATTTAATCAGCAAATTATACAATTTTTTTAAATTACATCCTATCTTCGACCCAATCCCAGAATTTATCTACATTTAATTTAGAAACACTAGAGAATGGTAAGAAAGATACATTTTCTTGTGATAGATCCAAACTCTTGCCGATTTTTTGCTTAATCTGACTTGCTTCCATCTTTTTCAACTTATCCATCTTCGTTGCTACCACCAAGATTGGAATATCAAGATAGAGAGCATAATTAAACATATTGATATCATCAGCAGTTGGGTTGTGACGTGCATCAACTAAAAGAATTAATCCCTTTAAATCGGCACGCGTTTCAAGATAATCTTGAATCATTTCACCAAAAGCAGCTCTTTGCTTTTTAGAAACTTTTGCATAGCCATAACCTGGTACGTCAACCAAATACAACTCATTATTAACCTTATAAAAATTAAGAGTTTGAGTCTTACCTGGTTGTTGGGATGTACGGGCTAGTTTACGGCGATTAACAATCGTATTAATCAAACTAGATTTACCAACATTAGAACGGCCAGCCAAGGCAAATTCTGGTAAATCATCTTTCGGATACTGTTTTTCAGAAACAGCACTAATGACAAATTCAGCATCTACGACTTTCATTATTTAGTCGCCTCACTCGTCTTTTCAGCCTTATCCTCTTTATAGGTAATCTTAGGCTCTGCATGCTTAGTAATAACATCCTTAGTAATTTGGACTTCTTGGATGTTATCATCACTTGGTGTACGGTACATTACATTCATTAATGAATTTTCAACAATAGAACGTAAACCACGTGCACCCATATGACGACTAATAGCCATATCTGCAATAGCTTGTAGGGCTCCATCAGTAAATTCAAGGTCCACATCGTCAAGTGACAATAATTTCTTGTATTGTTTTACTAAAGCATTCTTTGGTTCAGTTAAAATTCTAATTAAGTCCTCAGTACTCAACTTATCAAGAGTAGCAATAATTGGAATACGTCCAATAAATTCAGGAATTAAACCGAATTTAACCAAATCTCCAGTTGTAAGATTCTTTTGCCAGTCATCTACATCTACTTGGTTAAGACCATTTTCTGCGCCAAAACCAATTGTTTTCTTACCAAGACGGTTTTTAACGATATTTTCAATACCATCAAAAGCACCACCAACAATGAACAAGATATTAGTAGTATCAATCTTAATCATTTGTTGTTGCGGGTGTTTACGTCCGCCTTGAGGAGGAACAGAAGCAATAGTTCCTTCTAAGATCTTAAGTAATGACTGTTGTACACCTTCACCGGAAACATCACGAGTAATTGAAACATTTTCTGCTTTTTTAGAAATCTTATCAATTTCGTCAATGTAGATGATTCCACGTTGGGCACGCTCTATATCATAGTCGGCATTTTGCAACAATTTGAGCAAAATATTTTCTACATCTTCACCAACATAGCCGGCTTCAGTCAAAGTAGTAGCGTCCGCAATAGCAAATGGAACATTCAAAATTTTAGCCAAAGTTTGGGCTAAATAAGTTTTACCCGAACCAGTTGGTCCAATCAAAGCAATATTTGATTTTTGCAACTCAGTTCCAGTGCTATCAATATCCATTTGACTGATACGTTTGTAGTGGTTGTAAACAGCAACGGAAAGCACCTTCTTGGCACGATCTTGACCAATTACGTACTCATCCAATTGCTTTTTAATTTCCATTGGCTTAGGTAAATCTTTAGTTTCTTTAATGGAATCTGCTTTTAATTCATCATCAATAATTTTCTTAGAAAGATCGATACATTCATTACAAATGTAGACTCCATTTCCAGCCACAATTTTTTTAACTTGTGACTGTGGTTTACCGCAAAAAGAACATTTTACTTCTTCTTGCTCAGTAATTTCGTTAGCCATCAGCCATCCTCCTTTTCACTTACTTTATGTCAAAATAAGCTTAGCAGTTCACTTTAACAGAGTAAAGAAAATTGTCTTATTAATTAATAGTAAAGAAAAAAGCGACTGTCATAGCCGCCCTTTTCTTAAACTAGTTATCAACTATTATTTATCAGCCTTTTTGTCGTCTTCTTTGGTTGACTTCTTAGCAGTTGATTTCTTAGTAGCTTTCTTAGCAACTTGCTTTGCCTTGTCAGCTACTAAATCAATAGCTTTTCTAATAGCAATATCATGCTTAAGCATATCATCACTCAAGCTACGACGAACAACTTTTTCTTCCATGTTGTAGTCGTGTGCTAAGTCTTTGATTTCTTGCTTAATTTCATCAGCAGTTGCGTCAAGTTTTTCTTTAGCAACGATTGCTTCCAAAACAAGGTTAGTCTTAACACGTTCTGCAGCACCCTTAGCTAATTGTTCACGCAATTGAGCTTCAGTAGTACCAGTTAACTTGAAGTAAGTTTGTGGGTCAATACCTTGACGTTGCATGTTGCCTAAGTATTGGTTCAATTGGTTTTGAACATCTTCGTCGATCATTGCTTGAGGAACTTCATCAATGGTTGCATTTTCAACTGCACCCTTGATTGCAGCATCTTGGATAGCGTCTTTTGCGTCATCTTCCTTGTGCTTCTTCAAGTCTTTCTTGATCTTATCTTTTAATTCATCAAGTGATTCTACTGAATCATCAACATCTTTAGCAAACTCGTCATCTAACTTAGGTAATTCTTTAGATTTCACTTCATGAATCTTAGTAGCAAAGTGTGCTTCTTTACCAGCTAAGTCTTTTGCACCGTAATCTTCTGGGAAGGTTACAACAACATCTACATCATCGCCAGCTTTGTGATCAATAAGTTGATCTTCAAAACCAGGAATGAAAGTACCAGAACCTAATTCTAATGAGTAGTTTTGTGCACTACCACCATCAAATGGTTTACCATCAATAGTACCAGTGTAGTCGATAGTAACAGTATCGCCTTTAGCAGCCTTACCGTCTTTCAATACTAATTCAGCATTTTGTTCACGGCGCTTGTTTAATTCTGCATCTACGTCCTTAACTAAAACGCGAGTGTTTTGCTTAGGAACTTCAATACCCTTGTAGTCACCTAACTTAACTTCTGGCTTAACAGAAACAGTAGCCTTCATTACCCAAGCCTTGTTCTTATCCATTGAAACTGGAGTAATTTGTGGTTGGCCAACTGGGGCAATACCAGCTTCTTTAACAGCAGCAGTGTAAGCTTCTGGTAAAACGATGTTTAAAGCATCTTCGTAAAGAGCTTCTTCACCGTAAAATTGATCAAAAATAACACGAGAAACGTGACCTTTACGGAAACCAGGTACACGTAAGTTCTTCTTAACACGTTTGAAAGCTTGATCTAAGCCCTTTTTTACTTCTTCTTGTGAGATTTCAAAAGTTAATTCACCGGATGTTTTACCGGTCTTTTCCCATTTTACAGACATTAATTAAATACCTCCGATGTCAAATTTGGGTTTGCTATTGCACACTTAACTATCTTACCCTAAACCTTGCTAAAACACAAATCCAGAAAGAAATTTGTTAATTTTTGTATAAAAAAAAGATGTATCCTAAGATACATCTTTTTTAAGAAAGTTTGGAATTAGTCAAGGATTTCAGTAACTTGACCAGCACCAACAGTCTTACCACCTTCACGGATAGTAAACTTAGTACCCTTTTCAATGGCAACTGGCTTGATCAATTCAACAGTGAATTCAACGTTATCACCAGGCATAACCATTTCAGTACCTTCTGGCAATTCAATCTTACCAGTTACGTCAGTAGTGTGGAAGTAGAATTGTGGACGGTAATCTGAGAAGAATGGAGTGTGACGACCACCTTCATCTTTGTTCAAGATATAAACTTGACCCTTGAAGTTCTTGTGGGTTTGAATTGAACCAGGTGCAGCTAAAACTTGACCACGTTCAACTTGATCACGGTCGATACCACGAAGCAATACACCAACGTTATCGCCGGCTTCACCAAGGTCAAGAGTCTTGTGGAACATTTCCAAACCAGTAACAGTTGACTTTTCAATCTTGTCAGTTAAACCAACGATTTCAACTTCATCGCCGACCTTAACAGTACCACGGTCGATACGACCAGAAGCAACAGTACCACGACCAGTGATAGTAAATACGTCTTCAACTGGCATTAAGAATGGCTTGTCAGTATCACGTTCTGGAGTTGGGATGTATTCGTCAACAGTTTCCATTAATTTTCTGATAACGTCTTGTTGTTCTGGGTCACCTTCAAGTGCCTTCAAAGCTGAACCACGGATAACAGGAACATCGTCACCAGGGTAATCGTATTCTGATAACAAGTCACGTACTTCCATTTCAACTAAGTCGATCAATTCTGGATCGTCAACTAAGTCAACCTTGTTTAAGAATACAACGATGTATTGAACACCAACTTGACGAGCAAGTAAGATGTGTTCACGAGTTTGTGGCATAGGACCATCAGTTGCAGCAACAACCAAGATAGCACCATCCATTTGTGCAGCACCAGTAATCATGTTCTTGATGTAGTCAGCGTGACCTGGAGCATCCATGTGAGCGTAGTGACGATTCTTAGTTTCGTATTCTACGTGAGCGGTATTAATAGTAATACCACGTTCCTTTTCTTCTGGAGCAGCATCGATTTGTGAGTAATCTTCAGCTTGTGCCAAACCGTCTTCTGCCAAAACTGTAGTAATAGCTGCAGTTAAAGTGGTCTTACCATGGTCAACGTGGCCGATAGTACCAATGTTAACGTGCGGCTTAGTTCTTTCGTAATGTTCTTTTTCTGCCATTAATATGACCCTCCTGTAAATTTGCAAGAAGTCCGTTGAGTAAGTAACGGATAATTCTCTGTTGATTATTATACTACTTTCAAAGGTAAAAGCCTAGCTCGTACCCCTTTGAAAATATCCTTTATTGATTATACTAGATCCACAGAAAATGTAAACCTTTTTTGCTCAATATCGGCACTAAAAATCAGAATTTGTTGCTTTTTCATATGCCAAATATTCATATATTTTATTTAAAAGTTTCTGATTAGCTCCGCCCTTCTTTTGCTCAAGATAATTTCTAAAATCATGAGCAAATTGATCCGGATCTCTAATATAATCATTTAAACGCGGATATAGCATCCCTAAACAAACATTCATCTCACCAATCATTATTGGCAGTTTGCTTGGATCCTGTCTAAAGTAATCCGCTAAGCTAACACAAACTTCACGATAAATTAGACTTTTTTCAAGTAAGTCCGTTTCTTTAGGAATAAAGTCTTTTAATTCTCCTAAAATGTAAACTTGAACTTTTTCGCTATATCCAAGTTTTATTAAATCTTCACATAGGGATAAACGCAAAGCAAAATTAGGAGATGGATCTATTAAAATACTTTTTGCCAAATTAGTAAAGTTTTCTGTACTTAAGCAATATAACAGTAAGTAGTCTTTTTCTTGAATATATTTAAGCTGTTTAAAATTTCGCATTATTTCTAACTGCTTAATTTGACTAACTGGTTCAATTTTTACTGGCAGCTTTTTTTGCAGTAAGTGTTCCAGCTCAGCCGCTTCAATTGCATAATGCTGAAAAGCTAAAATCTTAAGATAAGTATTATATACTCTTTGATTAGAAAAAAGGTCAGGCTCTTCCTTAATCAAAGAATATGCCTGATCCCCCTTCTCTTGGCTTAAATATATTTCACATAACTCACAAACAATATCTGAATCGTGACCTAACCGTAAAGCCTCTAGTAAATATTGCTTAGCTTGCGGCAAATCATTGTGCTTTTTAGCTTCTTTTGCTAAAAGAAGAAAGTTATCTTGACTTGCATGTGACATTAAGCTTTTGCCTTCTTTTGTTCTAAATCTATTTTGTGATGATTTTTTCTAACTGGACGTTTCTCAGAATTATTTTCTTGATTGTTTCGTCTAGCCATTGCACGGTGTCTATTTTGGTTAACTTCCATTACGACTGGTAAAACAACTGGACGACGACCTGTTTGCTTGTAAAGATATTTTTCAACATCATTACGAATATCTTGCTTTAATTCAGTCCAATCAAACTTCTTATGTTCAAAGTTATTGTTTACTGCCTCTTTAATTACATCAGCAGCCCCATTCATCAAAGCATGGTTAGCCTTAATGTATACAAATCCTCTAGTTGAAACACGTGGTTCTGAGATGATCTTCTTTTTCTTTCTATCAATAGTAGCTGCAGCAATGAAGACACCGTCATCAGATAGAACTTCCCGGTCTCTTAAAACGATGTTTCCAACATCACCGACACCAGAACCGTCAATCATGATATCTTCACCAGGAACAGCATCTGTACGATAGAAACGTCCCTTTTCTAAAGAATATGCATCCCCGTTATGTGGTAGGAAAATATCCTTCTTATTCATACCTGCTTCAATGGCTAAATCTTTATGGATCTCAAGAAGACGGTATTCACCAATAACTGGAATTAAGAACTTAGGCTTAAGTGTATCAATTAACATTTGTAAGTCACGGCCAGTGGCATGTCCACTTGTATGCTTATCTCTACCGAGTTCTTTAACTATTCCGCCAGCACGATAAATCATATCACTAGTTTGGGCAACCATAGTTTCAACTGAGTGTGAAGGAGTGGTAGCGATGAAAACTAAATCCCCCTTCTTAATCTTAATCATCCGGTGACGGTTAGTTGCCATCTTTTGAAGGGATTTAAGTGGTTCACCCATCCGACCAGTTTCTAAGATTACTAATTCATTGTCAGGAATCTTCTTTAAGTCCTTACTGTGAACAAGTAATCCTTTAGGTACGTTTAAGTAACCTAATTTCATTGCTGTATAGACAATCTTACCAGCATCTCTACCTGTCAAGAAAACATGTCTTCCAGTGGCAGCCGCTGCTTGGAAAATCTCTTGAACACGGACGATATTTGATGCTTTTGCTGCAGCAATGATTCGACCATCATAATTCTCAAAAATATTGTAAATGTATTTTTCAATACTAGTCTGACGATCATTTGGGAAGTTTGCTTCAGCATTAGTGGAGTCACTAAGAAGTGCGAGGACGCCCTTTTGGGCAATTTCAGATAAACGAACAAAATCAGTTCGATAACCCTTTTTAGCTGATGGATCAAACTTAAAGTCACCAGTGTAGACAATTTCTCCTTCTTTAGTGGAAATATCAATTCCTAAAGAATCTGGGATTGAGTGCGTAGTCTTGAAGAAAGAGACATTTGCATTTTTAAATTCAATTTCTGTGTCAGCATCAATAACATGGAACAAGTCATTTTTACGACGTCTATTTTCACGTTGAACAGCGATCTTAGCCAATTCAATAGTTAATTTTGAACCAAAAACTGGAATATCGTGATTTCTTAAAATATATGGAAGAGCACCGATTGAGTCAGCATGACCATGAGTTAAAAAGATACCGGCAATTTTATCGGCATAATCTTGGAAAAATTGTAGGTCAGGAATAACAACGTCAATTCCTAATAAAGATGAATCAGGATACTTCAAACCCGCATCCATAATAAAAATTTCGTCTTCTACTTGAACAGCGTACATGTTTTTACCATTTTCACGTGCGCCACCCAAGATCATTATCTTAATCTTTTGTGACATTTTTTTGCTTCTTTCTATATTTACTTAAATTATTTATGGATCTTAATGATCAAAACGAAGTTAATCTAATTAATTTTACCATATAATAGTATGAATTTGAAAGGAACAAAAAAGCTACTCTTTAAGATAAAGAGTAGCTGAGGTTTAGGAATTATTAGAATTAACGACGTAAACCTAACTTGTTGATTAATTCACGGTAACGTTGAATATCTTTGTTCTTCAAGTAACGAAGTAAGTTACGACGGTGACCAATCTTCTTAAGCAAACCAACGTATGAGTGATGGTCTTGCTTGTTAGCCTTTAAGTGATCGTTCAAGTTGTTGATGTCACTAGTTAAAAGTGCAATTTGAACTTCTGGAGAACCAGTATCGCCATCGTGACGTGCGTATTCTTTGATTAATTCATCTTTCTTTTCTTTTGAAATAGCCATTAGAAAAATACCTCTCTTTTAAATAATTGCCATTAACAACGTTAACCGTCGGCGGCGGGAAAACAGCGTCAATGGTTCCAACAGATATTAATATTACATGGAAGTTTTTAAAAAAGCAAGTCCAAATTACCTTGCACCAACGGCTTGTATTAAGTATAATTAACGAGTAAATCTATTTTATCGAGGTGATTTTGATGCCACAAATTAAATCAGCAATTAAACGTGTTAAGACTAATGCTACTGCTAACAAGCGCAACGCTGCTGAATTAAGTAAATTGAGAACTGCTGTAAGAAAATTCAACGAAGCTGTTGAAAATGACGCAAAAGATGTCCTCGATTTAGAAGTTAAAGCTGCACGTGCTTTAGATAAGGCTGTTTCTAAAGGTCTTATTTCTAAGAACAAAGCTAACCGTGATAAATCACGCTTATCTAAAAAGGCTGCTAACAAGTAAATTATTTACTTGACACCTGATATTAGGCAAAATAAAAGCTCGGAGTTTTCCTCCGAGCTTTTTTGTTTTCTAAATTTTTAATAAAAAGAGCTTCAAGAACTCATCCCCATGATAAGTTCCGTTTTTGTAGCCAAAATCAAGTTCAATCGCCCGTTTTAGCAACACTGTTAATTTACTTAATGAGACTTTATTTTCAAGGGCTAATTTTACTCGATACGGATTCACTTTTAACTCTTTAGTAATTTGATCTTTACTCCACCGTCTATTCTGCAAAACTTTAACACAAGTCAAAAATTCAAGTTGAGATTCAAAAATAGCTAGTAGCTGAATCGCACTTGCCCCTTCTCGTAAATGATCCTCTAAACGTTGAGTAGCCTCTTGATATTTTTCATCAAAAGCAGCTGTTAATATTTCAAAAATATTTTCTGAAAGAGAACGATCAATATTTTCATTAATTAGCGTTTCAGTGATTCTTTTATCTTCACCAACAATATTTTTTAATTTTACGTAGTTACTTAAAGAAACATCGAGAACCTGGTCACTTCTTTGGATTAATATTTGAAGAGCCATATTAGTAATTTGATATCCCTCTTCTTTACTTATAGCCTTAATTATTCCACTTACTTCATATGGCTTAAAAGTAGTTTCAATCACATTAACATGTTCAAGCAAAAGTTTACTAATCTTTTTTCTACGATCAATTTTTTCATAATTAGCTACAAAAACAGCTATATCTTCTAAATCACCTAAATGTTCAATGATTTTAGTTAATTTTTCAACTTGTTTTTTAAACTTTTGTGGTACTTTAGCCATTAAAAAGAAAGGATTTTTAACAACAACAATTTTCTGATTACTAAATAAAGAAGACTCTGTTAAAGTTGCCATCAATTCATCAAGTCCATCTTCAAGGCAGTCTACAATCACTTGATCAAGTTCAGAAAAAGATTTTTGATTGAGATAGTTACGAACCAAATAATCATTAAAAAATGAATCAGGTCCTTGAATCAAAAGATTAGCATTATTAGGATTAGTCTGTTTAAAAAGAGAGATTAATGTCATTTTGTATTTCCTTTATAAAAAGTCGTAATCTTATCACCTTGAAATGGTGAGTAATTCCAAGTAATTGTACCACTATCTTGCGTATTTAAATATGGAATATCTAAGTCTTTCAATGTTTTTAAAGTTTCTTGATGAGGATGTCCAAAACGATTATTGCGTCCTGAAGAAATAAAGACCAGCCGCGGATTCAACTGCTTTAAAAAATCTGGATCGCTAGAAGTTTTACTACCATGATGTCCTAATTTAAAGTAATCAACTTGGAAATTATAGTGATTTTGTATCTCTTTTTCTCCTTCTCGGCCCAAGTCCCCAGTAAAAAGCCAACGTCTATTTGCTAACTTAAAAGTTATAGATAAAGAATCTTCATTCTTACCTAAGCCCGCTTTAAAAGGATAAAGCACGTCAAAGTCGATCCCGCTCTCTCTAACTTTATCGCCTGCAAGAAGTGGCATCAGTTGCACATCATTTAAATGATTACTTATTTTCTTCATAAAAGACTGATTATCAGTCAAACCTTTAGCAAAATATAGCCGATTTACTGGAATTTGATCTAGCAACGCCTTTAAATCACCAATATGATCTGCATCTTGATGACTTAAAAAGACTCCATCAAGATGATCAATTCCCTGCGCATATAAAAATGGAATAGTGATCCGATTTAACTGCGGCTCACTTTTTCTTTTACCAAAATTTAGCTTTCCGCCCGTATCTATTAAATATGTTTTTCTATTTAAGGGCGTCGTAATTAAAATGCTATCCCCCTGTCCTACGTCAATAAAAGAAACTTGTCCCTTAAGTGGAAAATGAATCAAACAGAAAAAGCTAGTATATGCCCCAAACAAAATTACTCTTAATTTTAATTTCTTTACTTTATTCTTAGGCATAATAATCAAAAACAAAGTCACAGCTAATAAAAATATAGTTTGAAACCAATTTATTTGCCCAAAAGTTATTAATCCGACTTGCTTATCAGCAATAAAATTAGTTAGGTCTGCAATGACTTTAAAAATTGGTTCACCTATTTTGACAATATTTGGTAAACACCAAAATAGAAAAATCACAATAAAGGTTAAAGGCAAAAGAATAAAATTAAAAATTGGAACAATCAAGAAATTATAAATGATAGTTAAAAAGTTAATCCGATAAAAATTATGTAATAGAATTGGCGTAATTAATAAATTAAGAACTATATTTTGTTTAATTTTTTTAAAATTCTTGCTTATTTCTAATCCAAAGACTAACAAATAACTCAAAATCGCCCCACTATTTAAAAATAATAGCGGATTAAATATAAGATGAGTTAACGCTACTATTCCTAATTTATCTCCGCTACTAATCATAATCTTTTTTCTTTTAAAGAATACTTTCCAAAAGTAGCTTAAACTCGCCCGCACAAAACCAGCCTGAAAATTAGAGAGTAAGATTTCTATTATTAAAAAAAGAACACAGAAAATCGTTAGCTCTTCTTCTGTTCTTTTCATAATTGTCCCAAGCCACATAATTCCCAGAATATATAAACTTACGTGCAGACCAGAGATACTTAACAAATGGATAATCCCTAAGTCACGATAACTATTGAGTAAAACCTTATTTTCCGGACTAGGATTTTGTGCTAGAACCATTTCATTGGCAAACAATCTTGTGAACTGGGGCATTTTTTCAAAATAATCGATCAGTCGCTTACGTAAAATATGAATCCAATCAAAAATAGTAATTTTCTTAGGATAAAGCTCATAGCTTTCAAGTTTCACTCTTTCCCTTATTTTTTTACTACGATAATACTTTTGGTAGTCAAATTCACCTGGGTTAGTTGCTGGCATAATTTGTTCTACTTTTGCCTTGTAGTTTACTAAATAACATCCCCCAAAGCGATTTAATTCTTTTTCAAGTGACTTGTTTATGCTTCCACTAATTAAAACTTTATTCTTTCCAATTCTTCCCTCCCCATAGAAAAATTGGTCACTCACCTTCACCTGATCACTATATATTTGAATTGGTTTTCCAATTTTCGTTTCACTTGTTTGCTGATTAAGTAAAGTTATAAGAGATATTATTCCTAAAAACAAAACCAGTAATTGTCGATACTGAGGAAATTTATAAATGAGCAAGAAGCAGAAAAAAAGCAAAAAAATTACAGCTACAACTCTTTGAGCAAAAGAAGTAGCTTGCAAAATTAGAAAAGTAACTGAAATACATCCCAAACTAAGTAATAAATAGAATCCGGGAGCATAAAAACTAGAGAGCCAATTGATCTTTAAGCTTTTCAAAAGTCTTTTCACCAATTCCTGTCACTTTAGTTAAATCTTCAATTTGTTTGAAACCTCCATTTTGATCGCGATACGCAATAATTTGTTCTGCTTTCTTCTGACCTACTCCATTTAATTTCTGTAAATCTTCAACTGTTGCAGAATTTAAATGGACCTGCTCAGAATTTGAACTAGCAGAATCTGAAGCAGATGAGTTAGCAGTTGTTGTATTTCCGACTGCTGGTACATTCTCTATTTTTTCACCAATGTGGGGGACATAAATTTGATCTTGATCTTTTAAAAGAGCTGCTCGATTTATTGCTCTTGTCTCTGCCTTATCGGTTAAGCCGCCACATACTTTTAATAAATCATTTAAGCGTGCCCCATTTTTTAAGGTATAAACTCCACTATGTTTAACAGCTCCAGCAATATCTACAGTTACAGTATTTTGTTTAGATGGGCTATTAACGCCAGTAGCAGAAGGAGTGTTATTACTTTTATTTTTAGAAAAATCTGTTGATTGGTTCTTATTATTTTCACTTAAAACTTGGCTGTTATTAATTGCTGGCTGATTATTTTTTTGAATAAAATATCCACCAATTAAAATCGTCGCAATAATTCCAATTACTAGTCCTTTCTTTTCTAAGATGAAGCCTTTTATTTTTTCAAAATCCATTTTTATCACCTCATTATTTATTACGAAAAAAAGCAGCAATTTTTTTGCTGCTTTTTTCTTATTTTTCTAAATAATTTAGTGCATCTTCAAATCGAGCTACGGGTACAATCTTCATTTTAGTATGAATTTTCTTAGCAGTTTTTACCGCTTCTGCATAGTTCGTTTCACTCTTTTTAACTCCCGCTGGTTGATCAGTTGGAGCAAAGAAGACTTTCATTCCCTGTTGACTAGCTGCTATTACTTTCTTATCAACGCCGCCAATCATTCCTACTTTTCCTTGATCATCAATCGTCCCAGTCCCTGCTATCTTTTTAGAACTAAGATTTTTTCCGGTAAATAATTGATAACATTCGAGCGTAAACATTAATCCAGCTGAAGGTCCACCAATATCTTCCGCATCAATTTTTACTGCAGGCTTTGTTACTACTCGTGTATGATCTACAAGTTGAATACCGATTCCGTAACGGTTAGTTCCAGAAAGTTTTACCGTTTCACCAGAGAAAGTTAAGTGTTTTTTTCCTCTAATAACTTCAATCTTTACCTTACTCTTCTTTAAAGAAGAAACATATTTAATTAATTCTTGACTAGAATTGAATTTCTTACCATTTACGCTAACTAATACGTCTCCTACCTTCAACTTATTCTTAAAAGTTGAATTACTCATTATTTCCATTACGTAAACGCCTAAGAACTCTTGACGATGCGGAACGTTTGCCTTTTTAGCCGCATAGTAAATAGCATTATTTTGACTAGTTTCCATGTAATACTGCTGCATTTGGTTATATTCGGCACTAGTCGATGTTCCCATTAATTCATCCTTTGAGTAGCGACTATCTGCTGGCCTCAAAAAACTTGTCAAATAATCAATCATTACCGCCGGTCGTTCGCTTACGGTTACTAAATAAAAATTAGGATTAGCCTTTCTAGTACTTTTTACATATTTACTAATCTGAAAAGCTTCACCAGGAGCTTCAATATAATATTGCGTTGGCCACAGACAAAATACAACTGCTATTAAAAATGCTGCTATTCCTAGCAGCCAAAACTTTAATTTTCTATTTTTTTTCATTATTTCTATTCCTCAATTTTTCTTCCAATGCAGCTGCGACTGGTTTTGGAACTAAGGTTGAAACATCCCCACCAAAAAATACAGTTTCTTTAATCATACTAGAAGAAATAAAACTATCTTCTGGGCGAGTAAACAATAAAACTGTATTTAAATCTGGATCTAACGTCTTGTTGATTCCAGCTATATCACGCTCGTAGTTAAAATCTGCTGTATTTCGCAATCCACGAACAATTGCACTTGCACCAAGTTCATGTGCTACTTCCACGGTTAACTCGGCTGGTCGAGCAATAACTTCAACTTTTTCGTTGTTTTCAAAAACTTTTCTCGCCAATTCTAAACGTTCTTTTTCATTAAAAAGATACTTTTTACTAGTATTGGTCATAATTACTACATACAATTTTTCAAACATATGAGATGCACCTTCAATAACCTCAACATGTCCATTAGTTATTGGGTCAAAACTTCCGGGAAAAATCGCCTTTGTCATTTTAATCTCTTTCGTAAACCTTTACCTTTGTTCGTCCTAACTGATGATCCTTAATAATTGAAAAGCCAGAAACCTCTGGTAATTCATCATGTTCATCTGTCTCCGCTACAACAAGCGCCTTCTCATTTAATAGATTATTCTCAAGCAATTTCGTCATAATCTTTACAATTTTTTGTTTAGCATAAGGTGGGTCAAGAAAAACAAGATCAAATTTCTTACCCTCATCCTGCAAAATTTTAATTGCGCGATTATCACTACACTTTAAGACTCTGAATCTTTCTTCTTCCTTGGTGAGTTCAACATTTTTTTTGATAACCTGGCATGCCTGACCACTAATATCTACTAAAACAGCCTCATCATAGCCCCGAGAAACAGCTTCAATTCCTAAGGCACCACTGCCAGCATATAGATCGAGTACTTGGCCGCCATCAAAAAATTGCCCCAAAGAATTAAATAAAGACCCTTTTACCTTATCACTAGTTGGTCGAGTGGCATTACTCTTCAATGTATGTAAATTACGCTTAGCATATTTTCCTGCAATAATTCTCAAACTCGTAAATCCTCGTTTTCTTCTCGTAATTTTTCAGCTTCTTCTTTTAGTTCCCGCATCATTTTTTCCTCGTGTTCAGCAGAGAAATCGAGCTCATCAGTTTTTGATGTTTCCACAGACTGCACATAACTTTTGCTTCTGAGCTCTGCAATTGTCTTAGCTGCGTATTGTGAACTGACATATAAAATCACATACTTATTTTTACGTGAAAAATAAATAATATTACCAAATCTACGCAACTTATACTGATCGCTAATTTGATTCAACCAAACAATTATCTGCGTACGGGGAATCATTTTTTCATTTGACTCATCCTTAAAAACCAAACTCAAAGTACACTCCTACTTTCTACTAATGCTTTCTTTTCAGCAGCTGAAATATTTAAGACTAAACCTAAAGCGACAGTTAGTACAATCATTGATGATCCCCCATATGAAATAAATGGTAAGGTTACCCCAGTAATTGGCAATAATCCTAAAACTGCCCCTACATTAAAGAGCGTTTCTGTAAAAATCATGGTTACAACCCCGAAACAAACTAAAGCATTAAATTGTGAATCGGCATGAATTCCTACTTCCATAATGCGCCACATTAAAAAGAATAATAAGGTAATAATCACAATGGCGCCAATTACTCCTAACTCTTCAGCGGTAATAGATAAAATGAAATCAGTATATGGTTCAGGTAAGTAGCCTCTCTTTTGCATACTATTACCTAATCCAACACCAAACAAACCACCATTATGAATTGCATAATAGGAGTTTACCAACTGTGCACCACCTGTTTTTTCTAGCTTAAAGGGATGGGCAAAAGCGAGCAACCGCTGAAATTGATAGGAATCTTTGATGAATCCTGGGGTCCAAAACAATAAAATTGCCATCAATAAAACAATTCCTAGCAGTAATCCTACTAACCAATAAACGGCTAATCTTGTGGGGATTCCTGAGACACTATACATGACAAAAACAATCATAAATAGAATTGCTGAACCGCCAAAGTCAGGCTCTAAAATTACCAAACCAATCATCAAAAATGAAATTACAGTTGGCCCAAATAAATTATGCCAGATTTGTCCCGGAATAAACTTCCCATCTCGTCTTGACAAGACAAAAGCCAAATAAAGAACTAGAGATAATTTAGCTACTTCCACTGGCTGAATATTAATAAATCCTAAATTAATCCAACCAACAGCACCATTAACAGCAGCTTTTCCATGACTAACAATTTTTAGAACGATTAAAAACATTAACATCAAAAATGAAATTCCTAAGTAGGACATAACAAATTTTCTGTTTTTGAATACTCTTAGTTTTAAAGCAAAACAAGGAATTCCAAAGGCTATAAATGCTGCCAAGAAATATATAATCTGTCTTTTCATGTATACACTCGGTGAAAAACCATTTACTAATAAAATGTCCGAGCTTGCTGAATATACCATAATAACCCCGATAGTTGACAAAACAAGATATGGGATCAAGATGCTATAGTCTAAGTATCTTAGGTTTTGTCGCACAATATATCTGCCCCCTTTAGTTAAATAATCTTTCTTATTATATCACTACCTCTGCATAACAAAAAAAGTAGCTCAATAAATTGAGCCACTTTTAAAAATTAAATAAGAAATAAACTATTTGTTACGTTTCTTATCTGCCTTTTTTCTTTCGTTAGTGTTTAAGATCTTCTTACGTAAACGAATACTTTCTGGAGTTACTTCACAGTATTCATCATCGTTCAAGAATTCAATAGCTTCTTCTAAAGTCATAGTCTTAGGAGTCTTAATTGAAGCTGAGTGGTCTTTACCTGCAGCACGGGTGTTAGTTAAGTTCTTACCCTTAGTTACGTTAACAGCAATATCACGTTCACGTGATGATTGACCAACAATCATACCTTCGTAAACTTCAACACCAGCACCGATGAATAATTCACCACGTTGTTCAACTGATTGAAGTGAGTAAGTTGTTGATTGACCTTGATTGATTGAAACTAAGGCACCGTTACGACGACCTGGTTCCCAGTTCGTAACAACAGGCTTGTATGAATCAAAAGTATGGTTCATAATTCCGTAACCAGCAGTTTGGGACATGAATTCGTTGTTGTAACCAATCAAACCACGTGATGGTACTAAGAATTCAAGTCTAGTTTGACCGTTACCAGTAGATTCCATATTCTTCATTTCACCTTTTCTTTGTGAAAGAGAGTCGATAACAGAACCCACATAAGCATCTGGAGTATCTACTTGAACTGCTTCAAATGGTTCACACATTTGTCCATCAACTTCACGGTAAATAACTTTAGGACGTGAAAGTTGTAATTCGAATCCTTCACGACGAAGTTCTTCAACTAAAATTGACAAGTGTAATTCACCACGACCAGAAACAGTCCAGGCATTTAATTGGTCAGTTGGTTCAACCTTTAAAGAAACATCAGTACGAGTTTGACGAATTAAACGGTCTTCAAGTTTCTTAGGTGTAACTTGATCACCTTCACGACCAGCAAATGGTGAATCGTTTGCAACAAAGTCCATTTGAAGAGTTGGTGGGTCAATCTTAAGAAGTGGTAATGCTTCAGGCTTGTCAGCAGAAGCAATAGTTTCACCAACATAAATATCATTAATACCAGAAATAGCAATGATATCGCCGGCTTTTGCTTCTTGAATTTCGTTACGCTTCAAACCGAAGTAACCAAATAATTTAGTAACACGGAAGTTTTGAGTTGAACCATCACGTTTCATAACAGTAATGTTGTCACCAACTTTAACTTTTCCGCGGTAAATACGTCCTACACCGATACGACCTACGTAGTCATCCCAATCAAGCATAGTGATTTGGAATTGTAATGGTTCATCAGAATTATCAACTGGAGCAGGAATGTTCTTAACAATAGTATCAAAAATAGGATCCATTGTTTCTTCTTGCTTAGCTGGGTCTGATTCGTATGAAGAAGTACCGTTTAAAGCAGATGCGTAAACAACTGGGAAATCAAGTTGTTCATCACTAGCACCTAATTCGATGAATAATTCAAGAACTTCATCCAATACTTCCTTTGGACGAGCACCTGGACGGTCAATCTTATTAATAACTACGATTGGCTTAACGCCAGCTTCCAAAGCCTTCTTAAGCACAAAACGAGTTTGTGGCATAGTACCTTCGTAAGCATCAACAAGCAATAAACATCCGTCAACCATGTGCATGATACGTTCTACTTCACCACCGAAGTCAGCGTGTCCTGGTGTATCCAAGATGTTAATAGTAGTATCACCGTACTTAACAGCAGTGTTCTTAGATAAGATAGTAATACCACGTTCACGTTCAATAGCATTGGAGTCCATAGCACGATCTTCTAGATTCATGTGCTCTGGCAATGTATCTGATTGTTTTAACAATTGGTTAACCAAAGTAGTCTTACCGTGGTCAACGTGTGCGATAATGGCAATATTTCTAATATCGTCTCTTCTTTGCAAAAGAAATTCCTCCCCGAACTTCATAAAAAAACTGTGACTCCAGTCACAGCCCTTTCACACAAAAATAATAATGCAGTTATTGAAGCTTTATATCTCTATAGTTTCGTTTTACAATTCTACTCTAAAAATATAATGTCGTCAACGGAAGTACAAGCTGTGAACTGTTTATTTTTAACAAAAATATTATACCAAAAACTTCGGTCGTTGCCGTCTTTTCTTTCAATTGTTATTATAGTTTATAGCAAATTATTTAATTAAGGAGATATAATTTTGATTTTAATGCATGATATTACGCGCGATGGCAATCCAGTTTTAAGACAAGTTGCTAAGCCTTTAACTTTTCCATTATCCGATGAATACAAAAAATTAGCTGACGACATGATGCAATACTTAATTAACTCACAAGATCCTAAGATTGCTGAAAAGCATCAATTAAGAGCCGGTGTTGGTTTGGCTGCTCCACAAGTTGGTGAAAGTGTTCAAATGGCTGCTCTTTTAGTTCCAAACGACAAAGGTGAAATCATCTTTAAGGAAGTTTTTGTTAATCCTAAAATTCTTTCTGAATCAGTTAGAAGAACTTGTCTTGCTGAAGGAGAAGGCTGTTTAAGTGTAGACAAAGACATTGAAGGATATGTTCCTCGTCCTGATAAATTAAAAATTCGTTACTACACAGTAGATGGTGAAGAAAAAACTATTCGCTTAAAAGACTATCCAGCAATCGTTGCTTCCCACGAAATTGATCACTTAAATGGTCATTTATTCTATGATCGCATCAATAAGCAAAATCCTTTTGAATTAGCAGAAGATACAATCGTAATTTCTTAAAATTAAACTTTTAATTTTCTATTAGGCGTTAGAGCAAGATGTTCTATCGCCTTTTTCCATACTATATATGAAGCAAATTGGTATACTTAAAAGCAAGTTTATGATAGAATTTTAATAGCTATGAATTTCTGCAAGTTTATGCAGAAGTTTTTTTGAACGTTTTAAATATAAGGAGATTATAAGAAATGATCTACAAAGTTTTATACCAAAAAGACCAGATCGTTAATCCAAGAAGAGAAACTACTAAGACTCTTTTTTTAGAAGCAGATAATGTAGTTGCAGCAAGAACTATGGTTGAGGATAATACCCCCTACAACATTGAACTCATCCAAGAATTAACTGGAAATTCCCTTGCTTACGAAAAGCAAAGTCCAGATTTCAAACTGACAACTTTTGATTCTAAGGATAACTAACGACCTTGAAATTAAAGAATAACGAAGTCGGCGTTTACGCTATAGGGGGTCTAGGCGAAATCGGCCGTAATATGTACTGCGTTGAGTACCAAGATGAAATTATCATCATGGACTGCGGTATCAAATTCCCTGAAGACGATATGATGGGAATTAATTATGTTATCTCAGACTATTCCTACTTAGCTAAGAATAGAAAAAAAATTAAAGCATTAGTTGTTACGCACGGACATGAAGACCACATCGGGGGAATTCCTTACCTTTTAAAGAAAATTCCTGAAATTCCTGTCTATGCTACTCCATTTGCTTTAGCCTTAATTCGAGGAAAACTTGATGAACATGGAATTTTAAATTCTAGTGAACTTCATGAAGAACATGAAGATACTGTTTTAAAATTCGATAAATTATCAGTAAGTTTCTTCAGAACCACTCACTCAATTCCGGATACTCTAGGAATTGCAGTTCATACTCCTGAAGGAGCCGTTCTATTTACTGGAGACTTTAAATTTGACTTAACTCCAGTTATGAATCAACCAGCTCCTGATTTCCAAGAGATGGCTAAGCTTGGAAAAGAAGGCGTCTTAGCCCTTTTATCTGACTCCACTAATGCAGAGGTTCCTACATTTACAAAGTCAGAACGATTTGTTGCTCATTCATTACACGACATCATTACTGGAATTAAAGGCAGAATTATTTTTGCCACTTTTGCTTCTAATCTTTACCGTGTATCAACTGCGATCAAAGCCGCTGTTGATACCGGAAGAAAAGTAGCTATCTTTGGTCGTTCAATGGAAAATGGGGTTCAAAATGGTATTGATCTTGGCTACTTAGATATTCCTGAAGGAACCTTAGTTGATGCTAATGAAATTAACCATACTCCACCAGAAAAGGCAATGATCTTATGTACTGGTTCTCAAGGTGAACCTCTTGCTGCTCTTTCAAGAATTGCAGATGGAACTCACCGTCAGATTTCATTACAACCAGGCGACACCGTCATCTTTTCTTCTAATCCAATTCCAGGTAACACTACTAGCGTTAACCACCTAATTAATAAGTTAACTGAAGCTGGTGCGAATGTTGTTCACGGCAAGATTCACAATGTCCACACTTCTGGACATGCTGGCCAAGAAGAACAAAAAATGATGATTGAGTTAACTAAACCTGAATACTTCATTCCAGTTCATGGTGAATATAGAATGCAAGTAGTTCATACTGAAACTGCTCAATCTACTGGTATGCCTAAAGATCATACTTTTGTTCTTAAAAATGGGGATGTCCTTGCTTTGACGAGAGATTCTTCTAGAATCGCTGGTCACATTAATATACCAGATGTCTTTGTTGATACTTCTGGTAGCGATGATGTTGGTAATATCGTTGTTCGTGACCGTCAAATCTTAGCTGAAGAAGGTCTTGTAGTAGTAGTAGCAACTGTTGACTACAAGCACCAACGCGTTCTTGCAGGGCCAGACATTTTGAGTCGTGGTTTTGTCTACATGCGTGAATCAACAGAATTGATTAGTCAAGCTCAGAAACATGTCTACCATGTTCTTAAGACAGAAATGGCGAAAGACCCACAACCGAAAGAAAATGAAATTAGAAAGGCAATTATTGAGAATCTTCAAGATTTCCTATATTCAAAGACTGAAAGAAGACCAATGATTTTGCCAATGCTAATTGAAAAGAAATAAAATAAGCCCCAAATGGGGCTTATTTTTTTATTACCTAGGCACAAAATAATGGCAAAGATTCATTTACTTGTAAACCTAAAATCTGGGAGCAACAGAGGCGAAAAAGCTCTCAAGAAAATTGAAACTGTACTTAAAAATGAAAAAATGGACTATGACATTCATATCTCCAATTATCCGGGACAATTGGTTCCACTTGCAACCAAGGTAGCCAATGAAATTAATTCCGGAACTGAATATGTTATTGTAGTTGGTGGCGATGGTTCTCTAAACCAAGCTTTAAACGGTGTTAAAAATTCAGACCATCCTAATACTCCTCTTGCCTACTTCCCAGCAGGCACTGGAAATGATTTTGCTAGAGCAGCTAAACTTGAAACAGATTCTCTAAAATTGATTAGACATCTAAAGAATAATCCGATCATTACTAAAGTAGATTGCGGAAAATACCATGATCTAATTAACGGTGAGACAAGATACTTTGTTAACAATTTAGGAATTGATTTTGATGCTTATGTAGTTAATAAAACGAACCACTCAAAACTAAAAACTAAATTTAATAAAATTAATATAGGTAACTTAACTTACGGAATTAATATTGTTCAAGCACTCAAGGGACAAGACAATTTTAAAGTCAGAGTTTCGACTAATGGTCACACCTCTTACTATGAACACGCCTATTTAGTTACTACTACTAACCATCCCTACTTCGGTGGCAGCGTACCAATCTTACCGATTGCTAGCATTTATAATCACCAATTAGATATTGCAATTGTAGAAAAGCCAAATTTGGCAAAATTTATTTATCTATTTTCCAAGTTACTCATCAATGGATCACATATGAAAAGTAAACAATTTCATTATTTTGAATCCTCTGCAATTGAAGTTAAAACTGATGATCCTGAGTACGATCAACTTGATGGAGAAGAACTATCAAAAAGAAAGTTTCATCTAAAATTTTAAGTGGATCATTTTGATTTTTTGCAATAAACGACAAATAGCCAGCTCATAATGAGCTGGCTATTTTGCTATCTTTTTTCTTCTAATTTAATATCTTCCATTCCAATCATTGGATCAATCTGTCCAGAATAAATTAGCTCAGGAGTCAAAACATAATCTTCTGGCTCAACATTTTCTTCTTTAACTTCAGTTTTAGTTTTTTCTTGTTCCGCATTTACATTTGAAGTATTTTCAACTTCTTTTAGACCTAACTCATGCCTAATTTTAGCTGCTAACTCAGTCTTACGATCATTACCTGGAGTACGCAATGCCATAATATACGCCTTTTTTTCTCCTACCATAACTAGGTTTTTTTCGGCACGAGTAATGGCGGTATATAACAAATTCCGCCTCAACATCATATAATTTTGCATCGTAAGGTTTAAAATTACTAACGGAAATTCTGATCCTTGGGACTTATGGATGGTAATGGCATACGCACGGGTAATATCATTTAAGTCTTTAATACCAAATTCTATTTCACGACCATCAAAATCAGCAATTAATATTTTGGCTTTATCATCAGGATTAAGGCCAATAATTTTACCAATTTGACCATTATAAATATCTTTTTCTGGATTATTTTGTAATTGTAGAATTCGGTCCCCGATTCTAAAACTTTCATTGTGAGCTTCAATTACTTTAGTTTCTGCTGATAGTGGATTCATCACATCCTGCAAAATATCATTCAAGTGAGTAATTCCACCTTGACCGTTGTACATTGCTCCCAGAACTTGAACATCATCCTTTTTGAAACCACGTTTAATAGCCAAATTTACGATTTGATCGATTGCATCCCCCACCAAGCTTGGTTGACATGGAATAAAGGAATAGTTTTTAGTTTTATTAAAAATAGTCTCTTCTGCTTCTTCATCATTAATTGCATGGGCCAACTTAATAATCGAGGAGTCTTCTCCCTGTCTATGAATCACTTGCAATCGTGTCGTGGGAAAGGCTCCTGAACTTATCAAATCACTAAAAACATTCCCTGCTCCAACTGAAGGAAGCTGGTCTTTGTCCCCAACAAAAACTATCCTCTTTGTTGAATTAATACCGGATAAAAGCTGTTTAAAGAGAAACATATCAACCATCGACATTTCATCAATAATTAAGATCTCACCGTTTAATTCGTTTACATCAGTTGCTTCATTTTCACCGATGCCTAACCCTAATAAACGGTGAATGGTTTTTGCTGAAATATCTGTAACCTCGCTCATTCGCTTGGCTGCTCGACCCGTTGGTGCAGCAAGTAAAAATGGTGGATCATCGCTATACAAAGCTGCACTTGGAATTTCCGCAAGTTCCTTTAAACACATTAAAATTCCATTGATAATTGTCGTTTTACCAGTACCAGGACCACCAGTAAGAATCGAAATTGGATTATTTAGCGCGTTTTTAATTGCATTTTTTTGAGTATCATCATATTCAATTTCAAGTGTTTCTTCGACATGTTTTATTGCTTTTTCAATATCGCTATCATCAAATTCTTCTTTTTCGACTTGATTATTAACTACATGTTTTAATTCAGTTGCTATATCAAGTTCAGTTTGAAAAATTGTCTGCAAAGCTGCCTTATCACCTGAAACAACAACTTTTCCTTGCCTTTGAAGTTCATTAACACTATTAGCAAGCTCATCATAAGAGGTAGATTGAACTAAATCATAAGCTTGTGTTAATAATTCATCAAGTGCAACATAAGTATCTCCCAAGGTATTAAGCGCAGTCTGTAAAATACTTAGAAGTGCTCCTCTAACTCTCCTAGGATCATTTAGTTCAATTCCTAGTAGCTGTCCCATATTATCCGCAGTTTTAAAACCAAAGCCACGAACTTCACCCAGAGCTTGGTAAGGGTCTTCCTCCAATTTCTTCAAGGAATCACCATGATATACTTTATAAATATTACCAGCTACTTTTTTGTTAATCCCATATCTAGCCAGCTTAATTACAATCTCTGAAAAAGAATCCATTTGATTGATTCCAGATAATAAGCTATCTTTTTGCTTTTGAGTTAAATCAAGATTGTCAATTTCGGTTGGATTCGACTTAATCAGATCTAAAGCATTTGTTCCTAAACTATCAATGATCTTTTCAGCAGCCCTCTTACCAATTCCAGGAAACTTATCAGAACTAAGGTATTTAGCTAAACTACCCTGTTCATGAGGCAAAACTGGTTCATAAGAACTTATACGAAATTGTTTACCAAATTTTTCGTGTACAACAATATTACCGGTAAATTTATAGGTTGATCCAATTTGAATATCCCCAAAATTTCCAGTTACTCGGATATTATCACGATCGTAATCAGGTAATTTACTGATTAAATCTACATCAATAATCTTGAAAAGATCTTGATTGTTTTCAAAAACAATTCCATTTATTCGTCCAGTAAAACTAGTTTCTGCCATTTTTACCTCTAATCAATTTTGCTACCGCATTATATTGCTTTTGTGCTTGAGCAAAATATTTGGGATCTTGATTTTTTGATAATTTAAAATATTTTTCTGCTTCATCAGGATCAGTATCAAATAAAGTTAACCCCAATAAAAAATTAACTTTTGCATTTCTCTGGTCTTCTGAAACTTTCTTATAAGTTTGATTTGCAGATTTTAAATCACCCAAACTAAGCCAAATATCACCAATTAATTCTAAAGTTCGTTCATCCTGATTCTTTAAAGTTAAGGCATAGGCTAGTGCCTTTTGATACTGCCCTAATTTCATAAAGATCAAAGCTTTTTGATACATTGTCTCTTCATCATCTGCAATGGAGCTAAGCAACGTAAGCGACTTGGCAAAATCTCCTTGCATGTAGTAGCAGACAGCAATGTTATAGGTTAGATCTTCAGGATGCTTAACAAGGCCACGAGCTTTTTCTAACAGTTCTAGCGCCTGATCAGCAGCATTTTGTTCAATTAAATAAGTTGAAAGTTGCAAATAATTCTCAATATCCTGGGGATGCTTGTTTATCTTTTCAATTAATAAATGTATAGCTTTATCTACATTGCCAGCATCATATAAGTTGGCTATCTTTTTATCCATTTTAAATTGTATCCCTACTAGTAATTTTTCGATCTAGGTAGCTTGTTTCATTCCACGCTACTTCATCAAAAGTCTTTCCACGATCTTCTGTATCAAGAATGGTAAGACTTGTATTAGTTAAGCCGCCACGCTTTCTAATATCGGCAATATCGTACCCCTCTAGAGTTCTAATTAAGGCACACAAGGCAGCCCCATGACTTACTAATAATACTTTATCATCCTTGTTAGGATATCTTTTTACAATATCAGCAATCAATTTCTTTCCACGTTCTATCATATGGTCAAAATTTTCACCATGGAAAGTTGATGGATCATAACGATCAGGAAAATACCGAAATGCTTTTATTTGATCTGGATATTTACTTTCAGCATCAACAAATTTCATTCCTTCCAGATCCCCTAAATTGAATTCTTTTAAACGGTCGTCAACAATGACTGGTACAGTAATTCCCATATCATCTCTAAGCATTACTGCAGTTGTTAATGCTCGCTGTAAAGGACTAGAATAAAAAGCTCTAAACTTTGTTCCTTTTAAGTATCCAGCTAATTTTTTGATATCTTCGTAACTTTCAGGCAAAAGAGGTGAATTACCACTACCACCTTGATAGCGTCCTTCTAAGTTCCATTTTGTTTTTCCATGTCTTACAAAATATAATTGCATAATTTGCTTATCCCTCCACTTTTATTACTATTATAAGTTTTAAGAGGAGAAAATAACAGTTTATAAAAATAAAAAAGAAGCCTCAAAAGAGACTTCTTCTAAACTATACTAGTTGTAATTGCTTTTCATTTTGGTATGCACGGTCAATTGTAGCTCCACCTAAGCACTCTTCACCATTGTAGAACACAATAGCTTGTCCAGGAGTAACAGCACGTGCTGGCTCATCAAACTCAACATGAACTGTATTATCCTTTGCACGGTAGTGCATAGTTACACCAACATCAGGTTGGCGGTATCTAAACTTAGCAGTACACTTCAAATCAACGTCGTGATCTGGTTGGCCTGTAAAGAATGATACACCGCTTGCATCTAAGCTAGTAGCATATAAAAGCTTACTGTCATAACCTTGCTCAACAATTAGCTCGTTCTTCTTTAGGTCCTTACCTACTACAAACCATGGATCAGTTGATTCCTTAGTTGAACCTAAACCAAGGCCGGATCTTTGACCAATAGTGTAGTACATTAAACCAGCATGCTCACCAACAACTTTTCCATCTGGAGTAACCATTTTTCCTGATTGAGCTGGTAAAAATTCACTCAAGAACTTTCTAAAGTTACGTTCACCGATGAAACAAATTCCTGTAGAATCCTTCTTTTTAGCAGTTGCTAGACCTGAAGCAATAGCAATTTCACGCACTTGTGGCTTAGTTAAATTAGCAAGTGGGAAAATTACCTTCTTCAATTGATCTTGTGAAAGTTGGTTTAAAAAGTAAGTTTGATCCTTATTGCCATCCTTTGGACGCATCATATGAACAACACCGTTGTCGTCAACTCTTGTTGCTGCATAGTGACCCATTGCAATATAATCCGCATCTAAATCCATTGCGAAATCTAAGAAAGACTTAAATTTTATTTCTTTATTACACATTACATCAGGATTTGGAGTTCTGCCCTTTTTATATTCATCCAAGAAATATTCAAATACGCGATCCCAGTAATCCTTTTCAAAGTTAATAGAATAGTAAGGAATACCGATTTCATCTGCAACTTTTTTTACATCTTCGTAATCCTCAGTTGCCGTACAAACTCCGGAATCATCAGTATCATCCCAATTCTTCATGAAGACGCCGACAACATCAAAGCCTTGTTGTTTGAGTAAAAGTGCAGAAACTGAAGAATCAACTCCACCACTCATACCAACAACGACTCTAATTTTGCTGTTATCTACCATTTTATCCTTTTCTCCTTTTAGCAAGGTGCAATAATTTGGCGATCTTCAAGATCCTTTAAAATGAAGTTAAGCAGTTCAACCATTGGCGCTAGTTGTTTATTCTTAAAAATATTAACCTTTTGCAAACCATTAGTATCTGTAACTACCATTGTTAAATGATCTAAATCTTCATTAATTGTTAGCTTTAATTGACAGGTAGCATTATAAGGGGAGTCATTATATAAGGGATGCTTATACATAAAATTACCTCTTTTAGTTTTTGTGAAACCTGCATCAATCAATGCATAACGCTTAATTTCAGGATTAATCGTAAATTTACGATTATCGCCGTTAATAATTACTGTATTTGCCATAAAAATATCACTCTCAATATTATTATCTTATTTTTTGTAAGTGTCAAGTATATGATTTTACTATTATTATACCTTAAGATAAATTCTCAAAAAAATAATTTTACTATTTAGCTAGACGCTTGCACATCTTAACTAAATCTGATGCAAATTCTTGAATTTCTTCTTCAGTATTAAATCTACCAAAGCTAATTCTAATTGATTCTGCAATTCTTGGTGAATCTTCTCCATACATTGCCTGTAATACATGTGAAGGAGTAAGAGAACCCGCTGTACAGGCAGAACCACCGGAAACAGCATATCCACTTAAGTCTAAATTAGTTAGAGCCGAGTAAGTACCTACACCTTTTAACCATAAGTTCAAAACGTGATGGGATACTTCGCCTTCAAGAGTACCATTAATTTCATAATCAATTTGATTTTTATCAAGTTCATCCAAAATTATTTTTTGAAAGTTTTGGTACTTCTCTTGCAGCTTCTGCTTATCCATTTCATTTAGTTCTTGAGCAGCTATACCAAAGCCAGCAATACCTGGTACATTTTCCGTTCCTGGACGGCGTTTAGTTTCTTGTTCGCCTCCTAAAAGTAGATTACTTACTTTTAGACCATCTTTTTCATAAAGAAAACCTAAAAACTTTGGTCCATTAACTTTATGAGCAGAAGTTGATAATAAGTCGATGTTCATTTCTTTAACATCAATCTCAATATTTCCGAAGCCTTGTACGTCGTCTACATGAAAATATGCATTAGACTCTTTTACTAATTCACCAATTTCTTTTAACGGCATAATTGATCCAACTTCATTATTAACTGCCATAATAGAAACTAAGATTGTATCTGGTGTTAGCTCTCTCTTCAAGTCGTTTAAATTAATATGGCCGGTTTCATCGACATCAAGATAGACAATTTCGTATCCTTCTTGAGCTAAGCGTTTCATAGGATTTAGGACAGAAGGATGCTCAATTTTAGTAGTAATAATTTTTTTACCAATATCTTTTCTAGAACGTACTGTACCAAAAATAGCAGTATTATTGCTTTCAGAGCCACCACTAGTAAAAATTATTTCCTTATCTTGGGCATTAATTGTTTCTGCTAGTTGATGACGAGCTGTTTCCACTACATGACGTGCCTTACGACCAAATGCGTGTTGACTAGAAGCGTTGCCAAAATCATCAGCCATTTCACTACTAATTTTTTCAATAACTTTTGGATCCATTGGCGTAGTTGCCGCGTTATCTAAGTATACATTTTTCCTAGTCATATTATCTTATAACCTCTTTACTTTCCTTACATTTTGGAAGTGGCTCTTTTATTTTAACATAAAAATAGACTAAGTTACGATGAACTTAGTCTATCAATAGTTTAATCTAAAACCGTTTCTTCAAGATAGGATGCAATTATACTTGCAGCTTTTGCTCCAACTTCCTTGACGAATTTATCAAAGTCATTGTCAGCATTAGCATCTCCATTATCTGAAATAGCACGAATTGCAACCAATGGAGTATTAAAATGTCTAGCTACTTGTGCAAAAGCAGCTCCTTCCATTTCTACTCCCAATGCGTCAGAGAAATTCTTTTTAATCTCATCCTTTTGTGCTTCAGAAGCAATAAAACTATCTCCAGTTACAATCAGTCCTTCTTTAAAAGGAATATCGTGTTCCTTCAAATATGCTGCAAATTTTGCACGGAAGGAATTATCTAGGGTATAGCCTGCAGGCTCTTGTGGAATTTGACCTTCCACGTAGTTACCTGCACTAGTATTATGAGCATCATAGTACATAAACTTATTAGGTAAAATTAAATCTTTTCTCTTTACATCTTCTTGTAGTGATCCAGCAGAGCCAGTCATAAAAATCACGTCAATATCTTCTTTAGTTAACAGGCTGGTCAAATTCATAGCTGCATTAACTTTACCGATTCCACTTAATCCTAAGTAAATGTCATTTTCATTTACTGAAAAATGATCAAATTCAGTTGTGCCAAAGACTTCTTTATTTTCAGACTTAAAATGCTTTTTATAGAATTCTGCTTCTTCTTCCATTGGGACAATAATTGCGATTTTCATTTTTTACCTCTAAATCTAAAGTTTAAACAAAGCGAACAAAACTATAACTAACAAAACAACAACAATTAAAATGGCATAGTTCAGACGCTTTTTTAAACGATCAACCTTATCTTCACGCTTTTCTTTTAAAACACGATTTGCGAGATCCTCTCTTGATTCAAATTTTGAAGAATCTTGAACCTCAACTTTCTGATCACTTGCATCAGTTTGATGCCTATCTCTCTTCAATCGTTTAAAATTATCGAAAATTTTGCTTACTTTTTCTTTTTGTTGTTTTTTACGATAATCTGCTCGTTTTTCAGTCATTACTTTGATTTCCTGTTAAAATCATATTTTCCCAAAATGTAATTGCCATTACAGTTTTTGCATCCATAATTTCTCCAGAAGCAATTAACTGTTTTAATTCTGGCAGACTGTACCATTCTTGAGTTAAAAATTCATCTTCATCAAGAGGACGTTTATTTTCAATTTTTGACAAAGTATCACAATAGAATAAATGAATTTTTTCATCACAAAAACCAACAGATGTATAAAATTCACTTACCTTTTCCCAATACTCGGCCTTGTAGCCACCCTCTTCATTCAGCTCTCTTTTCATTGCATCAAGAGGCGAAGCGTCTGTCTCATCAATTAAACCCGCAGGAATCTCCAAAGTTAATTGTTTAATGGACTCACGCCATTGCTTTACAAGAAGTATTTTTTTCTCATCATTGATGGCAATTGCAGCACTAGCATCAGGATGCTTAACTATCTCACGAGTAGCTGTTTTTCCATTAGGTAAACTAATAGTTTCAACATTTAAATCAATAAGTTTACCCTCGAAAATAGGTTTATTTGAGATTTCAGTTTCTCTCAGATTCACTTAATTTCTCCTTTTAGTCATGATCAACATAAACGTTGATACATTGTAGACCCTTTTTTCCTTGCGCTAATTGATAACGAACTCTTTGACCTACGTTCAGTTTTTTATAACCTTCTTCTTTAATTGACTTATAAAAAACAAAGTAAGATGAATGAGTTAAATCATCCTCAATAAATCCATACGCAGAGTTTGGATCAAATTGTTTAACAGTACCTTTACGCATTATTTTTCTAAACCTTCTTTTTCTGCTTCAGGAAAGTTTTCAGCAACGATAGCTGCACAGCGCGCACATAATTCTGGGAAACGTGGGTCACTACCAACATCGGTTGTAGTACGACGACATCTTGGACAAACTTCACCAGCAGCGTGTTCCACTACAATGGATGCAGTTGGCAATTTTTCAGCATTTTCAGGTGCTTCTTCATCACTAACAGTTAAATCAGAAACAATCAAAATTTGTCTGATATTAGCGTTTAATTTATTGAGAAGTGCCTTCGTTTCTTCAGTTGGGTAGAGAATAACGTGTGCTTCAAATGACTTACCAATTACCTTAGCATTACGTGCTTCCTCAAGTGCCTTCAACACATCTGAACGAACTTTCATAAAGGCATTCCAATCTGCTAAAACTTCATCCTCATTAGCAAAATGGTCTACTTCTGGCATATTAGCAAGTTGAACGTAATCTTCTGGTTCCTTGAGATAACCCCAAACTTCTTCCATAGTATGTGGAAGGATTGGTGTCATCAATTTAGTTAGCTTAACTAAAACATCGTAAATTACAGTTTGCATTGAACGACGAGTTTCACTGTCTTCAGCATCAATGTAAAGAATGTCCTTAGCAAAGTCTAAGTAAAAGGCAGATAAATCATTAGAAATGAAGCTAAATACTTTCTTATAAACACTATTAAAATCAAACTTATTGTATGCTTCAATTGCCTCTTCAATCAAGCGATTTAACTTGATTTCCATATATTGATCTACACCAGACATATCTGGATAAGCAATTGCATCTTCCTTAGGATCAAAGTCAGAAGTATTAGCAAGCATGAAACGCATAGTATTTCTAATCTTACGGTAGCTTTCAGCAGATTGACGTAAAATATCTTGAGAAACTGCTACATCAGAAGTAGTATCTGCTCCGGCAACCCATAAACGAATGATTTCTGCACCCATTTGCTTGATTACATCATTAGGTGAAATTACATTGCCTAATGACTTAGACATCTTGTGTCCCTTGTCATCTAAAACAAAACCTTGAGATAAAACTTGCTTATATGGAGCTTTACCAGTTACAGCAACTGAAGTAATTAAACTTGAGTTAAACCAACCACGGTATTGGTCACTACCTTCAAGATATAAATCTGCTGGGAAACCTAAACCATCACGCTCTTGCATTACACCAGCCCAAGAAGAACCAGAATCAAACCAAACATCTAAGATATCAGTTTCTTTTCTAAACTTACCATTTGGTGAATGTTCTGACTTAAATCCTTCTGGAAGTAGTTCTTCTGCAGTATGAGTGTACCAAGCATTAGAACCTTCTTTTTCAAAGATTTGAGCAACATGTTCAATAGTTTCTGGAGTAACAATTGGAGTATCGTCTTCTGCATAAAAAATTGGAAGTGGTACACCCCATGCACGTTGACGAGAAATTACCCAATCACCACGATCTTTAATCATATTGTAAAGACGAGTCTTACCCCATGTAGGGATGAAATTAGCTTTTTCAATTTCTGCTAAAATTTGATCTCTAAATTTGTCAATTGAAGCAAACCATTGAGTAGTTGCACGGTAAATAACAGGTTTCTTAGTACGCCAGTCGTGTGGGTATGAGTGAGTAAAGAAACTAAGCTTTAAGAGTGCGCCAGCTTTTTCAAGCTTATCGGCAACAACTTTATTAGCATCATCATAAAACATTCCCACTAAGTCTGGATCAGGCACTTCTTTAGTAAATCTACCTTGTGCATCCATTGGACTAAATACTGGTAAGCCATAGCGACGACCTACATTGTAGTCATCTTCACCAAAACCAGTAGCGTTATGAACTAGTCCAGTACCATCATCAGCAGTAACATAAGTATCATTCATTACCAACCCAGTTACATCGTATAGTGGATGTTGGTAAGTCATTCTATCAAAGTCGGTACCCTTTAAGGTCTTAACAACCTTATAATCTTTCCAACCTAAATCTTCAGCAACTGCTGAAAGACGTTGTGAACCGATGACGTACTTTTTGCCATTAACTTCAACTACTGAATAATCAAATTTAGGATTTACAGTAATTCCGACATTACTTGGAATAGTCCAAGGAGTAGTAGTCCAGATTACTAGTGAGGTATCTGAATCTAGAATACCCTTTCCATCTTTAATTGGAAAAGCAACGTAGATTCTTGGTGATTTAATGTCATGATATTCAACTTCAGCTTCAGCTAAAGTGGATTCACTTGACCAGGACCAGTAAACAGGTTTCTTACCCTTATAAATATAACCTTTTTTAAACATTTCACCGAAGACTCTAATTTCTTCAGCTTCAAATTTTGGTTGTAAGGTAATGTAAGGATGATCCCAATCAGCCATTACTCCTAAACGTTTGAAGTCGGCCATTTGTTTTTGAACTTGTTCTTCCGCAAACTGGCGACAAAGTTCTCTATATTTAGCCCGATCCATTGTTTTACGGTCAACGCCCTTTTTGGCTAATTGTTGTTCAACTGGAAGTCCATGAGTATCCCATCCAGGAACATAAGGAGCATAGTAACCATTCATATTTTTAAAACGAACGATAATATCCTTCGAGATCTTATTTAAGGAGTGTCCCATATGAATATTACCATTAGCAAATGGAGGACCATCATGAAGGTCAAAACGGGGTTTGCCTTCATTAAGTTTTAATCTTTGTTCATATAATTTATTTTCTTCCCATTCTTTTTGCCATTCAGCTTCACGAACTGGAAGATTACCGCGCATTTTAAATTTAGTTTTACCTAAATTCAATGTATCTTTGACTCTCATAAAAAATCCTTTCTTAATCAAAAAAAGCTTCATCCCAAATAGGACGAAGCTTCTCGTGGTACCACCTAAATTGAATAGGATAGACTTTACCCTATTCCACTTATTCTCTGTGTATCGTACAGAAAACGTTTAAGTCAATTGGCAGCTGATTAACTTTCGAAAGTTGTTAGTCTTTCACCATCACTAACTCGCTAAGGTATCTACTTGTTGTTACTGTCGACTTAAATTTTAATTATCTTTTACATCATCAGGAAAAATAATTACTGGGCCATCACGACGCTCAGAACTTTCTTCTGTAGCATGTATACTTTCCTTAACAGAGTTTTCTTCATCTAAGAGTTCAGTATTATCTTCCTTTTCTTGAACAGAGTTTACTTCATTTACTGTATTATTGTCAACCTCTGAAATAGCAGAAGTAGTTTCTTCAGCTGGTACTTCATCATCTACCGGACCATCTGGAATAGGATCATCCTCAAGTGGTTGTGAACCGTCAGCTGGATATAAGCGGGAGCGGCCATAGTATTTATCTAGATAATATTGCCAATCAGAATCACTTAATTCTTTGATCTGATCTTTTAACATTTCTTGAACTGCTTCTCTAAAATCTTCTACTTTTGCCTTAAGTAACTCATAATCATGATTTAAGGTATCATATTGTTTTTGAAGGTCAGCTCTTTTTTTCTCACCCTCATCTCGAGCTTTATTAACTATTTCATCAGCGTCTTGGTTAGCTTTTTGAATAATTTCTTGTGCTTCTTTATTTGTTCTTTTTTTAATTTCTTCAGCATTTTCTTGTGCTGAAATTAAAGACTCATTAATCGAATCTTTAACCTTTTCAAATTTATCTACTTTTTTCTTTAGTTCAACATTTTCATTTTTTAAATCAACAATTTGATCGAGTGCATCCCCATATGCATCAACAATTCGATCTAAAAAACCATCTACCTGCTTGGAATCATATCCACGAAGTTTTGTACTAAACTCCTTATTATGGATATCCATTGGCGTTAATGTCATATTATCACCTTTTCTTTGCTTGCCATACTTTTATTTCAAGTCTTTTTTTACCTTTCTTCGTAGTGGCAAGATTAATAATCTCATATCTCCCATAATGGCGAATACTAAGCATATCCTGTACAGAAATAATTATATTAGATTGTGTTACAAGATGCCAATTTAATTTCGCTTCTCCTGCTTCAATAATTTTCTTAACTTGGCTTCTGCTTAAGTTCGTAATCGCACTGATAACAGCATCAAGTCGAAGTGAGATCGCTACTGAAGTCATTTCTTCGCTATCATCTTCCTGCACTAAAACTTTGGATAGGGGCAGTTCAGATAATTTCACTTTTGTTCTTCCAATTCGATCGATTTCCTCAAGAAAATAATCTTTCAATTCGGCTTTAACGAAGAACTGCCAATTTCCGTTTTCATCATTGATAATATCACCAAAAGTATCCAATTCAATTCCTAGGTGCGTCAAAACACCTAAGATTTGACTATGAGTGAGTTCAGACCATTTTTGAGGATAAGCAATTTCTAAAAGCGAAATATTGAATTCATCGGGCTTGTACCCTTCACTCCACTCACATAAAAGCAATCGCTTCTTTTCCGCATTTGAAAAGCCACCAAAGCTGTATAACTGTGCATATCCTCCAACTATTTTTCGAAAAATATATTGTTCTCTAGGATTAAGAAAATCAGTTAAAATAGGTTCATTTTTAAATAAAAACTGATTAAAAAGACCGACGAAATAATCCACCGTCGGTCTTTCACTTTCATCAAAATGTTGATAAAAACTACTAGCTTGTCTTTTTTCCATTTTATCTAATAAACACGTACCTAATTATATTTGCTATCCAATAAAGGACATAATTATTTACAAAATAAATTACTAACAAAGCTACAACGGGAGCAAAAGAAATTCCAGCTATTGGAGGAATAAAACGTTCAAATATCTCCAAATAAGGCTCAACAATTTTCCCTAGTACTCGCCCCACTTTAGTTACAAGTAGTCGTGGGATCCAAGTTAATAAAGTATAGATAACAATTAGAAAGCTATAGATATTTAATAAATCAGAAATAATGCGTAATATCCAGCCTATAATTGAAAATATCATTAATCCATTTTATCTTTCTTTTCAACCAATTCAGCAATTTTACCATCAGTTTCAAATTTTGGTGGAGTTGCTAAGAAGATTTTATCCCCCACACGTTGAATTTCACCATTTAGGGCATAAACAGTACCAGTAATAAAATCAACGATTCTACATGCCTGTTCATCATCCATACGTGCAAAATTAATAATAACAGCCTTGTTATTTAGAAGATTTTGAGCTACTTCTTTTGCATCAGAATATACACGAGGCTCGTATAAAACGATTTTACTCGTAGCACTAACACCAGAATTAATAGAAACAACATTTGCTCTTCTCTCATTTTTTTGAGTTTGAGGGATTTCTTCTTGCTGTTCCTCTGATTCAGTATATGGCACTTCATTCATTTCATCATCTTCAGAGATACCAAAAAATCTACCTAATTTATCGAAAGCCATAATTTCTTCCTCCAAATACTAATCTTGACGACGATGTTTGAAGAATGGAATATCATTATCTGATTCATCATCTACACTAGTTTCAATTTGAGAAATACTAGTGGAGTCGTCTGAACTAAATGAATCAAATTCATCGTCATCTTTTTCTTTATTTTCTACAGGTTGTGGACGATTGTTCTCTTTTCTATCTTGCTTCCAAACGCTTGTAGGGTCAAGTAAAGTATCTTGAGATTCTTTCTTTTCTGCTTTTACTTCAGGAATAGATTGAGTAGGAGCTTGGTGAGAAATAGTATTTTCAACCTTAATTTCGGTATCATCTGCTGAAGCAGGCTTAGATACTTCTGATTGTTCACTCTTTGTAGGTTCTGGAGTTACTACTTCTTGGCGTTCTGGACGTGAAGGACGACGCATTGGTTGTTTTGAAGCTTCTTCCTCAGCCTTTGAGTCAATTCCTGTTGCAATAACAGTAACTACTACTTCATCACCTAAGTTTGCATTGATTGACGTACCAAAGATAATATTTACACCATCTCCAGCAGCTTTTGAAACAATATCAGAAGCATCTTGCGCTTCAAATAAAGTTAAATCTGGTCCACCAGTGATGTTAAGCAGAACTTGCTTAGCACCATCAATTGATACTTCAAGTAATGGAGATGAAATAGCAAGTTTAGTAGCTTCAACTGTTCTGTTTTCTCCGCTAGCACGACCAATTCCCATTAAGGCAGCACCTTGATTTTCCATTACAGTCTTAACATCTGCAAAGTCAAGGTTAACGTAGTCAGTTGAAGTAATTAAATCTGAAATACCTTGGACACCTTGACGAAGAACGTTATCAGCTTCTTTGAACGCATCCATCATTGGTGTCTTCTTATCAACCATTTCTAATAAACGATTATTAGCAATGATAACCAAGGTATCAACATATTGCTTTAATTGAGCAATTCCTTCTGCCGCATTTTTTGAACGTTTTGGACCTTCAAATGTAAAGGGACGAGTAACAACCCCAACAGTTAACGCTCCAGTTTCACGTGCAATCTTTGCAATTACAGGAGCAGCACCAGTTCCAGTACCACCACCCATACCAGCAGTAATAAAGATCATGTCAGCGCCCTTTAAAGAGTCTTCAATTGTTTGTTGGCTCTCTTCAGCAGCTTTTTGACCAACTTCAGGATGAGAACCTGCACCTAACCCACGAGTAAGTTTAGGTCCAAGTTGAATCTTATTTTCTGCTTTATTACTATTAAGAGCTTGTACGTCCGTGTTAGCTGCGATAAAGGAAACTCCCTGTACTCCTTCATCAATCATTCGGTTTACAGCGTTACCACCGGCACCACCAACACCGATTACTTTAATGACTGCGTTTTTGTTGTCATCAGAATCGAAAGTAAAATCCATTTACTAAACCACCTTATTTAATCAAAAAATTTCTTAAAGAATTCTTTGATTCCTTTTTTATTATTCTTATTATCATCATTCTCTTCAGACGTAGAGACCGTTGATGTAGCACTAGTCTTATTATAATCTTCTTTGGGCTCTATTTCACTAGGAGTTAGACGTCTTTTGAAAAATTTCATATTTTCTTGAGACGAAGATTGGTTAGAAACCGGAGAAGTAATCTGGTTTCCATAAATAACACTGTTAACCAAGTAATCAATATCAGCCAAACTATAAGCATAATTTACTACTCCATAGCTAGCAGCGTACATTGGATTGCGTAGTCCCATTTGATCTGGTTGAAAAATTCTAGCCTTTACGCCAAAATCTTCTTTTACAATGTCATCAATTCCCTGGAGTGCACTACTTCCACCAGTAATCACAACTCCACCTGGCAACTTGAAGGCATCATGAGATTTTAATCCTTTTCCAATTCGACTGAAAGTTTGATCAAGACGAGCATTTATTATTTCACTTAAATACTCTTCATCAATCATTTTTGGCGCGTTTTCACCCACTACATTAACTGGAAATTGATTATCACTAGAAGTTAAGCTTGGATCTGCATAACCAAATTGTATTTTGATTTTTTCAGCTTCTTTTTTCGAAGTATTTAAAACAACTGAAATATCATTGGTAATATCAATTCCACCCTCTAAATCAATTGTCGCATACTTAATCTTATTTTCATGAATAACAGTAGCAGTAGTTGATCCTCCACCTAGATCCAGAAGAACTGTACCAAAGGTTCTTTCTCCTTCATCAAGAGCAACACTGGCAATTGCTAACGGTGTAGGTACAAAGAAATTATTCTGATACCCTGCTCTTTCGATAGCCTTGCGAATATTATGTAAATCTGCACTAGGTGCCGTCAATAATATACCGTGTACCTCCAGTGAATGAGCAATCATTTTTCTCGGATCATCTACATCAGTTTTTCCATCAATTAAAAATTTATTAGGTAAGAAAGCAATTGCTTCTCGTCCATCTTTTAATGCTGTATCAATAGCAGTTACTAAAACACGTTTTACATCATTATCAGTAACTTCTCTGCCATTTTCTTCAATGTTAATTAATCCAACAGCATTTTCTAATTGAAGCAATCCAACTGGAATTCCAGTTACTACGCGATAAATCTTTGAATTTGTCTTTTGCGCTACTTTCTTTAAAACAGCACTAATACTTTCAGCAGTTTGATCAATATCAACAATTTTTCCGTGCCGCATTCCTTTAGTAGGACCATTTGCAGCACCAATAATTTGCATTTCATTAGATGCAGTGTCAGCGACTACTGCTTTTACGCTTGTTGTTCCTATATCCAAGCCTACGAGTAAATCAGTTTTATCCAAGGTAATGCCCCCAAAACATAACTATACAATAAATTTTAACATATGGTTTAAGTTCTCACTAATATCAAGTCAGTCCTAATTTGACTTTTTCTGCCTGTGTGAGCGGTCTACTATAAGCACCAATTTCAAAATCAATTACAGATGGTTCTCTTAGCTGACTTTTAATTTTGTCATAGTAGCGCATCTTACTTTTAATGGTAGAAAGATTTCCAATAACTATATTATTATCTTTCATTACCAAAATAATCTGCGTTGGCCTTCGTGTTTCACCACTCAGCATTTTAACTTGGTCACGGATATTTTGTGGAAGACTGGCATAAACTTTGATATCTTCACTAAGAGAGACTTTTTGATTATATCCAGTAAACAAAGGCTTATTTTTATCAATTTTATTACTTGCGATAATTTGGCTACCTACTTTTCCAGTCGCCAAGATTTTGCGATAGCCGTCACCTTCATGGATATATCCGATTACTGGTCGCTCTTTGATATTTAAAATCAAATGATTTGCTTTTTGGACGCCCACTTGTACTTTGTCTATTTCTGGGAAAGTAGCTGATAGTTTTTTACTGTATTCTTTTCCTTTTAGGAGACAAAAGACAACCTTGTTTTCAGGAGAAATACCTACAGTCTTTACTACTTGCCTACTATTTAATTCAGGCGCTCCTTTAACCTGTACGCTTGCTACATTTGCTTTTGGAGAAATATAGTATCCTAAAGCTAAAATACAACACAGTGAAAAGAAAATTATAAAACCTAATCGAGTCAATAAAGCATGCCGACGTTCAGCTTGCAATTTAGTTAGTGAGGCAGAGACCCGTCTTTTTTCATTAGTGTTTGTCTTATTTTTATAATCAATCCATCCTGACAATTCTTTTTTAGGATCTTTTTTGGTTATTTTTCTTTTAGCCACATGCCTCACTCCCTTTCACTATTTATTTTTAATTAGACTTTCCATCACCGAAATTACTTGATCAGATGCATCTGGAACACCTAATTTCTTAGATGCTTCACTCATCTTCTTTGCATAATTTGTATCGAGTAGAATATGATCGATTGATGAAACAAAGTTATTAGGATTTAAATCATTTTCTGCAATAACTAAAGCCGCTCCTGCTTTTTCCATATCAAGCGCATTTTTCATTTGATGATTATGCGTTACATTTGGACTAGGTATTAAAATTACAGGCACACCAAGGGCGGTAAATTCAGCCAAACTAGTTGCCCCAGATCGTGCTACAACGCATGTCATTTGTGGTAATAAGCCTGGCATATTATCAATATAAGGAACAATCTTTATATTTGAATTCACTTCTTTACCGGCTAATTTTTTCTTAACATCACCATAATACAATTGTCCAGTTGCCCAAATAACCTGATATGGTTTTGTTTCAAGCTCTGATAAAGACTTTTCAACGATTTGATTAATTGCTAAAGCACCGCGTGAGCCACCAAAAATAAGTACAGTTGGCATGTTAGGATTTAAATCCCATTTCTTAGCAATATCAATGTTTTCTTTATTTAAACCAAGAACTTGTTGTGAGCGTGGATTACCAGTTTTTACTAATTTCTTTTTCTCTGAAAATTGCTTTGCAGCATCATCAAAGGTATAACAAATTTTATCAACATAATGAGCTAAAAACTTATTTGCTAGTCCAACTACTGAATTAGATTCATGAATGATAGTTGGAACATGCATTTTAGCTGCCTCATAAACTATGGCACCTGATACATATCCACCAGTTCCAACGACTACATCAGGTTTAAAGTTCTTAATAATTTGTTTTGCTTCTTTTGTAGCTTTAATAAATAATTCGATTGTTTCGAAATTCTTTAGGGGATGTTTTCGATCAAATCCTTTGATTTTTAAAGTCTTAAAAGGAACTCCTGCCGCAGGAACAATCTTCGATTCTAATCCTCGATCAGTCCCAACAAACAAAATTTCATCATTTGTAACTAATTTACGTTCTTTCAAACGTTCAATTAACGCCATAATTGGATATATGTGGCCACCAGTTCCGCCACCAGAAAAAATTACTCTCATTTTTATTTAGTCTTTAATTCCTTAATAAATTTTACAAAAAAGTCTCCACGTTCTTCAAAAGTGTTAAATTGATCCCAAGATGCACATGCTGGTGAAAACAAAATAACATCTCCTGCTTCACTTAATTCATATGCTCGCGGAACAGCTTCTTGTAAAGTATTAACAATTACGATATCTTTAATACCCGCTTTACGAGCGGCATCAGCTAAAAGATATTTAGTTTCACCATAAAGTACAATTGATTTTACATGCTTTTTAAATAGTGGAACTAGTGAATCAAACATGAATCCACGATCTAATCCACCCGCAATCAAAACTTCAGGCTCTTTAAATGATGGAATAGCTACAGTAGCAGCTTCAATATTCGTTGATTTTGAATCGTTATAAATTTTACGATCATTATAAGTCATTACATATTGCAAACGGTGAGTCGCACCAGTAAAAGTACTTAATGCATATTGAATGTCACTATCATCTGCACCCATTAATTTAGAAATGGCAATGGCTACTAAACAATTTTGTTGGTTATGAATACCTGGGATCTTGATATCGCTGATCTTCATAATGTGATGATCGTCTTTGCTTTCAAGATATTCATCACCAATAAAATAGTCGGCAGTTTTATCTGTTTCCGAAAATGTCTGAACCTTAGCTTTTGTCTTATCAAGCTCTTTTTCTAAAATATTCTTTTGATCAAAGTTAGCAATGAAATAATCATCTTGATCTTGAGATTGAGTAATTCTAAGCTTAGCTTCAACATAATTGTCAAAAGTCTTATGGTAGTCAAGGTGAACATTATTATAAATATCAACAATGGCAGCTACTTTAGGTTTAATATCAGTTACCCCAAGTAATTGGAAACTGGACATTTCTACTACTAGGAGATCTTTAGAGGTTGCTTTTTCAACTACTTCTGAAATTGGAACACCAATATTACCAACTGCATAAGCATGACCACCATTTTTAGATAAATGATGATCCATAATTCTTTGGGTAAGCATGACCGTAGTTGTCTTTCCATTTGAGCCAGTAACACAAACATATGGTGCTTCACTAACATTAAGTGCAATTTCAGGCTCAGTAATAACTGGAATATTTAATTTTTCGGCCTTCTCTACCATTGGATTTTCATAAGGAATTCCGGGGTTTTTAACAAGATAATCAAATTTTTCCTCATCAAAAATCTCTACTGGATGGTATCCAGAAATAACTCTAACTCCTAACTTATCTAATTCAGCAGCACGATCATCATTAGATAAATCTTTTTTATCATTTAAAGTTAGCTTAGCGCCAAGCTTCAAAAGAAGTTTAGCAACGGAAAAGCCACTCTTTCCTAAGCCTAAAATCAAAATATTTTTATTTTCGTATGTCTTAATTTTTTTCATTTTAAAATTAACCCCAGATAATTAAATAAATAATACTTCCAATTAAACCAACAATCCAAAATACAATATCAACCTTCCATTCAGACCAGCCAAGCATTTCGAAATGGTGATGGATTGGTGTCATCTTGAAAATTCTCTTTCCAGTAGTTTGGAAGGAAATAACTTGTAAGATCACACTTAAAGTTTCTAATACAAAAACAATTCCAATTAAAAGCAATGACCATGGACGATGAAGGAAAATCGATACAGTGGCTAATCCTCCACCTAAAGCTAATGAACCTGCATCTCCCATGAAAATTTTAGCTGGCTTATGATTGAAAATGAAGAAACCTACTAAACCACCAATTACACTGAGAGTAAATACAACGATAACCCAATTTCTTTCTTGGTAAGCTATCCAAGCATAAGTAGCATAAGCAATAATGGATAAACCAGTTGCTAATCCATCTAAACCATCAGATAAGTTAACTGCGTTAGAAAAACCAACCAACCAGAAAAGGACAAATAAACTAAACAAGAAAGAATTTCTTACCATTCCTGCAAAAGGAATATATAATTCAAAGGCAAAATGATCACTAAAGGCTAGCGTAATAATTAAAGCTGCAATAATAATTTGTCCTAATAATTTTTGCCATGCTCTCAAGCCTAAGTTACGTTTGAAATATAGCTTAATTCCATCATCTAAAAAGCCAATAATTCCGTATCCTAAGAAAGCAATAATTAAAATCCATGCAGTCTTATTTAAATCTTTTTGCCAAATCAACACCCATAAGGTAGAAATAACACCGGCAAGCATAAAGACCACTCCACCCATAGTTGGTGTACCTGATTTTTTCTCATGCCACTTAGGGCCTTCATCTCTAATAACTTGTCCTTCATGTTTCATTCGCATGAAACCAATAAACAACGGTAAGAAGATAACCGTAAGAGCAAAGCTGCTAATGAACGGTATCAAAGAAAACTGCATTTTGTATTACTCCTTTAACTTTTACTATTTTAAGTTTACAGATAGCTTACTATTTTTATCAATTACTTTCCCAGCCGGAATAGACTGTTTAGTAACTTTTCCTTTTCCATTAATCGTAATTGGAATATCAGTTGTCGTCATGAAGCTATTAACCTCATCTTCGCTCCAGTCAACCATATTTGGACATGTAACTTGTCCTCCAGTATACAAGAAAATCTTTGTATCGGTATCTTCTTTTACACCAGCTCCTACTGACTGCCGACTAACATTCTTTCCAGTTCCAATCACTTCAACTGAAACTCCTGCATTATTAGCATCTTCTTTTGCTTTTTCAACGCTTTTACCAGTTAAAGCGGGGACGGTTACTTTTTCATTAACCTTTGCTGAAGAATCAGAAAGTGAAATCAAGCGATTCATAATTGGTTTAAAAATAGAAGAAAGAATTGTTTCAGCTGGTTTGGACATTTTTTGTGGCTGCTTCATGGTTAAATAAACACAATAACGAGGATTATTAGCAGGTGTTACCCCAACTACTGAGAAAATATAATTATTATCCCCAGTCAAATATCCACCATGAGGTCCAGCTATTTGTGCCGTACCAGTTTTTACAGCGATGCTCTTTCCCGGCATTTTATAAGCTGCACCAGTACCGTAAGATGCGTTTACAACATCTTGCATTCCTTTTAGAACAGTTTTAGCTGTTTTAGCAGAATAAATAGGTGTTCCGACTTTTGTACGGTGAAACTTTTCTACTACTTTACCAGAAGGTGAAACTATTTTTTCGACAAATTGAGGTTTTACCATCTGACCATTATTGGCCAAGGCACTATATGCTTGCATCATTTGCATTGCATTAACATTAACCCCTTGTCCAAATGCAGTAACAGCCTGATTCAACGGAGTAGAAAAGTTTAAAATACCTGCGGTTTCTCCAGGAAGCGTTACCCCTGTCTTTTTACCGATTCGGTATTTATTCAAATATTCTTTCCAAGTTTTTGAACCCATCTTTTGTTCAAGTTTTACAAAACCAACATTACTGGAACGAGGAAATGCTTGGCTAAATGGAATGCTTCCCCACCCACTATTGTTCCAGTCATGAATTGTTGAGCCCTGAACAGTGACTGCTCCAGACTTGTATTGTTCATTAGGATTGTAATGACCACTTTCAATTGCACTTGAATAAGTTAAAACTTTGAAAACTGATCCCGGTTCATAGGAATCCTGCACTAACATATTTCGCCATGATGTATCTAATCCCTTTTTAGTTTGAGGATTAAAGGTAGGACGCTGAGAAGCAGCCAGAATTTTACCAGTTTTAATATCTTCTACAACTGCTGTTAAAGCTTTTGGCTTGTATTTATCTTGCACTTGCGACATTAAAACCTCTAAGTAAGTTTGCAGTCGTGAATCAAGTGTCAAATAAATATTGTCTCCATCTTTTGTGGCACGTGCATTCTTTTGACTATTAGGCAATTGATAATTTTCTGCATCTACAAACGCTTCGCGATACCCATCTTTACCGGCTAATTGCTTGTCAAAGTATGCTTCAATTCCCATCGTACCAACTAAAGTACTGTTTCCTTGGTTCTTTTGGGGTTGTGCCAAACCAATAATGTGAGAAGCAAAGTTTCCATTGGGATAAAGTCTAGATGGAGTTTCTATAAATTTAATTCCTGGCAACTTCATCTCTTCAATTTTTTCCTTTTGAGATAAAGTTAACCCTGTTCCAGCTGAACCAAATTCAACCTGGAAAGCCTTATGCTTCGGAGTCAAATATGAATATATTTTTTCTTCACTTAAAGGAAGTACTTCAGCCAACTTTTGTGCTGTTTTGCGTTTATTCGTAACATACATTGGCTTATTATGATAATCAATTGAACTCTTATCTAAGATGGCATACACAGTAAAGACATGCGCATCTTCAGCAAGAGTTAAACCATTTTTATCATAAATTGTTCCTCGGGTTGCTTTTAAAATCTCATTTCGCCTATAAATCTGATTTACACGCTTATTTAGGTTTTCGCCAGCAACCTGATTTGAAATCCCTATATATAAAAATCTACCTATAAATACAAGAAAAACCAAAGCCAAGACTAGCTGGAGGATTCTCCCCACCGTAAAGCGGTAGCCGTGGGCTTTGGATCTATTTCTATTTAAGTTATTAAACTTTTTCATTAACGGACATTCCTAATGTTACTCTCAACCAAGTGCAAGCCTTGATCACGGGCAATTTTATTAATTCTAGTAGTTGACGTTAATTCACCAATCTTCTGACGAAGATCAGTGTTATGACTTTTTTGAGAAATTATTTTTTGCTCAACATTTGCTAATTTATGTTGAGCACTAGTAGCGGAAATGCTAGCTGAAACCAATAAAATCATTAAACCTAATGTAATGAGTGAACCTAGAACGACTAAACTTTTTTCAAATGCTGTCCAAGGAACGCTTTTAGGATTAAGAACAATTGCTTTCTTTGGCTGCTCAGTCTGCTGTTGACTTTGTTGATAATTTAAATTTCTTGCTGAGCTATCAGCCATCTTTTTCTCCTTAAATACTAACTAAAAATTATAATTTCTCTGCAACCCTTAACTTGGCACTGTGTGAGCGATTATTTTCCTCTAATTCATCGCTACTTGCCATGATAGGTTTGCGACTAATCAATCGCAATGTTGGTTTACTGTCAGCCGGTACCATAGGCATTCCCCGTGGTATTTCGACTTCAGAATACTTTTTAAATATCTTTTTGACGATTTTATCTTCATGAGACTGAAAAGTAATTACACTAATTCGACCACCTGGCTTCAATAGCTTAATTGCTTCTTCAAGAGATTCTTGTAATACACCTAATTCATTGTTAACTGCAACTCGAATAGCTTGAAAGCTCTTCTTCGCAGGATGTCCCCCACTTCGTCGTGCATATGCTGGAATGGCATCCTTAATCACATCTACTAAATCAAAAGTAGTTACAATTGGCTTCTCTTTTCTTCGATCAACTATTTTTCTAGCAATCTGACGAGAAAACTTTTCATCTCCATACTTATACAAAACGTCACTTAATTCTTTTTGTGACCACGTGTTTACTATTGTATAAGCATCTAACTCTTGGCTTTGGTCCATCCTCATATCTAATCGAGCATCGAAACGATAAGAAAAACCCCGTTCAGGTTGATCAAACTGTGGAGACGAAACTCCGAGATCGTAATAAATACCATCTATTCCATCTGAAATCCCCAGCTCTACCAGATTTTCTTTCAAATGACAGAAGTTATCATGAACCAAAATTAATCGAGGTTCTGCTCCTACCTGTAACTCCTTGGCAAAACTCTCTTTTGCCATAGAAATTGCATACTCATCTTGATCAAATCCAATCACAGTACCCTTATTTAACTTACTGAGTAGATATCGGGCGTGACCACCACCACCAAAAGTTGCGTCTACATAAAGACCACCATCTTTTGGATTTAAATTGTCTATTGTTTCGTGCAAAAGCACGCTTTTATGCTTGAATTTCATAATTTTATAACTCGATGTCATCCAAGTCTTCTGCGATATCGTCATAGTTTTCGTTGGCTTCCTCTGAGAAATCATTCCAGCGTTCTGCTGACCAAATTTCAATTCTATTGGAAACACCAACAATTACACATTCCTTAATGAGTGCGGCATGCTCTTTCAGTGTCATGGTCAGATTAACACGTCCTTGCTTGTCAAACTCACTCTCCATCGCACCTGAGTAGAAAAGTCGCGTAAACTTACGTGCACTTCTCTTAGTCAGTGGAAGTTTGGCTAACTTAGCCTCAATTTTTTGCCATTCTTCAATTGGATAGCCAAAAATACAGCCTTCCATTCCACGAGTAAATATCATCTTATTACCAATCTCAACTCTAAATTTGGCTGGTATAATTAGCCGGCCTTTGCTGTCGAGATTATGATGATACTCGCCCATGAACATGGTCTAGCCCCCTTTCCACTGAATAATTTACCACACTTCCCCACTTTCTACCACAAGTTTTACACTTTTTATTTATATATTACGTTATTTTATGATAGTTATAATTTTATTCAACAAAAAATGTCCTCATCATCATGATTGAGGACATTTTAAGGTTTATTAAAAAAGTGGGGAGAATTTTTATAGTAAAAGCAAAATTAAGAGACCAACGTACCAAACAATAGATGATGCTGCTAAATAGTGCCATAACATTCCAAATGTCTTACCCACTGAAATGTTTTTGTTTTTAATTGCAGTATAAATTGAAATAATTACAACTAAAATAAAGTAAAGTAAAAATCCATACGGTAAAAAAGATGGCTGCTTTGTTTCTTGAGTTAATAACTGACAAGCAACAATAAAGAAAAAAGGAAAAATGTCATAACCACTAAATTGAGCCTTAGGAAATAATTTTACTAAAAAAGCAGCAACGACAATTCCACATAAAGGAATTAAAAAGATAAGCAAAAAATTCATGAAAACCCTCCAATAAGTTTATTTTAAACTATTTCAATTAAATATAAAATTACAATTAAAACATGGTACACTAGAATTATTAATTTAGGAGGGACATATGAGAAAACGTAAGAAAAAATCTGGATTTCAAAAGTTAACTATTATTATGGCCTGGTTTATGGCAGTTATCACCCTTCTTGGGGTAGTAGCTACTGCTTTAATTGGAACTGGTGTCTTTCAATTTTAAAATCTTTTGCATATTAAAAAGAGCCGCTTAATAGCGACTCTTTTTTGTTTAGAAATAGTATTCTTTTTTCAAAAATGGATACTCTTCAGCTAGTTTTACCCAGAACCAATAAGTACATAAAACAAGAATTAAGCACCATAGTAAATTAGGCAAAATACTACGTGAAAAACTAGCAAAAGACAATTGGATTATGCCTACCATATTAAACATCAAAAACACATAAGCACTTACGCATAAATAAGTAACTAAACAGATTAATAATCTAAACCAGAATACTTCTGGAAGAAAGCGAGCACTTTGCTGAATAATAAAACAGATTAAAGGAAAAGCTACAGTATAAATTCCAATAATTCCTAAATAGTATAGATCCGCAATAAGGCCTAATCCTAAGCAGAGCCAAATATCAGCATCATTTTTATCATCGCATAGAGAAATTAAGGTAATTCCAATAATTGTTAACCAACAACTTCCAGAAAAACCTCGATGAAAGATAAAAGTTTGTAAATTATAAGCTAATACCCCATCTAGAATTAATGCCACAAACAAAGCAATGGCAACATACCATCGACGTAATTCTGCCATTACCCTTCAACCTTTCTTTTAATTACAGATACAACTGATGGATCGTTAAGGTTACCTGCTGGTTGAATTTCGACAACATCTGATAAGCCAAAAGTATCCCGGGTTGTCTTCTTAACTGTTCCTATTAAGAGACCTTTTGGAGATAGACCACCCATTCCACTAGTATAAACTCGGGTTCCTTTCTTCAACTTTTGACCGTCAACTACTTGGGTAAATGCTATTTGATTATTTCCAACAACAGAAATTACTCCATGAACTTTTTTGCCATTAGCTGCATCAGCTTCTACAGCAAATTTATTTGTTGATTTATCAGTTGTAGTAATCAGTTCGACCTTTGAAGTAGTACTATTTACCTCAACAACCCGTCCAATTACACCTTTACCTGCCATAACAGGCATATTCTTCTTAACACCTGCTCTTGAACCTTGATCAATAATTAATAAATCTGACCAAGTATCTGCAGCACGAGAAATTACCGAACCATTAATAATTGTATAGTCCGTCAAAGTCTTCTTTAATTTTAAAGCTTGCTTTAACTGAGTATTCTCAGCTTCAAGTGAACTATTTCGAGCCTTAGTTTGAGCAAGATTATCAACTTGCTTTTTTAAATGATCGTTTTCAGCTTGAGTATTAAACAGATCTTCTACATTAGCCGCCCCATTAGAAATTAAGTTAATTGGCCAATTAACTACTCGGGTTACTATGGAAACCGTATCATTACCAATTTTTTGAACTAAAAAAGGTGATTGTCTTCTATTACGTAAGCGAACAGAAATAGATAACATACTTAAAACTAAAATAACTAGGACAAAAATTGTCAATAACTTTTTGTTTTTGAGAAATTTTTTCATCTACTACTATCTTCCTAATTTAAAAGTTAATAGAAAAAGACCGGCTTTTACGCCGGTCTCTAAATTAACGTTTCTTACGCATAACTTCAATATTTTTGAGAGATTCACCGGTACCAATTGCAACACAATCAAGTGGATCTTGAGCAATAAAGACTGGAACTTTAGTAGCATCTGAAATAACTTCCGGTAAGTTCTTCAAAAGAGCTCCACCACCGGTTAATACGATACCATGGTCAATAACATCAGCAGCAATTTCTGGAGATGTTTCTTCCAAAGTTTCTTTAATTGCTACAATTATATTTTGAACTACTTCTTGAATAGCTTTTGCAACATCTTCTGCATTAATATCAATTGACTTTGGTAATCCTGTGACTAAATCACGTCCACGAATATTCATTGATTCAATTTCTTTTGCCTTTTCAACTGAAGCAGAAGCAATTTGAATCTTAATAGTTTCAGCAGTTCTTTCACCAATTAATAAGTTGTAATTTTGATGAATATAAGTTGCAATTGAACTATTAAACTTATCTCCTGCCATTCTGGTAGAACGAGATGAAACAATACCACCTAATGAGATAGTTGCCACATCAGTAGTTCCCCCACCAATATCAACAACCATTGAACCTGTTGGATCCATAACAGGAAGACCAGCACCAATAGCTGCAGCAAATGGTTCTTCAATTACGTATGCTTCACGTGCACCAGCAACTCTAGCTGCATCAATAACAGCTCTCTTTTCAACTTCAGTTACACCTGATGGTACACAAATCATTGCAGCTGGCTTTGAATTACCAACTGTTTTTTCCATGAAATACTTAAGCATAGCAGCAGTTGTATCGTAATCTGCGATTACTCCATCTTTCATTGGTCGAATAGCAACAATTGATCCAGGAGTTCTACCAATCATTTCTTTGGCTTCGGAACCAACTGCAATAACTTCACCCGTTTGAGTATTCTTAGCAACAACAGAAGGTTCACGTAAAACAATACCTTTACCTTCAATATAAACGAGTGTGTTGGCAGTTCCCAAATCAATCCCAATATTTTTAGATCCTAATCCAAACACGCAAAATCTCTCCTTAAATTTATCTCTTTAATTATTTTAGCCTAAATCGTATCTTTATTTAGTCTTAGATATTATAGCATAGAAACACTGATGTAAAAATTTGCTTTAAGGAAATTTGCCTAATACTTAAGGAAGACTTAAAGAAGTTCAGTCTCTCGAAAGCTTAAATAGGTATTATCTGTCACAATAAAATGATCTAAAAAATCAATTCCCATATATTTACTTGCTTCTACTAACTTTTTTGTAAAGCGTAAATCATGTTGCGATGGCTGTTCATCCCCACTAGGATGATTATGTGCTACAAAAAAGGCAGTACTATTATAAATGACAGCCCATCGAAAGATATCTCGGGGATGAGCAACTGCTCTATTTACCGTTCCCTGAAAAATTAATTTTTCAGCAATTATCTTATTTTTTGAATCCAAATAAATTCCATATAGCTCTTCTTGCGGACGGCCACATAATTTATCCGCGATATAGCATCCTACTTGTGAACTCGAGTAAAAGCTCTCAATTTTCTTATTATTGACGCTCTTTACGCGCTCCAATAACAATTGAAGTAAAATTGCTACCTCATCATTGCAACTTGGACTAGCAGCAAATTGCCATAGTTCCTTAAAGCTACTGATTCCTACCTCATCTAGTTTTCTAAATAAACTATTAAATGTAAGAATATCTTTTTTCTCTAACAATTCAGCTAATTTCTTTATTAAATCAACATCAGTCTGCAATAATTCTTCTTTTTTCATAAATATCAATTACTCCTTTGATATTTATTACGAAAAAACTATTTAATTTTTTCAAGAAAAGCATAAAAATCTTTGCAAATTAATGTCGCCTTATCTTTATCTAAATTTGTTGGTTGCTTTAAATCTGGAACCATTACGCATTTTAAACCCGCAGCACTTGCTGCTGCAACACCTGTGCTTGAATCTTCAAATACTAGTAGATTCTCTTTAGGTAATTGCATTTTTTTAGCAGCCAATAGATAAATATCTGGTGCTGGCTTAGCTTGAATATTTCCAGATTCAACATCTTTATAACTTAGATAAAAATCAAAGTAATCTTTTATTTTTAAAACATCTAAATTATGGACAATTACATTCTCATAATTACTCGATGCAATTGATAATTTGATATTTTTCTCTTTAAATACCACTAATGCTTCTCGTACTCCTGGTTGAAGTTTAAGTTTACCTTCATCAGTCCATTTCCAGACTAAATCATCAGTTCTTTTAATAAATTTATCTCGATCGGCTTCAGTTTTGAAATGTTTATGATAAAAATCTTCCATTTCCTTAACTGAAGAACCAACTAGTTTCAGATAACTATCATCAGGAATATCTAAGTTTGCTTCTTTAGCAGCCACGATATTAGCATCCCAATACAACTTTTCGGAATTAACTAATAATCCATCCATATCAAAAATTATACCTTCAATAGGATCAGCAATATCTTCAACTTTCATCTTTACCTCTTTTGCAGTAATTTAAAACTGCACCAACTAAATAAAAAGATCCTGTCACTAATAGCATATCATCTGCCTGCAACTTATTCTTCAAGCTTGTATAAGCTTCTTCAAAATTTTCTTTATATTCAAATTCTTTTTGTGCCTCTTTTGGAAAGTCTTCTAATCTAGCAGCTCTAGGATAATCAATTCGTGTTAAAGTGACTTTTTCATCCTTAAATAATTTTGTGACTGGACCCAGGTCTTTATCTTTCATCATTCCAAGTAACACGTAGATTTGTCCTTTTTTCTTCTTTCGAACTAAGTTTAAAAGATTCTCCATCGCTTGTAAATTATGTGCCCCGTCGACAATGATTTCAGGACTAGTTTGAATCACATCATATCTACCAGGAATATGGGTTTCATTAATTGCTTCTTCAATCTTTTTTCTATCTAAATCAAGTTGCAACAATTGAATTGCTTGAACTGCTACCCCAATATCATAAGCTTCTACCAAAGGCCGTAATGCAAAATTATAGAGATTCTTTGAATCTTGATATTCAATCACATCGGGCATTATTTTTATTTGAAAATCTCTTCCTAATAAAAATGATTTTGAGTTTTCACTTTGCGCCTTATTAAGTAAAATCTCTAATACATTTTGGGGAACATTTCCTAAGACCACGGGTTTATTAGATTTTATTACACCACTTTTTTCTTCAGCAATATCTTTTAAAGTTGGCCCTATTATTTTTTCATGATCTAATCCAATTGTTGTAATAACACTTACTTCAGGAATAATTACATTTGTCTTGTCATGCTCTCCTCCAATTCCTACTTCAATAACTGCATAGTCACAGTTTTCTTGAACAAAAAATTGAAAGGCCAAAGCTACTTCATATTCAAATGTTACTAAAGAAAAATTAGGATCGTCTTTTTTTAGTATCTCTATTACCGTCTCAATTTCATTAGCTATTTTAATGAGATCATTATTGCTTATATTTTTACCATTTAATTGAATTCGTTCATTAAATTCATATATATAAGGAGACACAAAAAGGCCAGTCTTTTGACCGGCCTTTTGCAATAGATTACTCAAATAATAGGATGTCGACCCTTTACCATTTGTTCCGGTAACATGAATTGTCTTAACATTATCTTGAGGATTATTGAGCTGTTTCAAAATCCTTCGGATATAACTCAGATCATTTTTAGGATGAAGTTTGGGTAAAGAATATATTCTCTTAATTACCTGGTCAACATTAGTAAATTTCACTTCTATTTACTTTCCTTTAATTCTTTCATTCTTTCACGAACACCAGCAAGTTGACTTTCGTAGTCAGCCTTTTTTTCTTTTTCTTTATTTATAACTGCTTCAGGAGCATGGGCTACAAATCCTTGATTTGAAAGTTTCTTTTCAGCTCTTTCAACTTCAGCTTCAAGACGTTTTTCTTCCTTTTCCATCTTAGCGAGCTCTTCATCTACATTAACTAATTCAGTTAATGGAACAAAGATTTGAGCTCCTGGAATTACGACAGTTTTAGCAAGTTTTGGTGCTTCAATATCAGCTGCAACAGATAAAGCTTTTGGATGAAGGAAGTTTTCTACATATTCAGCGTTATTATCCAAAACAGCCTTATTCTTATCATCATCAATTTGAATCATGATATCAATTGGGGATGACATAGGTGCATTAACTTCCATACGGATATTTCTAACAGCCTTAATTACTTCAATTAAGAAGGCCATTTGACTGTCAGCTGCTTTGTTTTCAAATTCCTTATGAGTTTCTGGATATTTAGCTACCATAATACTCTTACCATCGTGAGGCATTGAAAGCCATAACTTTTCAGTTACAAATGGCATAATTGGGTGAAGTAAACGTAAAATTTGATCAAGAATCCAGATTAAGTTTTCTTGTTTTCTAGCCTTTAATTCTTCATCATCACCGTTTAATGCAACCTTAGAAATTTCAATGTACCAATCACAGAAGTCATTCCAAATAAAGTTGTAAAGTTCACGACCAGCTTCACCAAATTGATATTCATCAAATAATCTAGTTACTTCACTAACAGTGTGATTCAAACGATCAAAAATCCAGCTATCTGCCAAATCAAACTTAGAAGTATCTGGCATATGAGCAGGCTTAGCATCTTCTGGCAAGTTCATAATTACGAAACGACTTGCATTCCAAATCTTGTTGATAAAGTTCCAAGCTGCACCCATCTTCTTTGGATCATAACGAGTATCTTGACCAGGAGCTGTACCGTTAAGTAAGAACCAACGAAGAGCGTCAGCACCATATTCATCAACAACATCCATTGGGTCAACACCGTTACCCAAAGACTTACTCATCTTACGTCCTTGTGGATCACGAATTAAACCATGCAAAACAACATCATCAAATGGACGCTTGCCAGTAAAATGTAAACTTTGGAAGATCATTCTTGATACCCAGAAGAAGATAATGTCGTAACCAGTAACCAAAGTATTAGTTGGGAAGTAACGCTTAAAGTCTTCTGAATCTTCATCAGGCCAACCTAAAGTAGAAAATGGCCATAATGCACTTGAAAACCAAGTATCAAGTACATCTGGATCTTGCTCCCAGTTTTCACTATCTTTAGGAGCTTCAAGACCTACATAAGTTTCACCAGTCTTCTTGTTGTACCAAGCTGGAATTCTGTGTCCCCACCATAATTGACGAGAAATTACCCAGTCATGAACATCGCTCATCCATTGTTCAAGAGTATGTTCAAATCTTTCCGGAACAAAGTTTACCTTGTCATCAGTCTTTTGGTTTTCCAAAACTTTTTCAGCTAATGGCTTCATCTTAACGAACCATTGTTTAGAAAGTCTTGGCTCTACTTGAACACCTGAACGCTCCGAGTGACCAACAGAGTGAACAATTGGTTCAACCTTGATTAAGAAACCTTCTTTTTCAAGATCCTTAACTAAAGCATCCCGTGCTTCAAATCGATCCATACCAGCATACTTGCCAGCTTCTTCGTTCATCGTTCCATTATCGTTCATAACATTGATTCTTTCCAAGTTATGACGATTACCTACTTGGAAGTCGTTAGGATCATGCGCTGGAGTGATCTTAACAAGCCCTGTACCAAATTCTGGGTCAACGTGTTGATCTTCAATAATTGGAATGTGTCGTCCAACAAGTGGCAATACTAATTCCTTACCAACAATATCTTTGTAGCGTTCATCACCTGGTGCAACAGCTACCGCAGTATCACCAAACATAGTTTCAGGACGAGTAGTTGCAATTTCAACAAATCCAGAACCATCTGCAAATGGATACTTAATGTGGTAAAATGCGCCCTTATCATCTTTGTGAATAACTTCGATATCACTAAGAGCTGTTTCCAATTTTGGATCCCAGTTAATGATGTATTCACCACGGTAAATGAGTCCTTCATTATAAAGTTGAACGAAAACTTTTCTGACAGCTTTTGAAAGACCTTTATCAAGGGTAAATCTTTCACGAGAATAATCTAGTGAAAGACCCATCTTTGCCCATTGGCTCTTGATAATTGATGCATATTCATCTTTCCAGTCCCAAACTTGCTTAACAAAAGCTTCACGTCCCATTTCGTGACGATCTTTTCCTTGTGTACGAAGTTTGGCTTCAACTTTAGCTTGAGTTGCAATACCAGCATGATCCATACCAGGAAGGTATAAAGTATCATAACCTTGCATACGCTTAAAACGAATTAATGTATCTTGAATTGCTGTATCCCATGCATGTCCCAAGTGCAACTTACCAGTTACATTTGGTGGTGGGATAACGATTGAATAAGGATGAGCTTTTTTATCGCCAGATGGCTTAAAAAGATCTTCATCAAGCCATTCCTGATATCTTCCCTTTTCAACTTCATTAGGATTATATTTAGGTGCTAAATCTGCCATTTAAATTCCTCCAATAAAAAAGTCCTAGACAAATATTTGTCTAGGACGAAATTTTTCCGCGGTACCACCTACGATTAGGTATAGAACCTATACCTCTCTTATAAGCGATAACGGCGCTGAAGTGTCCGGATTAACCTACTAAAAAATTCAATTAATCAGCTAATCAAGCTACTAGTAATATTCTTTAAGTCTCTCAGCATATTGACTTTTCTCTGTAATGCGAAATTACTCCTCTTGATTCTTGCTTTGTTTATGATTATAGCATGAAAGAAAATAAGAAGAAAGCTAAGAATTAATCTCTATTTTCTCTAATCACTTTCACTAATTGAATTAAGATAGTTGGAATAATTGCCAAAATCACAATTAACCATACTTCTTGAGCAGTTAATGGTTGAACTGCAAATAATCCATGTAATGCTGGTACAAAAAGAATTAAGGCTAAAAGTACAGTTCCTAATGCAAAAGCTGCTAAACTGTACCAATTATTTTTAAATCCAATCTTAAAAATGCTGTGCTGTGAACGGCAGTTGAACCCATGAAGTAAACGCGCAAATGTTAAAGTTGAAAATGCCATAGTACATGCAATTGCTGGTGTATCCCTTAAACCAAGTAAGAAAGCAGCAATAACACTTAATGAAATTAAGAAACCTTGAATACTAATTTGTGTAACGAATTTTTTATCTAACAAACTAGCTTTAGGATCACGTGGTTTACGTTTTAAAATATCAGGATTTCCTGGTTCCATCCCAATAGCTAAAGCTGGAAGAGAGTCAGTAACTAAGTTAATGAATAAAAGTTGAACTGCAACAAATGGAACTGGTAACGCAGCGATTGAAGCAAATAAAACAGTAATGATAGCTGATAAGTTACCAGATAATAAATATCCAATCGCATTACGGATATTTTCATAAACTGTTCTACCATTTGCAACAGCTTTAATAATTGTCGCAAAGTTATCATCAGTCAAAATCATACTTGCAGCATCTTTTGATACTTCAGTACCAGTAATACCCATTGCAACACCAACGTCTGCCTTCTTTAATGCAGGTGCATCGTTAACTCCGTCACCTGTCATTGATACGATATGATTTTTTCTTTGCCAGGCATTAACAATTCTAATTTTGTTTTCTGGTGAAACTCGGGCATAAACTGCTACTTTTTCAATTTGTTGGTCTAATTCTTCATCACTTAATGCATCTAACTCTAACCCTGTTAATGCAAGATCCCCATCAGTGAAAATACCAATCTTTTTCGCAATTGCTACTGCAGTTACTTTGTGGTCACCAGTGATCATCACAGTTCTAATCCCGGCTTCTTTAGCACGTGCAACAGCTGCAACACTTTCTTTTCTAGGTGGATCCATTTCTGAAACCAAACCAATGAAAGTTAAGTCTTTTTCGCTATCAGTAGATAACTCTTCATCACTTTCCTTATAGGCAAATGCCAACACTCTTAGTCCATTTTCTGAAAAGTGATTATTTTGAGCCAAAATATCTTTTCGATCTTGTTCAGTCATTGGGCGGACATCATCCCCAAAACGAATATTCACACAACGTTTAAGTAAAACATCGATTGCTCCTTTTACAAAAATTGTAGGAACAGTGTGAATTAAATGCTTAGTACTCATTAATTTTCTATCAGAGTCAAAAGGCACTTCCTCTAAACGATCTAAATGTTTTCTTAACTCACTTTCAGATAAGCCTAATTTTCCGTCACCAAGATCAATTCCTGGAACTTTACGATACATTTCTAATAAGGCTAATTCTGTTGGATCACCAATTTTTTTACCATCAGATAGACTTGCATCATTGTTTAAAACAACATCATATAGTAAATAACGATGCAACTGATTACTTAAGTTCAACTCTTCAGGCTTAAGAACTTTACCGCCAATATAAATGTCTTCAACAGTCATCTTATTTTGCGTTAAAGTTCCAGTTTTATCAGAACAAATTACTGAAACTGACCCCAATGATTCAACCGCGTCTAAATTTTTGATAATTGCATGTTCTTTAGCCATTTTTTGAGTTCCCATAGCCTGCACAATAGTTACAATTGAGCTTAAAGCTTCAGGAATAGCTGCTACGGCTAATGCTACTGCAAATAGTAATGCATCTAGTAAAGGTTGACCACGCCACATTTGCAATCCTAAGATCAAGGCACAGAAAATCAAAATTGCAGTTGCAAGACGAGATGAAAATTGATCAAGTGAAACTTGTAATGGCGTTCTGCGCTCCTTAGTTTCATTCATTAAGGTAGCAATTTTACCAATTTCAGTATCCATACCAGTTGCTGTAACTAAAACATTTGCACGTCCATAAGTTACAAGAGAACTAGAATATACCATGTTTACTCGATCAGCCAAAGGAACTTCTTTTTCAAAAGTCGTATCTAACTTATCAATATTAGTTGACTCACCGGTTAAGGAACTTTCATTTACCTGCAATGAAAAATTATCTAAAATTCTACCATCCGCAGTAACTAAATCCCCTGCTTCAAGTAAAAGTATATCGCCAGGAACAACATCTTTTGCGGCAATTTCTTGTTTCTTACCATCTCTTAAAACCTTAGCGGCAGGTGCAGATAGGGACTTCAAGGCTTCTAGCGACTTTTCCGCCTTAACATGTTGCACTGTTCCTAAAATAGCATTTAGAATCAAAACAACAATAATAACTGCTGTACTTTCTAAGTTACCAGTAAATGCAGAAATCACAGCTGCAACAATCAAAATAATGACCATTAGGTCTTTAAATTGTTCTAAAAAGACTTCTACAACACTTTTTTTCTTACCTTCTACTAGAGCATTCGGTCCTACTTGAGCTAACTTTTCTTGAGCAGCTTTATTAGTTAAACCTTGCTGTTCATTAGCTCCAAGCTCTTTTAGAACTTCTTCTTTACTCTCACGATAATATGCTTTCACTTAAACCCTCCATCTACTAGGAAAACCAGACTTTGGCATAAAAAAAGAGACCATTGTCTGAACAAAAAACGTTTAGCCAATAGTCTCACCATTTAAACTTACAGCGGAAAAATTAATTTCGTTTTGACGCCGTAAGTACACCCTTATGCCGGTTACTCCCTATATGTTAATTATAAGTTTATCATGTTTTAGTTGAGCGAGCAATAAAGATTTATCACTTTACCTAATCTTATAGTTCTTATTTAATCTCTTTCAAACGAATTTCTTTATATTCGCCTCGTTTTAAGCTAGTAGGTAACACTAATTTTTCCATGGAAATTCGATCTAATTCTATTACTTTCATCCCCACTGCTCCAAACATTCGCTTAATTTGGTGATACTTTCCCTCTTGAATTTCAATCTCAATTTCTGATTCATCGGACTCTTTATCTTGCATTAAAATCTTTAATCTTGCTGGTTTTAGTTTTGTACCATCACCTAATGTCATACCACTAGCAAAAATTTTAACTGTCTCTTCATCAGCTACTCCAGCAATTTTTGCCCGATATTTTTTAGTAACATGTTTATTAGGAGCTAGCAACTCATGGGCTAAAGCACCATCATTTGTTAACAATAATAAACCCGTTGTATCCTTATCCAGTCTACCTACTGGCGCTATGTCTTTATAACGATCTTTAGGTTTAAGTAAGGAAAGAACAGTTTTTTGACTTCTATCTTCTGTTGCTGAAATAACACCTTTAGGTTTATTGAGAAGAAAATAATGGTATTGCTGATATGCCACTTTTTCTCCATCAACTGCTACTTGGTCTTCTTCTTTAACTTGCTCCTTGGGTGTCTTTACAACTTCTCCATTAACTGTCACAATCTTCTTTTTAATGAGATTATGAACTTCTTTTCGTGAACCAACATTCATGTTAGCCAAATACTTATCAATTCTCATATATTTTGTCTTTCTAAAATAAAAAGCGCTAGCATTCTGCTAGCACTTTTTTATAACAAGTCTGCGTCTTCTTGAGCCTTATCATCCAAGAACTTTTGATTTGGATAAATTGGTGTAATCTCCATTCCATCAATTGCTCGCTGAATCATTCCTTCAGCATCAAGTCTATCTTCTAACTTACGAGCTTCATCCAATTTTGGTTTAGTCTTTGGACGTGGTGGAGCAAAAATTGTACAACAATCTTCAAATGGCTCAATAGAAAGGTCGAATGTTCCGATTTGCTCAGCTAGCTTAATAATTTCAGTTTTATCCATTGTAGCCACTGGGCGAAGAACCGGTGTTGAAGTCACATCATTAATTGCAACCATTGATTCTAGTGTTTGAGATGCCACTTGACCAACTGATTCACCGTTGAAGATTGCTAACCCACCACGCATTGCGCGAATACGATCTGCTAATTGTAACATAAAGCGGCGTTGAATGGTCATTAAGTAACCTTCTGGTAACTTTTCCTTAATTTGCTCTTGAATTTCAGTAAAAGGTACAGCAATAAAGTTAATCTTTCCAGAATAGTTAGCTAAAATTCCAGTTAACTCTTTTGCTTTAGCAAGTGCCTTTTCAGTAGTATATGGAGGACTAAAGAAGTGCACCATATCAATTTCAACTCCACGCTTCATTGCTAAGTAAGAAGCTACTGGAGAATCAATCCCACCTGATAGCATCATGACGGCCTTTCCAGCAGTTCCAACCGGCATACCACCTGCTCCATGAAGAAGTTGGTTTGAAATATAGATTGCGTCTTGACGAACTTCAATTCTTAAGACTAAGTCAGGTTTTTTCATTTGAACCTTTAAATTATCCATATTATCAAATAGGTAATCACCAATCATCATGTTTAACTGATTAGTGTCATATTCAAAATCATGGTCACTGCGTCTAGTATTAACTTTAAATGTCATACCATCCTTAAAAGTTGCCTGCATCAATTCAAGGGATGCTTTTTTAATTGCATCAAGATTCTTATCAACTTTTATAGTTGGAGAATATGTTTGAATACCAAAAACAAGTTTTAAACGTTGATCAATTGTCTCAAATGGTGCACCATTCAAGACAATATGCATACGATCATGTTTAGGATGGATTTCGATTTCTGGAAAATTTTGCAAAGCTCTAGTTACATTACCAGCAAGTCTTCCGATAAAGTCTTTTCGATTTTTTCCTTTAGTGGATAGTTCACCATAGCGAACCATTACTTCTGTATATTGCATAATTTCACCTTATTTCAAATGATTAATTTCAGCGAAGTGCTTATATATTTTATCAAAAACTGAAATAAATTGCTCAGCTTCTTCAATTGTATTACTTGGATCAAAACTTAGTCTAATTGCACCGGTAGCTAAATCATCATCTACCTTCATAGAATTCAAAGTGCCACTCTCTACACCACTTCTTGAAGAACATGCACTAGTGGTTGAAACATAGATATCTTCAGACTCAAGCGTATGAACTAAAGTTTCCCCGCGAATACCTTCTAATGAAAAACATAAAATACTTGGAACAAAATTATCGTTAATTGGTGAAAAAATATGAATTCCTGGTTTTCCATTTAGATAGGAAACTATTTTATTCTTAACTGCCAATTCTTGCTCAGCATTTTTCTTTTCATCAGCTAAATATAAACGCATGGCTTTGGCAGTTGCCGCAATTGCAGGTAAATTTTCAGTACTTGAACGTAAGGCCTTTTCTTGACCACCGCCATCAATTAACGGCTTAATCATTTTACCTTCTTTTTTATAAAGAATACCTACGCCACGAGGTGCATGAAATTTATGAGCTGACAGACTCATTAGGTCTACTCGATCAGTAAATACCTCATCCCAAACATCTTTTCCCAAAGCTTGAACATTATCAACATGAAAAGTAACGTTAGGATAATTTTCTAAAACTTTACTAATAGCTTTAATAGGTTGAATTGTACCAATCTCATTATTAACGCCCATAATTGAAACCAAAATTGTTTCTTTATCTAATGCTTCTTTTAAATCTTCAGGATTTACTTGTCCATTCTTATCAACTGGTAAAACAGTTACACGAAATCCCAAATTTTCTAAAGCACGTACTGAATTTGAAACTGCTGCATGTTCAACACTTGATGTAATAATATGGTTACCAAATTCTTTTTTAGCTAAAGCAGTACCTTTGATTGCCCAATTATCAGATTCACTTCCACTAGATGTGAAAAATATCTCATATGGCTTAACATTCAATAAATTAGCAATTTGTTTTCTAGAGGCTTCTAAAAGTTGATGAGATCGATCTCCCATTTTATGCAAACTTGAAGGATTTCCCCAGATATCCTTTGTTACTTTATCATATGTCTCTAAAGCTGCAGGATAGACAGCTGTTGTAGCACTATTATCAAAATAGATCAATTTTCTTTCTCCCCTAAAAAACGACCATAGAAGATGGTCGTTTGATAATCATATAAAATCTTAACTTAAAAATACTATTGCTTCAATCTTTTACTCTTCTTCGTCTGCTTCTTGCTCGCTATAGTATTCTTTTTCAATTCTTTGATAGCTTCCTGGCTCTACCTTTTCTAGCGCTGTCGCAATTACGTCCAACGCTTCTTTATACTCATATTTATTCTGATATAAATCATAAGCTTCTTTACGTGCACGTTTAATTTCAGGATTTGAAAGATATTTATTTGAATATTGCATAGTCAATTCAACTAAATCAGCAGAATTTAAAATCTCATCTGCTTCTTTCTTTAAACGTTCAATATCTTCCTGAATTTGAATCAGTTCGCTAGATATTTTTTCCATATTTATTCTAACTTGATTCAATTCATTATCTGTATGCTTAACTTCATTTAATACTAAAGTATACATCTGAATAAAACTTTCAGGCTTTCCGGGTAGCTGACGTCGTTCAACTTTTCGATAAACTAAAGAAATTTCTTGCTTAAAGTGGATTATAGAATCATTAGCAATTTTTTCTGCATCAAATAGCCCATCTATATCATTTGAGAGTTTTTTCTCAGTCTTTTCAATTTCTTTCAAATTATCTAACATAGTTAGCCATTTATTCTCAATTTGAGAGTAAACACCGTTACCATCAGCTAACTTTTGACAGTCAACATCAAAGTCAGAATTCATTCGGCTAACTTGACTTTTTAGTTGTCTAGCTTCAGCTAGCTCTCCATGTGTCAATTCATAACTTTGATCCACATGCTCTAACTTAGCTACAAGTTGATTAGATGCATTTCCAACATGGGAAAGAATTTGAACAATTTTATCTTGATTTTTATCAACAAATGGTCGAGCTTTAAATTCTTTTGTAAGAATATCATATAAGCTATCAATTCGTGTACTTATTTCTTTATTATTCTTTTCAACCTTTTTAAGCTCTAATTTGGTAAGACTCTTTTTAGTACTATCAACTAGTTCACTTAAGCTCTTGATTTCTTCTAGTACATCCACTTCAGTAATTTTGTACTTATCTTTTATCATTTGACGATAAGTATTGCTGAGTTCGTTAAGTTGATCGGGAAAAACATTTTTTAACTCTTGATCAAAGTTCTCTACCTTAGGAAGATCAGTCTTTAAAGTAGTAAGATTTGTATCGATTTTAACTAATACTTTCTTTGCTTCTTCATGATCTCCTTCACCAGATAAATTCTTTACAGTTTGAAAATCACTTTCTAAGGTTGCTAGATCTTCTTCAATCTGATCAATTGCATTCCCATAATTAAAAGATTGGGATAATATTTTTTTACGTAGTTGTTGGTAGTCTTTTGATAAAGCAGCATAGTGCTTTTGATTATCTCGATTTGCTTCGAGTAAATTAGTAAATACTTGCTTACTGTGTTCTACATTATCTTGATTAGTCTGCAATAATTCTGTTGCTTCTTTAATTAATTGGCGAGTTTTTATTAAATTAAATTTTGCATTAAGCCCAGCCGCTTGTTCAAGAAGATGCTTTAATTCTCCAACGTCCTTAGTATCAACTTTTTGATATACTTTCTGCCATCTTTTAAAAGTTTCCAAACTTTTTCCGGCTAATTCCATTTTCTCTAAACGTTTAATATCTTCTTCAACGCTAATATCTTTTAATTCATCAGTTAGCGCATCTAATTCTGCAATCTGATGATTAAAATACTTATTAAGAATAACAACTGTAGCAATAACGGCAATTATAGCAATCAATATTACAATAATAAGAATAGATAACCCTGATGACATAATACCCTCCATATTTCATATTAATTATACCAGACTTCATCTTAATGCCAGCTAGAAAATCTCTACTTTTACTTGCTTTAAAACATATTTCTTACTATAATAGTCTTCGTGTAAAATATTTGCAGCAATAAGTGACAAGAACGTCAACATCTTGAGGCGTTTAGTGAACGAGTAACCCGCGCTGCACTGGGCGAAACATGCAACTTGAGATGCACGAATGTTGAACTTATTTCTCATATTTTACTCCAAAAAATTATTATTTTTTATGGAGGATTTTTTATGTCAAGATATACTGGTCCAAGTTGGAAACGTTCAAGACGCTTAGGTATCTCACTTTCAGGTACTGGTAAGGAAATTAGCCGTCGTAACTACGCACCTGGTGATCATGGTCCTAATAACCGTGCTAAGGTTTCTGAATATGGTCAACAATTAAAGGAAAAGCAAAAGTTACGTTGGATGTTTGGTTTAAATGAACGTCAATTCCAAAACTTATTTATCCGTGCTGGTAAGATTCGTGAAGGTAAGCACGGTGTTAACTTCATGGCTTTACTTGAAAGACGTTTAGACAACATCGTTTACCGCTTAGGTTTAGCTTCAACTAGAGAACAAGCTAGACAACTTGTTAACCACGGTCACATCTTAGTAGATGGCAAGCGTGTTGACATTCCTTCATACGAAGTTAAAGTTGGTCAAGAAATCAGCTTAAGAGATAAGTCAAAGAACTTACAACAAGTTAAGGACGCTTTAGATGCAGTTGTATCACGTCCACCATTTGTTTCATTTGATGACAGCAAAATGACTGGTACTTTGGTACGTCTTCCAGAACGTGACGAAATGGAACCAGAAGTTGATGAAGCTCTTATCGTTGAATGGTACAACAAGAAGCTTTAATATTTTCTGCTTCATTACAAAAAGTCTTTCCTCTTTTGGAAAGACTTTTTTGTTTTCTTCTTTTCCACTTGCTACACTAAGAATGTAATATTTTATTATAAAAAGGAAAAAGAAATATGACTGAAGATTTAAATACCCGTCTTGAACATGCTGCTAAAGGAATTACTCCTCAAACTTGTCCTGATGAACGGAGAAGATATTTAGGTTCTTTACGTGAACGAGTTCTAGTAAGAATGACTGTAAAAGAAACCGACAATCCGGACTTAGATGCTTTGTTTTTAGACCATTTAAATGACTTTAAAAATTATACTATCTTAATCAATGGTAAAATGCCTCAAAATAAATTTATTAGTAAATTAATGAGTTTGTGTTCACAAAAAGATATTAAGTTCACTTTAATAAATGACGAAACTGCCAAAAACGAACTAGACTCCACTGGCGTTTTAGTAGTTTCAAAAACTGCTATTAATCATTATCGAATTGACATCAACCAAGTATATGCTCCAGAAGTGCCACATGAACAATTATCAAAACCAAAAAAAGAAAATTTCTGGGACAAATTATTTAGAAAAAAGGACTAATTATGCAACCTCTTGCTTATCGTATGCGCCCCAAAAACTTAGATGAAGTTGTTGGTCAAGAACATTTAGTAGGAAATAAGAAAATAATTAGACGAATGGTCGAAGCTAAACTCCTATCCTCAATGATTCTTTATGGACCTCCTGGTATTGGAAAAACTAGTATTGCCAGCGCAATTGCAGGTTCCACTAAATATGCATTTAGGAAACTTAATGCAGCAACTGACACAAAAAAAGATCTTCAAATCATTGCTGAAGAAGGAAAAATGAGTGGAACTGTCATCTTACTTTTAGATGAAATACATCGTTTAGACAAACCAAAGCAAGACTTTCTATTACCTCTTTTAGAATCAGGGAATATTATTTTAATCGGTGCTACGACAGAAAATCCCTATATTTCCATCTCTCCTGCTATTCGATCCAGATGTCAGATTTTTGAATTACATCGTCTTAAAAAATGGGATATTTCGCATGCGATTGATCGTGCTCTTAAAGATTCCGAAACAGGATTAGGTAAATACAATGTAGAGTTAACAAAAGATGCGCGTAATCTTCTCATTGAAAAAGGAAATGGCGATTTAAGAGCAACACTTAATGCATTAGAATTAGCAGTTTTATCGACAAAAGAAGAAAAACAGGAGAACGCTGATAATAAACTAGTAATCGATAAAGCTGAAATTCAAGATTCCATCCAATTTAAATCTCAAAATTATGATGCAACTAGTGATGGCCACTATGATTTATTATCTGCATTTCAAAAATCAATTCGAGGTTCGGATACTGATGCAGCACTTTATTATCTAGGGAATCTCTGCGAATCTGGTGATTTAGTAGCAATCTGTAGACGATTATTGGTAATTGCCTATGAAGATATTGGACTCGCTAATCCCCCAGCCTGCAGTCGTACAGTTAATGCAGTACAAGCCGCTCAAATGGTAGGTCTACCAGAAGCGCGAATTATTTTGTCAAATACTGTCATTGAACTCTGCCTATCACCCAAAAGTAATAGTGCAATTACTGCAATTGATTCAGCAATAAGTGACATTCAAAATAAGCAGAATGATCCTATCCCTGATAGTCTAAAGGACGCACACTACAAGGGAGCGGCTACCTTAAATCATGGTGTTTCTTATCTTTATCCCCATGACTTTCAAGGTGATTGGATTGCCCAGCAATACTTACCTAACAACCTAAAAAATGTCTCCTACTTTAATCCGAAGGGTAATTCTAAAGTTGAAGATGCATTAAAAAGACAATATCTGCGCCTAAAAAAAATGCAAAAAGACGGGCTGCAAAAGTAAATCCAATTTATTGACATTGATCATATCTTTGCTAGAATAGATAGTGATCTGAGTTGATCAACCTAATTACAAAGTTGACCGATCAAACTAAAGACGTTGGAATTTATGAATAACATCTGAATCGGAATACTAGCTTGTCCTAGGATCCATATTCACTGCGACATAGATTCAAATTTTGAACACTGCGGGTTCAACAAGCGTCATTATGTTGCAGTCAACTCAGATTTTATTGAAATTCAAGGAAGCGGCGTAAGCCGCTTTTTTTATTAAGTGAGGTTTAATAAGTGGTATTAAAAGTTCTAATGCTAATTTTTATTTTATTAGTGTTTATTACAGCTTGGTATTTAATTAGAAGTAAAAATAAAGGACAATTCATTATTTTCACTTTTATCGGAAATAAAAAAATTAATATGCTGTTCTCAATTACTAGTTTGGTGTTAATTTTAACTGGTTTTATTGGGATTATTATTTTATTTACCTTACCTAAAATATTTAATTTCATTACCTTAATTATTGCTGCAATGGCGCTTTCCATCTTTTCATTTACTTTCATGAATTTAAATGAATAGTTTTATTATTATTCTATTTAAATAAAATTTTGGTAAAATATTGATGGAGAGGTGATCAACATGTTAAAACAATACCAACATATCCAAGTTGCCGTAGATGGTTCAAAAGAAGCAGACGCTGCATTTAGCAAAGCTGTTGAAGTAGCCAAAAGAAACGGTGCTACTCTTGAAATTTTACACGTAGTAGATACTCGTGCATTTCAAGATGTTTCTAGCTTTGATTCAGCAATGGTTGAACAAGTATCTGAAGAGGCAAAAACCAAAATTGAAGAATATTATAACCGGGCTAAAGATGCTGGAGTTAAAGATGTTCACTATTCAATTGAATTTGGTTCTCCAAAGAATATCATTGCTCATGAGTTTCCAGAAGAACACAATATCGATTTAATAATTTTAGGTGCTACTGGTTTAAATGCCGTAGAAAGATTACTAATTGGTAGTATTACGGAGTATGTTACCCGTACTGCAGCTTGTGATGTTCTTGTAATTCGTCAACCAGCTGCACAAAACGAAGATATTAAGAAAAATAGAAAAAATTAAGAGCAAAAAAATACCTCATCAAAAATGATGAGGTATTTTTTATACTTTTAAAAGTCTCCAGCGGTACTAAAAATATAATCTTTATGGTGCCACTTCATCGATAGAATCAAGCCAATTCCAATCATATTTCCTAATAAGGCTGATCCCCCTTGAGATACAAATGGTAGCGGGATACCAGTCAATGGTAAAAGATCAATTCCCATTCCGATATTTTCAAAAACGTGAAATAAAATCATCATGATAATTCCCGTAGAAATATAAGAATAAAATGCATTTTTTGTTTCAAAAGTAATTTTGACCATTTGAAAAATTAAATAGAAATAAATCAAAATCAAAGCACAACATCCTATGAAACCTAATGATTCACCAATAACTGAGAAAACCATATCAGAAGTTCTAACAGGAACATAAACACTGACTTTACCAAAACCATGTCCCCAAATTTGACCTGATCCAATCGCCTTCATACTTTGCCACAATTGATAAGCACCTGAAGAAGTATCTTGAGATGGATTCAACCAAGAGTTAATTCTTTGAAACTGGTAGGCCCTAAAGTTAAATGCACTTCCTAAAAATGCTTGTCCACCGGGGGTAGTAACCAGTAAGATTGCTGCTGCACCAATAATAAACACAACACCATATACTGGGATGATAATTTTCCAAGTAATTCCTGAAACTAAAATTACCCCACCAACAATTGCAAAGAACACAAGCATGGTACCGAAGTCATTTTGTAGCTTTAACAAAACTGCGACTGGAATTAACCATGCAGATATTTTACCAATCAAAAGCCAGTCTGTTTTAAAAGTATGGGCATACTGTTCATTATGCCGCTCTACTACTCTTGCTAACATTAAGATAAATGCAGGTTTCATAATTTCAGACGGTTGAAAAGTTAATGGTCCTAATTTAAACCAACTCTTCGCACCAGTATCGGCAAATACTTGCCGGTTATACAAGAATAAAACTGCAATTAATAAAATTATTCCAATCCCATAAGCAATTGGAGCAATTTTAAAAAGTTGTTCTGCATCAAATTGCATTACAAAAATCACCAGTGCAATTGATACCAGATACCAAACTGCTTGAGTAATAACTGCTTTTACTGGGCTCCCCATTTTAGGATCATTCACAGTTGCAACCCAAATACCGTATAGACTGATGACGGCTAATAAAAAGACTGGAATTACTACCCCCCATGCGATGCGATCATACCAATCTGCTTTATTTTCAACTTTTGTCATTGTATATCCCTACTTTGTTTATTTCTCATGCAAAGTAAAGTATGAAAGTAATTCATTAATAGCACTTTCTAAAGTCTTGGAATAGAGACTGTGATTTGTTTTAGAAGATACTACATGATAGCGTTCTTCTTCTTGTTCAATAATTCCAATAGAACGTTTACCAGGAATAACAACTTCCCAGGTAGGTGCTGAAGTGCCTTTTCTTTCATTAACTTCAATATCAATACTTTCCAATTTTCTAGACATATATATTCTCCTACTTTTTATTCGAATGAAATGCCTGCGCAATAATTTCATCTTCATATCGTTCAGGATGAGGATTACGACGCAGGGTAAAATAATCCGGTACTGGATCTACTCCTCCCTTAATAAAAGGATTACAGCGTAATATCCGCGCTAGTCCCATTATTAAGCCTAAAATTGCTCCATGCTTTTTTAAAGCATCAATCATATAGCTTGAACAAGTAGGATAATACCTACATGTTGGTGGCAAAATTGGAGAAATAAATTTCTTATAAACATTTACCAACCCAATTAACAATTTATTCATTTTAACTTAAAAACTCAAAAAAATGAATCCATGTTGTAGGAAAGAAAATTGCAAAAGGATTGCCACTTGCAACACCACATCCAATAAAGGCTCCAAGGAGCATGGTTGCAAACAAGTATAAAATAATCTTTCCCAATTTTTTTAAATGTTTATTTACTAATGAAAAATTAAAACTTGCTCTCTTCATAATTAGTGTCTCTGATGATTCTCAATATTTTTAAGCAACACACCTGTTCCATTTGCAACAGCTTCTAATGGTTCATCAGCTTTTAAAACTGGAACTTGGAGATAATAAGTAATTAATTTATCAATATTCTTTAGTAAGGCTCCACCACCTGTTAACATAATACCACGATCGATAATGTCAGCAGACAATTCAGGTGGAGTTTGCTCCAAAACTTCTTTAGTTGCAGCCACAATTGACATTAAACCATCTTCAAGAGCCTTTTGAACTTCTAGCTCGTTAATTGTAACTTGCTTTGGCAATCCGTCAACCATATCACGACCACGAACAGTCATCGTCTTAGTTGGATCAGCTTCAAAAGCGGTCCCAAGTTGAATCTTAATTTGCTCAGCAGTGTGTTGTCCTACTAAAAGATTCTTACTACGTTTAATATAGCTGGCAATGGCCTGATTCATTTTATCCCCGGCCCAACGAAGTGAGCGGGAAGTTACGATTTCTCCCATTGACAAGACAGCAATATCAGTAGTACCACCACCAATATCAATAACCATATTTCCTTGTGGTCTAAAAATATCTAGCCCTGCTCCCACAGCTGCTACTTTAGGTTCAAAGTCTAGATATACTCGGCCTCCACCTGATTTCTCAGCAGCTTGAATAATAGCTTTTTGCTCAATTGAAGTAACTCCAGTAGGAGCACAGATTAGAATATTAGGTTTAGACATAAAACCTTTTACGTTTAATTTTTCAATAAAGTAGCTAAGCATTTCTTCTGTAATATCAAAATCTGCAATTACACCATTTTTCAATGGTCTAATTACTCTAATATTACCTGGTGTACGCCCTACCATTTTATATGCCTCAGTACCGACTGCGACAACTTTATCTTTATCAGTATCTACAGCAACAACAGAAGGTTCATTTAAAACGATACCTTTGCCGGATACATTTATTAGAACATTTGCAGTTCCTAAGTCAATTCCTATATCTCTTGCCACGCTAGTGCCTCCAGTATTTAATCATTAAAAATTGTAACATAAATACCGCTTTACTTTAAGGACAAGTGTAAAGAAGTGCTTTTCAAAAGCATTTCTTATAAAAATCATTAAAAAAGCATTTTTAATGCTAAGGATTGATCCACTAATGCCAAAATAAATTGTCCAACTATAAAACCTAAGGCAATCGACACAAATAGTAAAAATACTTGAATTTCAAATGTGTGTCCCTTCTTAAATAACTGGTCCACTCTTAGGCCTCTCACTGCTCTGAACGAAAATGCAATCATCACTAAATATGTGATTAGGCTGACAATTGCATGAACTCCTACTTGTTTCATCATATAATTTTCTCCATAAAAAAAGACGAACTCATCGTTCGTCTTTCTCATTTCTATTTACTGTAATTTTCACGTACATGTAATCTATTAACTGCACGACGTAAGGCAATTTCAGCTTCTAGCATTTCTCTTTCGTTGTGCTTCTCTTTAGCTTCTTGCATATGTTGTTCAGCACGCTTCTTAGCTGATTGTGCACGCTTAACATCAATATTGCGAGCACGTTCAGCACTGTCCGCAATAATGGTTGCTTCATTATTTGAAAATTCAATATAGCCCCCATTAACAGCAATATGGTCAATACGATCATTCATTTCATGCGTTCTTTTTACCCGAACTTCACCAATAGCTAAAGGAGTAACAATTGGAAGGTGATCATACATAATTGCACGATCTCCATCAATTGCGCGCATTGCTACCATCGTAGCATTATGCGAATAGACAATACCATCAGGTGTTACAACGCTAACTTTTATAACTTTTTCTGGATCTGCCATAACGCATCACCCTACTTTGCTTCTAACATTGCTTTTGCTTCAGGATTTTTAGGAGTAACTCCCATCTTTTCAGCTTGCTTAATAACATCCTCAATTGGACCAACGTTACGGAAAGCATCTTCTGGAAGATCATCCAATTTACCATCAATGATCATCTTGAAGCCTTTAATTGTTTCCTTGATTGGTACATATGAACCTGGAATACCAGTAAATTGTTCAGCAACAAAGAAGTTTTGTGAAAGGAAGAATTGAATCTTTCTTGCTCGTTCAACAATTAACTTCTCATCATCTGATAATTCATCCATACCTAAAACAGAAATAATATCTTGCAATTCTTGGTAACGTTGCAAAATATGTTGAACCTTAACAGCTACTTCATAGTGTTCTTCACCAACAATTTCTGGATCTAAGGCACTAGAAGTTGATTCAAGTGGATCAACAGCTGGGTAAATACCTTGTTCAACCAAACGACGTTCTAGGTTAGTAGTAGCATCTAGGTGAGCGAATGTAGTTGCAGGAGCTGGGTCAGTATAGTCATCAGCTGGCACATAAACGGCTTGAATTGAAGTAATAGATCCCTTCTTAGTAGAAGTAATCCGTTCTTGCAATTGACCCATTTCAGTTGCCAAAGTTGGTTGGTAACCAACGGCACTTGGCATACGACCAAGTAAAGCAGAAACTTCAGAACCTGCCTGAGTGAAACGGAAAATATTATCAATAAATAATAATACGTCCAAACCTTCAACATCACGGAAGTATTCCGCAATAGTCAAACCAGTTAATGCAACACGCATTCTGGCACCAGGCGGCTCATTCATCTGACCAAAGACCATAGCAGTTTTAGATAAAACGCCAGATGCCTTCATTTCAAAGTAAAGGTCGTTACCTTCACGTGTTCTTTCACCAACACCAGTAAATACAGAAATACCACCGTGTTCTTGGGCAATATTATGAATCAATTCCTGAATAATAGTTGTCTTACCAACACCGGCACCACCGAATAGACCAACTTTACCACCACGAACATATGGTTCAAGTAAGTCAATAACTTTAATACCAGTTTCTAGAATTTCTTCACTTGTGCTTAGTTCATCGTACTTAGGTGCTTCTTTATGAATACCTTCACGTTTTACATCTTTACCTAGAGCAGGACCACCATCAATTGGATCACCTAATACGTTAAAGACACGTCCTAAAGTGTCTTTACCAACAGGAACAGAAATTGGACCACCTGTGTCTTCAACTTCCATACCACGTCTTAAACCGTCGGTAGATTCCATTGAGATAGTTCTTAAAACACCATCACCAAGTTCTAGTGTAACTTCAAGAACAAGAGTATCACCATTGTTGTTTGTGACACGTAAGGCGTTATTAATATCAGGCAAATCTTTATCTAGTGGGAATTCCACGTCAACGACAGGTCCAATAACTTGGACAATTTCGCCTTTACTCAAAACATCTACCTCCTTTTCTATTTTATTCTAAGGCATTTGCACCACCGATAATTTCAGTAATTTCGGTAGTAATTTGTGCCTGTCTTGCTCGATTTAATTTAGTCTTCAAACCAGAAACAACATCATCTGCATTTTGAGATGCACTCTGCATCGCTGTCATTGAACTTGCATGCTCAGCAGTTTTAGCATCCAAAATAGCTCCAAAGATCATTGATTTAGCAAATTGAGGTAAAACTGTCTTCAATACTGAATCAATATCTGGCTCAATAATGTAGTCTTTTGGCATTGTTTCTTTATGATTAATATCAATATCAGAAATTGGTAACATGCTTTCTACTCTAAAAGCAGAAGTCAACGTATTTACGTGGTGAGTATAACAAACAAAAAGTTCATCATAAACCCCATTTAAGTACATCTTTACAGCGGTTTGAACAATATCTCTAACTTCATTGTAAGTTGGGACATCGCTTACACCACTATATTCATATACCACATTAAGATTTTGTTTCTTAAAGAATTGTGCGGCAACGCTACCAACTGCCAAAATTTTAACATCTTTATTTTGGGCATCAGCATCCTTAAAGATACTCATCATATTCTTAATAACTTGACTGTTATAAGAACCAACTAAACCTCTATCTCCACTAATTACTAAGTAACCAGTCGATTTAATTTCTTTACGAGGTTGAACTAAAGATGCTAAAGTACCTAAATCGAAGAAACTACTATAATCAATATTAGATTGACCGCCAAATTCACTGTATTCATTTGTCTCTTTACCTAATTGATTCACAATTTGTGAACTCATCAGATGAGAAACGGTTGCTCTAACTTTATCGTTATAAATAGTATATTCTTGATCAAGTTTTTCAGTTCTATTCAATTTAACACCTGAAACCATTCTCATGGCTTCAGTTATTTGACCTGTTTTCTGAATTGAAGCAATCTTTTTTTTCAGTTCAAGGAGAGATTCTGCCAATGAAAAAACCTCCTCTTCTATTTCTTACTGATTGAAAAACCTTCGTTGAAGTTCTTTAAAGCTTCATTAAGCTTATCTTCCTCAGGTAAATCTCCTGTAGTGCGGATTACATCAAGTAAGTCGTTATAGTTACTTGCAAAGTAATCATATAATTCAAGTTCATAACGTTGAATATCAGGTACAGGAATTGCATCCAAAAAGCCATGTGTCAAAGCATAAAGAATTAATACTTCATCTTCAACAGGAAGTGGCTTATGTAGTGGCTGCTTTAATACTTCAACAGTACGACGTCCACGATTTAACTTGGCTTGAGTAGCTTGATCAAGATCACTACCAAATTGAGCAAAGCTTTCAAGCTCTCTATATGATGCCAAGTCCACACGTAATGTACCTGCAACCTTTTTCATAGCCTTGATCTGTGCACTACCACCAACACGGGAAACTGATTCACCGGCATTAATGGCAGGACGTGTACCAGCAAAGAATAGATCAGCTTCCAAGAAAATCTGTCCATCAGTAATGGAAATAACGTTAGTTGGAATATAAGCTGAAATATCCCCAGCTTGGGTTTGAATAAATGGTAAGGCAGTCATTGAACCGCCACCAAGTTTCTTATTCAACTTAGCACTACGTTCTAGTAAACGAGAGTGTAAGTAGAAAACATCACCTGGATAAGCTTCACGACCAGGTGGACGACGAAGAAGTAAGGAAATTTCACGGTATGCAACGGCTTGCTTACTCAAGTCATCAAATACGATTAATACATCCTTACCATTGTACATAAACTCTTCACCCATTGCAGTTCCTGCATATGGAGCGATATAAAGCATTGGTGCGGGTTCACTAGGACCGGCTTCTACTACAATAGTGTAGTCCATAGCACCAAATCGTTTTAAAGTTTCAACAGAGTTTTTAACTGTTGATTCCTTTTGACCAATGGCAACGTAAATACAAATAACATCTTGGCCCTTTTGATTAATGATTGTATCTAGTGCAAGAGCAGTTTTACCTGTCTTACGGTCACCAATAATTAATTCACGCTGTCCACGACCAATTGGAACTAAAGCATCGATAGCTTTAATACCAGTTTGTAAAGGCTGGTTAACGGATTGTCTATCCATAACTCCAGGAGCTTTACTTTCAATAGGTCTAGTCTTATCAGTCTTAATCTCACCTAAACCATCTACTGGTTGTCCTAATGGGTTCACAACACGACCAATTAATTGATCGCCAACAGGAACTTCCATAATTCGACCAGTACGCTTAACTTGATCACCTTCACGAATATCGTCAAAGCGACCTAAGATGATGATACCAACATCATTGGCTTCTAGGTTTTGCGCAATACCGTATGAACCATTAGAAAATTGTAATAATTCACTTGATAATACGTTATTTAGACCGTGAGCACGGGCGATACCGTCACCGACGTAGGTAACAGTACCAACTTCGTTGACGTTGAGCTTATCATCATATTTCTCAAGTTGTTGCTTGATCAAAGCGCTAATTTCTTCCGCTTTAATGCTCAATGGTTTCACCTCTTTTATCTATTTTCAATTAATTGCTCACGAATTTGTTGCAATCGAGTTCTTATAGAACCATCAATAATGCGATCCCCGACTTTGAGGATAATACCTCCTAAGATACTTGGATCAACTTTATTTGTTAGAATCAATTCTTTAAAGCCATACTTCTTAGCATAGGCTTGGCTTATTCGACTTAATTCATCTTCATTAAGCTTAATAGCACTTACTGCAGTACCAGAAGCAATATTCTTATACTCATCATAAAGAGTATTAAACGCCTCAATAATTGCAGTTAAGGATTCAAATCTGCGATATTCTAATAAGAAATCCAAAAAATTCTTAGTTTCAACTGAAAACTTATCACTAAAACTTGATAAGAATTCCTCTTTTTGATCCTTTCGAATAATGGGATCACTTAACAAACGCAACATATCAGGATTTTCTTTAGCTACTTGAAGCAATACATTTATATCTTCATGTACTGCATCCAGACTATTAGCATCCTGTGCATAAGCAAATAAAGCTTTACTGTATCTGGAAGCAATTTCTTCTCTACTTAAAGCCATTAGTCATTCAGCCCCTTGATAAATTGATCTACCAAGTCTTTCTGATCAGCAGCAGATAAATTCTTGCTAATTACTTTTTCAGCAATAGCAACAGAAATGTCAGCTACTTGATCTCTTGCTTCATTGAGTGCATCAGTTTTTGCTTGAGCAGCATCTTCTGATGCTCTCTTTCTAATTGCGGCAGCTTCTTGATCAGCTTGGCTAATAATATTATTCTTAGTCTTTTCCGCATTGCTTTTTGCAGTAGAAAGAATTTGTGTTGCCTCTTGTTTAGAGTCTTTCAAGGCTGCTTCACGTTGATTAGCAAGCAATTCAGCTTTCTTTCGATCACTTTCTGCTTGATCAAGGTCGCTTATTACCTTTTGACGACGTTCTTCCATCATCTTTGTTACAGGGCCCCAAGCAAAGTGTTTAACTAAGAGGAGCAAAGCTGCAAAGATCAAAAGATAGTAAAGCGTGTCACCTAACTCTAATTTTAAGGCTGCAAACATAAATTGCATGTCTCAACCCTTCTTTCTCGTAATTACGATCTTGTTCTTAAAACGCAAATTACAGGAAGAGAATTAAGAAACCAATAACGATAGCTAAGATAGGAACAGCTTCGATCAAACCAACACCGATAAACATAGTTGCTCTAAGGTTGTTAGCAGATTCAGGTTGTCTTGCCATACCTTCAATAGTTTTTGAAATAACTTTTCCGTTACCGTAGGAAGCAGCCAAAGCAGCTAAACCAGCGGCAATTGCGGCAGCTAAATATTTCATAGAAAAACCTCCGTAAAATTATTCTTCAGTAACCTTTTTCCCAATATATACCATTGACAAAGTTACGAATACATATGCCTGGATAGAGCCAATAAAGACAGAGAAGCCTTGCCAGATTAAAGTTAGTGGAACCGAAGCGATGACGGTAAACCAACCCGCACTCTTTGCAAAACGATTACCGATTAAAGTTAATAATACTTCACCGGCATAAATATTACCGTAAAGACGTAGTGATAACGTCAAGAAATTAGTGAATTCCTCAATAATATTGATTGGAAGTAAAAATCCAACTGGTTTTGCATAATTTGCAAAATAACCTTTAGCACCAAACCTCTGAACACCAAAGTTATAAGACAAAAGCAATGTCATCATTGCCATGGTCATAGTAATTAATGGGTTAGCTGTTGGTGATTTGACAAGGATATGGTCATTAATTGAAAACTCAAAGAACAAACCTAACTGGTTCATAAAGAAAATGAACATGAATAGGGTAAAGGCATATAGAGATAGGTGCTTTTGTGCATCTACGTCAGCAACGTTGTCCTTAACAATCCCATTTGTAAAATCAATCATATATTCCAAAAGATTTTGCTTTTTATTAGGTTTTAAAGAAACATTACGTCCTAAATACCAAACAAGAAAGAAAACCGCAATTGCGACTAACGTTCCCCCTAAGCAGTTAGTTACATTGAAATTTAAGCCGAATACATTAACGACTACAGATTTCTCATTCACTTCGTGACCTCCCTTCTTGTGCTGAATACCTCAAACACACTAAAAATGATAACACCCAAAAATTTTAATTTCAAAATATTTTTGAGTAAAATTACTTAGTTCCGAACAATCTATCTCCTGCATCCCCTAGACCTGGGTAGATGTAACCGTTATCCATTAATTTTTCATCTTCTGCTGCTGCATAGATGTCTACATCTGGATTTGCTTCTTGTACAGTCTTTACACCTTCAGGAGCAGCTACTAGAACAGCTAAACGAATATTCTTAGCACCACGCTTCTTTAATGCTTCAATAGCCATATTTGCTGAACCACCTGTTGCAAGCATTGGATCAACAATAATACATTCACGTTCTTCAATATCTGGTGGCATCTTGAAGAAATATTCATGTGGCTTTAGAGTTTCTTCATCACGATACATTCCGATATGTCCTACTTTTGCAGATGGGATCATTTGAAGAACACCATCAACCATTCCAAGACCAGCACGTAAAATTGGTACTATAACTAGTTTCTTACCTGCTAATTCTTTTTGAGTTGACTTTCCAATTGGAGTTTCAATCTCAACATTCTTCAATGGCAAATCGCGTGTCATTTCATACACCATGAGTCCACCGATTTCACCAACAATTTGACGAAATTCATTTGTACCTGTGTCTTTCTTACGAATAATTGTCAACTTATGTTGGATCAACGGGTGATTCAAAACGGTAAACTTACCCATAATGGCCTCCTATTTTAAAAATAATACTTCGTCCATTATTTTAACAAATTATTAGATAAATGTTTCCTAAATCATACGAAAAAAGGCATGTTTTTCTACATGCCTTTTTATTTTTAATGAAAATGGTGGCCAGCAGCAGCTTTGTTTAAACGATTCATATAAGCAGCACTAATTGCACCATGGTCAAAACCTTGGACATAAATGCGCTTAATCTTATTTTCATCATCAAAATATCTTAAAGCACCAAACAAATTATGGGCTGCCTTATCAATGGTCTTACCTAAACTATATTTATTAGGACTATCGATATTTTCAAGAACTTCATCCAAAGCAGCTACACCAGTCTCATCATCCCATTGGATTTTCGAAAAGTCTTCTTTTTTATCAACAATTAAAACAGGAGCACTAGGAGCGTAATGACGATATTTCATACCAGGAGCTTTTGGCACACCCTTAGTCTGCGTAGTTCCCCTATTCATCAAAACTTCTTCTCCTAGAACCGCTGAAATCTCTTCGGGCGTAATTTCACCAGGACGAAGTACCGTTGGCTTTTCAACGGACAAATCAACAATTGTTGACTCTAAACCAATTTCGGTTGGACCATTATCAATAATCCCGGCTATTTTTCCCTTTAAATCATGAAAAACATGTTCTGCAGTTGTTGGACTAGGCTTAGTGGAAGTGTTAGCGGAGGGCCCAACAATAGGCTTTCCCAGTTCACTAATTAAATCATGGGTCATATCATCATTCGGACAGCGAAATGCTGCGGTTGGAAGCCCGCCAGTTACAGCATCTGGTAAAGTGCCTTCTTTGACAAAAAGAATAATAGTTAATGGACCAGGCCAAAAGTGTTTAATTAGCTTTTTAGCACGTTCTGGCACTTCATTAACATATTTTTCCATCATTTCTTCATCAGACACAGTTACAATTAATGGATTATCACTTGGGCGGCCTTTAGCTGCATATACACTCTTAACAGCCTTTTCATTAGTTGCTAATGCCCCAAGCCCATATACGGTTTCAGTTGGAAAAGCTACTAATTCTCCTTTTCTCAACAGAGCAACTGCTTCAGGAATTTGTTCTTTATTTAAAATCTTCGTTTCCATTACTCTTCCACCTTCCATGAACCATTCTTGGCTTACCTGCTAAGTCATCCCTAAATTCAATTTCAAAATCTGGTAATTCAGTCTCAAATAATTCTTTTAATTGCTCTTTTTCACTAAAACCGAACTCTAAGAAAAATTGTCCTTGAGGATTTAAATGTGACTGAACTTGCTTTGCAAACTTACGATAAAAATCTAGACCATCTTCTCCACCATATAAGGCAGTATCAGGTTCGTTTTTTATAACATTTTCATCCATTAAATTCTTTTCGCTCATCTTAATGTAAGGAGGATTAGAAATAATCATGTCAAATTTTTCTAAACCCACTAATACATTTGCCTTACGGGTTTTAACATCTAAATCATACTTTAAGAAATTTTCTTCGCTTTCACGCAAAGCGGAATCTGTAATATCACTTGCGTATAGATTCAAATTCTGAATTCCCTGTTTCTGAGCTTGCTTTACTAAGGCAACCATGATAGCTCCAGAACCAGTTCCTAAATCAAGGATCTTTTTACCAGATTCAATATTTTCAAGTGCCCATTTAACTAATTCTTCAGTTTCAAACCGAGGAATTAAAACTCCACGGTTAACTAAAATTTTGTAGCCATAAAACCAAGCGTATCCCAAAATATATTGCGGAGAAATTCCTCTACGCAATTTTTTCATATCTTTTAATGCTTGTTTTTCTTGTTCCGGAGTTAATTCATCATTAATGTGTAATTCAAATTCTGAAGGTGTATAGCCTAATCTTTCTCCTAGAACGTAATCAATATCCTCTGGACAAATTTCAGAATTATCATTTAACACAGTTTCTTTTATTTTTTTTAGACTTTTAGGCATTTTCTTCAGCCATCTTTTCTAATTGCTGAGTTTGGTAGTAAAGAACGAGTGCATTAATAATTTCATCCAACTCGCCGTTCATTATTCGATCAAGCTTGTTTAAAGTTAGACCAATTCTGTGATCAGTTACACGGTTTTGAGGATAGTTATAGGTTCTAATTCTTTCAGACCGATCTCCTGTACCAACAGATTCTTTTCTTTTAGCATCATATTGATCACGATTTTGACTTTCATAGTAGTCATAAACACGTGATTTCAAAATTTGCATAGCCTTTTCACGATTTTGTTGTTGACTACGTTGATCCTGCATAGCAACTACAATACCAGTAGGAAGGTGGGTCATACGTACGGCACTAGAAGTTTTATTAATATGCTGTCCACCAGCACCAGATGAACGGTAAACATCTACACGAATATCTTTTGGATCCAAGTCGATGTCTACTTGTTCGTATTCGGGCATAACGGCTACAGTCGCAGTAGAAGTGTGAACACGGCCTTGAGATTCAGTTACTGGAACACGTTGCACACGATGAGCTCCGTTTTCATACTTTAATTTTGAGTAAACTTTATCACCTGTGATCATAACGGCAACGCGCTTATACCCACCTACTTCAGTCGGCTCAGAATCAATTAAAGATACTTTCCAACCTTGAGTTTCTGCGTATTTTTCGTACATCCTAAGAAGATCGCCTGCAAATAATGATGCTTCATCCCCACCGGCAGCTCCTCTAATTTCCATAATAATATCTTTATCATCGTTAGGGTCTTTAGGAAGCATTAAGATCTTAATCTCATCTTCTAATTCAGCAACTTCTTTTTCTAATTCAGAATTTTCTTCCTTCGCCATCTCAACTAAGTCATTATCAGATTCAGTAGAAATAATTTCTTTATTATCATCAATTTCTTTAATATCTGACTTATATTTACGATATTTTTGTACTACTTCACGCATATCGGCTTCTTCTTTAGAGATTTCCATATACCGCTTAGTATCGTTAATAACTTCGGGATCAGCCATCATTTCTTGAAGTTCTTCATAATGGGCAACTAATCCTTCCAATTGGGCCATCACTTTATCCATAATTATTATCCTTTCTTAATTCTCCTATCTTTTATCTTTGCTTATTGGGATGAAAATAGTGAAAACGACAAACGGGATAGTAAGATTCATCTCCGCCAATTTGAACTTGTTCACCCTCATAAACAGGTTTTCCAGAATTAATTCGTAAATTCATTGTAGCCTTATGACCGCAATAGTGACAAATTGTCTTCATTTCTTCTACTTTATCAGCAAAAATCAACAAATTTTCGCTACCTTCAAATAAATGATTTTGAAAATCATTTTTCAGACCAAATGCCATTACAGGTATTTTTAATTCATCAACAATTTTGGCACATTCTAATACGTGGTGTCTTTTTAAAAACTGTGCCTCGTCAATTAAAACACAAGCCATCCTACCATTGCCAGACTCCACATCACTTTTATTCAATTCTGAAACATAATTAAATAAATTTAAATCTTCACTTATAGGCACAGCTTTACGATGTAAACCGATTCTAGAAGCTACTGTTCCTACTCCACTTCTATCGTCTACATTACTCGTCATTAAAGCAATTTTTCGTCCTTGTGCCTCATAATTATGGGCAACCTTCAGTATTTCAATCGACTTACCACTACTCATTGCACCATAGCGAAAAAACAACTGGGCCACTGCAAAATTCCTCCATTGTTAAATTTATGTAACTTCACTAGTATTATCTTAATTAGTATAAAGTAAATTTAAAAATCGTGCAGGTAAAAATAAAAAAGGTCGTCTTCATTTTATCTATATGCTATAGTAAAATTTAGTTTTAAAGTGAGGGATAATAATATGAATTTAAAATCAGGCATCGCTAAGGTAGCTGGTAAATCATCTTACTGGTTTCTTCATAACGTATTAAAGGGCGGGACGAGTTTTCCTGGGAAATTTGCCATGAAAATTGATCCTGAAGTATTAAATTCATTAGCAAAAGGCTATGAGACAATCATTGTTACTGGAACTAATGGTAAAACAATGACAACTGCTTTAATCGTGGAAGCATTAAAGAAGAAATATGGTGATATTTTAACTAATCCATCAGGCTCAAATATGCAACAAGGAATTGTTACAGCATTTTTAGCTCACAAGAATAAAAGAGCAAAAAAGAAAATTGCTGTGCTAGAAGTAGATGAAGCAAATGTAAAAATGGTAACCAAGTTACTGCATCCAAGCGTATTTGTTTTAACTAATATTTTTCGCGATCAGATGGATAGATATGGTGAAATTTATACTACCTACCAAAAGATTGTCGATGGAATTAAACTAGCTCCCGATGCAACTATTATCGCTAACGGGGATGCAAGTATTTTTTCATCCGTGGAATTACCTAATAAAAAAGTATTCTATGGTTTCAAACTTCCCGAAGACAAACCTGAAAATGACTTCAAGGCTCCCGTAAATACTGACGGTGTTTTATGTCCTAAGTGTGATCATATCTTGCATTATCACGAACGTATTTATGCAAACTTAGGAGACTATTTCTGCCCTAATTGTGGCTACCATCGTCCAGAATTAACCTATAGTGTAAATCAAATTATTGATCAAACTCCAAATAGCTTAAAATTCAAAATGGGTGAAAAAGAGTACAGCATTGGTATCGGTGGTACCTACAATATCTATAATGCTCTAGCTGCTTATTCTGTAGCGCGTGAATTTGGTTTAAGTGAAGAAGAAGTAGCCCAAAGTTTTGCTGAAAACAAACGAATCTTTGGTCGCCAAGAATTGATTAATTATGCAGATAAAGAAATAGATCTCATCTTAGTTAAAAATCCAGTTGGACTTGATGAAGTTCTCCATATGTTAAATACTGAAAAAGATAACTACTCTTTAGTTACTCTTTTAAATGCAAATCACGCAGACGGAATCGATACATCCTGGATCTGGGATGCAGGTTACGAAGGATTAAATAAAGATCAAATCAAAAAAGTAGTAGTCGGTGGAAAACGTTGGCATGATATGGGATTTAGACTAGAAGTTTCCGGCTTCGATCCGGGTTTAATGACAACTGCCACTAATAATGAAGCTTTATTAGATGAAATTTCAAAATTACCAACTAAGAAAGTTTATATTTTAGCTACTTATACTGCTATGCTTTCACTTCGTAAAACAATGGGTGAAAAGAAAATTATTAAAGCAGGTATGTAATATAAAAAGGGATAATGTCAATTGACCAATGTTATTAAGTTAAGACATTGACAAATTGAATCTAATCTCTGTAGAACCGAATCATTATGATTTGGTTCTTTTTTTGCATAAAATAAAGGCGAAAAGAACCCACCTTTTCGCCCTCTGATTAAATTATTAAACCTTCAAAATTATTGCCAGAAAGCTGGTATTAATTATGAAAGCCCTTCATAAAAATATTTTAGATCGTCTTGATCAAATTATCAATGATACTGGAAAGCATATTCATGATTTTATCGATGATCCTCATGCCTTCACTAGGAAGCGGTCTTTAGATGCAGCTACAGTCATTAAAACTACTATAATATGCAAGGAAAAGATTTGACCAGTGAGTTGTTTAGAGCTTTTGGCCAAAAAGCTATTAAAAATAACGATAAAGTAGTCAGTACTTCCGCTTATGTCCAACGCAAAGGTCAGCTTTCACCCGCATGTTTTAAGCATATTCTAACTGTATTTAATCAGAATTTGTTTAATATCCAGTTATTTGATCATAAATATCGTATATTTGCCATTGATGGGTCTGATTTTAATCAAATCTGGAATCCTAAATCAGAGAATATTGTTGGAAATCTCAATCATAAAGGAAAGCCATATTGCCAAATTCATGTTAATGCACTCTATGACCTGTTAAATAATACTTATCAAGACTGCATCTTTCAGCCTAAGTCAAAGATGGATGAACGTAAAGCCGCCGTTCAAATGCTTAAAAAGCTAAATTGCGGACCATATATAGTTACTATGGATCGAGGTTATACCGGCTTTAACATGATTGAAAATTGTAATCGCCTGCCTAACTGTTATTATGTCATACGTACTAAAACGGAATATGGCGCATTTAAGGAAGTAGCTGAGTTGCCTAATCAAGAGTGTGATAAGGATATAGCTTGCTGGGTGACTACCTCTAATTATTATTATGAAACCCATAAAGCCACAGAAAACGTTCATCTGGTTAACCATCATTATCGTCAATATATCAAATATCGGTCTAAAAATACCAAAGATGGCAGCTGGGACTTTGGAGAGTTATGTATAATAAAATTTCGCACTTGTAAATTTAGAATTAATGATCCTAAATCAGGCAAAGAAGAATGGGAAGTTGTTCTAACCAATCTAAATAGAGCCGATTATCCCTTAAAAAGGATCAAAGAAATCTACCATTTGCGCTGGGGCATTGAAACTTCATTCAAAAAATTGAAATATGCTTTGGGAAGCGTACAGTTTCACTCCAAGCAGGATAAATTTATCGAAATGGAAATCTATGCCCACATGATTATGTTTAACGCAGTCAGTCAAATTGATGCTCAAGCATATATACCACAAAAAAACTGCAAGTATCAATATGCGATTAATTTCAAACAGTCATGCTTTATCATCCAAGCTATGTATATAATTTCTTCTTCAACTAAAATCTTTAAAAAGATTCTTATTCAAATTAGTCATTACACAATTCCAATCAGACCAGGACGAAAAGACAAAAGAAATTTCAAACCAAAATCAGCTGTATATTATTTATATCGTGTAGCCTAATTTCTAAACAAGATTTGGGCTTATTTGACATAAAAAAGATCATTCAAATGCGATAAATCGCAAATGAATGATCTTAAAAATTGAGTCGATAATTTGTCAATGTCTTAACTTAATGACATTGCTTGCAGGAGTAAGACTCTTTTTTTCATGAACACCTTTACCCACTCGTGGGAAAATAATTTTCCTTCGTAATACCGTCGCGAATTGTAACGGTATTCCTGTTCTCTTTGAGATCAACTTTTCCGAACTTCTATTCCCGTTCTACATGACTATTTCAACTTCCGCTAATGCTATTTGTAAAAGTTGAACTCTTACCCTGAAGCAGGGTAGAGGTTCTGTCCAATTTTGGACATATCTTTTAACTGCGCAATTTTAGGGGTGCACCCAATAATAAAGACTTACTTCTTGATAGTGATTTTTTTAAGAAGCTTAATCTTGGAACTGATATCTTCATCTTGAAGCTGTCTGCTGACGTAATCATCTAAGGCTTTGTTCACCAACTCATTGACACTTGTTCCATAAATGGTGGCAAGTGTCTTTAAGTAATCATCAGTCTTACTTTTGATTAAAATGGTGCGGTGCTTGTCTTCGGTTGCGTTTTGAGATGAACGTTGTGCGGTTGAGTTCGTTTCTTTAGTTCTGCGATTGCCTGCTTTGGTGATAGGCTTCTTGCTTTGAACTGTATTCAATAAGCTGTCTGAGGGTGATACTTGTTCTAATGATCCTACTTTAATTTCTTTAGTCATACTTATTTCTCCTTAGTTAAAAATTCATTTATGAATGCTTCAATATCTTCCGTAACTTTACCCCGCGGTTCGTATTCAAAAATTGATTGAAAATTGTTTTGGGCTTCCTTCACCGCGATGGCTTCTCTTATTTTTGATTCAAAAACGGTTGTATGAAGTTCTAATGCCACTCTTCCAATGCTGAAGTTATGGCTTTGGTGAACACTGTTCTTGAGTTATATCTGCTGATAAGGATTCCATCTATCTTGAGCTCTGGATTGGATCTTCTTTTAATGCTGTTAACTGTAGAAGCAAGATCCTTTAACCCTTTGAGCGAATATATATCTGCCTGCGTTGGTACTACTACAGATTGAGATGCGGTTAGTGCGTTCAATACTGCCATATTCAATGAAGGTAGTTTATCAATCACTACATAATCATAAATACCCATTAAATCCTTCATGTTGTCTTCCAAAATAAATTGCGGATCTAACTTTCCTGTTAACAATACGTCAAGTTGAGCTAATTCTGGACTGGCGGGAGCAAGATCAATATCATCGTTAACCTTCACAATAATATCCTTTAAGCTAGTCTTTTCAGTTAAAACTTGAAAAGTAGTTTCATCTTGCCGATAAGGAACATGGAATGAAAAGCTAGCATCTGCTTGTTGGTCAAGATCAATTAATAAGACCTTTTTTCCTTTGCGTGCTAATCCATAGGTTAAATATAAGGCGGTTGACGTTTTTCCAGTTCCACCCTTTTGATTGGTTATAGTCACAACTTTCATGATTTACTCCTAACTAAAAATAGCCTTGTCAACTTGACTGGATGCGGGGTTCTTGCTTGCATCAATGTTGTGCGCATAGATTTCTGTTGTTTGCATATTCTTGTGTCTTAGCAATTCCTGCGTCTGCTGAAGCGTTGCTCCATTAAGAAGGCTAAGAGTTGCCGCGGTGTGTCGTGTTGAGTGAGCCGTTAGCTTTGGGCTGTTAAACCCTGCCGATATAAATGCGTGCTTCACTATGCCACTAATTGAGCGCGTGGTTAATCTCTTCCCTGCGTTGTTATTACTGGTACTGGCGAATAATGGTTGCTTCAGGTCTGATGCCTTACGTTCGCTGAGATACGCTCTTAAAGCTTCTTCAACATGTTCTGGCATTCTCACCACCGCATCTTTTCAATATGACCCTTACCTTGAACATAGAGAACGGTTGCATCCCCACTGGTGCGGATATCTTCAATATTAGCCCTGCTTACTTCAATAGTTCTCAATCCCATTGTTAGCATCAAGGCAAGCATTGCATAATTCCGTTTACCAATAAGTGTGGATTGGTCGATATCTTGAAGCACCTTCTTAGCTTGTTTGCTTGTAAGATAATCCTTCTTGAAGTTCTTACCAATCTTTGCGCCTTTTACATATCGCGCAATATTAGGATATAATTGTT
>NZ_GG670120.1:282375-289797 GCF_000159355.1 Lactobacillus johnsonii ATCC 33200 | reverse complement strand
GCTTCAGTATCGTGGTTAAATCAATGGAAGACGGCCTGCACGTTTACGACAACCCAGTCGGCGCCATGACCAACAACCCGCCATTCCCGATCATGAAGTTTGCCTTGAACGACTACTACGCCCTGTCATGTCAGCCCACTGCTTGGACCACAAGTTTGCTGACGGCGTTGAATTGACTGAATACTCCCGCGGTATGAGCAGCTTAGGCCTGCCAGGCGACCTGTCCAGCAAGTCCCGCTTCGTCCGCTGCGTCTTCACCAAGTAGTACAACAGCCTCTGCAACAAGGATGAAATCAGCTCAGTCAACCAGTTCTTCAAGATCCTGGGCTCAGTTGAACAAGTCAAGGGCCTGTGTGAAGTTACCCCGGGTGAATACGAGTACACTATCTACTCATCCTGCATGAACCAGAAAAAGGGGATCTACTACTACACCACTTACGGCAACCCGGAGGTTCACGCCGTTGACATGCACAAGACTGACCTGGACGGCAAGGAACTGACCAGCTACAAGCTGCAAAAGGACCTGCAATTCCACTTCGATAACTAGTACAATAACAGAAATTAGCCAATACACAGCAAAACCAGTCCACTGTAATCAGTGAACTGGTTTTCTTTTGCCATTTTTGCTTTATTTGTTAGTACCATCTGCTCCTACTGGCAGGGCCGGGAAAATAACCGTGAAGGTTGACCCCTTGCCTAATTCGCTTTCCAGGCGGATGGTCCCGTGGCACTGCTGAACAGCATGCTTGACAATGGACAGGCCCAGACCAGTGCCCCCGGTCTTGCGGCTGTGGCTCTTGTCCACCCGGTAGAAGCGTTCAAAAATCCGGTTCTGGGCTTCCTGGGGAATCCCAATCCCAGTGTCTGCTACCTGCAGGATCGCCTGGCTCCGGTGCTCCTTGACCGTAATCTTGGTCTTGCCCTTTTCCTTGTTGTAGCGGATGCTGTTGTCAATCAAGTTGTAGGCAATTTCATAAACCAGGCGGAAGTTGGCCAGGATCATGGTGTCTGACAAATTGGTCTCCAGCTTGATTCCATGCCGGTCAGCCGAACCCTGCAAGGCTTCCAAGGCCTCAGTCACCGGACTCTTCAAGTTCAGCTTGATTTCTTCAAAGCGCTGGTTTTCATCCAAGTGGGACAAACGGATGATATCGTCAATCAAGGTCAAAAGCTGGGCGGAAGATTCATGGATCTTCTTGTAAAAGCCATCCCGGTCTTCGTCTTTGACCAGGTGGTTTTCCAAAAGCTCAGCTGACCCCATGATGGACTGCAGAGGCGTCTTAAGTTCATGCGACACATTGGCCGTGAATTCCCGCCGGACCTGCTCTTCATGGTATTCTTCCGTCACGTCAACCACCAAGATCGAAGTCCCCTTCAAAATCTTGCGGCTGGTAATCGGGCTGGCACTGATTTGAATATTGCGGCCGTTTCTTTCCACAATCCCCTCAGTATGAGCCAAGCGGCTGTTTTTATCGATGATTTCCTTAACATCGTCTGGCAAGGGGTCAGTGTCATGCAGGCCTAAAAGTGAAACTACAGCCGGGTTAGACAAAAGAATCCGGTCATCCAGGTCAATCAAGATCAAGCCTTCTTGCATGGCATCTGTTACCGTCTTTAATTCCTTTTCCCGGTGGTGCAGCTGCTCCATTTGGTCAGCGATCTGCTTGTTCTGGCTGTCCAGCCTGGTCAAGAGCGGCTTGATTTCATCATAAGCCTTGCTTTCCAGGGGCTTGTCCAAGTCCATTTCATTCAGCGGCTTGACGATCGTTTGCGAGAGCGTCTTGGCCAGGAACCAGGACACTAAAACCGCCAAAAGCATGATCAGCAAAAGCGGCGACAAGAGCCTGAGCAGCATTCGCCAGAAGGAGTTTCTGGTGATCGCGATGCGGATGACCCCGCCGTTATTGAGCCGTTCAGCGTAGTACATGGTCACGGTCGACAAGGTCGTGCTGTAGCGCTCGCTGGTCCCCGTCCCCTTCTTCATGGCTTCGGCGACTTCCTTGCGACGGGCATGGTTGCCCATCTTTTTGGGATTCTCTTCATTGTCGTAGAGAACCTTGCCCTTGGAATTGATCCAAGTAATCCGGTAGTTCTCCCCTTTTAAGTTCTTGAGGTACTTCTTGCCGCTGGTATTTACCCCGCTGGCCGCCAGGGCAGCCTGGGAAGCCAGGGCAGACATTTCTGTATGGTCGAAGTCAATGCTCAAGACAATCGTGCTTAAGAGTACGGCAAAGAAGAGAACCAGAGAAGTCAGTAAAAAACTTGCCCGAAATATCTTCTTAAGCATTAGTCTGCTTCATGGTAGCGATAACCGACCCCGCGCAGCGTTTCGATATACTTACCAGCCTCACCCAACTTCTGTCTCAAGGTTCTCACGTGAACGTCTACCGTGCGCGTTTCCACGTAAAAACCAGTCTCCCAGATCTGATCCATGATTTCTTCCCGGGAAAATACAGTTCCCGGATGAGTAATCAAGAGCTTTAGGAGTCCGTATTCTTTCAAAGTCAAATCGACCTGACGGCTGTTTTCGAAAACTTCATGGCGCTTTAAGAGAATCTTGATCCCGTCTTTTTCGATCTTGTCCTCCTTCTTGCGGTTGGTCCGGCGCAAAACAGCCTTGACCCGGGAAACCATTTCCATCATCCCAAATGGCTTGGTTAAGTAGTCATCCGCCCCGGAATCCAGGTTCTTGACCTTGTCATATTCTGCCGTCTTAGCACTGGCGATAATCACCGGCAAGTCCTCGGTCGCGGAAGTATACTTGAGCCGGTGGAGAATTTCGCTGCCGTCTTCATCAGGCAGCATCAAGTCCAAAATCACTAAATCCGGCCGGTTATTGTCCAGAACCTTAAAAAAAGAATGTCCGTCTTCAAAGCCGCGGACCTTGAAGTTCATTGCTTCCAGCGTGTACATTTCGATTTCGCGGATGCTTTCGTCGTCTTCCACGCACCAAATTTCAGTCATAAAAAATCCCCTTAGCCTTTCTTAAACTTAATTATAGTTTACGACCATAATCATTTACAAGAGTGTTAAGGGGTATTTCATGGGATTATCTGCCAGTCTTGCCGGTAGTTACAAATAAGGACCATTTAGCAATATTGACGGCGTGATCGCCGATTTTTTCAAAGTACTTCGCGACCATCATCAAATTGATCAAATATTCCGGATTACCATCCTTGTTAAAGTTATCGATCAAAAATGCCTTCGCTTTGCCAAAGCCTTCGTCGACCTGATCATCGCGGTCGATTACGGCTTTGGCCAGTTCTACATTCTGGTTGGCCAAAGCCGTTACTGCGTCGTTGACCATACAAGTAGCAATTTGGGACATGCTCTTCAGGTTCAGCATGTCATTTGCGTCTGAGAGGTGTTCTTTAAGGATCAGTTCGGCAATGTCCGCGCCAATTTCACCGATTCTTTCAAGGTCGTAGACCGCCTTCAAAGATGCACTGATTATCCGCAAGTCAGTGGCAACCGGCTGCTGCTCCATCAAAAGGCGCAGGCAGGTTTCTTCAATGTCACGCTCTGCCTTGTGAATCCGGTGGTGCAGGTTAATCGTGTCCTCTGCTTTATGGTAGTTGCCCGTAAACAGGGCGTCGGTTGATTCAGAAATGCTTTCCTTGCACAGCTGGCCAATTTCTTCCATTGCTTCATGCAAGTGATCCAGTTCCTTGTCAAATCTTGTTCTCATTTTTAGCCTCCTATAGCCTTAACCGAACCGGCCGGTAATGTATTTTTCAGTTCTTTCATCCTTCGGCATGGAGAAGAGCTGGTCAGTTTCACCGAATTCAACCAGGTCACCCAAGAGGAAGAAGCCAGTCTTGTCAGAGATCCGCACGGCTTGCTGCATGTTGTGCGTAACGATGACGATCGTATAGTTCTTCTTCAGTTCCAAAGCTAATTCTTCAATTTTAGAGGTTGAAATCGGGTCCAGGGCACTGGTCGGTTCGTCCATCAGCAATACTTCCGGCTTGACAGCCAGGGCCCGGGCGATGCAGAGCCTTTGCTGCTGACCGCCGGACAGGCCCAAGGCTGATTTCTTCAGCCGGTCCTTCAAGTCGTCCCAGATAGCTGCTTGTTTGAGGGAAGTCTCCACGATTTCGTCTAGTTCCTTCTTCTCAGTAATCCCGTGAATCCGCGGGCCGTAGGCAACATTGTCGTAAACGCTCATCGGGAACGGGTTTGGTCTTTGAAAGACCATGCCGACTCTTTGCCGCAGGACGGTCACATCCAGGTCACCGTTATAGATGTCAGTGCCGTCCAGCTTGATAGAGCCATCAATCCGGCAGCCTTCAACCAGGTCGTTCATTCTGTTAAGTGATCGCAAAAGAGATGATTTCCCGCAGCCTGACGGGCCGATGAAGGCAGTGATTTCGTTCTTTTGGATGTGCACATTGATATCATGCAAGGCATGAAAATCACTGTAGTACAGGTTCAGCTTTTTAATTGTAATTTTGTCTTCCATCATTAATTTCCTCCGTTATTGCGCTTGCGCATTCTGTCAGAGATACGGCGCGTAACCAAAGTGAAGAGCAGGGCCAAAACGACCAGGACTGCTGATGTAAAGTTGGCAATCTGAGTGGCTGACGGGTTCAAGGCCCCTTCAGTTCTCATGGCCCAGATGTGCAGGGCCAGGGTTTCACCGCTTCGGAACGGGTTCAGGGGTGAACTTGGTGAGATAACCTTCCAGAAGTTCTGCCAGTTGATGTAAGTTGACTGGCCGGAAGTATACAAAAGCGCAGCGGCTTCACCGAAGCCACGCCCAGCAGCCATGATTACCCCGGTCAAGATCTGCGGCATGGCCGCCGGAATCAAGACCTTGCGGATGGTTTCTGACTTGGTCGCGCCCAGGCTCAGGGAACCTTCCTTGTATTCCACCGGCAAGGACCGGATGGCGTTGTTAGTTTCAGTAGTTATCAGAGGAATAGAAAGAATTGAAATCGTCAAGGCACCGGCCAAGATATTCCAGGACATCCCGGTCCACATGATGAAGGCCAAGTAGCCAAACAAGCCGATAACGATAGATGGCAGGGATGACAAGGATTCGATACTGATTTCAAATATTGTCAGGAACTTGCCTTCCTTGGCATATTCAGCCAGGTAAACCCCGGCCCCGATGCCGATTGGCACTGAGACCAGCAGTGAGAGGAAAACTAAGTAAATAGTGTTGAAAAACTGGTTGAAAATCCCGTTGCCGGCTGCTCCCAAGAAGTCCCACTGGAAGCCTTTCAAGCCGTCAAAGATAATTGTCAGCATTAAGTAGAGCAGGAAGGCCAGCATAATCCAGCCGATGGCGTAGAAGATTCCCGTCATCAGCCGGTCTTTTATTTTAGCACGGCTCATATTTATTTTTCCTTCTTTCCATTGTCAAGCTTGTGAATCAATATAATCAAAACGATTGAGATGACGAAGAGCAAGAGGGCCATTGACCACAAAGCCAGATTGTATTCCCCGCCCTGGGCCGTGTTACCCATGTCAGCGGCAATTTCACTGGTCAGGGTGCTAGTTGGTGACAAGAGACTGGTCGCGAAGGACCGGGTCATACCGATAACCATGGCTACGGCTAAAGCTTCACCGATGGCCCGGGCCAGACCCAAGACCACCCCGGTCAAGATACCGCCGGAAGCGGCTGGCAAAACAACCTTGCCGATGACTTGCCAGCGGGTCGCCCCTAAACCGTAAGCCCCTTCTCTGTAGCTATTCGGGACTGACTTGATGGCGTCAGCGGCGACAGTAGTGATCGTTGGGAAAATCATGATGGCCAGAACAATTGAGGCGGCCAGGACTGAGAAACCGCCCATCTTTGGGTGGAAGGCGTTTCTGATTATAGGAACCAGCTTGGTCAAGCCAAACCAGCCGTAAACAACGGATGGGATGCTGACGTAGATTTCGGTTGCCGGCCGGAAGAACTTTTCACCGATTTTTGGTGAAATTTCCGTCATGAAAACGGCTGAGCCGATCGCGAACGGCAGGCAGATGAGCAAACCCAGCAAGCAGGTTTCCAGGGAACCAACGATGTAAATGGCAGCCCCAACTTTTCCCCCGAACATGCCGGTCTTGTCAAGCGGTGCCCAGTCACTGGTAAACAGGAACTCCCAAACGCTGTGGTGCGCCTTAAGGAAGGTCTGGCTGCCTTGGTAGAGCAGGAAGGCCCCCATCAAAAGGGTCAAAGCAACGATCAAGAGGCCGCAGGCGATGTAGACCGCGCGCCAGCGCTTGTCTTTGGCAATTGCTTTTTGAACTACTTTGTCCATAATGCTTTATTTCTCCTTCTTACTTATTAGCATGGGTGGCTTTAGCGGCAGCCAGCAGTTTGGAGGCTACGCCGTAGCCCATGGCTTCGATCTTCTTGCTATATTCCTTGCTGAGCATCTGCTGCAAGAATGCCTTGGCAGCACCCTTTGGCTGCCCCTTAGTGTACATGTGCTCATAGCTCCAAACTGTATACTTGCCATTATAGACATTCTTCAGGGTTGGCTTAACACCGTTGATTGACACGATGCCGACTTGCGGGTCACCAGTCAAGTAGGACAGGGAAACGTAGCCGATTGAGCCGGAAACACTTTGGATCATTTGAACCAAAGTACCTGAGTTGTCAGTTTCCAGAGACTGGTTTGACTGGCTAGCGTGCTTCTTCAAAGCGTATTGCTCAAAAGTTGCCCGGGTACCTGATGAAGATGGTCTGGAAACCAGGACGATCTGGCAGTCATTGCCGCCAACCTGCTTCCAGTTGGTCACCTTGCCGGTGAAAACTTTGATCAACTGTTCAGTGGTCAGGCTCTTGACCCCAGCATCCTTGTTGATGATCGGGGCGATGGCGGTAATGGCCACTTGGTGGTCAACTAGCTTGCTGGCTGACTTCTTGTCTAGCTTTTCATCCGCGAACAAGTCTGAGTCCCCGATGTCGATGGTGCCGTCAGAAACCTGCTTCAGGCCTTGGCCTGACCCACCCCCGTTAGTGTTGATGACACTGTCCGGGTTCTTGTCCATGAAAGTCTTGGCCGCGCTCTGCGCTAAAGGCAGAAGGGCAGATGACCCGGCGATGTTAACTGTCCCGGAAACTCCCTTGGTATCGGCTACGCAGCTGCCGATGACGCAGCCGGTGACGATTGCCAGCAAAACAAGTGCAACGATAGTGACTTTGTTTTTTTTGCGTGACATGTTAATTCCTCCTTGAATTCTTACTGATTCAACTTTAATGGAGGAAAGTTAAATGCATTCAGTGATGATTGTTAAATCAATGTAAAATGCTTAATTTTGTTTAAGCCAAGCCGCTTTCTTAACAGAATTACAAAGTTTTCGCAAGGCTCCCCTTTACTTTTTCAGTTTATTTTGCTTAATTTATCCGTTTTTTACATTTGTAAAATATAGAGCTTTCACTCTTTGCACCTTTTACATATCGCGCAATATTAGGATATAAGTGCT
>NZ_GG670120.1:189644-281964 GCF_000159355.1 Lactobacillus johnsonii ATCC 33200 | reverse complement strand
ACTTCAGCATAATATTACATTTTTGTCCCCTAATATGACTTCGAAAACGGGCTTCTAAGCTTAATATACTTGTTATATGTTCAATTTATTTATAATTGTTAAAAAAGCTCTGAAAAGCGAATTTATCATACATTATGGACTTGCACCGCTCCTTATGCTGAATACCTTCCAATGTTGTTGGGTAGGAGGATGCAGCACCAATATCAACCAAATAAAAAGGGGCTAGCTCTGAAGCTAACCTCATTCATTAAACATTAAAAGTAAATTTATAAATAAGTCATACTTGGGTTTTTATCGCTATGGTTTGGGTTTAAACGCGTGAAATTGTGCTTTATATTAATACCCTGCATCTGCAAATATTGACCAAGCAGAGCTTTTAATCTGTCCTGCGATCTATTATTATTGTTTTGGATATTCATTTTATGTATACTTCCATTTTTATAAATTGATTGAGTGGTAACTGGTCAGAGTTGCTGCTCTTTTTATTTTGCCAATAAGTCAGCCAATAAGGTGGTAGAAGCTGTACTTCGTACTAACAATATTAACGAACATACTTAGAATATAGGGTTACGGTCAATGTCATTAAGTTAGGGCATTGACTTTTTTACCTAAAATTAACTTGATTAGTGGGCGTTTATTTACTTTGAAAGTCTATCCTAAAACTTGACAGGAGGGATTAATTTGAGCGAAGAGAATCAAAAGAAGCTGTTTGGCATCTCAGCGATTATTTGCATTATTTTATTAACGATTACCTATTTTGGTGATTTAGCCATCAGCAATACCTTAATTAATTATCACAGCTGGGTAGGGACGTTTTGTCAGACTTTTGGCGAGTTTCCGGTTTATCTTATTTTTGCCTTATGTGGACAGATTACGATGACTTATGCCTGGAAAGGCGACTGTGAAAAGCTGCTGGCAGGACCGTTGTTTGTTGGCGGGCTTGCACTGTCGCTTTGGCAGAGCAAGAAGTATGTCAATGAATTCTTGGGCTATCTGTATTCGGCACAAACTAACCTTAAAAACGGTAAGGCGATAGCAATGGCCAACAGCGACTCAGTAAAGGGCGGTTATGCAGGCTCAATGATTATAATGGTCTGGCTGCTGTTTTTCGTTATATTTACGCTGTTGGTACAATGGTGGCTGAAAAACAAAACGACTAAACAGCTGACTCGCTATATGAAAATTGCGATTTTGGCGTCATTGACGGTTTGGTTTGCATTGGAAGTTAATCTGACCTTAAAAGACCTGTGGGGACGCTATCGCCCATATGAACTCACGAGCGGCAATCATGAATTTACCAATTAGCTGACGATCAATGGCGTTAATGGGCATAAGTCATTCCCATCCGGGCATGCGATGGCGGCAACGTTATGCATCGTTTTTTCATGGTTCGTTTCCAACAATAAGCGTAAGATCTTTTTCATTGGTGGCATCGTTTATGGTGTCGTGATCGCTATAAGTCGAGTAATCGTGGGCGCACATTTCCTTTCGGACGTTACGTTCTCGTTTTTCCTGACCGCACTGATCATCTTTATCATGAACGGTCTTGGTAAAAAGCTAATTGAAGATTTTTAAAAATCAGGGCTGTGACCATCGAAAGGTGACCACAGCTTTTATTTATGTGTTAAAAGTCATGAGAATACGCCACCTTTGATAAAATTTCTAATCAAAGATAGCGTAAAACGGTTTCAAAAATTAAGCAAAAAAAACTCATCAAATTCTGATGAGTGTTCTAAGACGTTCTCCGTTCAGAGTCAATGTCTTAACTTAATGACATTGGTCAATTGACATTATCCCTTTTTTAATTTTTATAGACATTTTCTTTCAAAAACGTATCAACAATCTTTTCCCTCATTGCAAGAAAAATATGATTATGTCCGCTCGGATGGATTCGATTTGTTAAAACAATCATTGCGGTTTGATTAAGCCGATCAATTAGCATAAATGTTCCAGTAAAGCCAGTATGGTAAATCAATGGGTGTTGGTCAACAGGATCAAACCGTAAATCCCATCCCCAAGAACGAGGATGTACTTTCTTAGGCGTTTCAACTTGAAACAAGTTAGCTAGTGTAGCCTGCTCTAGAGGTAAGACATCATCACGCAGTCCTAAATAAGCTTGGGTTATCTTTATTAAATCCTCCAGATTTGCAAACAAGCCTGCAGAGCCACAATCCTTTCCTAGTACGCGAGCTTTAGGATCATGCACAATCCCTCGTAACATTTTTCCACTTTCAGTTAAAGCGGTAGGAACGCACTCATTCGCCTTAGGATGAAAAGTTGTCTCTTTCAATTTGGCAGGTAAAATAATCTCCTGCATAATGATATCTTGCACAGGTAGCCCATAGATTTTCTCAAGAACTAATCCCAATAAAATAAAATTAGTATCGGCATATCGCATTTTGGTTTTAAATTCATCAGTCACTGGTAAGCCTATAATCGCCTTCAATAAATCGGGGGCAGCTAATTCATCACGATTAGGAATCCATCCCCGAATTCCACTAGTATGGGTTAACAAATCACTAAGGCGAATACGTTCATCTTTAAATTCAGGAATAAAATCTTTAAGAGGTTCTGTAAAATTAAGTTTTCCTTCTTCTTTCAGCTTCAAAAAAACATTAGTTGTTCCTAACACCTTAGTTAAACTAGCTAAGTCATACAGAGCAAAAGGACTAAGTTGCTCAACTTTAGGTATCAAACTAGCAAAGCCAACTGTTGAGGTAAATACTTGCTTTTTTTTAATAAAAGCATAATTTACTCCAGGAATAATCCGCTCACTAACCATACTTTCAACTAAATGTTGAGTCTTAAAAAATTCTATCATCCTTACCACCTGGATTATAAAATAAAACCGCCAGATCAGTGATCTGACGGTAACGTATTGAGATATTCGGGCTCGAACCGAAACATCCAGGAACCAGAATCCTGTGCCTTACCAATTTGGCTATATCTCAGTATATCACCCGTACGAGAATTGAACTCGTAACTCCACCTTGAGAGGGTGGCGTCTTAACCATTTGACCAACGGGCAAATTCAACATATGTAAATATAATTGAATATTGTAAATCTGTCAAGTTACATTGCCATTTTTCTTTGAAAAGTAATTTAAAGTGAAAAAAAGCTGCATCACGTCTTACTCACCATGATGCAGCTTTTCAATTATATCACTTATTTTCACTCTTTATGACATACTTTTTGTAGTTTTCTCAATATCTTCTATTTGATTAATATTCATTTTAGCTAGATTTTCTTTTAACTCCACCCATTGCTTACTCAATTTCTTATTTTTTTGTTCTGCTTGTTTCTCCGCATAAGCAACTAACTTTTCTAAGTTAGCGTAGTTTTGAAGTAACTGATGGGATTGATTTTTCAATAACTTCTGATCTAAGTCGGTTTTATTTGCATCTTCACTAACTTCTAAAATAGCTCGAACTTGTGGCTGACAAAAATCTTTCAAAATACCAGCAATCTCTTGTAATTCTTCAAAACCGCTTCTATCAAAATGTAATAAATCTTTTTGTTCATCCTTTTCCACTAAATCCGTTGCAGCTTCATTTCTAAAATAAAGCTCTTGAGCAAAATCGTGTATGGTCTTTTCCATAGCTAAAAAATTATTATTCATCTTTAGTTACACTTTCTTCTCTTGTAGGTTTTTCTTTATCTAGTTGAAACATAAACCAATCACACACTAACATCAAAATTCCATAAAAACAAATAATCATCCATGTGGTTAAGCTTAAGCCCCAATTAGCTAATAAAAAGCTCCCTAGCGCCATTAAAAACGCGCCACCATATAATGGCACTTTTGCTCCTAGGCGGTCATATAGTCGACCAAAATAAGAATTCAGGAGTCTAGCAACAATACTGCCTGGAAGTAAAACGAGTCCCCCAATTAAAGATGTTTGTTTATTAACGATTTGGATATAGTTAGGTAAGACAAAACTCACTCCAATATTAATAAACTGAAGCAAAAAATAAGCACATGCTCCAAAAATAAATGCCCTATCTTCAAAAACTGATAAGTCAAGTAGCTTACTAGTAGAACGTTTAGAAATTCTGACAAATATGATGAATAAAATTGCGGCTAATACTAATAAAATCCATAGACGCCAATTTTTCAGTCCTTTACTCAATTGATTTACACCGATTACTAAACTTACCATCCCTGCACTTAAAATTGCGTAAGCCAGCCAATTAAAAGATTTCTTTTTTACTGGATGGTAGCTTCCAATCACAAAAATTCCAGTAATAAAAACTAATAGTGCGAAAATTGTAGAAATTATAAAAATCCACCGCCAATTAAGGTAATAAGAAATGCTTTCCCCCAAAAGCTGGACCGAGAGTCGGAGCCATTGCTACTACTAAACCAGCAATTCTCATATATAGGCCCCATTCATCTCTCTACATTACTTCTACAATCAAATTAAACATCATTGGTGTACAGAGACCCACACCTTAGACTCCCTAACAATAAAATATAAAAGTTTAATGCAAATGCTGAAATAATACTTCCAACCATAAATGCAATTGCAGCTGTTACAAACAATTGCTTAGCAGTAAAACGCTCGTTTTGATAAGAATAACTAATCATAATTATTGCAATCATCAATAGATATCCAGTTGTAGTCCACTGAATTGTATCTAAAGATACGTTAAATTGTTTCATCATCGCAGGAAAAGTTACATTTAAACTTGTTTCAGTTAAAATTCCAACAAAGGACATGAACTCTGTTGCTAGGACAGCCAATGTATTTTCTGTCTGTTTTTTCATTTTTTCTCCAATAAAAAAGAGCGGAGGCAATTAGCCTCTACCCTTTCTTTAACTATTATCTAGCTATATTCGATCTGCATACTATAAAAATATGCTAAGTAGATTTATTTTAAGCGTTTAGTTAAATCATCATGTAAGTCTTCATAACCAGGTTTGTTTAAAAGACCAAACATGTTTCTCTTGTAACTTTCAACACCTGGTTGGTTAAATGGGTTAATACCATTTAAGTAGCCTGAGATACCTACAGCTAATTCAAACCAGTAGATTAAGTAACCTAAAGTATGAGCTGCTTGATTTTCAATATCAACAGTCATAACTGGTACACCACCATCAGTATGAGCTAGAACTACACCTTCGTAAGCACGATCATTTACGTAATTCATAGTTTTACCTGATAAGAAGTTTAATTGATCTAGGTTTTCCTTATCGTCAGGAATAGTTACATCATGTGTTGGGTGTTCAACACGAATAACTGTTTCCATTAAGTTACGACGACCTTCTTGGATGTATTGACCAAGTGAGTGAAGATCAGTAGTGAAGTTAGCACTAGATGGGTAAATACCTTTTTGATCTTTACCTTCTGATTCACCCATTAATTGCTTCCACCATTCACCAAACATTCTTAATGATGGTTCATAGTTTTCAAGTAATTCAGTAGTGTAACCTTTACGGTAAAGGATATTACGCATTGCTGCATATTGATAAGGACTGTCCTTTAAAACATCTGGATCAGTGTAAGCAGCACGTGCATCTGCAGCGCCCTTCATCATAGCATCGATGTCACCACCAGCTACGGCAATTGGAAGCAAACCAACAGCTGACAATACTGAGAAACGACCACCAATATCATCTGGAACTACGAATTCTTCGTAACCTTCTGCATCTGCTTCAGTCTTCAAAGCACCCTTAGCACGGTCAGTAGTTGCGTAAATTCTCTTAGCAGCTTCTTCTTTACCATATTTCTTGATTAACTTATCCTTCAATACACGGAAAGCAATTGAAGGTTCAGTAGTAGTACCAGACTTAGAAATAATATTAATTGAAAAGTCCTTATCTCCTAACCATTCAAGCAAATCGTAAAGGTATGAACCTGAAAGAGAATTACCACAAAATACTACAGTTGGGTACTTTTCTTTTTCTCTACCGTAGAAAGAGCTATTTAAGAACTCAATTGAAGCTTGGGCACCAAGGTATGAGCCACCAATACCAATACCAACTAAAACTTCTGAATCATTTTGAATCTTTTTAGCTGCTTTTTTAATACGATCAAATTCGTCTTTATCATAATTAATTGGCAAATCAATCCAACCACGGAAGTCACTACCTGCGCCAGTACCTTCGCGTAATTCTTGATCTGCAGCAGTTACCATTGCTTGCATTTCCTTTAGTTCATTTTCATGAACAAAAGGAGTTAATTTACTTGCATCAAAGTGAACAATTTTACTCATTATTTAAACTTCCTTTTTTTGTAACTTTTTCACATACAAACCTTATTTTAGCAGTTACTTCTTCATAAAACTAGAGTTTTTCTTATAAGAATCTATAAATAATTCGATATAATATAAATCCAATTATAGTCCCGCAAACATTAAAAAATACGTCATCTATATCGCTTACACCAGTTTCTAAAACAAATTGCAAAGATTCAATAATTACGGATAAACATCCCCCAGCCAAAATGGTTCCCACCATACTTTTTTTCTGAATAACTGTAGGAAATAAGAAACCAAACGGGATGAACCATAAAACATTTCCAAGCGAATTATAAAAAAAGTCAAGTAAACTCTGACCATGAGTCAATTTCAGCGTTTCTTTCATAAATACTAAGTTTATATCGCTTAGACTACGATGGAAATTAAATGTCAACTGCCATGGAAAATATGTATCTCTAAATACTGTCAGCATTAAGAGCAAAATAATATAAAAACTAAAAATCCATACACAAGCTTCTGACTTTAAGGTTCTTCTATGTCTCACCAATAGTAGCCAGAACAATCGAATAATTACAAAAATAATAAAGTAAAAAAGTGTCTTATCTAAGCTATACAAAATCAACTTAATTAAGGCAAAGTGATTAATATGCGCTGCATAATGGTGAAAAATATATTCATATAAGGATTGTAAAAAAAGCATAACCTAACCGACTCCGTAATTTTGGCTTAATTATAACGTAAAGATCTCCATGAAAGATGATTTTTTTCAAAATATTAAAAAATCGCAAACCTTTAACAAAAGTTTGTCGTTTTTTGAAATTACCAGTAAAATATTCCTTATTAAAAGGAGTAGTGAAGCGTGAATAAAACAAAACGTAATTTCTGGCAAACTAGAATTGGTTTCTTAACAATCCTAACACTTTGTTTTTGGGCAAAATATATGTATGCGGCTTACTTTGACTTTAAGCTTGGCTTAAGTGACCCATACCAGCACTTCATCGTCTGGTTAACGCCTTTAGGCACATGCATTATTATTCTTAGTTTAGGGCTCTATTTCTCTAAGCCATTAGTCTCTTATATTGCAATGCTAGTTTTAGACACAATAAATACGATTTTGCTTTTTGCAAATGTCATTTATTATCGTCAGTTTTCAGACTTTTTAACTAGTAAAACTATTCAAAATACCGGAAAAGTATCACAAGGACTAGGAAAGAGTACGGTTGCTTTACTGCATCCCAGCGATATTTTTCTTTGGCTGGATCTCATAATTATCATTATCTTATTGATTATTAAAGTTATCAAAATTGATCCACGTAAGTATGGATTTAAACGTCCATTTGCTGTCTCATCATTTGGCGTTTTCATGTTAACTTTAAATATGTTTTTAGCTGAAACCTCACGTCCACGATTATTAAGAAATACATTCGACCGCTCTTACGTAGTTAAATATCTTGGACTTGATACTTATTCAGTATATGATCTCTTAAAAAGTGCACAATCAAACCAAGTTAAGAAAAATGCTAATGCAGAAGATATTAATCAAGTACTCGACTTTACTAAAAAACATTATGCAAAAGCAAATCCGGAATATTTTGGTAAAGCCAAGGAGAAAAATGTCATTGTCCTACATCTAGAAAGTTTTCAACAATTTCTAATTGGATTAAAAGTTAATGGACAAGAAGTTACTCCATTTCTTAACTCACTCTATCATAATAAAGACACCGTTAGCTTTAGTAACTTTTATCATCAAGTAGGCTTGGGACGAACCAGTGATGCAGAAAATATGCTTGAAACTGGCACATACGGCATTTCAGATGGTTCCCTATTTTCATCATTAGGATCTGAAAATACTTTCCAAGGTGCACCTCAAATTCTTCGTCAGACTGGATATACTTCGGCTGTTTTTCACGGTAATATAGGAACTTTTTGGAATCGAAATGAAGTATATAAAAATTTAGGATATAACTATTTCTTCGATGCAAATTATTTCTCTCAAAAAAAGAACGACAAAATCGGATATGGCCTAAAAGATAAGCTATTGTTTAGTGAAAGTATTAAGTATCTTGAACAGATTCAGCAACCATTCTATGTTAAGTATTTGACTGTTACTAACCATATTCCATTTCAACTTGATCAAGAAGATAAAGATAATAACTTTACTACTACAAATACTTCAAATACAACCATCAATAATTACTTTGAAACAGCGCATTATCTTGACCAATCAGTTAAAGAATTCTTTGATTATCTAAAAAAGAGTGGCCTTGATAAAAATACAATGGTTATCCTTTATGGAGACCATTACGGTGTTGGTAGTTCAGATGATGAATTATCTGCTCTTGCACCAGTATTAGGTAAAGATTTTAGTAAATGGACATCTTATGACACAACAGAACTTCAAAAAGTTCCTTTCATGATCCATATGAATGGAATTAAGGGGACAATTGATAACAAGCTCAGCGGTGAAATTGATGTTCTCCCAACGTTACTTCATCTTTTAGGAATTTCAAATAAAAATTATATTCAATTTGGTCAGGATTTATTCTCCAAACAATATCGACAAGTAATTGTGTTTAGAAACGGTACTATTGTTACTCCGAAATATATAATTATTGGCGGTAAAGGTATTAAGGGAACAATTTACAATCATCAAACTGGGGAAAAGATCACTAAATTTAATAAAAAGCAAAAAGCTGAAATTGCTAAATTAGTTGAGTATGGACGCACCTCTCTTCACTATTCCGATTTGTTAAATAATCATAATCTGCTACGGTTCTACACTCCAGCTGGCTTTATTCCAACTAATCCGAACGAATTCGACTACAAAATTAACTATCAAAAAATGTTGCAATTAAGAAAAGAATTAGGTAACAAATCTACTTCTCTTTATTCTCAGCACAAGGGGACAACTACTGAGCTCTATACAACTGATGCTTCAGAAATTGATAAGGATGAAATCAATAATATTCCTGAGAATATTCAATCAGCTACAAGTGAAAAAAATAAAAATAATCAAAACAGTTCTCCAGGAAAAGATAATCTCGATAAATAGAAAAAGGGTAGTACTTATATTTTTAAGTACTACCCTTTTTGTTAGTCTTTAATAAATTCCTTATAACCCTTATCATATAAGGTTACCGTAAACGTTGCACCCTTTCCAGATTCTGAATCGACGTTAATCTTACCGCCATGCTGTTTAATAAGAGATAAAACAATCGAAAGTCCTAAGCCAGATTCTCCCGAGCCAATTTTCGCTCTCGATGGATCTGCCTTATAGAATCTTTCAAAAATGTATTTCATTTGTTTCTTATTCATTCCAATTCCTGTATCGGCTATTTTAAATTGGGCGCCATGCTCAATCCTCTTAGCAGAAATTGTAATCTTTCCATTTTCAGTAAATTGTAATGCATTTTGAACTAGATTAACCATTATCTGAGTGAAACGATCTTTATCTGCATAAACTTCAACTTGCTGCGGACAATTTAAAATCAACTCATCATTCTTTTGAGCAGCTTTTTGCTTCATTTGTGTTAATAAATTTGCTAAAATTTCAGTTGCATTGAATTTTGATTGAATCAGACTAATTTTATTATTTCTAATTTTTTCGTAATCTAAGTTTTCATTTACTAATCTAATTAATCGTTTTGTTTCACTGTGCATTAAAGCAATAGACTTAGGTTTGGCTTCTTCAGGAATAGCATCATATTCAAACCCTTCTAACAAACCGTTAATTGTAGTAAGCGGAGTTCGCATTTCATGAGCAGCATCAGCCACAAATTGCTCTCGTCGCTTTTCTTGTGCCTTAATTTCATCGTTTGATTCTTTTAAAGCATTAACCATAATATTAAAATTACGTGCTAAATCATCAATCTCATCAGTATCCTTGTGTTTTAGATGGATATTAAAGTCTCCCTGTGCGATTTTTTTAGTAGCATTCGATAAAAGCTTAATCTTTCTTGAAATATAGTACGACAAGATAAAACTGATCAACCCACCAATAACTAAAGAACTAAGTAAAGCTGTCAACAGATTATGCTTTTCTCGTACAATCATTTGTTCCACATTTTGCACACGTGAACCGATCCAAATTACTCCCACCAGTTTTCCTTTACTACGCCAGGGAACAATTACACTAGTATATGCATCTTTATTTGAAAAAGAACTTACTCGTCCATCCTCATGATCATTTCTAATGCGAATCGTCTTACCATTCTTTAATTGTTTAAACAACTTTTGCGGTAAAGCCCAGTTCATTGTAGTTTCTGGATAAATTTGTCTATTTTTATTATTAAAAATGTGAAGATTTACATCTTCGCATTCCATTACTACCTGTAAATTTTTCAAAAATTTAGCATCTAATTCATGTTTAGGATTATCTTTCGCTAAAGCTAGTTTCCCAATCGAAGTTCCATATCCTTCTAAGCGAGTGTAACTTTGAGAATAGGCTTGAATAGTCGCAAAATGAATAGTTGATGAGCCAATAATTACAATACTAGTAATTATTACCAGCAAAAAACCTAAAATTTCTTGATAGAATAACTTCAACTTCTATACCTCAGAATCATCAAACTTGTAGCCCACACCCCAAACGGTTTGAACTACTTGCGGACCAGCTTTCTCTAATTTTTGACGTAATTTTTTAATATGAGCATCGACAGTTCTTTCCTCACCGAAAAACTCATATCCCCACACTAGCTCTAAAAGTTTGTCTCTTGAAAAAACCTGCTTTTGCTTTTGAGCCATAGTATAAAGCAAATCAAATTCCTTAGGGGTCAAACCTTCAACAACTTTATCATCAAATCGTACTTCTCGACGGTCCTTCGAAATTTTTAAATGCTTAGTTACTACATCATATTTTATGCCATTAGAAGCATGCATATCCTTTTCCAGATGGCTTCTGCGATATAGCGCCTTGATCCGTGCTATTAAGGCCAAAGGACTAAAGGGCTTAGTAACATATTCGTCTGCACCAATTCCCAATCCTAAAATCTGATCAGTTTCTGAATCTCTAGCCGTTAACATAATGATCGGTATTGAGATAGAAATAGCTCTAATCTCCTTTGCTACTTCTATACCATCTTTTTTAGGTAAATTAAGATCTAGCGTAACGATATCATAAGAGCTTGGATCTGCCTTAAACATTTCAACAGCTTCTACTCCATCTTTAGCTATATCTACGTCCCACTGCTCTTTACTAAAGAACATTTTCATCATTTCCGCAACAGAATTGTCATCTTCAACCATTAATATCTTTAGCATTATTTGTCCTTAAATCCTTTTACTCTAGTATGTTTAATCTTATCCGGTTCAATATAATCATGTGGCAACTCATGCCGAGCACGCAAAAAAGCCTGCAATTTCTTTTCAGTTAAGATTATCGGAGCCAAGATAAACAAATAAAAAGTAAGCAACCAAATTAAAAAGTAGCGATCCCAATGCAAAAAACGAATTCCTAATCCTAAAAGAGTTTGGATCAAACCAAATAACATAAAATAATTACGAGCTACTTTTTGTGCATACTGGTAGCTTGCTTCATTAACTGAAGCTAAATAGGACATATATCCATAAATTCGATTAGGGTTGGGCGAAGGAGCAATCAACCAAATGACCCCGATTACAAACATTATTACCCCGCAACCAATATAAATCATTTGAACAACTCCATTCACTTAAATTTATTCTTTACCCGGAGCTGAAATCACTAAACGTAAGTTACCGCTGAAACTAAAGTTCTTCATTTCGTTAGGAATAATAAAGTTGCTTCCTAATTTAATATCATACTCTTTACCATCAGCAATAAACTTACCGCTACCTTTAATTACAGATACTAGAAGATAAGGATGATCATTTAAACTCCAAGCAAAATCTCCATCAACATCAATCTGCCATAAATAAAAATGTGGTGACATCGGTGGTTGTGCTAACGTAGTAATCTTAGCATCTCCTACTGTTTCTGATGTAATTTTCAGTTTCGGATCTTTATGTGGTACTTGAATAGTATCAAGAGATTGCTTAATATGCAACTCTCTCTTCTTTCCCGTCTTCTTATCTACGCGATCCCAATCATATAATCTGTACGTTACATCACTTGATTGTTGGGTTTCAATAACCATAATACCCTTTGTTAGAGCATGTACAGTACCAGAAGGAACGTATAAAAAGTCTCCTTCTTTTACAGGTACATAGCGTAAAAGCTTTGACCACTTTCCATTTTTAATCCAATCTTCTAGCTCTTCCTTGCTCTTAGCGTTGTGCCCATAGATAAGTTTAGCAGCTGGTTCAGCATGAAGCACGTACCAACTTTCTGTTTTCCCTGAATCATTTTCATGAATTCTGGCATATTCATCATCTGGATGAACTTGAACTGATAAATTATCATTTGCATCTAAGAATTTAACTAGTAAAGGAAATTCCTTTGCTTTTGGATTACCAAATAACTCAGGATGCTCTAAATATACTTCTCGCAATGTCTTTCCTTTAAATGGACCTGCATTAACAATTGAAGCATCGTCTTTGTATCCTGAAATTACCCAGGCTTCTCCAACCTTTCCATCAGGAATATCATATCCTAAAACAGTATTTAATTTACGACCACCCCAAATTTTTGGTCTAAAGTATGGTGTTAAAAATAATGGTTCCATAAAAAATCACCTCAATAAAAGTATATATCTTTTTGAGATGACTTTGAAACCACTTTCAGTTATTTTTTAGAAAAATTTTTAATTCCAGTAATCAATCGTTCAATTCCATCCTCTACCATCGATATTGGTGAGGCCAAATTAAGACGTAAAAATTGACTCCCGTTACCCCGATAAATGCTGCCAGCTGAAACAATTAAGCCAGTTTCTTTTCGAAGATAATCTGCTAATTTTTTACTATCTTTTGAAATTTCGCTTACATCTAACCACATTAAGTAAGTTGCAGGTCCAGAGACAATCTTTACATTTTTCAAGTTTTTATTTATTTCATGTTCAGCATAGATAAAATTCTCTCATTAATTGTATCTAATAAATCATGCAGCCAGTTAAGTCCTTCCGTATAAGCAGCAATTGTTGCCGGAATAGCCATTAGATTTGGCTCAGCTAATTCATCGCTATTGAGTCCTCGATTAACAATTATGCGTAAATTCTCATCAGGAATGATTACCGTAGCAGCATGAAGAGCAGCAACATTAAAAGTTTTACTTGGTGATACGAGGCTGATTACATTATTTCTCAATTCTCTGGTAACAGAAAATGCGGGTGTATATTTTACATTATTTCTAACTATGTCACCATGGATTTCGTCCGATACCAAAACCACATGATACTTTTAACATAAAGCTGCTATTCTCTCTACTTCACTACGTGACCACACTATTCCTGTAGGATTATGAGGATTACAGAAGAGCATTAATGTGGTCAATGGATTAGCTAATTTATTTTCTAAATCTTGCCAATTGATCTCATATTTTCCATCGTGATAGCTCAAATCACTTGATAATATATGACGACCATTATTCTCAATAGAATTATAAAAAATATTATAAACTGGCTCTTGCACCAATACATTATCACCAATATGGGATATGCGTCTGATAATTGATGAAATTGCTGGTACTACTCCAGTGACAAAGATCATCCATGTTGGATCAGCATTAGCTCCATGCTCTAGTTGATACCAACTGCTTACAGCATTAAAATAGTCCTCTCCGGCTTCTTCATAGCCAAAGGCCCCAAGCTTAAGCTTTTCTTGCATTGCCAAAATAATTTCAGGAGCTGTTTTAAAATCCATGTCTGCAATCGACATTGGCAGTTCATTATCTTGTATATTCCATTTTACAGAATCCGTATGTCTTCTATTTACTACTGTCTTAAAATCATATTTCAAATTTATTCACCTTCTTGATTTTGATCAGAAACGGATACTTCTCTATCAACTGGTTCTATAGAAATAATTTTTGTAGCCTTAGGATCAACTTTAGTAGGATCAATAATTACCATTTCTATCTTTTTAGCCTTAATTATTCCTGAAATTGGATTTTTAATACTAGTAATTTTGCCGTTTATAGTTGCTTTAATATTACTACATTTTTCAAAGGCTAAACGCGTTTGATTTAAGATACAATTTTCTAAAGTAACATAATCCATGTAACATAGTCCCTGATCACTCTCAATAGTACAATCTTTAAACGTAATATGACTACTATTCCAGCTCAAATATTCCCCATCTATCTGATAATTAATCAAAGTTACATTCTCACAATTCCAAAAAGCATCTTTTGAAACAAAACTACAGTTCTTACATACAATATTTCTAGCTCCATCAAATACGTAATTTCCAATTACTCTAACATTTTCCATGTAAATATTAGAGCTATCTTTTCCAAAATAATCCCCGTTAATTTCTGTATTTTTAATTGTAATATCTTCACAGGTCCACATTGTCTCTTCTGCATTGGAAAAGAAAACATGGTCTAATGTGATATTTTTGCATCTTCTAAATAACTTTGGAGCTTGCAGATTAGAATTTTTAATAGAAACATTATTGGTATACCAGATTCCACTTCGAGACATTGTTTCAAACATCGTATCAGTGATATTAATGTTATTTGAATACCATAAAGGATATTTATATTTAAAAATAGTGGCTTTTATCTCTAAATCTTTGGTTTCTTTTAAAGGAGATTCTCCTTCACCAAAAGTAACATCTTTTAAAATTGTATTTGAAAGGCCATACAGGGCTCTTTCTCCTTCAAAATATTTTTCTTTAATTTCTTGCATATATTTCCTCTTTTATTAAAGCTTTCAAACATCTAGTCTAAATTATGAAAAGTAATTGTCTAATATTTGATAAGCATACTTAAATATACTTCTGACCTATAGATAGGTAGTACTCCATTACTTTTCTAACTTATTATAGAAAAAAGCTATTTTTGAGAAAATTCACATTTTTTCATCCTAGGATAAATTATATTTATAGCAAAAAAGATAAGTTCAACGGAACTCATCTTTTTTAATTTAATTATTGCGTTTACGTTTTGAAACACCTGTTAAACCAACAGCACCTAATATTGAACTTACAGCACCTAAAACAACTGCTGCAAAGCTATTTTTATCTCCAGCCTTTGGAAGTTTAGACTGACTAGTTTTCTTAACTGGATTCTTTGAAACTTCTGGAGTTGGAGTTTCAGGAGTAGTTGGTACCTCTGGTTTATCTGGTGTGGTTGGGGTTTTAGGAGTAGTTGGTACATTTGGAATAGGAGTTACAGGTTGGTGTGGCTTCAAGTTGTATCCACCAATTAAATCCCAATCAACTGGTTTTCCCCATTCTCCAGGAAGGGCAGCACTATTTGGAGCAGCTTTTTCAAGTACACCCATCATATCTGGGTTTTCACTACTATCATCCCAAATCCAATCTCCTTGGTTAGTCATTTTAGCTAAAACAGTAGTAGTGTTATCTGGATTAATTTGTAACAAGAAACTTGGTGCCCAAGTTGCATGCATACCCTTTCCAGCAACCTCACCACGATTAGTGATGTATGAAGTAATTAAAAGTTGATCATCTCTTCCTTCTATTGGAACTGCATAGTATGAATAAGTTGCAGTACGCCAGTTAGCCGGTACAGATGCAGTTAAAACAACGCCAGATTCATTCAATGGAACATAGCCATGAGTTAAGTTATCAGATACATAACCAATCATAGCTACATTATCACCAACTGCTTTGTTAGTTGCCATCCAAGCATCATCGTTACTACCACGGTTTAATCTAGTAGCAGCAAATAAGTAATACTTATTACCTAATTTAACAACATCAGGACGTTCAATTTCATCACTTACCATTGGTGCACTAATAAGTGGGCTGTAGACCTTTGCAATACTTGGATTCTTAACATCATCATTTAATTTAATGATACCAATTGCAGCGTTTGACCATTTAGCTCTATCTTTAATATCGGAGTTAGATAAAATTTGGAAGAAATCACCTAAATTATCCTTGTTAGTACCGCCGTAATTTAACCATTGATAAATTTGATCATCACCTTGATAATTTTCGGTTCCAGTACTTGCTTCAAACACAAGGTAACGATTACCATTATCATCTTCAATTACGTGTGCATCACGCATTGCAATGTTGTCAGCACCTTTATTAGTTTCTTTCCATTGGTCATAAGTTTGGTAGTGGTAACCATCACCTTCAAAGACAATATGATCGTTGTCAACATGAGCAATAGAAATCTTATCCTGATCTTTTTCAAGATTTAAGTAAACAGTTGCACTAGCGAGTTTTTGATGATTAGTGTAGTTATCACTAGTATCAACCTTAGTGTAGTAAAGTTGAATTGAGCCATCTTTATTTAAAGTTGCTGATCCAGACCATTGTTGAATAACTGGAGTACCTAGGCCGAAAATAGGACCAGCATTCTTCCAATGATTAAAGTCATTATCACCATACTTGTTGTAAAGAAGATAAATGTGGTTATCATTGACGTTTGGAACTCCCATCATACCAATCACTAATTGGTAGCCTTTCCAGTTAGATACGTAACCAGTTTTTGCATCTTGAACAGGCCATGAATTCCAAATTTCCAAATCTTCTACTTTTCCACTTTGAGCATCAAGTGTTTTAGCAGCAGGCATATTTTTAATTTTACTTGCATTGAAGAATGGAACAGCATAACGAGCATCTTGTTCAATTAAAGTTTTAGCAATTTTTTTAAAGTCGTTGTAAGTTAACTGAGTACCACTTTTTGCTTCTTTGGAGAAATTAATTTTATTTAATTCATTAATTTGATCATTAGTTAACTTGCTAGTATCAACACCAGATTCTTCAACGATATCTTTAACTTGGCCCTTTAATTCAGCTTTAGTAGCATTTTCAGCTGGCTTTACTGAACTCTCTTTATTTTCCTCAGTATTTGTTTTATCTACTGCGTCTTTCTTTTCAACTTGTTTTACATCATCTTTTTTAGTATCACTAGTTGCAGCATTAGTTGTCTTTTGATCACTATTATTTACTACTTTATCAACAGTTGGTTCAGCTGTAACTGTGTTTGTATTTTTCACATCACTTACTGGAGCATTAGTAGCAAGTGTTTGAGTATTATTTTCTGCAGTTTCTTTATTTTCGTTTGATTTCTTGGTGTTAGCATTTTCAGCTACATCACTAGTACTTTTATCTGTACTATCTTTTTCAGTTACTTGCTTATTATTTACTGAAGTAGCAGTTACTTCTACAGTTTGATTTTCATTAACATTGTCTGCATTAGTAGTCGCAGCATTTGTAGTTGATGCACTTAATACAATTGCTGCTGTTGACAAGGTTCCCATTAACAAAGATTTTCCGCTTAAAGATATCTTTTTATGATTTTTATTTTCCAACATCTTTTCTCCTCCTACATGTTAAGCGTTTAACATTTCATCTAAAAACCTATCATCTTTTTATAAAAAAATAAATAAAATTTAGAAAAAATTGTATAGATTTAGAGAAAATCCTTTATTAATACCGAATGTTAAACGATTATCAATTTTATTTCAAAACAGAATTTGCTAATCACATTCTTGAATCTTCAACATAGCAATTAATACATACATAATAAAAAAGCCCGTAAGTAACTTACAGGCTTTTATTTATGGAGATGAGGGGAATTGAACCCCTGTCCAAACGTATTTCGTCGTTAACATCTACGATCATAGTTATATTACTTAAAATTCGCTTTGATAAAACGCCATATAACAGGGCTAAACTATCAAAACTAACCTAAGAATCTTATTTCTAACTATTAAGGTAAGTAGTTAAACGTAGCTCGTTAAATGGTAAGACCCGTAGATAGACACGAGCAATCCATCTTTGGATCACGCAGGCTGACTAAGCAGCTACTGCGTAAGAATTTTCGTTATTTGCAGTTATAATTTAACTGTGACGTTTTTAACGTAGACGTGACCTACGAATCGCAGTTAACGCGAATCTACGCCTGTCGAATCCCAAAACATCCCCAGATGTTTCAATGATATCACAGTCCCTATTAAAATGCTATAACTTTGATTTTAACCTTATTTGTTTAACTTATCTAATTTTGCTAAACGAACAACATCACGTGCAATCATTAATTCTTCATTTGTTGGAACAATCATAGCAGTAATTTTTGAATTTGGTGTAGTAATCACACCCTCATGATTAGTTTTGTTGGCTTCTTCATCATATTCAAGACCAAGCCAAGTAAAACCATCCATAATTTGCTTTCTTACACTTGCATCATGTTCCCCAATACCTGCTGTAAAGACTAAAACATCTAATCCGCCCATTTCAGTCATGTAGGCACCAATATAACGAACAATTCGATTAATGAATATATCTTTTGTAAGTTGAGCTTGCTTATCACCATTTTTGATAGCTTTTTCAATATCTCTCATGTCTGGTGAAATTCCTGAAAGACCCAATAAACCAGATTCGGTATTCAACATCTTGATAACTTCGTTAAAACTAGTAATGTTTCCCTTTTTCATAATAAATTGAAGTAAAGAAGGATCTACATCACCACTTCTGGTACTCATCGTAATTCCTGCAACAGGACTAAATCCCATTGAAGTATCAAAAGATTTTCCATCTTTAATAGCAGTAACTGATGCACCACTACCCAAGTGACAAAGAACCATCTTTAAGTCCTCAACTGGTTTATTTAAAAGATCAGCAGTGCGACGTGATACATAGCGCGCAGAAGTACCGTGTGCACCATATTTTCTAGCACGGAACTTTTCGTAATACTTATAAGGAACAGAATATAAGTATTGAACTGGATCTAGTGATTGGTGAAATGACGTATCAAAAACAGCAACTTCTGGTACATTAGGCAAAACTTTCATGAAGGCATAAATACCATCTGCCTCAGCTGGGTTATGTAAAGGCGCATAGTCACTAATATTATAAATTTTCCAAAGATTATCTTCAGTAATTACTGTACTATCAGTAAATTCTTCTCCACCAGCAACTACACGGTGACCTACGCCCGCAATATCTTCTAAGGAATCAATAACATTATATTCTTTAAGCCAGCTAAGTAACTTTTGAACAGCTTCTTCTTGGTTAGCAATATCACTTTGTTCATCATGTTGACTACCATCAGCTAAAGTCATAGTAAAAACAGAGCCTGGTAATCCTACCCGGTCAGCCATACCAGATGCAATTACTTCTTCATTATCAAGAGAAAATAATTTGTACTTAAATGATGAACTACCTGAATTTACTGCTAAAACTTTTTTCATATATATACCTCATATACTTATAAAATTAATCTTTATTTTTATCATACCAATCATTTAACTTCATATTAAATGCTACTAAAGATTCTGGTCCTTTTAGTGAATCTAATTTAGCTACCAGTACTTCACGCTCCACAGCATGATCTCCATGATTTTGGAAAACTAAAATCGATTTTTGCTGAATTTGGCTTGAAAACATATTATCTGGCAAATCTACAATAGATTGAATATTAACTTTTTTTGCTAACCAAGTCATGAATTCAGTAGAGCCTTTGCCAGTAAATAGCAATCGTGGTACCACTAAAAATGCAAAGCCATCTCTCTTAAGATTATTTACAATTTGCTCAATGAACAAAGTATGGGCAAATGAATGTCCTTCTTTTGCATGATTTTCATAGCGTTGAGCATTATTATCTAGTGGATAGTAACCTACCGGTAGATCACTTAAGACAACATCAGCCTTTTCAATCATCCATGGATCTAATGCATCTTGGCAATACAAATCAATCTTTAAATCTTCAAGATGCGCACCAATATCAGCCAAGTCTAAGAGAGATTCCTCGTTATCAATTCCAATTAGATTGTAATTATTTTGAGAATGATTCTCTTGTATTAACTGTCTAACTACTGAATAAAGTAAATTTCCAGTTCCAATGGCTGGATCAACCACAATTTTTTTACCAGTAGGAACAATTTTTTGCCAAATCAAAGCAATTATTGTAGCGACCACCGATGGTGTAGGCATCAAGTTATAGTCACGAGCATCTTGAGTAATGGCTTTTAAAGCTAATAAAGTAAATATTTGTACTTTCAATGCCCGTGGCAAATTATCATAATCTAATTGACGATATTCTTCAGTCAATTCAGCTACAGTTTCCTTATCGGGAGCACCTGACTCAACTTTGATCTTCCCGTTTTCTAAATTATCAAAGGTTTCCGTCAATGCAGATGAAAAAGAAACATTAAGAGCCTTTTGTAAATGCTCAATAGCTGTCTGAAATTTTGGATACAATTCTTCTACTTTTTGCATTTTTCTTCCTTCTTTAATATTCCTTCTAATATTCTATAGGTATCCTCAAATACTAGCAAGCACTCCTTATTACTTAGAGAAATAATTTATTAAAGAAAGATTGCTTTCCATATTTTCAGTAAAAGTATGCTGGTACATTAACGTAAAAGTAATACAGATATTAATAAGCAGTAAACTACTAACCAAAGCACTCCCGTTTACTCGATTAACTCTTTTTTTCTTTCTCATCAGCTGGATTCACTTCCTTTTTTTCTGGTAAATCTGTTTTAAAATACATTTCACTTTGTCTACCATCTTTTTCAGTTATCAGGATTGTAAATGAATCTTTTGACGTAGAACATCTAATTTTTTTAACTTTAAAAAGTAGAGGCATATGTCCACCCTCATCTGTCCGCATTCTTAAAGTATCATTTGAGCTTAAATCAATCACATACGTCTCATAAGTTGGATCATTCTTCTTTTTATCAGAAAATTTTCTGAGAATAATTTTAGTTGGGTCTGATCCAGTTGTACTTACTTCAACATGCCCACTTTCTTTTAAAAAATTATTTACTTGTACATAACTATATGCAATTTCATTTATTCCACTTTTTTGATGATTAATTTTTCTAAGTGTATTTACGAGTCCAAAAAGTATTTGCGCACATAAAATCGTAACCGCAATTGCAAAAACTGCCTCTAATAAAGTAAAACCTTTTATTCTTTTCATTATTTTTACCTATGATAGACATGATCATGGACTAATAATGTTTTCTTATCACTATGTTTAAAAATATATTCAGCATAGGATTTATCTACTCTTTTTTCAATTTGCTTTTCCGTTTGCCTATTTTGCTTAAGTGTCAAGCCCAATAAAATTACTCCCAAACAAGCAATTGTAAATCCTAAACATGCTTCCCAGAAAATAAATCCTTTTATTCTTTTATTCTTCAACCATTCTTCCCCATGTCATTTGTATTTTTATTTTATTTTCTTTCTTATCATTCTTAATGGTAATCGTCCGTGGTGAAATTGTTCCACGATTGCTAATGTAAAGATTATCAAAATTGTAAACCCTAATATGTTTATCTAAATAAACTTGCGAAACCTTATGAGGTTCCCTTATTTGAATTGAAGAATTATTATCAAAATATGACAAAAAATATGACCTCTTTTTTACTGTTGCTAGATGTAAATACTTATTAATGGTAGATTTCACTTGACGTGTACTATTATCTAAAACCACCTGTTCCTTGATATTCTTTACATAAAGAGTTGGCATCAAGACTAGAAGACAAACCACTGCTAATGTAACTACTGTTTCAATTAAGGTAAATCCTCTCGTTTTTTTGAAAATCATTTTTGTGGTAATTTTTCATATCTTTCTTTTTGCTTTTGAGAAATATACTCTTTTTTTACAAGTTCTTCTAAGGAAGTTCCATCTCCATTATCTTCAGCCAGCTGTCTTTGTGTCTCAATTGTTGTTCTTAAAGCCTCATCAGTCTTACTCGTAGCTCTATCTTTTTGCTTGCTTAGTCCCGGCACAATCAGCAAAATCAGCATTGCAATGATAGCAATTACAATTACCATTTCTACTAAAGTAAATCCTTTTACTTGCTTATTTTTTATAATAAATTGTTTTAATTTTTTCATTTTATTTTTCCTCTACATAGTTTCCATTAAGTGATACATCGGCATTAATATCTTTAAATACATCCCTAAAATACAAATCCCAATAAAAATAAAGCATATCGGTTGGATATTGAGAATTAGGCTATTCAATTTTAGATTCAGTTCATAAAAAAGTGTCTTGCTAAGTAATAAGGCACGCTTTCCAATTTCCTTTCTAGTTGTTCCAGTTTCTAGAAGCATGACCAAATTATTAGGTATGAAAAATTCTTGCTCAATAATTTCTTTAATTTCAGTACCCTTTTCTAGTTGATTTTTTACTTTTATCCCGATAACTTGTTGTAATGACCTATCAGGTTGCATAGCAGTAAGTTGACAGATTTTTTGTAGTGAAAAACCATTAATTAATAAAACTGCTAAATCAGATACAACTAGATAATGAACATATAACCGTAAAACAGCTCCAATCATAGGTAAATTTGTTAGTTTTTTAAGAGCATAATAATCTTGTCTATTAAGTAATCTAATTGTTTTACTAATAAAAAATACTGCTACTATGACTAAAAGTACTAGACCACCAAGCATTACATTGCTAGTCCAGTCATTATCAGACATTTCTGTTTTTAAAAATGTTTGCATACAAATTAGCAAGGTAACCATCATCCCAACTAAAAGCGCTGGATAGGCTAATTCTCCCTTTAATTTCTTTAATTGCTTATTCTTTAATCGAATAAGCTTACTCATTTGATCTAAGCAAGATAATAGATTTCCATCAATAATTGCTAGATTTATTTGGGCAGCTAAAGTACTAGAAAATCCCACTTCTTGCAGTACATCCCCTAACTGACTTCCTTCTTCTACTCGTTGATTTACATAAAGAAGTTGACGAGAATTACCCCTCCAAATTTTTGGTAATAGTCTCAAACTAGCATTCAAGGAATATCCATTAATTAAAGCCTGCCTTAAATAATCAATAAAAATCAATTGGTCAGCACTATTTAACTTATCCTTCTTCAAAAAGTTGCTGAGTTTTTTCACTAATCTTTCCTCGTTTTACTAATTGATTTAAACTATTCTGCCAATCATGCAAATTACTACGTTTATCGTTATTAGTGATGGCTTGATTAAGCATTTCTCCATATCCAATATCCATTAAACAAGCAACATCATTCTTATCTTTTATAGGTAATAATCGTTGATAAGAAACCGCCGTTAAACAATTGCTCAGTTCATCTTTAGTAATACCTAATCCTTCAAGACGGGATATTGTTTGCAAAGCCGTCTTAGCATGAATAGTAGCTAACACTAAATGTCCGCTTAACGCCGCATTAATACTGATTTTTGCTGTTTCTTGATCTCGAATTTCACCAATAATTAAAATATCCGGTCTATGCCGTAAAGCTGCTTTCAACAAATCGGGATATGTAATCCCCGCAATTAGATTCACCTGCGTCTGTAAGAAGTCTGGATTCCACACTTCAACTGGATCTTCAATAGTCATTACAACTTTATTTTTTCCAATCACTTGCGCTAACTCATACATGGTTGAAGTTTTTCCCGATCCTGTTGGCCCACTTGTAACTATTAATCCACGTTGATTGGTAAGTTTTTTAATTAAATTAAACTGCTCCGGAAGAAAGTAATTATTATTCTTTTCTCCATAAATCAACCTAACTACTAAAGATTCAGCTCCGGCAAATTCTCCAACACTAGAAAAACGTAAAAATATCTTTTTTCTTTTAAACTCGATCTGATACGCTCCTACCTGGGGTCTACGCCGTTCAGAAATATCCATCTGTGCTTGAAACTTAAAATAATTTAAGAGCTCTCTTCCACCATGTCGACTTAACTCTTGAATTTTATTTAAACCCATTGCAGTTCGAATTTTTACCTCGTATCCATTGATAATAGGAAAGATAAAAATATCACTAGCATGTCTTTCAATCGCCTCTTCTAAAATTCTTTCCGACATCTCATTCACTCTTAATCCCTCCTTTTACTTTATATTTATTAGTACGCAAAAAATCAAAATTATTTTTTATTATTCAAAATAATTTGCAAAAAAAAAATGGACTGACCTAAAGGTCAGTCCAAAAAAATAGATCTAAAATATAATTTTAGATCTATTTTGCGATAAATTATTATTCATCATCATCTGCAGCAGCAGTATATACATTAGAAACGTCATCGTTATCTTCTAATGCATCAATTAAGTGAGCAAATTGCTCTTTCTTATCTGCTGGAACTGGAGTGGTGTTTTGTGGAATCATAGTTAATTCTGCATTAGCTAACTTATAGCCAGCTTTTTCCAATGCATCACGTACAGCAGTAAATTGCTTAGGATCAGTGTAGATTTCAAATGCATCATCACTAGTTTCCAAGTCGTCTCCACCAGCATCCATAACATCAAGCAAAACTTGATCTTCATCAGCGTCAGTAGTTGAACGATCAATTACAAGGTAACCCTTACGGTCAAACATGTAAGCAACAGAACCAGTTGCACCAAGAGAACCACCATTACGAGTAAAGGCAACACGAACATCAGAAGCAGTACGGTTCTTGTTATCAGTTAAAGCTTCAACTAAAACTGCAACACCACCTGGTGCATAACCTTCGTAGGTAATTTCATCATAATGTTCATCTGAATTACCTTCAGCCTTTTTAATAGCACGTTCAATGTTAGTCTTAGGCATGTTAGCTGCACGTGCTTTATCCATAACCATACGTAAAGTAGGATTTCCTGAAGGGTCAGGACCACCACTCTTTGCAGCCATATAAATTTCACGAGATAATTTTTGGAAAACTTTACCTCTCTTAGCGTCTTGCGCATTCTTGCGGCCTTGAATATTGTGCCATTTTGAATGTCCTGACATAAGAATCCTTCTTTCTTTTTATTTAATATAGTTAACCTTGTCAATCATAACGCACTAAAGGTTTAAATTCAATCTAGGAATTACTTTTTTCTGCACGATGTCTAAGCCAATAAACAAAAATACAAATTAAGATCGCTAAAAGTGCACCAGCTGAATCAAGCGCTACATCATGAACACTAGGTGTTCTGTCTCCAGTTAAATACTGGTGAAATTCGTCTAATCCAGCCAAACCAATAATACCTAGCCAAATAAATAAAGGACCACACCATTTCTTAAACAATCGATCTAATCCCAAACAAGCAAATAGACCCACTAAAAAATAAGATGAAAAGTGAGCAAATTTTCTCATGACAAACTGTGTCATCCCAGCTTCACCATTGTCCAAAACTGCATTATGCCATCGTCCACCATAATAAATATTCCAATTTCCTACTATTCTTTCAATAATTGGAAAATGACGATGTATAAATCCCGGTGACATCTCTTGCTCATGATAAGTCATTGAACTAGAAATAAACAATCCCAGTAATACAGCAATCATTAAACATACAAAAATAATTTCTCGCTTAGTTAAAAAAGTTTTTTTCATTTTATAACTTTCCTACTTTCAAGCTCTTCAGCAACTAAAGTAATTATTTTCTTAGCTATTTCTACTTTAGTTGTCTCTGCGATATTTTCATTTGCTTTATCTTTTCTTAATACCGTAACCTTATCCCTATCGCTTCCAAATACTCCCTGACTAACATTATTGGCCACAATCATATCTGCATTTTTATTTTTCAACTTTTTAGTCGCATTTTCGAGTAAATCATTTGTTTCAGCTGCAAAACCAACCACAACTTGCTGTTCTTGCTTTAAACTTCCCATTGTTTTTAAGATATCAGGAGTTTCTTTTAAATAAATTTTTAGTTTATCTCCTTGATCTTGCTTTTTAATTTTATGATCTATGTAGTTCACTGGCTCATAATCCGCTACAGCAGCCGCCATAATTAAAGCATCCGCAGTAGAAAAAGCTTTCCTCACAGCTGCAAGCATTTCTTCAGTCGTTTCTACATGAATAACTGTCATTTTTGATGACGCAGGAATAGGAACTGAAACATGTCCTACGATCAAAACAACTTCTGCACCAGCCGTAAGAGCTGCATTTGCTAAGGCCAGTCCCATCTTTCCACTAGAGCGATTCCCTAAATAACGAACAGGATCAAGTGGGGAGACAGTTCCGCCAGCAGTAATTACAACTTTTTTACCAGCTAATTCATCATTTACTTGAAGAGATGAGTTTACCCAGTTCATGATTGCTGCTGGTTCAGGCATTCTTCCCTTACCATTATATCCTTCAGCTAAACGGCCAGTATCAGGTTCCATTACAAAGATTCCATCTTGCTTTAATTGCTGTAAGTTTCTTTGAAATGCAGGATTACTCCACATATGGCTGTTCATTGCCGGAATAACATATTTAGGTGCAGCAGTTGCTAAAAACGTTGTACTTGCAGCATCATCTGCTATCCCATTGGCTATTTTTGCAATAAAGTTAGCTGTTGCCGGAACTACAACCGCAATATCAGTCCAGTCGGCCAATTCAATATGCTGGATCTTATCAGCTCTATTCTCCTTCCAGAGATCAGTTAATACTGGATGCTTCGTTAAAGCAGCTAAAGTTTGTGTTCCAATCAAATGAACTGCCTCTTCGGTCATCGCTACTCTTACTTCATGTCCTTCTTTTTGAAAATCACGTACAACACTAATTGCCTTATATGCAGCAATACTACCCGTTATATATATTGTAGCTTTCATTTTTTATCAACCTTAATTCACAATTTCTTTCTACTATAACACAAGCTTACTAAGTCGAATTACTAAAAATAAATTAGCAAATTAAAAAATATTAGTAAATTCTGCTATGATTTATATTGAATGCAGATCTAAACAACATAATTCGAAAGGATAAATATATAGAATGAGAAAACATTATCAAAAGATTTTTGCTTTCTTTTTTGCAATTAGTAGTCTTGTTTTAATTCTTACTGGCTGCTCAAAAAAAGAAAATTCATCAAATAAAAATTCTATCGTAACAAGTACTAATGTTTATGCCGATATCGCACAAAATGTCTTAGGAAAATATGGTAAAGCAACTGCTATTATTACTAACAGTGTTACTGATCCACATGACTTTGAACCAACAACTGCAGACGCAAAAAAAGTTCAAAATGCAAAAATTGTTGTTGCTAACGGTTTAGGCTATGATTCTTGGCTTCCTAAACTTGCTAAATCAACTAATAAGTCCGCTGTTTTAGTTGGCGAAGATTTAATGAATCTAAAAAATGGCGCAAATCCGCATATTTGGTTTGATTTAAACATGCCTAAAAAATATGTTAACTATTTAGTAGAGCGACTCTCTAAAATAGACAAAAAACATGCAGCTTACTACAAAGAAAATGGAAAAAAATATCTTGTAAAAATCAATAAGATACAAAAAATTGCAGATTCTATTGATGGTGAAAAACAAAAGCCAGTATATGTCAGCGAGCCAGTGTTTGACTATGCCTTAAATGCTACTCACTTTAAGATTGGTGATAAAGCTTTTGAAGAAGCAATTGAAAATGAAACAGATCCAAATGCCAAAATTATTCATCAAATGAACCAAACAATTAATAATCGTGGAATTTCTTTCTTTGTTAAAAATTCTCAAGTAAGCAGTTCAACTGTTAATAATTTTGTAAAAAGAGCTAAGTCAAAAAATATTCCAATCTTACAAGTTCGTGAAACCATTCCCAACGATACAAGTTACATAAAATGGATGACAGAAAATTATCAGAATTTGGCAAATATTAATAAAAAACTAGACTAATTTAGTTTATTAAAAAGAGAGCCTCTAATAAGAGACCCTCTTTTTTACTTTAAAATATCTTTTAACTTTATATTAAATTGCTGTGGAATTTCCGCCATAATTACATGTCCCGTCGGTGACATAATAAAGCTATTTATTCGGCTATTCTTTTGTTCAAGATTCTTTTCATATCCCTCTCGATAATAAGGACTTTCCTTTGCAACAAAAAAAGTAGTTGGAATTGTTGTTTTTTCTAAAACTCTTCGCCAATCTAATGACATATGATTTTCAAGCAAATCTACATTATCTTTTCTATTAAATGGATTGGCTTTCTTGGCCTTCATTAACTTAGCATACACATTATCATCCAAGCCATTATATGTTTCATGAACCCGTGGTATTTCTTGGCATTTTTTTAAATAATTTTCTTTTGTATAATCCATAAAGCCATATTTCCAATTTTCATCATTAAGCATTTTAGGTGACTGATCTATTAACAATGTTTGTTTAACTAGCTTTGGATTATTTTTCATTAAACAAAAGATGATAGAAGCCCCCATTGAATGTCCTATAAAAATAGCTTGTTTAATTTTCAAAAATGATGTCAGTTCATTCAAATCTTGTGTCAAACGCTCAATAGTATGGCCTTTTTCTGTTCGTTGGCTTTTTCCCATATTTCTGTGATCATAGGTTAAAACTTGATACTCTAGTTTATTTAAAAATGGTACTTGTGCTGACCATATTTCTTGATAGGCTCCAAAACCATTAACTAAAACAATTATTTTTCCTTTTCCGGTTAACTGGTAATTAATTTCTACATTATCACTTGTCTTAAATAGCATTTTATTCCCGCTTCTGCTTAATTTTAATAAATAGACAGCCTACAGCCGCAATAATTGCGGTAATTAAAGCTTGTGTTAATCCACTGCTTAGGCTTACATTAATTCCGCTATACACACTTTCATGCAGCGAACTCGTGGCAATCTGGGCTGCATAAGATAAAACACCATATGATCCAATAGCAGCAATTAAAAGTGGAATAAGGGCTACTTTTTTTCCAAACAAAGCTAAAGCCATTGCTAAAATATACAGTCCAATCAACAAGAAGTAAATTAAATGATAAATCTCAGCAGCCTGTTTTACTGAATCAGAATTTTGCCTCAACTGTTCATTTACCAATTGTAATATGACTTGATTAAAAACTTGCTCCTGCTGCGTATCATTCTTTAAATTCAGATCAGCATCCGTTAACTTATCATTATCCAAATAATTGGTGCTTAATTGATTTAAGCCTTGATAAGACGTCTTTAATTCGATATTTTTAGGCAGCTGCGACAAGAGTGTATCTTCAATACCTGAATCTTGCAGAAAACTAACACCCATTTGTAAATCACTATTATTTGCTTGATCAACAACCTTATTAATAGAACTTTTTACTAAGCCGGCTGTGCTGTCTACTTTTAATTCTACGGGACTGGTTAAAGTTAAACTTAATGATATATAGATGAGCCCAACTACAACCAATCTCCAAATCCATTTTACAAATTTCAATTTTTTCTCCTAATGAAAATTTTAAGATTATTTTTTACACTTAATAAAGTAAATCCATAGATTTTTTAGTGCTATATAATAAAAGTGTAACAAATATCAAAGGAGTTCAGCATGATTGATGAAAAACTAAAAGAATTTTTCAATAAATTTCCTCATATTAAAGAAAATAAACCTTTACAAAATACTTTAAGTAAAAAAATTAAAAACTTAATAAAAAAAGAAATTCAGCATGGTGCTAGTCAAGTTGAAGCAGAGCAAAAAGCACTTTTAAACTTAACAGATCTTGATACCATGCTTTCTCAACTAAAAAGTTTAGAAGAAAATGACTATGTAAAATATAATGATTTTTTCGCCAAAATTTTCGATTCAAAACTAGTCAATGAACTAAAGATAAAATTAAATCAAATTGATGAAATTCATCTTAACTACCGCTTGGGTGATATTTTAGTTTTACCAACTAATTCTTCCCAACTAATCGTACATGACTTTATGTCTCGCGATATTGAAAACCTACACTCAACGGTTGAAAAAGTTGGAAATGTTTTAAAAATTACCCAAGGCCCTCGCAAACTAGTTGGTATTTTTAAAAATAAAACTTTGCTATTTTTACCTAAAGAGTTCACCGGTTTTCTAACTATTCGTAGTCAAAGTGGGGATGTCTATATTAATAAAATTTCTAATTATTGTATGGTAGATGTAACTGCGGTTTCAGGAGATTTTCTATTAGCTCACTCTACTCTTAAACGAGTACAAGCAGACTTAAAATCCGGAGATATTGTCATTTCTAATACTTTCGCTAATGTCTTTCATGTTAATGGTCACTCAGGAATGCTGAACAGTAATGATGTGGATGCAAAAGAAGAAATATCTTATCACACAATTAGTGGGAATATGGAATTAGAAAATATTAATACTAAAAACTTTTTTGTGGATACTAAAAGTGGCAAGATTGTTGTAAATAGGCTTACAAGTGAGAATATAGATTTAGTAACCGATACCGGATTAATGCTCCTAAATAATCTTACTGGAAGTGGTAATATTAAATCTGATGTGGGAAAAATTAACTTATCACTGGCTGAAAAGTCTAAATTTAATTTATCAATTCAAAGTAAAGTTGGTAATATATCGGTTAATGTCCCACCGGCAATATTTTTCAAATTCAAAATTAATACCAAAAAAATTGGTCCAACTGATTTTCCTCTTGATGCCATTATTTACGGAAACGATGATTACGATAAAATTGAAGGCTATGTTGGTAAAGAAGATTCAACTAATTTAATTGATATTTCAAGCAAAGTAGGAAAAGTTTCGATTAAAAATCAAAATTAATAACTATCAAAAAAGAATGTATCGGAATCTGATACATTCTTTTTTTTGAAATCTAAATCAAAGTACCTATTTTATATCCTAGAAATATTAAAATTAAGCCACCACCATATGATAGCAATGCATATGGGGTGAATACACTGTAATTACGATCTCGCCAATGAGACAGCAATTCAACGTTTAACGTTGAAAATGTTGTATAACCGCCTAATACTCCTGTTCCAATCAAAGCATAGATAAAGGGTGAGAATTTACGAGAAAAAATAAATCCCAATAAAAATGCTCCTGTAAGATTTATTAATAGCGTTGCGTACGGAAACTTCTCAGACCAATGTTTTTTACCATAGTTAGTAATGCCATATCTTAAAATTGCTCCCCAAATAGCTCCGAATCCGGCTGTTAAAACTGTTATCATGCTTTTTATGCCAACTTTCTACCTGTTCTTTTACCTACTAACATTCCCAAATAAGCAAATAAAAAACCAATAAAGATCGAACTAAAGAAATAAATAGTTGCTTGACTATTCATCCCACTTTCTAATTGCTTAAGCGTATCTAAATTAAAACTTGAAAAAGTAGTAAAGGAACCAACAAATCCTGTACTTAATCCAGTAACTAGCCAATCTCTTCCTTCTCGGTATTCAACAAAAAAATAAGTAAAAAATGCCAATAAAAAGCAGCCGATAATATTAGCAGTCAAAGTTCCAATCTGTGACCAGATTAAATTTAAATAGGCTCGCAGTCCACCTCCAAAAAAAGCAAAAATCCCTACACTTAAATAATTTTTCAATCGTCTATTCATTAAAAACCAGCCTTCTTAATGCATACGCTATTCCGTCTTCATTATTTGTTTTAGTTATAAAATTAGCACGCTTTTTTATCTCAGAAACCGCGTTTCCCATAGCTACTTTATAGAATCCCGGCACATCAAACATAGAAATATCATTAGTTTGATCACCAAAAATCATTACTTCATCTTCTTTTAAATTTAGTTTTTTAGCTAACTCTTTTAACGCATTTCCTTTAGATGCATGCTTAGAATTAATCTCAATCAAAGTTTCATCTGAAGTTGAGACATTATATCTTTCAAATACTTCCTCTGATAAATTCCCATAAATATTCTTCATTTCAGCTGGAGATCCTGAAAACATTGCCTTAGTAAATTTAATATCTTCCGAAATATCTTTTAGTTCAGAAACCTCTATTGGCATTCTTGTTAACCAACTTTCACGTGATAGATAATAGTTAATAAAATGATCTAATGTAATAAACTTATCTCTTACTTCAATATGAAAATTTGCTTGTAATTTATCAGCAATCTTTTCAAAAAAGATAAAATCATTATAGCTTAACAGTTCTTCAACGATTGCTTTTCCTTGAGAATTTAACACTAAAGCTCCATTAAATGCAACCACATACTGAGTAGAATCCTTTAAGTCCAATTCATTAAGATAGTCCTTAATACCTGGAAATGGTCTACCTGAGCAAGGAACTATTTTTATTCCCATCTTTGATGCCTTTTGAAGTGCTTGCTTGGTTTTAACACTTATTTCTTGTTTATCATTTAATAATGTTCCATCAAGATCTACAGCAATTAATTTTATATTCATTAGTTTTTCTCCTTATGTAATCGGTTACTCTCCTTTCTATTATACAAAAATGCATAAAAAAAGACGACACTACCTCCCTGTTGATACAAGAAGTAGGCGTCGTCAGATATTAATCGGTTAAATTGGTGAACACCATCACCATATTAAATTTTAAATAAAGCCAAAAATAATTAGTTTGAACCCATTTCTTCTTCAACAACCTTAGCAACTTCTTCACAGTACTTGTCAGCTAATTCTTGTGTTGGAGCTTCAGTCATTACACGAAGCAAACTTTGAGTTCCAGATGGACGAACAAAAATACGTCCTTCATCACTTAATTCTTTTTCAACCTTTTCAATGGCTTCAGTAATGCGTTTATGTTCTTTCCAGTCTTTTTTATTTTCAACAGGAACATTAATTAAACGTTGTGGGTATTCTTTAAAGTCACTCAATAATTCACTGAGGGATTTACCGGTATCCTTCATTACATATAATAAATGTAATCCCGTAAGCATCCCATCACCGGTGTTGTGGTAGTCGCTGATAATAACGTGACCGGATTGTTCTCCACCAAGATTATAACCATTAGCTCTCATTTCTTCTGAAACATAACGGTCACCAACTTGTGTTCTTATATTTTTAAGGCCACGTCTTTCTAAAGCCTTTGTAAAACCAAGGTTACTCATTACAGTTGTAACAATTGTATCTTTCTTTAAGCGACCATGATCAGCAAGATATGAGCCAATAACGTACATAATGTGATCACCGTCAACTTCGTTACCATTTTCATCGACAGCAATACAACGATCAGCATCCCCATCAAATGCTAAACCTAATTGAGCACCTTCTTTTACAACTTCTTCTTGTAATTTCTTAGTATGGGTTGCACCCACATGATCATTAATGTTTAAACCGTCTGGATGAGTTGCAATGGTAGTAAAGTCAACTCCCATATCAGCAAATAATCTTGAAATCAATGCGCTAGCAGCACCATTAGCGCCATCTACAACAACTTTAATTCCACTTAATTCTTCTGGTAAAGTATTTTCAATAAATTGTAAGTACTTAGATGCACCTTCATGATAATTCGTTACAGTTCCTAAACCTTCTGCGGAAGGACGTGGAAGCTTATCTTCAGGTGCATCAATTAATTTTTCAATTTCTTCTTCCTTAGCATCAGATAGCTTCAAGCCATCACTGCCGAAGAATTTAATTCCATTATCTTCAACTGGATTATGTGAAGCTGAAATTTGAACACCAGCATCTGCACCTTGTGCACGTACTAAGTAAGAAAGACCAGGAGTAGTAATTACACCAACTTCTAAAACTTCAATTCCGACGGAAAGCAAACCCGAAATCAATGCATACTCTAACATTTGTCCAGAAATACGTGTATCACGAGAAACTAATACCTTAGCTCTTTCTCCATCCTTTTTATCCTTAGTAAGAACGTATCCTCCATCACGACCTAATTTAAAAGCCATCTCTGGAGTTAAGCCAGCATTAGCAACCCCCCGTACACCATCTGTTCCAAAATATTTAAGCATAATTTTTAACAACCTTTCCTTGTTTTATTCTTTTTTAACAGTAGTATCAGTTACTTTTATATGAACTGATATTACTGATGGTGATGCCTTAACAACGCCATCTGGCAATTTAAGTGTGATATTTTTTGTAACATCATGATCAATACCGCTTAAATCAACCTTTAAAGGAAGAGACGTTATTTTCTTGAGCGTATTTTCATCACCATATATCTCAATATTTTCTTTCTTTGCAGTTAAAGAATAAACATGAGTCGAAGATTCATTCTTCGAAGTTACATTTATCTTAACCTTCTTTTTAGATAAGTTAATTGGGATAGTAATATATGCCGTTACTGGATCCATAACGACATTAAGCTGATGTCCATCTTTATCAAGTGCTACCAGCATTTCTTCACGTTCAAATGTGCTGTCTATTCCCTTTGGTAAATTTGCCCGAGCTACTACTCGATCAACTTGGTTAACTTCGCTTTTAGCTCCAGTAATATTAACTACTTCTGGATCACTTTTAGCAGTTCCAAGATTATATCCACGAGCTACAGCATTCTTATTATACTCTATTTGTACAGGAAGAGTACGAGATTTTCTCTTTTGAATATTTACGCGTACTTTACTTGGGCTAATATTATAAGTTAATTGACTACTTAAACCATTTACCTTAATTGGTACAGTATGCTCTCCTGTTTTTAAATGACTTAAATCAATGTAGACACGGAAGTTTTGAGTATTAATAGTAGATGTAACTAAAGCATTCGATCCTTCTAAAGTTAAATTTATTTTTTCAGGATATCCCGTTACATAGTACTTATCCGTATTAACCGAAACTTGTAAGGGCGCCTTAATTACCTGAGTTTTAGTTGCAGTTTTTAATGTTTCTTCACGTCGGCCTTGAGTAACATAACCTTGCTGATTAGATGCTACATAAACAGCTAATAAAATAGCCAAAATCAAAGCAATAATTCGATAGAACCAAGGTTTATCAAAAAACTTTTTCATTTTTTATTTGACCCCCAATTCCAAACATGATTTACAATTCTTTGATACCACTTTGGCTTTTCTTCTTCCTCTTTTGGAACTAATTGAGCATTTAAATATTTCAAATATTCTTCTCTAGTTAGATCAAGTATAAACTGGCTATTACGAGTAATAGTTACCCCACCTGTTTCCTCTGAAACAACGATAGTAATTGCATCAGTAACTTCTGAGATGCCAACAGCTGCACGGTGACGTGTCCCAAGCTTTTTAGGAATCATACTATTATCAGAAAGAGGTAAATAAGCTGCAGCAACTGCTATTCGATTATTGCGAATAATTACGGCACCATCGTGCAATGGCGTATTAGGTATAAAAATGTTGATTAATAATTCGCCGGTGATATCAGCATCAATTGGAATACCGGTTTCAATATAGTCCTCTAGTCCTGTATTTTGTTGAATCGTGATCAAAGCACCAATTCTTCTTTTTGACATATACTGAATTGCTTTATCTAATTCTCCAATCATCTTTTCAGCAGCTTGCTTTTCAGTCATTGTAGTCCCACCAAAAATTGGTGATCTACCTAAATGCTCTAAGCCACGCCTAATTTCTGGCTGGAAAATAACAATTATTCCAATTACTGACCAAGAAAGAATTTGATCGACAAAATACGTTAAAGTATGTAAATGTAACAACCCAGCTACAATTCTAACCAGAATAATTAATGATATCCCTTTAGCTAATTGAACTGCTTTAGTCCCTCTTACCAACATAATTAAACGGTAGATAATGTACCATACAATTAAAATATCAATAATATTCATCAGATTTTGCCAGGTAAATATCTGCTCAATATTAAACTTCATTGCCACCCTCCTAAAATTCAATTATACCTAAACCAAGCTCTTATCGACCATACATTTTAAATTCGAGAAATAGATCATTATATTCTTGAATTTTCTTTGGACCTAAGTCTTGATAAACTTGTAAATTGTTCATTGCTTGTTTACTTGGATAAAATTGTTTATCGTTTTTTATTTCCTTTGGCAATAATTCTTGAGCTTTTACATTAGGAGTTGCATACCCGATATACTCTGCATTCTGAGCAGCATTTTTAGGATCAAGCATAAAATTAATAAAAGCATAAGCACCTTTTTTATTCTTTACGGTCCTAGGAATGACAAAATTATCAAACCATAAGTTTGAGCCCTCAGGTGGCACTACATAATGTAAGTGTTTATTATCGTTTAGCATTGTACGAGCCTCTCCAGACCACGTTACTCCAACAGCAGCTTCATTTTGAATCATATACATTTTTAATTCATCTGAAATAATTGCTTTTACATTTGGTCCGAGACCGTCCAATTTTGTTTTTGCTAATTTCAGATCTAAGGAATTAGTAGTATTCAAAGACTTTCCCATAGACGCTAAAGAAAGTCCCATAATATCTCTAGCAGAATCAACTAATAAAATATTATGCCGATAATCCTTGGACCAGAGATCATTCCAATGCTTTATTTGCCCAGGTTTTACAAATTTATCATTATATACAATCCCTAACGTTCCCCAAAAATACGGAACAGAGTAGGTATTTTTTGGATCAAAAGAGTGATGTAAAAACTCACTCCCAATATTTTTGTAATTTGGAATTTTCTTAGTGTCAATTTTATCAAGTAAGTTAGCTTTACGCATTTTTGAAATCATGTAGTCTGAAGGGACGCAAATATCGTATGCAGTACCACCTTGTTTTATCTTCGTGTACATGGCTTCATTAGAATCAAATGTTTCATAAATTACATGATATCCAGTTTGTTTTTCAAATTTATTGATTAGCTTGGGGTCAATATAATCACCCCAATTATAGATAATCAAATTTTTGTTATTAGCGCTAACACCATTATTATTTAATTGTTTGGCCCCAACTTCTAAGCCAAAGCAGACTAATAAAATAGTTACTATTCCAATTAATAGTTTCTTCATTGTGCACGCCCCTTACCAATATGGGTTTTATGATTAGTAATTACATAATAAATAAGTACTAAAATCATTACAAAAATAAACATTACAGTACTCAAGGCATTGATTTCTAGGTTAATTCCTTGGCGCGCACGTGAATAAATTTCTACTGACAATGTTGAAAAACCATTTCCTGTCACAAAAAATGTAACTGCAAAATCATCTAAGGAATAAGTCAAAGCCATAAAAAAGCCAGCTAAAATCCCTGGTGTAATAGCCGGAATCATTACCTTGCTATAAACTTGCCAAGTGGATGCACCTAAATCTCGAGCAGCATCTACTAAAGAATAATCAAATTCTTTTAAGCGGGGCAAAACCATTAATACAACAATTGGAATTGAAAAAGCAATGTGGCTTAATAAAACAGATCCAAAACCTAAGCCAATCCCTAAAAAAGTAAAGAAGATTAAAAAACTCGCTCCGATAATTACATCCGGCGATACCATCAAAACATTATTTAAGGCTAGCAAAGTTTTTCGTCCTTTTTTATTTTTAGTCTGACTAATTGCAATTGCTCCAAAAGTACCAATTATAGTGGCAATCAAACTAGATAAGAGTGCTAGTAAAATTGTTTCTAGAAAGATGGCTAATAGCCTATTATCATTAAAAAGATCCTGATAATGACTTAAAGTAAACTTTTCAAAATGATCCATATTATGACCACTTGAGAAAGAATAAAATATTAAATAAAAAATGGGTAAATACATCAAAACCAGAACAAAAGCAAAATAGATTCGGGACCATTTTATTTTTTTCATAGTTTGATCTCCTTTTTATGATGATGATCTGATGAGGTAAAGAGCATAACAATCACCATTAACACTATTAATACCACACCAATTGTCGAACCCATTGACCAATTCATAGTCGTCATAAAGTATTCTTCAATTGCAGTACCAAGTGTAATTACTCGATTTCCTCCAATTAACCTAGTTAGCATAAATAAAGAAAGTGAAGGTATGAATACTGCTTGAATTCCTGACTCAACTCCAGATTTTGAAAGTGGCCATAAAACTTTAATAAATGTTTGCCATTTACTTGCACCCAAATCGTAAGCCGCTTGAATTACAGCAGGATTAATATCACAAATTGCATTATAAATTGGCAAAATCATAAATGGAATTTCGATATAAGCTGCAACAAAAATAAAGGCAAAATCAGTAAACAAAATATTTGCAGGTGCTATTCCAAAAAGGCGTAGAAAATTATTCAATAGTCCATGCTTACTAAAAATGCCAATAAATGCGTAAGCTTTCAAAAGCAAATTAATCCAAGTAGGCAAAATAATCAATAACAGCCAAAATTGTTGGTTTTTCATTTGGCTTAAAATATAGGCAATTGGATAAGAAATTAGCAGCGTAATTAAGGTAATTAAGAATGCATACCAAAATGAATTTAGAGTCATTCTTAAAAAAGTACCATTAACAAAAAATTGCTGAAAATTCTTTAAGGTAAAGCCATCATCCCCTTTAAATGCATTAATTGTAATCAAAATAATAGGGGCGATAACAAATAAGCCAAGCCATAGAATATAAGGAATGAGAAAAAACAATTTACTTTTTTTCATATCTTACTCCTCTCCTTCATATGCCTCTAAACGCTTATCAAATTCAGCTTCACTTTCGCCAAAACGCATAACATGAATATCTTCAGGATCAAAATATACTCCTACTTTCTTACCAATTTTAGTTGGATTAGTTGAGTGAATTAACCATTCATTTTCGTCACTATCAATGGCCTTAATTTCAAAATGATCTCCTAAAAAGAGCTGACTTTCAACCACAACTCTTAGTTTTCCATGTTCAATATCAGTGATATCTAAATCTTCTGGTCTTAAAACGACCTCTACCTTTTCACCAGGTTTAATACCTGCATCAGCACATTCAAAACGATGATTTCCAAATTCTACTTCATAATCCTTAATCATTCGTCCACTTAAGATATTAGAATCGCCAATAAAGCGAGCAACAAAGTCATTAACTGGTTCATCATAAATATCAACCGGACTACCACTTTGTTGAATTTTCCCTTCATTTAAAACAAAAATTTCATCACTCATTGCTAGAGCTTCCTCTTGATCATGAGTAACAAAAATAAAAGTAATCCCCAGCTTTTTTTGAATTTCACGTAATTCAAATTGCATATCTTTTCTTAAACGTTTATCTAAAGCAGATAAAGATTCATCTAAAAGTAGTACCTTTGGCTGATTAACAATTGCTCTAGCAATTGCAACTCGCTGCTGCTGTCCACCACTTAATTCAGAAATTTCTCGATTTGCAAAACCATCTAATTGAACCATGTGTAAAGCTTCTTTAACAGCTAATTTTATTTCTTGCTTATCCTTTTTCTTAATTTGTAAACCAAATGCTACATTTTCAAAAACATTCATATTAGGAAACAAAGCATAATTTTGAAAAACAGTATTAATTTTCCTTTTAGCAGCATCTAAATTAGTAATATCTTTCCCATCAAAAAAAACTTGTCCACTCGTCGGTTCGCTAAATCCAGCAATTATTCTTAAAATAGTAGTTTTCCCAGAACCCGATGGACCTAATAAAGAATAAAATTTTCCTGATTCAATCGTTAAATTAATGTCCTTTAGTGCTACAAAACCATCATCATATTCCTTACGAACATGCTTTAATTTAATAATATCGCTCAATTTTTTCTCACCATCTATCTCATAAAAAAAGCTACAAGCCGTTACTTGTAGCTTTGTACTAGTATCTAATCTTTTTCTTTTCCAATAATTCTTACTTCAGTTTGTAAATCAATACCAAAGTCTTTTTTTATTGTTTTTTGAATTAAATGAATTAAATCTAAATAATCAGTAGCTGTAGCATCGCCAACATTAACAATAAAGCCTGCATGCTTCATTGAATCTTCTGCTCCACCAATTCTTTTACCTTGCAGACCTGCTTTAATAATCATTGGTCCTACGAAATGTCCTGCTGGACGTTTAAAAACACTTCCACAAGAAGGATATTCTAGTGGTTGTTTTGCTCTGCGTAAACCATTAAAATATTCCATCTTTGCTTTGATAGCCCATTTATCTCCGGGCTCAAGACCAAAAGTAGCACTCACAACAATATCTCCAGTTTCTTGAACCAAGGAGTGGCGATAGCCAAATTCCATTTCATCATGTGTGTAAGTCTTAAATTCACCAGCACGAGTTAAGACACGAACAGACTTAATAACAAACTCCGTTTCACCGCCATAGGCGCCCGCATTCATAAAGACGGCTCCTCCTACACTACCAGGAATACCAGCCGCAAATTCTAGTCCACTTAGACCAGCTTCACATGCTGCTTCAGATGTATCAATAATTCTTGCCCCAGCATCCGCTGTAACAGTTGCCTCATCTTTATTTGCAACAATTGTGTCCATTTTTGTCAAAATCAAAACTAAACCAGAAATACCACCATCTCTAATGATCAAGTTAGAAGCATTTCCAATAACAGTTAAAGGAATATTATTTTCTTTAACCGTATCTACTAATAGTTCGAGCTCATTTAAATTTTTAGGAAAAGCAAGATACTGCGCAGGTCCTCCCGTCTTAGTAAAAGTAAAACGGCTCAATGGAATATTTTCTTGAATGTCAATCCCCTGTTTTTTTAAATCCATCAGTTGCATTTTTATCTCTCTTTTCCTTAAATAATCATCTCTTTAATCATACCGCATTAAATGGATAGTTTTCTACCTTAAGTGTTATACTAAAAAGAAAAATAATGTTTTATTTAGAGGATAAAAATGAACTTTACTGCAATGGATTTTGAAACGGCAAACAGTCATCCGGAAAGTGCCTGTTCTCTTGCTTTAGTTATGGTTAGAAATAATGAAATTGTGGATCGTTTTTATACAGTTATCAATCCACAAATGCCTTTTGATGGAAGAAATATAAGAATTCATGGCATTACAGCTGAAGACATAAAAAATGCTCCAACAATGGCTGAAGTCTGGCCAAAAATAAAAAAATTATATCAACCAGGAATGTTAGTAGCTGCCCATAACGCTCGATTTGATTGCCGCGTAATGGAGAAATCGCTGGCTCGCTATAATATTCCGGCACCCCATTACTTTGCAATTGATACTTTAGCAACTAGTAAAGCCTTTGAACCCTATCTTCCTAATCATAAACTAGATACAGTCTCAGAAGCTTTAAATATCAATTTATGGCACCACCATAATGCTTTAAGCGATAGCGAAGCTTGTGCAGGTATTTTAATTGAGGAAAATAAACGTGTTGGAGATGATCCAATCAAAAAAATGGTTAAGCCTATCTAAGCTTAACCATTTTTTATTATTCAAAATATTTTTTTATTTCTGACAACCAAAGCTTGTTTCTTTCTCCGACAGCTTTAAATTCAACTATTCGCTTGGTAGAATCCCATGAATCATCTACACGCTTAATCGATAATTCAAGATAATCGTTAGGTAGGTCTTCAATAATAAATTGCGGCCATTCGATTACGACCAACCCATCTTCAGCTAGATATCCAGGCATATCAATACTTGATAAGTCTCCATCTTCTAGCCGGTACATATCCATGTGGAAAAGTGGTCTCTTACCTTCCCGATATTCTCTAACAATTGTAAAAGTGGGACTTTTAACAGGACGTTTAATTCCTAAAGCTCTTGCAATTCCTTTAGTTAATGTAGTTTTTCCGGCACCCAAATCACCAGATAAGAGCAATAAATCATGACCCTTACTACTTTTACCAATTGCGTTGCCTAACTTTTGCATCTGTTCATCAGAATTTATTTCTAATGAGTTCATTTTATTTCTCCATATTAGCTTGAGCAGCAGTTAAAATAGCTAATAAATACACATCTTCCGTCTTGCATCCACGTGACAAATCGTTAATTGGAGCAGCAAGACCTTGCAATACAGGACCAATTGCGCTGAATCCACCTAAACGTTCTGCCACTTTATAAGAAATATTACCAGATTGTAGTTCTGGGAAAATAAACACATTTGCATGTCCGGCAACTGCAGAACCTGGGGCTTTTGCTTCTCCAACCCGAGGAACAATTGCGGCATCAAATTGTAATTCTCCATCACAAATTAAGTCTGGATATTTTTGGTGTACTAACTCAGCCGCTTCTTGCACCTTAGTTACCATTGGGCCCTTTGCTGATCCCTTAGTTGAAAAGCTAAGCATTGCAATTTTAGGCTCAAGGCCAATCATTTCAGCGGTTTTACTTGATTGATAAGCAATTTCAGCTAGAGTTTCACTATCTGGATCAATATTAATAGCACAATCAGCAAAAATATACTTTTCATCTTCGCGTTCCATGATCATAGCTCCTGAAACACGGCTCATACCTTTTTTAGTCTTAATAATTTGAAGAGCTGGACGCACAGTATTAGCAGTAGAATGAGTAGCTCCTGAAACCATCCCGTCGGCTTTTCCTTCATATACTAACATTGTGCCAAAGTAAGAAACATCTTGTAAAATTTCCTTTGCTTCGGCTAAAGTATTCTTTCCCTTTCTTAGCTCAACAAAGTCTTGACACATTTTTTCAAAATCTGGATAAACTGCTGGATTAATAATTTCAATTGAGCCTAGATCAACATTCAAGCTTTGAGCAGTCTTTATTACCTCATCAGGCTTTCCCAGTAAAAGTGGTTTAACAATACCTTCTTTTTCGAGACGAACAGCAGCTTTTATTATTCTGTCATCGTTTCCTTCCGGAAAAACAATTACTTTCTTTGATTCTTCTGCCTTTTTCTTAAGTGAGTCAAATACTTTCATAACAAATTAAGCCTTTCTTTTTTTATTTATAGATAATATTTTACAATTTCAAAGCTTTTTCTCAAAACAAAAACTATGCCATATCTGCTGGGTTTACTTCTTGTGGTAATTGCCAATCAATTGGACTTTCACCAAATTTAATCAAAGCATCATTACATCTAGAAAACGGACGTGAACCGAAAAAGCCACGATCTGCTGAAAAAGGACTAGGGTGAGGAGATTTGATAATTACATTCTTTCCCTCATCAATTAAAGGAATTTTATTTTGTGCAAATTTTCCCCACAAAATGAAGACAACTTTTCCTCGGTCACTTAGCGCCTTAATAGCTGTGTCCGTAATTAGTTCCCATCCTTTACCTCGGTGCCCATTAGCATTTCCATATGGTACAGTCAAAACTGCATTTAAAAGTAATACCCCTTGATCTGCCCATTTTTTGAGGTAGCCATGATTTACTGGGACTGCACCCACATCATCATATAGTTCTTTATAAATATTTTTTAAAGATGGAGGCAATGGAACTCCTGGATTAACACTAAAGCTCATCCCAGTAGCTTGACCTGGATTATGATATGGATCTTGTCCTAAAATTACAACTTTCGTATCTGCAAAACTTGTTAATTTAAAAGCAGTAAAAATATGATACATATCGGGAAATATCTGTTTCGTTTGATATTCTTCCTTTAAAAAATCACGTAATTCTTGATACTTTTCACTTTCAAAAGCTGGTGCTAAAACTTCATCCCAATCATTTCCAATTAATTTTTTCATACTTATTCTATCCTCTTGTCTCTCTAAGAAATCCAAGTTCATGATATCATATAGATAAAAGATTGGAGGACTTAAAATGATTAAACTTATTGCAAGTGACATGGACGGCACGTTGTTAAATAAACAAATGCAAATTTCATCTGAAAATATTGCTGCTATAAAAGAAGCACAAGCAAAAGGCGTTGAATTTTTAGTTGCAACAGGTCGGGCGCCTTCCGAATCTCAGGGCATACTTGCTAAAGCCGGACTTCATACCGGATTCATTAATTTGAATGGCGCCATGGTCTTTAATACTGCTGGCAAACTAATTGTAAATGAACCAATTCCTAAAGACCAAAGCATTAAGATCAATAAATTACTCAAAGATTCTGGTTTTTACTTTGAAATAGTTGCTGCAGATAATGTTTATTCAGATTCTCGTTTGCGCAGAATTGCTAACTTTTCTGATCTATTAGTTGATCTCAACAAAAAATTAACTTTTAAAAAGGCAGTTTCTTTTGCTGCTGGCTCAGATGAAATCATGAGAATTAAATATGTTTCTGATTTTAAAGATTTGCTTGAAAAACCAGACTTTGAAGCCATGAAATTTGTTGCTTTTCATCCTGATGGCCCTAAAGTATTTAAACATATTCGTGAAGAAATCGGAAAAATGGGTGATTTAATTGTCACTGCGAGTTCTTCTACTAATATCGAAATTAACAATATTAAAGCTCAAAAAGGGATTGCTTTAATGGATTATGCTCGCTTGCAAGGCTACCAACCAAATGAAGTAATGGCCATTGGCGACAATCTTAATGATGAATCAATGATTCGCATGGCTGGCGTAGGTGTAGCAATGGAAAATGCTGCACCTGAAATCAAGAAAATTGCTAACTTTATTACTAAAAGTAACAATGATAATGGAGTTGCATACGCAATTCGTCATTTTTGTAAATAAACATAATTTTCCTAAAGGCAGATGAAATTATGCGTTATACTGTCCAACTTACACATGGTCAAACTTGTGGTCAAATTCCAGTAAAAAATGATCAGGGTGAAATAGTTTATATCTTAAAAGGCAATCTTAATGAATTTAACCAACCAATCATTTTAACTGATATTAACCATAATGAAATTGGTCGACTTTATTTAGACTCTAACCATCTTTTAGCAAGTTATAGTGTTGATGTGGTTAATCATTCTCTAATCAAAGTAAAAAAACTTAATAGTCGTTTTACTAATTTATTCTACATTACTCGGTTAAATTATTGGATCAAAGGAAGTTTAAAACAAGGAAGATACGGATTTTACTCAGGTATTAAAAAAGTGGCTAGCGTTTCTTCACTAGTCACTGACATGGGGCTTACCTGGAGCTGTGATATCTCACGCCCTGAAGACGTCCCCTTTATTATTTTAATTAGTTTGCTTTTTACACAGTGGCATACTAAACCACTATTTTTGCCAACTTTTAATTTTCAAAATCAAATTAATGCACTTTCTTAATCACAGTTTAAATAATAATGTGAGAAATTAAACACTTGATATTGATGAGAACAAACGTGCTTTTGAAAATCAATTAATTCAATAATGATTGCTAAATCTTCCAATAAATAACTATAACTTTTATTGCAGCTATGACTAATCCAAAAACAAATTCGATCATAGAGGATATTAGTCAATTGTTTAAGGATGAGCTCTGAAAAACTTCCTCGCTTGTAAACATATGAGCGAATATATTGAAAAAAATGTTCCCTCATCTTTTCACACATACAGTTTTCTTCACTGAAATTATATGCATTATAGAAATATTGTTTATGTTTTTGAATATAGCTACATAAACTATTAAGAATTTGTCTTAAGTTATTTTTTTCATTTTTACGTAACTCTGTTTTTAGCTCCAACAAAATACAAGCTTCAATACAGTTATTTATTTTTCCATATCGTAAATAGAAAGTTCTTCTACTAATTCCGGCTTCAATACAAAGTTTAGAAATATTTATTTTCTTTAAGTCTGGTTGAGATAACATATCATGTAAAGCTATTTGAACTCGTTGTAATTCATCCAGCATTTCATTCTAATTTCCTTTCTAATAAAACTATGATCACTCTCCAATCTTACATAGTTTTATTAGTTTAACAGTTTTTTAAGTTGTGTGCAATATCAATAATGTAATTAGTGTTATTTTTAAATATTTCTTTAAATTTAATAACACAAAGAGAATCAATCTTTCTTTAATGATTGATTCTCTTTTATTTTAATTAACTTTTTTAACCATATGGTTATACATCCGATCTCCAATCGTCATGGTAGAAGTAGTTTTAAAGCCCACATAATCGTACAAACGAGCAGCTCTAGGATTATCTTGATCAACATTCAAGCTTATCTTTTTATATCCATTTTGTCGTGCTATCTCAGGGGCGATTTTAATTAATTTCTGTCCAATTCCTTTTCCCCAGTGTTTTGGAGAAACAGCAATAGCATCTAAATACCATTCATGCGGGAGTGCCTCTTTATCTGAAAAAATAACTGCATCCAGAGGCAAGCCAACTTTCGGATAAGAACTTTTTAATGAAATATCGATTAAATCTTGATCGTCATAGCCATACATTACTATGAGACCAATTGGTCGATCTAAATCATCTGTTTCTACCCACATTCGATTATGTGAGTAACGATAATGAGGAGAATAAAAGCCATGTTTCATTAAATCATAAAACTGACTCTCTGGAAGAGCTTTAATAGTATCCATATCCATCTCGTCAAAGATTTGTTTTAAAATTGGATAAACTAAAGGAAAATCAGTTAATTTTGCCTTTCTAATCATTTAATTCACCTACTAAATCCCATACTTACGATGAATTTCACGGTCTTGATCACGCTTTTTAATAGTTTGACGTTTATCATATTGCTTCTTACCTTGTCCCACACCAATTAAAACTTTAGCAAATCCATGTTTTAAGTAGACTTTTAAAGGAATAATAGCCATTCCTTGTTGAGCTTGAATTCCAGCTAAGCGAGCAATTTCTTTTTTATGAAGCAACAAGCGCCGTGATCGTAAAGGATCATGATTATAGCGATTACCTTCTTTATATTCACTAATATGAACATTTTCTAAAAAAGCAGATCCATTAACAATTTGAACATATCCATCCCGTAAATTAATTCTACGTGCACGAATTGATTTAATCTCCGTCCCAGTTAACGCAATTCCGGCTTCAAGAGTTTCTTTAATAAAATAATCATGACTTGCTTTTTTATTTTGAGCAATCAAATTATCTACTTTTTGTTTCATCGTTTTCTTCCTAATTATTTTTTATTAGACTTAACAGCTGTTGTTTTACGATGACGAATCTTGAAATTATGACCATTGTTTACATGAGAAGTATTGCTATTTCTCTTGTTTACATTATTTTTACGTCTTTTATCAAAGCTACGTTTTCCATGATTATTACTTCTTTGAGGACGCTTTGGTGCATTCGGATCATAAATTTCAAAGTCTAATTGATGTTGCTCCACATCAGCTCTAATCAACTTAACTTTTATTGGCATCCCAATCTTAAACTGCTTATGTGAATTACGTCCAGTTAAAGTTAATGATTTTTCATCAAAATTATAGTAGTCATCGTTTAAATTAGAAATATGAATTAAACCTTCAACAGTATTTGGTAATTGAATAAATATTCCAAAACTTGTTACTGAAGAAACTATTGCATCAAATGTTTGACCAACTTTATCAGCCATAAACTCAGTCATCTTAAGATCGTTTACACTTCGTTCAGTATCAATTGATTTTCGTTCTTGTGTTGAAGTTTGTTCAGCAACATCTGGAAGTTGAGCCTTAAAGTGTTTTTGAATGTCTTGATCCATATTTTTATTTGCATATTCATGAATCATACGGTGGACCATTAAATCAGAATAGCGACGAATTGGTGAAGTAAAGTGAGTATAGTACTTAGCTGCTAAACCAAAGTGACCCAGTGCTTCAGGAGAATAATGTGCTTGCTTTAAGCTACGAAGCATCATCATTTGAACAACAGCTTCTTCAGGTGTACCCTCAGTTTTAGCTACAATCTTTTGCAAATCTTTTGACTTTACATCACTTGGATCAGCCTTTACGTTTAGTCCAAATGCACTTACAAACTCAAAGAATGATTGCATTTTTTCTTGATCTGGAGTTTCATGTACACGATAAAGGAAAGGTGTATGTTTCTTATAGTAGTCTTCGGCAACAGTTTCATTTGCCATCAACATAAAGGATTCAATCATCTTTTCAGCAGTTCCACGTTCATGAAGAACAATATCTGTTGGCTTACCCTTATCATCAACTACAATTTTTGCTTCTGGTTCTTCAAAATCAATAGCCCCACGTTGGTGACGTTTTTTATACAAAATATTATGTAAATCGGCCATTTCATGAAGCATTGGTGCTGCATCTGCGTACTTTTGCTCTAGCTTTTCATGATTATTTGGATCAAGAACTTTATTAACATTATTGTAGGTTAAACGTCCATGTGACTTCATAACTGATGGATAAATTCTATATCCAACACGTTTACCTTCTGGAGTGATTTCCATATCACATGATAGAACTAAACGTTCTACACCTTCATTAAGAGAACAAATACCATTTGATAATCTAAATGGAAGCATTGGGATAACACGATCAACTAAATATGTACTGTTACCACGAGCAAAAGCTTCTTTATCTAGCGGTGTGCCTTCTTTTACATAATGAGATACATCAGCTATATGTACTCCTAAGTGATAGTTACCATTAGGGAGTTTCCAAACTACGACTGCATCATCAAAGTCTTTAGAATCGTCACCGTCAATTGTTACAGCTGGTTGATCGATAATATCAACCCGTTTACTTTTTTCTTCTTCAGTTACATGATCAAGAATGTTATTTGCTTGATCCATTGCTTCTTCAGGCCAATCAGTCCGAATATCATTATCAACAACAATTGACATGATATCAACACCAGGATCATTCTTATTACCGATTGTGAGAAGTGCTACACCCTGCATTTCATCTGGTTGATCTTCATCAGGATATTTAGTAATAGAAATTTTCACCATATCACCTATTTGTGGCTTAACACCATTATCAGTGATATTAATTTTATATTTCTTTAATTTTCTATTTTCACTAACAACATAACCGTAAAATCCACTTGATTTTACTACTTCATCAGAGTATGGATGAAATTCTCCAACTAAAGTTTCTACACCACGTTCAGTAATTTCTTCGATTTTACCTTCTGGACCTTTGCCATTCCATGGATTAGCACCAGCAATAATTTTTACTTTAACGCGGTCCCGATCAATAGCAAATTTAGTATTATGTTTATCAATAAAGGCATCTTCCATGCTTTCATCATCAAATCTGACAAAACCAAATCCTTTATCATTTGCCTTAAAGGTACCTTCAGCAACGGTGTTTAATTGATTCAACTGGTACTTTCCCTGACCATCAGTTACAATCTTTTTACTATGCTCTAAAAAAGTTAAAGCTTTAACCAAATCAGGAAAATTCAATCTTTGGCTACGACTAAGATCATCTTCAAGTTGATCCACGTCATATTGTTCTTGAGGATTATGTCTAAATGTTTCATAAACATCAGCTAAAACTCGTTCATTCTGTGTCATTATATAAATTGCCTCAATTTCTTTATAAAATAAGTTAAGTTAAAAGAAATTAAAAAAGCCCTCCTGTGACCGGAAGGTTTTTTTTACTTGGATGAAAGTACTGCCAAGATCAAAGCAAGAGCAAAAAAGAGAACCAATAATACAGCGGTAATCCTTTCCATTAATGCTTCAAATCCACGCTTCTTTGTCTGGCCGCTAAATACTGCACCGCCGGACAATGCGTTTAAGGCATCTTGTTGCTTTTGCGGCTGCATCAACGTAGCAATAATAATTAAAAAGCTAACAATGATGAGTAGCGTCATGACGATATTATACAAAGCGCTGCCTCCATTACCTAAATTTCTTACTGTACTGATTTTACCATATTTAGCTAATGAATGCTAAAAGAAAAAGGGAGTCACCTAAAGCAACGTCCCTTTTTCTTTTATTTCAACTATTAATTAAAATTGTTTGTGTAAGTTGTAGAAACTGTGAATTCCTTTGTATTGAGCAGTTGAACCCAAAGCTTCTTCAATTCTCATTAATTGGTTGTACTTAGCAATTCGATCAGTTCTTGACATTGAACCAGTCTTAATTTGACCAGCATTAGTTGCAACAACTAAATCAGCAATTGTAGTATCTTCAGTTTCACCAGAACGGTGAGAAACAACAGCAGTGTACCCTGCTTCCTTAGCCATTTCAATAGCTTCAAAAGTTTCAGTCAAAGTACCGATTTGGTTAAGCTTAATTAAGATTGAGTTAGCAACACCCATCTTAATACCCTTTTCAAGGTAGTTAGTGTTAGTTACGAATAAATCGTCACCAACGATTTGTACCTTATCACCTAAACGTTCAGTGAAGACTTTCCAACCTTCCCAATCGTTTTCGTCCAAAGGATCTTCAATGGAAATAACTGGGTATTTATCAACGATGTCTTCCATAAGTGAAGTCCATTCTTCAGCAGTGTACTCACGGCCATCAGCAACAGTCACATACTTCTTAGTATCCTTGTTGTAAAATTCAGAAGCTGCACAGTCAAATGCAATAGAAATATCTTGACCAGGCTTGTAGCCAGCACGTTGAATAGCTTCAACTAAAATTTCAAATGGTTCTTCGTTGTTCTTCAAGTTTGGTGCAAAACCACCTTCGTCACCTACAGCAGTTGATTCACCACGTTCTTGAAGCAAGCTCTTCAAAGTATGGAAAGTTTCTGCACCCATACGAACAGCTTCATGAAGAGACTTAGCACCAACTGGCATAATCATGAATTCCTGGATATCAACGTTGTTATCTGCGTGCTTACCACCGTTAATAACATTCATCATTGGAGTTGGTAAAACATGAGCGTTTGGTCCACCTAAGTATTCGTATAAAGGTAAACCTAATTCATCAGCTGCAGCACGTGCACTTGCTAATGAAACAGCCAACATAGCGTTAGCACCTAAACGACCCTTGTTTGGAGTACCATCAAGGTCAATCATAGTTTGGTCAATTAAACGTTGATCAGTTACATCTAAGCCAATAATAGCTTTTGCAATTTCACCATTAACGTTTTCAACAGCAGTTAAAACACCTTGACCAAGAAAACGAGACTTGTCACCATCACGTAATTCTACTGCTTCATGTTCACCAGTAGAAGCACCAGATGGTACAATAGCACGACCAAAGCCACCTAATTCAGTGTAAACTTCAGCTTCAACGGTTGGATTACCACGAGAGTCAAGAACTTCACGTGCGTGAATATCAGTAATAACAGACATGGAGATTCTCCTTTTTTCTTCTAATTCCGTTTAAATAAATTGTTAATTAATCTTGGTAGTTTACTAATGCTAAGAATGATTCTGGATCAAGAGAAGCACCACCAACTAAACCACCATCAATGTCAGGCTTAGACATTAATTCTTTTACGTTAGCTGGTTTTACTGAACCACCGTATTGGATACGAACATTTTCAGCAGTTTCTTCATTGTACAAGTCTTTTACAGTTTCACGAATAGTCTTGCACATTTCTTCAGCTTGATCAGCAGAAGCAGTCTTACCAGTACCGATAGCCCAAATTGGTTCGTAAGCAATAACAAGTTTAGAAACTTGCTCTGCAGTTAAGCCATCTAAAGCAGCTTTAATTTGAGCTACTACCCATTCATCTTGCTTGTTAGCTTCACGAGTTTCAAGAGATTCACCACAGCAAATAATTGGAGTTACGCCATTAGCAAATAAAGCCTTAGCTTTCTTGTTAATGTCTTCATCAGTTTCGTGGAAGTAACCGCGACGTTCTGAGTGACCAATAATACAGTAGTCAATACCCATTTCATTCAAAACTTTAGGTGAAGTTTCACCAGTAAAGGCACCTTCAACTTCAAAGTATGCATTTTCTGCACCAGTATGTAAGTTTGAGCCTTCAGCAGTCTTCTTTAAAACATAAAGATCAACTGCAGGTGCAGCAATAACTGATTCAACTTTACTTGGATCTGGCAGCTTACCCTTAACTGCATTAACAAATTCAATGGTTTGTTCAGGGTTCATGTGTAATTTCCAGTTACCAGCAATAATTGGTGTACGCATTAAAAATTCCTCCTAATTTTACTTGTCAGAAACACAAGCGATTCCTGGTAATTCTTTACCTTCAAGGTAGTTAAGTGAAGCACCACCACCAGTAGAAATGTGACTGATCTTAGGAGCGATTCCTAATTGCTTAGCAGCAGCAGTTGAGTCACCACCACCAATAATAGTTACAGCATCCTTTAAGTCAGCTAATGCACGACCAACTTCCAAAGTACCTTCTGCGTAATTTGGCATTTCGAATGCACCCATAGGTCCGTTCCATACAACAGTCTTAGCATCTTTTAAGATATCTCTGAATTTTTCAACAGTCTTAGGACCGATGTCAAGACCCATTTCGTTGTCAGGAATATCGTCACCAACAACTTCGTGAGGAGCATCATTTGAGAATTCAGTAGCTGCAACGTTATCAACTGGAAGAACAATCTTGTCGCCAGCCTTTTCAAGCAAGCTCTTAGCAAGTTCTACCTTGTCAGATTCAAACAATGATTTACCAATCTTGTGACCTTGTGCAGCTAAGAAAGTATAAGCCATACCACCACCGATTAAAATGTGATCTGACTTAGGAATTAAGTTTTCAATGACACCAATCTTATCTGATACTTTTGCACCACCAAGAATAGTTACAAATGGGTGAACTGGGTTTTCAACAGCATCACCTAAGAACTTAATTTCCTTTTCAAGTAAGTAACCAGCTGCTGCAGGCTTACCAGCCTTCTTCATAGCAGTTGCAATACCAACGTTTGAAGCGTGACTTCTGTGAGCAGTACCAAATGCATCGTTTACAAATACATCACCAAGACTTGCCCAGTATTCGCCAAGCTTTGGATCGTTCTTAGATTCACGCTTACCAAAGTCGTTGTCAATATCTTGGAATCTAGTGTTTTCAAGAACGACAACGTCGCCATCCTTCATGTTGTCGATAGCTTCTTCTACTTCTTTACCTTCGTTTTCTGGTACAAAAGTTACAGGCTTTTCTAATAATTCACTTAAACGTTCTGCTACTGGACGTAATGACAATTCTTTCTTGTCAGCATCTGACTTAACACGACCCAAGTGGCTAAGCAAAATTGCTTTACCACCGTGATCAATGATGTATTTAATAGTTGGTAATGCAGCAACAATACGGTTGTCGTCACCAATAACACCATTCTTAATTGGAACATTGAAGTCAACACGAACTAAAACTTTTTTACCTTTAAGATCAAGGTCTGAAACGATTAATTTAGCCATTTAAACTAATTTACCTCCGATAGATTATTTGAAAAAAGGCGGAGGAAGTAATTCCCTCCGCCTTCTCTCGTCTGCTTACTTAAAATCAGTAATAAACAATTAATGATTAAAGAGTAGCAAATTTCAATAAAGTACGAACCATTTGGCAAGTGAATGAGTATTCGTTGTCGTACCAAGCAACAGTCTTAACTAATTGCTTGTCACCTGCAGTAGTTACCATAGTTTGAGTTGGGTCAAAGATTGAACCAGCAGTCATACCTAAAACGTCGCTAGAAACGATATTGTGGTCGTTGTATGCAAATGAAGGACTTTCGTACTTCTTAACTGCTTCGTTAACTTCGTCAGCAGTTACATCCTTGCTTAAGATTGAAACTAATTCAGTTACAGAACCATCTGGAACTGGAACACGTTGTGCGTGACCGTTCAACTTACCGTTCAATTCTGGAACAACAAGACCAATAGCCTTAGCAGCACCAGTTGAGTGAGGAATAATGTTGATAGCTGCAGCACGTGCAGAACGTAAGTTACCACCACGTACAGGACCATCTAAAAGCATTTGAGTTGAAGTGTAAGCGTGGATAGTAGTCATAGTACCAACTTCAATGCCGAATTCTTTTTGTAAGGCATTAACCATTGGTGCTAATGAGTTAGTAGTACATGAACCAGCTGAAACAATCTTGTCATCAGCAGTCAAAGTATCATCGTTTACGCCGTAAACAATGGTCTTCAAGTCTGAACCTGCAGGTGCAGAAATTAATACACGCTTTGCACCAGCCTTAAGGTGAGCTTCTGACTTAGCTTTGCTAGTGTAGAAACCAGTACATTCAAGAACAAAGTCAACGCCATCGTTCTTAACCCAAGGAATGTTTTGTGCTTGTGGTTCAGCGTAAACACGGTACTTCTTACCGTCAACTACGATTGAGTCATCAGTTGCTGAAACTTCGTGGTTGAAAGTACCATGAGTTGAGTCGTACTTAAGTAAGTGAGCTAAAAGTGCTGGAGTAGTCAAGTCGTTGATTGCAACAACTTCAATATCTGAAGACTTTTCGCCTAAATCCATAATACGACGGAATGCTAAACGACCAATACGGCCGAAACCGTTAATACCAATTTTAACTGTCATATCTTATATTCCTCCTTAGGAAATATGTAAGTAACAATTTATTTTAAACGGGAATTACTTCCCCTTTAAAACCAAGTTTGAGGCTCCTTCATCCGTGATTAACCACGTTTGTTTAGGAGCATGATGCATGTAAGCTACAATTGCAGAGGCTTTACTAGCCCCAGCAGCAATTGCAAATACATGAGGTATTTTATCTAAGTCTTCTAATTGAAGACCGATCCGTGGGATACGTTTTACAAGTCTACCTTGTTGGTCAAAGAAATACCCAAAACATTCGGCCACAGCTCCATCATTTCGAAGCTTGGAACTAGTCATTACATCTAAGCCACGTCTCTTTGACATGACATCTGCTCTCCCAATTCCATGTATCACCATATCACTATTATAAATGTTTGAAATCGCATTCGCAATATCTGTGTCTTGAAGCAACAAAGTCAAAGCCTCAGATGAAACATTTTCAGGTAAATATAGCCCTTTATGCTTTCCACCTGTCTCAGAAGCCATCATCTGAGCAACAGTATTACTCTGGATTTCAACGCTTTCTCCAACTGCTCCTCTTCCGGGAACAAATAACAAATCCCGATAGCGGCTTAATTTAGGAGAAAGATGATGTGCCACTCCCGCCACAGTAGTACCACCTAAAACGGTAATAATACTTTTTCCTAATGGTAAAAGTAAATCAAGTGCCGAGTTAAGTTGTTCACCCATTAAGTCAACAACGCGCTCTTGTCGATCCATATCACCAGGAACAATAATGGCTCGATCGATCCCTAATTTTTGTGCCAATTCAATCTCAGTTTGACTAGCGTTAAACAAGCGATCGATTAAAGGAGCAGCTTCTTTTAAAGTTCTCTTTCCTTTATCAGTTAATTCCATACCGTAGCTCTGGATATTAATGAGTCCTAACTGCCGTAAATAATCAGTTTCAGTTCGCACATTGCGCTCGCTTAATCCTAATTTTTCAGCAACAACTCTTCGCCCAACTGGAGCTAACAGCGAAATCTGTTCAAGAACAAGAAAACGTTGCCGAATTATTTTTAAAACATCAGGAACTAAGCTTTGCAACAAGGTTAAATCCGAGTCCATTGCTCGCTCCCTCTATTGGGTCAAAAATGATACCACCATATGACGGTAAGCGACCCAAAAAGCTTAAAAATATTAGAGAGACGTGAATTAACTATATTTCAATTCACATTTCTCTCTCGACAGTCTTTAGTATAGCAATATCTTTTTTTAAATTCAAGATATATCATTCAGAATAATTAATTTGTACTTTCTACATTTTCTGATATACTTATTTTAGTTTGTCGTGCCCTTAGTGTAATGGATCGCACGTAAGATTCCGGTTCTTAAAATCTGAGTTCGACTCTCAGGGGGCGCATAAAAGCAGCCAGCGTATGATGGCTGCTTTTTTGTATCATTTAATTACTCGGTTTATTTAGAAATAGCCTATCATTTGTAAGCATTTTCGTTATAATTAAATTTGGTGTTAATTATGTACATAGACAGAAAGGTTATTTTATGATCGAAGAAGAAAAAAAGTCTGACGCCAAAAAAATGCTTTGGCCTACACTGGCAATGATGGCATTTTCAACCGTTTGGGGCTTTGGCAATGTTGTAAATGGTTATGTTTACTTCGATGGTACTAAGGTCGTTTTCAGTTGGGTTCTAATGTTTTTACTCTATTTTGTTCCCTATGCATTAATGGTTGGAGAATTAGGCGCTACATTTAAAAATGCCAACGGTGGTGTCTCATCTTGGGTTAATGCGACCATGGGTGCAAAATGGGCATATTATGCCGGATGGACGTATTGGGCTTGTCACGTCGTTTATATTTCCAGTAAAGGTACCGGTGGCTTAAGAGCGATGGCTTGGGGAATTTTTGGAAATACCAAATGGTACGATGGTCTTCCAACAGCGTGGACTCAACTTGCTACTTTAGTTGTTTTCCTATTTTTCTGCTGGGTCACTAGTAAAGGAATTCCTGTTCTTAAAAGTTTAGCCACTATTGCTGGATCATCAATGTTTATCATGTCTATTTTGTTTATCATTATGATGTTTGCTGCTCCAGCAATTAACCCTCACGCAGGATATTATTCAATTAACTTTAATTGGAAAAGTTTAATGCCAACATTCAATCTTAAGTATTTAACTTCTCTTTCAATTCTAGTTTTTGCTGTTGGTGGATGTGAAAAAATATCTCCCTATGTAAATAAAGTTAAAGACCCTTCAAAAAACTTCCCGAAAGCAATGATGGCTCTTGCTATTATGGTTATGATTTCTGCTATTTTAGGAACATTTGCCATGGCTTTGATGTTTGATCCTAAGGTCGTTAATAATAATTTAAATGAATATATTTCAAACGGTGCTTATATGGCATTCCAGCGTTTAGGTGATTATTACCATGTTGGTGGCTTGTTTATGTATATCTATTCATGGTGTAACGTTATTGGACAATTTTCTACCTTAGTTATTAGTATCGATGCTCCACTTAGAATGTTATTAGGTAGTAAAGAAGCTAAAAAATTCATCCCTAAGAAACTCCTTAAAGTTAATAAACATGGAGCATATATCAACGGTATTTGGATGGTTGTTATCCTTTCCGGTGGTTTAATTGCAGCTCAAGCTTTACTACCAGATGCACAAGCTGTTATGGCACAATTAGTTAAATTAAATTCTACTACAATGCCAATGCGCTATTTATGGGTATTTGCAGCTTATATTGCTCTTAGAAAGCATCAAACAAAATTTGATACTTCTTATCAAATGACAAAAAATCAAGGTCTTGCGTATACTGCTGGAATTTGGTGTTTCATTGTAACAGCTGCATGTTGTATTTTAGGAATTTACTCTCCTGATCCATTTACACTTTTCCTTAATATTATTACTCCAATTATCTTGATCGCTTTAGGATTGATTTTACCAGCAATCAAGAAAAAAGAAGATGGTAATAATCCACTAATGGATTAATTACAAATGGCCGATATAAAAAATATATCGGTCATTTTTTCTACATAAAATTAAGCTTGATCAGTTGACATGATTAAAAGTAAGTGATTTAATTAGCACTGTACTTATTAGAGTGCTAATTTTGTTTAGGAGGTAAAATTAATGCTCGTACCTACAGTTATTGAACAAACTGCACGTGGTGAACGTGCTTACGATATTTATTCAAGATTATTAAAAGATAGAATCATTATGCTTAGTGGTGAAATTAATGACCAAATGGCTAATTCCATCATTGCTCAACTTTTATTCTTAGATGCACAAGATAACACTAAAGACATTTCTCTTTACATTAATTCTCCAGGTGGTGTTATTACCTCTGGATTAGCAATTATGGATACAATGAACTTTATCAAATCAGACGTATCTACAATTGCCATTGGTATGGCTGCTTCTATGGCTTCCATTCTTTTAACTAGTGGAACTAAGGGTAAACGTTTTGCATTACCAAACTCAACAGTTCTTATCCACCAACCATTAGGTGGTGCACAAGGTCAACAAACTGACATTCAAATTGCAGCTAATGAAATTTTAAAGAGTCGTAAAAAACTTAACCAAATTTTACATGAAACCACTGGTCAACCTCTTGATAAGATCCTTAAGGATACTGAACGCGACAATTACTTGTCTGCTGAAGAAGCTAAAGACTATGGTTTAATCGATGAAATTTTGGTAAACCAAAAGAAAGACTAATTTATTTAGACAAAAATAGAGCTCACGATGTGAGCTCTATTTTTTTATCTAATTTTCTTCTTTTAATTGCTTCGCTATTTCACGAATTTTTTGAAAACGATGGTTAACCCCTGACTTTGAGATTGGACCATCTGGTACTTGTGCTGCAACTTCCTTAAGAGAAAGTTCTGGATGCGTTAACCTAAAACGAGCTAGCACAGTCAATTTTTCAGGTAAGTTTTCTAAACCAAATTTTTCTTCAATCAATTGAATATCTTCAACTTGCTTAGCTGCTGCATTTGCAGTCTTTTTTAGATTCGCTGTATCGCAATTCACTAAACGATTCACCGAATTACGCATATCACGCATAATTCTTAAATCTTCAAAAGCTAGCATCGCGTTCACTGCACCAACTATATGGAGAAAATCACCAATTTTTTCTGCTTCTTTTAAATAGACGATATAGCCACTTCGTCTCCTAGTTTCTTTTGCATTTAAATAAAAGAAATTGTTCATTAACTTTAATAGATCTTGATTATGATCTTCATAAAGAGAATAAATCTCTAAATGATAGCGACTAGTTTCTGGATTATTTACACTTCCAGATGCTAAAAAAGCTCCTCTTAAATAGGACATTGCTCTTTGTTCCGAAGACATAATCTTTTCGGGAATTCCCGTAATAAGACCATTATTACTATCAAAAATTTCTAAGTCAGTTAGAATTTCATGAACTTGTTTTTGAAGTCTAACTAAATACTGATAATTTTTCTTTAATTTCATCTTCTTAGAAACAATTAATAGAGGTTCAATTCCATAAGCAGTCTTAATAAGAGAAAATATTCTCCTTGCAATCGCTGGATTTTCAGTTGTAATATCCAAACTAAATTGATGATCGTGCAGGCTAAGTACTCCGTTCATTCGCAAAAAAGCTGCTAATTCTGCCTTAGCGTGTTCGGGATGAACTGGCAGACTTGTAAGTTCTTTTTTTACATCACTTGCGTATGAAACCATTAACTAGTCCTGTTCCTTCTGTCTTCGACAATATGCTTCAAAAGCTAAATTCAAAATTTCATCAGCCACTTTTTTTCCATCATGAAAAACCAATCCACTATGTTGATCGATAAAGTCAGCTGTAATTACTCGACAATCTTGAGCCCTCAATCCGGCAAAATCATTCCTTACTGGTTCAAGATAAGCATCGTAATCGGCTGGGTTAAATTTAGTCATATCAATCTTAGCGCCGTTAACCAAAGCTGTATTAATATAATGGCCTCCTAAGTGGTCATTAATAACTTGCACATGCTCAGCTGCTGTAAAATGATCTGTTTCACCTTGCTGGGTCATAATATTACAAATATAAATTACCTCAGCTTTAGTTTGTCTTACAGCATCCCCTAAATTAGAAATCATCAAATTAGGTAAAATCGATGTAAATAAACTACCCGGTCCTAAAACTACTGCGTCTGCTTGCATAATAGCTGCTAAAACTGGCAACACAGCTTTAGGTTCTTCATCTGAGTCAGTATCGGTAACCCAGACACGTTTAATCCTCTTGTCTTTTGATGTGATTTCTGTTTCTCCTGATTCAGTTGTTCCATCGACAAATTCCGCATTTAAAGTCAAAGGCTCATTCGAAGCAGGAAAGATTCTTCCATCAATTCGCATCATTCTAGATAGGGATTGAACAGCGTCAAAAATATTTCCCTGCATTTCATCTAAGGCAGCAATAATTAGATTTCCAATTGCATGACCTGCAAAAAATGAGTCAGATGAATTAAATCGATATTGAAAAATATCTTTTTCTTCTTGTGGTAAATCAGATAAAGAAACCAATACATTTCTTATATCCCCTGGTGGCACCACATTAATATAATCTCTAATTGCACCGGACGATCCGCCATCATCAGCCACAGTAACAATAGCTGTTATATCAGCGTTTTGCTCCTTTAGAGCATTTAAAATAACAGGTAAACCTGTCCCTCCGCCAATAACAACAATTTTAGGGCGACGTCCACGAATGACATGTACAATTTTATTTTCTCCGTACGCCATCTCCGCTCCTTTATTGTCCAATATAACGACTAATCTCTCGGTGAGAAATATCAACAGGATATTTTTTAGCTAAATCAACCGCTAATTGGCGTGCAATTGAAACGCTTCTGTGCTGACCACCTGTACAACCAATTGCAATAGTTAATTTTTCTTTTCCTTCAGCAATATATCCTGGAATAGCCGTCTCCAACATATCTAAAAACTTAGCATAAAACTCTTTAGTTTCTTTCTTGCTCATTACATAATCAAAAACTCGACGATCTAAACCAGTAAATGGCTTAAGTTGGGGAATATAGAATGGATTTGGCAAAAATCTTACATCCATTACAATATCTGCATCAATTGGAATACCATATTTAAATCCAAAACTCATTACTTCAATTGAAAACGTCCGAGTTCGATTATCTCCAAACTTATCTACTAATTTTGCCTTTAATTCTTTAGTAGAAAGGTGAGAAGTATCAATAATTATATTTGAAATATTTTTTGTTCTTGATAAAATATTTCTTTCTTCTTGAATTCCATCAAGCAATCTACCTGTATGAGCCAAAGGAGGCAAACGTCTTGTTTCTTTATACCGAGACACTAAGACATCATCTGAAGCATCTAAAAATAAAACTGTTGACTGAACATTTTGACTATCCTCTAAAGACTTGATTTCGTCAACCAAATCTTTATAAAAACTCTTTACTCTCAAGTCAACAACTACTGCTGCCTTACTAAAATCCGAAGAATTGTTAATTAATTCCCAGAAACTTCCCAATAATTCCGGTGGTAAATTATCTACCACGAAATATCCCATATCTTCTAATGCTTTAATTGCCACAGTTTTACCTGCACCACTCATACCAGTAACAATCAATAATTGTTTCTTTTGTTCAGCCATAATTATCCCTCCTTAATCGACATTATAACATACCGGGTGTTCCATTTTTTAAATAAAATAAAAAGTCGTTATCTTTGGTAGTTTTCCAACGATATACGACTTTTTATTTTATCTATGCATCCATGAAACAAAAATTTCATTAATTCCAAATACCATTAACCAAAATGCTACTAAGTAAACTAAAGTAATAGCGGCTAACATTGGGTTAAATAGTAAAGCAAAAGCAATAATTAAACTAATGATGTTTAAAATTAAGCAAAGAACAAAGTATCCAGTTGAATATTCACGTAAGTGCCATGAGAAAATGATCCCAATAATCGAATCAGCTAAGAACCAGATAGCAAATAAAATAGCTAAAGTTAATCCCCCAATTTCACGTGAGCATAGGAACAAAACACCAATTACAATATCAATAATTGCAGAAATTATTGTTACCCAGCTCAAATCAAAAATATTATGAAATTTAACATATGCTGAAATCCAAATTAGGCCTTGTAAAATTGATAAAATACCGAATACAAATACAAATGCTTGTAAACCACGACCAGGGTAGCGTAATAACAAGAATGATGCTATAACAAACAAAATCCCTGCTATAAATGAGCCCCAATCAAAGCCTTGATGTCTAGAATTATAAATGTCGTTCATTTTTATATCCTCCCAGATAATATTCTACACTTAATTTCCTAAAACACCATTAACTTTCTTCTTACTCTTTTTTATTATTTATCATTTGCTTAGTTAATTCAGTATCTCTTTTAAGAACAGGTTTTAAATATTGACCAGTATAGCTTTCTTTGACTTGAGCAACTTCTTCTGGAGTACCAGTAGCCACAATTTGTCCACCACCATCTCCTCCTTCAGGGCCTAGATCAATTAGCCAATCTGCATTTTTAATGACGTCTAAGTTATGTTCAATAATTAAAACTGTATTTCCTTCATCAACTAAGCGCTGCAATACCTCTAACAGACGTTTAATGTCATCAGTGTGCAACCCAGTTGTAGGTTCATCCAAGATATAGAAGTTATTTCCAGTAGAAAGTTTTTGTAATTCAGAAGCTAATTTCATTCTTTGTGCTTCTCCACCAGACAAAGTAGTTGCTGATTGTCCTAACTTTACATATCCTAATCCTACATCAACAATTGTTTGTAATTTACGATGAATTTTAGGAATATTTTCAAAGAATTTGCATGCTTCGTTAATTGTCATGTTTAAAATTTGAGAAATATTTTTTTCACGGTAGGTTACTTCCAAAGTTTCTGAGTTATATCTTGTTCCGTGACAAACTTCGCAAGGGACATACACATCAGGCAAGAAATTCATTTCTATCTTAATAATTCCATCTCCATGACATGCTTCACAACGACCTCCCTTAACGTTAAAAGAAAACCTAGCCTTAGTATAGCCACGCATTTTTGCTTCATTAGTCTGGGCAAATAAAGTACGAATATCATCAAATACACTAGTATATGTGGCTGGATTACTACGCGGAGTTCGTCCAATAGGACTTTGATCAATATCTATAATTTTTTCGATATTTTTATATCCCTCAATTGATTCATACTTACCGGGCTTTGCAGAGTTATTATTCAACTTCTGTGCCAGAGCACGTTTCAAAATCAAGTTAACTAATGTTGATTTCCCGGAACCTGATACTCCGGTTACAACAATTAATTTACCTAAAGGAAAATCAACAGAAACATCTTTTAAATTATTTTCTTTTGCACCAGTAACAGTTATTTTCTTACCGTTACCTTTTCTTCGCTCTAATGGAACTGGAACAATCTTTTTACCTGACAAGTACTCCCCAGTTAAAGAATGGGGATTCTTCATTACTTCTTCAGGCGTACCTGCAGCCATCACTTTTCCGCCGTATACTCCTGCTCCCGGTCCCATATCAACTAAGTAATCGGCTTGCTTCATGGTTTCATCATCATGTTCTACTACAATTAGAGAATTTCCAAGATCTCTCATTTTCTTAAGGGAAGAAATAAGACGATCATTGTCACGCTGATGAAGACCAATTGATGGTTCATCTAGAATATACATAACGCCTGACAAGTTAGAACCAATTTGAGTTGCTAGTCTAATTCTTTGCGCTTCTCCACCAGATAGAGTGCCAGCAGAACGAGATAAAGTAAGATAGTCTAATCCAACATTAATTAAAAATGTCAAACGATCCCGCACTTCTTTCAAAATTGGCTTAGCAATCATTTCTTCTTGTTCACTTAATTTAACTGAATTGAAAAATTCTAATGCTTTTGCAATCGAAAGATCAGATGCTTCAGCAATATCTTTACCATTTACTTTCACGGCTAAAGCCTTTTCATTCAATCTTTTACCATGACAAGTTGAACAAGTCAGTTCAGTCATATACTTACCCATTGCATCACGCATGAATTTAGACATTGGATGGTGGTATCGACGATTGATATTATTTAAAATTCCTTCAAATTCTTGAACTGTATCGTTTACACCAAAGTCTCCTTCGAGATGGAATTTTATTTTCTTTCCCTTAGATCCATTTAAAATTAAATCCTTTTGTCTTTTAGTTAATTTTTTATATGGTTTATCTAAGGGTATTTTCATGGCTGTACATGCTTGTTCTAACATCGCTGTATAGTATTTAGAGTTAGCCCAAGGAACTAAGGCTCCTTCACCTAATGACTTATCCTTATCAGGAATTACTAAATCTTCATCTACTGAAAGCTTCATACCTAGTCCATCACAATCAGGACAAGCTCCAAAAGGTGCATTAAATGAAAATAACCGTGGTTCCATTTCACCAACAGTAAAACCACAAATAGGGCATGCATAGTATTCCGAAAAATTGATGCGTTCGCCCTTAATTACATCAACATCCATGTACCCATCTGCTAAACGAAGAGCTGCTTCTACTGAATCAAATAACCGACTACGAATATTTTCTTTAACAATTAAACGATCCACAACAATATCAATACTGTGTCTCTTGTTTTTATCTAGCTCAAACTCATCAGTAATTTCATGCATTTCGCCATCTACAATTACCCGTACATACCCCGCACGCTGAATTCGCTTAAATACCTCTTTATGTTCTCCTCTTTTAGAACGGATAACTGGAGCCAAAATTTGAATTCTACTTCTTTCAGGCAAATCCATTACTCGATCCACCATTTGATCTACGCTTTGTCTTTCAATTAAAGTTCCATCATTGGGACAAATCGGATGACCTACACGAGCCCACAATAAACGTAAATAATCGTTAATTTCTGTTACGGTTCCGACCGTTGAGCGTGGATTATGTGATGTCGTCTTTTGATCAATTGAGATTGCGGGATTTAATCCATCAATTGAGTCAACATCAGCTTTATCCATTTGCCCTAAAAATTGTCTAGCATAGCTTGACAACGATTCTACATATCGTCTTCTACCTTCAGCATATAAGGTATCAAATGCCAGTGAACTTTTTCCAGAGCCCGATAAACCAGTAATAACTACTAATTTATCTTTTGGAATTGATAAACTTATATCTTTTAAATTGTGTTCCCGTGCTCCGTGAATAACAATTTTATCATTTACCATTTAACTATCCTCCTCTACTTTTTCTTTTCATGCACCTGTTTTTTTAAGTCCATAATTGCATCACGCAAGTTAGCTGCTTCTTCAAAGTCCAACTTTTTAGCAGCTTCCTGCATTTGTGCAGTTAAAGTCTTAATCATATTTTGTTTTTGCTTCTTAGTCAATTCATCAAAGTTTAGGTCAGCAAAACTTTCTTTATTCTCTTTATCATCACTATCCTTAGTGATAGAAATTACATCTCTAATTGGCTTAACGATAGTTTTAGGAGTAATGCCGTGTTCTTTGTTGAATTTCATTTGTAGACTACGTCTTCTCTCCGTAGCGTCAATTGCTTCACGCATCGAATCAGTAATTGAATCAGCATACATAATTACCTTACCATTTGAATTTCGAGCAGCACGCCCAATTGTTTGAACCAAAGGTCTGGTAGAACGAAGAAAACCTTCTTTATCAGCATCTAGAATTGCAACTAGAGACACTTCAGGAACATCGATACCTTCCCTTAAAAGATTAATCCCTATTAGTACATCAAATTTTCCTAGTCTTAAATCTCTAATAATTTCAAGACGCTCTAAAGTTTTGATATCAGAATGTAGATATCGTACTTTTATCCCCAAATCCTTTAAATAGTCGGTTAAGTCTTCAGCCATTTTTTTAGTTAAAGTTGTAACAAAAACGCGCTCATTACGTTCAATACGCTTATTAACTTCACCAACTAAATCATCGATTTGTCCCTTAATTGGTCTAACCTCAATTTCAGGATCAAGTAATCCAGTAGGACGAATAATTTGCTCAACCTTGTGATCAGTTTGATTAAGCTCATAATCACCTGGAGTTGCTGATACGTACATGATTTGATTTACATGTTTTTCAAACTCTTCTAATTTTAAAGGTCGGTTATCTAAAGCAGATGGAAGTCTAAAACCATAATCAATTAAGGTTTGCTTACGTGCCCTATCTCCATTGTACATTGCCTTTAGTTCTGGCATTGTGGCATGCGATTCATCAATTAAAATTAAGAAGTCATCAGGAAAGAAATCTAACAAGGTATGTGGTGGCTGTCCAGCTTTTCGTCCTTCCATGTGTCTAGAGTAGTTTTCAATTCCATTAGTGTAGCCAACTTCACTCATCATTTCCATATCATACGTGGTTCTTTGTTTAATTCGTTGAGCTTCTAAAAGTTTTCCTTCCCCTTCGAACTTTTTCACCTGAATATTCATTTCATCTTTAATTGAGGCCAAAGCTCTTTCCATAATTTGTTCATTAGTAACAAAGTGAGTTGCTGGGAAAATAGAAACTTGTTCTCGCTCTCCAATTACTTCACCGGTCAAAGAATCCACTTCAACAATTCGGTCAATCTCATCACCAAAAAATTCAACTCTAAATGCATGATCAGAATATCCTGCTGGAAAAATTTCTACTACATCACCGCGTACTCTAAAGCGTCCACGCTGAAAATCAATATCATTACGATCATATTGAATATTTACTAAATCTCGTAATAACACATCCCGGCTAAACTCTTGGCCTTCAGATAAAGAAACTACACTAGCCGCATACTCTCTTGGATCACCTAAACCATAAATACATGATACTGACGCCACAACAATTACATCATTTCTCGACATTAAATCACTAGTGGTCTTATGCCGTAATTGATCAATTTCATCATTAATTGATGAATCTTTCTCAATATAAGTATCAGATTGTGGTACGTAAGCTTCTGGTTGATAGTAATCATAATAAGACACAAAATAATCAACGGCATTCTTAGGGAAAAACTCTTTAAATTCACCATACAGTTGGCCAACCAAAGTTTTATTATGAGAAATTACTAAAGTTGGCTTATTTAACTTAGCTATTACATTTGCCATAGTAAAAGTCTTACCGGTTCCAGTAGCACCTTCTAGGATTTGTGCTTTTTCTCCTTGCTCAAATCCATCAGTCAACTTTTTAATTGCTTGCTCTTGATCTCCTGCTGGTTGAAATTTAGAGACAAGTTCAAATTTTTTATTTTTTTGTCGTCTAATCATTTTTCATCCTCCGCAAAAAAAGTTGGACTAAAATAGCCCAACTTCTATATAACGTATTCATTTTACTACAGCGAACGTATTTTCGCACTATTTTTGCATTACTTTAACAAATTAGCTAATGCATCTTGATACTCTTCTGCAGCTTTTTCTGCAGTTTCAATATCTTTCTTATTTACTCCAACATAAGCCTTAATTACAGGTTCAGTTCCTGACGGACGAAGAGCAACCCAAGTTTCATCATCTAAGAAATACTTCAAAACGTTAGACTTAGGGAAACCAGTTAATGGAGTTTTCTTTCCATCTTCAATGGTTTCTTGGGTTTCGAAGTCTTGAATCTTAACAACTTTTGCCCCATTAATTTCAGTTAAATGTTCTTTACGCAACTTACTCATTAATTCAGCCATCTTCTTTTGACCACCAATACCAGGCATTTCGATAGCCTTAGTAATTTCGTAAGCTACACCATATTTTTGCCAGATCTCTTGTAATCCATCAAAAACAGTCATTCCCTTAGATGCATAGTAACTTGCTACTTCTGCAAACATTAATGCACCTTGCATAGCATCCTTATCTCTAGCGAATGGCTTAAATAAGTAACCGTAACTTTCTTCAAATCCCATCAAAAATTTACCGTCATTTTCTTTATTCATACGGTCAACTTCTTCACCAATGTACTTGAATCCAGTTAGCACATGCTTAGTTTTAATACCAAAATCATCAGCAATCTTAAATGGAAGTGCACTTGAAACTACTGAAGTTACTAATTCATAATCTGACGAAAGAGTTCCATTTTCTTTCATATGAACTAATAAGTAGTATGCCATTAATGTAGCAATTTGATTACCAGTTAAAACTTGGAAATCACCATCTGATTTTCTAACAGCTGCACCCATTCTATCTGCATCTGGGTCAGTTGCGATAATAACATTTGCATCTACTTCATTAGCAAGCTTAAATCCTGGTTCAAATACATCACGGTATTCTGGGTTAGGTTTGATAGTTGTAGGGAATTCTGGATCAATGATAGATTGACTTGGAACTGGAATCACATTGTCAAAGCCACCTTGTCTGAAGGCACGATCATATAGCATCTTTCCAGTACCATGTAATGGAGTGTAGATAATTTTTAATTTATCAGCATTAGCCTTAACCATTTCAGGATCAACAGTAACATCCTTTAAATGAGCTAAGTATGCTTTATCTACATCTTCACCAATTAATTGTAGGGTGCCATTAGCGCGTAGTTCTTCCACAGGAGCAGCTTTAATGCTAAAAATGTCATCAACTTTTTGAGCATAAGCAAACAAACGATCTGCATTTTCTGGCGCCATTTGAGCACCGTCTTCGCCATAAACCTTATAACCATTATATTGTTTAGCATTATGTGATGCGGTAATGTTAATTCCGGCAAAGGTATTTAAATGACGAACAGCAAATGATAATTCAGGAGTTGGTCTTAAATCATCAAATAGGTATACATGAATTCCATGTGCACCTAAAATACGAGCTGCATGTTCGGCAAATTCTCTTGAGTGATAACGCGAATCAAAAGAAATTGCAACGCCCCGTTTCTTAGCCTCTTCACCATTTTCGTCAATTAGTCTTGCAAGACCTTCGGTTACTCTTCCCACAGTAAACAAATTAATTCTGTTTGTACCAGGTTCAAGTCTACCTCTCATTCCGGCAGTACCAAAATTAATATCTTGTCCGAAAGCATCTTCAATCCACTTTTCATCTTTACCTAGGTCACTTAATTGATCCTTTAAATAATCAGGCAAATTATTTGCGTTAGTCCATTGACTATAAATTTCTTTTGCGTTCATAATTTCCTCTTTACGTACATTTTATGGTTTCATCTGCTATTTTAACGCAACTCATTGTGAAATTGCTATCATAATTAACAATTAAATTATTCTGTTTGCAAAAGATATTAAACGCTTTTATAAAATTTACTACTGTTTGTATGTAATTAACTAAAGTTCCAGTTAATCTTACGCTCAAACTTTTCAAAAGGGAGTAAAGTAATTTCTCCTAATTCTATACCTTCTGCTGGTGGATATTGTGCTTCTAAAGTAATTCCATCGTATTGTCCAACATTGTTTGCTACACCAGTATGATTAAAATGGTTAGCTGTATAAGTAACAATTGCTGGTGCATTAGTGGTCATAATCATTTTGTATTTATTAGATGACAACACTGCTGCAGGCTGCATCCCATTCAAAATAAAAGGATGATCTAGACCGTTACGCAAGTTAATTTGACTATCATCACTATCTAAAGCAGCAGATATCTTCTTACCTTGTCTAAAATCAAACACTGTATTCTCTACATTTTTCATTCCTTGATTTGGCAATCCATCCGTACCTACTGGCAAATAGTAATCCGCTGCAAGTTGGAGTTTTAAGTCGGTAGCTCTTTCACCTAAGTTGAAATATGTATGATTAGCCGGATTAAAAATTGTTAACTGATCACTAACAGCTTCTAATTTGTATGACAAGTTATTTTCATTATCAAGCTTATAAGTGGCATATAACTTCATGTTGCCGGGATAGCCATTATCTCCATCTGGATCAAAAAGAAAGAGATCAACTCGAGACTCTTGTTCTGAATTTTTTAATTTAAAGTTCCAGATTTTCATATCAGTTCCAATACCACCATGAATGTGGTTTTCTCCATCATTTTGAGGAAGTTGATATATTTGGTTGCCATGTTTCCATTGACCTAGCCGAACGCGTCCACAAATTCTGCCAACGGTCCCACCCAGAAAATTTCTTTCTTTTGAATAATCTTCTGGACTATTTAATGACAAAATCATATCTTCGCCATCAAGTAGAACTTTTTCTAAAGTTGCTCCATAATTAAGAATCTTAACCTTCATTCCTTGATTATTTTCAAGACTAATTTCACATAAGTCCTGACCATTTTTACGACTATACTTTCTAAAACTTGTTTTCATTTTATCTATCTACCTCGCTAACTAAAGCCTCGGTAAACTTTTGCCAGCCAGCTTCTCCATTTTCATTATTCTTGAAGACCCCGGCACACTCAAGAACTTGATCAAACACTTCAACTAGAGCTTGTTGAAGGATGCTATCTACATTTTCGCTAGTAATTTGATGGTTAGCTTTAATTTCTTGAGCCCAAGCAAGATGGCTTTCAGCTATCTCATTATTTTCATCGAGTAAATATTTCTTTACTTCTTCTAGTTCTTTCTTAAGTCTTCCAGGCAAAATTGCTCTCCCCATAACTTCGATTAAACCGATGTTTTCTTTCTTAATATGCCAAAGCTCAGAATGTGGATGAAAAATTCCTAATGGATACTTATCGCTAGTATTGTTATCGCGAAGAACTAAATCTAGAACAAATTTTTCTTCATCACGATGCATAATTGGAGTAACCGTATGACGTCTAGTCTTACCATCAAAAGCCGTAATTTGACGATCTTGATCATTATAACGATCCCAAAAATCAATAATCTTACTACCTAGACTAATTAAAGTTAGTGAATTTTTACTAATTAGCCGCAAATCACTCATTGGCCAATCAACTATTCCTACCTTAACATCCGGATATTTATCAAAAATAACTTCTTTCTTAATCTTTGCCTTCATCATTGGAAAGACGTGACGTCCGCCTTGATAGTGTTCATGAGCCAGCATTGAACCGCCGACAATTGGCAAATCTGCATTTGAACCAACAAAATATTCTGGGAGTTGTTTTTCAATATCAATCAAATTAATTAAGGTTTGTTGATTAATAATCATTGGAATATGCTTTTGATCTAAGAAAATACAATGCTCATTAAAGTAAGCATATGGTGAATATTGAAAGCCCCATGGACGACCACCGATAGTCATTCGAATTACACGTAAATTACTTCTGGCATTTTTTCCATATCCGCCAACATAACCTTCATTTTCTAAGCATAGAGCACATTGAGGATATTTATTACCAGTATTGTGAGCTGCGGCAGCAATGGCTTTAGGATCTTTTTCAGGCTTTGAAAGATTAATAGTAATTTCTAATTCATGATTCTTAGAACTCCTGCCTGAAAAAACAATATTTTTAGCAATTGCTTCTTTTTTGACATAATTATTATCAACACAAAGCTTATAAAACCAATCAGTTGCTCTATTAGCTGACTTTTGCATCTTTTGCCAGAAAATTTCATTTACTTTTGAAGGTGTTGGAGTCTTCAAATCATATAACTCATCATTCAAGACTTCGCGTGAAGTATTGTCATCTGGAATAATTTTACGATCGACAGCCATTTGCACAAGTTGGTGTACTGATGTTTGTTTTTCATCACATTCTTGGTCTTCATCACCAACTAAGGCTTTGATCTTGTTAATTATGTATACACGATCTAATTCTTGATAGGCTCCACTTTCAATAACTTCATCTGCAAATTTCTCAATAATTTTCATTTCTGTAGCCTCTTAATATTAAATTCTCTTAGTTCCATCTACAATTTCTGTATCGTAGAAACTTGCGTCATAACCAATTGCATCTCGATAAATCTTGCCAACATTTTTCTTAAAGTTTTCAGCTTCGTTCTTCTTCACAATTGCAATTGCGCTACCGCCAAAACCGCCACCAATCATTCTGGCCCCTAAAACTCCGTCTTGTTTCCAAGCTGCTTCTGCTAAAGTATCAAGTTCCTTACCCGTTACTTCATAGTCATAATGAAGGGAAATATGAGATGCATCAATCAATCGACCCAATTTTTCAAGATCGTTATCTTCCATGGCCTTAGTTGCTCTGATTGTTCTTCCGTTTTCACTAACTGCATGACGAGCACGTTTTAATTCCGTTTCATCGTTAATTAGGTATGAATATTCATCAAAAGTATTATCGTCTAATTCACCTAGTGCTTTAATATCAAGCTTAGTTTGTAGTTTTTCTAAGGCCTTGTGACATTCACTAACACGATCGTTATAAGCAGAATCTGCTAAAGTATGCTCTTTATTAGTAGACATAATAATAATTTCATAATCGCCCAGTTTAAGTGGCTTATATTCATATTCCATCGTGTTACAATCAAGGAAAATAGCACTATCTTTTTTACCCATGATGCAAGCAAATTGATCCATGATTCCTGAATTTAGGCCAACGAAATCATTTTCAGTTTTTTGTCCTAGTCTTGCCAAAGTTGGACGATCAACATCTAAATCAAATTCATCTTTTAAAATCATTCCCATTAGCATTTCAATTGCTGCACTTGAAGATAGACCAGATCCTGATGGTAAGTCAGCCTTAATATAAAGATTAAAACCATGGTTAATTTTTTCGCCGTCTTCTCTTTGACGTAAATAAGTAATCATTCCTTTAAAGTAATTAGTCCAAAAGCGTTTATCTTTTTCTACTGAATCATTATCTAAATCAAATTCGACAATTTCACCATCTACATTACCTGAATAAAGACAAACCTTTTTGTCATCTCTTGGTCCATAAACGCCGTAAACACCTAAACTAATTGCTGCTGGAAAAACATGTCCTCCATTATAGTCAGTATGCTCTCCAATCACATTAATTCGACCAGGTGAGAAGAAAACATCTTTTCCACTTTCACTAAATACTTCTTGATAATCTTTAAGTAATTCATCTTTATTCATAATTTTTACCTCTTAATTTTTTGTAATCGTTTTCATAATTAATTATAAAACTATTTAGTAAATAAATTTATTAAATTTCATAAAAAGGGTATAAAGTTAATATTAATCCTTTATACCTAACTTATTTCTAAAGCTTACTCAATAATTGCACTTCCCATGCCTTCATCTTTTTATTTGCACTTTTATCCGTAAATAAATTCTTATATGCATCAAATTCAGACGGCAAATCTTTTGTATCATTACTCATATTTAAGACGAAGTATAATTCTTTTCCGCTTTTTGTAACTCTTTTAGTTATTTCTAAATCCGTTTTAGTCTCTATTAAAGATTTTATATTCACAATTGAAATAAGATGATCAAATATTTTACTTAATCCCGCTTCATCTAATTGCGTTCCAATATACCAGCTAGTACCTTTCCCCCATTTGTTCTCACTAACTGCTGGTGTTTCTTTATAAAATTCACTATTATAGTTTCCTAAAGCATGTGCACCTTCTAAATGCAACAAATCACAAATTAAGTTAGCTTGATAATTGTTACTATCTAAGGAAACAGTAATTTTTTGTCCTGGAATTACTGCATCGCTTTCCTCAACCCAGATACCTAAAACATCTTTTAAAGGACCAGGGTATCCCCCAAGGTACACGCTATCATTTTCATTTACTATTCCAGATAAATAGCTAGCAACAAAATTACCACCCCTTTTTACATATTGATCAATTTTTTCTGCCAAACCGCTTTTTATCATATATAAAACTGGAGCTACAACTAAGTCATATTGACTAAAATCGTCGTCAACGCTAATGATATCCGTTGGGATATTGCGCTTATACAATTGTTTATAATAATCCAAAATTGATTCTACATAATCAAGATCTTGCGTAATTCCGTCAATATATTCATAAGACCAAAAGTTATTCCAGTCAAAAACAATTCCTACCTTTGCCTTTGTCTTTGATCCTAAAATTGTCGAACCAGTTTTTTCTAGTTTTTCTCCTAGTTCTGTTACTTCCTTAAATACTCTAGTATCAGTTCTTTGAGAATGTGAAATTACTGCACTATGGAATTTTTCCGATCCGCCAATGGCTTGTTTTAATTGAAAAAATTGAACTGTATCTGCTCCATGAGCAACTGCTTGCAATTCTGTAGCTGCCATTTGTCCCGGTCTCTTCAATGGACTATATGGTTGCCAATTTACTTGAGCAGGTGTCGATTCCATCAGCATAAAGGGTTGATGTTTTAACGAACGCATCAAATCATATAAAAATGCTGACTGATAAGTTGGCATGCTATAACTTGGATAACTATCATAAGAAATAATGTCTTGTTCTTTTGCCCATTTTTGATAGTCAAGTAATTTATTAGGTAAAGCATGAAAATTAGTTGTTACTAAAGCCACTGGGTCATATTTCTTTATAATAGCTTTCTCCATCTTAAAAAGTTTCAATAAGCTCTCAGATTGAAAACGCAAATAATCAAGCGATAATGCAGAAACAATAGTTTCAGTGCCTTCTGCTCCCCAGGCATCTCCTAATTCATTTGGAACTACTATTTCATCCCAATCATAAATCCTATGGCTCCACACATTCATATTCCATGCTTTATTTAAAGTCTCTAAATTTTTATATTTATATTTTAGCCAGTCTCTAAAAGTATTTTGACAATTGTCACAGTAGCAATTGCCCCCATACTCATTATTAACATGCCAAACTTTAATATGAGGATTTTTATAATATCGGCTTACTATTTTTTTAACTAATTTACTAGCAAGAACTTGATAGTTTTTACTATTGGAGCAAAAATTATGTCTTTGCCCAAAAACATGTCGTCTTCCCTGATAATCTACTCGTGCCACATCAGGATATTTTTTAAACATCCAAGCAGGCATAGCTGCAGTTGCAGTTGCAAGGACGATATCAAAATTAGCATCAGATAATTCTTTAACTATTTTGTCTAATTTTGAAAAATCATATTCTCCTTCTTTTTGCTCTAATAAAGCCCAAGAAAAAACATTAATAGTAGCTGAGTTTAAATGTGCTTGTTTAAAAACTTGTATATCATTTGCCCAAGTATCTTCTGGCCATTGCTCAGGATTATAATCTCCACCATATAAAAAGCGTGATAATTGTGTCATATTTTTCTCCTTTATTCTGCTTGTAATCTCATTGTTTTTTCTGAATTCTTTAGCGCTTCTCTAAATTCCACGCTTACAACTTCTTCTCCATGCTTAACAGTCTTACCAGTTTCAACTTCACTGGTTTTTACAATTTTTCGTGGTTGTGTATAAAAAACAATTACTGTGTCTTGATAACCATTTTCAAGAGCAAGGTCTCGATCAAATCCAAGTAATAAATCTCCTTTTCTCACATTTTGGCCATCATCATAGTAAGTCTCAAAGCCTTTTCCACGTAAGTTAACCGTTCCTAAACCAACATGTACCACTACTTGTAACCCTTCATCGGAAATAATTTCGAAAGCATGTTTAGTAACAAAGGTAAATTTAATTTTCCCATTAAATGGGGCATAGATCCTTCCTCTACTTGGCTTGATAGCAAATCCTTTACCTGGAAATGGCTTATTATTCTCATCAATAACTTCGCTTAAATTCATTAATTTACCATCCGCTGGTGCATAAACAATTTCATTTGTAACACTCGCATCAGATTCTTCTTTATCATTTTCAATCTTGCCCTCCGCCAATTTATCTTTTAATTCTTCAACAACGGCCGCATGTTTCTTTTCTGATAATGTTACTTTTGTCAAAAAAACAATGATTGACAAAACAGCTAAAATTAATGGAATATATAAGGCAATAATATTGAAAGTATTAATATCATGAGCCGTCATATCAGCAGCAGTAGCTGTTCCAGTCATTCCAGCCGCAATTGCAACATAACCAACTAAAGCATTAGAAACTGCCCCAGTAAATTTATCAATCATTGGACGAACCGCTAAGACAACTGCTTCATTTCTTTGCCCATTCTTAAGCTGACCATATTCAATAGCATCAGTTAAAGTCAATACAGTTACCAACTGAGCGAAATTGATATTTAGTAAAACTAATCCCAAATCCATTAGGATTACATTATTACGTCCAAAAATGAAGAGAACGTAAGCTAAAACCATACAAGTTTGACCAGCAACAAATAACCATTTTCTTGGAATATATTTATTTAAAATTGGAAAACTTGGACTGATACAAAAGCCAATAATAGTTGCGATAACACCTACTACCCAGAATTCGTTAGGCTTACCAATTACAAATTTATACATATAAAACAAAACACCATTAGTAATAATATAAGCTAATGAATATAAGAGGTAAGCAAGACTTGGCCATAAGATTTGATCATTATGAAATATTGCTCCAAAAACTTGCTTCAAACTTGTCTTCTGCTTCGCCGAATTTCTAATAATATTGTGCTTTTCCTTAGTACCAAAGCAAACAATTAAAGCACAGACAATGGCGAGAGCGGAAATTACTGCTGCAAAAGCTAGCCATCCAGCTGCTCCTTCTTCGTGCTTACCAGTTACCATATAAGTAACACTGGTCACAATCGGTACTACGATAATTGTTAATCCGTTCCAGCCAATTGTTCCTGAAAAAGCACCCAATGATGTATAAATTCCACGTGCATGTGAATCTTCACTTAAAGCTGGCACCATTCCCCAATAAGAAACATCAGATAATGAATAAAAAATATCAAAACCGATATAAATTAAGATAAATAATACAGCAAATAAGAGCCAACTTTTTTGAGCTAAACCAAAAATTCCAGTAAACAATACCAATAAAAGTAGTGTACTTACTAGTGTACCCACTAAAATCCAAGGTTTAAACTTTCCCCACTTTGTTTTAGTATTATCGACTATATTTCCTAAAATAGGATCAATTACTAATTCAGCTATCCTGATGACAACCATTAAACCAGTAATTAATCCAATCAGCTTATCTGCAATAGATGCCTGCATTTCACTGAACATACTACTGGTGATAAAAATAACAAAGTATGTGCTCATTACACCATAGAAAGCTGAATGACCTAAGTTACCCAAACAAAATGACGCGTAGGAAAAAATTTGCTTTCCTGACTTTCCATGAGATTTCATAAAAATTTCCTCCTCATCGCAAACTGCGCAATCGCTTACATTGATATAATACTCGCATTTATATTCCTAGTAAATAAATAACTTTTATTTACTAAATAATTTACTAAATATCAAAATAAAAAAGAATGTCTCTATCAGCATTCCTTTTTTATTTTTCTATGAAAAAATTATTTTTATTTATTAAATTATTTATCTTCCTTAGGAATAAAACTTTTACGGATAACTAATTTTGTGTTCATATTTACATCAATATGAGCTCGATCAGGTTTAATAATTAAATTAATCAGCATACTTAATGCCATATCAATCATTTCTTGCTGGTCAATATTATAAGACGACAAAGGCGGAGAAACATATTTAACAACATTGCTATTGTTAATACTTAATATCGCTGTTTCTTTTGGAATATTAATCCCTTCTTCATTAAATGCTTGTAAAACGCCCACTGCTAGCGTATCAGAAGCAATTAAAAATGCTTGCGGAAACTTATTTTTACATTTTGCCGTAACCTTTTTACCTAATTGATAACCATTTTCAACACTAAAAGGCCCCTCAACAAACATATAATTATTATTTTTTCCTTTAGCTTTCAAATACTCAGCAAAAGCACTAGCTCGTCGATCAAATTCTTGAATTCCGTCATGCTTTGGTCCGACTCCACCAATAAATCCAATTTTTTCATATCCTTTTTTGAAGAACAGATCGATCGCATTTTTAACCGTAAGTTCAAGATTTGGGCGAATAGAATCAAATAATTCAGGATCAGGATTTGTATCAACAAAAACTCCATTAGGCAATATCTTATGCAACTGCTTTAATTTTTTATTTTCAATTGGTGCAGCCCCTATTCCAATAAATCCTTGAAATAAAGAAGCATTTTTTATTAAATCATCTATTTCATAAAATGTTTTCATTTGAAGGGCTTCTTTTTCAACTGTTGAAATTAAAGCATTCTTTAACGAAGTAAAATATTCATCTTGTAATTGCTCTTCATGATTAACACGATACAACAGTGCAATCGTAGGACGAATTTTCTTTTCTTGATGATCTTTCCAGTAACCTAACTTATTAGCAATCTCTAAAATTTTATTTTTTGTATCAGCTGTAATGGATAAGTTAGGATCATTATTTAACAAACGAGATACAGTAGCTGGAGAATAACCAGATTCTTCTGCTATTTTTTTTATAGTTGCCATAATTAATTCTTTCTATAATTTAATTACTCTGTTTAAACAAAAGTTTTATTTCTTCTATAAATAACATTATCAGTTCAGAAGATCATTTTCAAAACTAATCAATAAAACACAAATATTATTTGTAAATAATTTACTATTTTTTAGTAAATTATTTATTTAAGTGATATAATAAAAGCGTCTTCAATATAATATTCTTAGAAATCAGGTAGAACCATGAAAGCAAATATTCGATGGCTAGATGATCCAGAAACTTTCCGCGTTAATCAAATTGCAGCGCACAGTGATCATTTATATTTCAAAAATTATAAAGAATGGGAACAAAAACGTAGCAGTTTTATTCAAAGTCTAGATGGAAAATGGCAATTTAAATTTTCTGATAATCCCCAAACTAGACCACTTGGTTTTTACAAAACTAATTTTGATGCTTCAGATTTTGATTTCATTCCTGTTCCAAGTGAAATTGAATTAAATAATTATGCACAAAATCAATATATAAATACCCTCTATCCTTGGGAAGGAAAAATTTTTCGCAGACCAGCTTATTCGCTAGGACAGAAAACAGATCGTTCATTCAGTGAAGGAGAAGATAATACGGTCGGTTCTTACATTAAACATTTTGATCTAGATAATTCTTTTCAAGGAAAGCACGTTCATGTTTTCTTTGAAGGAGTAGAACGAGCAATGTTTGTTTGGCTAAATGGTCATTTTATTGGATATGGTGAAGATAGTTTTACTCCATCTGAATTTGATCTTACCCCCTACCTTAAAGAAAAGAACAATATTTTAGCTGTACAAGTATTCAAACACAGTACTGCCTCTTTTTTAGAGGATCAGGATATGTTTAGATTTTCTGGAATTTTCCGCTCAGTAAAGCTACTTGCTTTTCCAGAAACACATTTAATGGATCTTGCATTAAAACCAACAATTACAAATGACTATCATGATGGAATTTTCAATGCCAAATTATCCTTTACTGGTACAAAAAATGGATATGTACGTTTAAAAATAAAAGATATCAATGGGCAAACTTTACTGGATGAAGAACATAATCTAACTTCAACAATTACAATCGAAAATAAATTACTGGAAAACATTCATCTTTGGGATAACCATCACCCTTATTTATATCAGTTATTTATTGAAGTCCACGATTCAAATAAAAATCTAATTGAGTTAAATTCTTATAAATTTGGATTTCGAGAAATTAAAATAACTGACGATAAAGTTGTATTACTCAATGGAAAGAGACTAATTATAAATGGAGTCAACCGACACGAATGGAATATGAATAGCGGACGTACCATTACTAAACAGGATATGAAAGCCGATATTCAGACCTTTAAAAAAAACAATATCAATGCGGTACGTACTTGCCATTACCCTAATCAAATTCCGTGGTATTACTTATGTGATCAAAATGGTATCTACGTTATGGCAGAGAATAATTTAGAATCTCACGGAACATGGCAAAAAATGGGAGAAGTTGAGCCTTCGTATAATGTTCCAGGATCTTTAGCAGAATGGCGTAATGTAGTTATTGATCGTGCCAGAAGTAATTATGAAACTTTAAAGAATCATACTTCTATTCTCTTTTGGTCGCTAGGTAATGAATCATATGCTGGTGAAAATTTAATAGCAATGAATCAATTCTATAAATCGCACGATGATACACGCCTTACGCATTATGAAGGTGTAGTTCATACACCAGACTTAAAAAATAAAATATCTGATTTAGAAAGTTACATGTATCTCCCACCTAAAGAAGCTGAAAAATATTTAAAAAATAATCCTTCAAAGCCATTTCTTGAATGCGAATATATGCATGATATGGGCAATTCAGATGGTGGAATGAAATCTTACATTAAATTAATTGATGAATATCCACAATATTTAGGCGGATTTATTTGGGACTTTATTGATCAAGCTCTTTTAACCTATGATCCAATAAGCGGTAAAAAAGCACTCAGATACGGGGGCGACTTTGATGATCGACACTCAGATTATGAATTTTCTGGGGATGGTCTAATGTTTGCTGATCGAACTGAAAAACCAGCAATGCAGGAGGTTAAATATTATTATGGATTACACAAATAAACTCCACATTATTTACGGAGATGCAGCGTTAGGAGTACAAACTAAAAAATTTCAATATATTTTTAGTTATGAAAAAGGCGGACTTGAATCCCTAAAAATCAATAATAAAGAATGGCTCTATCGTATCCCTACTCCAACATTTTGGCGTGCCACAACTGATAACGATCGGGGTAATGGCTTTAGCGTTAAGGCTGCTCAATGGTTAGGAGCGGATATGTTCAGCCAATGTAGTAAAATTCATCTAACAGTTGATGATCAAAAATTTGATCCTCTACCTATCGCTCCATTCAATAATCAATTTTCTAACCATGAATATGCAAATCTCGTAAAAATTAGTTTTGATTATAAAACTACTACTACGCCGGCAACTATATGCACGATTACCTATGTTATTGATTCCAGTGGACACGCAACTATTAAAATACGTTACATGGGAAAAGAAGGATTGCCATCTCTTCCAGTCCTAGGAATACGTTTTATCATGCCTACGATGGCAACTGGATTTGAATATTACGGACTTTCTTCTGAAACCTATCCTGATCGTAAAGCAGGGGCAAAAAAAGGAGTATTTCACGTAAAAGGTTTACCTGTCACAAAATATTTGGTTCCACAAGAAAATGGCATGCATATGGACACAGATAAATTAATTATCACTAGAAATACTAGCCTGAATAATGCAGATCGTGATACAAATGATTTTCAACTAGAAATTAATAAAACTGATAAACCACTTAACTTTAGTTGCCTCCCCTATACCGCTGAAGAATTAGAAAATGCCACACACATTGAAGAACTTCCACTAGCACGCAGAACAGTTTTAGTAATCGCTGGAAAAGTACGCGGTGTAGGGGGAATAGACAGTTGGGGGACAGATGTTGAAGAAAAATATAGAATAGATTCAAGTAAAAATTTTGAATTTTCATTCAAATTAAGTTAAAAATAATAAATTTAGAAGGAGTATTATAAATATGAAAGTATTAGTTATTGGTGGTGCCGGTTATATCGGCTCTCATGCTGTTAGAAAATTAATTGAAGAGGGAAACGATGTTGTTGTCCTTGATTCTCTCTACACTGGTCATAGAAAGGCTGTTGACAAGAGAGCTACATTTTATCAAGGCGACATCGAAGATACTAATTTAGTAAGCAAGATCTTACGGGACGAAAACATTGATGCTGTTATGCACTTTGCCGCTTACTCATTAGTTCCTGAATCAGTTAAGAAACCTTTGAAATACTACGACAACAATGTCTCAGGTATGATTTCTCTTCTTCAAGCAATGGATGACGCTAAAGTTAAATACCTAGTATTTTCTTCATCCGCTGCTACTTATGGTATTCCAAAGACTTTACCGATTACTGAAGATACACCACTTGATCCAATCAATCCTTATGGCGAAACCAAGATGATGATGGAAAAGATTATGCACTGGGCTGACAACGCTGACGGCATTAAGTCTATCGCTCTTCGCTACTTTAATGTTGCTGGTGCTTCAAGCGACGGCTCAATTGGTGAAGATCACGGTCCTGAAACTCACCTGATTCCAAATATCTTAAAGAGTGCTATTTCTGGTGATGGCAACTTTACTATTTTTGGTGACGACTATGACACTAAAGACGGTACTAATGTCCGTGACTACGTTCAAGTTGAAGACTTAATTGACGCCCATATCTTAGCTCTTAAGCACGTAATGGAAACTAACAAGTCTGATGTCTTTAACTTAGGTACTGCTCAAGGCTACTCAAACTTAGAAATTCTTGAAGCTGCTAAGAAAGTTACTAGCATTGACATCCCTTACACTATTGGACCAAGAAGAGGCGGAGATCCTGACTCATTAGTTGCCGATTCAAGTAAGGCACGTAAAGTTCTAGGCTGGAAGCCAAAGCATGAAAATGTTGATGACGTTATCGCAACTGCTTGGAACTGGCACAAGAGTCACCCAAAGGGCTATGAAGATAAGTAAAAGCAAAATAATAATTTTAATTTCACGTACAACAAAAGCTGTCTACCAACTCATGATAGACAGCTTTTAATTTGGATAATTTACTTTTCGCTCAAACCTTGATAGTAGTTGTAGACTTCCTGACCAGCAATACTTCCTTCACCGACAGCAGTTGCAATTTGACGAAGTTCTTTTGCTCGAACATCACCCAAAGCAAAGACCCCAACAACTTTAGTACGCATATGATCATCAGTTAGGATCCAGCCTTGTTCATCAGTAATGCCTAAATCTCTAAAAGCATCCGTTTGTGGTTGAATACCAACATAAATAAATACACCAGCTACTTTAACTTCTTTTTCTTCACCAGTTTCTTTGTCCTTATATTTCACACCAGTTACTTTATTGCCATCTCCGACAATTTCTTCAGTTTGAGCATTCCAGATAAACTTCATCTTATCATTTTCGAAAGCTTTCTTTTGTAATTCAGCTTTTGCACGAAGTTGATCACGCCGATGGATAACCGTGACTGACTTAGCAGACTGTGCCAAATATAGCCCCTCTTGAATAGCTGAATCTCCGCCACCAACTACAGCAACATCTTCATCTCTAAAGAAAGCGGCATCACAAACAGCACAATATGATACACCTTTTCCAGCATATTCTTCTTCACCGAGAACTCCAAGATGCTTATGAACTGCACCAGTAGCAATAACGACCGCACCAGCTTCGTATTCACCCGAATCAGTTTTAACGATCTTTTTATTGCCATCTTGGATAATACTTTGTACATCGCCATAAGCAAATTCAGCTCCAGCATTTGTAGCAGTTTGATACATCTTTTCGCCTAATTCAGGTCCTTGAATATCAACAAAGCCAGGATAATTATCAATGCCAGCAGTATTATTCATTTGGCCGCCATAAATACCACGATCCAAAATAACTACTTTCAAATTAGCTCGAGCGGCATATAAAGCAGCAGTTAAACCACCAGGGCCTGCTCCAATTACAATTACATCGTAATTTTTTTTCTCAGCCATATTCTAGCCTCTATTCTTACTTTTTATAAGTATATATTACTATGAACAAATAAAAATTGCAATCTTTTTGCTTATAGTTGAATTTCTGGCTTAGGATTTCTTCCCATCATTGTCTTAATTTCTTGATCTACATCGGCATTTTCATATAAAACACGATAAATAGCTTCACTAATTGGCATATCAATATTCTTTTCTTCTGCTAATTCATGTACTGCCTTAACAGTCGTAGCACCTTCGACAACTTGGCCCATATGATCTAAAACATAATCAAGGCTCTTTCCTTCTCCAATTTGCTTACCTGCACGCCAATTACGAGAATTTTGAGAAGTTGCTGTTACAATTAAATCACCAATTCCTGAAAGACCTGAAAAAGTCATTGGTTTTGCGCCGAAGTATTTAACTCCTAAACGAGTAATTTCAGCTAAGCCTCTAGTCATTAAAGCAGCTTTTGCATCATCACCATATCCTTTACCAACTAAGATACCTGCAGCGATTGCAATAACATTTTTCACTGCTCCACCTACTTCAACTCCCACTAAATCATCATTAGTGTAGAAACGGACATAGTTATTTGAAAATATCTTTTGTACTCTCTTAGCATTTTCTTCACTAGTAGATGCACAAGCAATTGCAGTTAAATCCTTTTGAGCAACATTTTCAGCATGACTAGGGCCTGAAATAGCTACTATTTTTTCACTATCATTTGGATAAACTTCCTCAGTTAAAATATCTGAAATTAGTTTTTTACTTCCTGGTTCAATTCCTTTAGTTGCAGTTACCAATAAAGGAGTAGCGCCAGTTTTATCTAATATTTTACGTACATTTTTAGCAACAATACGAACTGCTTTAGTTGGTAAAACAAATAAAACAATTTCGGCACCATCCAATGCTTTTTCTAAATCTCCAGTAGCGGGCACATTCGGATTAAGTTTCCAATCTTTCATGTAGTGAGTATTAGTATGATGTTCATTAATTTCTTGGTTAACACTATCAATGTTTCCATATAATACTACATCATTTCCGTTATCAGCTAACATTGAACCAAGAACAGAACCCCATGAACCATTACCTAAAACTGCAATCTTTGCCATTTTTTTACTCAAACTTTCTATAAAAAATTATTTCTTTCAATCTCTATTATACGGGTATTTTAAACCGCTGCCAGCTAAATACCACTTTGGCTTTACAACTTTACGACGATAAATCCAAAGAATAATTGCGCCAAAAAACAAAATCAAGCTCAATGCTTGTGAAACTCTAATTGTATTAGCAATGTATAAACTATCCGTTCTCATCCCTTCAACAAAGAAACGAACAGCGGAATACCAAATTACATAACTTAAAAATATTTCTCCACGCTTAAAAAGATGTTTTCTATGACGTAAACTCAAAATTAAAATTAAGCCAATTAAATTTAATGTCGACTCATACAAATAAGTCGGTTGGTAATATGAACCATTAATATACATTTGCTGAATAATGAAATGTGGCAAATGTAGACTTTCTAGAAAGGATAAAGTGGTTTTAGCACCATGCGCTTCTTGATTCATAAAATTACCCCACCGAGCAATTACCTGCGCAGCCATTACACCTGGAGCTATGATATCAAGCATTAGAAATGGCGGTAGCATTCGTTGATGACAAAAAATCAACAACACTATTAGTCCAGCGATCAAACCACCATAAATAGCAATACCACCATTCCAAATAGCAATTATTTGGTCGGGATGTTGAGAAAAATAGCCCCATTCAAAAACTACATAATATATTCGAGCCCCAATAAAACCAATCGGAACTGCCCAAAGGAGAAAGTCAATGAAGTCATCAGGCATAATATGACTTTTCTTTCCTTCATTAATTGCCATTAAAGTTGCTACTAAAACTCCCGTAGCCATTAAAATACCGTACCACTTAACTTGAAGCGGGCCCAGATTAAAAGCTACAGGATTTAAAGCTAAACTCATTTCCTGCTTTCACCCTCGTCTTTTTTAGAATGGTCTGAAATTAATTCAGTTAGATTTTGTTCAAATTTTTGGCTAGCATCATAGCCCATTTTCTTAGCTCTGAAATTCATAGCTGCTACTTCAATAATAATAGCCAGATTTCGTCCCACTTTAACTGGAACAGTTACTTGCGGTACATCTACTTCAAAAATTTCACGCGTCTTTTCATTAAATCCTAGGCGATCATAATTGGCTTTTGGATCCCAATTTTGCAAACAAATTATCAATTTAATTTCAGTACTTTCTTTAACTGCTCCAGCACCAAAAAGATTCATCACATCAATAATTCCAATTCCGCGAATCTCCATTAAATGCTTTAAGATCTTAGGAGCTTCTCCCACTACCGTCTTATCATCTTTTTGGTAAACATCAACTCGATCATCCGCAATTAAACGGTGTCCCCGTTTAATTAAGTCTAGGGCTGTTTCTGACTTACCAACACCAGAATTTCCAATGATCAATACACCCATTCCATAGATTTCTACTAAAACACCGTGAATACTCTTTCGAGGTGCAAGTTTTTCATCTAGAAATTGAGTAATGACACTTGATAAATGTGTTGTAGCCATATTACTCGAGAGAACAGGTATATTTTCTTTCTCAGCTGCTTCAAGCATCTCTGACGGAATTGGTAAACCTCGTGACACAACGAAACAAGGAGTTTCTGGAGTTGCCATTTTGGTAAATACTCGCTCACGCAAATCATGATCTAGTCGTGCACTATAAGAAATTTCTGTTCTTCCTAGCAATTGAATTCTATTTTTAGGATAAAAATCAAAATAACCTGTTAATTCTAAACCTGGACGTGAAATATCAGAAGTATCAATTAACTTTTGATCCAGATATTCCTTTCCTTCAACCACTCTAAGTGAAGGGAGATCTTTTACTAATTCACTGACTTTAACTGCTTCAACCATTTTTGTTATCCTCTTTATCTTCTACATCTTTAACTGAAACATTTCGTGCTTTCTTTCGCTTTTGATTATTAGTGGATGGCTGCACTGGATTATGGCTATTAGTTTTTTCTGTATCTTTTTTGTTACCAGAAAACTTAGCCAGTAGCCAAATAATCAAAGCAACAATTATAGCAACAGGTAACAAGCCAATAAAGAATTTAAATATTGAAAATAAAATACTTAAAATCATTAAAGCAGCTAATACCAATATTAAAATAGTTACAAATCCCATAGATCTTTTCCTTAAACTTTAATTCGGATTTTTTTGGCTCAATAGCCACTGTAAATAAGCATAAATAAAATTATCTAATTTTCCATCCATTACACCATTTACATCACTGGTTTCAAAATTAGTCCGATGATCTTTTACCATATTGTAAGGATGAAAAACATAAGAGCGAATTTGAGATCCAAAGCCAATTTCTTTTTGATTACCTTTAAGTTCTTCGGTCTGCTTTCTTTTCTTCTCTTCTTCTAGCTGGAATAACTTTGCCCGTAACATATTCATTGCAGTTTCTCTATTTTGCAATTGGGATCGCTGAGCCTGCGATGAGGTAACAATACCAGTAGGTAAGTGGGTGATTCGAACTGCACTAGAAGTCTTATTAATATGCTGACCTCCAGCACCACTTGAACGATAAACGTCAATTCTTAAATCATCTGGATTAATATCAACCTCAATACTTTGATCAATCTCTGGTATTACTTCTACAGAAGCAAAAGATGTATGCCGTCTTTTTGCCGAATCAAAAGGAGATATTCTTACTAATCTATGAACACCATTTTCAGATTTAAGTAATCCGAAAGCATTTTTTCCTTGAATCCGGATGCTTACACTTTTAACACCAGCTTCTTCACCAGGTTCATAATCTTCAATTTCAAATTTCAAATCATGACTAGCTGCATAGCGTTGATACATTCTTAAAAGCATATCAGCCCAATCCATGGCCTCAGTACCACCAGCACCGGGATGGATTTCCATTAAAGCATTATGTTGATCATACTTATCTGATAACAATAATGATAATTCATAATCATGAAAACTTTGTGATAATGACACCATTTCTTCAGATAATTCTTCACTCAATTCAGGGTCTGGATCTGCTTTAAGTAATTCTAAAGCAGTTTGAGCATCATCGAATTTTGCTTCAAGTTGCTTAAAGTTTTCACTTTTTTCCTTCATTCGATTAGTATCATTAATTAAGCTTTGTGCTTGTTCTTGATTATCCCAAAAACCTGGCTCTGCCATTTTTTGCTCATTAATCGCAATACCTTCATTTAATGAATCGAAGTCAAAGAGACCTCCTGAAATGCTCTAACTTAGGACTAAGATCATTTAATTCTGCTTGAATTTCACTAATCTCCATTTTTATTTTCCTCACATTATAAAATTAATTTTTACTTTAATAATAGCAAAAAAGAGAGACATTATCTGCCTCCCTTTATTTTTATCGACTAATGTTTTGTCTTATTTGAGCCTTCATAAATAGACGGGTGGCATCAAATTCGATATTACTGATCATTTCTTCAAACATTCTATAGCCCGCTTCTTGATATTCAACTAATGGATTTAATTGTCCATATCCTCTTAGACTGATAGATTGTCGTAATTGATCCATCGCATCGATATGATCAGTCCAGCGTTCATCTACAACACGTAAGATAACAACTTTCTCAAATTCTAACATTTGTTCAGGATCAGCAAGTTGTTTTTCTTTTTCAGCATAATTATCTTCTGCAATCTGATAAAGGCGCTTCTTAAGTTCTTCCGCACTTAAGTGCTTCATATTAAGCTTTTTCGTAGTTTCTTCATCGGTAATAGCAGATGAAATAAAATCTCTTAATTGATCATTACGCCAATCTTTTTTGTCGCCTTGGGTATACATATCAATCTGATGATCAATAGTCCGCTTAATCATTGGCATTAAAACAGGTTTCAATGATTTATCTTCAGAAATAACCTGCATTCTTTCCCCGTAAATAATTTCACGTTGCGTACGCATAACATCATCGTATTGCAAAGTTTGCTTACGAGTATCGTAGTTGTTACCTTCAACACGCTTTTGAGCTGATTCAACTTGCTTAGTAATCATACGTGATTCAATGACTTTGTCGTCATCATTATCAGATATTCGATCAAGGAATAATTTTACTCGATCTCCACCAAAACGCTTCATCAAATCATCTTCTAAAGATAGATAAAATCTTGTTACACCAGGATCACCCTGTCGACCAGATCTACCACGAAGCTGATTATCAATACGGCGAGATTCATGACGCTCAGTACCAATAACAGCTAGACCGCCTAATTCTTTAACACCTGGCCCTAATTTGATATCAGTACCACGACCAGCCATGTTAGTAGCAATTGTAACTGCTCCTCTTTGACCAGCATTCATAATGATCTCTGCTTCTTTAGCATGGTTTTTTGCATTCAAAACTGCATGTGGGATACCTGCTTGGTTAAGCATTTGGCTTAAACGTTCAGAACTTTCAATAGCAACAGTACCAACCAATACCGGTTGTCCTTTGGCGTGACGCTCCTTAATTTCCTTTACTACAGCTTCAAATTTAGAATCTAAGGTTGGATATAAAATATCCGGTAAGTCTTTACGAGCAATAGGACGGTTAGTTGGAATAGTGATTACTTCCATGTTATAGATCTCACGAAATTCTTCTTCTTCCGTCTTAGCTGTACCTGTCATGCCTGCGAGCTTTTTATACATTCTAAAGAAGTTCTGGTAAGTGATAGTCGCTTGAGTTTTAGACTCTTCTTGAATCTTAACCCCTTCTTTTGCCTCAATTGCTTGGTGAAGTCCATCAGAATATCGACGACCTTCCATTACACGTCCGGTGAAAGAATCGACAATCATAACTTCGCCATTTTGAACTACATAATCAATGTCTTTCAACATAATGTAGTTAGCTCTTAACGCTTGATCAATATGGTGAACTAAAACTTGGTTATCAATGTCATACAAATTCTTCAAACCAAAGTGTTCACAAGCTTTTTTAATTCCTTGATTGGTCAAATTAATTGTTTTGGTTGGCCAATCAATCTTGTAGTCACCATGGTCTTCTTCATCATCTACATCGTCATCACTTTTATCCTCAACTAAGGTTTTAACAAAACGATCAGCACGAATATACTCACTGTTTGCTTGTTCTGCTTGTCCAGAAATAATTAATGGTGTTCTAGCTTCATCAATTAAGATTGAGTCAACCTCATCGATAATTGCATAGTTAAGTGGACGTTGAACCATTTGATCTTTGTAGACAACCATATTGTCTCTTAAATAATCAAATCCTAATTCTGAGTTCGTTGAATAAGTAACGTCACAATTATAAGCATCTCTTTTTTCATCTGCAGACATCGAATTAAGGTTTAAACCTACAGATAAACCGAGCCACTTATATAATTGCCCCATTTCACTTTCATCACGGCTAGATAGGTATTCATTAACTGTTACCACATGAACACCTTTCCCCGTTAAAGCATTTAAATAAACTGGCAAAGTAGCAGTTAAGGTCTTACCTTCCCCAGTCATCATTTCGGCAATATTACCGTAATGAAGCGCAATACCACCAATAATTTGAACACGGAAAGGATATAATCCTAAAACTCTTTTTGCACCTTCACGTGCTGTAGCAAATGCTTCTGGTAGAATATCGTCTAACGTTTCACCATTTTCTAAACGCTTACGGAATTCTGGTGTCTTTGCTTGGAGTTGCTCATCAGATAATTTTTCGTACTCGTCTCCTAAAGATTCTACCTTAGTTGCTAATTTTTCAAATTTCTTTAATTCTCTTCTATCGTTATCGTAAATTTTTTTAAGAATATTAGCCATTTAATCGGTCCTTAAATTTAAATTTTGTGCACAAATCTAAAATAATACTATGTAATTTTAACATTAATTTGGAAAAATGAGAAATCTACTATTGCAAGAAAAAGCCTCTTAAGCTTATCGCTGCTCAAGAGACTCTTAATTTATAAGATTGTTTTAATTATTCGTTAGTTTCAATCAAGCCATAACGACCATCATTTCTGCGATATACAATACTTGTTCCATTTGTATCTGCATCTTCAAAAACAAAGAAATCATGGCCCAACAAGTCCATTTGTAAAACGGCTTCTTCTGCACTCATTGGTTTCAAATCCAAATGCTTGTTACGAACAATATCAAATTCTTTAGGTGCTTTCTTTTCTTCTTCTAAGTCTTCATAGAAGAAATCTTTTAAGCCCTTCTCACGACTCTTTCTGTTAATACGAGTCTTGTATTTTCTGATTTGACGTTCTAGTTTTTCAGAAACAAAGTCAATACTCTTGTACATATCATCAGTTGTGTCTTCTGCACGTAAAACTAGGTATGGAAGTGGGATTGTTACTTCCACCTTAGCCGTGTGATCTGGATAAACCTTTAAATTGATATGAGCAATTACATCAGAATTAATTTCGAAGTACTTTTCGAGCTTATTTAATCTCTTTTGAACATACTCTCTTAAGGCATCAGTAACTTCGACATTTTCTCCACGAACATTGTATTTTAACATTGTAGATTCTCCTTCCAACGTCTTATGACGTTTTTTCTTACACATTTAGTATAGCAAATTGTAAGCGGTTTTACTAATGATTTATCTGCTAATTGTAAAACTATTTATTTTACAATTAGGATAAACTTCTAAAAGAGCATCTCGTGCATGATACAGGGTTCTACCGGTCGTATAAATATCATCTAGCAATAAAATTTTTCCACTAACATTTTTATTATCGATAGCCGAAAATGTTTGCTTAGTTAATAACCGTTCCTCCCTATTCTTTTCTCCCTGGGCTTTCTCCGTATCTGCCTTAACTAATAATTTCGTTAAAGGAACTAACTTTTGATAAATAGCGCAAACTGTATCAAATCCTCTCTTTTCTAGATGACTGGGCGAACTCGGAACTGGAACATAATAATCAGCTGCTGGCAACTGATCAATTAATTCAGCTAAGACATGACACAAAATATAATCTCCATATCTTTTGTACCGCACCATAACATCATGAAAAGTATCATTATATTGATATAAAGAACGATTGTCTAACAAATTGCCTACATATTTCTGCTTCCACTGTAGACAATCATTACATAGTCCCTCTGTATTTATTTCTTTATTACAACCTGAACATATTTTTCCTTTCTTTTTAACAAACTTTTTTAGACATTCAGAACAAGTATATCTTTCCTTGTACTTAACAAATAAAAACAATTTTTCATAGTTTATCTCTCTGCAAAAAGAAGAGTGACACAATAAACAATTATTCACTTATTCATCATCCTAATCTGTTTCATCGCTTGTCGGATATTTTTTGTATATTTGTGATAACAAAATAAAACTAGCCCATCTCTGTCATCTGCACTTCTTCCTACTCGACCTGCAATCTGAACTAGACTTGGAGTATTGTAAATTGGATCATCTGCCGCAATTACAATTACTTGAACATGTTTAAAAGTTACTCCTCTTTCTAAAATCGTTGTTGTTAGTAAAATATCAATTTCTTGATTACGAAATCTAGCGACTTTACTTTGCCTTTCTTTGTCACCCGCATATACACTCACGATCTTTTTCTCTTTAAAAACAGCAGTCAAATGTTTCTTATATACGGGCAAATCTTTGATTCTCGGAACAAATACCAGAAGAGGTTTGTTCAGATTTATAATTCTCCTAATCTGCTTAATCAGAACAGGATGAACTTTTCCTTTATTAGAAATAAAAGGTTTAAAGAAATATTTTTCTTTCGGTACAGGTAGTAATCCCTTATGAAATCTTCTCTTCAGCAAAGAATAATTAATTGCCTTACCTTTAGCCTGTTTTAGCAATTTTTCATCTGGAGTCGCAGTTAGAAAAAATGTACATCCCTTTTCTTTTACAGCATTTTCAGCTGCAAAATGAAGCATTTTATTTTCATAAAAGGGAAAAGAGTCTACTTCATCAATCACAATCAAATCAAAGGCCTGGTAAAATTTTAAAAGTTGATGTGTTGTACATATGATAAATTGCTCGTCTTTTGCATCATGATATTCACGTCCATGGTATTTTCCAATTTCCACATTTTCAAATGCTGCTTGAAAGCGGGGAAATAATTCATCAACTACGTCAATTCGAGGCGTAGCAATTGCTATTCGGAAACCATTTTTTAAAACTTCTTCTACTACTTTAAAAAGCATCTCTGTCTTACCGGCTCCAGTTACTGCATGAATTAAATGATTTCGTCGTTCTTTAAAGGAATTAACTAACTCATTAGAGATCAACTCCTGTTGATCAGTTAATTTTCCCTGCCAACTTAGTGGAGTAACTATTTTAGGATAAGTACTTTTTTCAATGTTTCTTTCTAAATTCTTCTCTTCACTTATTCTTCCAACACCAATACATTCTCGGCAATATAAATATCCATTAGGTAATGTTGCATCTGCTTTAGTGTTACATCGTTGGCATAAACCATTTATCATTGCAGGAACTTTTGTCGTCTTACTATTTATGTTATGGTTATTTTGACTATCTATTCATTGGCGTCCTTTTAATTCACTCATCAATATCACCCTATATTAATTACGCAGTTGGAGGCGATTTTTTGTCATCAAAACAACTAAACTATTTAACAATCAGTAAATCGGGTCAACATGAGATAGTTATCAAAAAAAGTAGATTTATCTGCTCGTTAGCTCGTACTAAAACAGTGGAAGAAGCCCAAACATTTATTGAGCAAATTTCTAAAAAATATCATGATGCAACTCACAATACATATGCTTATACTTTAGGATTAAATGATAATCAAGTTAAGGCCAGTGATAATGGTGAACCTTCCGGAACAGCAGGTATCCCTGAACTAAAAGCTCTGCAATTAATGAAATTAAAAGATGTGACTGCTGTAGTCACAAGATATTTTGGCGGCATTAAGTTGGGAGCTGGTGGATTAATCCGCGCTTATTCAAATTCTGTAACTGAAGCTGCTCAAAATATTGGTGTTGTAAAATGCGTCATGCAGCAATTAATTGAATTTACAATTCCTTATAATCGACTTGATGAGGTTAATCACTATTTAAATGAAAATAAAATCCTCATTGATAATCAAATATATACTACTGATGTAACAATCAAAATTTTCCTAGATCTAGATCAAATCACTCAAGTTGAAGAGGATCTAATTAATTTATTATCGGGAAAAGTAGATTTCAAGAAAATAGACCAAAGATTTAATGAAATTCCTGTTACTAATTTAAATTTCCATGAACAATAAAAAAGATTTACGTTGTTTTAACGTTTAAAGTTAACTTTTTATTTTTAGTTTTA
>NZ_GG670120.1:172205-189328 GCF_000159355.1 Lactobacillus johnsonii ATCC 33200 | reverse complement strand
TAGTTTACGTTTAGTTAAATCTTTTTTATTTGTATTCTTTTTATTTAATCGTCTCACTTTTACTTCAGGATCTGCACGCTCCATTTTATTAATAGTGTGTTGCAGAAAATGCAGAAGTGGTTTATATTTTTCGCCTAATAATCCGATCGTTTCAACAAAAAGCTCAACTGCGAATAACAGACCTAAAATTAATAACCAGATCCCCCAGCGAGGAGACACTAATGAAAGCAATGAGACAAAAGAAAAAATAAGTGAAATTCCATAAATAGCTAACACAGTTTGACGATGAGATAATCCCATTCGCATTAATTGATGATGCAAGTGATGTTTATCAGCTTGAGATATATTTTTTTTATTTAATTTTCGTCTAATCATTGCATAAACTGTATCAGTAATTGGAACACCCAAAATAAGAATTGGAACTAATAATGACACAAAAGTTACATTCTTTAATCCTTTTAACGATAGGACGGAAATCATAAAGCCAATATATAAAGCACCTGTATCTCCCAAAAATATCTTCGCAGGATGAAAATTATAAGGTAAAAAGCCCAATAAACAAGCTGCTAACATAATACACATAATTGGAACATAGTGTTGCCAACTCTTTAAAAAGAAGAAACCAACAATTCCCATTGTTACAAGGGAAATTAAGGTAACACCGGTAGCTAAACCATCTAAACCATCAATAAGATTGACAGCATTTGTTAAGGCAAGAATCCAAAAAATGGTAAGGGGAAAACTCCACCAACCTAGTTGAATATGGCCTAAAAATGGCAAGCTTAACTCTCTTACTTTAATTCCAGCTAAGAAATATACAACTAGGGATGCAACAAAAATCCCAAACATTTTTTGTCTCGGTTTTAATTCTAAAATATCATCAATCAAACCAGTTAAGATAATAACACTGGATGCCAATAATACTGAAAAAAGTTCATGAGTCGGAAAATCCTTCCGTAATAAAACAAATTCTCCAATATTAAAAGCTACGAATATTGCTAATCCACCAATAGTAGGCATTGGCTTTTTATTGATGCGACGAGCATTTGGATTATCAACTGCACCTAACACAAAAGCTAATTTTCTAATAAAAGGAGTTATAGCAGCAGTAATAATTACTAATAAGAATATTTTAACAATTGTTTGAAACATAACAATCTACTTTCTTAAACTTCTTTTTTTCATTATACCTACACCCCAATATAAACACAATAAAGCGGTAAACAAAAAAGACGAATCTTAAAGATTCGTCTTTACTTAGCTATTGCAACAGCACGTTTTTCTCGAATAACCGTAACCTTAATGTTACCAGGATATTCCATATCTTGTTCAATTTGATTTCTAATATCATGAGCAAGAATAGTAGTACGAGCATCTGAGATCTTATCTGGCTCAACCATTACTCTTATCTCACGTCCTGCTTGAATTGCATATGCTTGTTTTACACCAATGTGTCCCTTTGCAATCGTTTCTAGTTGTTCTAGTCGACGAATATAGTTTTCTAGAGATTCGCTTCTAGCACCTGGTCGAGCTGAAGAAATCGTATCAGCAGCTACAACTAATTCTGCAATAAAGGATAACTTAGGAACATCATCATGGTGAGCAGCAATTGCATTCACAACCAAATCTGGTTCATGATACTTTCGTGCAAGTTCAACACCAATTTCTACATGGGAACCCTCAATTTCATGATCAATTGACTTCCCAATATCGTGTAATAATCCTGCGCGTACCGCTATTTTTTCGTCTAAACCAAGTTCAGCAGCCATTACGCCTGTTAATTTACCCACTTCAATAGAATGAGATAAAACATTTTGTCCATAAGACGTACGATACTTTAAGCGTCCTAAAATCTTTACCAATTCTGGATGCATCTTATGAATACCAAGTTCCATTAAGGCACTTTCACCAGCTTCGTAAATATCATCATTTACTTCTTTACGAGCACGATCAACCATTTCTTCTATCCGCGCTGGATGAATTCGGCCATCTTTAATTAAACGCTCCAATGCTCTTTTTGCAATTTCACGTCTAATTGGGTCAAAGCCACTTAAGACCACTACATCTGGAGTATCATCAATAATTACATCTACACCAGTTAAAGCCTCAAATGAGCGAATATTTCTACCTTCACGGCCGATGATACGACCTTTCATATCATCACTTGGTAAATTAACAACTGAAACAGTTTTTTCAGAAACTGTATCGGCTGCACTACTTTGAATTGCATCTACAATTACTTTACGAGCAAAATGATCTGCTTTTGCCTTAGCAAGTTGATTACTTTCTTCAATCATTTCTGCTCTTTCCTTAACCAATTGGTCTGAAAGTTTATCTAAAACGATCTTTTTAGCATCTTCTTGATTCAACTCTGCAACTTCATAGAGCTTTTTCTCTCGCTCGGTCACTAATTGATCGGCTCTATTTTCTTTTTCTAGAACTTGAGCCTGCAATTTTTTAATTTGGTTTTCTTTCTGTGTGAGTTGTGAATCTTTTTGATCCAACAAACTATCTTTATGATCAATAGCATCTTCACGTTGCAGTAAGCGACTTTCTTGTCTAGAAACCTCTTGACGTCGTTCATTAAGTTCATTATCTACTCTTTCGCGATAATGATGAATTTCTTCTTGTGCTTCCAGAATTTTTTCTTTTTTTGCATCTTCTGCAGCTTTCTTCATTGCTTTTTTTTGTGAAGCAAGATCAGCTTCTACAGCTTTAGCTTTACTTTCTGCATCTGCCAAGATGTGTTTTGCATCATGGGCTGCATTCTGTGCTTGAGTTTCCCACTTATTTTTACGGATACTATAGCCAGCACAACCTCCAACTAAGACAGAAACAATAGCGACAGCAACAGGAACTAAAATTGTATTTACCATATTTTTACTATCGCCTTTTTTATAGAATTATTTCACACATTATTAATAATAAAAGTATCCGGAAGTGATGTCAATCATACAAAAAACCTTGGCCTCTAAAAGCCAAGGTTTAACTGTATCTGTCGATTATTTTTTTTCACTTTTTTCATCGGAAGCATCTTTGTTTACTGGTACTTCCTTGTCTTGTTTTACCTTTTCAGGATTTTCCCGTTCTTCAATTGCTTTAGCATCAATTCCATAAGCTTCACGAACTTTTTCTTTTACTTCTTCGTAAACATCAGGATGCTCTTCTAGATATTGCTTAGCATTCTCGCGGCCTTGTCCAATGCGATCATCCCCATATGAATACCACGAGCCAGCTTTCTTAATGATATCTTTATCAGCGGCCATATCAATTAACTCACCAGTTTGAGAAATACCTTTCCCATACATGATATCGACTTCTGCCACTTTAAATGGAGGAGCAACTTTATTTTTTACAACCTTTAATTTAACTCGGTTACCAATTACGTCTGATCCTTGTTTAATTTGTTCTGCTCTACGTACTTCTAATCTAATCGTAGAGTAAAACTTCAAAGCACGTCCACCAGGAGTAGTTTCTGGATTTCCAAACATAACCCCAACTTTTTCACGAATTTGGTTAATGAAAACAGCAATAGTTTTAGTTTTAGAGATATTTCCTGAGAGTTTACGTAAAGCCTGACTCATTAATCTGGCTTGCAAACCAACATGTGAATCTCCCATGTCACCGTCAATTTCGGCTCTTGGTACTAACGCAGCCACGGAATCCACAACCAAGATATCAATTGCACCACTCGCAATAAGCGTATCTGCAATTTGCAAACCTTCTTCACCAGTGTTTGGTTGAGATAAAATTAAGGAATCAATATCAACACCTAATGCTTCGGCATAAGCAGGATCCATCGCATTTTCCGCATCGATATAAGCTGCCGTTCCTCCACGTTTCTGAACTTCTGCAACAGCATGAAGAGCCACAGTTGTTTTACCAGAACTTTCTGGTCCATATACTTCAATAATTCGTCCACGAGGATAGCCACCAACTCCAAGAGCTGCATCTAAAGCTAGTGAACCGGAAGGAATAGTGGAAATTTGAGTATCTACTTTTTCACCCATGCGCATCACTGCGCCTTTTCCAAAGTCTTTTTCAATCTTTTTTAAGGCAATGTCTAAAGCCTTCTTTTTATCATCTTTAGCCAAATCTCTTCCTCCTTATTCCATTTATAATAATTATACTTGGTTTGACTACCTAAAAGCAAGAAAAATACGAACTAGCGTTCAATATTATGTTTCTCTACTTTTTATTACGCATTTTTTATTAATTTTTTTCAAAAAAAAGAAGCATCTCTGCTTCTTTTAATCTTAAATTTCACCTTTAAATACATCACCGCTTTGCTTAAAGTAATCGTAACCAGAGTAAATAGTAAAGATTAAGCAAATGTACAATAAGATTGTACCAATATAGTACACATCACCAAGCAATAAGAAAATAATCGAGAGCATCTGAGTCGTAGTTTTAATTTTACCTGGCATTTTTGCTGCTAAAACTTGGCCTTTATTTTCAGCCAAAATCAAACGTAAACCAGTGACGGCTAATTCACGACAAACAATGATAGCTACTACCCATGCAGGCGCTAAATTTAATGAAATTAAAAATACAAAAGCTGTCATCGTTAGCATTTTATCTGCTAATGGATCAGCAAATTTTCCGAAGTTGGTAACTAAGTTTCTTGAACGAGCAATATGTCCATCCAAAAAATCAGTTATTGATGCCACCGCAAAAATTACAGCTGCTAACACATGAGACCAATAAATATGTGCTCCTAGGAAAGTTGCCCCGCCTGCTGGCCAATTAAAAATTAAGACTAGCATAAAAACTGGAATCATGAAAATTCTAAACATAGTTAATTTATTTGGTAAATTCATTAACGGTTACTTTGACCTCCATTATTTTGGGTAGTATTAGTTTGACCTTGTGTGTTCTGCGTATTTTGCGTATTGTTTTGAGTAGTTTGGCCATTTTGTGTATTTTTATTTTGTTGGTTTTGTTGTGTTTGATTATTTACATTATTAGTTGAACTTTGAGTAGTTGCACTACTTTGACGAGTACTACTACTTTGGCTACTTTGATTACTATGTCCAGCAAATGTAAATCTAATTGTCATTGGTGAAGCTGGATTAGTTGCATTATGTGCATTTACCTTCTTACCGGCTAAAGTCAAAGTAGTTGATACACTGTTCCCCATTTGTACAGAAACATTGTTTACATTTTCTGGTAATTGAACTGAGTGCTTCTCATTAGCTTTCAAAGTTCCTTGCCAAACAGAAGAACCATTTACTAAAATTTGTGCCCAAACATCATTCTTAGTGGTTCCTAAAGTTAAAGTTCGGTCACTCTTCAATCCACTAACACGGTAACTATTATTACCTAAACTAGAAATTTTAACTTCTGAGGTTGTAGTTTTTGGAGTTGATTTCTTCTTTGATGAAGCTTTAGATTTTGAAGATTTGATATGAGAAGAAACGGTTACATTCTCAGCTTGATTTGCTGACTGTTGATTAGTTCCAGTAAAGAAGCGAGTGTAAACAATATAAACTACTAGAATTACTAGAACAACACCAACTACTGTTGCAATTTGAGGTAAATAGTTACGCCATAGTCCTTTACGACTATTAGTCGTCTCTTTAATTCTTTCGCTCTTATTGTCGATTGAATTTTCAACATATTCTTCTGGTTTTGCTTCAGGTACTTCAGATTTATAATCTGCTAATAATTCTTTGCCATTAAGACCAACAACATCAGCAAATTGTCTAATAAAGGCTCTAACGTAAAAATCTCCCGGTAATTGATCAAAATCATCATTTTCAATTGCTGTAAGATATCGACGCTGAATCTTAGTTATTTTTTCTACATCTTCAATTGACATGCCCTTTGCCTTACGAGCACTGCGTAATTTATCTCCAATATCTGCCATAATATCCTCTCAACTTTTTGCAATAATTCAAATATGAGTATACCAAACTAATCGACCATTAAACAAGCCAGCCACCATCGACATAAATAGTTTGTCCAGTTAAATAGTCTGAACGTTCATCAAGCAAATTTTCTACCCAAAAAGATATATCCTTCGTATCTGCCAATCTTCCTGCAGGAATTTCATTTTTAACTTCGTTTAAAGTCTCAGCATCAAAAATTGCATTCATTGGTGTATCAACTGCTCCAGGAGCAATCACATTTACAGTTAAATTAGTCGATGCCACCTCACGTGCATACCCTTGTACAAAGCTTGATAATCCACCTTTACTGGCACTATACACACTCTCTAGCGCACTTGCTTGTCCTCCATACACAGATCCAATAAATATTATTCGGCCATGTACCTGCTTTAAAAGCTGGGATTCTAAAAGGGAAGTTATCTTTATCGGAGCTAATAAGTTAATTTGGATAATCTTCTCAATTTCATCTAATTCTTGACTTCCAAGAAATTGATAATTAGTGATTCCTTGTGTAAAAATCACAGCACTTATTGGTAAGAGATTTGATACTATTTTTTTAATCACATCATCTTCAGCCAAAAAATTTAATTTTAATGAAAAAAATTCTTGGTCTGGATATTTTTCAATGAATTCCTGTACCATTTTACCAGCTTCTTGTTGGTTATGATTGTAATGAATATATAAAGACCAGCCATTTTCAGCCATATTTTCTGCAATAGCTCTTCCTATTCCACCAGTTGCTCCGAAAATTATTGCACGCTTCATTTAGTTAGCTTCCTCTTTACCTTTTAAAGTTGTAGTAAATATATCACTTTTATCCAATATATTTTCAACAGCTGTATAAAATTCATTAAAACTTAAAGATTGAATTGCCTGAGATGCTGAATTAAAACTATCATTTTCAAGTCCATATTCTGCTTCTTCAATAGCAATTGTACTAAGATCATCAAATTCTCTAATAGTCTGTGCCAATGCTTCCTTTTTTTGAAATACAAAGGCCTCTTCCGTGACTGGAACTTCCAAAAGTTGGCTCTTAATATTCTTTAAAAACAAATCTGGTTTACCTGAAGCGCCGATAATTGTAGCAAAATTACCCGCAGTAGTATATGAGACCTGTAGCTCCATCGGTGAATTTAAAATACCTTGTTTTTGCATCTTTTCAAACCAAGGACTAGTTACTCCTAACTTTGCTTGGAGCATCATTTCAAAAATACTTTGTGCTGTGCTATTCCTTAAACCTACTTTTTTAAAGTCAGGTAGTTTTATTCCTATACCGACCCTAGACGTAATTAAATCGGATGCAATAATTTTATTATGCTGTTTTTGAGAATTTACAATGGATAATTTTTTAGGTGCAACTTTTTTAGAAATTAAATATTTACTCTCAAGTTTCCCTACCTCACGTAAAATTTCTTTAGTTTGGTTTTCGCTGAATCCCCCACAAGCAACAAATTCCATCCGGCAACTAACATAGTTATTGTTATAAATTTCTTGTAAAATTTCTGGCGTCATTTTTTTCAAACTAGATTTTGTACCGGTTAAATCTTCTGCCAAACTTGTTTTCGGAAACATCATTTGCATTAACTCATAATTCACTTGCCAATTAGGGTCGTCTTGGTACATCGCTAATTCTTGAGCAATAATTTTTGATTCTTTAGTAACATTACTTTTAGTAAAATACGTTGTTCCAACTAATTCAAAAATTAACGGTAAAACCTGACGCCAATGTTCAGTAAAGCTAGCGTAAAACATCGTTTCATTATACGTAGTAAATGCATTTGTAGAAGCTCCAATTTCTTCAAATCGTTGAGAAATGTCGCCACTTTTCTTAGTAAATAATTTATGTTCTAAAAAATGAGCTCCACCACATAATTTTTGAGGATCACTACCACCAAAATCTACAATTATTCCCATAAACTTTTGTGCAAAAAGTGGTCTTCTAATTACTTTTGCCCGAAATCCAAATTTGTAGTCTCTAGTTGTTACATCTAATTTTTTCATTTTAAACAATAGCTTTCGTTAAAGTATAATTTTTGACTAAATTCAACCAATTTATCTATCTTGAAGTGATCAACATCAGCAATTCTCTGTACAAAAGTATAGTCACGCCCTCTTAGAGCATTGGCTAGCATCTGAATCAAAATCAAATCTTGCCTATCAGTACTAATTTGGTAGTTACGCTTTAAGGCAGACTTAGCCTTAGAGAAAATTCCTTCATCCACTTTTCCATCTTGCACTGCTTTTACACCCATTTTAATTGCTTTAGAGGCAGCTGCTATTTTATCTTTAGAAATTCCTGTACTAATTAAAAATAGAGAATTATTGAGATAATTAGTCGCATCAATCGCATATGCTGCTCCTAGTTTTTCTCTAACTTCAGTAAAGAGCTTAGCCGATTCATCCCCAGCAAGATATTCTCCTAAAAATAATCCGCCAAATTGTTTTAGATATATTGGAAGAGATTGATCATACCCATATCCAATTAAAAGCTGGGCTTGTTCACTCTTAAACTGTATCTCTCTTTCAATTGGATTTTCTTCTGCAGGAAGAGACAATGTAGAAACTACAAAATCATCAAAATAGCCAGGCCAATCAAGTTGTGTTTGAACTAAGTCAGTTAAACTATCGGGATCTTGTGCTTGTCCTAAACAAAAAGCTGGAGCATTTTTCAACGTATTAAAAAATGACTTAATTTCTTCTAAACTAGCGTTTTTGAGTGTCTTTTCATCCCCAAAAACACTATCTTGGTAACTAGGCATATTTCGATACCAGGTATTAAAAAATCCGCTTAAAGAAACATTCGCCGGCAACTCATAATATTGTTTTCTTTCTTGTTCGAGCTGCCTTTTTGCTAATTCTAATAATTGACCATCAAAAAGAGGTTCTTTTACCACCTTAAAGAAAGCATCCATTATTACTTCATAATTATAGTCCGGATCTAAGATTTCACGTGGTTCAACGAAATTTATAGTATAAAAAACTACGATTTGATTTCCAAATACTTCAGGAAAAACTTGCAAACTTGTATTATAAAGGTTAGAAAAAGTTTTCGCCTGTAAGTTTATACCCGGAAATTCTTTAGTGGCATTGCTCTGCATGTAAGCTAAGATATTTGCTAATGCCAGTGTTTTTTTATCTAAAGGTAAACGTAAAAAACAGCCCAACGTGGCTGTTTTAAATTTTAAATTATGGTCAATTCTAATATTTGTCATAATTACTGGTCATCGTTCTTTTCTGATGGAATAAGTACTTGTCTAGGTTTTGATCCTTCGGATGGTCCAACAATTCCTTTAGCTTCCATTTCGTCTACAATTCTTGCAGCTCGATTATATCCAATTCTAAATCTACGTTGAAGCATAGAAACACTAGCTGATTGTTGCTTTCTCACTAAGGCTACTGCCTGATCATAAAATTCATCTTCAGGCTCATCTTCGTTCTCAGCTTGACTCTCAGAATCATTTTTCGAAGGAATCATATCTTCGTTATATACGGCCTCTTGTTGTTCCTTTACCCAGGATACTATTTTTTCTACCTCAGTTACAGATATATATGCTCCCTGAACCCGTTCAGGTTTAGCAGCACCAATTGGCAAGAAGAGCATGTCTCCACGTCCTAGAAGTTTTTCTGCACCAACTTGATCCAAAATAGTTCGCGAATCTACTCCACTAGAAACAGCAAAAGAGATTCTTGAAGGAACATTTGCTTTAATTAACCCGGTGATAACATCAACACTAGGTCTTTGAGTTGCTAAAATCATGTGAATTCCTGCTGCTCGCGCCATCTGAGCCAAACGAACAATTGCATCTTCTACATCATGCCCAGCAACCATCATTAAATCACTTAACTCATCAACAATCACAACAATATAAGGTAGCTTTTCCATTACTGAATTATTTTTATCAGCATTATTTTCAACTACTTTTTGATTGTACTCAGTAATATTTCGAACGCCTCCAGCAGCAAAAAGCTGGTAGCGTCTTTCCATTTCTTTAACAGTTTTACGTAAGGCATTCGTTGCTAATTTAGCATCCGTAACAACAGGGATTAGCAAATGGGGAATTCCATTATATACAGAAAGTTCAACCATTTTTGGATCAATTAGTACTAACTTTACATCCTCAGGGTAAGCCTTCATCAAAACACTAGTAATAATTGTGTTAATTGCAACGGACTTACCGGATCCAGTAGATCCCGCGATTAACAAGTGTGGCATCTTACGTAAATCTGCTGAAATTACTTTTCCTTCAACATCTTTGCCTAATGGCACATCAAGCGAAATCTCTTTTGATTTTGCATCTTGATGAACCATAACATCTTTAAATGAAACGGCAGAAGTAGTTCGATTCGGCACTTCAATACCAATTAATGGTTTCCCTGGAATTGGAGCTTCAATACGGATATCTTTTGCAGCTAAAGCCAAAGCAAGATCATCCGCTAAGTTGACTATTTTACTTACCTTCACCCCAACTGCTGGCTGGACTTCATAACGAGTGACTGTTGGACCTAATACAGCTTTTTTTACAATAACATGCACACCAAAACTCTTAAAAGTTGACTCTAAAACTTCTTTATTTTTCTGAATTAGAGCCTTGTCTTGACTCTGATCTACATTTTTTATAGTTGACAATAAATTAATTGGCGGCTTTTTATAGTTGGGATTCTTTGGCTGAGTACTTTGTTTTGTCTCTAAATCTCCATGATCAACAGTTTGAAGTTCTTGTTTCATCTTTTGATCTTCTTCAGCATAAGTATGCGAAGCCGGCAAATCATCTATAGGTTTGGCTTCAACTTCTGTTGCTATTGGAATGCTTTCTTGGGAAACTTCAATTGGAGGCTCAAATTTTGGACCGCTTTCTTCCTTAACTTTATTAGAAACCGCAGGTTCACTATTAAAATCAGACATACTTGGGAAAGTATCATCATGATTATCTAAAGGATCAGTTAGTTTTTCTCGATTATTTAATTTTTCTTGCTTATTTTGCTCATGCTTTTCAACTAAATCGCTGTATTTACTTTTTAAAGCTTCCCCAGCATCTTTATTTTTCTTAATTACTAATTGTGAACCTTTTTGAAAACCGGACAGCAAGGTAGCAAATTTTACGTTACAGATCATTAAAATACCGATTAGCATCATCAACAAAGATATTACTTCAGATCCTACGGTTCCCAAAATTGGAAAAACAAGTTGATAAAACATGCTTCCAATAAAGCCGCCACCAACCTTAGTTGTAATCTGCGCCCGGGAAAATTCTTCACCAATTGATGTCAAAAAAGCATTTACAAATCCTCGATGAATCATCATTTGATTAAAAACGCGAGAACTTTCCCAAAGGAGTAAACCCAAGTAAAATACACCTAACCCACTACCACGCTTCAAACTGAAATGTGGGGGTTGATTATAAATAACCATTACTAAGCCAAACAAACCAAGAATAATACTAGCTAAATAGTAGCTATCACCAACAAAAAATCGAATTAAATTAATTAGTTGTTGACTAAATAAACCGAAATGAACGCAACTTAAAACTGCTACTAAGACAAGTACTATTCCTGTAATGACCCAGTCCATACTTTGCTTTTTCTTTTTAGTAGTTGTTTTTTTCTTTTTTGTTGCCCTGCGTTTTCGCTTTTTAGCCATCAAGACACCTTCTCAATCTTTTTATTTGTCATCTTTATCTTTTTGATTATCCTTGTTTAACTCGTTAAAGTTTGACTTAAAACTAAGGTTAACTGGGTGGTCTAAAGTTAATTGAGTAATTTCATAAGTCAAAGTTTCAATTTCTTCAACTAAAGGTCTAGAAAGTAGTTGATAATCTGACGGTTCTAAATCTGAACCATCACCAAAATAGTCAACAAATTGAACCACTCTAGTAATCACTCCACTAACTGTAAAGTCACCTGGAGCAGGTGATACTTCAAAAGGAACGGCAATTTCGAAATATTTGCCGTTCTTACCTTCATCTTGACTGCCATCTTCTAAATCTTGATAAACCTGGCGCAAGGAAACATTAACTTGATTTTTTACCATTTGTTCATCATTTAAATCATAGTGAAAAGAACGAACTACGATTGGGGTCATATTTTTAAAATCCATTTTAATTCTCTCCTAAATTTCTTTCATAACGTTCAGGACGATTGTAATTATCCTTTAACTTATCATTTTCATAGTGATGGCTCTTTTCCATATTTGGAAAACCTTGCTGTCTTAAAGCCTCCAATAAAACCATAGCAACTGAATTTGATAAATTATAACAACGAATATTATCAGACATAGGAATTCTAAGATTCCGATCATAATATTCTCTCATAAAAGTTTCTGGCAAGCCTGTTGTTTCTTTACCAAAAACAAAATAATAATCTTTATTGGGATCCGTATAGTCTACTTGAGCATAATTTTTTGAAGAAAACTTTGAGATTAAGTACATTTCATCATTTGGACCAAGTGTATTTAAAAAAGCTTCTAAATCATCATGCATTCTAATATCAACTTTATCCCAATAATCTAATCCAGCACGCTTCATTTTTTTATTATCAATTTGAAAGCCAAGCGGTTCGATTAAATCTAAAACTGTATTAGTACCTGCACAAGTACGAGCAATATTTCCCGTATTTGCTGGCATCAATGGTTCATAAAGTACAACGTGATTTGTCATAAAAAACTCCTCTTGTAAAAAAACGCAGCACCTGTAATATGGCAAGTACCACGCTTAATTCTATCTTCAATTCTACTCTTTACTTCCTTGAGTATCACTATCTTCGATTGATTCATCATCATAAAGATTTGAAATCTTACGATAATAATTGAATAATCTGGTTACAATTATTTTGATTACAGCATAGACAGGGATGGCAAAAATAACTCCCCATAAACCAGCTACTGCGCTTGCACCAATTAATAGCAAAATAGTTGTAACAGGATTCATATTCATCTTATTTCCCATTACTAGTGGTGAAATAACGCGTCCTTCAAGTGTTTGCTCTATAGCAAAAACTATTAAGACTTTGATCAACATCATTGGAGAGCTGATTAATCCTAAAATAATTGCAGGAATAAAGGCAATAAATGTACCAAAATATGGGATCATATTCAAAATTCCAGCTAAAACTGCTAATGTAATTCCATAATTTAGTCCAATTACTGAATAACCTATTGCAAATATTACTCCAACCCAGAAGGCAACAGTAATTTGGCCTCGAATATAGGAAGCAACTGCTCCGTTAATATCACTAAGTAAGCTTGAAAAACTAGGTTGTAGTTTTTTAGGAGCAATCTTAGTCACATAAGGATTCAAACGATGACCATCTTTTAACATAAAGAATAAAACAAATGGTGCTGTTAATAAGGTCATAAAAATCATTGTAATTACGTTAACAGCAGATGACAAGTTACTCAAGGCTAAATTGAAGCTATCCTGACCTGTTTTAAACATTTTAGTTTGTGCATCAGAAAGAGCTTGATTAATTCCTCCGCGGACTCCATTTAAGCGTGGATCGCGAATCATCTTTTCGAAACCTTTTTGTGCATCTTTCCAATAAGTTGGCCAATTCTTTACTAGGGAATCAGTTTGATGCTGAATAATAGGGATCAAAGTATTAATGATCCAAATCAATCCTCCTACAACAATAACAAATAGTAGAATAATCGTAATTATTCGTGGAACTTTTAATTTTTTCTCCATCCAATCAACTACTGGATCCATTAAATAGTATTGGATTGATGCAACTAAAATTGGTGGAAAAATTGCATTAAAAAATGTCCAAAAAGGATTTAACACAAAAGAAATTTGGTTAAATACCAAAATGATCAAGAAGAACAATAAAATATTAAGTAAGGCTATGCTAAAACGGTTGTTCAAAAACCACTTAACAAAAAAATTACTCTTCTGATGATGTTTTTTTACATCCATAGCTTTCCCTCTTATCTATGTTCATAGGTAATCCACTCGCCTACCTTAAATTCTGGCATTTTTTCTTTAGAATCTTTTTCTAAATATATAGCATTAGTCATTGGCTTTTTCGGAACTTCATCAGTAAATACTAAAGTAGCATGACCAATAGCTTGCATATTCATTTGAACCATTGGTCCAACATATAGAGCTAAATAGGTAGTGCCATCAATTGTGATAGAATCGTCTTTTTTAAAGACAAATTTTTCTACTGGTGTTGTTTGATCGAACTCTTGCAATACAGCAACATCCCGCAACTTATCGGTAGCCTTATTATCAAATAAAATTACGATGTTATCTGCTGGATCCAATGCTTCCGAACCAATAGCAGTAATTGTAGAATTCCATTTCATTTTTATCAACCTCTTTATTAAATTTTACCATATCAACTTATTTATCCAATAACACTTAATTACGATTGCCTATTCTTATTAAAAGGTAGAAAATAAATATGTTATGGAAAGTTTTATCAGGAGGCTAACATAAAAATTATGAAAGTTTGGTTTGGTGGCTATACGAGCCATGACTCAAAGGGTATTTATACTGCTAATGTTGAAAATGATGGAACTGATATTAAACTAACTAATATTAAAAATACTGTTGAAATTGAAAGACCAACGTATTTCCAATTAGTTGGTGATTTATTGTTTACTATCATTCAAAAAGGAGACCAGAGTGGAATTGCTACCTATAGAATTAAAAATGGTGAAGCTGAAAAATTAGATACCTATTTTCACAAAGGAGCAGCTCCTTGCTACATCAGTGTTGATCCACAAAAGCATTTAGTTTTCACTGCAAATTATCACTTAGCAACTATTAATGTGTTTTCTTACGACAAGAATGGAAAATTAACCTTCATTACTAACGACAAGCGTGAGGGTCATGGACCAAGAGTAGAACAAGATCAGGCTCACCCACATTTCTTCGATGAAACTCCTGCTGGTAATTTAGTTTCATGTGATTTAGGAATCGACGCTGTTGATTTTTATAAATTAGACGATAACAGATTAAAACACCTAGCACGCTATCAAATGGAAAAAGGCTTTGGTACTCGGCACCTTACCTTTTCACCAGATGGTAAAACCATGTACATTGTTGGTGAATTATCTAGTCAGGTTAATGTTGCCCGTTTAAATGAAAATACTTGGGAATTTGAGGATATAGCAACATATAAAACTATCCCTGATGATTTTACTGATCATAATGGAGCTGCTGCAATTCGAATTTCTAAAGATGGAAAATTTATTTATATTTCTAATCGTGGTCATGATTCAATTGCGGTCTTTAAAGTTTTAGATGATGGAAAAATAGAATTAGCCCAAAGAATTTCTGTCTTTGGTTCCTTCCCACGTGATTTTAACTGGGATAAAGCAGAAAAGTACCTAGTTGTAGCTAATCAAAATACTAATAACGCAACTCTTTACCGTCGAAACTCTGAAACTGGTAATCTAACTCCAATTCAAAAAGACATTTCTGTTCCTGAAGCTACACGCGTATTATTTGAAGAAGATTAAACTCATTCTATAAATTAAGCCATGAATATTCATGGCTTTTCTTTATTTATTGGAAAAAGGATATACAATATGCAAAATAATGCAGCTGATAAACTTTCACCTTTCAAGAAATTAACAATAGAACAACAAAATCTAATTACTCAAATTATTTCTTTTACTAAACAACACATTAATCGGAACTTTCCCGCTATTTTCACCATCTATGGAGAGGCTGGTACGGGAAAAAGTGTCGTTCTTTCTTCCCTGTTTTACCAAGTGCAGAAATTACGTGATGATAAAACTAATAGTATTTATAAAACTAATAATTATTTTCTTGTTAATCATCCAGAGATTTTGAAAGTTTATCGTCAAATTGCTGGAACTTTGCCTAACCTCTTAAAGAAAAATTTTCAAAGACCAACTACTTTTATTAATCAATTAGATAAGAAAAATGAACACGCTGATATTGTTATAATCGATGAAGCTCACTTACTTCTTTCTAAGCCAGATCATTACAATAATTTTTATCATGAAAATCAGTTAACTGAAATTATTAAAAGAAGCAAGGTAGTGATTTTAGTATTTGATCCATATCAAGTACTAAAAATGAAAACTCTTTGGACTAAAGATCGCCTAGAAAAAATTATCGATCCCTATCCTCATCAAAAATATCATTTAAAACATCAATTTAGAATGACCGCTCCTTCTGAGTTACTTAGTTGGTTCAATTCATTTACTAAACATAAAATCATTGATCCTATCCCTACTAATGCTAATAGCAACTATGACTTTCGTATTTTTGATGATGCCGAGAAAATGCGAAAGGAAATCGTTAAGCGCAACCGTGAAGTAGGATTAAGTCGAGTTCTTTCTACATCCGGCTATCCTTCGACTTTAGATGGAGGCAAACATTACATCCAAGAAGGAAAATTCAAAATGCCATGGGACCAATATAACTACACTGCCACTCCTTGGGCTGAAATACCAAAAACAATTGATGAGGTAGGCTCAATATATACTTGTCAGGGATTTGATTTAAACTATGTTGGTATTATTATCGGACCGCCCATCAGCCAAATCCCGGATAAAAACAAAATCCGTGTTAATTTAGACAAAATAACTGATATAGAAATGTTTAAAAAGAGAAAAGATCTATCTGATCCTCATGAAATCAAAACTCTTGAAGAAGAAATGGTTCTTAATTCTTTAAACGTTTTATTTAAGCGTGGAATCAAAGGAACTTATCTTTATGCTCACGATCCCTTGCTTAGAAAAACTTTAGTCTCTATGTTCAAGCAAGCAACACAAAAGACAAAATAAAAGATTATGGTTTAAAACAAACCATAATCTTTTTTTGTTAATTCTCATTCAAATAAATTGTTATATCTTTAAATTAGATTTGCTTCTTCAAGCAACTCTTCAATCCATGTTCCCTTAATCTTTTTCATACCAGCTTTTACAGCTAATTTTTTTGGTAATGGCATTTCTTGGTCTGCTAATTTCTTTTTATCAGACATGTAATACATAGCACGAAGTAATTCCCGGATATCATAAACAGAACTCCAAACTTCTGGAACTCCTCGATCTACATTAAGTAGTGTATAAACAGATTCCATAGCTGTTCTAACTGAATATTCTGTCGTAAACACTGTATCTCTAGTAGGACTTTCAGCAAAGTTACCAATAAATGCTAAATTTTTTGATCCTTCTGGTACAACAGCTGGCCGGTCCCCATCATGACGAGGCATGAAGTAACTAGTAATATAAGGCATATATACCGGAACGGTGTTCAT
>NZ_GG670120.1:137891-172155 GCF_000159355.1 Lactobacillus johnsonii ATCC 33200 | reverse complement strand
ATTTTCTTCTGAAGACAATTCTTTAATTTCACTTTCTGGCACACCCAAATGATAAAGCATTTCTTCAGCAATTTCTTGTCCAGTACAGTCGACTACCTTTTTCTTAATATAATTCCCCTCAGTATCTGAATACAAAGCATAGATCCAGACTACAATTTCATTTGGCTTTTGAGTTGGAAAATGAGGTTGACGGTGAATAGTAAAACTTAGACCCCAATTTGAATCTGTAACCGTAATAATTCCACCAGTATTTACTTTTCCGTCATACAAACTACGCTTAGTCAATCTTTCAAAGTAAGGAGCCACTTTTTTATTCTTTAATGTTGTAGTTGCAGAAACAAACCATGATTTTCCAGGTAAGTTTTCACTAAAGACATCAGGGTGACCAAATGCCGGATCTTGTTTAGCTAAGTTTTCCCATAACTTCCAAGAGCCACCCTTAGCATGAGTAATTGGCGCAGGCGTAGTTTGGTTGCCGTAAGTGGAACTTTCAGTAATTGATCCATTAGTTACAAAGACAATGTCATCTTCAGTTAAATCAATATCTTCTTGCTTACGGTTCTTCTTCATCACAATCTTTTTAGCAACTTTTTCATTTCCTTCATGGTCAACTAATACATTTTCTACTTGAACACCATATTCAAATTTAACGCCATGGTCTTTTAGGTATTTAAGTAGTGGCTTTACCATAGAATCATATTGATCATATTTGTTAAACTTCAGGGCAGTAAAGTCAGGCAACCCATCAATATGGTGAATGAAACGCATACAATAACGTCTCATCTCTGCAAGAGAATGCCATTTTTCAAAGGCAAACATCGTTGACCAATAAGTCCAAAAATTAGTTTCAAAAAATTCAGGTGAAAACCATTCTTCAATTGTTTTTCCTTGAATTTCAGATTCTGGTGTCAAAACTAACTTAACAATTTCACTAGCATGTGAACCCAATTGATATAGTCCATCTGTTGGCAATTCATTACCACGCTTATGAATCAATCGACAATTCGAGGAGTTAGGATCTTCTTTATCAAGCCAGTAATATTCATCTAAGTAAGAAGCTCCTGGTATCCGCAATGATGGAACTGATCGGTACATATCCCACATACATTCAAAGTGGTCTTCCATTTCTCTACCACCTCGAACTACAAAACCAGCATTAGGACGGTTAGTCCCATCTAGAGAGCCGCCCGCAACATCCAATTCCTCTAAAATATGAATTTTATCACCAGACATCTTAGCATCTCGAACCAAAAAGAATGCTGTTGAAAGGCCAGCTAATCCACTACCAATTATATACGCAGATTTTTTGTCTACACCAGCCGGCTTTTTAGTATCCGCAAAAGCTTCATAGTTTCCTTTTGAATAGTACATACAAGTGATCCTCTTTTCTATATTCGAATAGTATTAACACTTCTTATATTCAATTCTATGTAAAACGGTTACAATAGTCAATTAATTTAGCTGTTATATTTATAATTTATTACTTATCAAGTTCTTCCATAATCTTTTCATATCAATAGGATCTGCTATTTCAATTTTTTGTCTTTTTTCTGAAAAAGGGTCATCAAATTCAAGATAAAAACAATTTAACGCTTGTCGCTTAAAATTATCTTTAATTCCATACAAAGGATCACCAAACAAGGGATGTCCTAAATATTGCATGTGCACCCTAATTTGATGAGTTCGTCCAGTCAAAAGCTGTAATTCTATTAAACTAGCACCTTTAACTTGATCTAAAACCCGATATTTTGTAACTGATCTTTGTCCGTTATTTACTATTCCGCGCTTAACTCCGGTATCTATTTTGCCAATTGGTGCATCAATAGTTCCTTGTCTTTGTGCTTCTTCAAAATTTCCATGCACAATTGCATGATATTTCTTAATAAACTCATTCTTTTCCATCTTACTAAAACGTGCATGCGCAACTGCGTTTCTTCCTACCAAAACTAATCCAGATGTATCTCGATCAAGTCTTGTGATCACATGTGGCTTAAGATCAGTTTGTTTTTGTTGTTGAAAATAGTGCAATAAACGATTTACTACTGCATCATTATCTTCATAGCGAGATGGAATTGACAATATTCCGGCATCTTTATTAATAACTAAATAGTCTTTTTGTTCAAAAACGATATTTAGCTTCTTAGATGAGGGCTTTAACCATTTATTTTCTTTTTCTTCTCCTAAAATAAAAATTACTTCATCCCCAGCATGTAGTAAGTAGCTAGTATACCGGCGGTGATGATTCACTAGAACCATCCCACCATGATGCTGGCTATTAGTCAAAGCGCGTTTAGAAAAACCATTTTTTAACAAAAAACGCCCCAGTTTCTGAGGTGTTTTATTTTCAAATTTTAATTTAAAATATTGCATTATTGTTTATCTTTAGGTTGGCCGATAAAGGCATCTTCTACACGATTCCAAAAATGAGTATGTTGATACTTATCGAAACGAATAACATGTTGAGAAATCCGGTACTCAATTTTTTTAATATGCTTGTGATTAAATTCATAACCATCAAATGTAACTACATAATGATCATCACTACCTGTTTCCGGCTTAATAGTGATCCATTCATCGGGTGCAATTACAATTGGAGATGAGAGTGTTCTAAACACACGATTATTAATTGAAGCTATTTCAGTCATTTGTAAAGCTTTTAAACGTGGATGAATAACAGCACCGCCTAATGACTTACTATAGGCAGTAGAACCTGTAGGTGTTGAAACACATAAGCCATCCCCCTTAAAACTTTCAAAAAACTGGTCTCGGATGTAAACATCAGCCTTTAAAGTCTTAGAAACTCGTTTAATAGTCGCCTCATTTAATGCAAGCAACTTTTTCTTTTCACCTGTTCCAGTAGTAATGATCAATTCCAATAGTGGATAGGAAGATGAAGATGGTTGTTTCTTAGTCAAATTATCTACCATTTTGTTAATTTCAAAATTACGCCAGTCAGTATAAAAACCTAGGTGTCCAGTATGAACACCAATAAATCTAATTTTATCAACTAGATTTTGGTATTTATGAAATCCTGAAATTAATGTTCCATCTCCTCCGACAGTAATTACTACGTCAGGATTTTCAGTATCTATTTCAATTTTTCTAGCCTCTAGTAATTTTTCTAACGCTTTAACTACTGCTAAGGTTTCAACTTTATTATTATAAACAAGTGCGACTTTCATTATTGCTCTTTTCCTTTAGATTTAGTAAAAATTCTCTGTGCTTCCTGCACTTCATCTTTAATTGATGACATTTCTTCATCTAACTTATAAGCAGCTTCAGCTGTTGTCTTAAGTCGCTTAGAAATATCTTCCGGATATTTTCCCTGATATTTATAATTTAATGTGTGTTCTACTGTTGCCCAGAAATTCATTGCCAAGGTACGAATTTGAATTTCAGCAATTATTTTCTTTGGTCCATTAGGTAAAAAAACTGAATATTCAATTACCATATGATAGGATCGATATCCTGATGGCTTAGCATTTTGAATATAGTCTCTTTCCTCAACTACCTGCATATCTTGCCGTTCATGAATCAGATCAACTACTCGATATATATCATCAACAAATTGACACATGATTCTAATACCGGCAATATCTTGCATATCATTCTCAATGACCTCAGGGGCAATAACACGCCGTGTCATTTTTTCTTTAATTGAATCAACTGTTTTAACACGTCCGACCACGAATTCAATCGGCGAATGCTCACCCTTGTTTAAAAAACTTTGTCTAAGTGATCGAAATTTAACTTTTAATTCAGAAACAGCCTGTTGATAAGGCCATAAAAATAAATCCCAATCTTTCATGTATAAATCCTTTCCGTTTCAAACAAAATTATTCTACCATATAGAGAGATAACATTAACTAGTGAAAGGATAAAATTATGAGTAAAAATTTAGAAATTGAATCAAAAACCCTACTAGATAAAGAAACCTATGAGAAAATGCGTGCAGCTTTTACCGCAAAATCTGATTTTATTCAAAAGAATTATTATTTTGATACACCAGACTTTGATTTAAAAAATAGTGATACTAGTCTGAGAATTAGAATTCTTGTTGATCATGCAGAACAAACTATTAAAGTTAAAGAAACTAATCTTAAGGAAAAGAAATATAGTGAACGAGTTGAAATTAATGATTTACTATCTGTAGCACAAGCGGAGCAAATGACTCAAAGTTCATATGAAGGTGACTTCTTTTTATTTGGGGGAGATGTTGGTGACTACCTCCAAAAGCATTATTCTAACGAAGCAATTCACTCTTTGAAATTAATTTCTTGGAGTCAAACTCGAAGAATACTAGCTAACGGTCCAGAAAACTGTGAATTGACTTTAGATTTAACAGAATTTCCAGATGGATACTATGACTTTGAATTAGAAATTGAAAATGATGATCCTGATACCATCAAAAAGGTACTTTCTGAATTAGAAAAACAATTTAATTTTACAGCTAATAAAGAAAATACTAATCAAAGTAAAGTACAACGTGCCTGGGAACATAAAAAATAAAACAAATTTTTTTTCATTTCATTCATTTTCTGATACAGTATTCATGAACTTGGATGGAGGAAATAACAAAATGTTTGAAATATTTTTCTTTGTTAATCCGATTGGGATTAACTGTTATCAAAATGAGCAGGAAATAATTGCTGCAGTCAGTGGTTACAATCAAAACATTTCTTACCACTTTATTCCCATGACTACAATGAACACAATTCGTAGCGATATCAAAGCTAGACATCTTTCTTTAAATAATGTCGAGGTTTTTAACACTTTTAGTCAAAGTGCTTATAACGCAACTAAAGATTATCACACTCTAAAATTGATTGTCGGTAATAAAAAGGCTAGACAATATATCATTAATTTGCAGCATGCGATCAATGATATGAATAAAACTTATTCTCCCGAGCTTGTTATTGAAATTCTCGATTCTTTAAATGTTTCAATTAAAAGCTTTAAGAAGAATCGTGAATCAAACTACATAAAGCTCTCAATGGATAAGGATTTAAAACTCGTTGATGACTTAAACGTCGTCACTACCCCTACAACCATTATTTTTAACTATGATGATGATCGGGGAGATTCTGGTATGATGATCGAAGGTTGCGCAAATCGTGAAGAAATTGAGTCTGCAATCGTTGGGGATAAACAGACTAGTAGTGATAATAGTTTACGCTTGTTGTAATTAAATTAGGCTAGATGATTTTTGAATCATCTAGCTTTTTTTGTAGATAAGTTATTATTGGGCTCTTTTCCTTTGGCTCCCTCAGCTCTAAAAATAGTTTCTCAGGTATATCTGCTACTGAAAAATGTAATTGGTATAACAAAGAAGCAATTTCTAACCCTAGTTTACTTTTCTGGGTAATTTGTTTCTGTAAATATATTTTTTGCTCTTGAATAGAAGAATACTTTATATTTCGTCGATTAGCCGGAGTAAAAGTAAATAAATTTGCAATTCCCTTCTCATCTAAAGAAAAATGTTTTATATCATAACTTATTTCCGAACTAAGTGCAGCCTTTAAAATATTATATTTTAATGTAATTACACAACTAAATGGATTAATTTCTAAATAATACCATTGCCATTTTGGGCTATACCTTAAAAATATTTCTTTTGAACGATTAAGTTTATTTTTTAAATAATGCCTTTGACCCACAATCCAAATATCTTTTATGGATAATTTTTCATATAAACTATGTCGATGCTTAAATTCTGTCTCACTTAACGGTGCACACTGCACTTCAAAAGCTAATTTATTTTCTACTAATACATCAGCTCTCAATTGTTGATCAAGCAAAGGAACCTCAACTTCTGCATTAACTCCATTTGCTTTTAGTGCAGTACATAAAAGTTGCTTAGATTGATAATGTTCTTCTTTCTCTCCTGTTCCCTTAACTTGATAGAAATGCTTAAAAAATGGTAGCTTTTCTTCTGATAGAATCAAAATCATTCGTTTTCTACAAGACGGACAAGTATAGTAATCTTGATTTAATTTCTTAAAACCTTTATTAACTTGTTCTGCTTCCTTGATGGCTAAGACTAATTTTTTATTTAAAATAGCTGCGTACATTTTATCGCCCAATATTATATACGCAAAAAAGAGAGATGATTTTTTTCATCTCTCTTTTTTAATCGAAATACTCTCTTATATTCCCTAATGCATCTTGGCCAATTAAGCACTTAGCATTTTTCTTTATTCTTTGGAATTGCTTTTCAGTCATTCCATTTCCATATTCATTAGCAATTACCCAAGTATCTTCGGGTTTCAATTCTACATAATTATCATCTAAATAGGCTAAATCTAGATAGTATTCATGATGATAGATATATAAACTGGAGGCTAATCCTTCAACCTTTAAAGCATCGGCTAAGGCTGCAACTAAATCAATACTATCCAGCTTAAAGACGCGACGATTATCACTGACTAATTTTTTACGATCATCATTAATTTCAGTTTTGCGTTGATCATCATCTCCAGCCCCTAATCCCTTTAAAAGATCTCGTAATTGATCATTCGGATTGTTACTACTATCATCATCACTATCAGGTACTTTTGAAATAAGTAATTCTAATCCAGAACTACTTGGCATAACCTGAAAAGTAACGGGATCTCCTTTAGCAAAAGTATGATCTGTGTCGACTTCACTTAAAATTTGATAGAAGAAATGTTGAATCTGACTTTTGTTTCCTAACAAGTCGAGCATTGTTATTCCGCGTTCTTTAAGTTCATCTGCGTCCATTGTTACACGAATGGTATTTTCACTTATTCTGTGTACTTCCACTTATTATCACCTCGAAGTCTCTATCTTTAATACATTGTAACCTATTTTCCTACTCATATAAAAACGCTAGCTTAAAAAAGCTAACGTTTTTACAATTTTTAATTAAAAATCAGCAGTCATTGCTCGGATCTCTTCAAGTTCTAAGCGACGAACTTTACGAGGAAGAAATCTTCTAATTTCATCTTCGTTGCAGCCTACCTGTAAACGTCTATCCTCCATAATGATTGGACGTCTTAATAGACTAGGATTCTTTTCAACAAGATCAATTAGTTGATCGATTGATAAATCATCTAAATTAATCTTTAAGTTTTGGAAAGTACGAGAACGAGTAGAAATAATGTCTTCTGTGCCGTTTTCAGTCATTCGTAAAACTTGCATGATTTCCTCTTTATTTAGCGGATTGGCGAAAATATTTCTTTCCTTGAATGAAATATCGTGTTCCTTCAACCATGCTTTTGCTTTAAGACATGAAGTACAACTTGGTGATGTATATAAATTTAACACTTAACTCCACTCCTTTGCGTGTAGAAAAATAACTACTGTTTCACTTACATAATACATTGTATCACAAATACTTGTCTTTTATAAGTTGTAATCAAATTTCTTTTATCAGCTTACATAGTATACTTTAGCAACAAATATTGAAGTTTGTGTGAAGTTCTAACAAAAAAAGAGTACTATTTTAGTACTCTTTTTTCTAATCAAGAATATTAAGCTTTTTCATAGTTTCTTCAACTAATTTCTTGTTTTCATCAGCAGTTTCTGAAACAAAACAAGCTTTATTTGCTAATTCTTTAATATCTTCAGTATTGATCTTCTTCATCAAACTTCTGATACGTAAGATTGAAGTTGCACTCATTGAGTATTCATCAAGTCCCATTGACAAAAGGATTGGGAACATAATGTCATCACCTGCAGCTTCACCACACATACCACACCAAATACCATTTTCATGAGCACCATCAATAGTATGCTTAATCAAACGTAAAACAGATGGGTTGTATGGTTGGTAAAGATAAGAAACGTTATCATTACCACGATCAGCAGCCATAGTATATTGGATTAAGTCGTTAGTTCCAATTGAGAAGAAATCAACTTCTTTAGCAAATTGATCAGCTAAGACAGCAGCTGCTGGAACTTCGATCATCATACCAACTTGTAAGTCGTCGCCGATCTTAACGCCTTCTTTAGCGAGTTTATCTTTTTCTTCAGCTAAGATTTGCTTTGCTTCACGTAATTCTGCTAAAGTACCAATCATTGGGAACATAATTCCTAATGGACCATATGCAGATGCACGAAGTAAGGCTCTTAATTGAGTTCTAAAGATATCCTTGTATTGCATTGAAAGACGGATAGCACGAACACCTAAGAATGGGTTCATTTCTTCTGGAAGATCCCAGTAATCTAAGTGCTTGTCTCCACCAATATCACAAGTTCTAATGATAGTTTGCTTACCATCCATGTCTTCGATAACTTTCTTGTAAGCATCAAATTGAGCTTCTTCGGATGGGAAGTCTTTTGAATCCATGTATAAGAATTCAGTTCTGTACAAACCAATTGCTTCAGCACCGTTTTCTTTTACACCCTTCATATCATTAGGAGTACCGATGTTAGCAGCGATAATAAATTTCTTACCATTTGCAGTTACAGATGGTTCATTCTTTAGCTTCTTCCATTCTTCCTTTTGCTTAGCGAAGGCTTCACCTTTCTTAGTGTATTCTTCGATTTGAGCATCAGTTGGATTAATGATAGCATCGCCGTCTAAACCATCGGCAATAAGCATATCGCCATCTTTAACATCTTTAGTAATAGTTTCAGTACCAACAACAGCTGGAATTTCCAATGAACGAGCCATGATTGCTGAGTGAGCAGTTCTACCACCAACATCAGTTACAAATCCCTTAACGTACTTCTTGTTAAGTTGAGCTGTATCACTTGGTGTTAAATCGTAGGCTACTACTACAACTTCATGATCAATAGCTGCAGGATCTGGCAATTTCTTACCAAGAAGATGTGCCATAAGACGCTTTGAAACATCGCGTACGTCAGCTGCACGTTCTTGCATATATGCATTGTCAGTCATACCTTCAAAAATAGTAATGAATTTTTGAGCAGTTTCATCTAATGCAGCTTCAGCATTAATTTTTTGATCTTTGATTTCTGTTTCAATAGCCCCAGTAAATTCTGGGTCGCTTAAGAATAGAAGGTGAGCATCAAAAACTTGTGCTTCTTCTGGTCCTAAACTTTCCTTAGCTTTATCACGAACTTTTTCAAGTTCTTTAGTTGATTCTTCAACAACTTTTTTAAAGCGAACTACTTCAGCATCAACATCGCTAACTGAGGTTTTAGAAAACGAAAGGTCAGGTTCTACCAAAAGGTAGGCTGGTGCAACTGCAATACCATCACTGGCTGCAATTCCCTTTAAAGTTTTCGACATTATTCAGCTAAACCTTCCTTTTTCATAGTGTCAGCAATAGCTTCAATTGCTTCTTTAGCATCGTCACCATCAGCAGTAATAGTTACATCTGCACCTTGGCCAACACCTAAAGACATAACACCCATGATTGACTTCAAGTTTACTGATTTACCATTGTATTCCAAGTTAATATCTGAGTTAAACTTAGAAGCAGCTTGTACCAACAAAGTAGCTGGACGAGCATGAATACCAGTTTCAGCAATAATATGAAATTCGCGTTTTTCCATTTTAAATTATCTCCTTTAAAATCAAAAATAATCGGGAGTTTTATACCCACTCGTTTATTAGGCTATCATGTTTTTTAAATGAAAACAACACAAATGTAAATGTTTACATTATAAAGTACTTAATTTTCATTGTCAGATAAGGTATAAATTATATCTCCACCTCTTTGGGCAATCCCAGTTATACTCTGTCTTTTACCATAGCTTCTAAGAGCTAATTGAAATTGAAAAGCATCTTTGGGACTAACTCTATATTCTTTTAATTCACCACTTATAATTTTATCTAATATTTCTTTATAATCCATTTCTTATGCTTATCTCCTTGAAGTTTCCACGTCTTTATAAAAAATTTTGTTCTTTATCCTATTATATCAATTTTCTATAAAAATCTGGGCTTACCACTTGCAATTAGTAAGTATCCGTACTATGATATTAGCAAGTTAGCACTCATATATCAAGAGTGCTAAAATAGGAATATAGCCTGAATATTATAAGAAAGGCGGAAATATTAATGTTATGCGATAACTGTCACGAACGTCTTGCCTCTATTCATCTTTATACAAATGTAAATGGGCAAGATCGTGAAATCTCATTATGTCAACAATGTTATCAAGAATTGAAAAATCAACAAGGACAAAATAATAGTATGAATAATAACAATGCATTTTTTGGCGATTTTGATGATTTATTCAACGCCTTAAATAATAACAACAATGAACAAAATAATCCTCAAGGACGTGACCCACGCATGCAAATGGGTGGTGGCCGCAGAGGTGGAAACAATGGTGGTCAAAAATCCCTACTCGACCAGTATGGTACAGATTTAACCGACTTAGCAAAAAAAGGTAAGATTGATCCAGTTATTGGTCGTGATAAAGAAATTGCTCGCATTATTGAAATTTTAAACAGACGGACTAAAAATAATCCTGTTCTTATCGGAGAAGCCGGTGTTGGTAAAACTGCTGTTGTTGAAGGCTTAGCACAACAAATTGTCGACGGTTCAGTTCCAGCTAAGCTTCAAGATAAAAGAATCCTTTCTTTAAATATGGTATCAATGGTTCAAGGAACTGGAATTCGCGGTCAATTTGAACAAAGAATGCAGCAACTAATCAAAGAATTAGAACAAAATGATAATATCATCCTATTTATTGATGAAATTCATGAATTAGTTGGTGCTGGCAACGCTGAAGGTGGTATGGATGCTGGTAACATTATTAAGCCAGCCTTAGCTCGTGGAGATTTCCAACTAATTGGTGCTACTACTATTAAGGAATATCGAAACATCGAAAAGGATTCTGCCCTTGCTCGTCGATTCCAACCAGTGGAGGTTAAAGAACCTACAACTGAAGAAACAATTAAGATTTTGCAAGGCATTCGTAAGCGCTACGAAGATTACCACCATGTTCACTATACTGACGAATCTATACAAGCTGCAGTAGATCTTTCTTCACGCTACATTCAAGATCGTTTCTTACCTGATAAAGCTATCGATCTTTTAGATGAAGCTGGTTCAAGAATGAATCTCACTATTCCTTATGTTGATAGTGAAAAAATCAAAGAAAGACTAGATGCTGCTGAAAGCTTAAAGCAAGATGCTTTAAAAAATGAGGATTACGAAAAAGCTGCCTACTATCGTGATCAGATTGAAAAGTATGAAAAATTAAAAGATCAAAAAGTAGATCCTGATCAAACACCTAAAATCACTGAAAAGATCATGAATAAGATCGTTGAGGAAAAAACTAACATTCCAGTTGGTGACTTACAAAAACAAGAAGAAACTCAATTAAAGAATTTAGCTACTGACCTTAAAGATAATGTAATTGGTCAAAACAAAGCCGTTGAAACTGTTGCTCGGGCAATAAGACGAAATCGAGTTGGATTTAACAAATCTGGTCGTCCAATAGGCTCATTCTTATTTGTAGGACCTACTGGTGTAGGTAAAACGGAATTAGCTAAACAATTAGCCAAGCAAATCTTTGGTACAGAAGATGCAATGATTCGATTTGATATGAGCGAATATATGGAACAATACTCTGTATCTAAGCTAATCGGATCTGCACCAGGTTATGTAGGTTATGAAGAAGCTGGTCAATTAACAGAAAGGGTACGCCATAATCCATATAGCTTAATTTTATTTGATGAAATTGAAAAAGCTCATCCTGATGTACTCCACCTATTCTTGCAAATTCTCGATGATGGCCGCTTAACTGATTCGCAAGGTCGCACAGTTTCCTTTAAAGATACCATCATCATTATGACTTCTAATGCTGGTCAAGGAATCAAAGAAGCTAGCGTAGGTTTTGCAGCTGAAAACAGTCATCAAGAACAATTTAAGAATAGCTTAGGTCAATACTTTAAACCTGAATTCTTAAATAGACTTGATGATATAGTTGAATTTAATGCACTTGATAAGAAAGACTTAATCAAGATTGTTGATTTAATGCTTGCAAATACCAATGATATGGTAAAAGATCAAGGTCTACATATTGATGTTACACCTGAAGCAAAAGAACTTCTTGTCGAAAAAGGTTATGATCCTTCTATGGGCGCTCGTCCACTTCGTCGTACAATCCAAGAAGAAATTGAAGATAAGGTAGCTGATTATAAACTTGATAATCCAGCTGCTAAAGACCTAAAGGCCAATGTAGTTGACGGTAAAATAGTAATTAGTGAAAATTAATTATTTAAGAGTAAATAAGAGTCACAGGTTCCGTGACTCTTATTTTTATTTTTATAAATTCTGCAAAAAGGTTATACTTAAATTGGGATTTTAAAGACACATTATATATCGAGGTTATAAATATGATGCATTTAATTGATGTTACAAATAGCTACCGTGATTTAGTCCAAAGACAATTAGCAGCTACTAATAGTCAATTCGTAAAAGTTTACTCTTTAGGTAATACCACAGTAGTATACAGCGAAACAGCTGATAAAATTGAAATCGTTATGGAAAATCATAAACGTCCTATTAGACAAGATGAAGTAGAATTTGTTATTAAGCGTCTAATTCATGAAGATCGAATTTATGATATAACAGTTGATAAAAGTAGAAAAATTATTTCTATCACTTGTGATCGTTAAAATCGCAAAAAAAGTCGTGGAGTTGCTCCACGGCTTTTTTCTATCTTATAATCTTGAAGTCAATTCAACATCAGGATACTTATCTTTAAACCATCTCTCAGCAAATGCATTTTCAAATAAGAACAATGGCTCGCCATCCCGATCTTTAACCAATAAGTTACGGGATGATGACATTTTAGGATCTAATTGATCCGGGTTAATCCAACGAGCCACACGGTTTCCTAACGTATGGAGCTCAACTTCTGAATTGTATTCATTTTTCATTCTGAAAGAGAATACTTCAAATTGTAATTGACCAACTGCCCCCAAAATATAATCATCAGTTGAATAGCCACGATAAAGTTGAATCGCACCTTCTTGAACTAATTGATTCATCCCTTTATGGAATGATTTTTGCTTCATAACATTTTTAGCAGTTACTCGCATAAAAATTTCAGGCGTAAATTGTGGTAGCTCTGGATAGACAATTTTCTTCTTCCCAGCATAGATTGAATCACCAATCTGGAAATTACCAGTATCATACAAACCAACTATATCTCCAGCTACTGCATCAGAAACTTGTACACGTTCACTAGACATAAACTCAGTTGCATTGTTCAATCTAACAGGCTTACCAGTTCGAGCTAAAGTTACATCAATTCCCTTTTTGAATTCGCCACTTCCAATTCTTACAAAAGCAATTCGATCACGGTGGTTAGGATTCATGTTTGCCTGAATTTTAAAAACAAAACCAGAGAATTCTGGATCATCTGCAGCTAACTTTTCATCTTCATTAACCACATGTTCTTGAGGAGCAGGTGCTAAATTAACAAAACTATCCAAGAAAGTTTCTACCCCAAAGTTAGTTAAAGCCGATCCAAAGAAGACTGGTGTTTGATCTCCTCTTAAAATCTTATCTTTATCAAAAGTATTTCCAGCTTCTTTCAACAAGTCAATATCATCTAAAGTCGATTGGTATAAACTATCCTGTGCTAAAGCTTCATCTTCAGATAATTTGCCATTTTCATCTAATGGTAAATAGCGATCTTCTTCATCTTTTCGATAGAGTTCAACACGATTGTTTGCAATGTCGTATAAGCCTTTTAATTGCTTTCCCATACCAATTGGCCAGTTCATTGCTACACCTTCAATGCCTAGCAAATCTTCTAATTCAGCAATTAAGTCTAGTGGTTCACGTCCATCCCGATCTAATTTGTTCATGAAAGTAAAGATCGGAATACCTCTCTTCTTTACAACTTTAAACAGCTTTTTAGTTTGAGGTTCGATACCTTTAGCAGAATCAATAACCATTACTGCAGCATCAACAGCCATTAAGGTCCGATAGGTATCTTCAGAGAAATCTTGGTGTCCAGGAGTATCTAGAATATTAATTCTCTTTCCTTGGTATTCAAATTGCATCACTGAACTAGTAACTGAAATACCACGCTTTTTTTCAATTGCCATCCAGTCACTAGTTGCATAGTGACCACTTTTACGTGCTTTAACTGTACCTGCGCTTCGAATTACTCCACCAAAAAGGAGCATTTGTTCAGTAATTGTAGTCTTACCCGCATCCGGGTGAGAAATAATCGCAAATGTGCGTCTTTTTTTCACTTCATCCGTTAACTTTGTCATTAATCTTTAGCTTCTTCCTTTTCTTGTTTTTCTGGAATTGTGAGCAGCAGTGTTAATAAACGAGAACCTTTCATTCGTCTCGTGGTTAAAACCATCCCATTATCAAGTTTAACGCTCAACTTCTCTCCCTTAGCGGGAATTAGACCTAATTTAGTAATTACATATCCAGCAACAGTATCCACATTTTCCATTGCCAAATCAGTTCCAAATTCTTCATTGAAGCCAGCTAAAGGCATTTTTCCATAAATAACATACTCTCTTGGACCAATTTTTGAAAATAATACCTCAGCCTTATCAACTTCATCGTCAATATCGCCGACAATTTCTTCAATTAAATCTTCAATTGTTGCGAGTCCAACAACGCCGCCGTACTCATCAGTCAAAATAGCAAGCTGTCTTTGGGTCTCCTGCATCTCGACTAACAATTCTCCTAATTCAATAGTTTCAGGTGCAAATAGAGGCTTAAACATAACCTGATCGTAGTCTAGCTTATCAAAACCAACTTTATGAGCTTTTCGTAAAACAGTTCTAATATGAATGACGCCTACAATCTTATCTTTATCCCCATCATAAACAGGCACTCTTGAATAAGGCTCTTTTAAGATCTTATCTAAGTTTTCTTGAAAACCATCATTAATATCGACCATGAAAGCATCAGTTCGAGGCACCATTACTTCTCGTGCCATCTTTTCCTCAAATTCAAGAATACCTTCCATCATTGAATATTCACGATCGCTGATTTCTTTTTGCCCATGTAATTTATTTAAAATTTTATTTAGCTTACGTTGGCCATCAATATCTTCATCGCCACGAAATTTAGCTCTTAATTTGCTAAATATATCCCTCGCACCGGGATCACTACTCATCTTTAAATTCTCTCCTTCTATTGATGTGTTAAGGCTCATTTTAATCACAATTATCGGTAATTATATCACATGCAAATATATGATAAAATAAGGAACAAGAAATGGGGTCCTATAGATGAAAAAACAAAACATCTACTTAGTATTTACTTTTTTACTATTAATTCCGTATCTTTGCAGTTTAACCCTAGTTGGTATCTGTTATAATGCCTTAGTTAGACATTCTAGTGACATTTTTAGAAGTTTTATCGGTGCCTTAGTTGGTACAATTATTATGTTTGCAATTAAGGCCACTATTCAACGTCCACTTGATTTAGTCTCTGATGAAGTACCAAATAACTTGTTTAAACAGATTTTACGTTTTTATAGTATTCGTAGACGTAAATTTCTACTTATTTGTAATTGTTTAGTTGACTTTGCCCTCTGCTGGCTTGCCATGGACTTAGTAAGAAAATTCTTCTCACTATCTTTTATTATTGGCAATTCCGTTGGGATAGTCTTATTGATCATGCTAATTTCAACATGTATTGGCGCTTATATTGAATATGATAATCTTTCTATTGACCCTAAACAGAAGTAATTATTTTGAATTTTCTTCAGAACTGGCATCTAGATATAAAATCTGGGCCAGTTCTTTTGTTTCTAAGTTTAATTTAGCTAAAACATATGGTTTTTCACTATCGCCTAAATTTTCGTACATAGTAATGCCATCTTTTGACAATTTATCTAAAAAAGTAGGAATAACAAAATTTAAAGGCTGGCTAAAGAAAGCTAAATTACTATATGGTGTATCAATTTCTGCAATTTCTGAAGCAGGTAATTCAAATTTATTTAATCCTGCAACAGGCATTTGTTTGTCATCAGCCAAGATTCCATACCAAAACATAAAGTTTTCTGGTCCAAATACCACCAAGCTTGCTCGTTCATTTTCATACCCATTGTCTTTGATAAACTTTTGGAATACAGGATCATTTTCCATCTCTTGAATAGCAATTGTATATGTCTTATTTTCGTCAATTTGATTTGGCATAAAAACCTTACCGATAAAGTTATGTGCCGAGTATTTTTCTTTCTTCATTTTTTCTCCCCTTAAAAAAGCTTCGATCTAAGTCAGGACGTAATTGGTTATAGCGTTCATACCAAATTTGTACAAACTTTTTAGCAAACGGTCCCTTCTTTTGATCAATCCAATCTAATAATTCAAAACTAGTACTACGCAAAATACTATCAATCTCTTCGCTATAATGCCAGCGTTTTTTGTTCATTGCATACTCATCGGCGTCTAGAAGTCTTTTTTCTCCATCTGGAAAAACTTTAATATCTAGATCATAGTCGATATATTTTAATGCTTCTCGATCTAAAATAAATGGACTAGCTAAATTTGCGTAGTATGCAACACCATCTGGCCTAAGCATTGCTATCACATTAAACCAAAGTTTACGATGAAAATAAACAATTGCTGGTTCACGACTAATCCATTTTCTACCGTCTTCTTCGGTAATTAAAGTCCGATCATTAACGCCAATAATAATATTTTGTTCTGTTTTAACTACCATAGTGTCACGCCAATTTCGGTGTAGCGTACCATTATGTTTATAACTTTGTATTGCGATATAATCGCCTTCACGAGGCATCTCCATGATATTCGCCTCCTAACTAAATATTATACCAGCAAATTAATATTCATCTATTTCTTCTAAATTTACTACTTCACCACTTAAAAAAATATCAATCTCTCCACTGGAAAAACCATGTTGAAATAAGTATCTTTTAACTTTCTGTCGTCTCTTAAAGTCATCATCTCTTCGATAACGACGCCAAGCTTTAATTCCTTGTTTTTTCAAAGCCTCTAGTTGATCATCTTCTGTACTTTCTAAGTCTAACTGATCAACTACAAGTTCTCCTAGCTCTTGGTTAAAACCATGTGTTTGTAGTTTTTTTAGCGCTTTTTGCTTAATTTCTTTATACGACATTTTTCCTACTTGATGACCAATTGAATGTATTAAGCGCATACCAGTTTCTATCCATTCTTCATCATCTACTTCATAAAGAGAATCCTGAATAATATCGTTAGCTACACCTTTTTGTTTTAATTTACTACTAATTGATCTTGGGCCATCTTTTCCTACTCTAAGGTTATTCTGGATAAATAAGCGTGCAAAATTATTATCATCAAGATAATTTAATTCTATTAAGTTTTCTATAGCACTTTGACTAGCTTCTGGACTAATCCCCTGCTTATTTAAATAAGTTAAAACTTCATATACACTACGCGGCTGATAGCTTAAATAAGACATAGCTAGCTGGAGCGCATGACTATCTGCTTCAGCTTTTTTTATTTTTTCAATATCTTCAAGTCTTAGTTCAGTTCCTTTTAACAATCTTTTTTCAGCTAATGTTCTTTCACTGACACTGAAGGCATATTCATTATCAATAAAAATATTATAGCGTCCCTGCCGCTTTTGCGTACTAATCTTAGTAATAATTGGCATTATCACACCTTCTTAATTTTTTTATTTCTTCTATATTATAATAAATTAAATACTTGTATCACTTGAAAATAACGCTTATGCTTATTGTGACACTTTTTTCATGAATCAATCGAAATGAGGGCCTTATTTTGACAAAATTTACTAAAAACAAACAAGAAAAAAATATTATCATCACTATTAAACGCTTGGGTATTAATGGCGAAGGTATTGGATACTATAAAAAGAAAATTATTTTTATTCCTGGTGCGCTTCCAAATGAGATAGTTGTTGCTAAGATAGTTGATCGTCATCCACACTATCTGGAAGGTGAATTAGTAAGAATTAAAGAAAAATCTCCTGACAGAGTTACCTTTCCTAAAGGAGTTGATCCTGCAGTTGGTGGGCTAGAACTCGCACACCTTTCTTATCCAAAACAACTTGAATTTAAACAGCACCTAATTCTAGAATCGCTTAGAAAATATCATCCAAGAGACTATATTAAATATAAAGTCAAAAAGACAATTCCTGCACCAAACGCTTGGAATTATCGAAATAAAGCTCAATATCAAATTGAATTTAATAAGGGGAAGAGTAAACTTGGTCTCTATGCTCCTAATTCCCGTCGTCTTATTAACCTGCCTGATATGCCTACTCAAACAAAAGAGACTCAAAAAGTAGAACGTGAAATTAAGAAACTAGTCGATAAACTTCACATCCGAATTGCCGACTTTAGACGTCATACCTATGGAATTAAAACCATTGCTGTTCGTCAAAGCAATGCTACTGGTGAAATTCAGGTAACTTTAATTACAATTGGTAAAAAAATTAAAGATCTCAAGTTACTTGCTAGTCATATTATGAAACTTCCGAATGTAGTTTCCGTTTTCCAAAATGAAACTCAATGGCAAAATCCTCAAGTTTGGGGCAATAAAACTATTAAATTATTCGGAAAGTCACATATTACAGAAGAAATACTAGGTAAAAAATTTAAGCTTTCACCACGCGCATTTTTCCAGCTTAATCCTGAACAAACTACTACTCTTTACTCAGAAGCCCTTAAATATCTTGACTTAACTCCTGATCAAACTTTGATCGATGCTTACGCGGGCGTTGGTACTTTAGGAATCTTAGCTAGCGATCAAGTAAGACAGGTTATTGGAATTGAATCCATTCCTGAAGCCGTAATAGATGCTCAAGAAAACTGCCGCTTAAATCATGTAAGAAATGCGGAATATATTCAAGGAAATGTAGAAAAATTACTTCCAGAACTAAAAAATCAAGGTGTTCCAATTAATGCATTAATTGTCGACCCACCACGTACGGGATTAAGCAAAAAGTTAATTAAAACTCTACTTGAAGTAAAACCTGAAACCTTTGTTTATGTTTCTTGTAACCCAGCTACTCTTGCAAAAGATTTAGTTCTTCTAAGTGAAGCTTATGATGTTAGGGTAATTCAACCGGTTGATATGATGCCACAAACACCACGTTGGGAAGGCGTTGCCAAACTAGTTTTAAGAAAAAATAAGTAATTATATTAATTTAAGCAGTCGATGTGACTGCTTTTTTTGTGCTTATAAAAAAGGTTGTAGACTGCCTGGTCTACAACCTTTTTTCAAGTGGATGAGGTAAATACTATCTAGCGCCATAACGTCAGTATCCGGGTTTGATATTATGACTTGATCAACATCACTTGTTTGCATCTGTATTGAATAACGACTATTTGATCTTACTAAGAGAATCTTGTCTTTAAAACACTACAATCTGGAGATAAAAACTATTTACAATATCATTCTACCTCTCCACACATCTTATTATAGCAACTATGTAAGCGAATACAAGCTATTTAATTTGATATTGTCGGATATCATTACGAACACCAGCAAAATAATATCTACCAGTTTCTTCATCACTGATAAGCTCAACATTATTTTCTGGATCTTCCAAACCTGCAGAAAAGATTTCCTCATATTCGGCAACACTAAGCTTGCTTCGATTATCTAATAAAGCTTTATCTCCAACCTTATCAAGTTGTTTTTCATAGCCTTCAACTACATTTGCGGAATAAAATTCAGCCATTGCACCTGAACCATAAGAAAATAGACCGACTAAGTCTCCAGCTTTTAACCTACCATTTTCAAGTAAACTAAGTAGACTCAAGTATAACGATCCAGTGTAAATATTACCTACATTTGCATTCAATTCTTTAGCTGCAGTAAAGCTGTCCATTAAACGGGCATTTGTTTCTTCATCCGTTCCCTCAACAGCTAATCTATTTGCCTTTAATCCCATCTTAGTAAAAGGTAAGTGGTAGACAATAGCAGCAAAATCTTTTGTTTCAAGATTCTTTTGTTCTTTGTAAGCAGAAAAAGTATGTTTGAAAAAGTCTAAGTAAACTTGAGTAGAATACTTTCCATCTACCTTGGCTGTTTTAGAATAGTTAGGCCGCCAGAAATCATTGATATCCTCACTATAAGCACTATGGCCTTCATTTAATTCTAAAAGTCTTGGATTACTAGAAATTAATAAACTAACACTGCCAGCTCCTTGAGTAACTTCACCAGCAGTATTAACCCCATAGCGAGCAATATCACTGCCGATAACAATAGCAGTTTGATCAGGATGAAGTCGTACAAAATCTTGGGCAATCATTAAGCCAGCAGTTAAGCCAAAACATGCTTCCTTAACTTCAAAAGCTCTCACAGTAGGATCTAACCCTAATGCCGATTTTACAAATAAAGAACCAGATTTAGATTGATCCACACTACTTTCAGTACCAAAAATCAAAAGTCCCACTTTTGATTTATCAATCTTATCGATATAGCGTAGAGTTGCATTAATTCCCATTGAAACTGCATCTTGAGTTGGATCTGCAACGCTCATTTTTTTCTGTCCAATTCCAATTAAAAATTTATTTGGATCTTGATTCCTAGCATGGGCTAAATCCACCATATCAACATACTTATTTGGAGTAAAATATCCAATTTGATCAATTCCAACCTTCATCTTATTTTTGATCCTTTCTTATTTCGTTTAAAAATTCAAAAGCTGCTTCTTGAGTATATTCTTTACTTTCCTGCAATTTTTTTAAAACTATTGCTTTTTCACCTTTACTAGCTTTTAAGGTTGCTACTAAATTTCTCGCCTGCAATTTCATATGCCCAGCTTGAATTCCCTTAGTAGAAATTGCTAAAAGAGCTGAAAAGTTATTTGCTAAGCCTGTGGTCGCAATAACTTCTGCTAGTTGCTTGGCAGATATATTACCTAATAAACTAAAGCTTTGCTGAATGTCTCGACGAGCCTTAATTGAGCCACCTACTACACCTATTGCTAAGGGAACTGTTACAGTCCCCACTAATCTATCTTCTTCAATTTTCCACTTACTCAAAGATGTATAGGCACCATTTTTATTAGCCCAAACAGCAGTTGCTGTTTCAACTCCGCGATAATCATTACCAGTTGCAACTAATACACTATCAATACCATTCATAATTCCTTTATTATTAGTCACTGCCCGGTAAATATCAGCTTGCCCTATTTTACTTAATAAAGCTATCTTTTTAGCAACTTTTAATCCTCCTACACTGTCTATTGAAAGACTTACTTTAGCACTAGTCAATTGCGTAGGATAATTAGACAAAATTGCATACAGAGTTTGTTCAATATCTTGCTGCTTCTCTAATTCATTTCCTAAAAATTCTAAAATAGCATTTGTCTTATTAGCTCCCATAGCTTCTGCTGGGTCAACCAAAACTCTAAGAAAAACTAAATTTTCTTTTTGAGAAGCTTCAATTTTACGAACTCCTCCACCATGCTTGACTAAGCTAACGAATTTTTTATTAGCTAATCTAATTAATTGAGAAAACTCAGTAGTAAACTTAGTTAAATCAAAATTATCGGTTACCTCTAAAACAATTTGACCATATATTCCATTTCGTTTACTATCAGCTACTGCTCCACCATTTTGATTAAAAATTTTAGTTGCATGGTTTGCAGCTGCAACAACGGATGGTTCTTCTACGGCCATTGGTACTTGATAATCTTTCCCGTTAACTATTAACTTGGGAAGCACACCAAGAGGAAGACGGACTTGACCAATTACATTTTCACTAAGTTTATCTAGTCTTTCCAAAGTTTCAGAATCAATCTCACTTAGTTTAATTCCTTTTTCGGTTAAAAATGCTCTTCTTTCCTCTGGCAGCCATTGATAAAATTTCTTTTTAGATGATTCTTCTAATTTCATATGCAATTCCTTGGCCACCGCCGATACATAGAGATACAATTGCTCTTCGACCATTAATTTTGCGCAAACCATTTACTGCACTCATTACCAAGCGCGTACCGGTTGCACCAAGCGGATGTCCTAAACTAATTGCTCCTCCAGCGATATTTAATTTTTCTTTTGGAATATTTAGATCACGGGCTACAGCATATGCTTGAGCTGCAAAGGCTTCATTAATTTCAATAAGATCGTAATCTTCAATTGTGCTATTAGTTTTTGTAAGTAATTCTTTAATGGCAAAGTATGGCGCATAGCCCATATAGGCAGGATAACAGCCAATTTCTGCATAGGCACCTAGGTATGCTAATGGGGTTAAATTTAACTCATCTAATTTTTGTTGATTAGATAATAACAACATACTTGCACCATCAGTTAGCGGAGAAGAATTACCAGCCGTAACTCGTCCATTTTCTTTAAATACAGGTTTTAATTGACCTAATGCTTCTAAACTAGAATCTGGTCGAATGGTTTCATCATGATCAAGAACATTACCATCGAGTTCAATTGGTGCATACTCTTCCTCAAACCAGTTGTTCTCTTGAGCTGCATAAGCCTTGGCGTGGGAATCAAGCGCAAATTCATCCATATCTTGACGCGTAATATGGTATTTATCAGCTACATTCTCAGCTGTAATTCCCATTGGCTTTCTCGAATAAGCATCCCCAATTCCATCTATCATTAAACTATCTTGATATGCTGGATTTTCATCATGTTTTTTACTTTTATCAAGTAAAAGTGGTGCATTTGTCATACTTTCTGTCCCACCTACAATTGCAATTTGAGAATCTCCTAGGAGCATTTGACCTTGAGCAAACCGTAATGCCTTTAAACTTGAACCACAAACATCGTCTACGCTAGTACCCACTACAGATTCAGGTAAACCTGATTTTAAAGCTATTTGTCGAGCGACATTTTGACCTAGCCCAGCACTTAATACATTTCCCACCAAAATGCTATCTATTTTATCTTGTGGAACAATATTCTTTTTCAATAATCCCTTAAGTGCTAACACTCCTAGGTCAACAGCACTTTTATCTTTATAAAATCCACGATACTTACCAAAAGGAATTCGATTCATTCCTACTATATAAACATCCTGTAACACTCTTCCACCTCTTAATAAAATTATTCTATTAACATGATAGCTCACGACCTTCATCAAATGTATAAAGTATAATTTTTTTAATCAATTCTAAAAAAGATTGCTAAACAATCTTAGCAATCTTTTACATATACTTATTCAAAAACTTATTTACTTTTTCCTGATATTGAATCGGGTGAGTCGCAAATGATTTAGCGTGTTTAGCTCCGGGAACAACCCAAAGTTCTTTTGGACCATTTGCTGCCTTATAGTTTTGATAGACCATCTGTGTTGGTACAAAAGTATCTTTAGCACCATGAATAAACAATATTGGTCTTTTATTTTTAGCAACTTGTTTTACGCTACTAGCATCTTTTAAAAAGTAACCTGCTCTAATTCTAGTTATTCCACTTAAAACTTCAACTAAAGGAAAACGGGGAAAAGCCGGAAAATGATATAAGTCTTCTGCTTCATGTTCTATCTCATCCTTAACATTAGTGTAGCCACAATCCTCAATATAAGCTTTTACTTGTTTAGGCATTTTTAGTCCACTTGACATCATTGTTGTAGCACCACCCATACTTACACCAAAGATAGCAATCTGACTCTTATTTCCATTCCTTTTAATAACCTTTTCAGCCCATTTTTTAACATCTACTTTTTCACGCCAACCATACCCAATATAGTTTCCTTCACTTTGTCCATGACCACGTGCATCCGGTAATAGAACATTGTAGCCTAGTTTGTGAAACATAGCAGCATAAGCTCCCATTGTATCTTTATTATTCATAAAACCGTGCAGGACAATAACTGTCTTTTTAGAATTATTTACTGGAATATAATTTGCATCTAACCTTAAATTATCATCTGCTGATTTCATAATCCACTTTTGTTTATGCACATTTTGATACCACTTTTTTTCCTTGTATAGTGGGTCAGTTTTAACTAGCTTAGTATCATTGTTAATAAAAGTTTTATGTCCTGGAACAACAGCAACCTGATAGAAATATAGGCCTGCAGCTAAAAAAATACCACAAACTGCTAAAATAGAGATAATAGCTATTTTTATTTTTTTACTCTTCAGCTTCATTAGAAGACCTCGGTTCTAAAATATAATCTATATTATCTATAAAAAATATAGAAATCAAGAGAGGATAAAGATCTATGTATTTAGATGATTTCTTAATTTTAATTTCTGATCTCCATACTAATTTTCAATTTTTTTATCAAAATAAAAAAAATGGCGTAATTGATCCAATCAGTAAAGTCCAAATTGACGGAGATCGATGCCTTTTATATACAGGAGAAAATGCTAAAACAATTGCTCAAATTAACCATTTACTGGGCAAATTAAAGTCTAACCATCTTCCTATCTATGTATGTACGAAGAATACAAACGAAAAAAGTAAAATTTTTGGTATCAAAATAAACTTAGTAAAGGGACAGGTTTATATTTTATAAGATAGCAAAAAAAGATGAGCAAAAAATCTACATCTTTTTTGCTCATCCCTAATTTTTATCTAAATATTCATTTAAAACTCTCAAAACTCCATTGTCATTATTGCTAGGAGCCAAATACTTTGCATGTTCTTTTGCAATAGCCATCCCATTTTCCATTGCATAGCTATATTTTGCAAAATCTAGCATTGGAATATCATTACCACTATCACCGAAAGCAATTAAATCTTCACTTGTCAACTCAAAATAAGCCAGTAACTTTTTCAATCCAGTTGCCTTATTAATCCCATGTTTAACAGCATCAATAGCTACTGGATTTGAAGCAAAAGTAGTCACAATATTCCCATATTGCTCATTAAATTTTTTCTCAATCTCTCCAGCTATTTTACTATCATGATGAAAAGTCAATTCAATAAAGGTATCATCAGGTAACTCTTGCCAATCACTGATCTCTACACTTTCTTTAGCGAAGTACTGCAAAAATTCCTTATCTTTTGCTGGTGCTTCAGTTCCAATATATGCTGTCTCCCTGCCATAGGCCATTGTCGCCATACTTCCATAGGTATGATGGACAAAATTAATTAAATCAATGGTCTGCTTTTTAGTTAATCCTTCAACAGCCACTTCTTTTCCTTCAACAATTAGTCGAGAACCATTAGCAGTCACGAAATCTACGCGATCAATAAATTCAGAAAAGTCATTTTTTAAACGAGCAAATGGACGACCACTAGCTACAATAAATTGAATATTACGTTTTTCTAATTTATTTAAAACTTGAGCAAACAAATCATGGTCATAGTTTCTTTGGTCGTTTAAAAATGTTCCATCCATATCAACCGCAACAGCTTTAAAAGGAATAGTCATATTCTTCTCCTTACTAACGGTGATTTAAGGCACCATTTAATTTCTTACGATATATAAAGTAAATAATTAAAATAATTGGCACAATAACCAATAAAACTGGGTAAAAGTAATCTGGAGCCAGATTTTGAGCAGTCACACCACCGATCATTGGACCAGCTGCCATTCCTATATCAAGGCCCAAATAAAAAGTCGAACTAGCTAACCCTTGTTCTTCAATTGGAGCTAACATCAAAGCGGTAGACTGATTAACAGAGTAAATAACCCCATATCCAATCGAAAGCATAATTGCAGCTAATCCCATTAACCAGTTATTGACCATAAAAGTAGCAATAATTAAAAATAAAATCATCGCAACTAAACTTAGCCAGAACCAAAAGCCAAAGCAAATTAAATCAAAATACTTTTTTAAACCAATTCTAATTAATAATAAGGCGATCGCATAAATTACAAAAAAATAACCTACAGCAATTGAAAAATGCTGTCTTTCAACATACACTACAATGTCGGCTTGTGTAATAAAATATGGAATCGCAAAAAAAGTAGTTAATAACGCTACAGGAATAGCATCTTTTTGAATGATTTTTATTTTTTTATTTTTATTATTAGTAATTTTAGGCTTAGCATGGTTTCCAACAAATTGAATAGAAACAATCATTAATAGTGCTGCAAGTACAGCGAGCCAAAGAGCTGACTTATAGCCAATTGTTTTATACAAGTTAATAGCTAAAGCTGGTGCAAGAGCCATGGCTAAAGCATTCATCAACCCATAAAATCCCATTGCTTCTCCAACATGACTCCGAGGAACCAGAAATGCTAACCATGTAGTCATACAAACTGTTGCAAGCACAAAACCAGTACCATTAATTAACCTAAAAATTAAGAGCCAATTTCCCGAAGGAGAAAAACAGTAGCCTGCCACCCCAATTAAAATTAATACTCCTCCAATAAAAGACAAACTATATTTTGAAAAACGGTCAGTTAAATTACCAGCGACCGGTCTTAAGAACATTGAAACTACACTCATAATCCCTGTTATCACACCGGCAAATACCGCACTAGCACCTAAACTGATTGCATAGCCATTAATCAAGGGTGTTACAAACATTACTGAGAACATAAAAAAGAAAGACGCGGCCATAACCAGAATAACGTCTTTAGTATAAATTGATTGCTTCTGTTTCAATTTTTTACTCCTATCTAGCATTATCACTTTTAACTTTATCATACTTTTACTTTAAGCAAAAAAGCCAGTTGAATAAATCAACTGGCTTATTAGTTTATATTGCTTAATTAATACCCCATGTAACGGTCTCTTTCCCAATCAGAAACTGATTGAGTGTATTTAGACCATTCAAGGTTCTTAGAATCAATAAAGCTTTGAGTCAAATGTTCACCTAAAGCTTCTTGAATTAGTGGGTCAGCCTTAAAAGCTTTTACAGCATTATGCAAAGTAGATGGAAGTGGTTTAATACCTCGCTTAGCTCTTTCTTCTTCAGACATTTCAAAAACATTAGAAGTAATAGGAGCCATTGGCTTCTTAGCCTCTTTAATACCATTTAGTCCAGCAGTTAAACAAGCTGCAAGGAGAAGATATGGATTAGCAGTTGGATCAGCTGAACGCATTTCTAGACGAGTGTTAATTTCTTCTGCATCTGGAATACGAACAAGTGGTGAACGGTTCTTAGAAGCCCAGGAAATATAAACAGGAGCTTCAAATCCAGGAATTAGACGCTTATATGAGTTAACAGTTGGATTACCAATTGCTGTAATTGCACGGGCATGTTCCAAAATTCCATTTAAGAAATAAAGAGCCGTATCTGATAGGTGGAATTCGCCATCTTTATCATAGAAGACGTTTTTACCATCTTTAAATAAAGACATATTAGTGTGCATTCCATTTCCAGCTTGACCTTCTACAGGCTTAGCCATAAATGTTGCATACAAACCATACTTTCTTGCTACTTCACGAACAACCATCTTAAATGTTTGAACGCGGTCAGCAGTAGTTAAAGCATCATCAAATCTAAAGTCGATTTCTTGTTGACCGTCACCTACTTCGTGGTGAGCTGCTTCAACTTCAAAACCAATATTTTCTAAAGTTTCAACAATATCACGACGACATCTTGCACCTTCATCATCTGAAGTCATGTCAAAGTATGATGCGTGATCTGGAACTTCAGTAGTCCAATTACCATCTTCACCTAGTTTGAAGAGGTGGAATTCAGCTTCAAAACCAATATCGAAATCTGAGAAGCCCATTTCTTCCATTTCTTTAAGCACACGCTTTAAGTTGTTTCTTGGGTCACCTTCGAAAGGTTCACCATTTGTCTTGTGAACTGAACATACTAAGCGACCGATCTTTCCACCCTTTTCATCTCCCCACGGCAAAACTGCCCAAGTAGAAAAGTCTGGGTATAAAACCATGTCACTTTCCTCTAGACGAACAAAGCCATCAATTGAAGAACCGTCAAAACGAATATCATTAGTTAAAACTTTATCCAATTGGCTGGTTGGAACTTCAACGGCTTTAGATGTTCCGTTAATATCGGTAAAGGCTAATCTTAGAAAACGAACATCGTTATCTTTAACACTCTTTTTAATATCTTCTGCAGTAATAGTTTTACTCATTGTACACACCTATTCTAAAGAACTATAGTCCAATTTCAAAAGTGGTATAGTCCTTAAAAATCTATTCACTACTTGTGCTTATGCACATTGAATACAATAGCAGACCAAATTGGTCTCGTCAATAAATATTAATATTTCTTTAGCTATATTTTAAATTAATTGTTATAAAGAATACTAATAATACACTATTATAACCATAAATTTTTTATTTGTTTAAAAATTCATTTATTTTTCTAAGAGCCTTTTCAGATACTTTTTCATCTTGCAAAGGATCAAGCCAAACAACAGGTAATTGGTGTTTGAAATATGTCAATTGACGTTTAGCATATTTTCGAGAAGCTTGTTTTAGTTTATTCACACATTCATCTAAAGTCTTTTTTCCAGAAAAATAGGGAAAGAATTCTTTATATCCAATAGCTTGAATTATCTGATGTTCACGAGACCTATTTTCATAGATAAACTTTGCTTCTTGGAGTAAACCATGCTCCATCATTTTATCTACACGCATATTTATTCTCTGATAGACTTCTTCTCGATCACTATTTAATCCAAGAATTAGAGCATCATATCGCGGATTAATCTTTCGTTGTTGTTCACTAAACAATTTACCGGTTCTACTAATTACTGTTAATGCTCTAAGAGTACGACGACTATTTTGCGGCGCAATTTTTTCTGCTGCGGCTGGATCTTTCACTTGAAGAAGATCCCACAATTTATTTTCTCCATTCTCTTTTAGATATTCTTCCCATTGTGGATCAACGCTTGTTTGATACTCCCCTGGCTCACCCAGTTGAAGCTGGTTGACCAAGGCATTAATATAAAAGCCTGTTCCACCAACAACTAATGGAATGGCCCGGTCTGCCACAATTCTATCTACTGCTTTGGTACCTTCAGCAACAAAATCTTTAACGGAATATTCTTCAAAAATTGAACGTTGATTAATTAAATAGTGTTTTACTCGTTTTAGTTCTTCATCTGTTGGCTTAGCCGTACCGATGCTTACCTCTTGATAGATTTGCATTGAATCACCCGAAATAATTTCTGCATTAATTTTTGGAGCTAAATCTAAGGCTAGGTCTGTTTTTCCGATTCCAGTTGGGCCAATTAGTACAATAATTTTTTGCATATAAAATCCTCTTATTTTCTTGGTATCAATTCTAACAAAAATCTCCTCTTTCTTCAGAGTTAATATAGCAAAAGTCTTTATTGAATTAAGAATTATTGCTAAAATTTGAAGTGATAAATATTTTTTAGGGAGGCATTTGTATGGCAAAGAAATTCGGTGCCGGTGTTGTAACTGGTGTTTTAGCAACTGTTGGTGCACTTGCAGCAGGACTTGCTACTTACAAGAAAAAGGTAGTAGAACCTGAGCAAAAAGAAGCTGACAGAATTGAACAAAATAGAATTAAAGCCAACAGAAAGAGCTACTCATCTCACCAAGGCTAAATAAAAAAGAGAGATTAATCACTGTAAAAAGGTGTTGATCTCTCTTTTAATATTTAGAGGCCTTAGTTTGACCATCCCATTTTTCAAAACCGTCTTTTAACCAGTATATCTTTTCATAGCCCTTCTTTTGTAAAAAGCGGGCTGCTCTTACCGTCAAGGCATTTGAATCAGAATAAAGATAAACTGGTAAATCTGGACGAATTTCTTGATATTGATATTTGAACATTGTATAAGGAATATTACGTGCTCCTAGAATATGTTCTTTTTTAAAAGGATTTTTTTCGCGTACATCAATAATTTGTGCTTTTCGCTTTCCCTTTTCAAATTCTTCATTAGTTAATGCACCACCGACTCTCTTTGATTGGATCCATGTCCAAAGCCAACTCAAAGCAAAAGCCAAAATAATGATGATTAAGATAATGTTGATAATCCCAAAAATATTCATTAATTACTTACCCCTATATAAGAATTTCTATAGTACTATGATAATCCATTACTATCTTTTGCGCTAGTTTCCTTTTCTTCTTCAATTTCATGTTCGTGACTTAAAATCAACTTTGCGTTCATGTATTCTTTCTTAGAAACTACACCTGCATGATATAAATTATCCAGTTCAATTCCCATTAGTTCTATGTCCCACTTACGTTTACCAACATAAACAATAATATTAAACTTTTTTAATAGCTTTTGAACATCATGTAAATTTTTCATTATTAATTATTAATCACTATTCCCTGATGTAAACAGAAGACAACATAAATAATTGCTACTACTGCTGCAATAACTCTTAATTTATGATGATATTGTCTCAAATGGGCACTACCAAAAATTATTCCTAAAAGAAAACCAGATATTAACCCACCAAGGTGACCCAAGATATTAATATGACTTACAAATAAATCAAGAGCTAAGTTAATGATAGCCAATGTTAAAGCTTGTTTTCCCAAATAATTAATTGCCGGAATTGCACGATTGGCTAAATAAAGAGCAATTACTACACCAAAAAGTCCAAACAAAGCTGTAGAAGCACCAGCACTAACTACAGAATCGCTTCCATATGCATAACTTAACAGATTTCCACCAATCCCTGATAATAAATAAACTGTTAAGAATCGCCAGTGCCCTAAAAGTGGTTCCATAAATTGCCCCATATAATAAATCATTACTGCATTAGATGCAATATGTAACCAGCCGATATGTAAAAATTGAGCTGTAAACAAACGCCACCATTGATGTTCAACAGTAACAAGTTGATTATTCATCGCCCCAAGGCGAACTAGGATATTAATATTAGTCGAGCCACCCATCATTGTTTCAATTATAAAGACAATAAAGAGTACTATTAAAATCGCATTCGTAACGAAAGTACTAGAAAATCGATTAGTATTCAACTTTCGCATTGTCCATCATCCCCTTCATTTAATTAAAATAAGATTTTTCAACGGGACATCATGATCTTCAATTTTCCATTTTGTTTGGTCAAAAGCCTGAATGGAATTAACTAGACTAAGAGTTTGAGTAGGATATTTCTTTAAAAAGCGATCATAATATCCACCACCAAAACCAAGCCGACTATTTTTATCTAAGCCATAAGCTAGTCCTGGTACGATTATTAAATCTAAATCATTTTTTACCTCAGCTTTTGGATCGTGATTTTCTAAAACCCCAAACTTAGTTTTTTCTAAGGAAGTATTTTTATTATAGAGTGTAAATTCCATTTTCCTTTTTGGTAAACAACGTGGAATATATACTTTCTTTTTCATTTCCCATAGAGCAGCAATAATAGGAGCTGTATCCACTTCTAGAGACATTGAAATAGAAATACCAACATTCTCTGCTTGATGTAATAGTCGGCTTTTAAGTAGCTTTTCTTTTAAGATTCCATCTTCTAATTGTTTTTGCTGAGTTTTTCCAAATTCAGTCAGTTTTCTTATTTGTAAATTTCGTAAATCTTTTTTATTAATTAAATTCATTAGATAAAATATTATTAGATACAAAAAAACAACAGGAATTGCCTGTTGCTTTGATTACTTAGTTTCGCGGTGAAGTGTTACCTTTCTTTCAACTGGGCAATACTTCTTTAAAGCTAAACGTTCCGGATGCTTACGCTTATTCTTTTCAGATAAGTAACTTCTATCGCCACATTCGGTGCATTCAAGGATAATATGTTCTGCCATGTTTTCCACCACCTACTTATTTAGTTAACTGTTAAACTATACCATGTTTTCCGCACTTTTACCAGTACTTTTCTATTTATTAAGTTTGAAGTAGTCTTCAACCATTGCCTTTGCCACTTGCAAAGTATATGAACCTTCTTTATCTGGGTCCAGTCCTGGAAATACTACAGCCACAGCAATTTCAGGATCTTTTGATGGGGCATAACCAACAAAAGTAGCGTTAATAACTTCTGGCGCATTCGGATTACCTGGATTATCTTCATCATAGTAAAAAGTCTGAGCAGTACCAGTCTTACCAGAAATCGAAGGCTTAACATTCTTTAATGAATGTGCTGTTCCCCATGAATTAGTACCATGAACAACGCGGTACATCCCTTGATGAATAACATCAAGTTGATCCTGCGTCCAAGGAATACGCATCTGAACCTGTGGCTTAGTGTTATGAAGAATTGATACTTTATTACCTTGCGAATTAGTCTCACCAACTGATTGAACTAAATATGGGCGCATACGATAACCACCATTAGCAATAGTTGAAATATATTGTACTAATTGAATTGGTGTATAAGCATCATAGTTTCCATAAGACAAGTCAAGAACAGAACCTGTAAGCAATTGACCAGCTGAATTATATGAGCGACCTTGAATACCTGAAACTTCTCCAGGAAGGTCTACACCAGTTTTTTGACCCAAACCAAACATTGCAAAATTACGTCTCAATTTAGTAAATGCATCTGAAGGCATTGAGATAAAACTATGTGGAGTATATTTAGCATTTACCCATCTTAAAGCCAATTGCATCATGTAAATGTTACTTGATACTTCTAGTGCCGTTGGAGCATCAAGACTACCAAATGTACCAACTGGGTAAACAGATTTCTTAATTGGAGAACCTGGCAAGTAAATTGGCGTATCGGGCATTACGTTATTAGTTGGTGTAATAACGCCATTCATTAATCCACCCGCAACAGTTGCACCTTTGACTGCAGACCCCATAACAAAGGATTTATTAATTACACCTAACGCATCATCAGTATCTTTATTAGTCTTTGCATTATGATCAATACCTGCAATCGCTAAAAGTGCTCCAGTCTTTGGATTCATCGCTACTGCATAGGCACCATTAGAATACTGCGTAGCACCTGCAGCTTTAGCAGCCGCATATTGCTTCTTCAGTGCATCTTCTACTTGTTGTTGATATTTAGCATTCATTGTCAAAATCAAACTGGCACCGCTTTGTCCTTTATAGACAGTCTTAGTTTGTTCAACACCATCTCCGGACTTAGTAACTACCTGTGACTTAGACTTAGTTCCTTTCAGAAGCGGTTCATACTTTTCTTCTAAGTAACTTGTACCTACACGGTCATTTCGTGAGTAACCTTGTGTTAAGTAGTACTGCAAGTTATCACTTGGTAAACCAGATTTTTCTGAAGAAACGGAACCAATGATACTTTTAATGGATTTTCCATTTGGATAACTTCTTGACCAGTCAGTTCCAATACCTACACCTGGTAATTCAGATAAATGCTCTCCAACTAATGCCATTTCTCGATCAGTTAGATCTTTATTCTTAATATAGATAGTGGATAAGGTGTATGCTCCAGAAATCTTATTAAAAATTAAAGCAGCTGTTTTTTGACGTTTAGTAAAATGGATATCTTGCTTTTCAACACGCCTTAAGACATTATTATAGATTTGACTTGAACTTAAAGCATCCCCATTACTGTCATAACGCTCAGATCGAGGCAGCTTAGCTGTTTCCTTTTCTGATATTTTACTGTTAGCTAAATAATAATCATAGAGCTGTCTTTGGGTAGGTTCTTCATCATCAAGTGTTATATATTGACTTAAGCGATTAGAAATTTTATATATTTGACTAGACGTAATGCTAGAATTTTTGGTATAAGTAATTGCGTTATTAGCTTTATTACCTACCAAAACTTTACCGCTGCTATCATACATCACACCACGTGGCACATTATTTGATACAATCTTTTGGTCGGTTTTCTGTACCTCCGCTTGAAAACGTCCACCGTAAAAAAGCTGTAAATAGGCCAATTGACCAATTAATAATAAAAATAAAACTAAAATAACGCCCAAAATAATTTTCATTCTTAGGGGCGTCGAAGTGGAATTTCTATTCGAACCTTTACTCTGTTTTAAATAATTCAAAATTCTAACCTCACTAAACTAGAATTGATTTTAGCAAAAAATGCATCTAAATTCTATTTTTCTCCCAGTGAAAATCGCAATAATTATATATTCTTAAGAAGTAGGGTATTTATCAATGATTATCAACAAAGTTAAAACATATTTTAAAAATAAATATCTATATTGGCTTTCTTTTTTATTGCCTACTTGTATCTTTGCAAGCTATTTTCTATATCGAGGCCAGGAAATTTTAACCGTTGATCTAGGTCAACAATATATTGACTTTCTTTCTTTTTATAAAAATAATCTACTCTCTAATCCTTTAAACTTTATTTTTACATTCAGTAATGGTCTAGGGAGTTCGTTTATTGGAACTAGTGCCTATTATTTAAATAGTCCCTTTAATCTTCTACTATTACTTTTTTCAAGTTCATCTTTACCAATAGCTATTCTTTTAATTATTAGTCTAAAAGTCGGCGCTATTGGTTTAAGTAGCTTCTTTTATTTTCAGAAATTCTTCAAGGGTGATAATAAAATTTTTGCTTTAGCTGCTAGTCTTGCTTTTGCACTAAGTGGTTTTGTTGTTAGCTATAATTTAAATCTCATGTGGCTCGACAGTCTAATTTTATTACCTCTTTTACTAGACGCAATTGATAAATTATTTG
>NZ_GG670120.1:0-137841 GCF_000159355.1 Lactobacillus johnsonii ATCC 33200 | reverse complement strand
AACAAAAGAAACACTATTTTTATCTTACCACGATCACTTTCTTACTATGGTTAACTAATTTTTATACTGGTTTCATGGTGCTATTTTTTGGCTTACTTTATTTTATTACTGCTCTAATTAACCATTCTTTCTCAAACAAAATTATTTTCCACTATTTCACTAAGAGTCTCTTAGGCACTACCCTAGGCGCCTTCGTATTATTACCAGCCTTTTTTGAAATATTAAATGGAAAAATCAACTCCGACACTACCCTTTCGCTAGGTTTTCAATTTGCACCATATCAAGCCCTTGATAAATTAGTAGTTGGCGCATTTAATTTTACTGAGATGGAAAAAGGACTACCTAACATTTTTCTAACTAGTATTTTTACTCTGCTGTGCCTCCTTTACTTTATCAATCAACATTTTTCCCTAAAAGAAAAATTTACATCAGCTATTTTACTATTATTTATATTCCTATCTTTTAGCTTTAACCCACTAGTACTGTTATGGCATTTAGGTCAGTATCCCGTTTGGTATCCAGCACGCTTTAGCTTTATCTTTTCTTTCTATGCAATCTATCTTGGTGTTCAAGTGATTGTACATACACACAAATTTAATATCACTAGTAAAATAGTTGCCTTACTTTTAGTAATTAGCTTAAGTATCTTTCTTTTATTAAATATCCATCAAAAAGAATTTTTGAATCAAACTAATATTATTCTTACTATCCTTTTTCTTTTATGTAGTTTACTCACAATTTTATTTTTTAACTATAAGTGGATCCCAGTAATCTTTTTTGGAATAGTAGGACTAGAAGTAAGTATTAATCTGCTAGCAAGTTTAGATAATATCTCTTATCAAAAAAACTTTGATTATGCTAATTTCACTAGTAATGTTTCTCAAACTACAACCTATTTACATAAATATGACTCTAGCTTATATCGCACAGAAAAGACATTTACTCGTTCCGATGACGACCCATTCAGTAATAATTATTATGGGGTTAGCAACTTTAATTCTATTTCTGATCGTGCAACTATTAACTTAGTAGATTATCTTGGGCTAGAAAACAATGATAATTCTTTTACCAATAATTTCGCTACGCCCTTATCCGATAGTTTTTTAGGCATAAAATATAATATTGTTCCCATTAAGAATAGGCGTAATTTACCTGAAAAAGAACAAATTGTATTTACGAGTGCTTTTTATCGACCAGATTTAGTTACAAATACAGTCGTTAAAAGTTTTAAACAATTACAAATTAGAAAAAATTCATCTGCTTTACCACTTATTTTCATTTCAAATACCCATCAGAAAATCACCTTCTATAATAATATGCCTGCTACAAATCAAAATAATCTCTTTAGCAGCATCGTCGGTCAAAAACTTAATCTTTTCAATAGTTTATATCTAACAAATCCAAGTAAACTAAAAAACACTAAGCATAGTAAGAATACCAATGAATATAAAAAGATTGATAAAAATAAAACTGCTAACATAACCTTTAATATTTTCTCATTTGAAAAGGGAGCTTATTATCTCGAGCTTCCCTCAAACTTAACTACTAATGTCACTTCTATTATTGTTAATAATCGCCAACTTAACAATGATGATTTAGGTATTTCAAGTAAATTACTAAATATTGGATATTATTCAAAAAGTACTCCTATTAAAATTGTTTTCAATCTAAACACTGAAAATATCAATTTAAATGGTATTAGAGTTCTTCAATTTAGAGAAGATGAATTTAACAAAATTATTCGTAAATTCAATCAAAAACAGCCAGTAACTCATCAAACAAGTCCTATTTCTTTAAAACTTAATTACACTGCACAAAAAAATGAAACTTTAAATTCTACCATTCCTTATTCAAAAAATTGGCTGATTTTTGACAATGGTAAACTTCTGCAAACCCACAAATTTGCCCAAACATTTTTAAGTGCCCCTATAAAAAAAGGTACCCATCACCTTACTTTAGTTTATGTACCAATTGCTTTCTTAATTGGTCTTATAATTTCGATTATATCAACCATAATTTTATTTATTTTTAAACCAAAAAGGGATTAACTTACTAGCCTTTACGTAAGTTAATCCCTTTTTTTAGATAAATTATTTAAATTAGTTCAATGTCTTAACGTCATTGATAGTAACATCAAAAGTTCCACCTGGAGTGTTAATAGTTACTTTTTCACCCTTCTTTTTACCAAGTAAAGCTTGAGCAATTGGTGAATCATTAGAAATTTTTCCATTAAGCGGATCAGATTCATCAGATCCAACAATAGTATAGGTTTCTGGATCATCAGTACCTACTTCAGTGTAAGTAACAGTTTTACCAATAGAAACTTCATTAGGATCAACACTATCTGCATCAACAACTTGTGCATACTTAAGCATTTGTTCAATTTGAACAATACGTTGTTCTACAGCACTTTGTTCATCTTTTGCTGCATCATACTCTGAGTTTTCTGATAAGTCACCGAATGATCTAGCAACCTTAATTCGTTCAATAACTTCTGGACGTTTTACTAATTTTAAGTTTTTTAATTCCTTTTGAAGTTTTTCCTTACCTTCAGCAGTCATTGGATAAACTTTTTCTGCCATACTAAAAAATCTCCTTACCTATACCTATTTTTCTTTGCACCAAACAGCTTATGTTTTCTACCTAAAAAAGGCAACCATTTTTACTGGCCTAAACTACTATTTCGTTTCAAATGTTCATCATAGTTTTCGTTGTAGTAAACCTTACCAGTCTTAAGGTTTGCAACAAAGTAGAGATAGTTAGACTTAATTGGGTTCAATACAGCACTAATTGAATCTAGACTTGGATTGTTAAATGGTCCAGGTCCATATCCTTTATGAACATATAAGTTATATGGTGATTTTACTTTAATATCCTTTAGTGATAAAGAATGTTTATGCTTATTCAATGCATACATTACTGAAATATCTGACTGAAGTGGCATATTAGCTTTAAGTCTGTTAAAGAATACTCCAGCAATCATACGCCTATCTTTAGTTTTAACACCTTCACGTTCTACTAATGAAGCTAAAGTTAAAACTTCCTGTACTGTTAAGTGCTTCTTCTTAATTGAACTATAGTATGGTTGCAAAACTTGATCAGTCTTATCAACCATTTGGTTAACTAATTCTTTTAAAGAAGCTCCTTGATAAACATCATATTTTGCTGGGAAGAGATATCCTTCTAAATGATAGCGAACACCCTTACTGTTCATAGAACTAGTTAAAAGTTTAGGATATTGCTTCTCCAAACTCTTCATAAAGCTCTTATCTTTCATTAGCTTTAAGAAATCTTGTCGACTATACTTGGTATTCTTGCTAACTGTAGTAGCAATACTATCAATTGTTTGTCCTTCTTTTATTAGAACATGACCAACAACTGGACGACCACCTCCACCTTGCAATTGGCTCACAATCTCTTTGTTATGCATTGAAGGTGATAAATAAAAATTCCCTGCTTGAAAATTTGTCGCACTATGACTCTTTAACCAAAAGTTGAAAACGGCCGCATTTCTAATAATCTTTTTCTCTTGTAAAATTTGAGCAATTTGACTATTAGTTGCTCCCGCAGGAATATGAACACTAACAACATCTTCATCATGTCGATTGGCTGGTTGAAGTGCGTATCCTACGTAACAGCCTCCAATCAAGACAACTAAAACTAAAATCGCTCCTAGTCCACTAAGGATCCAACGAGTAATCTTTTTAGATGCCTGTTCCTCTAACTCATGATCTTTCTTTTTGTCTTGATTTAGCAAATGCTTTTCCTCCGAAAATCACAAAAATCTAAGACAATTATAGCAAAGCTCCCCAGAAAAGAATTAACGAACTTTAATCTTTAGACTTTCTTTCAGATCTGCTTCAATTCTTTCCATTGCTGTAGCTACAACTTCATCAGTTAATGTGTCTTTTTCATTTAAGAAAGTTAACGAGTAAGAGATTGATTTATGACCTGATTCAATTTGACTTCCGGCATAAACATCGATTACTCGAATATCGTAAAGATATTTACCTCCATTTAACTTAATTTGAGCTTCAATTTGTGCATTAGTTACATCATTAGGTACTAATAGAGATAAATCTCGCTCAATAGCTGGGAATTTCGGAGCAGCCTTAGCTTTCATCCCTTTATGAAGCATAGAAACAATTGCATCTAAATCAATTTCATAAACATATATCTCACTACCACGTAATGCTTTGTCAAGTGTAGTAACAGCATGTGCTAACATTCCAATTAGACCAACGTATTGATCATTAATATAAATGCCGGCAGTTCTAGTTGGATGCATTCCTTGAACCAGTTCAGCGCGATACTCTACATCTTCATCTTTGATACCAATTGCTCTAAATAAGTTAGTTAATTGGCCCTTTACAAAATAGAAGTCAATCTTTTGATCTAAATGTTGCCAATTGGCTGCTAAAGTATGTCCTGAATAAAGAGTAGCTAAATGTTCATGTTCATTAAATGTATTATTTTCATGATCATAAACTCTTCCTTGTTCAAATAAAGCTAATTCTTTTTGCTTACGGGCCATATTGTAGCTTGCAGCATCAACCAATCCTGTTATTAGGTTTTCTCTCATAGTTGAACGACTTGAGTTTAATGGCCATTGAACTTCAACTACTGGTTTAGGATCTTTAGTAAATGAAATTGCTTTTTCTGGGGAAGTCAATGAGTAAGAAATTGCTTCCATTAATCCTTGACCTTGAACGATATCCTTAATTCTACGCATAGCAGTTTCTTTAGCTGAATAACCACCATGAGTTTCAGGTAAAAGCGGTTGGGTAGATTTCAAGTTATCATAACCATAAATTCGGCCAACTTCTTCTACTAAATCTGCAGGAATAGAAATATCCCATCTTCTATTAGGAACAGTAACTACTAACTCATCTTCAGAGCCTGCAACAGTAAAACCTAACTGATCAAAGATCTTTTCCATTTCAGCTCTGCTTAACTCAGTTCCCAATACCTTATTAATATAAGATACTGTAGTTTTAACTACTGAAGGACTTCTTTGAGCATCAGTTGCTTTTATTTCACCTTCATTAACTGTACCATCTGCATCATTACGCAATAACAATGCAGCCATATCTAAGGCTTTTTGAGTATTATCCCAGTTAACACCTTTTTCAAATCGACTTGATGCTTCAGTTCTGTTAGCATGACGCAATGCAGATTTTCTTACACTAGTTCCATCAAAAACGGCAGATTCTAAGATTACATCAGTAGTATCGTCTTCAACTTCTGAGTTCTTACCACCCATGACACCGGCCATCATAACAGGCTTTTGACCGTCAGTAATGATGATGTCATTTGGATCTAATTCCACTTCTTTATCGTTCAATAATGTAAGCTTTTCATTTTTATTTGCTTTTCTAACTTCTAGTTTACCGTCCTTAAAAGTACGAGCATCATAAGCATGCATTGGTTGACCCGTTAAAAGCATTACATAATTAGTAACATCGACCACATTATTAATCGGACGAATTCCTGCATTCCAAAGGCGTCTTTGCATCCACAATGGACTTTCACCAATTTTTACATTAGAAATTTTTCTTAGGTAAAATTTAGGTGCTAATTTTTCATCGACCTGTACATCTAATTCCTGAGTCCAGTCAGGTCCATCTGCCTTAAGCACTACTGGTTCAACTTTAGGTTTTTCATCAATAATTGCACCAACTTCATAAGCAGCACCTTCCATTGATAAAGTATCAGCACGGTTTGGAGTAATATCAAAATCTAAAATATAGTCATTCATGCCAAGTGCTTCGTATACTTCTTCACCTGGTTTTACATCTGTATCTTTAGGGAAAACAAAAATTCCATCTGCATATTTTGCAGGAACGACTTTATCTTCAAAACCAATTTCTTGAAGTCCGCAAATCATACCGTTTGATTTAATTCCACGAATTTTACTACGTTTAATTTTTTCATTTCCGGCAATTCTTGCCCCATGTAAAGCAACAATAACATCTTCACCAGCTGCAACATTAGGAGCACCACAAACAATCTGAATTGGTTCTTCTTCACCAACATCAACTTGACATTTGTGTAAGTGAGTCCCTTCAATATCCTCACATTCTAAAATGTGTCCAACTACTAATTTTTTTAATCCTTCTGCTGGGTGATCTACAGATGCGATCTCAACACCAGTTCTAGTAATTTTTTCTCCTAATTCTTTAGGATCTTCATCTAAATTAAGAAAATCTTTTAACCAATTATATGAAACAAGCATTAATCTTCCTCCTTACGGAATTGTGCCAAGAAACGTACATCATTAGTATAGAAATCACGAATATCAGAAATGCCGTATTTCAAAATTGCAAAACGATCTAAGCCTAAACCAAAGGCAAAACCACCATAGACTGTTGAATCTACACCAGCATTTTCTAAAACATTTGGGTGAACCATACCAGCACCAAGTACTTCGATCCAGCCAGTATACTTACAAATTGGACAGCCCTTACCATCACAATTAAAACAAGAAACATCCATTTCAACTGATGGTTCAGTAAATGGGAAGTAAGATGGACGAAGACGAGTCTTTCGATCTTGACCAAAAACGTGCTTAGCAATCATTTCTAATGTTCCCTTAAGGTCTGACATAGTAACATTTTTATCGATTACCAAGCCTTCCATTTGTTGGAATTGATGAGAGTGGGTTGCATCATCATCATCTCTACGGTATACCTTACCAGGACCAACCATCTTTAATGGACCCTTAGAAAAATCATGCTTTTCTAAAACTCTAGCTTGGTCTCCTGAAGTTTGCGTTCTAAGTAAGTTCTCCTCATCAATATAGAAAGTTGCTTGCATATCACGAGCAGGGTGATCTTTTGGCAAGTTCATCATTTCAAATACATAGTGATCAGTTTCAATTTCTGGACCTTGAACTACTTCATAACCCATTCCAATAAAGTAGCTTTCCAAATCATCCAAAATAATATTAATAGGATGTTTTGAACCTAAATGTCCCTCACGACCAGGCAAAGTAACATCAATTTTTTCTTCTTCTAATTTTTCGGCAATTAAAGTTTGTAAGACGTTATTCTTTGCTTCATCTAACTGCTTTTGAAAGAGATCACGAACTTGATTTACTTCTTGACCCACTTTAGGTCTATTTTCTGGGGCAATATCTTTCATTGAGTGAAGAATTTCAGTTAATTCACCCTTGCGCCCCATTAACTCTACTCTAATCTTATCAAGCATTTTCTGGTTTTCAGCTTGCTTGATTTTATTCAATCCTTCTTCTTTTAACTTATTTATTCTATCGAATAAGTCCATCTCATTTTCCTTTCCAACAAAAAAAGCCCCGTCCCAAAAGGGACGAAGCTTCGCGGTACCACCCTAGTTTGAACTAGCACAAATAAAGTGCGTGTTCACACTCTTTTCGAATAACGGTGAAATACCGGAATTGATTAGATTCTGCTCCTAAGATGAAATTCATGCTTCTAACTTAAGTTTCTTCCACCAGTAAAACTCTCTCTAAAAAGCTATCCACACTACTAATCTTAATCATCGCATTTAATTATAATAGTATCTTAAAACTTTTTACCTAACTTTGCAATTACCTTTAAGCCCATTTATCAGCCCAGTTATGGACTTGTTCAAAAACAGGTTGTAAATCGGCGCCCTTTTGAGTCAAAGTATAGCTAGTAATTCCACTCTTTTTATCTACAGTACGATTAACAATACCATCTTTTTCTAGTTCTTTTAGTCGTTCAACTAAAACACGGTCAGAGCATTTACTAATACAACGTGCTAAATCCTTAAAACGCATTGCGTTGGTATCACACAAAGAGCTAATAATTAAGCCGTTCCATTTTTTACCAATAATTCCAAAAGCATCAATAAAATGCGAACACAGTGAATAGTCTTCTGGATCCGGACAGTCAGTCATTTTAGTTTTGCTTTCAATTTCTTGGGACATATGTATTCCTCCTAAAAAATCAAAATAATTTTAAATCATCTATATTAAGATTATAGTGATAATACTTACTAAAAACAAGCTGCAAACTTATGAAAAATGATAAATCATAATACCAGCCGCTACGGCTGCGTTTAGTGACTCTGCCTTTCCCTTTATCGGGATATAGATCTTTTTATCAGCTGTTTCAATTACCTCTTTACTTGCCCCATGAGCCTCATTTCCAATTACCAAAGCTAATTGAGGAACCGGGGTACAGTTATTTAAGGACTTAGCAGTTTTATCAAGGATACTTACATAGACTGGAAGACCATTTTCCTTAAAACTACTAATAGCTTCTAAAATTGGATTTTGGATAATTTGAATATGGAACTGGCTTCCCTGCATGCTACGTTGAACTTTGGGATTATATAAATCCACACTTTCTTCAGATAATACCACACCATCAAAACCAGCTGCATCGGCTGTACGAATGATAGTTCCAACATTTCCTGGATCAGTTAAATTATCTAAAACAACCCATTTTCCATATTCAAAACTAAATGATTTTGGTTGATTAATTGGTAATACCATAAAGATATCTTGACTATTCTTAGTGCTACTTAAATGCTGAGAAATTGCATCGGTAATCTGAATGACTTTATCATCTTTTAATTTATAGCTCGCATCTAATTTTTTTAAAGCTTCTGCTGTTCCTAAAACATAAAGATAGTTTTCATGACTCTTTAAAGCATCTTCAACTAAATGAAAACCTTCAATTAGATAAGTTTGGGTCTTTTTACGATACTTTTTTTGTTCCAGCTTTCTAAGGCTTTTAATTGTGGGATTATTTACTGAGTTAATTTCTATCATAAATTTCTACTTCCTTCTAATCTAATATTTTAAATTACCTCGCCCAAAATTAACATGTTAAAATTTAAGTTAGAATACACAGAAAAGAGCGATAATTATGAAGACAGTCACAATGAGAGTTACAGGCTTAGTACAGGGAGTTGGCTTTAGATGGACAACTCAAATGATTGCTCAAGAGTTAGGAATCACTGGTACTGTTAAAAATAATCCAGATGGATCTGTATCAATTGTAGCTCAGGGGGATGAACTCCCTTTAGAGCATTTTATCAAAAAAATCAAAGCATCTCCTTCAGTTGCTGCTCATGTTGATCATGTGGATTTAAAGACAATTCCCAATACAGAAAAATTTACTCGCTTTAGCGTGGTTTATTGATACTTTAACAAATAACTAGTAAACTTTATTGCAGTAACAATAAAGTAGGAAAGGTTATAGTTAATGAAATCAAAAACTAAATATTTTAGTCTCTTTGCCATGATAACTGTGCTAGCACTTACCTTAACAGGATGTGCTAACAATGGTCAAAGTATCTATCAAGCACCCACTAGTGGACCATATGCTTGGATCTTCAGTCTATTTGGCAAACCAATTCAAAATATCATGTTGGCCGTTGAACATCAAATTGGTGGATCAAATGGAGCTGGCTGGGCAATTATTATCATTACCTTTGCTGTTCAGCTCATTGTTATGCCACTTCGACTAGCTTCTCAGCGTAAAATGACTACCCAACAAGAAAAAACGCAAAAACTTCAACCACAAATGAAATTGATCCAAGAAGCACTTAAGAAGCCAGGACTAACACAACCACAACAAATGCAAATTAGCCAACTTCAAATGCGTGTTTATAAAGAAAATAATATGTCGATGATGGGCGGAATGGGCTGCTTACCATTACTTATTCAGCTTCCAATCATGATGGGAATTTATCAAGCTGTAGCTTACTCTAAAGAATTAGCAGCTTCAAGTTTCTTTGGCATTTCTCTTGGACAACGATCCATTATCTTAACAATTATTGCTACGTTGCTGTATGTAGTTCAGGGTTATCTTTCAATGGTTGGAATACCTGAAGAACAAAAGAAAGCAATGCAAATGACTTTAATTCTAAGTCCAGCTATGACTTTCTTTATTAGTATTTCTGCTCCAGGCGCTTTAGCACTTTACTTCTTAGTCGGTGGACTTATTGCTATCTTGCAACAATTAATTACTACTTTTGTTATTATGCCAAAAGTAAAAAGAGATGTTGCAGCTGAATTAAACGAACGTCCACTTAAAGTAGTTGTTACTCAAGAAACAATCGATAACATTCTTAACACTACTTCTTCATCAACCTCCACTCCTGAGGCAAATAAAGATCTTCATCAAGATTTACGTGCACGTAATGCAGGTAAACAAAAGCGTCCAAATGATTCTGACAAAAATTAATAAATAAAAATAGGGAATCCTTAAGGATTCCCTATTTTTATTTATCTGACTCAAATTTTAATAATGGAAATTCAATCATGAATTTACTGCCTGAGCCAAGTGTTGAACTAACACTGATCTTTCCATGATAACTTTCAACGAGTTTTTGAGCAATAGCTAAGCCTAGACCATTTCCACCCTTTTCACGGGTTCTAGCCTTGTCTACACGATAAAAACGATTGAAAATCTTATCCTGCTCACCAGGAGCAATTCCTTCACCAAAATCTTGAACTGAAATCTTAACTTTATCTTTTTCAGTAGCAGCAGCAACCAAAATTTCTTTTCTATCGGTAGAATATTTAATAGCATTGTCAATCAAAATGATTAAAATTTGCTCGAGATGATTACGATAAATCTTGACTATAGTATCAGGTTTTAAGTCTGCATCATCATAGGTAATAGTAAAGTATTGATGAATCATTCTCATGTCATTAACAGTTCGGTTTAATACTTCATTGACATCAGTTGTTTTATCAGGATACTGTAAATCAACCTGCTCAGCTCTAGTTAGATCTAGCATTTCTTGAATCAAATGTTTCATTCTCTTGCTCTCTTGAAGAGAAGCCTGAATTGATTCTTCCAGTACTTGAGGATCATCTTTTCCCCAACGCTCTAATAAGTTTAAATGCCCTTCAATTACAGCTACAGGAGTCCTCAATTCATGAGATACATCTCCCACAAATTGTTTTTGCTGTTGCATATAGGCTTGCATTCTATCAAGCATCTCATTAAACGATGTTGCTAACTCCCCTAACTCATCATTTCTATGAAGATCGGGTACTCGCCTTTTATCAGTGGGGTCTTTATTAATATCATGAGAAATTTGAGACATTTTCTTAATTGGCTGTACAACACTATTAACTATCAAGTAAGACAAACCAAGAAAAATCACAATAGCAATAACTGATAAACCAATCATCCAGTGTCGAATAGATTTTAGTACTTGATTTTGTTGATCCATGGAATTATCAACAATCAAATATCCAGTTAACCGATGTGTCTTCTCAGAAAAAATCTTCTGATACACTTTCATATGGATTTTTCCTTGCGTCGTTACAACTTTTAATACATGATTTTCAGTTTTACTAAATTGTGGCATCCCTTCATCGGGAACATTTCCATTACTAAAGACAACATCTCCAGCAGGATTATAAATTGTAATACTAGTATCACGATTTGATAAAGTAGCCAATATATCATCATTAAAAACATTACCGTCATCATTAGAAGTAATTGGTGTCTGTCCTTCTAAAATACGATTTGTATTAGGAGAAAGTTGAGGTACAACATTAGAAATCTGTAAACTTGTTGGAATTTCAACTAGTCTTCTTTGAAATGTGGTTGCTACACTCTCTGTCAAATTTCTTTCCTGTGAGATAATTTGTTGCTTAATTAAAGAATAAATGGCAATCGAAAATATAACAAAAGAGACCGTAATTGTCGCTGCAACTAAACTTACCCACTTAAAAGTTAGTGAGGACTTTAGGGTCTCTTTCGTAGATTTATTTTGTTTCTTCACGTGCTTCATCATTTTCATCAGTTCTTACCATATAACCGGTACCACGAACAGTCTTGATGTATGATGGACGGCCCGGTACATCAATCTTATTACGTAAATAACGTACGTAGACTTCAACAACATTCGTTTCAATCTTAGATTCAGGTCCCCAAATTTTGTTTAAAAGCTGCTCTCTTGTGACAACATTATTCTTATTTTCAATCAATGTCATTAACAAGTTGTATTCACGTTTAGTTAGATCAACTGTACTATCTCCACGATGAACGATTCGATTAGCTGTTTCAATAGTTAAATCATTGAAGTGGATTACCTTTTGAACTCCCATAGTATCGCCCATAGCTCTCTTTTCAATTTGTACTCTTCTTAAAACAGCACGTAAGCGAGCTAATAATTCTTCGATTGCAAAAGGTTTAACGATATAATCATCAGCACCGTGGTCTAAACCTGAGACACGGTCAATTACTGAATCTCTTGCAGTCATCATAATAATTGGAGTTGTTTTTTCTTGGCGAACACGACGAGCAATTTCTAATCCATTAAGATCGGGCAGCATTAAATCTAATAAAATTGCGTCAAAATCTTCATTTAAAGCTAAATCCAATCCTTTCCGGCCGTTTCCTTCAACTTGAGTTTCATATTTTTCATGTCTTAATTCTAGTTCTACAAAACGGGCAAGATTTTTTTCATCTTCAATAATCAGAATTTTACTCATTATTTTCTCCACTACTATTTAATCTGGTTAAAAATTTTATTAATAAATTAATATTAAATTTAAAGATACATTAATGCAAGGGTTTATTACTTGTTTTTTTCATCCTTAAATAAATCCTTAAGCTTAGCAAAAGCAGGATTTTCTTTATTAGATTGCTGTTCTTGATAAGCTTCTTGAGAAACAACCTTCCAGCCCTCTCCTGCAGGAAAATCTCCCTTAGCTTCTTCTTCAGGAGTTAAGATCACTGATGGTAAGCTTAAAAGCAAATTATCTTCTACAGCCTTTTGAAGATCAATTGTATCGTCCTTAACAGTTACAATTGTATCTTCTTCATCAAGCTGTTCTTGAGTTGGTTCAACTTCACTATAGTTCTCAGTAAAGTTAAATTTTTGATGCATTTTTACTGGTTTTAGGCTACGAGTGGAAGGTGCTACAACATCTGCTTCGACAGTAAAATTACCAGTAACAAAAGGTTCATCATAGAAGAAGTTACCAGTAACATGAATATTATTTGCATCTTCCAGTAATTCTTTACTTCTATCAAAGAACTCTTTACTTAACTCAACGTTTTCATCAACATGAGTTAACAGATTACGACTATTTTTAATTTGCGAATATGAAAACTTTAACATTATTTTACCTCGATTGGTTTACGACCAAAATTTTGATCTTCACCCATAATTTGTTCAAAAAGCCGATCTACTTTCACTTGCAAACCCAAAGTTCCACTTGCAGCATTTTTCTTATCAACTTTTGAAATAATCGGCACTTGAACATCTTTTCTAATTTTCTTAAGATAATTTCTTCCTCGACCACTATAGCCTAACAATAGGGTTGAAACATCTTTATAAGAATCCTTTATTTCTTTCTCAGTGACATTTAAAAGTGTGTAAAGACATAGTCTTCTTAAACGAGCATAAGTATAGCGCTTAGACTTAATTTGCCGCAAAAATGAAGTAAAATCTTCTGCAGTATGAATTTCTTCCTTCATTTTGTATTCTAGTCCTTCACTCATTTGATAAATTGACCGCAATTCTTCTAGACTTGCACTTTCAATTCGATACTTTAAAAAGCTAAATAAAAGATTCCAGTTCGGATAAACTTTTTGACTTTCTAAACTTACTAATTCACCTTTAGGAAGATATTTTTTTAATTCAGATAAGTCATTGGGATGGTGCAAACAATAATTTCTAATCGCTGTAGCTGAGGAAACTATTTTATCTTGTAAAAGTGGATCATCGTGTCCACTTCCTACTCGTGTTATAGGATGTAAATGAAGTGGATTCTTTAATTGTTCACTTGCAACTGCATAAGCAACGGCTAACATCATGTTAGGTTGATTTACTTCATGCCCCACTTCTCTAGCAACCATTTCATTATATTGAGTAGCATAAGTTTGAGTGTAGTCTCGAAAGTCCATCCGATTCTTTGGAATTTGATTTATTTTTTGACCTAAATAAGAGAAATTTAAATTCGCATCCTCTACTCCAAAAAATAATTCTGACACTCCCAAATCACTCAACATTTTAATACTACCATTAGCAAAAATATCAGCTGGCTGCACAGCAAAAGAAAATGGTAGTTCGAATACCAAATCGGCCCCAGAAGCTAAAGCTGCCTTTGCTCTTTGCCACTTATCCATAATCGCCATTTGTCCACGTTGAACATAATTACCTGACATTACAACAATTATTGGATCATTTTTAGCTGCTAAGCGGGCTTGATTCATTAAAAACTCATGCCCACTATGAAAAGGATTATATTCGGCTACAATGCCAATTACACTCATACTCTTACCTTTAGTCTAAGTTTAATTCTAGTTTCTTACCATTGCTCCAAAGCTTTTCTAAGCCATAAAAGTCGCGTGCATCTTCGGTAAATACATTTACAACTACATCTCCCATATCTACTAAGAGCCAGTTAGAATCACGAGTTCCTTCAATACGGTAGTCTTCTTTTCCATGTTCATGGATCTTATCAATAATACTGTTAACGATGGCATGAAGTTGACGGTTTGAGCCAGCTGTTGTTACAACGTAGTAATCCGCCAAAATACTAATTCCTTGCATATCATATGCTTCAGTATCTTCACCATGTCTTTCATCGATTGCTTCTACAGTTAAATCTAATAATTTCTTACTATCCAATTTTATTTTTCCTTTCAAAATTCTAATCCTTTACTGACCATTTATTGTAAGCAGCAAATGTCTTAGGATAAATCTTTTTTCTATTAGTTATTAAAAAATCAAGTGTGTGGGCTAATTCAAAGCCTACCCCATCATCTAAGTTAGCAAAAGCTACTTTTCTTGCTTCTTCTACGCCAGGAAAGTCACGACCTGGTTCAATAAAATCTGCTACAAAGACAATTTTATCTAGTGTGGTCATTTCTACATCAGCAGTAGTATGACGCTTAATAGCAGTTAAAATTTCTGGATCAGTTATCTTTAATTCCTTTTCAATAAAATATGATCCCACAATTCCATGCCAAATAGCTCGATTATAATTAAGTAAATCTGGATCAAAATGCTGTTCCTTAATCACTTCAATAAATCGGGCAGGAGAGACTTGTTTTGCATAATCATGGATAAATCCTGCTAAAGCTGCCTTATCAGGATCATAATTATTAAGTTCAGCTAACTTACGACTAGTTTCACTTACACCAATACAATGCTTAAATCTCTTTTCATCCATGTTGCTTTTTTCTTTGGCAACAATCTCATCAGAAGTTAACGGGGAATATGTTTTAACAAAATTAATTTCAGTCACGATATAAGCCTCTTGATTCAATATATAAGCGTACACTTTCCGGTACTAAATACCGAATAGAATTACCGGTAGCTATATTTTGACGAATTAAGGAAGATGAAATATCTAAATTAGGTGCATCAACCCAAATCATTGTAAACTTGGGATTTTGCGGATAATTTGGTCTCCTAACGCCAACCAAAGTAGATAAAAGTGCTATGGTCTCTGGTTCGCGCCAATTTTCAAAGTCGTTTACTTCGTCACTACCCATAATTAAGTAATATTGATTACGTGGGGCTCTCTTCTTTAAGAAACGTAAAGTATCAACCATGTATGAGGTTCCACCACGCATTATTTCAAAAAGCTTAACACGAAAGTGTGGATTATCATGAGTAGCCAATTCAAGCATTGCACACCGATCTTTAGTGCTTATATTTCCCGCTATTTTTTTATGTGGAGGCGTATTATTTGGGATAAACCATATTTCATCTAAATGAAGCTGTTTTCTAACTTGCTCAGCCATTGATAAGTGAGCTAAATGAACTGGGTTAAAAGTTCCTCCCATAATTCCAATTTGTTGAGCAGAACTCGTAACCGGTTCAAATTGTACTTGTGGCTTTTCTTTTACAACACATTGCATTATATCAACGCTCTTCTAATTCCTAAACCAATTCCTTCTGGTGTATAAGCTTTTACTACAACATTAGCAGGTGTGGTAATAAACCCAACTCCGCCAAATAAAATATCGCTTTTTTCTTTTGGTGAAAAAGTTTGGCCTTTTAATGGTCCGAGATTATCTTCTTTACTTGGTGGGAGTAATAAATCATCTTTATGTTTTTCATAAAATGCATCCGCATTTTCAGTCTTCGTTCTGTGTACATATAGATCCCTAGCAACATAAATTGTAAATCCAGCAGATGGACCATCTACATAGTCAAAACGTCCCAATCCAGCTAAAAAGATTGTCTGTCCCGGTAAAAGTTGGTAGGTAGCTGGCTTTAATGGTTTCTTTGGTTCAACAACTTCAAGCTCTTTTCCACTCAAATGACTAGCCAATTGATTGGCATTCAAAATTCCGGGTGTGTCAATTAAATAGTGTCCATTAGAAAGTGGAATTTTAATTTCATCTAATGTTGTTCCAGGGAATTTAGAGGTAGTAATGACATCCTTTAAATCACTGTTCATATTGATGATTGCGTTGATTAACGTAGATTTTCCAACATTGGTTGTTCCGACAAAATAGATATCTTTCTTTTCGCCTTTTTTAGCTAAAAATGCCATCAACTCATCTAAATTTTTCTTTTTAGCAGCTGAAACTAAAAATATTTTTTCTGGTTTTAACCCATTTCGATTAGCTTCTTGACGCATCCAATCTTTAATTTTGGACTCTTTAGAATTTTTTGGAAACAAATCTACTTTATTACCAACTAAAATATATTCATTACCACCAATAAAACGCTTAATTGAAGAAATCAATGAATTACTAAAATCAAATAAGTCAACCACATTAACGACTAATGCCTTCTTTTGACTAATTGAATTAAGTAAAGCCAAGAAATCATCGTTATTTTCTTCAACGGGCATAATTTCATTATAGTGTCTTAATCTAAAGCAGCGCTGACAATATACCTCATTATCATCACTCTCTAGTGCCTTTTTTAAGGCAGAAGATGGTAAGTAGCCCGATTTTTTAGGATCTTGATCTTGTAATATACTTCCACAACCAATACAACGTAATTCTTCACTCATTCTAATTTCTCCTTAAAAACTACAGGTTTTCTTAAATTCAAAAAGAAAAAGATAAATTTCTCAAAGAAGCGGTTGATTCTTGTATTCCACTTATCCGTTTCAACTAATGGTTTTACTAAAACCGTAGCTACACCAGCTAAATTACCCGCCTGTATGTCAGTAATCAACTGGTCTCCTACCATTAAAACTTGATCTTTTTGTAGATTCAAAGCCTTTAATTCCTTATTAATACCGATTGGCAAAGGCTTGCGTGCTTTTGCAATAAAAGAAATATGGTATGGATTCAGAACTTTTCCAATTCGTTCCGCATTATTATTTGAAATAACAACTAAGCGAATTCCATCCTTGGCTAAGCACTCATTAAGCTGTTTCATTTCAACAGCTGTATCTGCTTTATTCCAAGCAAGTAACGTATTATCCAAATCGCTAAAAATAGCCTTAATTCCCATCTTCTTTAACTGTTTTGGATCTAAATGATAGATAGTATCTATTGTATAACGAGGTCTAAATAACATTAAAAAATCTCCACTTTTTTCTCATATATATAGTATCAGAAATCTTTAATCTTTAGAAACATTTGATGATTGAAAAATTAAATTTTACTTTTCTTTAGAATAAAAGATGGTAAAATGATAACAATTTATATTTCCACCGTATTACATAAAGGAGTTAAATTATGAAAAACCTTATTGATCTCCATCTATACTTAGATGTTTCTTTGCCATACCCTACTGTTAAAAAATTAATGAAAGCTCATAACTTTCCAAGTTTAACCGAAACACAACTCAAAGAAAAGCTCTCCGTTTCTAGATAATGTGCTAATTTACAAGAATATTTAACTAAATTCGATTTTCTTTTATTATTTTTGCAAACAAAGAAAGATTTATAAGTTGCCATTTTTGATCTTTTAAAAAGTCTACGCTCCCAAGGATTAGTTTACACAGAAATCCGATTTGCTCCACAGCTTCACACTCAAAAAAATCTTACTCAAGAAGGAGCAGTTAGAGCCTGTACTGCAGGATTGAAAAAATTTTATAAGTGGCAGGATGAGCAACAAGATAATTCCTACCCTTTACATGCTAATTTAATTCTTTGCCTCATGCGTTTACCAAATAGAGAACACGAAAATAGCTTAACAGTTAGACTAGCTGCTAAATATGATCAACATCATGTGGTCGGAATTGATTTGGCAGGACCGGAAGGTCCAATTCCTAATAGAGCTTTCAGCCCATTCTTTAAAGACGCAAAAGCACTGCATATTCCATTTGCCATTCATACCGGAGAAACAGCTGGTCCTGACTCAATGCAAGAAGCCCTAGATTTAGGTACTAAGAGAATTGGTCATGGAATTCGCTGTTTAGAAAGCAATAAAATGGTTAAATATTTAGTCGATCACAACATAACTCTGGAGTGTTGTGCCACTTCTAATCTCAACACTAAAGTATTTAAGGATATTGATTCTTATCACCTAAAAACACTTCTTTCAAAAAGAATAAAAGCAACCCTAAATTGTGACAACATGACTGTTTCAAATACTAATTTACCTAAAGAATTTAAATTACTTGAATCAAAAACTAACCCTACAGAAGTAGAGGAACATCAATTACTATTAAATTCTATTAATGCTGCTTTTGCTTCTAATCAAGAAAAAAATCGTTTACTAGCTATATTCAATTAAATTTGAGAAAAAAATGCTCCGCATATGCGGAGCATTTTTAATATTCTTAGTTCAAAGCTTTCTTAGCAGCATCTGCTAAATCAGCAAAAGCTTTTTCATCGTTGTAAGCAATGTCAGCTAACATCTTACGGTTCATGTCAATACCAGCTACCTTTAAGCCGTGCATTAACTTAGAGTATGAAAGACCATTTTGTCTTGCAGCAGCGTTGATACGAGCAATCCATAATTTTCTGAATTCGCTCTTACGCTTCTTACGGTCACGGAAAGCATATTTACGAGAAACAAATACTTGAGTACTTGCTGCTTTAAATTGTAAGTGTTTTGAGCCACGGTAACCCTTGGCTAACTTCATGATCTTCTTACGACGAGCGCGTGTTACGGTTCCACCTTTAGTTCTTGGCATCTAAAATTCCTCCTCAAAAAGTCTTCTAATAATTAACGCATTTGGGAAAGCATCTGTTTGATGCGCTTTAAGTCACTTGCTGAAACCATAGCAGCTTTTCTCAAATGACGACGTTGTTTCTTAGTCTTACCGTGGAAACGGTGTCCAGTGTAAGCATGGTGACGCTTTAAACCACCATTAGCAGTTCTCTTGAAACGCTTTGCTGAAGCGCGGTGTGTTTTTTGCTTTGGCATATCTATTCCTCCAATTAACTACTTTTTCTTTTTATCTTTCTCACTTAATGGAGCAAGCATTAAGAACATTGAACGGCCTTCCATCTTTGGCTTAGTAACTACATTAGATAAGTCACTAGCTTCGTCAGCCATCTTTTCTAAGACCTGTTTACCTAACTCCTTGTGAGTAATTGCCCGGCCTCTAAAGCGAATAGAAACTCTAACTTTAGCGCCCTTGGTCAAGAATTTACGAACATGCTTTAACTTAGTGTCAAAGTCATTTCCTTCGATTGTTGGACTTAAACGAATTTCTTTGACAGCCATAACCTTTTGATTCTTACGGTTTTCTTTGGCTTTCTTTTGTTGTTCAAAACGGAACTTACCGTAATCCATAATTCTAGCAACAGGTGGCTTAGCATTAGGAGAAAGCAAAACCAAATCAAGGTCAGCGTCAGCTGCTTTACGTAAAGCTTCATTCTTAGAAACGACACCAACTTGTTGGCCATCGACTCCAATTAAACGAACTTCACGAGCACGAATATCTTCGTTTAAGATCATATTTCTTGGTATGAGTATTCACCTCCACGTTAATTTCGAGGACAAGAAAAAAGCGGGCAAAGTTAACGCCCGCTTTTAATCAACAGATATTATCGATCAGCCTAGAGGTTATTTAACTTAGGCGAGAAGCGGGAGCTTCTTCTTGTTCTCAACTTCTAAATTATACCATCTAATTAATTTACGTCAAGAACTAATTAGATGCAACGATTTATTTTACTTGTTTCAATTTTTGGTTAATTTTACTAATATCTCTATTTAACTTAAAAAAATAACCACCATAAGCAATTGCATACATAATTACAAAGCTAACTACAATTCCAAAAAACAAGCCAAAAGAAAGAGAAAAATTATTTATCATTAATTCAAAAAATGTCCACGCCACAAAACAAACAAAGAAATTAATAACGAATTGCTTTCTCAAAGACCAATTATCCTTTTGAAAAATTAAGCCTGCTAAATAAAAGAAGACACCAATCACAAAAGCTGCAACAATCCAAAATGCGAATTCTGTTCCTGAAATAGTTACTGAATGTAAATTATTGCTATTCATAGAAAATAATAATTCGACTAAGAGCCAAATCATCCCTATTCCGATCCCAATTAATCCACTAATCAAAATATTTCTTAGATATTTCATATTCCTAATCTCTCTTTCAAAGTTCTAATCTTTCTTCGTGATACTTGCACAGTCATTTTATTTTTTAAGCTCGCATCAATATTTCCATTACTTAAAATCTCCAAATGATCAAGTCTGTGGTAATTAATTACTGAGCTTCTTGAAACAGCAACAAAATCAGCTGGCAATAATTTATTAATTTGATATAGTCGCCCTTTAAATAAATAAACATTTTCTTCTGTATAAACATAAGTCTTTTCATTTTCAACTTGAATCAAATCTATTTTAGAAAACTTAACCGGAAACATATCACCTCTTCGATAACACCAAACAAAATCATTCTCATTATTTAGTTCTTGAGCAATACTGTTTATTTTGTTTGTCATTTTATGTAACCAAAATTCTGCTCTTTCTTCTTTAAAATTTTTATCAATATTAAACTTTACTTTCACGCTCATCCCTCCTGCTTGATTAATTATTAACAGTATATCGACTTAAAATTTTTTAGCTATAAATTTTCGGTAAATGGTATAAATATCACGGTGAATGGTATTTTTGGGTAAAAAAATAAGGGAGGATTAAATCCTCTCTTATTTTTCATTTGTCTTATTTCATCAATTATTTTTCTCTTGAGTATGACTTAACATCAGCATCAATTTCATTGATGAATTCATCTAAACTCTTAGAAATTTGTTCTTCAGTACCGTAGCGACGAACATTAACACCATTTGCGTTCATTTCTTCATCACCTAAAACCAAAGTGTAAGGTACTTTTTGAGTTTGTGATTCACGAATCTTGTAGCCAAGTTTTTCATTTCTGTGGTCTACTTCTGCTCTGAATCCACGCTTAGCTAATTCTTCACGAACCTTGTCAGCATATGCACCGTGAGCTTCTTCGTTAACTGGGATAATTTCAGCTTGAACTGGGGCAAGCCAAGTTGGGAATGCACCCTTGTAGATTTCAGTTAAGTAAGCAATAAATCTTTCCATAGTACCAACAATACCACGGTGAATCATAACTGGACGGTGTTCTTCTCCATCTTGACCAACATAAGTTAAGCCAAATCTTTCTGGAAGCATGAAGTCAAGTTGGATAGTTGACATAGTTTCATCGTTACCCAAAGCAGTCTTAGTTTGAATATCAAGCTTAGGACCGTAGAAAGCAGCTTCACCTTCAGCTTCAACATAGTCAAGACCAAGATCATCCATAGCTGCTTTAAGCATTGATTGAGATCTTTCCCACATTTCGTCATTTGCGTAGTACTTGTCAGTATTCTTTGGATCACGGTATGAAAGTCTGAAGTAGTAATCAGTAATGTCAAAGTCCTTGTATACGTCCATGATTAACTTCAAAACTTTAGCAAATTCTTCACGAATTTGATCTAATGCTACAAAAGTGTGACCATCGTTTAGAGTCATTTCACGTACACGTTGAAGACCTGATAAAGCACCAGACTTCTCGTATCTGTGCATCATACCTAATTCAGCAATACGGATTGGTAATTCACGGTATGAACGGATGTGGTGCTTATAAATTTGAATATGTGAAGGACAGTTCATTGGACGAAGTTCAAGCATTTCGCCATCACCCATGTCCATTGGTGGGAACATGTCATCACGATAGTGTGCCCAGTGACCAGAAGTCTTATAAGCATCTACGTTCATTAAGACTGGAGTATAAACGTGTTCATAACCATCAGCTACTTCTTTATCAACGATGTATCTTTCAACAACACGACGAATAGTAGCACCCTTTGGCATCCAGTAAGGAAGACCTGCACCAACTTTAGGATCAACAAAGAACAAGTCTAAGTCTCTACCAATAGTTCTGTGGTCTCTTTCTTTAATTTCAGCACGACGCTTCAAGTCTTCATCTAAAGCAGCCTTCTTGAAGAATGCAGTACCAAAAATTCTTTGAAGCATTGGGTTAGAAGATTTTCCTAACCAGTATGCACCGGCAACTGATAAAAGCTTAAAGTTCTTAATTTTACCAGTGTTTGGTAATAAAGCATCAAAGCCAAAGTCAACAAAGTCACCTAACTTGTAAACTGCAACTTCGTCTTCTTCATCTTTCAAAAGATCCAATTTGAATTGGTCATCCTTAAAGATTTCTTCCAATTCACTCTTCTTCATTGAAGTATATTCAATCTTTTCACCATTCTTAATGGCTTTCTGCATTGCCTTTTCAAGTTCTGGTAATTCAGTAACCTTAATTTGATCTTCTTTATCAGTATCTACGAAGAAACCACCTTCATCAGCTTCGTGCATCCCCAACCGTAATTCTGGGTATTTGCGCTTTGCAACAGCTTCAAGTAAGAATGCTGCAGTAGCACGTAAAATGTCTAAGCCTTCTTCATCTTTATCGGTAATAATAGCTGCGTTTACATCTTCATCAACGATATAATCTAAAGGCTTCATTACTCCATTAATCTTTGCACCAACAGCAGCTTTTCCTAGAGAAGTAGCAATTGAAGATGCTAATTCCTTAACAGAAACTGCCTTATCAAAATCTTTCTTAGAGCCGTCTGGCAAAGTTACAGAAAAACTCATAAATTTTTACCTCCAAATAAAAAATCCCAGCACTAAAAATAGTGCTGGGACGTTAAAATACGTGGTTCCACCCGAAATTCGAATTAATCATAAAATTAATTCCTCTAAAGGTCGTTAATGGTACCTAGCCAAATATAAAAAATTTCAGGAATGAAATTGGGGTTTTCTTCTAATCAGGAGCTTCCAGAACTAGGCCCCTGTCTCTGAAGTGAAGAAAATCATGTCTTTCATTGACTCTCATTATACTAGCTCATCAAATAGATGCAAGTAAAATTTTAAAATTAATTTCGACGATTTTTGCCACCAACAAAAACTTCTTTACTCAAAAAACGAACTCGTTCCATCAAACGTCTTGCCTTAACTTCATCAACGCTATTTCTAGTTTCGGCAAAATGTTCATTTAAGCCGTCCATTGTTATGTTCGAACTAAAAAATGTTGGTAAAACATTATCCATCCGCTTTTGTAGAATTACACCTAATACATCGTCTCGTGACCATTCACTTAACGTCTCTGCTCCAATATCATCAAAAATCAAAACCGGAGCTGAAGCAATGCGATCAATCTCATCGTTTAAACTATTATCTTGGAAATGACTTCCTAAACTAGCAATAAAAGAAGGGACATGTAGAAAAACTACTCTACTTCCTTGTCGTGCTATTGCATTAGCTACACCAGCTAGAATATAAGTTTTTCCTACACCAAAATCGCCAGTTAGATACAGTCCCTTTATATGCTTATTTTTTTTAAATTCAGCTAAAAACATTGCTACTTCATTCAAGGCGTTCTCACGTTCAGGAGTTGCATCAACATTTGCTAATTCAACATGACGAAGCTTAGCAGGTAGATCAATCAGTTCAATTCTATTTTCTGCGCGCTTTTTAGCTTCTGAATTCAGTTTTGCTTCAGTAGGGACATAGGTAATATCAATTACTTTTCCATTAAGAAAAAGTTTAGGTGTATATCCCTCCATCACTGGATTAGGTGACTCAATTTGTTCAACATAGTTGAAAATTGTAGGAAGGGATACCTGGACAATTTCTTTGTTCAATCTTTCTTTATTCTGTGCGAGAAAGGCTTGAACTTTTGGATGCTTTATTGCTGTTTTAGCAATTTTTTTGCTATCTTCACCTAATTTGCGTTTCTTTATAATTCGTGTAATTACTTCAGAAATATCTTCCACCAGTACAACACTTCCTATTCATTTTTACCAAATTCTCTAAAAATTCGATTTCTTTCTTCCGCAGACATCGATGTTTTTTTAGACTGATTTTTCTTTTCATACTCGGACCAGTCAGTTGTATTGCGGACGGTCTTCTTCTGAGTACGATAAGATGGACGTTTACGCTTATTCTTACGTTCCTTAAGATATGCAATTGCTTCAGTTGGCGTAGTAATTCCCTTTTGAAGCCAATCATTAGCAATTCGATCTGCTAAATTATTAGTTAAGACAGCATCATATTCAAAACAAGTATGAACTATTAGATTAATTAAAGGCGGTGTTAAACCCATCTGATCCTGCAAACGATAAATAACTTTCTTTTCATTAGCAGTTACATAACCACCCTTTTTTTCTTTTAATTCATATAGGTAATCAGTGGGAGTTTTACTATCTACTGCTCGAATCAACTCTGCATCTTCTGTTGACAAGTTCTTAATTGTTTTATCGGCATCTTTAGGCTTTTGCTGCAACTGTTTTCTAACCATTTCCTTATTCCGATTAAGGCCAAAGTTTTCGTTAACAGCATTTTGAATTGCATACATATTTAATTTATCTGTACCTGCCGACATAGTAATTAGAGAAGTTTCCACAAATTCCTGTTCCGTTAAGTGATAAAAATCAATAATTTGTTTAATTTCTATCTGATGCTTTAAAACTTCTTCTTTGTCAATATGATAGCTTGCAAAGAGATCGACTAAAAAGCTCCAATCAATCTTTACAGGCTCATTTCCTAGCTTTATTTCACTCTTATTATCTTTAGGAACTTCAACTGCTGCTTCTTTAACTTCCATCGGAGCATCAATTGCACTCTCAGCACTTAGATGAAATACGTCAAAAAATCCACTAGTAACCTCTTTAGCATCCTTTAATCCAATAAAAGTGCGCGGTGTAAATTTTTCTACTAAGCGATTAAAAGTTACATTTCCAACCCGTTCAAGTAACAAACTAGATAACAAAAATGTATGAAAAAATTCACCAGCTGAGGGAACTTTTTCCACTTCAAAAATCAAAGTTTCTCCTAAAACGGGATTTGATCCTATAAAAGTCTTAATCAACCCTGTTGCTTCTAAATGATGTAGGGTGGAAAATAAATCTTCTAATTTTAGATTTGTCTGGTCTTGAAGTTGATACAAAGTTTTATAATCTTTGGCAAACGGAACTTCATCAAACTCTTTTGTCAAAGTTATATATAATCCTACTCCTTGTATTCCTACAAGGGGTTCAAATAGAGTAGTTAAGACCCTTATATTTTCTTCACTAACAGCTACTTGATTAGCCACATAAAAAGGCTGCTTTGGATCAGCACTTTCAAACACTGACTATCTACTCCTTATCATGCTTAGCCATCATATCTTCCATGGCTTCCATAAATCCTGAAACATCTTTAAATTGACGGTAAATACTTGCAAAGCGAATATAAGCTACATCATCTAAGTTTGCTAACTCTTTCATTACTAAGTTACCAATATCTTTTGATGAAATTTCATTAAGGCCCTGCTTACGAATTTCATTTTCTACATGGTCAACTAAAGCATCAAGTTGTTCACTTGAAATTGGTCTCTTTTGTGCGGCCATCATCACCCCATGTAAAATTTTATCGCGATTAAATGCTTCACGGGTTCCGTCATTTTTAACTACTAATAAAGGTGAACGTTCTACTCTTTCAAAAGTTGTAAAACGAAAACCACAATTTTCACATTCTCTACGTCTTCTAATTGATCTATTTTCATCACTTGGACGAGAATCAATTACTCTTGAAGCATTTTTATGACAGTTTGGACATTCCATTTTTTTACCTGCCTATCTCTTGTAATAAATCAGATAATTTTTTCTCTAAGTCACCTATTGTACCAGTATTAGCCACTACATAGGTAGCCCTTTTTTCTTTTTCCCTTAATGGCATTTGATTACTTATTCTAGCTATAGCTTCTTTTTTAGTGAAGTCATTTCGTTTCATTAAACGTTCAATCTGTAATTCTGGTGTAATAGAAATAACTAAAACCCCATTACATAAACTTTCAAAGCCAGATTCAAATAATAAGGGCACATCAATTACAACTAAATTTTCTTGATTTGCACGATATTGTGCCATTTGTTGTTTAATTTCTTGGTGGACAAGTGGATGTGTTAATTCATTAAGTTTTTTCAACTTAGCTTTATCGTTAAAAACTATTCCACCTAACTTACGACGATTGATCGTTTGATCATCATTAAGAATATCGGTACCAAAATAATCTACTACTGCTTTGTAGCCATTTTGCCCAATTTCCATTATTTTATGAGCAATCAAGTCTGAATCAATAATTGGAATTTTTTTCTTTTTAAAAAATTCATCAGCTGTACTTTTGCCACTAGCAATTCCACCAGTTAAACCTAAAAAATATGTCATTTGTATTGCACCTGACAATGCGGACAGAAAGTAGTTCCGCGTCCATTTACTTTAATTTTCTCTAGAATAGTGCCGCAATTATTACACTCTTCACCCGCATGACCGTAAACTTGGAGCATACTTTGGTAACCACCTATATCACCATTAGCATCCAAATAAGTATGTACCGTAGTACCACGCTCTTTAGTTGCAACAGTAATCGTATGATTTATATTGTGATATAAATCTACTATTTTGTCAGCAGGAATTGACTTCGCACTACTTAAGGGATGAATTTTACTCTGCCACAATACTTCATCAACATAAATATTTCCTAAACCACAAACTACGGTTTGATCTAAAAGAGTATTCTTAATATTCTTCTTCTTTCGACTCAGAGCATTAATAAAGTATTCTACACTAAACTCTTCAGTATTTGGTTCAGGGCCAAGGTGCCGAATTCCAGTTGTCTGCTTTTCTGTACCGGTTTCTACTAGATGCATTCTTCCGAATTTACGTACATCAGCATAGCGCAGAGCAGTTCCATCAGTAAAAACAAATTCCACATGCTCGTGCTTTCCTTTAGGCTGATCAGGAGTTACTAAATGATATTTTCCTTCCATTCGCAAATGCGAAACCATCGTCAAGCCGTCATTGAATCTAAATAGTAAATACTTGCCATAACGATCAATTTTTAAAATTTTTTTATTCGTTAATTTTTTAACGAATTCATCTGGATCATTAACTATAATCTTTGGATACCAAATAATAATTTTAGCAATTGTTTTTCCTTTAACTAAAGGAATTAGAGTTCTTCTAACTGTCTCTACTTCTGGCATTTCGGGCATCGTATCACCTACTTACTGTTTATTTTGCATCGTACCAATTATGACCCCAATTAGAATCAGCAATTAGTGGAACATCTAATTTGACAGCTGACTGCATAACTTCTGGAACAATTTTCTTAATTGTATCTAACTCATCTTTTGGCACATCAAAAATCAATTCATCGTGTACTTGTAAAACCATTTTAGTCTTTAAATGTAGTTCATCAAGTTTTTTCTGCATATTAATCATGGCAATCTTAATAATATCAGCTGCTGATCCTTGAATTGGAGAATTAATTGCAGTTCTTTCCGCAAAACTTCTGACATTAAAGTTCTTTGAATGAATATCTGGTAAATACCGTCTTCTATGCATAATTGTTTCTGCATAGCCATTCTCACGAGCCTTTTTAATTGCGTCATCCATATAATTTTTAATTTGAGGATATTGTTCAAAGTAATTTTCAATAAACGTCTTAGCCTGCTTACGACTAATACCTAAGTTTTTAGATAAGCCATAGTCTGAAATACCATAAACGATACCAAAATTAACAGCTTTAGCATGTCTACGCATTAATGGCGTTACTTCATCAGGTGAGTCCAAGTGGAAAATCTTCATTGCAGTGTGGGCATGAATATCATAGCCTGACTTGAATGCTTCTTGCATATGCTCATCCCCAGAAACATGAGCTAGCACTCTTAGTTCAACCTGAGAATAATCACAAGAGAAAATATACCCATCTTTTGTTGAAGGAACAAAAGCTTTTCTAATCTGCTTTCCTTCATTAGTTCTGGTTGGAATATTTTGTAAATTAGGATCAACTGAAGAAAGACGACCGGTAGCTGTTAAAGTCTGTAAATAACGAGTATGGATTCTTCCATCAGGCTGAATACATTCAAGCAAGCCCTTAACATAAGTGTTTTGAATTTTAGCAATTTGACGATAGTCCAAAATTTCTGAAACAATTGGACTTTTCATTTTTAATTGCTCTAATACTTCAACAGATGTTGAGTAACCAGTCTTAGTCTTCTTAATTGGTGGTAAACCTAATTTTTCAAAAAGGATATGCCCCAACTGCTTAGGTGAGTTCAAGTTAAATTCTTCACCAGCCTGTTGATAAATCTTATGTTCTAGTTCTTGTAACTTAACTGCAAAATCATTACCTAATTGATTCAAAACGGATGCTTCAACCTTGATTCCAGTAATTTCCATCTTTGCTAAGACGAAAGCCGCTGGAATTTCAATTGTTTCATATAAATCATCTTGTTCATGATCTTTTAGTTTTTCAAGAAGTGGAGTCTTTAATTTCTCAATTACGGCGACTTTAGCTGCTAAATGTTCAAAGAATTCATTATCGTCAGGTACAGCTTGTTTTTTACCTTTTCCGTAAACTTCTAAATCAGTCTTTACAGAATAATCGTCATATAAATGAGCTACTTCTCCAAGATCATTCGAATTATTTTCATTATTAACTAAATATGAAGCAAGAAGCATATCATAGTCTAGGCCTTCTGCCTTGAGATTTAGTCGATGTAAACCTACATAAGTTCTTTTAATATCAAAAACATTCTTTTTGATGGTCTTATCTTCTAGCATTTTACGAAGTAGATTTTCTTGCAACAAAACTGGATCTTTAGATACATAAATCTTATTACCAACTTTTAGAGAAAAGCCTTCAATTGGAGCCAGATGATAATTATCACCTAGCATTGCTAAATAAAAAGTTACTTCTTTTTCACTGATTTTATCTAGTTCAACGATATTTTCCTTAGTTAATTCAAGATATTCATATTTTTCAATCTCTTGTTCACTACTAGTCGTACCCGTGCTACCTAATTCTGCTAAGAATTTCTTAAATCCTAAACGTTCATACAAATTACGCAAATCTTCAATATTTGGTTCTTGTAATTTAGTATCAGCCAGAGTTACTTCCACTGGCGAATCACGATCAATAGTGGCTAACTTTTTAGCTAAAAATGCCTTATCTTTATCATTAATTAAGTTTTCTTTTAGCTTAGACTTTTTCATTTCGTCTACATGTTCATAAAGTTCTTCAATAGAACCATATTTTTGAATTAGACGGGAGGCAGTTTTTGGGCCAACCTTAGTTACACCAGGATAATTATCTGAACTATCCCCCATCAAAGCTTTCATATCAATGAATTCGGTTGGAGTAACACCGTTAACTTCTTTCATATGGTCTGGAGTATATGCTTCTGTATCGCCAACTCCATTTTTAGTAATTAATACTGTAGTTTTATCAGATGCAAGCTGAGTTAAATCTCTATCTCCAGTCACAATATCAACTGTATACCCAGCATCTTCTCCCATCTTAGAAAGTGTTCCAATAATATCATCAGCTTCATAATTCTTTAGCTCATAACTCTTTATTCCTAAGTCTTTAAGCATTTCACGAATTACAGGAAGTTGCTCTGACAATTCACTCGGTGTTTTTTGGCGACCACCTTTATAATCTTGATACATCTCAGTTCTAAAAGTAACTTTTCCTGCATCAAAAGCAACTAAAACATTAGTTGGATTAGTCTGTTTCATGATTGCGTCAAGCATATTTTTAAAGGTAAAAATTGCATTTGTATGCAAGCCATCTGGACTAGTAAAACGATCAAGCTGACGGTATAAAGCATAAAAGGCACGAAAAGCCACAGAGTTGCCGTCAATTAAAAGTAATTTCTTTTGTGCCATATTTTTCTCCTTAAATAAAAAACTGTCAAATTAGTCTCTTAACTATTTTAACAGTTTTTCTTCTATGATTTAATTATCTACTTTACTTTAGTTTTCTTTCAAACTAACTCTTTATTAATATTGATATAAACAAAAAAAGAAAACACATCTCTGCTATAATGTGATTTCTTTTATCGAATGCTTAAGTAAAAAATAATTAATAATTATAGGGGAATACCTTTACTTAGATTCTACTTTTTTCGTGAAAATAGTTACTTTTTGTTGATAGTCATCTATCAACAAGTTTAAATTTTATCGACCTTTCCATTGTCCATAGCCAAAGATCGACATGCCTAAAGATTTCAGCTTTTGACAAAGCGCTTTCATAGATCCGCTATATATTTCAAATATGTAATTACATATTTGAAATAAGGATTAAAAATGAAATACACTATTGATGATTTTGCCTGCTTAATTGACCATACTAATTTACACGCTGATGCTTCTAATGAAGATATGAAGAAACTATGTGATGAAGCGAAGAAATACCACTTCAAAATGATGGCTATCAATTAGGTTCAATCTAAGTTTTGTTCAGAACAACTTAAGAATACTGATATTGACACTGGAGCAGCAATTGCTTTTCCATTAGGCCAACAAACCATTGAATCAAAAGTTTTTGATACTGAAGATGCTATTAAAAATGATGCTAATGAAATTGACTATGTAATTAATATTACTGAATTAAAAAACAAGAATTATGTTTATATTAAAGAAGAAATGAAGCAAATGGTTGATATTTGTCACAAATATCATGTGCTATGTAAAGTGATTTTTGAAAATTGTTATCTAACCAAGGAAGAAATCAAAAAATTAGCAGAAATTGCGAAAGAAATTAAACCTGATTTTATTAAAATTTCTACAGGCTTCGGCCCATCTGGAGCAAAGGTTGAAGATATAAAATTAATGAAGTCAATCGTTGGGACAACGTAAAGGTCAAAGCACCTGGTGGCATTAGAAATAGTGACGATTTCTTAGCAATAGTAAGAGCCGGTGCTGATCGTATTGGCTGTAGTGCTGGTGTTAAAATAATTGAAGCTCTTAAACAGCGGATGCAAGATGACAACGTAACTACAATTGAGATTAATAGATAAATGACTGAAGCAAAATATAAAAAAATTGAAGCTATTTTAAAACAAAGAATTATCGATCAAACCTATCCTCTTAATAGTTTATTGCCAAAAGAAATTGAACTAGCTGCTGAATTCAATACAAGTCGTCCGACAATTAACCATGCAATTCATAATCTAGTTCAACAAGGATTCTTAGAGCAATGCAAGCGATTAGGTACTATTGTTAAAAGAAACAAGATTACACAAGAATTTACTCATGTAATACAAAGTTACAACCAAGAAATGGATGATAAGGATTAAAAGCGATAACTAAAGTGATCTCTTTTGATAAAATTAATCCTACTTCAGAAATACAAAGTGCTTTAAACTTATCTACTTCTGACTCAGTCTTTAAATTAGTTAGACTAAGATATGTAGACACGGCTCCAATTGTTGAAGTAACTACTTATATTCCTACTAAACTTGTTCCAGATCTAAATAAAATAGATTTTTCACAAGCATCCTTATACGATGAACTTAGGAAAAGAAATTTACCTGTCACCCATGTCACAAGAAAATTAGAAGTTAAAAAAGCTTCTTCAACTATATCTAAAACTTTAAAAATTAAGGAAAATGATCCTGTTTTTTACTTTCATAGTTATGGAGATACAAAAAAGGATCAAAAAATAGAATACTCAATTGCCACTTACCGTGGAGATTTGAACTCGTTTATTATTGATCTCAATATTAACTAAAAAGGATTGATTAGATCTTTTACTTTATTGCAAAAGTCTAGTCAATCCTTTTATCATAATTAAAACTATTCAATTAAAGTAACTTTTCATAAGCATCTTCATACTTAGGAATATCACCAGCACCCATAAATACAACAACTGCCTTCTTGTGCTTAGTTAAATCAGCGATGTTGTCTAAATCAATTACTTCTGAACCAGGAATATTATTTACTAAATCTTCACTTGAAATATCTCCACTTGCTTCACGTGCAGAAGCATAGATAGGAGTAACATATGCTTTATCAACATCACGTAAGATTTCTTCGAAATCTTTTTGATATTTCTTAGTTCTTGAGAAAGTATGTGGTTGGAAAACTACCACTAATTCTTTATCTGGGAATTTTTGACGGGCAGCTTGAATAGTTGCACGCATTTCTGTTGGGTGGTGAGCATAATCATCAATTACGGAAACATCCCCAAAATCTTTTTCGGCAAAACGTCTTTTTGCGCCCTTGAAAGTAAGCAGACCTTCCTTAATATCATTCATTGGAACTTTTTCAGTATAAGCAACTGCAATTACGGCAGTAGTGTTTAAAATACTGTGATCACCAAATAAGTGAATTTCAAAACGGCCAAGATCTTTTCCATGTGCTAAAACATTAAATTTAGAGCCAGTAGTTGTCTTTTCAATATTAACTGCTTGAAAATCGTCAGTGTCCTTGAAGCCATAAGTATACTTAGGAATATCAGTCTTTAAACTTTGCAAACGCTTGTCATCTCCCCAAACAAAGAGAGCCTTCTTAGTTTGATCAGCCGCAGTTTGAAAAGCACTAGTGTAATCATCTTGATCCTTAAAGTAATCTGGGTGATCAAAATCTATGTTAGTCATAATTTGGTAATCTGGGTGATATGCCAAGAAGTGGCGACGGTATTCATCTGCTTCATAAACAAAGAAGCGAGAATCAGCAACACCCTTGCCTCGGCCATCTCCAATTAAGTATGAAGTAGGCGCTACTTCACCTAATACGTGAGCTAAAAGACTAGTAGTTGAGGTCTTTCCGTGAGTACCAGATACCCCAATTGAAGTATGCATTTGTACAATCTCTTCAACAGTATCAGGGTAACTTTGCCATTCAACATTTTTATCTAAGCAAGCTGCTACTTCTGGGTTATCTTGTTTAAATGCATTTCCCTTAACAATTACTTGTTCATCATTGCTTTTAATATTTGCTGGATCAAAATCTTTTACTTCAATACCAGCTTTTTCAAGTGGAACTTGTGTGAAAGTATACTTTTCAATATCTGAACCAGCAACGTTATAGCCTAAATCATGTAAAACTAAAGCTAATGAAGCCATGCCAGTTCCTTTAATACCAATGAACCAAATTTGTTTATTTTTATCTAACATATTATTAATATCTCCATTGTTTATGCCAAAATATTCGCTTTAATTCTACCATTTTTAACACAAAAAAAGAACATAACACAGCGTTATGTTCTAATTCAGAAAGTAGTAAACTCATCCATGCTTCCTACTTTCTTTATTTTTTTAATTTCAACCAAATTAATTATATTGAACCCTAAAAATATTAAGTAACTTTGATCATCAATTCGCGCCAAAACCGTTTCTTACATTCTCACTATAACACTTTTTCAATTAAATAACATGATAAAAATGTCGAGTACATATGGATTTTGATTCATATATTCATAGTTCTACCATTGCACAAGACTATTAGCAAATAAAAGCTGACATATAATTCATCAGAAGAAGTTTAAAATTACACTAGCCTAAATTTTACCTAATATTTTAGTACCATGAGCTTGAGTGACCCCGATTGTTTCTATAACAGAATTTACATTCTCATCTGTTATACCACCACCAGGTAAGATCTCAATTTTACCCTTAGCTTGTTTATTTAATTCTTTTAAATTTTCAAAACAATCAGTAATTGGACGATCTAATGATCCACCATGAGTAAGAATACGTGCAACTTTGTTTTTAGATAGCCATTCTAAGGCCTCTTTCTGCTTTGAAGCTATTAATTCATCAAAAGCCATATGCATTACAACTTCTAAATTTCCAGCATGGGCAGTTGCGATAAGCTGCTTCATTGCGGTTTTATCTAGCTGTTTATTATTAGTCAAACAACCAAATGCTATACCGTCTGCATTGAGTAAACTACACATTTGAATATCATTATTCATTATTTCTAACTCATCAGCAGTGTAAACAAAATTTCCGCTACGCGGTCTAATCATTACGATTACTGGCACGTTATACCTATGGGTAAACTCCACCGTCTTTTTAATTACACCAAATGATGGCGTTGTTCCCCCAGCAGCTAAATCATTATTTAACTCTATTCGATTAGCACCACGCTTGATCATCAAAGGCACATTAGTAAAATTTTCCACACATACTTCCTTGATCATTTGTTATACCTCGCTAAAGTCAATATCTAGATCTTTCTCAGCAGCAGCTTTTTCTTCTTTAAGATATTGCTTATCTAGCATTTTCACAAATGGATAGTAAATTAAAATATTTAAAATAATCTCCACAATTTGTAATGCAGATCCTGTCCAACTTCCTGTTGCTAACCACCCAGAAATAATTGGTGGAGTGGTCCAAGGTAATTGAACACCATTTGTCCAAGCTACCCATCCCAAGTTCATTACAATTCCTGAAATCAATGTATTTAAAACTGGACATAAAATAAATGGAATAACTATAACAGGGTTTAAGACTACCGGTAAACCAAAAATAACAGGTTCATTAATACCAAAAATTCCAGGCAAAATTGCCAATTTACCTAACTCAAGCAATCTTTTTGATTTACAAATTGCAAATACAACAATTAATAAAGCAAGTGTACTACCACCACCGCCATATGTTGTAAATAAATCAATAAAAGGTTGAGTATAGATATGTGGCAATGAAGCATGGTTCTGAAATGCCTTTAAGTTGTCTTGCGTTGAAACAAAGAATATAGGTTGCCATACTGAATTTGTAATTGAAGGTCCATTAATACCAAAGAACCAAAAGAAACTTGCTAGGAAATTGTATAGCAAAACTGATGGTAAAGAAATACCTACATGTTTCAATGGTGTCTGTAAAATCGTGTAAATAAAGTTATACGCTGTATGAAAACTAGTTAAAGAGAATAGAATTCTTATTAGAAAGAAGAAAACAACGACTAATGCACTTGGAATCAAAGCATCAAATGATTTCGTAACTGCCGGCGGAACACCATCTGGCATCTTAATAGTCCAATTACGCTTTATCGCAAATCTATAAATTTCGACAGATATTAAGGCAATAATAATTCCTAAAAAAATACCATTAGGCCCTAAGAACTGAGTTTCAACTGCAGAAACAGTTTTCTTCCCCAAGACAATAGAAGTAGGAGTCAAAATTAAAAATGATATAAATGAAACCATCCCTGATTGAATGGGATCTAGTCCTCTATTCTTACCATATGCATATGCAATCGCAATTGCTGATAATATTCCCGTAAAGCTAAAGACAGAATTAGATACAGCACTAAACCAATCAGGAAATTGTGGTCCACATACTTTAATCCAAAATTCAGACCAGCCTGGAATTGGAAAATTACCAATAAGTAAAAATATAGAAGTAACTATGATCAGAGGTGTAATAATCAAAAAGCCATCACGTAATGACATTAAAACAACATTATTCCCTAGCTTCGAGGCAACTGGCATCAGCACCTTCTCAAATTTCTTTTGCATTTTAGAGCCTCCAACTGAAAAAACTAATAGCAGTAACTTCCCTTAAATTTTGCAATATCTCCTTTATTTGTTAAAATTTGACACCCCTTAGCCAAATTATCTAAGGATTCAGCAAGACCGGTACCACCTTTTTTAGGCATCTTAACAATTGGAAATTTGTCTTTATATTTTTCAATAAGTTCTTGATTCTTTTCTTTTGCTATAGCTCCGATTACAGGAATGTTAGTGTTTTCTGTAATTGCAGTTCCAATTTCTACCGCCATTTCGGCGAAATCATGATAATCAAATGTTGGCCCAACGATAACTACATCAGCCTCCATTTTTTCAGCCATTTTTGAAAATTTCCTCTGTACGATTTCTTTATTTTGTTGATAATATTTCGGTCCACAGTAAAATGTACCAATGATCTCTCCGTTTACAGCCTCTAAAGCCTTCTCGACATTATCAGCACTTCCCATTGCAATCTTTTTACCGCCTAACGGTGTGTCGCTTCTCTCATCCCCACCTAAACCAGCTTGAATCTGGTCAAGAATAATAATGGTTTTCATAATATGTCACCTTCCTACACTATAGGTGCGTGAATCCTTTTTTCGTACGCATCAAGCCATTCTTGGCTAACAGGCTCAATTTTAGTCTTCATATTATCTATTGGGTTAGCCATCAAAATCACAGGTTTTTGCTTATCAGTTGCAACACAAAATGTAAACTCAACGTTAGTAGCTACTCCCCATTCTCCTTTATTATTCATTGCAACTAATGAAAACTCTCCAGCTTTGCCATAGCGCTTTTTTAAATCTTTTATAAATGGATAAACTGCATGATTGCAAGCATCTTGTGGCAATTCACCTTCCCGCATTCTCCTAACAATTTCATATGATAAGCAGCCTTTCATAATGTCTTCTCCAAGACCTGTTGCCGCAGCACCACCAACTTTACTATCAACATAAAAACCTGAACCAGATAATGGCGAATCACCTACACGACCATCTTTTTTCATAAATAACCCCGATGTTGAAGTTGCAGCTGCCATTGAGTTATTTTTATCTAAAGTAATAGCACCTACAGTGTCATGCCCATCATATGGGTTCAAATTCTGCTGTTCAATTTCTTTACAACGCTTTTGCCAACGTTTTTTAGCACGTTCTGTTAACATATTTGTCATTTCAAAACCATGTAAACTAGCAAACTTGGTTGCTCCTTCGCCAACTCTAAAGCTATTACAATGTTCATGACTCAAGGCCCGCGCAACAGATACAGCATGCATTACATTTTCAATCGCCCCAACAGCTCCTTGAGCTAGCGTATCTCCATTCATGAAAGCTGCATCCATTTGTACAACGCCTTCTTCGTTTGGAAGACCTCCATAGCCAACTGACTTATAATACGGATATGCTTCAACTGTATTAATTAATTTTTCAACTGCATCTCCCGCAGTACCATTTTCTTTCAAAATTGTACTAGCCTTTTCGACCCCTTCATTTGCCATTCGCCAAGTTGCAATTGTTCCCCATGACATAGCAAAAACTTCCTCTCTATTCTAAAGAACCTAATCTTTCCAAGCTTCTCATATATATTTTGATACTTAATAAAAGGTCTTTTAAATTCATCCATTCATTTTCTTTGTGAGCTATTCCTTTTTGTCCTGGAAAAGATGGTCCAAAGGCAATGATATTTGGCATTACTCGAGCATAAGTAGCTCCGGTTGTTGTAACTGGCGTCCCATCAAGTCCAGTCACTTCTTCATATACTTCAGATAAAATTTGTATAAATTTAGAATTTTTATTATGCATTACACTAGGAATACTACGTATAACTTTAATATTACTGTTTACTGGGATATTATTTTTGATTCCTTCTGTAATTTGCTTCTCTTGATATGACACTGGATAACGAATAGCTATTTCTATTTGCATACCATTATTTTCAATACTTAAACCGGTAGGAGTCATAATTAATTTTCCAGAATCATTATCATGAAACTCAATTCCTAGTCCTTCTCCATAATGCTTTCGATGGAGAGCTTTAACAATCCATTTAAAATAACTATTTAATTGCCCTGAAACTAACTTTTCATCAACTATTTTATTAGCTAAGTATGTTATGGCATTCTTTCCCATTTCTGGAGCATTACTTGGAACTCTTATACCATGACTCTCAATTCTTCTATTTTTAATTTCTACACTTAATTCATCAGGCACATGATCTTTTGCCATATCCCCTTGCAGATTCTTCACTTGATTTAGACTTCCATCTGAGATTGGTGTAAAAATAGAATAATTTACGATTCCGCGTTCCCCATATACTACTGGATATTTACAATCAGCTGTCCAACCAAAGATTGGTGGTTTTTCCTTCTTTAAATATAAAGGCACATCATTAGAGCCACTTTCTTCATCTGATCCAAAAACTAATCTAATCGTCTTTTTAGGCTTATAACTAAGATCCTTAAGCATTTTCATTGCCCATAATGTTGCTAGTGCAGGACCTTTATTATCTAGTATTCCTCTACCATACAATCGACCATTCTCAACGGATAAATCCCATGGATTAAACTTCCACTTATCACCTACTGGCACTACATCTAAATGATCAATAATACCAATATAATTCTCATCGTCATCTCCCCATTGCGCATATACCATCGCATTATTAACAATTTTTGCTTTAAATCCACATTTTTCAATAATTGTAACTATAGTTTCTAATGCTTTTTTAGGTCCTTTACCAAATGGAGCGTCTTTTTCTGAACTGCCTTTAACGCTTGGAATTTGCATAATTGTGCGTAAATTTTCTAAAAATACTTTTTCATTTGTACTTATAGCTTTGTTAATTTTCTCTTCTGATATCATTGTCTTAATCCTTAAAACTAAATTATCTCAATCTAGTTAGTGTTGACTTGAATGAATATTTATCAGCTCGATAAAATGATGTATCAAAGAAAATAGGGATTGCATCTGGCGTATAGGTTATAGTCTTAACTTTAAATATTGGCTGTTGTCCCTTAATGTTCAAATATTTAGAAATTTCATCAGTAACCATAATTGCTTCAATTTCTTGATGTGCATAAACAATTTCGATATTTTCATTTAAAATTTTAAATAAAGATTGTTCAAAATCGGCCAATGTCTTATTTTTTATATATTCATCACAAATAAGAATTTTTTCGAGAGTCATCGGGTCATTATCCCAATAACGTATTCTTTTTAACTCAAAAACTTTTTTATCTAATCTATCGTCTAGTGCCAATATTTCACTAATTTTTCTACTCGGATTTCTAATAGGAGCAAATTTTAATACTTTAGTGTGTGCCGTTTTTCCATGTTCTTTAGCAACTTCAGTAAAACTTTGTAATCCTCCCCTACCAGATTCAATTTTTGAATTTCTTTCAGCACCTAACATTACATAGGTGCCTTTACCCGGATCTTTTACTAATATTTTGGCATTTATCAAACGACTAATTGCTTTTCTAATCGTCAAACGTGAAACATCAAATTCTTGCGCTAATTGATATTCAGAAGGCAGTCGCTGACGGCTGGTATATGTTTCATTTCTAATTCTTTCTCTGATTATCTTTACTATCTCTTCAACTTTTGTCATCATTTTCACCAGCTTTTTCTTATTTAAGTGTCTTTTCATAGTATATTCTATGCTGTATGTTCTTAAATGTAAACGCTTTAGTAAGAAAAATCTCACTAAAAATATTGATTAATTCCTTAGTGAGATCAAAAAAAGAGCCCATTACCATCAATGAGCTCCCCTTATATAAATATATTAAAATGTATTACAAACTAATTTGGCCACTAGCTAATAATTCATCGCACTTAGTTGGCTCAAACTCGTCTCCAGCATTAAAGTCATCAGGAACAACCATAATACCACGCTTTTGAGGAGCATGAGCTAATCCTAATTCACGTGCCGAACAAATCATACCGTATGAATCAACACCACGAAGTGCACCTGGCCAAATTTGTTGACCATTTGGCATTAAAGTACCAGGAAGTGCCACAACTACCATTTGGCCTTGAGCAATATTTGGAGCACCACAAACGATTTGATGTTCTTCACCATTACCCACATCCACAGTAGTTACATGTAAGTGATCTGAATCTGGGTGTGCTTCACAAGTCTTAACGTAACCATAAACAAGAGTTGGCTTGCCAATTTCTAGCTTAGTATCAAAACCAGCTTCAGCAATTTTCTTGTTTAAAACATCAACTAATTCTTGTGTTGGTTTAACTTCACCATTTGGTAACTTATCGTAGTCTAAAAAGCTACTTACATTAAAGAAATTAAATCCAATAACTTCTCCATCCTCATTTTCAACTCTTGTAACTTGATCTTTTTCTGTGAATTTACTGCGACCTTTATCTTGGTCTAAAATCACAATTAAAGTATCAGGGTAACTTGTTTTATTGGTAGAAACAATCATTTCTAGTAAATTTCCTTTCCTAGACTATTTGAGAGAGTTAAGGAAGTTTTCTACTTCTTCTTTAGTCTTTCTGTCCTTATTTACTAGTCTACCAATTTCTTTGCCATCTTGGTAGACAACAAAGCTAGGAATTCCAAAGATATTTAATTCTTTGGCTACATGAATTGATCCATCACGGTCAACTTTATAGAATTTTGCATCAGAATTATCTTTTTCAATTTGTGGTAAAAATGGGTCTAAGAAGCGACAATCTGGGCACCATGTAGCTGAAAATAGTAATACTACTTTTCTATTTTTGGTAATTTCTTTTAACTTCTCAGGAGTTAATTCTTTAATTTCTTCCATTTATCTCACCTTTTCTTACTTTTTATAAGTTATAATTATTTTACATCCTTTTATTTCAAAAATCTAGTCTCAGATCTTTTAGCTTAAATTAAAAACGATCTACAATAAAAATATAGAAAGAAGGTATTAAAATAATAGTTGATATGAATAAGGATTTACTCCATGCCGGTTATCGATTACACTTAGTTTTTGACGAAATGGTTCAAGATATTAGAAAAGATCCTGATAATTGGATTATGATTATTGAAAAAAATATTGACCAAATTTCCTCATTAATTTCTACATATCATAAAATCGCAGCTACAATTACTACTAATACTCGGAAAAATGGGCTACCTGCCCACTTAAAATCAGCTTCAGATGATACTTTAAAAGTGATGGACGGATTTAATGATGAGATTCTTACTTTTGACAATTTTGTCTATAACAGTGACCATATCAAAGCCTTTACTAATTTTTTTAGGGCAGTCAATTATACAAATGAATTACTCCTAGAATTAAAATTACAAAATAAATAATTAGACTAAAAAAGTATTCTTATCAATTTATTTTACAAAATGTGCATGCAAGCAGTAAATTGGATTACCCTTAGCTGCAAATTTATGTTCATATTCAGTCTCAACATTTCTTTCAAAAATTTCATCATCTGCGTGATGTAAATCTAGACTTACATAATCAAATTTCATTCCATAATTGTTAAGACTTACTAAACTGTATTCAAACAATCCTCGATTATCTGTCTTAAATTCTAAATGTCCTTCTGGCTTTAAAATTTGACGATACTTATCTAAAAAGCTCTTATAAGTTAATCTACGCTTTTCATGACGTGTCTTTGGCCAAGGATCAGAAAAGTTTAAATAAACAATGTCTACGCTATTTTCTGGTAAATACATTGCAATATTAGCAGCGTCTGCACACATTAATTGCAAGTTATCGATCTTTTCTTCAAGCTTAGTTCTTAAAATCATCCCAGCAGCTGTTGTTTGAAGTTCTACTCCAATAAAATTCATCTCAGGATGTTCTTTAGCTAAAGTAGTAATAAATTGACCCTTTCCTGAACCAATTTCAATTGCTAATGGCTTAGAAAAGTCCTCGAATCTTTCTTCCCAGTTAATTTTCTTATCTGGATCCGGCTCGTTTAAAATTGCTTCTGGATGTTCAGCTACTAATTTTTGAGCCCAAGGCTTATTTCTTAATCTCATTTTTTCACAACCTAATATCTAACTTTTTTAAATAACTGTTCAATTTTACTTGGTAAATAAAAATATAGCAATAAAAATGTTAAGGCAAGCAAAGAAATAATTCCACCAAATGCTTCTAATTTTTGCGGAGAAAAGATTATTATTGCTAAACTAATTAATCCCCATTCAAGTAACATTCCCTTTTGAAGAACTTTTCGTAGAGCTTGTCCTCTAGAAGCAAACGGAATTGGCATTAAATGATACATCATATTATGCTCATACACTGTTCCTAAAGGAATCAATTGATAAAGAGTTAAGAAAATTATCAAAGCACCTGTACCAATTGCCCAACCTGCGTCTTGTAAGCATGCAATTAATAAAATTGCAAACAGAATCATTCTAATCAATAAATTACTGTACTCAGGATCTCGCAATAATACTCTTTGGTAAATGAAAGTATTTGGCGTTTGATCTGTTGTTTTAATTAAAAAGTCTAAATATTTTCTTCTAGAAATTCGTACTTTCTTATCAGGTACATCAGTAAACATACTATAGAAATTATTTAGTAAATCTACTCTTCGTTCTTCATAATCTAATGCCTTATACCAGTCAAACATCTTTCCTTGTGGCAAATAGTCTACTCCAACCCAAGCAGCAATTGCTATCGTAGTATAAATAATTGGATTAGGATAATGGCCTAAAAAGGAAAGATACAAGACTAGAAAATTAATTCCTAGGTATAGCCAAGTATTGTAATAATCATATTTGTTAAAATAGAAACTTCTAACAATCAATTTAAATTGCACATTCTTACTGACAATCAAACCAATCACAATGAAAATCAGGCCACCAATTGAAAAGCCAGTTCTCATTGTCGCAAAAGGCAATAAAATTCCTGATACCAGAATAATTAAAACAACAGGTAAGATCATATTATGCAGATATAAAGGCTTAAAGTACGCCTTAATTTCGTTATCTTGATTAAAAAGAAAATGTTCATCTGCCCTATCAAATAAAGTAGCAAAATGACCAACTCCCAAAGTTGCAGTCCAAATTAAGGCTAAAAGGGGCTTATAAAACCAAAGATTATTTGGCCATTTTTTAATGTTTTGTGCATACCAAAACATTAAAGCTCCAAATAGAAAAATCAAAGCCAAAATAAAAAAATCGTTAAAAACTAAAGTCAAATAATGCATCTGTTTTTTGAAGTTTTTATTGAGTCTATTTTTAATTAAATCAGTCATGTTTCTTCACCGTTTCCTGATTTAAAATTTGATATAAGCGATCAAAGGAATCGCTTGGCTTTAATCCATAAAACTGTCTAATTTCATTTAAACTACCTTCAGTTTCAATCGTGCCATTATTTAAGACAGCAAATGTTTGAACAGCTTCTTGTGCTTCAGCCAAAACATGGGTAGTCATTAAAACCATCTTTTGATCAGCAACAGCTTCTTTAACTAAATCAATAAAATTAGCTACCGCTAAGGGATCAAGACCAGTAAATGGTTCATCTATTACCAACAAATCCGCATTTGCTAAAAAGCTAGTTACAATCATTACCTTTTGTTTCATCCCTTTAGAAAAGTTAATTGGAAGCCAATCCAGCTTATTTTCTAAACGAAACATTTTGCATAATTCTTTTGCTCGTGCCCAAGCTTGATCATGATCCAAATTATAGGTAAGCATTACTAACTCTAAATGCTCTTTCAAAGTTAATTCTGGATATAAAATTGGGGTTTCTGGAATATAAGCAACCATCTTTTTAAATTCGGCAGGATTTTCAGTTAAGCTTACCCCATTCAAAATAATCTTGCCTTTTTGCATTCTTAATAATCCAAGCAAGTGCTTAATTGTTGTTGATTTACCAGCACCATTTAATCCAATTAAACCAACAGCTTGTCCAGGTTCAATTGTTAAATTTACATTTTTAATGACATTAATCCCAGAGTATCCTCCAGTTAAATTTTCAATTTTAAGTGCCATTACTTTTTCCTCTCTACTGCAATAAGATACATATTTATGATAGCATGAACATAAGTTAAACTAAATTTTCTTTTCATTAAGAAAGGGGTCTTATCATGACAGAATTAGAAAAGGATTGTTTATTTTGTAAAATCATTAGAGGAGAAATTCCTTCTTACACAGTTTTTGAAAACGATGATGTCAAAGCTTTTCTTGATATTTCACAAGTAACTAAAGGACATACTCTCATTATTCCTAAGAAGCACTTAGTTAACTTCTTTGACTACAGTCAAGAAGATGCTGCTAGATTTTTACAATATATTCCTGTTATTACACAAGCAATTAAAAAGTCTGATCCAACCATTAAGGGATTGAATGTTGAAGTAAACAACGGTGAAATCGCTGGACAAGTTGTCATGCATTCACATATTCATTTAATTCCACGTAGAAGCGAAAATGATCCTGTTTCTACTCCTCACGTAAACAATGCAGACGAATATTCAGAAGAAGATTATCAAGCGGTTGCAAACGCTATCAAAAATAATCTATAATACCAGTAATTTTGCCTTTAATGCGGTACAATAAAGGTGGTTATTAAGTTAAAAATTATTGAATAGATAAGAGGTATACATTATGTCTGGATTTTTATTAGGAATTCTTACAGGTACTGTTGCAGGTGGCTTATTGTCATACGCCAAGAATCCATTAAGTGGTAACTCAATTAGAAGTGATGTTAAGGATTCTGCAGATAATTTCACTGATTCCGTTCACCGGGTTAAGACAATTTATGATGAACTCGAAGAAAAGAGAATGGAACAACCTGAAGAAGAAAATAAGACTGAAGAAACAGATACTACTGAAACTCCAAGTGAAGACGAAGATGTTGAAGTTTCTGACCGCCCTTCACTCAAAGATAAGGCTCATGATTTAGTTGATGCCTTCTCTGCTGCTTCATTTAAAGCCGTTGACCATGACCGTGTCTTTGCTGCAGTTAAGAATAAATTAAATGAAGCAAAAGAGGACCTCGAAGACGCAAGCGATGATGTTAAAGACGCTACTGAAGATGAAGAAAAAGTAGACAGTAACTCTGGCGCAAGCGAAGAAGAACATAAGGAAGAAAATTAATGAAATTTTTTGGAATTGGATTAGGATTAGGCAGCTTAGCCGGATTAGGGATTTCTCTTCTCCCAAATCCACAAACTGGTCATAAAGTTAAAGAAGACGTTCGTCTCTTTTTAGATGGCACAAAAAATGATGCTTCTTCATTAGTTACCAGTACAAAACAAGCTACACAAGCTGCTAATGAATTAATGAATAATCTACCACAAGCTGAACAAACAGTTAAAGACATACAAAATAACTTAACTGATTTTCAAAGTTCCATTAAACCAGAAGTTGATCAAATGAAAGAAAATGTTTCTAATTTAACTAAAGAAGCAAAAGACACAGCTGATGGAATTAAAAATGAACTTTAATTTTAAGATTTGTTAATCTTTTTTATAAATATCAAGAAAACTCCTATTGTCCATTGGGATAATGGGAGTTTTTATGTTATATTTGAACTTGTAATTAAGCAAAGGATGTGCAAATTAATTTATGAATAAAACATGGAAAAAAGCAGCTACTGTTTTAGCTTTTGCAGGAATTGCCTTAAGTGCTACTGCTTGTTCTGGCGGTAAAGCTGTCGTTACATATAAGGGCGGTAAAATTACCGAATCACAATATTACGACAAGATGAAAGAATCTCAAGCAGGTCAATCAACTCTTGCCAGCATGATTGTTTCTGATGCCCTAGAAAGTCAATACGGCAAAGACGTTACTCAAAAGCAAGTTGATAAAGAATACAATAAGTACAAGAAGCAATATGGTAGTCAATTTGACTCAGTTCTTGAACAAAATGGAATGACCGCTTCTACCTTTAAAGATAACTTAAAGACTAATCTTTTAACTGAGGCTGCTTTGAAGCACATCAAGAAGATTACTCCAGCTCAAGAAAAGAAAGCTTGGAAGAGTTATCAACCAGAAATTACTGTACAACACATTCTTGTTTCAAAGAAGAGTACAGCTGAGGATGTCATCAAACAATTACAAGATGGCGGTGACTTCAAGAAACTAGCTAAGAAGTATTCTACTGATACTGCTACTAAGAACGATGCTGGTAAATTACCTGCATTTGACTCAACTGATTCTACTTTAGATTCTAGTTTCAAGACTGCCGCATTTAAACTTAAGACTGGTGAAATCACTACTACTCCAGTTAAGACTCAATACGGCTACCACGTAATTAAAATGATTAAGCACCCTGCCAAAGGTACTTTCAAGGAACACAAGAAACAAATTGATAATCAAATCTATCAATCCATGTCCGAAGATCAAAATGTTATGAGAAGCGTAATTGCTACTGTACTTAAGCGTGCTGATGTTTCTATCAAGGATAAAGACTTAAAGAACGTTCTTTCTCAATACGTTTCATCAGATAGTCTTTCAAAATAGAATTTTTACATAATATAAAAACCAAGGTTAAAATCATCATTAACCTTGGTTTTTATTTACTCTAATTTTGGTGCTTTATCTAAGGCATCATCATTTTTAGGCCTGTAAAATCTACGATTGTCTTGTGATTTAATTGTTTCAGTAAATTCTCCTGGCTTAGTTTGCTGCAAAGCATTAGTAATTGCATAAACTGTAGCATCTAAATCATCAATTTTATGTAAAACTTCAGCTTCTAGCACTACTGGTCGATGAGCTGCGCCATATTCAGGTAAGCCGTGATGTGACAAAACTAAATGCCGCAAGAGCATTAAATCTTCACTATGCTCATCAATTTCCAATTCATGAGCTGCTAGCATAATCTGCTCATCAATTAAAACTAAGTGTCCAATCAAATTTCCTTCAGCCGTATAAGTTGTGGCTACAGGACCAGATAGTTCAATTACCTTTCCCATATCATGTAAAATGCATCCCGCATATAGAAGTGACCGATCAATTTGAGGATAAGTATTAGCAATTCCTTCCGCATCCCTTAGCATTGAAACAGTATGGAATGCTAGTCCATTTCTGACGGCATGATGGTTAGATTTGCCAGCTGGATATGAGAAAAACTCTTTATTCCATTTCTTAAGTAAGTAGCGGACAATTCGATTCCAGGTTGGATTTAAGATCTCAAAAACACGTTTATTAATTTCTTCTTCAAGATCTTTTTGTTTAATTGGAGCTGAATGAACAAATTGACTTAAGTCATATCCTTCATTTGGTCCCACTACTCTCAAATCATAAATTCTTATTTGGGGTCTATCTTGATACTCTTCTCTTCTTCCGCTCAATTCCACGATGGTTCCTGGACTAAAAGTATCCGCATCCTGCTGACTAGCGTTCCAAAGATTTCCTCTAATTGTGCCACTTGAATCGCTAAATTGTAAAACTAAGTATTGTTTACCATTTTTACTAGTACGAAGACTTGAATCTTTTAGAAGTAAAACCAAATTCATATCTTCGCCATCATTATAATCAAGCAACCTTTTTATCATTATTGTTCCTTTTCTATTCTTATTGGTTCCATCTCAAGATTAGCTACTAAATCTTGTCGTGCTGTAAAAATTAAAACTTGTGTCTTCTGGGCCAACTCTTCTAATAGTTTGACAATATAATTGGTTCTTTGTGCATCAAAGTTTACAAAAGCATCATCAATCAAAATTGGTAAAGCAATTTTATCAGCAACTTGTTCAACAAAAGCTAATTTCAAAGCAAAATATAATTGCTCACTTGTCCCACGAGACAGATATTCAACGTCAAACTTTTTACCATCTTTTCTTTTAACTTTAAGTTTTTTATCTAACTGAATATCTACATATCTTCCACCAGTTAAAAGATTGAAATATTTCTTTGCATCTTCAAGCATCTTAGGAAAACGCTCATTTGAGGCTAAGTCTAAGCCTCGCGCAATCCAATTGCTAGTTAATAAGTTAGCTAAATATTCTTTAACATTTTCACTCAATGATGTTTCTAGGTCAGTTAATTTTTGTTTTTCAGCAAAATATTTATCAGAATTTGCTAAAACATGCATCTGATTTTCAAGCTTAGCATTTTCTGCATGTAAATCATTAATTTGCTCTTGCTTTTGAGCAATTTGCTTTTCTATTTGATCCTTATTTTCTGTTAATTTATTTGGATCTTTTGCAATTTTTTCTAATTGCGCGAGATCGGCTTGCAAATCATTTTGTAATGCTTCTATTTTCAACTTCAATTGTTCTTGTGCTTCGGCTTGTTGCTTTATCTCAGAAAATTCCGAAAAATCAGTAACTTTACTTGCCGCAAATAAATTGGAAAGATCAATTTTATCCTTAGCTAATTGGTTCTTTTTTTCTTGTAAATGCACCGCCACATCATTTAAATGTTGCTTAGATAAATTATTCTGATCAATCACTTTTTGTAATGAATTTAACTGATTTACAATATCTGAAAATGTCTGAACATTTCTTTGAGTAAAAGGATATAACTCCTGAACAAAAGCTTGAATCTTTTCATTCAAATAAGCCTGATCTTGATCTAATTTGCTAAGTGTTTGCTTTCTAGATTCAATTTGGACTACTTCATTCCACAAACTACTCAAGTCAATGACGTTAGGATCAAGCCCATATTTTTCAATAAATTCTTGGTCTTTTTGGCTTTTCTTGGCATTAGTTTGCTTTGTCCAAACAAATAGTCCAAGCCCACCTAAGGCAATCATTATTCCCAAGAAACGCACAAACAAGTTGTTAATCGCAACTGCACTAAAAAGTCCTGCAACTAATAAAATTAATGATAAAATTCCTGGCAAATTATTATTTTCTTGCTTTTGACTCTTTAGAGCTTGATAATCATCCTTTATTTTGTTTCGAGTCTCACTTGATAATTTGCTTAATTTAACTGCTTCTGGCTGAAACTGTTCATAAGACTTTAAATCTTTCTTAGCAGTTTCAATTTGCCGGTGCAAATCTTTACTTTCACTTTCCCAATGCAAAACTTCAGCCTTATGATCAACTAATGCTTGAATTTTATCTTTGTTAGATAATTCGCTACTGTTCCTAATTTCATCAAGTTGCGTCTCTAAACTTTTAATATCAGCTGTTAAATCTGAAATCTTGCTTTGAATAGCCCGTGCTTTCTCATAACTCTCTTTAGAGAAAGAAACAGGTTGTACTTCTTTTTTTAGTTGCTGATACTGCTTAAAATTAGTTAGCTTTTGCATTAATAGGCTAATTTTTTGGTCTTCTTTATTTAATTCAACTAGTTCAGTTTGAATTTTTTTAAGCTCTTCCTTTTCTTGAGTTAATTTTTCTTCAAGTTCACGATAATCATTAAGTTCACTATTAGTTTGGGCCAAAACTTCTTTTTGTTCTTCAATTTGATTAATTAATTGATTAACTATCGGCTTGCGTCCACTCTTTTTAAAAAGCTTCTGAGCATTACTTGAAAACTCATCTCTTAAATCAAGTAATTTATGACTTTGGGATGCTCCTAAAAAGTAAATTTGTTCCATTAATTCAGCCTGAGATAATCCATTTACCTCACGCATCATATCCTGATTAAAAATAAAGCTATCAGTATAAAAACTGCCATCTATATTTTGGATACGATCAAAAAAAACATTCTCTGGCACTTCTTGATCGTTTAAACTAACTTTTAAAACACCTTTCTTAGGATCCCCTTTTGCATATAACCGACTTAAAATAAAAGTTCCATCTGTATCTTCAAAAGTTAAGCTTCCCCCCATTGGACTAACATGATCCAAAGGTTGATAAGTCTCAAAGAAAAGTGATTTATTAGTTCTTAAGTGAAATCCAAATAGAACTTGTTTAACAAAGGCTACAGTTGTACTTTTTCCAGCTTCATTCGCACCTAAAAATATCGTTAAATCTTTGTTCAAATTAAAAGTCACATCATCTAATTTTCCAAAGTGAATAATTTTAATTTGAGTTAACTTCATCATCTATATCCTTTAATTTTTGTCCCAATTTAACCTGGGCTAATTCTTTTACTTCGTTAATAAATTCTGGTTTCTTCAAAATATCAGCAACATAATCACTTTTTTTACTTAAATCATTAGCTAACGCATAAATCTTATCTAGTTCAAAAGTTTCACTTTCAGCTTGATCAAATGCTTCTTTATCCGCTGTTTTAAGTTGAAGTTTTTCATTATTCTTCAGATAAACTTTTACAAGTCTAGAATCAAATTTTAAAGAATTAGATAGTTGAAGCCAATAATCACTGTCCTTGACTAATTCTAGTTCTTTTTCACTTAAGTATTGGGCTCCTTCAATTGTTAAACCAAATAAAGTTTGTTGCACATTTTGCTTAGTCAAAATTTCAACTATTTGTCTTGTTAAATCATTTTGTGAGATTTCTCGATCCAAAGTTAGAGTTGCCATTTGCCAAATAATTGGTGCCGTTTCAACAAAATCAAGACCTACTTTCTTAGTTGTTTCATCTACTGTATCGATATATACCCCTTTACTACCTTGTTCGTTAATGTGTCTACCCTGGAGATTACCACTATAAACAATTAAAGGATCTTCACTTAAAGTCTGACGCAAATGAATATGACCTAAAGCAAAATAATCATAGTTTAAATCTTTAATTTCAGCCGTTGTAAATGGAGCATAAACGTTTTGATAATTTGTAGTACTCTTAGCGCCCGCATGCATTAAACCAATAGTAAAGTTATCTCTCCTTTTAGGAAATTCACTAATCTTATCAGTTTCGATGTGATTATGTTGATAAGAAAATCCAACCACAGTATATGAAAAATCTCCTTTAGTTTTAGATTCAAATTCTTCTACTTCTTCATTAGAGCCTAAAAGTTTAAAATACGGAGTTTGTGGCAATAACATCTCATCAGGATTCAAATAATCATGATTTCCTAAAATCATCACAACTTGAATTTTTTGATCTGTTAGTCGTTTTATTTCACGATTAAAAAACAGTTGACTCTGAGGACTAGGATGAACTGAGTCAAATGTATCACCCGCAATTAAAACTAAATCTACATTTCTATCTAACGCTGTATCAATTGCTTTAGTGAATGACTTTTGGGTAGATTGTTTAATATTTTTAAATTCATTAGATGGCAAAAAAGATAGTCCTTGAAAGGGACTATCTAAGTGCGCATCTGCTAAATGCATAAATTTCATACTAATTATTTTGCCTTTAAATCATCATATAAATCGCCGATTGGCTTAGTCATAGCTTGTTGAACGTCGTTAATCATTTGGAAGAGAGCTTGTTCCTTGGTAATCATGTCTTTTAATTCATCATTATTACGAACTTCTTCATTGATCTTTTGATATTCTTTTTGCACATCTTCAGAAAGTGGTTGGCCTGAATTTTGAGCAGCTAAAATTTGTTGTTGAAGCTTATCCATTCTTTGGTATAAATCCAAACTTTCTGGATTGTTCTTTAAGTTTTCAAGAGATTTCTTTAAATCTTTGAATTGTTCTGTTTCTTGCAAATCCTTTGCTAATTGATTAGCGTTATCGTAAATATTAACCATTTTAAATAAAAACTCCTTTTTTAATGACCTAAAAGTCCTTTAAGATTATTATACCATTCGTTGAACTTAGACCCAGTATCATTGATTCCTTTTCGTACTTGTTGACCTAAATTACCAAGCCAGTCTGAATTTGCACCTGTATCTTTGGCTATCTGTTGGGCGCTCTTTTCCTTAAACTGTGTCTGAGAAGTATATGGAAGTAGCCGCTCCAATTCAGATTTATATAAGTGAGTAATTCCAGTTTCTGAAATACCTTCCATATAATGTTCTTGATCAGTCTTATCAAAACCTACCCAAGTTGATAAGACAACATCTGGAGTATAGCCAACGATCCATTGGTCTTTTGTACCAAATCCATAACTATCTGGTACCTCAGTTGAACCAGTCTTACCTGCCACTCTAAAACTTGATGGTTGAGCAGATCTACCAGTTCCTGAAGTAAAGACGCCTAAAAGCATTGATGTCATTTCTTTAGCAGTATTAGTTGAAATAATTCGGTGATTACCAGGATTCTTGTTTTGAGCAATAACATTGTCGCTAGCATCAGTGATTTTAGTAATACAGTAGGATTGATTTGGTAAATTACCTTCGTTAGCAAAAGCACTATAAGCTCGCGCCATCTGCAATGGTGAAACACCAGTTGAAAGTCCACCTAAAGCTAATGCCAAGTTTTGATCACTCTTATTAACGTGAATGCCAAAGTTTTCCACTGATTGAACACCCTTGCTGACACCAATCTTATCTAAAAGCCATACTGCTGGTACATTTTTACTTTGAGCTAGCGCTTCATACATTGGAATCTTATTTGAGTATTGATTATCAACATTCTTTGGCTCATAGCCGTTTTTTCCAAATTTTTGCAGTTTGTTAGAAAGTTCAGAATCATAATGATATCCATTCTGCAAAGCTGGTGAATAGACAGCTAGTGGCTTCATAGTCGAACCCGGCTGACGTTTCATCTGGGTAGCACGGTTATAGCCGCGAAAGACATGTTGTCCTCTACCACCAACCATTGCTCGAACAGCTCCAGTCTTTGGATCCATTGCAACACTAGCTCCTTGTACCTTAGTACCATCACTGGCATTTGGTGGGAAATTCCAGCTTTCTTCAAAACTATCTTGCAAGGCAGTTTGATAGCCAGTGTCTAGCGTAGTATAGATCTTTAATCCTTTGTTCATTACATCTTCTTCTTTTAAGCCATAACGATCTATTGCTTCATCAACAACGGCATCAAAGAAGTAAGGGTAGCGATAGCCATCTTCTTGAGAAAATGTATCATCAAGGGTAAGCGTAGTCTTCTTAGCATTATCAGCTTGTGTCTTAGTAATTTTTCCTGTATCAGCCATCAATCCTAAAACAACATTTCGCCTTGCGATTGCATTGTCCATGTGATCAATTGGATTATAGTAGCTTGGACTACGAAGCATACCTGCAATTGTAGCCGCTTCTCCTACTGTTACATCGCTAGCATTTTTTCCAAAGTAGCGTCTTGCTGCATCTTGAACACCCCAAACACCGTTACCAAAATAAGCATTATTCAGATACATTGTTAAGATATCTTTTTTAGAATAGACACGATTAATTTCGATTGCAAAAAAGAGTTCTTCTAGTTTTCTAGAAAAAGTCTGCTTTTGCGTCAATAATGCATTCTTGGCTAGTTGCTGTGTTAAGGTAGATCCACCACCAACAATACCTCGGTGGATTAAACTACTGATAGCCGCTCTTGCCATCCCTTTTACACTAAAACCAGGATTTTTATAAAAAGTCCGATCTTCTGTAGCGATGACAGCATCTTGAATATAAGGCGATATCTGGTTCAGTTCCACAAAAGATCCCTTTTGTGAGTATAGGGATCCGGCCTTCTGATTTTTATTATCATAAATTGTGGTTGTAGTAGAAAGTGCTGCCTTCATGTTAGAGATGTTCGAAGTTTTTACCTTAACGGTATAATATGTACAAACAAACAAACAACAGGACAGTAATATTAAAATTACCCAACGCCAAATTTGAAAACGATGGTTGAAGTTTTTAATCGCTAAATGAACGCGATGCCAAAACTCATGATTTTGGGAATGCATAAAATTAAAACTCCCTTTTCGTCAATAAACCTAATATGACGATTTTAGCATATCTTTATTTGAAAAATAGTGTTTTAAAGGTTAAAAATTAGATAAGGTGAAAAAATGACTATATACCAATATTCGCTCATATATCCCGACTATTTAATACCAATGAGTGTTAATGACCTAATGTGTAAATTGCTTATTCCAAGAAAATGGCGACACTTTTTACGTAGTGAAAAGAAAATATTAGTTAATGGAAAATATTTACCACTTAATTTTCTAGTAAAACCTGGAGATAAAATTGAAATTCAGCTTGATCATATTGAAAGTGATCAACAACCTTATCCCGCCAGTGGAAAATTGCCTAAAGTTGTCTATGAAGATAATGATATTTTAGTAATTAATAAACCTACTGGACAAAAGACACATCCCAATTTAAATGAAGAAGATACAGCATTAAATGACTGTGCAACTTATTTAGGCTATAGTCCTTTTATTGTTCACAGATTAGATATGTTGACAAGTGGTCTTTTGTTAGTGGCCAAAAATCCTGCGGTTGTACCAATTTTAAACAGGCAATTAACTGATAAAACATTGCATCGAGAATATTTAGCCTGGATTTCTAACTCTCCACAAATAAAATATACCGGTATCATTGATCTTCCAATTGGTCACGATCCACATGATCAAAGAAAAAGAATGGTGAGACAAGATGGACAAAAAGCTGTGACTCACTATGAAGTAATAAAAAGAGATAAAGATCGAATACTGGTAAAACTTACATTAGAAACTGGTCGAACTCATCAAATCAGAGTTCATTTAGCTGCTCTCGGTGCCCCAATAATTGGTGATCCCTTATATAATTCTGATTATCAAGATGGGGAACAATTACAGTTAACAGCCTTTCAACTTACCTTTAGAAAACCCTTTAGTTTTGAAAATAAAACAGTGAAATTGGAGAAAAAATAAAAGAGATATGCCAAAACATATCTCTTTTATTCATGCCTCAAACAGGAGTCGAACCTGCACTCACTTGCGTGAACAGCGACCTGAACGCTGCGCGTCTGCCAATTCCGCCATTGAGGCAACTTTTTGAACATATCTATCATACCAAAAAGTTAATAAAGTTGGAAAGAAAAATCTTAATTACAGAACAAGATAATCTATTTTTTCCATTATCGGTGTGTTCTAGTCAACAAAACTTCCTGCTGAAAATTATGCTTTTTACTTCTATTTAGTTTTCTTTTTGAAAATACTCAATCCAAGTGCAGTAAACAAGCTACTAATACCTGCCAAAACTAAGATAGTACTATTGTTTTTACTTTCCGCCTGTGGCAAGCTTGCATTATTTCTGGAAGTTGAAGCTACATAGCCATTATTCATCTTGTTATTTATTCCAGAGGAAACATTTTTATGGTTACTTGTCTCCGTAAATTTATTATTCGTGCTTTTTTCTAGATTATTTGCAGGTATATCTAACTTTGAAGCTAATAATGTAGCGGAAATACCATTAATTTTGGGTTGATGGTTTTGCTTATTCTATAGTGCATCTAGTTTTGTGACTGAATTATCATTTTGAATTGGTAATTTTTCAACTGTCGATTCTGAGCTCTTTTTTGAATCATTGATGTGGAAGTTGGAATGTCTATCTTTACTTCCTGTCTTATTCTTTTTTTCTTAAATCTATATTTTTAGGAGCCTAAACATCAAGCTGCTCACTTGTATAATCTTTTGCATTCACAGTATGAACTGTATTATAGAAAAGATTAATTAACTTTTTACAATCCCTAATTTTATATGACCGCAAAATCATTTTTTCTATACACTCCTACCCAAAAACCTCAGCTGCAGCAATCACCTTTAATAGCGACTCATCTATCTTATCTCTTCCATATGCATCAAGAAAGCGATCACGATATTTATTAGTCTTTAAATTAAACCAGAGAGTCCAAACACCCCAAAATAAATCAATATGTCGATCGCCCACCCCACTACAGTCAAAGTCAATAAAGCCTGAAAACTTCCAGTTATCAAGAATAATATTTGGTAAACAATAATCTCCATGGAGTAAAACCTTGGCCTGCAAAGCATCTTTACCTGCTTCTAAAACCTGGTGAGCCTCTTCTGCTGAACGATAGCCAAAGCTATCAGGAAAAACTGACTTATCATAATTTCCTGTTTGGTAGTTTTTCTCGGCGGTTGCTAAATATTCCCTGGTTCTCTCTATAACTGGGCAATCAGCGTAATCTGTTTCATGCAGTCTTCTTAATTCGCAAGCAATGGTATCACATAAGCGTTTTGGATTTGCGAGATATTCTGAATAAACGCAATCTTCACCCTTAACTGCCCTTGTTAAAAGCCAATCATAATCATTTGCAGTATAATCTAACACTTCTGCGCTAAGTCCCTTTGAATAAAAGTACTGCGTCATCTTGGCCTCTTTTGCTAGCTTTCCAAGGTTAGCTCTTTTTAAATAATAGCCTTCGTCTTTATCTACAAAATATACTCTTGCTTCAGGTGAAGAGGAACTGTCATAAATTGGTGCGTCAGAGATAAAATTTTTAATCTCCTTTGGTAGGTCTTCTGGCATCTGAGTAATTAAAGTTTTTTTCATATATTTGATCCTATGGGTAAAAAATGAAGTATACAAAAATAATAATTACAGCTCTCCATAATAATGATGCAAAATATAATCAGATGTTCTCTTTAAAGTTAGATAGTCAATATTATTAGAGAAAAGCATTATCATTTGCTTAGTTTTATAGTCAGCCACAAAGCATGAATTATATCCTGGAATACTACCTTCTGCGCGAATTATATTTCCCTTAAAATATACTCCGCCAAAGTAGGCTACTTCTTGACCTTTAGTTTGCTGAGAAAATTGGTTAATCATCTTAGGATCTTTTAAAACTTCGCTATAAACGAATTTCCAATAATCATTTGGAGATATAAATAAATTTCCAGCTCCAAAGTCAGAAGATGTAGTCACTGTTACTGTATGCCAGCTAACATTTTCGTTTAATGGCTGTGGAATTTCTTTTTTATTAACTTCAGAAAAATCTTTTATCTGGTTAAGATGAAGAGGCTTTGCAAATTGATTTTGAATGTAATTATTATAAGTTAAATTACTTTCTCGACTAATAATTGCTGCCAATAATTCATAGTCCACATCCTGGTAATCCCAAGTATGAAGATGATCGTATTGCATATGGTCAAGCATATACGCAATTTGTTCTTGTTGCGTTTTGAGAGGTTCGTTTGGACGAGCATTATTAATCAATCCACTGGTATGATTCATTAATTCACGAATCGTTATCTCATTACTACCTGGAACTTGAGGGAAATATTTAGATAAAGGAGTATTCCAATTGAGCTGCTTTTTTTGTTGAAGTTGATAAATTCCAGTTCCTGTCATAATTTTTTGCAAAGAAGCTGTAGGAAACAATTGATTAGCCTTCACTATCTTTTCTTTATTAGTAGTTTCGTTATTTTCCACTACAACTGGTGTTCCATCTTTGCCACTGACTAACATTACCCCATTAATATGATGAGACTTCATGTAGCTTTTAAGATCTTTTGGAGTATTTCGACTTCCTGGACTCATCTTATCGGTCGGTATTACAAATAAAAGTAATGAAAAAGCACAAAGCGCCATGATAGTATATAGAACAAATTTTTTTAGATGATGCATAATATTTTCCTTTTCGTGTTATGCCAGTTTTTAATAGACCTTTTTCGTTTATTATCTTTCTTTAATTGTAATTCTTGAATATCACGATCCTCAACCCTTTTGAGACAAAAAAATATGCTGTATGTTTTTTACAAATCATACAGCATTTTTTTAATTTTAATAATCGTTATTTCTTCTCTAGCACTGCTACAGCTTCAACATGCCACGAGCTGAGTTGGCCAATTACACATTTTGGATTAACCGCTAGTTAAGGCGGTTTGAGCTATCCAACTAAAAGCAGTACATCCGTTTACTCGAATCTAAAATGTTGAATCTTGAAGGATTTTAGTGATGAATAGTAATTCACAGATTTTGTTGGTTTGTGGGAACATATAAGTTTCAAAATAAAATCAGAGTGTCTGCGGAAGAACAAAGTCATTTGACATTTAATATGGTAAAACTTTGTTATCAGCTTGAAGATTACTTTGAATTACTTTATAAGTTTTCTCGTGTTCTTCATTAACCCTCGTTGTATCCAAAATAAGAGTTGCATCAATATACGGATAAAGTTTTTCGGCTGTATTATTGAAATCATTAGTGGTTATCAGGATATTTTTCTTTGCCTTGGCATTCTTTATTGTAGCGCAAAATTTTGGAAAATCTTTACCGTCTAATACCGACTGCACAGGATGAAAAAGTGCAAAGTCTTTATCAAAGCCAAATGAAAAATCTCTATTTCTTTTCCACTGTACAAAATTAATAATCATCCCGTACACGTTAAATGAATCTCTTAAATTAAACTTCGGAACTACTTCGCGAAGTCCTTTTTCAAGGAATTGCCTTTCATAAGGAACAGTAGTGTTACCAATTACAACAGTACCCTTATTAAATTCCTCCAAATCATAAAGGCAACTAAATACTAAAAGTAATTTATCATCATCAAAATATCCACGAATTAAAATTCTATTTGTTTCCTTATCAAGCAAAAGTTCCTTAAATCTCTTGATGAATTCTTTTGGCTCAAATTTTTCAATCTTATTACTCAATTTTTACCATCCCCCTTCGCAGCAAATTGTTAATGTTAATGCCCTTCAGCTTGTCTATCTAACTGTATAAGACACTTGATCCGTAATATCACAAATTTCAGAGATTTTTGCAATGATAGCTAAGATAACGGTAGCTGAGGAATTAGTTTCAATCTCTGTTCCATTTTCCAACTTTTCTAGATTCCTATTAACTCTAAATAACATTCTATCAATCTGCCTATTCTCCTTAATGCGGTCAAAATTCAAGCTGTCTTTATTCCAAATATCATTCAGAAAAGCAATTAACATTTGACGCCAGGTCTTTACCGAATAGTCATCTCCACTAATAGTAATCTGAACAGGTTTCTTACCAGTGACATCAACTGTTTGGTCTATTGTGTATTCACCAGTAATCTCATCTTCGCTAACCTCTTTTATGTCTGGCATTGGGAAGATTTTTATTAGCTCATCAGTAAGCTTTCTAGTGCGGTCAGTGATGGTGTCCTTACCACAATGGTCATAAGTCTTCGCTACTTCTCTAGTAAGGTACACGTTTAAATCTTGATAATATTCTCTTTTTTCATCATAAGGCTTGTTACTCATTTCTTGATTGTACTTAGTAAGAGTTAAGTTACCTAGTGTGCCATCAAATTGCTCTTTGACCTTATCCGCATTGGTAACTTGTAATCGCCATTCTGCATTTAAGCGCTGAGGCATAATATGTTCTACTTGCGCATCGTTAAAATCAATTGTTTCTTTAGTACAGTGCTCTTCTAGAATAACTAATGCTAATTTAGCTAAGTGATTTCTTTGGTGATAAAGATCTACTTCCATCAAGCTATCGAACAATTTACGATCATCGGGAAAATTTGCTTTTAGCAGGCGTAGCAATCTTAGCTTTAAATTGCCATTTACCTTTGATAAATCAAAAAGTCCAACAACAATTTTATTTAAGCCATTTGTTGGCAATTGGCATGCCTTTAAACGGAATAAGTAGCTCTCTAAAATATGCGCTAACCTATTAGCTTGTCCTTGATCAATTTCACCAGAAGTTATCAAATACATGAGTAACATCAAGTAAGGGAACACTACTTTACTATCCATGACATTAATATGGTCCAAAATCCTGTTGAATTCACTATCTTCAGTTTTATGGTTTAGTATCTGGTCATAATAGTTGGCAAACTTAAATAAATCCGCTAATGCGTTTTCAGAATTTAATTTTTCAGCAATAAAGTAGTCTTTGTAACTCCCATAAACATTATTTCTCTTTACCGATACATGAGTTTTTACCACTAAGTAATGTCGAATAAATTCTGCAAAAGTCTTAGTTGCAAACATCCGCTCTATCTTAACCCAGTATTTTTTATAAAGACCCGACTGCTCCTGCGAATCTAGTTTCATTAAAAGAAAGTTTCGCACTAGATCCGAGGATGAGAGTGAAACCCCAGTTGAGTTTAAACTTTCAAAAATAACTTGCGGATTTTCTTCATTAGGGTCACTACTTAACTCAATATAAACCATGTTGAAGTGATTCATTGCTTCATACAATTTAGAACTATCAATGTCTGAATTACTAATCAATTTTTGAAACAGTCGATAGTTATCGATGACTTTTGACGGCTGATCGTAATCAGTCATTTCATTCATAACAGATTCAAATGCTTCATAGTCATGCTCAATTGACTTTAACTTAAGGTGATTATTATCATCCAGATATTTATTGGTTAAATATTCTTCCTCAATTTCAGCGTGGTCTTGTTTATCAGCATCTGATAATGCCTTTAAACTAGTTAAACTTTGCTGTACTGCGAGCTCGTTTTGACTATCATCACAAGCTCACCCGCTTCCAGCTACACTCACCCAACCTGCTCACTGACGCGGAAGTTACCGAAGTACTGGAGCATATCGATGATTTGAATCGCTGGACTCACGAAGTTAAAGACTATGCTGCTGACCTTGCCATTAACCATGATAAGAAGTGGCCCAGCTACAAGATTGTCGAAGAACGGTCCATCCGCCATTACAAGTATGAAGCAGCAGTAGCAAAGATTGCTGAAGATCATGGCTACCATGATATCTACCAAAAGAAGCTATTACCAATTACGAAATTAGAAAAACAGCTCGGCAAGAAGATATTCACCGAACTGTTCAGTCAAGAAATTGTTAAAACTGCGGATAACCCAACCTTGGTGCCAAATTCAGATCAACGTCAGAGTATTAGTAAATCAAACCCAAAGGATGAATTTAAGGAGGAAAAATAATATGTCACAACAAACTAAGGTCGTTACTGGTGTTAACACTCGTCTCTCCTACGCTAACGTCTGGAAACCTAAGTTTATCAATGGTGGTAAGGAAAAGTATTCGGTTAGTTTGATTATCCCTAAGTCTGATAAGCTGACAATCACCGCTATTGAGAAGGCCATTGATGCCACCATCCAGGAAGGTATTGGTAAGTTTGGTGGTAAGAAACCAAACAAGGCCACCCTTAAGCTACCACTTCGCGATGGTGATGTTGAACGTGATGATGCCGCCTATCAAGACAGCTACTTTATCAACGCTAATTCGATTACAGCCCCGCAGATTGTGGACAAGCATGTTCAACCAATTCTCGACCGCAATGAAGTTTACAGTGGCTGCTACGCCCGGGTATCGATTAACTTCTATGCCTTTAATACTAATGGCAACCTGGTAATTGAACCAGAGGAAGCCAAAACAGTTAAACGGATCTTCTACAGCTACCTGCAAGGAATGACGATGAAGCAAATTGCCGAATTGCTTAAGGCAGACGGTGTATTAACGGGTGGTAAGAAAACTAATTGGCACTCTAGCGGGATTGCCTCGATCCTCAAGAATGAGAAATATATGGGTGATGCTCTATTACAGAAAACTTACACCGTTGACTTCTTAACCAAGAAGCGTGTTAAGAATAATGGCATTATGCCTCAATACTATGTTGAAAATGACCATGCCGCCATTATTCCCAGGTCCGTCTTTATGCAAGTGCAAAATTTGATCCGGCGGCGCCATAACGGTATCACCACTAAGAATGACAAACACCGGAGGATTAACAGCAAATATTGCTTTTCGCAACGAGTTTATTGCGGCAAATGCGGAGATATTTTTCAACGAAATATGTGGTATACCCCCGTTAAAGTTGCAGTTTGGCGCTGTGCCAGCCGTATTAAACGCAACAAAAAAGGTCGGCGATGTATGATCCGAAATATCAAAGAACCTCTTCTTAAAGCAGCTACCCTTGATGCCATCAACCAGTTAATCGAAAGCCATGTATTAGCAGGTAAGCAAATCAAAGCTAATATCATGAAAATCGTTAAGAACTCTAAAGGCCCGACAATTGAGGAACTGGATAAACGACTGGAAGAAGCTCAGCTAAAGCTAATCCAAGCAGCTAACCAGCATCAAAACTGCAATGACCTCACCCAACAAGTTATGGAGCTACGTGAACAAAAGAAAAAGGTCCAGGAGATTGAATCCGAAAATCAAGTCAAGCTTCGCAACATCGACCAGGTCAGTAACTTCGTGGATGAAAATCAAGGCGGCATTCAAGAATTCGACCCGCAACTGGTTCGCCGATTAATCGAAAAAATCACCATCTTCCAACACTACATGGAATTCACGTTTAAAGATGGTGAAGTAATTAGAGTTAACATGTGAAATTTATGGTGTACGGCACTCAGCTATTTTAGCTTTTTTAGAAGTTGATCCACAGCAGCCTTGATTTGAACCTGAGCAATATCAAACACTTGAATGTTCTTGAAATCTTCCTGCCCTAAGATTAACGGCAATTCGGTACATCCCAAGACTACACCATCAAGGTGATCTTTTTGAACCATCTTATTGATAATTGTCATTAACTGCTGCTTAGTCTCTTTCTTAACAATACCGTTTTCGAGTTCGTCTACAATTTTTTGATGAATTATGGATTGATTATTTTCACTGGGATGGCAAACTTCAATTTCGGCCTCTCAAAATGGCTTGATGAAAAAGTCATTTTGCATTGCGAATTTGGTGCCTAGTAAAGCCAATCGTTGAAGGTGCAACTGTTGGGCAACCGCTACCGCTGTCTCGACAATGCTTAACAATGGCAAATCAGTGCGCGCTTGAATCTGATCAAATAATAGATGGGGCGTATTGCCACACATCAATCCAAAGTCACACCCGGCTTTCAATAAATTATTGGCCGCAGCTCCTACATCACCGGCGACTTTATCAGTCGCGATCCGCTCCTGATACCGCTTAATGATTGCCGAATAATAATTCATTGTTGCTTCTGGGCCTATACCACCGATAATGCCTAGTTTCTGCATCTGGATCATCCCCTAATTATTTAGAATTATTTGAATTCTTCTTTGTAGGTCTGGAATCACCTGCTCCTCGAACCATGGATTTTTTGCCTCCCAAATTTTATTTCGTGGTGACGGATGAACGATTGGAAAATAGTCTGGCAGGTATTGCTGATATTTCCTGACAATATCAGTCAACCGATCTTTATATCCTAGGTGAAGGTAGCTTCTCGTCGCATAAGCGCCCACTAAAATGGTTAACTGAATATCAGGCATTAATTTCAATAGCTGTGGATGCCAATTTTGAGCAAATCCTTTACGCGGTGGGAGATCACCAGACTTGCCTTTTCCGGGATAATAAAAATCCATTGGTAAAATTGCAATCATTCCAGAATTATAGAAAACGTCTCTCGAAACCCCTAACCAGGTCCGAAGACGATCACCACTAGGATCATCCCAGAATTTCATTTTTTCTTGGGCAATTCGTCCTGGTGCTTGACCAATGATATTTATTCTGGCAGATGAAGAAGCATAGTAAAGTGGCTTGATCCCTTGCTTTGTAAAAGATTCATTATCAGGATCTGCTTGAATTTCTTGAAAAATTTTTTGAAATTCACTTTGCATATAATATGACCCGACTTTCTCTTATTTTCTAAACTGATATAACGTGTATATTATCAACTAAGCAATAATTGCCTAATTAAACTAATTTTCGAATAATTCAATTCGACGTAATTGACGTTTCAGTTGACCTTGCTTTTCTAATAAAGCAAATTTACGAGACAGGGTCTCAGGTGTTGTTCCAAGGTATAAGGCTAAGTCCTTCATTTTTAAGGGTAAGGTAAAATTATTTTTACCAATTTCATCTGCATATGTTTGTAAATACTTTAATAACCGGTCTTCAACCTTCGGCAAAGCCAACAAGTGAATTTGTTTTTGCATTTCCGAAACTTTAACAATATTTAATTCCAATAATCGAATACTTAATTCTGGCTGTTTATGCATCAGCTTCAGTAGATCCTGCCGTTTTAATAAACAAATTTCACTGTGTTCCGTAGCCTCGACGTAATTATTGATATTTTTTTGACCAAAAAGCCAATTCTCACCAATATAATCACCTGTATGCAAGATTTGCAAAACATTCTCATAGCCGTCTTCATCTAAGGTGTACTGCTTAGCGTTACCATCAGCGACAATTACTAAATTATCATTTATCGTTGGATCAATTATCACTTCACCCTTTTCATAGTTTTTATGCTGAACTAATTTTTCGATTTGCATCTTCTCATCCTGAGGTAAGGCATTAAATAGTGGTACTAAGTTAACACATAAATCAGCCATTAAATTCATCGTCCTTTAATTAAAAGTCATCATCGTCGTCTTCAACATACAATCCTTCTTTTAGTTCATGACCTAAGAAGTCTTGAGTTACCCGAATTTGCTCCTTAATCCAAGCCATTAAATTAGTTAAATTAGCAGATAATTCTAGCCAACTTTCATTGTTAGCTAAAGCAATTGCCTTAGTAATGAAGAGCGTTTGCGTATCAAAATCTTTTACCAAGGCAAACAATTGCTTATCACCTGCTAAATATTTACTACTGCCATCTTCTTCTAGCATAGTATATTCCTTAAATTGAGCTGTAATTGTTGGAATACTTTCACCATTATTAACTAATAAGTGACTCAATTGGTCAAATTCCTGACGTTCATAGGCAATCCAATCAGCAGCTTTTTCGGCTAAAAAAAGACTAGCAGATCCTTTAGCAAATAAGTTAGCTTGGTTAATCTTTAAAGAATGGATTAACAAGTTAGAAATAATGTGACCAGTCATGGCAGCTGCAGTTGGCTGATGGTGATCAAGGTCGCTTTGCTTCAATTCCGCCTGGTATTTTTCTTCTGCATTCATCAGTTAAGCTCCTTTTCCTTAATTTCTTGTACTTCATAACCCATTTTTTCAATAGCTGTCTTGACGTCAACAGTTTTAGTCTTATCAGGATCCAGCGTAAATTTTAGCTTTCCTGCATTGAATAAAACTTTTATTTGGTCGGTTCCATCCAAACTACCAACCGCCCTTTCAATTTTGCCTAAGCATGAAGGACAGGTCATGCCAGATAATTTCATCATTACTTTTTCCATGATTAAATTTCCCCTTCCTTATTAATTTACATATCTAATACTACTTTGTTTTGTTAGTTATAAACTTGATGATCGTCAATTTTTTTGTTGAAATTTGATTAATCTCATCCCGTTCAAGATAACAATTAAGATACTAAATTCATGAATAAACATCCCACTTGCCATTTCAACATAACCCGCAAACAAACCGATGAACAACAATAAGACTGTCAGTAAAGCTATCACAATATTTTCATTCATGTTCAAAATTGTCTTCTTGGATAAGCCAAGGGCATAAGCGATCTTCCGCAAGTCATTTTTAACTAAAACTATGTCTGAAACTTCAATGGCAACATCCGTTCCACTACCAACGGCAATTGCAACATTAGCATTAGCTAAGGCCGGACTATCATTGATCCCATCACCAATAAAAGCAATATGGTGTCCCTTAGCTCTTTCTTTTTTAACAAAAGCAGCCTTGTCTTGTGGCAACATTTGACCATGAACTTCATCGATTGACAACTTCGCCGCAATTCGTTCAGCAGTTTCTTGATTGTCTCCAGAAAGCATAACTAACTTTTTAACCCCTAATTCTTTTAAGCGGGCTAAAGCATCATTAGCTTCTGGGCGCAATTGATCTTTAATGCCAAAAACAGCTAATTGACTTTGGTCTTCATTAGCAAAAGCGACAATTGAATTACCTAATTGACTCAAATGATTAATTGTCTTATCTAATTTTGCATTGGTACGGGTATTTTCAACGATTAAGTCTTGGTTACCTAAATAATATTTTTGATTATTTAAAGTGGCGATGATTCCCTTACCCTTAACAGTTTCCACTTTAATTGAAGCTGGCTTTTGTTTATTTAATTTGGCAATTGCCTGAGCTAAGGGGTGGTTACTTTGACGCTCAATTTGAGCAGCTAATTTAATAATTTCATCTTTGGGCCCATTTAATACCTCAATTGCACTAACTTCTGGATGTCCAACAGTCAAAGTACCGGTTTTATCAAAAGCAATTTCATCAATCCGGTGAGTTTGATCCATTACTTGCGACCCTTTAAACATAATGCCGCTTTTAGCACCATTACCGATACCAGCAACTGTAGATACTGGTACACCAATAACTAGAGCACCTGGGCAGCCCAGCACCATGACCGTAATAGCTAACTTAAGATCTTTAGTAATTAGACCCACAGCAATCGCAATTACAAGTACGGCAGGAGTGTAATATTTGGAAAATCGGTTAATTAACTTTTCTGTATGCGACTTTGCATCTTGTGCTTCTTCAACCATTTCAATAATTTTACCGAAAGTCGTATCTTCACCGACTGCGGTAGTTTCGACAGTCAATGTACCGCTTTCAAGGATAGTTCCTGCATATACTTCATTACCGGCTTTTTTATTAACTAATTTTGATTCACCGTTAACACTGGCTTCATTAAGATAACCAGAACCTGAAATAACCTTGCCATCGACTGGAACCTGATCACCAGTTTTAACTAAAATCTTCTCACCAGGATCAATGAAATCGACGTCTTCTTTCTTAGTTGAGCCATCATCTTGAACAACTAACGCAGTCTTTGGTGCCATTTTGGTTAAATCAGCAACGGCTGACCGCGTTTTCTTTAGGGTTAATTCTTCCAGTACATCTCCTAACGTGAATAGCCAAGTAACAATGGCTGCTTCATTAAATTCACCAATAATGAAGGCCCCAATTACCGCCAGCGATACTAAAACATCAATAGAAATTAATTTAACCCTTAAAGATGAAATAGCCGTCAAAGCAATTGGAAGCACTCCGACAATCCCCACGATAAGCATTAAAGCCTGGTATGGTAAATTCATACGCAATAGCCATTTAGATCCTTCAGCAAGCAACAGCAGAATAGTATTAACAAGCAAAAGCTGCTTTTTGTACCTCATAAAAAATTGTTGTAACTTAATCATTTTTTCACCTCTTCCTTTCTTGACACTACACATTATAGGTAAAAAACAATTTATGTGACTTGACTGTTATCAAGATACTAGTGTCTTTTTATATTTATCTTTTAAGCAAAAAATCACAGTTTTATCGTGTAAATTTCGTTTAATAAAAGAGAGAATATACAAAAAAGACTAGAAACCATGCAAAAAGCATAGACTCTGGCTTTCAAAATTCAGTTCTATAAAAATTAATGTGCCAATTTAATCTCTCCAGCAGCAATTGGCAAAGTTGTATGTGCATCATAACTCATAACATTACCAGCAACGCTAGATGGCAATTTAAGATCCGCCGGTACGCCGTGAACATAAACTACTCGTTTTTCTAATTGAAGATCATCACTACCAAATGCTTGCTTAAATTTTGCTTGTAAATCTTTTAATGGGACATCCTTATCATATTCATAATGACCGTATTTATCTGCAACCGGGTAGCCATCATGGGGAATGTTCATTTCTTGTGGTGCATCATCAAAAGGAACCATCGTTGTCCCAGATACTGCCTCTGTTTCAGGTAAATCAATAAAGCCATCATGATTCACGTCCTGCATTAGCGTCGGAACATGAGCTTGTTTCCCATCTGGAAATCTATGGAAATGTTCCCAATGTTCAATATTGGCAGGCTTATCAAACATTTCCACATGAATATGAAGACTATTACCATTTTCACTGAATGTTGCTATTCATGCGCCTGTGTTTCAATTTTATCCGCATTTATTGGTTTAATTTTTGCAATATAGTCAACCATATTTCTCATCCTTCCATTTGATTATTGCGATATAAATCTAGCATAAAAGCATTTTACAAAAATAGATTAGAATCAATAAATTAAATCTTTGATTATAAATATCTTTAATAATTAACATCCATCATCTTATCGTCATGTCAACCATTACTGCTTCTCTCATCAACTTAACCAACTCAACTCCCCAAAACGGACACTTATCTACACAACCTAAAAATCCAGCACGTTGTCCACTCGACCCTCTAGCTCAACAAGCAAAAAGTGTACTAATTCCAATCACCAAAAGAGGAATTAGTACACTTCCGATCACCTAAAAATACCTTTACGCCGGCATTTATAACCTATTTTTCTGTACGTTCAAGGACTGTTACGGCCTCGACATGCCACGAGCTTAATTGATCAATTACACATTCTTAATTAACCGCTAGTTAAGGCGGTTGGGGCTATCCAACTAAAAGCAGTACATCCGTTTACTTGAATCTGAAATGTTGAATCCTGAAGGATTTTAGTGATGAATAGTAGTTCACGGATTTTGTTGGTTTGTGGGAACATATAAGTTTCAAAATAAAATCAGAGTGTCTGCGGAAGAACAAAGTTATTTGACATTTAATATGGTAAAACTTTGTGATCAGCTTGAAGATTACTTTGAATTACTTTATAAGTTTTTTCGTGTTCTTCATTAACCCTCGTTGTATCCAAAATAAGAGTTGCATCAATATACGGATAAAGTTTTTCTACTGTATTATTGAAATCATTAGTGGTTATCAGGATATTTTTCTTTGCCTTGGCATTCTTCATTGTAGCGCAAAATTTTGGAAAATCTTTACCGTCTAATACCGACTGCACAGGATGAAAAAGTGCAAAGTCTTTATCAAAGCCAAGGGGATTCAATACCGCTACCAACAAGGTAAGGTATTCGTCAACTATAATCACTTTCTAGGTTATACCAAGGATGCTCAAGGTAAATTGGTGATTGAACCTGAGGAGTCCAAGGTCATTAAGCGAATCTTCTACAGCTACCTTAATGGAATGACCATGAAGCAAATTGCCGATTCGCTCAAAGCTGATGGCATTTTAACCGGTAGTAAGACAAAAAATTGGCGCTCCAGTAGTGTGGCCAAAATCTTGAAGAATGAAAAGTACATGGGTGATGCTCTTTTACAAAAGACTTACACTGTGGACTTTCTTAACAAAAAACGTGTGAAGAATGAAGGCATTATGCCACAATATTACGTGGAGAATGATCATCCGGCAATTATTCCTAAATCGGTATTCATGCAAGTTCAGCAGATCATCAAACAGCGGCGTAACGGGATCACCACTAAAAACGGGAAACATCGGCGACTTAACGACAAATATTGCTTCTCTCAAAAAGTATTTTGTGGGAAGTGCGGTGATATCTTACAACGGAACATGTGGTATCGACCAGAGAAAGTAGCGGTCTGGCGCTGTGCTAGCCGGATAAGGAGAAGTAAAACTGGCCGGCGGTGTATGATCAGGAATGTCAAAGAGCCATTGCTAAAAGAAGCCACTGTTGAAGCATTCAATCAATTAATCGAAGGCCACGAGTTAGCCAGTAAGCAAATTAAAGCTAACATCATGAAGGTCATCAAGAACTCCAAAGGAGCAACACTTGATCAAATCGACCACCAGCTGGAAAAAGTGCAGATGAAATTGATTCAAGCTGCCAACCAACACCAGGATTGTGATGCGCTAACCCAACAAATTATGGACCTTCGCAAACAAAAAGAAAAAGTACAGAGTCGGGAAACTAATCAACAAGCCAAACTACACAGCCTTGATGAAATCAACAAATTAGTCGAATTGCACAAGTATGGCTTAGTTGACTTTGATGAACAATTGGTTCGTCGCTTGGTAGAAAAAATCACCATCTTCCAACGCTACATGGAATTCACGTTCAAAGATGGTGAAGTAATTAGAGTTAATATGTGAAAACTTGGGATATTCAGCACTCACTTATTTGAGTTGGGTGCTGTTTTTAGATTGTAGTTTTTTAATTTGGCAGATTGCAAGAAATAATAGCCCCGATGAAAAGAACTAATTTTAATATTCAAGTACTGGGGTTCTTACTTCATAGCAGGCAGTCAAAATTCATTAAACCAGCGTCGCACCCAGTGAATTCTTAAAATGGTCAAGTGCCCACTCCTGACCATGCTTGGTAAAGGTGGCGACCCCCTTAACCGGAATCGCAATCTGGTAGTTCAAATTATATGCGGCAATTGCCGTGTGCAGGACACAGATATCGGTGCAAACACCTGCAATCCACAAGTTATCAATTTTTCGTTCCCGCAGGTAGTTATCAAGATTAGTATTTTGAAATGATGAATAGCGGTTCTTATTAAACTGGTAAACCCGGTCACTGGCCTGATGTTGTTCAAACCAGTCATTAACCTTGCCGTATAGCTGTTGACCAGGCGTACCGACCACGTTATGTGGCGGGAAGAGTTTAGCTTCTGGACTAAACCGGTCCCCACAATGGGCATCAGTCGGGAAAATTACGTAGTCGCCATTTTGGTAAAAACGGTTGGCCAGCTGAACCAAATAATCTTCTAATTCCTGCGCTGGCTTGCCACAAGTAAGCGCACCATTGTCAGCGACAAAATCGTTTGTATAATCAATAATTAATAATGCTTTAGTCATTGCTAACTCCTTATTTTTGTGCCTCATCAACCAGCTTTTGTTGCAAGTCAGCTAACCGCTTGGTTAAATAAACCGGGAAGCGGTCCGGATTAAGCAACCGTTTAGCAGCCGCTGGCAGCTGTGCTAATTCGGTCTGCGCAAAGTGCTGGATGGCAAAAGTGTCGGTTTCAATTGGCGCCGCTTTTCCCAGTGTCAAAACTTGCTTAAGCAGTGGCTTAGCAATGAAGTCGGTTAAAATCACTTTATTCCGGGTGACGTGAACATCAGCATTGATTGCCGCAATTTCGGTTCCAATCTGCTCGTCAGCCAGGGCAATTACATCGGCAACAGCGTGTTGGGGATCATGCTTATCGTAGAGCCGGTAAACCTGCTTATTCCCAGGGAGCGTAATCTTTTCGCGACTATTACTAATCTTGATCTTTGGCACCCATTTACCATCATTTTCTAATGCCGACATTTTATAAACACCGCTTAATACTGGACTGGATGAACTGGTAATTAGTCGCTCACCGATCCCAAAGTTATCCAGTGGTGCCCCTTCATCAAGCAATGACTTAATAATGTGGGCATCAAAGGCGTTTGAAGCAGTAATCTTAGCGTTGGTAAAACCAGCCTCGTCCATCATCTTCCGGGCCTTGGTTGCCAACTGGGCAATATCACCAGAATCGATGCGGATACCAACCGGTTCGTGGCCAGCTGCCCGCAATTCCTTAAAGACTTTAATTGCGTTCGGTACTCCAGAGTTAACCACATCGTAGGTATCAACTAACAGGGCAGCATTGTCAGGGTAAATTTTGGCCCAGGCACGAAAGGCCGTTAATTCATCAGGAAAGCTTTCAATCCAGGCGTGGGCCATCGTCCCCACCGCCGGAAGGTTAAACAGCTTGGCAGCTAGCACATTGGAGGTACTACTGCACCCACCAATAATGGCAGCCCGCGCACCATATATTGCGGCATCAGGCCCCTGCGCCCGTCGTGCACCAAATTCCATTACTGGGCGTCCGCCAGTAACGCTGGTGATCTGCCATGCCTTCGTTGCAATCAATGATTGGTGGTTAATGATGTTTAAGATCAGGGTTTCGAGAAGTTGGACATCAATTAGTGGGCCACTAATACTAAGGATTGGTTCCTGTGGGAAGACTGGCGTGCCTTCTGGGATTGCCTTAATTGAGCAGCGGTTGTGAGCTGCCGTCAGGTAAAAGAGAAAGTCGTCACTAAAGTGATTAAGGGACCGCAGATAAGCAATTTCATCAGTTGAAAAGTGCCAGTTCTTAACTTCATCAATTACTTGCATCAATCCAGCACTAATCACAAAACTGCCATCATCGGGCGCCTTACGGTAAAAGACGTCGAAGCGCGCCTGCTTATCGTGGGGAAGTGTTTGATAATAACCGTTGGCCATTGAAAACTCATACATGTCGGTTAATAATTCATGCTTCATTATTAAATAACTCCTAACAAATTTAGGTAAAAAATACTTTAACTACCGCAAAAAATAAAAGTATATTGAACTTTTATTATCACTGATTGTAGCACTTTTATTTTTAGACGCAAGGTAGTACCAGTTTAAATAACTTTGGTGGCCGGCCTGACCGCTTTGTTGCGTCGGTACCAACTTCCTTAAACAGTTTTTGGTGGGTCTTTTTAAAATTAGAATTATCAATTTGATCGACCGTTGTTTGGCGGAAAGTAGCATAAACTTCGCGGACTTGCCGAAGGGTAAAAGTCGGTCCTAAGATCTGTAAAATGGTTGGCTGGTAGTCCAGTTTATTTTTAATTCGTACAATGGCCGTATTAATAATTTGGTGGTGGTCAAATGCTAGCGCCGACCCTGCAGCCAAACTCAAAACTAAGTTACCATTTTGCAAGATAAACTTTCCGTGGTCAAAGTTAAGACTAAACCACCCGACTTCGGTTGCTCCGTACCCGGCCCTCAGTTGCGGCATTGTCGGTAAGAAAGTCATGTAGGCAATCGCTAAGGCCCGCTCACCGCTTACCCGATCGGGATCGGTGAAGGTTGCCAACTGTTCGGTAGCACTGTTTGATAGACGAACACCAATTTTATCCTTAATCAGGCGGATACAGGCAACGTCAGCACTTTCATCCCGCCGCAATAGGGTTTCTGGTAAAGCCCAGTGGCCCTCAAATGGCGGATAAGCCCGTTTGACCAGCAGGACTTGTGGTAAATAGGTCAGGGGATTAAAACTCCAAATAACATTTGCAATCGTAATTAGCGGACGCGCAACAACTTTGTCAGCCATCTCTTTCACCTCATAAAATATTATAGCGCAATCAAGAATCACAATAATAAAAAAAGCCAAGGTGGCTTAGTCTAGTTCTCCAAATTCTCTTCATCCTTACCCATTGACAAAGAGCCCAAATTTTCGATATTTTAACCGAATTAGCATAAATTCAATATTATTTTCGTTAACTCAATCTTTAGTACCAAACTGACCGATTCATACATACCACAAACGCTACCATATCAACGCTCACCTCTACTTTCACTACCCTAATCGACACGACCTGCCAAACTAGACCTTTGTCTACTCGACTATCGAAATAGGACATAGAACACTCGACCCGCCAGCTTCAAATAGAAAAAGTGTACTAATTCCAATCATTCTGAAAGAAAAAAATACACTTTTAATCATCCGTAAATGCCGCCATGACACGGTTTATGAGCTATTTTTCTGTGCATTCAAGGACCGTAACAGATTCAACATGAGGGGTTTGCGGGAACATATCAACTGGATCAATTTCGTCAAAGTCATAACCTTGTTCCTTGAAGAGTTGTAAGTCACGCACCATAGTTGCTGGATTACATGAAATATAAACAATCTTCTTCGGATTTGTTTCTACAGCAGCGTCAATAAATTCTAGAGTAAGTCCCTTTCTAGGTGGGTCAACGAAGATAACATCAGTTCTTAACCCTTCTTTAGCCCAGCGCGGCATTACTTCTTCAGCTTTACCTACAACATATTCTGCATTAGTGATGCCGTTTAATTTAGCATTTGCATTAGCATCTTCAACAGCGGGCTTAATGACTTCCATCCCCCTCACTGCCTTAACATGCTTAGCCACGCTAAGCCCAATGGTACCAATACCAGAATAAGCATCGATTACGACATCATCCGGCTTAAGATCAGCTTTTTGAATAGCTAAATCATACAAACGTGGAGTTTGCAGAGAATTAATTTGAAAGAAACTTTGTGGAGAAATTTTAAAACTAACATTACCAATTTTATCGGTAATTTGTGGTTCTCCCCAAAGTAAGTAATCCTTTTTACCTAAGATCACATTCGTCTTTTTAGGATTATGGTTCAAAACTACGCTAGTTACGCCTTTGATTTCACTAATTTCTTTAGTAACTTCTTTTAATTGTGGAAAATCTTTATGTAAGCATACTAAAATCACCATAATTTCGCCCGTTGCTTTAGAGCGGCGAACTTCAAGATAGCGAGCTTCTCCCTTATTATGAATCTCATCATATGCAGGAACATGATTCTTTCTCAAAATGTCACGTACCTTAATTAAAACCCGATCAATTTCTGGATCCGTAGTAAAGAAGCTAGTTAACGGCACCAAGTCATGAGAATGTTTTCTAAAAAAGCCAATATCAAGCTTGCCATTAACTTCACGTACTGGCACTTGTGCCTTATTCCGATAACCTGTTTCTTCTGGACTAGGCATCGTTTGACCTACTTTAACATTATCTAAATCTGCTTTATGTAGTAAATTAACAACTTGATTACGTTTAAATTCAAGCTGTTTATCATATTTAATATGAGCAAGAGATGCTAGCCCCGTTTGAACCCATTGGCGAATTTTCACGTTAATCCGATCTGGACTCTCTTTTTTAATTTTTTCAATTTTAGCAAAAGCAAAATTTTTCTTTACTTTTAAAAGTTTGGCAGAAACAACTTCACCTGGAAGAGCATTATTTACAAAAACAGTCATTCCATCTAGATGAGCAACTCCCATTGCTTCATAAGACAAATCTGTAATTTCTAAGTCAACTATTTGATTTTTTTGCATAATTCAATCCTCAATATTTAGATACTTGTTACTATGTTTACTAAAAAATATTATTGCTTTTTAAAAGAATACGCACTAAAAATACTTAAGATTATTCCTAAAATTAAGCCGCAAATTACTAAGCTCCATGATCCAAAGACAAAGTCGCCTTTTATCCACAGATTATTTAAGAGCATCCCCCAATCAAACGGCCACCACATGCTCCAAGTCGTACGACTTAAAAACATGGCTAAAATGGATCCTAAAAAACCAATTCCTAATGCAAAATATAGATTAGTAATTCTTACGAGCCAAGAATAAAATGGCACCAGCCATAAAGATGCTAATAAAACTCCAATTACTGAACAAATCATTAAGCCTATTTCTTCGGTACTTGAAAAAATAAAAAGAACACAGATCATCAAAACTATAAAAATCACGCTCATGATACATGCTTGAATAATTCCATGGAGAATTCTACCAATTTCATAGCTCAATAAGTCCTGTGGAGACGTTAATATTTCTCTAAATTTCGTCGCTTGCTTTTGATAATAAGTACTAAGACCAACCAGTAGACCAATTGACATATTTAACCAGAAGTAACTCCATTGGCCCATCATTAATTGAACTAGATATTGGTTATCCCAGAAAACAGCAGTCATCATCAAAACAGCAATCACTGGTAGTAGCCATACTAGTAAGCGAACTACACTATGTTTTGTTTTTAAAAATTCAACTTTTAAAATATTAGTCATGCTTTATGCCTGCCTTTTCTAAAGTTGAGATGAATAATTCTTCTAAATCTGTTTCTGGTTCATAATCTTCTTCTAGGAGCAATTTTCCATCACCTAAAATAGCAATTCGATCTGCAACCTTTTGAATCTCAGAAAGCATGTGACTAGCTATAATTATTGTTTTTCCTTGCTTTTTCTCGAGCATCAAAAGCTCACGCAACCCATGAATACCAAAAGTATCAAGACCATTTGTTGGTTCATCCAAAATAACTAAATCAGGATTTCCCATAAAAGCTAAAGCAATTCCCAAGCGTTGTCTCATCCCTGTAGAAAAGCCTTTGACTTTTTCATGATTATGATCACCAAAGCCCAGTGTATTTAATATTTGTTCCTGATTTTTATTTTCAACACGGTGAAGTTTTAGTTTTAATTTGATGTTTTCTTCAACTGTTAAGTTATCAAACAATCCAGGCTCTTCAATTAAGGAACCAATTACTTTTAAATCTTCTCTCTTCCAATTTTTATCTTTGAAAGTAACTACTCCTTCAGTTGGCTTTTCAATTCCACTAATTATTTTTAATAGTGTCGACTTTCCAGCTCCATTTGGTCCCATAATACAGTAGATTTTGCCAGTCGGAACATGAAGATTGATTTGATCTAGAACATGCTTACGTTTAAAATTTTTTCCTAATTCTTTGGTGGTTAAAATATCATTCATCTTAATCCCTCAATTTAAATTTTTAGTTTTTCTATACCTATCTATTTTACCGCTCAGACTACATAATTCGAAATCTTATTATTTTTATTAATAAATTCATTGACATCTTTTTTTAAGCTTGCTATCATAATTGCAATAATTATCGTCACAGTAGTGCTTATGTTAAGCGTCAGAGAGCTGGTGGTGAAGTGCGAACCAGTCAGGCATAAGTTACGAATTACAACGATTCATCTTTATTCGGCCACAATCAGTGCCGTTACCACCTGATTAGAGTGCTGCAATCTGCAGTAAATAGGTGGTACCACGGTAATGCGTCCTGTTGATTAATTTCAACAGGACTTTTTTATTGGAGGATTTTTATGAAAAAGAAAGTTTCTTTTCCAGAAGCAATTATTATCCTACTCTTGCTTCTACTTATTTTAGGTATTTCAGTTATTAAGTTTGGACTGATGCCAGAAGTTCCCGTTCTATTTACAGTATGTCTATTATTATTTTGGCTTAGAATTCGCGGAAATGACTGGTCTTCAATTCAAGATGGAATTAAGGAAGGAATCGGCGTAGCTATTATTCCAATTTTTATTTTTATCCTAATTGGGGCCTTAATTGGACTATGGATTAAAGGAAGTATTATTCCGTCAATCATGGTACTAGGCTTCCACCTAATTAGTGGTCAATTTTTTGTTCCATCTGTCTTTATTGTCTGTTCAATTGTTGGGCTTGCTATCGGAAGTGGCTTTACAACAATTTCAACTGTCGGCATCGCACTCTTTGGAATTGGGGCTAGTATGAATGCTAATCCAGCTCTTGTTGCTGGTGCAATCATTTCTGGAGTAGTTTTTGGGGATAAAATGTCTCCTTTATCTGATTCAACTAATCTTTCTTCTGCAGTTGCAGAAAGTGAATTATTTGCCCATATAAAGAACATGATGTGGTCCACTATTCCTGCCTTTATTGTTTCTTTAATCCTTTTTTGGATTCTAGGAAACAGTGGTTCAATTAATGCTTCAAAAATTAATCACACCGTTTCTATCTTAGAGCATAACTTTACTATTACTTGGTGGGCAATTATACCAATCTTATTGATGTTAATCTGTGCATGGCGCAAGATACCTGCAATTCCTACCTTATTTTTAAACATTACCGTTACAGTCATTATGATTTTTATTCAAAATCCGCACCAATCTATTACTGACTTAACTAACTTAATTATGAATGGTTTTGTAGCAAAAACTAGTGATTCATCTGTTAATGCCCTTTTAACCAGAGGTGGTATCTCCAGCATGATGGATACAGTTGGTTTAATTATTGCTACCTTATCTCTTGGTGGACTCCTTATGAAATTCAATATTGTTCAAACTGCTATGGAACCGCTAGTTGAACATCTCAAAAAACCAAGCCGTTTAGTCATCACTACTATTCTTTCAGGCATTTGTATCAACTTATTTGTTGGTGAACAATACCTTTCAGTAATTCTACCAGGACGTGCCTTTAAACAAGCTTACGACCGAATTGGTCTTCACCCACTTGCCTTAAGTCGGGTTCTTGAAGATGGAGGAAGTGTAATTAACTACTTAATTCCATGGGGAGTAGCTGGATCTTTTGCTGCTTCTACTCTCGGCGTTCCAGTTTTAGCCTTCATTCCCTTTACCTTCTTTAGTTTACTTTCCCCACTTTTCTCAATTCTTTCCGGGGTTACGGGGATTGGCTTAAAATGGCAAAAGAATCCTAAAAATTAATCCATTTCATTAAATCCGTACTATATGCGCTTACATAGCAAAATAGTACGGATTTTTATTGACGAATTTTTAATTACATTGTAAATTATTAGTAATTAAAAAAATATTAAAGAAGAGGAATTTGATGACAACAAATCATTTTCTAGTACTACAAACTGATTTTGGCTTAAAAGATGGGGCTGTTAGTGCCATGCACGGAGTAGCACATATGGTTGCGCTACATGTTATTGTGTCCGACTTAACTCATGAGATTCCGCCTTATGATATTTGGGCCGCTTCGTATCGTCTATATCAAACTATTAAGTACTGGTCAAAAGGAACAACTTTTGTTTCAGTTGTTGATCCAGGAGTGGGATCTAACCGAAAAAGTATTGCCGCTAAAACCAAAAGTGGCCACTTTATCATTACACCAGACAATGGTTCTTTAACTCATGTTGCAACTTATATATGGCTAGACGAAGTACGAGAGATTGACGAACAAAAGAATCGTCTTCCATATTCTTCAGAAAGTAACACTTTTCATGGCCGTGATATCTATGCTTACAATGGGGCCTTACTCGCTGAGGGAGAAAAATCTTTTGAAGATTTAGGCGAAACATTAGATCCAACTTCAGTTGTTAAACTACCACTTACTGAGGCTAGTCTAGAAAACGATCATCTACGCGGATCAATTGATGTTTTAGATATTCGCTTTGGTTCTTTATGGACTAATATTCCCTATGATTTAATTAAAAAGGCGAATATTCAACGCGGTGATAAACTTACTGTTACTATTACTTATCAACACCAAGTTTATTATCATGATACAATACCTTTTGTCCGGTCTTTTGCCAATGCACCAATCAATGATATTAATTCACTAGTTAATGTCGGCATTGCCTTAAACCAAGCTTCATTTGCGGATACGTATAATATTGGTACAGGAAATGACTGGAAAATTGATTTAATAAAAGAATAATTTATTTACGGGGGAAAATTATGAATAATCAAAAAGGCTTATCAGTAAAAAGTGTTGTTGCAATTGGTATTGGGGCTGCCATTTATGTTATTTTAGCTCGTTTCACATCAATTCCAACTGGTATTCCAAACACTAACATTGAAATTGTGTATCCATTTTTAGCATTACTTGCAACCATTTATGGACCAGTTGTTGGTTTTTCCGTGGGATTCATTGGTCATGCCCTAAGTGATTTCTTAATGTATGGACAAACTTGGTGGAGCTGGGTCCTTGCAACTGCTGTTCTAGGTTTAATTATCGGACTCTATGGTATGCGTCTTGACTTAGAAAATGGTGTTTTTACTACTAAACAAATGATTGGTTTTAATATTGTCCAAATTATTGCTAATGTTGTTTCTTGGTTAATCATCGCTCCAGTTGGAGATATTTTGATTTACAGTGAACCTCAAAACAAAGTTTTCTTGCAAGGAGCAACTGCAACCATCACTAACTCAATCTCTATTCTTATTTTAGGAACTATCTTGCTTAAAGCTTATGCAGCGACTAAAGTTAAAAAAGGTAGTTTACGTAGAGATTAATTATGAAAGGTTACTCAATTAATGACAGAACCTATTATTGAATTTAAAGATTTTTCATTTAAATATAATAGCCAAGCAGAACCTACTCTTAAAAATATTAATTTGAAGATTAATAAAGGAGAAAAAATTCTTTTGGCTGGACCTTCAGGCAGCGGCAAATCCACAATTGGTCGCTGCCTTAATGGTCTTATTCCAAATATCTATCAAGGTGAAGTTAAAGGAAAATGTTTAGTGAATGGAAAAGATATTACTAGCACAAGTCTTTTTGATTTTTCATTCACTACTTCAACTATCTTACAAGATGCTGATAGCCAATTCATCGGCTTAACGGTTGGTGAAGATATCGCTTTTGCTTTAGAAAATGACTGTCAACCTAAAGATAAAATGCACCAAACTGTAAACCAGTGGGCTGATGAATTAAAAATCAAAGAATTACTTACTCAATCTCCACAAAGTCTTTCTGGAGGCCAAAAGCAAATTGTTGCCTTAGCTGGAGTTTTAGTTGACGAGTCACCTATTTTATTATTCGATGAGCCACTTGCTAATCTAGATCCCGCTTCTGGGCTTAAAACGATGGCAATTATCGATAAAATTCAAAAGGAACTTAATGCGACAGTTATAATTATTGAACATCGCGTAGAAGAAGTCCTCAGTCAACCAATTGACAGAATTATTTTAGTAAATGAAGGTACGATTGTTGCCGACCAGCCTACTAATCAGCTGCTACATTCTCATACCTTAGAAAAAATTGGCGTTAGAGAGCCCCTATACCTAAAGGCTCTTACAGCCGCTGATGTAAATCTAAGTTCTATCAAAGAAGTAGACCAAATATCAACTCTCCCTGTTTCTGAAAAAATCAGCGATAAATTAGCAGCTTGGACTAAACAAGCTAAAATCACCAAAAAAGAAGCAGATAATTTACCATTATTAAAATTAGATCACGTTGGTTATCAATACAGCAAGAATCAGCCCTATCCCTTAAAAGATGTTTCTACTACTATTAATCAGGGCGACTTTATTTCAATAGTTGGACAAAATGGTGCAGGTAAAACTACCCTTTGCCGAACTATTTGTGGTTTTATTTCTAACGAAGGAAAAATCACTCTTAAGGACCAGAATTTAAGTGACTTATCAATTAAAGAGAGAGCCGAAAAAATTGGCTATGTAATGCAAGATCCTAACCAAATGATTTCTCAAAAAATGATCTTTGATGAAATTGCTCTAGGCTTACGTTTACGCAATGTCGATGAAGAAACAATTAAGCAAAAAGTTGACCAAACGTTGAAAATTTGTGGACTGTATCCCTTTAGACATTGGCCAATTTCTGCATTAAGTTTTGGACAGAAAAAGCGTGTCACAATTGCTGCGATTTTGGTCTTAGAACCAGAGATTATTATTTTAGATGAGCCAACTGCTGGTCAAGACTGGAAGACATATACGGAAATTATGAGCTTTTTAAAGCACCTAAATACTATTGGAAAAACAATCATTATTATCACGCATGATATGCACTTGATGCTTGAGTACACTAGTCGATCTCTAGCATTTGCTAAGGGAAAATTAATTGCAGATACTACCCCAATTGAATTATTAACCAATCAAGCTTTAATTAAAGAAGCCTCATTAAAGCGCACTAGTCTTTACGACCTGGCAAAACATTATAACTTACCTGATCCAAATAAATTTGTGCAGGCTTATATTAATTTTGAACAACAAAACTGAAAGGATGAAGATTATGAATGATAGTAAAATTTTGGGCTACCAGCCAGGTAATAGTTTTATTCATGCTCTCAATGCTACTACAAAAATGATCTTTTTAATCCTGGTATCCATTGCTTGTATGGTTACCTATGATACTCGCTTCTTGATTGCTATCTGTATCCTATCCTTAATTTTGTTAAAAGTTGCTGGTATTAAGTGGAAGCAAGTTTCTTTTATTGTTAAATTCATTATTGTTTTTGCCATTATTAATATCATCGCTGTTTTTATTTTTCAGCCAACTTATGGTGAGATACTCTACCATTCAAAAACGGTTCTAATCAATGCAGGATACTTCACTTTAACTGCACAGGAACTATTTTATTTATTTAACGTAATTTTGAAGTATATCTGTTCTATCCCCTTGGTTCTACTCTTTTTATTAACTACTAACCCTAGTCAATTTGCAGCTAGTCTAAATAAAATTGGGGTCAGTTATAAAGTTGCCTATGCTGTTTCTCTAGCGCTACGCTATATACCTAATATTCAGGAAAGTTACTGGTCAATTTCTGCAGCTCAACAAGCAAGAGGAAATGAACTTTCTAAAAAAGCTTCTCTTGGAAAAAGAATTCATGGAATTTTAAATATTGTTACTCCACTTATTTTTTCAAGTCTTGATCGTATTGATACAATTAGTACCGCAATGCAACTTAGACGCTTTGGTTCTAAAAAGAAACGTACTTGGTATGTTGCAGAAAATTTCAACTTAGCTGATTATCTAGTTACTACTTTGGCTTTTATTCTTGTACTAGTTGTAATTTTACTCTTTAAAGTCAATTCAGGACGTTTCTATAATCCTTTTGTATAAAAGTTTCTTTTACTGCCAAGATAAGTTAAAATATACTAATAAAAGGAAAGAGGGAGAGCTTTATGAATAACTTTTCACAAGAACCAGAACGTCGTACAATTGTCGATGTAACTGGTTTAAATAGATTCTTAAGCAGAATGTACGGCATGATGACAATTGCTGTTTTAGTATCTGCCTTAAGTGCTTACTTAACAATGACTGTCTTTAGAACACAAGTTATGACCTTTTTTGCTAGCAATCCAGCAATGACTTGGATTTTATTGCTAGTTCCACTTGCTTTAACTTTTGGAATTAGTTTTAGAGCAACGAGAAATCCAGTAGCTAGTTTTGTAATGCTAATGATCATGGCAATTGTTTATGGAGTTGAATTTTCATTAATTGCTGGTGCTTATACTGGCCGCAGCATTGCTTCTGCATTCGTAGCTTCTTCTACTGTATTCATTACAATGGCTGTAATTGGTACCACGACTAAAAAGAACTTAAATAATTTGGGATCATATGCTTCTGCAGCTTTAATTGGATTAATTGTTGCAATGCTAATCAACATGTTCTTAAGAAATCCAATGGTTTCTTACATTTTCTCATTTATTGCAGTTATTATCTTTACTATTTTAACTGCTTGGGATGCACAAAGAATGAAGCAAATCTATGAAAACTACAGTGGCCAAGTTTCTGTTGACGGCTTAGCAGTTGCCGGTGCTTTGGCACTTTACTTAGATTTCGTTAACTTATTCTTACAATTCTTACAAATCTTTGGATTTAGCGATAGCGATAGAAATTAATATTCTACATAAAAAGCTACTAAATCTTGGTGTTAAAACCTTGATTTAGTAGCTTTTTGGTTTGCATTATTTATTACTCAATTTTGCCAATAATTTCATTCTCATAAGTTTGATCATGAACTGCTTCAATATTTTCATCAAAATTGAATTCTGCTGTATGCTTATTTTTAAGCTTAACTTTATAAGTAGCTCCTATCTTGAACCATTCATATTCTGAGTCAATATGCCCTAAATCGATCAATTGATTATCTAAATCTTGGAGATCATCCACGATTACCTTAGCTATTGGTCCAAGCATTAATAGAACTAATCTATCTTCTGCATTTTTTCGAATCATTTGTTCTATTTGATCAATTTTTTGGTATGCATTCTTTGATGGAGCAATAATTCTTTTAATTGATTTAGTATTAGTAAATAAATCATTTCCTACTCCTGAACGCGTCAGTGCTCCCTCTACGATTATGAGATCACGACCACTCCAAAGTTGTTTCAATTTATCAAAGTATGCAGCACTTTTACTTTTATCAACTATATCAATATATGGTCTTGAAATAAAAGTTGAACCATACCAATTACCAGTTTGTCCAATTTCTTTTAAGAAACTTTCATTATTTGGAAAGAAAGATGTTTCGTAGAATGATTGAGTAAAATCTTGATAACGCTCCGGTTTGGTAAATACATCCGGTAAACAAACCAAGGTATTATTAAATTGGCCCCGCAAAATAATATCTTTTAGTCTATTGGCAAGTTCTGAATCATAGGTTTGATAAGGAATTGAGGCTCCTCTAATTAAATCAAATTCACCATCTCCAAAGCGAATCACAGATTTATTGTCTTGCAAAATCAAGTCTAACGATTCATCCATATCTTTTACTCTAATATTATATTTTGGACCATTAATTTTTACTGTCTTTTTAATCGCTTCTAAGATCAGATAAAGCAGTTATTTATCGGCTTAAGTCTGTAGTCAAAAATAATGAGTATTATATAAAATAAATCACAATAAAGTTACCTAAAATCCTAGTATTAAAGTACAAAAAATACCCGATTCTATAAAATTCTCCTCTTATAGAATCGTGTATTTTAATTATTAATTTTTATAAAATAACCTTAATTGATTAAATCACAAACTTTTTAAGGGCTTTGGCAATCCCATTATGATTATTATCATCGGTTACAAAATCAGCCTTTTCTTTGATATCTTCAATTGCATTTCCCATAGCAATTTTCTTAAAGCTTGGATTTTCAAACATAGAAACATCATTACCTTGATCGCCAAAGACCATGACATCTTCGGGGCTAATCTTTAAACGTTGCGCCAAATCCATTAAAGCATTTCCTTTTGAAGCACCAATTCTATTTAGCTCAATACAGTTATCTAAACTACGAACTATATCATATGATTCAAAGGCCCAGTACGGAATAGAATTCCATAGTTTTTCAATTTGATCACTATCTTTTGCACAAGTAAATCCTACCTTGTTAAAAGTAAAATCTTTTGGAATTTCTTTACGTTCACGAACTCTAATTTCATTATCAGTTAAAGCAGCATTAATTTGCATTTGTACCGAAAGATCACGATCTAAAGTCCAAAAACGTTCAGTCGTTTCAAAGTGTAAGTTTACGTGAGCAAGTCTCTGCAAGCGAAGCATTACTTCAAAATCGCGATAGTTCATCTCTTGACTCATCAGAACTTTCCCAGACAAGTCTTGTACAACTGCGCCGTTAAAGACAACTGCATATTCTTCTGGTCCTTCAAGCCCTAATTGAGTTTCAAAAGGCATCACTCCAGAGAGAGGACGGCCAGAAGCAAGAACTACCTTAATTCCCATCCCATGTGCTACCTGTAAAGTTCTCAGAGTTTCAGGTGAAATTGTATTTCCACTAGTTAATAAAGTTCCATCTAAATCTACCGCAATTAGTTTTACTGCCATAAATTACCCCTATCTTCCAAAAATCATATAGAAAATTACATTTATTAATAATCCCATTAGTGCATAAAAGAACACTGCATTAGCTTTAATTTTTTCTTTTTTTATTAAATATACAAGGCTCGCAATAAAGCCCACTAAGGGAAAAACAGTGTAAAAAATAATTGCCCATTCAGCAATTCCATTAACATCTGTACTTAAATTATGAATGAATTTTTTCATTTCTTCTCCAACAAAAATAGAGACTAATAAATTATTAGTCTCTATTTTATATTAACCAACATAAAATTCAATATGCTGTTTTAGATTTTCAAAATCAATTGGTAAATGACCACCAATCTCACCATCTAAATTCACAGGAATAGGATCCTTATCTTTACTATCACCTAATAATTCTACCTTTAAATTTTTAGTCTTAGTATAGATAATCTGTGGATCATTAACATGATTTCCATTCAAAGCCATGGCCATTAAACGTAAAACATCTACTGGATTTGCAGTTTTAACTACAATTAACTGAAATAGTCCATCGGATAATTGAGCATCTGGCATGATACGTTCAAAACCTCCAATTGAATTGGTCATCCCTAAAAGAAACATTGATAAGTCTCCCTCATAGACTCCTTCATCATAGGTTAAACGCATCTTATTGCTGCTGATTTTTGGTAGCATTTCTGCACCCTTAAGTAAATATGCACTATAACCAAGGACGGACTTTACTTCTGATGGCACACCATAAGTGAGCTCAGTTAATGAACCGCTAGCAGCAATGTTCATAAAGTATTGCTTACCCGCACGCCCAATATCCATCTTTTGTGTTTTACCTCTCAGAATTACTTTAGCTGCCTCAACTAAATCATCTCTGGGAATCTTTAATGCGCGAGCAAAATCATTGGTAGTTCCTGCCGGAATAACAGCGAGTTTTGGTCTTTTTTCTAATGGAGCTACTCCATTAACTACTTCGTTAATAGTACCGTCTCCACCAGCACCAACTAGTAAATCAAAACCTGCTAAGGCACATCTTTTTGCCTCATTTTGAGCAGACAAAGGGTCTGGCGTAGTTCTAAAAGCACTGGCTTCAAAACCAGCCTGTTCTAATACATTTAAAATGTCTGCTACATTTTGAAGCATTTGCTCGTGACCTGAGACAGGATTATAAATCAATCTTGCTTTTTTCGTCATCGCCTCTCGCCTCCCTAAAATGATTAACGACTTTGAAGTTCCTTGTTGAGCAATTGGTTAACAACTTTAGGGTTAGCTTTACCACGAGTTTGTTTCATGATTTGACCAACTAAGAATCCAATTGCACGATCTTTACCATTCTTAAAGTCTTCAACAGATTGTGGGTTATCATCAACAACTTTAGTAACCATTGGTCCAAGAACAGAAACGTCAGATAATTGAACCATACCCTTATCTTCAACGTATTTCTTAGGATCAGTACCATTTTCAATAGATTCCTTAAATACTTTCTTTGCAATCTTAGATGAAATAGTACCATCTTTGATCATCTTGATCATTTCGGCTAAGTGTTCTGGAGTCAACTTAATATCTGCAATGCCAACTTGGTTTTCATTCAAGTAACCATTAACTTGAGTGTTTAACCAGTTAGCAGCTAAGGTTGGATCTGCGCCAGCAGCAACTGCAGCGTCGTAGAAATCACTTGATTCCTTAGTTTGTAAAATAACGTCTGCGTCGTATTCCTTAATACCATATTCTTCAACGTAGCGCTTACGACGTTCAAATGGTGATTCAGGTAAACTTTCTTCAATTTCGTCAATCCAGCTTTGCTTAATATGGTAAGGAGCAATATCTGGTTCTGGGAAGTAACGATAGTCTGCGTCACCTTCCTTAACACGTTCTAGGACAGTCTTACCAGTAGCTTCATCAAAACGACGAGTAGAAAGTTGAACTCTACCACCAGAAAGTAATACTTGTTGTTGACGTTTTTCTTCATAAGCAAGAGAACGACGTACGTGGTCAAATGAGTTCAAGTTCTTCATTTCAACCTTGGTACCAAGCTTTTCTTGACCTGCAGGACGAATAGAAATGTTGGTATCAACACGCATTGAACCTTCTTCCATCTTAACATCAGAAGCACCAGTGAATTGAACAATTTGACGTAATTTAGTCAAATATGCATAAGCTTCTTCTGGATCTTCCATATCAGGTTCAGAAACAACTTCAAGAAGTGGAACTCCCTGACGGTTTAAGTCAACGTATGAATAACCGTTAGCACCGTGTGTATTCTTACCAGCATCTTCTTCAATGTGCATTTCATGAATACCAATGCGTTTCTTCTTACCACGAACTTCAATTTCGATATAACCATCACGAGCAAGTGGTTGGAAAAATTGAGTAATCTGATAAGCTTTAGGATTATCTGGGTAGAAATAGTTCTTACGGTCAAAGTGAGTTACTGGTAAAACATGTGAATGAGTTGCTAAAGCAACCATAATACCAAGACGGTAAACGTCCTTGTTTAAACGAGGTAAGACACCAGGCATAGCCCAGTCGATAACATTAGTTTCAGTGTTTGCTTCAGCACCATAACTAACTGGTGATGGAGAAAAAATCTTACTCTTTGTTTTTAATTCGAAGTGGACTTCCAGACCAATAGTCGATTTAAAATTCATTAATTAATCCTCCATTCCTGTAGGTGTTTTTTCGTAGAATTTATTATTACGTTCAATGAAATCAGCAACCTTAAATACATTTCCTTCATCAAAACGCTTAGCCATAATTTGAAGACCAGCAGGCATACCATCAACTAAACCAGCAGGTACACTACCTGCTGGAATACCAGCTAAGTTAGCTGAAATAGTTAAAATATCGTTATTGTACATCTTAATTGGATCAGAAATTTCTTCACCAATACCAAATGCTGGCTCAGTAGTAGTTGGTCCAACAATAACATCATTTTCTTCAAAAATCTTTTCAAAGTCGCGGCAAATTAATGTTCTAACTTGTGCAGCCTTCTTAAAGAATTCATCATATGCACCAGCTGATAAAGCAAAAGAACCAAGCATAATACGACGCTTAACCTCGTCACCAAAGCCTTCACTTCTTGATTTTACATAAACATCTAATAAGTTCTTAGTGTCCTTTGCACGGTAGCCATAGCGGATACCATCATATCTTTGAAGGTTTGAAGAAGCTTCACTAGAAGCAACAATGTAGTAAGTAGGAACAACATACTTAGTATGTGGCAATGAAACTTCGTTAATAATTGCACCGGCATCTTTCAAAACATCGATTTGTTTTTGGATAACTTCGCGCATTTCACCGTCAACAGCATCCATATATTCCTTAGGAACAGCCACACGTAAGCCTTTAACATCTTGGCCTAAGAAGCTAGTGTAATCAGGTACTTCTTGTTCAGAAACAGTTGCATCATGTTCATCAGGACCAGCAATTACATTTAATACTTCAGCTGAATCCTTAACACGCTTACTCATTACACCAATTTGATCCAATGAAGAACCAAAAGCAATAAGTCCCCAACGTGATACTCTACCGTAGGTTGGTTTAATACCAAAAATACCATTGAAGGCAGCTGGTTGACGAATAGAACCACCAGTATCTGATCCAAGAGCTGCAACAACTTCACCACTCGCAACTGCAGCTGCAGAACCACCGGATGAACCACCAGGAACTTTATCTAAGTTCCATGGGTTATGTGTTTCACCATAGTAAGAATGTTCAGTGGATGAACCCATTGCAAATTCATCCATGTTAGTCTTACCAACAAAAGTTGCTTGAGCCTTCTTTAATTTGCTAATTACAGTAGCATCGTAAACGGGCATGTAGTTGTAAAGAATGTGGCTAGCTGCTGTAGTCTTCATACCATTAGTAATGATATTATCCTTGATAGCAATAGGAATACCAGCTAATTTATTTTTATTAAAATCTAAATTTTCTGCTGGCTTTGCTTCTTCATCAACAGTAATCCAGGCATTAATCTTTTTGTCTGTTTCTTTAATGTTTTTAACTGTTTCCTTAGCTAGGTCTTCAGCTGTTATTTCGCCATCTTGTAATTTTTTATTTAATGAGTCAATGTTTTCATTTAAGTAATTCATTATTCATTATCATCCTTATCAATAATTACTGGCACCTTAATGAAGCCATCAGCTTTTTCAGGAACATTCTTCATTAATTCTGCGCGACTTTCCCAATGTTCAGGCTTGTCTTCTCTAAAGTCAGTCTCTCGATCAACAACTTGAACAGTTTCAGGAACTCCTTCAGTATCAACTTCGGCTAATTGATGTGCCATATTGATAATGTCACCCATTTGTTCAGTAAACTTATCAATTTCGTCTTCACCAAACTCAAGTCGAGATAGTGCTGCAACGTGATTGATTTCATCTTTTGTAATTTTCACCGTTTGCCTCCTATTCACCGCCAAAGACGTGGACATAATAACTATCGTCTGCGGAATTCTTAGCGATTAATGCCTGCGTATCATTAACAGAATTAATCTTAATTTCTATTGGTGCATCCTTAGGTAAGTACTTCTTAGCAGCTGACAATACAAGTCTTGAAAAACTCTCAATCTGCGCATAACCAAAGAATTGGGTAGTTACAGTAATGTTCATTTGTGTCAAAGTTTTATTTTGATAATGAACAGTCGCTATTACCCCACTAATATTAGGGAAGTAACCTTGAATAGCTGCTTTAAAATCACTAAATGAAGCTGCATCAGTAGAATTGATTGCTTTTTCACTTCCAACAGTCGGTAGCACTTGACTACGATTATTGACTGTTTTCCAATCATTTATTTTACTACTATTTGCATTAGCAATTCCATATGCAAAGTAATTTCCACCTACAAGAGAATCTTTACTAGTTTTACTAAAAAGTCCAACCAAAATTGGGATATCTTTTAATCCCTTCTTTTTACGTAAATACGAAACCAACTTATTAGCTGCTTCTTTACCAAAAGTCTCCTGTTCTGCACGAGAAATATCTTTATGATATTGGGGACCATCTTTAACTTTTTGGTAGTAATCAACCGAGTTAAGAGCTAGCCCAACACTCATACCATCCATTTTGTAACTAGAATTAGATTTAGTCAAAAAATCTTGTTCTAAAATTTGATCTAAAATAATAGGATTATACGAATTCTTTTTATTACTTTTTTCCGCATTTAGACCTTCTGGATTACTTTTAGACTTTCTTCCTAGCCAATCAGTAGCATCAGCAACAGAAATTTTTTGTCCTTCTTGAAAAACATACTTACTACTTGAAAAAGTATTGTGAGATAAATCAATTAACCCAGATTCTAAAGCACGACTATCTACATTATTATCACTAGTATTTTCAGTTGTTCCTTCAATTGGACTAGTTACATACTCTCCATCTTTTAAAAGAACATTATACCCATTTTTACTGGTACTAGTAGTTTGATAACTTTTTTTCTTTGTTGTAGAAGTAGTAGGGTTATTGGCAAGATCAGAATTTTTTAAATTGCCACATGCACTTAAACTTAACCCAGTTGCTAGTAGTAGTGCTATTTGCAAAAATCTTTTCAATTTATTTTTCCTTCTTATTCTTTATTTTTCAATTTTTGCAATTGCTTCCTGTTCAGTTAACATTGGAACTTGAAGTTTTTCAGCCTTATCTTTTTTAGAGCCCGCATCTGCTCCGTAGATCAAATAATCTGTCTTCTTAGAAACTGACCCAGTGACTTTTGCACCAAGATCCTGAAGCTTCTTAGTAAATTCACTTCGAGTAAAGGCAGATAATTTTCCAGTTAGAACTACTGTCTTTTCCTTAAAGAAATTATCTGGTGCTTCTTCTTCAACTGTTCCTAAATATTCCATATTTAATCCACTGTCACGCAATTCTTGTAGTAGTTTCTGTGCGCTTGGTTGATTAAAATATGCTGTTAATGACTCCGCAATCGTCTCTCCTATTGTATCGATACTTGTTAATTCTGGCACTGTTAATTGACTAACCTTTTCCAAATTTTTATATTTTTCCAAAATTAATCTAGCTGCCTTAGCACCAACATGATCAATTCCTAAGCCGTACAGTAATAATTCAGCAGAGTTTTGCTTACTATTTTCAATAGAAGATAATAAATTAGTAATTGATTTTTCCTTAAAGTGATCGAGCTGTCCTAGTTGGTCCGGAGTTAAATGATATAAATCAGCTACATCATTAATAAATCCCTTATCAATTAACTGTTTAACAATTCTAGGACCAAGTCCCATAATATTCATCGCTCCACGTGAAGCAAAATGAATAATTCCTTCTTCAATTTGAGCTGGACACATCGGATTAATACAACGAAGTGCTACTTCATCTTGCAAGTGAACCAAAGTTTCTCCACATGAAGGACAAACATTTGGAATCTCATATGGCTTACTATCTTTAGGTCTTTTGCTTAAAACAACACTAGAAATTTCTGGAATAATATCTCCAGCTTTATGCAATTTAACTGTATCGCCAATTCTTACGCCCTTTTCTCTTAGGTAGTCCGGATTATGTAAAGACGCACGAGAAACAATAGTTCCAGCAAGTTTAACTGGATCCATTACTGCAGTAGGTGTTACTACTCCAGTTCGGCCAACTGTCCATTCAATATTTCTAACTACAGTCTCTTGCTCTTCTGGTGGAAACTTATAGGCAATTTCCCAGCGAGGTACTTTTACAGTATTACCCAGTTCATTTTGTAAACTTAAGTCGTCAACTTTTAAAACAATACCATCAATTCCATAACTTAAATCATTACGTTTAGCGGTATATTCATCAATAAACTTAAATACTTCGTCCATTGATTCAAAACGTCGTCCAGACTGATTAGTATGAAATCCTAATCGATTCATTTCATCAATCGCTTGATGTTGACTTGTAATGTTTCTTGGTGGATTAACCCAAGTATAAATAAAAGTACTTAAATTTCTTTTTTTAGTAATTCGAGCATCTAATTGTCTTAAAGAACCAGCAGCAGCATTTCGAGGATTAGCAAAAACTTGCTCTCCTTTTTCATCACGTTCTGCATTTAAGGTTGCAAATGCTTCTTTCTCCATATAGCATTCACCACGAACCTCAGTTGTTAAAGGCTCAGGTAATGTTTGAGGAATATCTTTAATAAATTTGGCATTAGCTGTTACATCTTCACCAACACGGCCATTTCCTCTTGTAGAAGCACGTGTTAATTTTCCATTAGTATATTCTAAGGATAAAGATAATCCATCAATTTTTAATTCCACATTATAAGCTACTGGGTGACCAACTAATTTCGTAATTCTTTCATCAAATTCTTTAAGCTCATCTTTTGAGAAAACATCCCCCATTGAAAGCATCGGAACGGGATGTTCAACTTTAGAAAGATCGCTTTTAATCTCTCCACCAACTCGTTGGGTAATTGAATCAGCAGTTACTAAGTCAGGAAATTTCTGCTCTAATTCTACTAATTCCTGATAGGTCTTATCATATACTGCATCTTCAACTACCGGAGCATCTTTTGCATAATAATCATCTGCCCATTTATCGAGCTTTTTTCTTAATTCATCGACTTTCTGAGAAGCCTCACTATGAGTTAAAACTGCCATTATATTAGCCCCTCTCTAAATCAAACTGTTCTATTTCATTATATCTTTTTAATTGGTGCAAAGGCAGCTAAAAGGCGTTTCACTCCTTGACTTGCAAAAGCAATATCTAATTCCATATCTTCGCCAGTACCGTTAACTTTAACTACAACACCTTTTCCCCATGCCTTATGGGAAACTTGGTCACCGACATTCCAGGACTTTTTCTCAGCTCCAACTGCACCAGTTGCTTTCTTAGCCTCCTCAATTTTAATCTTTGGAAGGTAAACATGAGAGTTTGCTTGTTCCTTTTTATTAGCAGCAAAAGGAACAGACATGACAGAATTAGATGGCATTGGATTAACAAATTCCAAATCTTTATCTTCAATTTCATCAATAAAGCGTGATGGTTGATTACGTTGCGGACGGCCATACATCATTCTAGAAAAAGCATTGGTTATGTAGAGTTTCTTTTCAGCTCGCGTAATTCCTACATAGGCCAGACGACGTTCTTCTTCAAGCTCACTTGGATCTTCTGCTGCTCTTGAAAGTGGGAAAAGTCCTTCTTCCATTCCGACTAAGAAGACTACTGGAAACTCTAGTCCCTTAGCAGCATGAAGAGTCATCAATGCAACTTGGTTATCTTGATTTTCTAAATCATCTTGATCACTTAATAATGAAATTTCTGAAAGAAAATCACCTAAAGCTGTTGAATCTTCATCTTCGGGCTCATAATTATCATCAAAACGCTTAGTAACAGTCAGAAATTCATTTAAGTTTTCTAATCTAGTATCTGCTTCAATTGTGTGTTCATTTTCTAAAGCTTCTTTATAGCCGAAATCCGCTAATATTTTTTCCGTTAACCCTGTTACACCGTGTGTCTTACTATATTCGATTGCATCTTTTAAGGCCGTTCCAAAAGTAGCTAGTGTTCTAGCTGGGCGACCCGTAATTGGTGCTAAGCTCAAATTCTTAAAAGTCTCTTCTACTGTAAAGTCATTATCATTAGCAAAACCGTTAAACTTAGCCATCGTAGTTGGACCCAAACCACGTTTTGGTACATTAATAATTCGATTAAAACTCATTGAATCCGCAGGATTTGCGACAACTTTTAAATAAGCCAAAATATCTTTAATTTCTTTTCGATCGTAGAACTTATGTCCTCCAACAATCCGATACGGAATATTAGCTTTAACTAGGGCTTCTTCGACATTACGTGATTGAGCATTGGTCCGATAAAGAACAGCAAAATCCTTGTAGTCTCTTTGATGTTCTTCTATTTCTTCTTTAATCTTTGAAATGATAAACAGTGCTTCATCATTTCCACTTTGAGCACGGTAATAATTGATTTTATCACCAGCACCTTTATCAGTCCAAAGTTTCTTAGGTTTACGTTTCAGATTATTTTTAATTACTGAGTTAGCTGCATCAAGAATATGGCCAGTAGAGCGATAGTTTTGCTCTAATTTAATAGTAGTAACTTCATCATCCTGATAGTCATGTTCAAAATTAAGAATATTTTCCATGTTAGCTCCGCGCCAACCATAGATCGACTGATCTGCATCCCCAACAACGCAAATATTTTTATATTGAGCAGCTAACGCAACACAAAGTTGATACTGTGCTTCATTTGTATCCTGATACTCATCCACTAAAATATAGCGGAATTTATTTTGATAATAATGCAAAGTTTCTTTGTCCTTCTTAAATAAGACGAGAGTTTGCATAATTAAATCATCAAAGTCCATAATTTTATCACGCTTTAAGCGATGCTGATATTCGCTATATACTTGCGCTGTTACCTTTTCAAACATACTAGCTGCTTGATCCTTAAAGTCTTTTGGAGTAAGTAAGTCATTTTTTCCATTTGAAATGGCACCTAAAATTGCTTTTGGATCATACATTTTAGGATTAATATTAAGATCCTTTTCAATTCGTTTAATTAGTGTCAATTGTTCTGCAGAATCAGCAATTGAAAAATTATTGGAGTAGCCAATTTTTTCTGCATCACGACGTAAAATACGGACACATAAAGCATGAAAAGTTGACATCCAAACACTGTCAGCTGCTGGTCCTAATAACTTTTGGACACGTTCTTTCATTTCAGTTGCAGCCTTATTAGTAAAAGTAATGGCTAAAACATTCCATGGCGCAACGCCCTTTTCTTCAATTAAATAGGCAATTCGACGTGTTAAAACTGATGTTTTTCCACTACCAGCTCCAGCAACTACTAAAAGTGGACCTTCAGTACACTGCACAGCTTTTTTCTGCTGAGGATTTAATCCTGCAAGAATTGTTTCTTCGCTCATTGCTTCTTCCTTTTCTGTTAACTCAAACGCTAAAATAGACTTGTCTATTATAACAAAAAACGACAATAGCATTTACTTAACTATTATCGTTTTTAATTTAATCATATTGTGTTAAATTGAATTCTTTAATTATATCAATTAATTTTTTTGCATAACCTGGATCTGTCGCATATCCATCTGTTTCTAATGCTTGTGCTTGAGTGGCATAATCTTTGGCAGCTAAAACATGCTGATATTGGTTTCTATTCCAAGTAGTTCCATTCACAAATAGACGTGTATGTGCCTCGATTGATTCTTCATAAGTATCGTAAACTCGAAAACGCCCCGTAACAGTTTCCCAATGATCATTAACAAATTCAGAGGTCGTTAACTCGCGACTTGTATTAGGATCCGTTCCCTTAACGCCAAATAAATTATTGTATTTTCTAGAAAGCTCACTCTGACCAAAATTGCTTTCTAGACAGGCTTGCGCGATGGTAACGCTTGGAAAGAGACCATAAGGCTTGGCAGCCCTTTGAGCAATTGGAGCCACTACTTTAATAAACTTTTCTTTACTTTGAAGAGACTGTTCTTTTTCTAGTTGTGCCTGACGTAATCGTTCATTATTCACAGTTTGCTGACGCCAGTACAAAAAGCCTGATAAAATTATTACCAAAGTAAAACAAATCGCAAATGCTCTTGCAATTATATACTGAATATTTTTTTGACGGCGTCTACGAGGCATTTTAACTCATCTTCCTTTTCATCACTTGCTTCAAAGGCATCGCAATTGCCGGAGTAAGAACAGCAGTAAAGATTGCTTCTACAATACCATTAATGCCTAAAACGCTAATTAAAATAGCAATTAAAGGAGCTGAATTTTGAGTTTGACCTAATGAATGAAGTAAAACAGAGGGATCCTTCATGTACCAAAGGCTAGTAATACCAACCACAAGTAGCGTATTAGTCAAAGAAGTACATAATCCCGTGATTGTATAAACAACCGTCTTTTGAAATTTTGAATCATCCTTTGCCGCTTGTCCAATCATTCCTGCGATAAAACCCGCAGCTGTCCGAGGAACTAAAGCAATAAGAATGTTTCGGAATAAAAGCATGCTGACAATGTCACCTGGTTGCGTATATGCAACAAACATACTTAATAAGCCCCAAAATAAACCAATTGATGCTCCAAAACCTGGTCCCATTAAACATCCGGCCAATGCAACTGTTAAAGGAATAGTTGTAATAGAGGGTAATCCTGGCAAAATACGGATATAACCAATATAAGGGACAAAGGTCTGAACTAAAATAATTGCAACAAAAATAGCACTGATGGCAATTCTAAAAGTCTTCTTATTAATCATAGTCTTTCCTACTTTATTAATTTATAACTTTAACAAAAAAGGAAGCCGCATTTGCGACTTCCTTTTCTTAGTGGTGCGGGCGAGAAGACTCGAACTTCCACGATCTAAAAGCGATCACAAGATCCTTAGTCTTGCGCGTCTGCCATTCCGCCACGCCCGCGGTACTTAAATAATATACCAGATAATTTTTCTTTTAGCAAATGAAAATTCAAATTTTTTATTTATTTTTTCTGATTAATGTTAATCTTCCGCCGCATTTGCCACATTTATATTTTTTTTTATTTACTTTACGAACGCGAGGATACTGAAAATGACAATTTTTACATTCATAAATATAATTTCGATTTTGTCGACGTCGTAAACCAATATCAGGTGTATAACGACTGCCTCCAACAGCAGCAAGTAAATTCTTAAAATCACGATTACGATGCTGATAACCGCGACCCGCTAAATGTAAGTGATAATGCGTTAACTCATGCTTAATTATTCCAACTAAATCTGCATGATATTTTTTCTCTAAAAAATGACCGTTAATATCAATATGATGATCCTTTAAAAAGTATCTTCCGCCCGTCGTTGTCATTCGATTATTAATTTTAACTTCATGTTTAAACGGAACATGAAAATACTGTAAAGAAATTTCTTCTACTAATTTTTGTAACTCTGCTTGATTCATTATTTTCGTATTAATTTTTGATATATTCCAGCTTGTTTAGGAGAAGATATCTTTCTCTTTAAATCAGTCACAATTCTTTGCTTCAAAGACTGCTTTCCATCTATCCACGTTCCAGTAAACAAGTGAATGGAATATGAATTCTTACTTGGATTACACAAAAATCCATCCGAATAAACATGGACTCCATCTTTTAATATTTGTTCCTTATTGCCTATTTTTAGACCGTAATTTTCTTTTAAAATATCAGTTACTGAAATACTATTCACACCTGCCATTTGATCATTCTTATCAAAAGTAAAATCTCGATTATTGTAATAATTAAGAATATCCTTCATAAAAGGATGATTTATTTCAGCGCCAAAAATAGCTGCTGACAAGTAATCATTGTTTTCAAAACCAATAAATGCACGATTATTTAAAAGTGGATCTAATTTCTTAAGGACTCTAACGTCTGTATCTAAGTAAATGCCACCTTGTTCATAAATCACACGGGCTCTAATATAGTCAGAAACAAATGCCCACTTTTTGGCCTCATAGGCTTGTTCAATATACTTATTTTCATGTACGTTAAAATTATTTTCATTCCATTCAATAATTTCATAATCTGGCAATTTATTTTTCCAGGTGGCAATGCATTCTTCAATTAAAGATGATTTAGGGTTATTTCCTACCCAAATATAATGGATTTTTTTAGGAATCATTTTTGTCTTTTAATCTTTCTAGAAAAGCGAGTAACAAATTCAATCATATCTTGATTAAAATCTAACTTCATCATAAACATAATTGCTGCATAAATCATTAGAATCAAAATTGACTTAACTGCCATATTTAAAAAACTCGAGGTAATTAAATTTGGCATTAACATGCCAGCAATTAAGGTAATTGTTCCAATTAAGAAATATTTCGGTACATCACAGAAGGCATCTTTAAAATTATAGTCATCTCTAACGATCCAAAGCCGTAAAATTAACACTACAAATTCTGTAATTAAAATTGCTACTGTAGCACCGCCGGCTCCATATGGTCGATCTAGTATAGCTGCTAAAACTAATTCAATTATGGCCCCAATTACAACTGGAATCGCATATTCTTTATCTCTTCGATTAGCAAGTGCAAATTGATTAGCAAATACTCCACCCATCGGAATCATAATAATAGTTAGTGCAAAGAAGAACATTAGTGGTGTCATCGGAATAAACTGTTTTCCAAAGAAGAAAGGTACAAACTGCTTAGTATTTGCCATGATAATTACTGCAAATAAAGTTCCAAGCATTGTAGTTGCTTCAAGAGACTTCTTTAAAACTACCTTTTGGGTTTCTTTTTCTTCACTAGCCATCTTCGGCATAATCACCAAAGAGATACTAGTAATTACTCCTAATACCATATTTGAAATTCGCTGTGAATTATCATAAAAAGCTACTTGGGTCGAAGTACTGAAGAAACCTAAAATTGGTTTATCAAGAGAAGTATAGATCTGTGTAGCAATCTGAGGAATCATCAAGGTTATAATCGAAATAATGGTGGTCTTATATTTATAGAAATGTCCTACTGGTCTTCCGACATAACGATGAATATCAAGCCAAAATACAAAAGATCCTAGCATGGTTGAAACTGACATAATCAGGAAGTACTTCCAAAGATCTGCAGGTGATTTAATTAAGAGCAAAATCAGAGCTACACTGGTTAATTTAACAATCGTATTTTTTAATACAACTCTACCAAAATCAGCCAATCCTTGAAAGAACCAAGAAATATCAACTTGAGCTGAGACCAAATATGGAACCATTAAGATTAAATAGTTCCAATATTGAACATGGAAAATATTCGTAATTAATAAAGTGATTAAAATAGTCACTAAACCTGCAATTGCTTGAAAATACCACAATCCCCAAAAAGCTTCAGTTAATTCTTGAGGGGTACCATATGTTCTAGTCCGAGATACTGTCCTAATCCCAATATAAGAGACTGATAAGGTACAAAATACCATCAGAAATTGCACAGTATTATTTACACTGCCATAAATACCATAAGTCTTAGGTCCTAACACTCGTGATAAGTATGGAACGGTTATCAGCGGTACTAAAACTATAAAAATTTGATAGACCGCATTATATAAAATATTAAGAAAAGTTCGCTTCACTACTTTTTCCTCTAAAAATTCTTCGTCATGTAATCAAAGATAGGCTCACAAGAATCAATATCTTCAACTTCATCAATTAATTCACGCCAATAAAAACGCTGATTTTGGTATTGCTTATCATCAGGATGTCTCAAAACTTGCAGAAGTTCTTTTTGTGAGTTAACACAGGGGCCCGGTGTAACATCTTCGTAGGGGCTTAATAATAAACCGCGTACTTTTTCGTATTGCTTTAAATAATTAGTAATAAAGATAATTGGTTTATCCAAATACAAGTAATCAAAATAAATTGATGAAAAGTCAGTTATTAAGAAATCAGTATCTCCAAGCAATTCATATAAATCAAGGTTATTTTCAAAAAGATAATTATTATTTAAAAAAGCAACATTTGAACACTGACTATTAAAGTTATCAAACATTCGCATTTCATAGGGATGAAGTTTCACAATCAAGTATTGGTGATTATCCTTTAAGGCATCATTTAACTCATAAGGGTCAAAGCCTAAAAAAGCAAAGAAATTACCTTGTTTTATCATTTCCATAACACTTGGATCCTCAAGCTCGTAGCGGAAAGTTGGCATATAAATTCCGATTTTTGCTTGCTCATCCTTAGTTTTAAATAAATCCTCTAATAATTTTTCTTTAGCGATTGCTGGTTGATCAATATAATCAATTCGAGGAAAGCCCAGCTTTTGATATTTTTTCCCCTCAATTGCCATACATGCGCTCATTAAAGTTTCGTATAAATCTGAGCTTGATGTTACCATATCAGCATTTTTATGCCAAAGCTTTTGATTTCGTTTATTAGCACGATAGCGTGTATTATGTGCCATAAATCCCATCCGCTTTAGCGGAACACCGTGCCAGAATTGAATATTAATTTGTGCACGGCGTGCTTTAAAAGGTTGGTGCGTAGTAATCACATACTTGGCTGCACCAATCTTTTTCCACGTTTCCCAAGACAAATGTGACGATGGCCACGGTTCAACTAAGGTTACGTCATAATCCGGATGATTAGCTTTAATGTATTTATAGAATAAATAACCGTTTGAGCCGGATCTACCCGATCCGTTTAGAACAACAATATTTTTTTCTTTAATTGGACGAAGACTCGCTAACAAGCTCATCCCCCATAAGTATAAGCGAAAAAATAAACTCTTCATTAGATATTCCCCAGTAACGTACACATATATGCATATTATTTATTTTTAATTATTTATTATTCTCTACTAAGGGTATAAAAAAAGCCTGAGTAAACTCAAGCTTTTTTTGATTATTTGATAAAACTTTACTTTCTAACAGCTTTTCTTTCAAAGAATTTGATAATTTCGACAATAATTATCATCAAGAATCCAGCAACAATGACTACAAGCCATTGCATCCCATCTAACTCAGTTACATCAAAAATCTTAGTTAAAAATGGAATTTCTACTGCTGCCATAACTAAAGCAGAAATAAGAATTGCTCCATTAAACCACTTATTTTCAAATGTTTGTGCTCTAAAGATTGATTTATGAATAAATTTAGAGTTAAAGGCATGGAATAATTGGATTAATCCTAAGGTAAGGAAGGCCATAGTTAAAGCATCTGCGTGTTGCATAGCTGCATTTCCAACATGTGGACCAACATGTAAGCCAAGTTGATATGCACCTAAGACCAAAATACCCTCTAAGATACCTTGATAAATAATTGAACTTGCAACACCACCGGAGAAGAAATTAGACTTTCTACCGCGAGGCTTATTCTTCATAATACCTGGTTCAACAGGCTCAACACCTAAAGCAATAGCTGGCAAAGTATCAGTAACTAAGTTAATCCACAACAATTGAACCGGCATCAATATATCCCAACCAAGCATTGTCATCATAAAGACGGTTAAAACTTCACCAACGTTACAACTCATCAGATAAAGAATTGCTTTTTGGATATTGGCAAATACCTTACGTCCTTGTTTAATAGCTTCAACAATTGTCGCAAAGTTATCATCTGCCAAAACCATATCAGCTGCACCTTTTGAAACTTCAGTACCAGTAATTCCCATACCAATACCGATATCAGCTTGTTTTAGACTAGGTGCATCGTTAACACCATCCCCAGTCATAGCAACAATCTTATTATTTGCTTGCCATGCTTTAACAATTCTAACCTTGTTTTCTGGTGAAACACGAGCATAGACACTATAGTCTTGAACATGCTCATTGAAGTATTCGTCAGAAAGTTTATCAAGTTCCGCACCAGTAATTACAGCCTTATTTTTATCTGGACTTTCTTCTAAAATGCCTAAACGAGATGCAATTGCAGCAGCTGTAATTTGATGGTCACCAGTAATCATTACTGTTCTAATACCGGCACTTTTTGCTTCGGCAACAGCAGCTTTTGCTTCTGGCCTTTCTGGGTCAATCATCCCCACCAAGCCAGCAAAGATTAGATCTTGCTCAACATTACTAGTCGTTGGATCATCATAAGCTTTATCTACAATCTTATAAGCTAGTCCTAAGACACGTAAAGCTTGTTCAGCCATCCCTTTATTTGATGCAATAATTGTTTCTTTTTCACTATCTGAAATTGGCGTTACTTGACCATCTTTTTCAATTTTCGTTACTCGCTTTAATAATTCATCTGGAGCACCCTTTACAGCAACAAAGAACTTATCGCCATAATGGTTAACCGTAGACATTAATTTTCTTTCTGAATCAAATGGAACTTCTTGAACGCGGCTATCTTTCTTAAGAAGATCTTCAACCTTAATATTTTGATTAAAAGCATATTGAATCAAGGCTGTTTCAGTTGGGTCTCCTAAAAGCCGACCGCCGTCTTCAATCTTTGTATCATTAGCTAATATCATCGACATCATAGCCGGATTATCACTATTGATTGTTGCTTCATCATTATACAGTTCACCGTTATAGTAAATTTTTTCAACAGTCATTTGGTTCTGTGTCAAAGTACCAGTCTTATCAGAACAAATAATATCGGTAGCTCCTAAGGTCTCAACAGCTGGCAATTTTCTAACAATTGCCTTATGTTTAGCCATTATTTGCGTTCCTAAAGCCAAAATAATAGTTACGATAGCTGGTAATCCTTCTGGGATTGCAGCTACAGCTAAGGAGACAGCAACTAGAAACATATCGATAATTAATTTATTAGTTGGCTCGCTTCCCTGTTTGGTAAACATTCCTACGATAAAGACAATCACACAAATTGCCAAAATCATAATCGTTAAAGTCTTACCAAGCTGATTCAAGTTTTCCTTTAATGGAGTAGCTGTTTCATCTGCATTATTAAGCATTGTTGCGATTTTACCAACTTCGGTATTCATACCAGTGCCAACCACAATACCTTCTGCTCGTCCATAAGTTACATTAGTATTTGCGTAAGCCATGTTAACACGGTCACCTAGTGCTACATCATCAGCTTTTAACACGTCACTATCCTTTTCAACAGGTACTGACTCACCTGTCAAAGCTGACTCTTCAACTTTTAAACTTGCAGTCTTAGCTAGCCGCATATCAGCTGGAACAACGTCCCCTGCCTCAAGCAAGACAATATCACCAGGTACAATATCTGTACTTGGAATTTCTAAAATTGCGCCTCCACGTCTTACATGGGCATTGGGTGTTGACATCTCCTTTAAAGCATCAATTGCAGCTTCTGACCTAGCTTCCTGAATTACTCCTAAAATTGCATTCAGCAAAACAACAATCATAATAATTGCTGCATCAGTCCATTCATTAGCAACTACACCAGATAAAATGGCAGCCACAATTAAGACAATAATCATAAAGTCCTTAAATTGATCGATAAAGCGCATAAACATACTACGCTTTTTCTTTGAAGCTAAAGAATTGGGTCCATCTGAAGCTAATCTCTTCTTAGCCTCATTATCAGACAACCCATTGTCTAACGATGTATTCAGCTCTTTCTCAATTTGAGAAATCTCTTGAGCATAGTATTTCTCTTTCACCGTAAAACATCCTCCCATAAACAAAAAAGACTTATGACCAGTTATCAGTCATAAGTCTCACTAATTAAGATAAGTCCAGAGATATCCATCTCGGTTGTTGAACTTATCGCAATAACTTGCCGTTACTCTCTTATGCATCTATAGTATATTAAACTATCTAGTCCGATACAAGTTTAGTTCTTTTTACATAAATCATCAAAAATAGTAGTTAAAATTTATAAAATTAAAGTCTAACAGCATCTAAATCGGCATCGGTAATATTTATCAAGTCTTCCTCTGAATAACTATCAGTCATGGCTACGCGTACTGCTTGTTTCTTTATGATCTTATCATTTAGATTTCTTACCCAACGCCCATTACTGTTATCGTTATCCTTACTTAAGTTATTCTTCAATAAGTCTGCATAACTTGAAGGATTTACATGATATTGTTGTTTCTTTAGAGAAAACAATCCAATTTGAACCATTTCATCAACTGTATAATCTTCAAAATCAAATTTATTCGGAATACGACTACGTAATCCTGGGTTAGTTTCTAAAAACTTCTCCATATCGTTAGTATAACCAGCAAAGATAATCATAATATTAGAGCGATGATCTTCCATAAACTTTAATATTTCATCAATTGCTTCTTTACCGAAATCATTCTGACCACCACCAGCTAGGGTATATGCTTCATCAACAAACAAGATCCCACCTAAAGCTGATTCAAGAACTTTCCTAGTTTTTTCAGCTGTTTGACCAACATATCCTGCTACTAAATCAGCTCGAGATGTCTCAATTAACTTATCTTCAGCTATTACTCCTTTTTCATACAGAACATGGCCAACAATACGAGCAACCGTTGTTTTTCCAGTTCCTGGATTTCCTAAAAACAATGAGTGCAAAGTTTGAGAACTAGTATTTAAACCTTTTTCTTCACGTTTTTTATTTAAAACAGTGACTGCAATAAATTCTTTGACTTGTTGCTTTACCGTTTCTAGACCAATCATTTCATCAAGCTGCTGCATACCTGATTTTTGAGGACCTTTTGGTAGATCCTTTTGGTCTTTTTCTGCTTTATGTACCTGCTCTTTTTTCTGGGTAGTAAAGTACTCAATATCGTTTTGTAAATTATCTTTTACTATTGTGTATTGATTATTTTCATTTAAATCATACTCATCATTAGTAGAATCAAATTTCAACACATAAACGTCAGGAACATTAAAAGTTACATTATCTTCAATTTTAATATTAGGTGAACTTTCAAATGCTAGGCCAATCCAGTCTAGCGTTATATTACTTTCACCGTTAGCAAAAATGTTGATTTTACCATTATCTCTACCATCAAGTAAAAGAGTTTCTCCAGTTAAAGCACTATGATCTTCTAGAGTAATTGACTCAACAATTCTACTTGTATTTCCTACATTTATCTTACTTTGATCATAGAGATATAAAGAATCAATTATTGAATTTTCTACTTTTGCCTGAGCAGCTTTTTGTAAATAAAGGGCCCCAGAATAATTAGGTTCTTTAATAATTGAAGAGGTAATATTGAGAATAGATTCACTACCAAAAATGCAAGGATAATCTTTTTCTTTTACTCCACCCGTTACAGTTACATTTTGCAATGTAGCAACAGTATTCGAATATAAACTAAGGACATTACTTTCACCATAGCTAAGCGTAGTATTCTTAAGAGTTAAATTTGCTTCAGTAGCAGTAATTTTACAATTAAGAGTACTATTCTTTATCTCTACATTCCCTTTTTCAACATAAATTCTATGTGCACCGTCACCAATTTTATCCTTTTTAACGTACAAATCATCAAATTGAGCAGTAGCACCATCATCTACATAAATAATTGGATAATTTTGACCAGTCGTAGCGTCATTAACGACCGAAACATGTGTCGCAATTAATTGACTGTTATTTATTACTTGAAGAGAATTATTCTTATCTCGATAGTGTCTCAGAGTCAGATTATTTAATTTTACCCGGGCGCCATTTTTAATGATAAAGCCACCTAAAATAAAAGTATTATCTTCGCCAGAAATATTTAGACTCTTGTTAATTACATAATTTTGATCCTCAAGTGGGAACTGATAATCTCTCTTAATTAAAATATCATCCCCATCTGAAGCTTGATTTAATGCATCTTCAAATTCACAGGTAGTACGCTGCTTTTTGAAAAAGCCTCGATCATCTGGTCCAACTACAAAAAACGTCATATTTCCTCCAAGAAAAATACTTAACTAATTTTGTTTATAAAAATCATCAAAAATAGTTACTGGCAAATGACGCTTATGTTCACTCTTTTTCCACAACTTTTCAATCTGTTCAGCTGCTTCTTCACTCACATCTTTACCTTCTAAGTAATCGTCAACATCTTTGTAAGTTACTCCTAATGCTACTTCATCAGGTAAGTCTGGACGATCTTCTTCTAAATCAGCAGTTGGTGCCTTTTCATATAAGTGCTTAGGACATCTAAGTTCCTTAAGCATTGCCTTCCCTTGACGCTTATCTAATCTAAATAACGGAGTAATATCAGCAGCACCATCACCATATTTAGTGTAAAAACCCGAGAAGTTTTCTGCTGCATGATCAGTACCTACAACAGCCCCATTATTGGCACCAGCAATCGCATATTGAACTACCATTCTTTGACGAGCTTTGATATTTCCTTTATTAAAGTCAGTAATTTTTTGACCAGTTGTTTCAACTACTTTTACCATTGCATCGACTGGTTCTTTAATATTAACAATCAAATCTTGATCAGGCTTTTGAAAAGCAATTGCATCGGCAGCATCACTTGCATCTGCTTGAACGCCATAAGGTAGACGAACAGCAATAAACTGATAAGAATTATCTCCAGTTTCTTCACGCATTTCTTCAATTGCCATTTGGCAGAGTTTACCAGTTAAAGTTGAATCTTGACCACCAGAGATCCCTAAAACATAAGTCTTCAAAAAAGGATTTTCTTTTAAATAATCTTTTAAAAAATCAATAGACTTTCTAATTTCTTTTTTAGGGTCAATTTCTGGTAACACATGTTCATAAGCAACAATTTTTTCTTGTAATGGACGCATCTTAATATCCTCTTTTCACAATTCGACTACGAATATCATTAATTAAATTCATCTTGTTGTCATATAACTTTTGCGATAAATCCACTGGATAATCTTGTGGATTCAAACTACGCTTATATTCGTCCCATAATCCGTCTAAGTTATTGGCTGCAAATTCTTTTGTTTCTTTAAGAGTAGGTTCTTTATAAACAAGTTTTCCTTCATGGAAGATTTCTTGTAGTAAAGGACGAGCAGTATAATCAGTAACAACCTTATTAATGTAAGTGTATTGCGGATGGAACATAAAGAGCGCATCAAATTTTCTTGGATCTTCATCATAGCGTGATACCCAATCACCCTCATTTTTCTTCTCAGAGTTTGCTTGAATCCGCCATACCTGTTTTTTACCTGGAGTAGACACTTTTTCAGCATTTGAAGAAATTTTCAAAGTATCGCGCATATTGCCTTCTTTATCTTCAATTGCTACTAACTTGTATACACCACCTAAAGCAGGTTGATCAAATGCTGTAATTAATTTAGTACCGATTCCCCAAACATCAATTTTTGCGCCTTGCATCTTAAGGTTTTGAATAGTCTTTTCATCTAAATCATTTGAAGCATAAATTTTTGCATCAGGGAAGCCAGCATCATCTAATTGTTTACGCACTTTTTTAGAAATATACGCCATATCACCCGAGTCAATTCGAACTCCTTGGAAATTAATCTTGTCGCCCATTTCTTTAGCAACTTTAATAGCAGTTGGCACACCACTTCTTAAAGTATCATAGGTATCAACTAAGAATACACAGTCCTTATGAGTCTCAGCATATGCTTTAAAAGCATCATATTCATTATTAAAGGCTTCAACCAAAGAGTGAGCATGAGTACCAGCGACAGGAATATCGAATAATTTTCCTGCTCTAACATTACTAGTAGCGTCAAAGCCACCAATGTATGCTGCCCGTGTTCCCCAAATAGCTGCATCCGTTTCTTGTGCACGACGTGAGCCAAATTCCATCAAGCCGTCGTTACCAACAGCCACCTTAATTCTAGCTGCCTTAGTAGCAATCAAAGTCTGGAAGTTGATAATGTTTAAAATTGCAGTTTCAACTAATTGTGCTTGAGCTAATGGTCCTTCGATCTGCATAATTGGTTCATTAGCAAAAACTAATTCACCTTCTCTAGCACTTCGAATGGTTAACTTCAATTCTAAATTACGTAAATAATCGATAAAGTCATCATCGTAGTCACAAGTTTCCTTGAGATATTCTAAATCACTTTCTTTAAAACAAAGATTATTTAGGTATTGAATAACATGACTTAAACCAGCATTAACTGCGTAGCCATTACCAAAAGGTTCTTTTCTAAAGAACACTTCAAATACAGAATTTCTTTCACTTATTCCCTTTTTAAAATAGGTATACATCATATTAATTTCATACAAATCAGTATGTAAAATTAATGAATCATCTTGATCAACTTGTGGGTAAAACATTTTGTCCCCTCATCACTAAAATAAATAATTTTTTTCTTGTATTTTATTATAATCAAACAAGAGCAGATATCAAAAAGAGACATCAAATTTGATGCCTCTTTTTGATATTTTAATTACTTATTATTTTTACATAATCTCTAATTGTAAAAAATTCTAGGATCTGTTCTAACTTTTTCTGATCATCTTTTTTAATTTTGTAAATAGTAGTTCCTTGACTAATTATTTTTATTAAATCGTAATAAAACTGCTCTAACGTATTTTTTGACAACTTATTACTAAACTCATCAATTCCTGTTCCCCAATATATTTTTGTACCTTTGGGAATAACAATTTTTGCAGTTTTTTGAGGATTAAAATTATTGCTAAAATCAACAATTGTTTTCAAATATACATTATCCAATTCAGAATCTTTAATATTTTTAACAACTAGAGGCGTGATTTTCTTTAAAGAAGTTTGGCCTTGTTTAAAAATTGATGGATATAAAGAGGCAATATGAAGCCGATTGATTAAATTGTATAAAGTCGCTTGAGTAGAATAGGCCGGCACATTTATCCGGCTTACAATATGATGCAAAGTCCTCAAATTTGTAGATAATTCAAATAAAGTCTTAGAATTATTTTGTTTTAGAGGATTATCACCTAAATTTACTTTTTTGGAAACCCGATATTTTAATCCAACAAAATTACCATTTACTACTCTTAATCCTAAATTATTTTCTGCATTATACCAAGCTGGCATCCCATTAATTAAATAATTTTCATATACGCTGGTCTCAAATATCTCTCTTCTCCAAAAAGCATAATTAGTATAAATATTTGTTCCAAGTCCCAGGGCGGTTTTTATTAGACTAACTTCGTTTCGATAATAAGGTCTAACTAAATGAAATTTACCATCTTTTAAGCGCTGATACATAGCTCTAATTCCAACAAACATTCCGTCACATTTTTCACCAAGAATGGTGCTAACAGCACGATAAAAAACATTTTGATTGAATAGAATTTTACCGGCATCTAAAACAAAAATTATTTCTCCACTCGCATACTTCAGACCATGTCTAATAGCCTTAAAATAATTATGATGAGTTTGCTTAGTATATTTAAGAGGTAGTTTTGTATTTCCTAAGTATCGTCTTAAAATTTCTTCTGTTTCATCCTGTGATCCATCATTAATTAAAATAATCTCCCAATTTTGATAGGTTTGATTTTTTATTGATTCTAGGGCTTCAACAATCGTCTTTGCGCTGTTATAAGCCGGGATGAGGACAGAAATTTTTACTTGTTTCTTCCCTAAACTAATATTTCCAAAGATATTAACAATAGATAGAGACAAAATAAAGATTAAAACTAAATAACTCGTATTAAGCATATTTGACTCAGCAACAAGCATGCTTATTTCGTTAATAATTAAAAATATTATTATCCCGACAATTAGATGACTAGTAGGTCTTAAATGACCCTTAACTTTCAAATAAGATATTGATCCAATTATTTCTATTAATAAGATGATTGAACCAATACTCCAAGAAAGATTTTTTAAAACAAAATCAGGCAATTCAGGTACATACCAAACTAGAGAAATAAGTAGAACAATCAAGTAAACACACAATAAAAAAGGACGTAATTGTTCACTAAAAGTAACCACAACTCTAATCAGATAAAAGACAAAAATCAAAACAGAAATAATTAAAATTAGCAAAGTACCTGCTTTGATTGGTAATTGAGCTAAAATATTTAAATTAAGTAATAGTAATACTAAGTTCTTTGCATTAAAGTGTCGATCTAAAAAATATAAAATCCCCATATAAGAGATAATTGTCAATTGATATAAAGCACCAATTTCTGATAAAGGGAAGATATCAAGATTATTTAGAACCACTGCTAACGCTAAAAAAACTGAAAGAAGACTCATAGTTTTTTCTAAAAACCATTGATCTAAATCTTCAATAGGAATTGATAAAGCTAATAAGAGCAATATTAATCCATAAGCAGCACTAACAATGAAAAAGCCATTATCACCCTTCCAAATATTGCTACTAAATTCAAAAATTAAAGGGAGAATTCCAATTAAAATTGCTAAAATATTGCTTTTATGATAATTTCCCACTATTTTCACCTAAAACAAGTTTGTAATAATTTTCAATTGCCACTAATTGGTTTTTCATTGAAAAAGCGTGCATCAGATATATCTTTTCTTTTTTAGCCATAGCCATGAGATCTGTCTTGCTCTTAGCCGTAGCTTGTCTTATTTTTTCACTAATGCTGTCTATATCTCCAATTTTAGCAACAAAACCATACTCTTCATTAGGAATCATCTTCTCAATATCACCAACATCAGTTGACAAAATTGGTACTAAATTATCACTAGCCTCTAATAAGACAAGGGGAAAACTTTCTGAATACGATGTTAAAACTGCCAAATCCATCTTTTGATATAACTTTCTAGTCTCTTGCTGGGTCAAAAAGCCATGAAAAGTTACTTGTGAACTAATTCCTAAATCTCGTGCTAATGCTCTTAAATTATTCAATTCACTGCCATCACCTACAATATGCAGCCGAATATTTTGATCATTAAGTTTTTTTATTGCCTTTAAAAGCAAGTCTTGTCCCTTAACTTTTTCAGCTCGACCAACATTAATAATATTGAAATAGGGATGAGTATATTTTTTAGGAACATTCTTATTTTGATGGAAAAAAATCCCATTATAAATTACGCAAATTTTTGTTTTCGGAATACCTACTTTTTCAACTAGAAGGTTAGAAAAGTTCTGAGTAATTGCAAAGATACCATCTGCTTTTTTTAAAGCCATGATATTTAATTTAGTAAAAATATTTCCAATCATTCCTCGACCTTCAAAATCCTTTAAAGGATCAGAATGAACCGTAATAATCCACTTTGCTTTGATTTGCTTTTTAATCATTGAGACAAACAGATTAGCTCTTGCTCCATGAGTATGAACTATATCAAAATTTCCCTCATTGATAAGCCTAGTAAGACGCTTTAAAACACTCAGATCATAACGACTTTGTGTTCCTAAAATTGTTGTTTTAATTTTTGCCTTTTTAGCAGCTTTTGCTACAGGCCCATCTGCTAAAGTTAAAAGCTCAAAATCCACATTTTGTCTTTTTGCCTCTGTCAACAAATTAACAATATGCGACAGGCCACCACCTTTTTCTAAACCAGCATTAATATGTAAAACTTTCATTTAATTAATTCTTTCTCTTATTTTCTTTCTTTGATTTTTCAACTTCAACTACAAATTCTGGCAATGCGAGCATGCGCTTAAAGCGAGTTGGATTAGTAATTAAGCGATAGAACCATTCAAGATGCGTTTTTTGAAATACTTCTGGCGCACGTCTGACTACGCCAGAAAAAACATCAAAACTTCCGCCCACTCCCATCATAATTGCAGGCACTTTTGCTTGACGTAGGATGGAGATCAGCTCTTCTTGTCTTGGAAAACCAATTGCTGCAAAAACCATATCAGGACTTGATTCTTCAATTCTTTTAGCTACCGTCTTTAGATCATCCTTAAAATAGCCATCTTCTGCTCCAACTAATTCAATTTCTGGATAGTCACGAGCAATTTTTTCTTTAGTAATTCGCATTACTTCAGGCTTTGCACCAATTAAATATACTCGCAATTTTCTTAAGTTTCCTACCTGTAGCAGCCAAGTAAATAGATCATACCCTGTTACTCGTTCTTTAAGCGGTTTTTTTAACATTTTTCCACCTAAGACAATTCCAATTCCATCAGGTGTAATCAAATCCGCATTCTTGGTAATAAGGTTCATAAATTTTGGATCTTTATTAGCTGCCATTACAATTTCGGGATTAGCTGTTACTACCATGGTTGATAACTTATTATTTAACCTACTAATCAATCTATCTTTAAATTCTTCTAAAGAATAGTTATCAAATTCAATTTCTAAAATATTAACTCTACTCATTCTCTACTTTTAACCATTTCTATGTGAAGTAATATCTCTATTTATTATTTTAACAAAAAAGCACTTAAAACTTTTTCAATATAAAAGTTTCACTTTTTTCTACTTCTGCTAGAATAGTAACTATTATGAGGGAGTATTTATTATGAAAAAAATTATTACCTACGGAACCTTTGATCTACTACATTATGGTCACATTCGTCTTCTAAAAAGAGCTCGAGCCTTAGGAGATTATTTAATCGTAGGTCTATCAACAGACGAATTTAATGAATTTAGCAAACATAAGCAAGCCTATAATAGCTATGCGGAAAGAAAATATATTCTAGAAGCAATTAGATATGTAGATAAAGTTATTCCAGAAGAGAACTGGGATCAAAAAATTAATGATGTACAAAAATATGATATTGATACTTTCGTAATGGGTAATGACTGGGAAGGAAAATTCGATTTTCTAAAACCTTATTGTAAAGTTGAATACCTTGAAAGAACTCCTGGAATTTCTACGACACAAATCAAAAAAGACTTAAAATAAAAAAATGCATAATGTAGTTCATATCACAAAATCAAACTGCATTATGCATTTTTTATTTTTCAAATGTAAATTCAAATCTTTCGGCCACATATGATGCACGAACATATTCAAAAGGATAGTGATTGCTGAGTTCAGTAACCTGGCGTCTAGTTACTAATGGCTCACCCTTTTTAACTGACAATAAACGAGCCTCATTTTCATTAGCAACAGCTGCACCAATATTTTCTACAACACTCCCAATCTTATAGCCACCCTTTTCTTCAAGCGTTTGATATAAACTACTTGAAATTTCATCTTTAGAAAAACGGGAAACTAATTCATAAGGAATTGTAGCAACTTCATAACAAATCGGCACATTATCTGCAAAACGAACACGTTCCATTCTTAGCACGTTATCTGTATCTTGAATTTTCAACTTTTCCTTTTCAGATAACGATGGCTTCGTTATACGATAAGATAGTAATTTACTAGAAGGAACTTGACCATTGGAACGAGTTATGTCGGTAAAACTCATAATCCCAGACATTTTCTCTTGAACCTTTTGACTAGAGACATAGGTTCCACTACCTAAGCGTCTCTCTAGGATTCCTTCGTCTTCTAATGTCTTAATTGCTTGGCGCAATGTCATTCTAGAAACATTGAATTTTGAAGCTAATTGCCGCTCAGCAGGGATCCGCTCTCCAACTTTATATTTTTTATTTTCAATATCACGCTTTATTTGGTTGTGAATTTTAATATACATCGGTTCTTGCATGATAACCCCTCACTTCATTCTGCTACCAAACTTATTTTAGCTTAAACTAGCTGATTAGTCATTGTTCTTCTTTGCTTCCCAACGCATTCCCAAAATATTAATATTTGGTCTCCTATTGCATTCAACCTCTAAATCTTGAGTACTACTTGAAACAATATTTAGTTTAAGCTTAGCATCATCCTGTACTGCCAACCTGCTACCATTCGGATTAATAATTAAGTCTCGTCCTCCTAAAGTCGCTTGTCCATTTAAGGCTAAGAAATACTCAAAATCATCTCTTCCAGAAAAAGCAACTCTAGTTGCATCTGCCGTGACCTTATCTTGAAAATCTGCATGACTGACAATAGTAGAATTATTTAAGGTTACTTTTGCATTATCACAAGCAATTAAACGGTCTATTTTACTATTCTGAATTAAAATTCTCGTATTTTTGTCTAGAAAAATACCACCTTTAAATTCAGACTGTAAAATATTTACCCATGAATCATCTGAAATATAGAAACTAGAGTCATCATTTTTTTCAACAGTTGAATTAAGCATATTTACCCAAGTCTGCCCATGAATTAACCCATAGGAAATAGACGTATTATTCAAGTCAACTTCAGCATTTGAATTAGGGTATGTACTTAGATTACCATGAATCATACTGTTAGAAATAATTGCAGTCCCTTTTCCCTGAATACCTAAAGCTGCGTAATTTTCAGAATCATAATCAATTAACGAGTCAGTCATAGTAAGTCTAAAATCAGCTTGAGCAAATAAAGAAACACTAGAATTCAAAATTTTACTTGAGAATAATTCCAGTGTACATTTACCATTCACAGCAATTGCAGTCATATCATCTTCATCCCCATAAAGGGTAGTATTACGTAAAGTAAGATAGGTATCAGCATCATCTTCAACGTAAATAGTATTATGACCTGATTTTGTTTGAAGAGCAATATTTTCTAATGTAAAAAAGTTACAATTATTCTCTAACACAAAAAAGCCACTAATTACTGTCTCATCGGGAGTATTGCCTGTTCCCTTGATTGTAACATTATTTACTTCTAAGCCTCGATCTAACTCATAAAATCCAGGAGCAAGTAGTAATACATCATCAGGCTGCAAGTCTTTAAGAGCACTTTCCCAAGTAGTACCGTCTCCTCGACCACTGACCTTAACAAGACGTGCCATACAAATCGATCCTTTCTACACAAAAATTTCATACATTATTCCCTTTATTTTCAATGTTTTCTGCTTAAATATAATCATCAAAGGAGGTAACTATGATTAACATTACTACAAATCAATTAGCAGAAATTTTAGAAAAAGATTCTAACATCAATTTATATGATTTACGAACACCAATTGAATTTGCATCAGGTCATATTCCTCAGAGTCATAATCTACCCTTTGAAGAATTAAAGTACTTCAATGATCCTAAAAATGAGACCTACTATTTTATTTGTCGGTCTGGCGATCTTTCACATCATGTATGCCAACTTTTAAAATCTAAAGGTTATAATAATTTAATTAACATTTCTGATGGTATCCTTAACTGGAAAGGTAAAATACAAAGTATAAATTAAAAACGCAATATAACAAAAAAGGTCATCATATGATGACCTTTTTTCGGGTTGGGTGTTCTTTCGAACTATTGGGTTAGCTGGATTCGAACCAGCGCATGATGGTACCAAAAACCATTGCCTTACCACTTGGCTATAACCCATTTGATTGAACTTTTACTTGTTGTTCAATGCAACCAGCTGAATAAAATCCAGCAATGGAGGCCAGTGGATTCGAACCACCGAACTCAGAGAGAGCGGTTTTACAGACCGCCGCGTTTAGCCACTTCGCTAGGCCTCCGAAACGTTACTTAATTATAATAACGAACTGCCTAGCAAAAAGCAAGTAAAAATTAGAAAAAAATCTAATTTTTTTATTTTAGTATTAACTACTTTAATTGAGCAATATGCTTCTTAATGATATCAGCTGATTCCCTTAGCTTTTCATCTTCTTCAGAAGTTAACTCTAACGGAATAACTTTTTCTACCCCATCTTTTCCAATAATTGCTGGATATCCAATATATGTTTGTACTTCATCTAAATATACAGAAGTTGGTGCAAATAATCTGGCATCACTAAATACAGCTTGAATTAAGCGAACAGCACAAGTTGCAATTGCATATGAGGTATATCCTTTTCCAAATGCTACTTTCATCGAATTTTTATTAGGTTGTGCACTTAATTTTTCCTCTTGTTCTTTTGTGAACAGTTCTTTAGCCGACTTGCCATTAACTGAGACAGTTGACCAAGCAGTGAATTGAGATGCTCCATGTTCACCTAAAACAAATCCTGCTACATTTCTTGGATCTTCATTAAGTGCTTCCCCAACAATTCTTTGCATTCTAGCAGTATCTAGGAAAGTTCCAGTTCCGAAGACTTGTTTTTTAGATAAACCAGTAGTTTCTTGTAAAATAGTCGAAATTGCATCACATGGATTTGAAATATTAATTAGGATACCCTTGAAGCCAGATTCTTTAATTTTAGCTCCTACTTCCTTAGCATTCTTAGAATTAATTTCAAATTCACCAAATCTATCTCCAGTTTTAACTGTCGCAGCAATATTACCAAAGGAAGTTACAATAATATCAACATCCTTTAAATCGCTATAATCACCTAGAAACACATTAACATGATAATCATTTCTAGCTAAAGTATCACGTAAATCATTATATTCCGCCTCTGCTTTAGCTTGATTTTTATCTAATAAGTATAAATTATCAACAATCCCATGAGTAAATAAAGTAAAAGCGACTGTCGCACCAACATGTCCCATACCAATTACGGCTACATTTCTCATTGTAATTCCTACTTTCTATAAAAATTCTTACACCTTAAGGATAATCCATTTGTCCTAAGTTTTAAATTCATTTTATATCTTTTGACTAGAAACTATTTTTTCATGTTGCTTAATCTTTTCAATTCGCTTCTCGTCTCTTTTAATAAGCAACAAAAATAAGGCTTCAATAATTGTAAAAGCTGCTACACGAGAGAAGTAATATTGATTTTGTAAAACCGTTTGTCTTACTCCTGTTCTTAAATGATAATCACTATTTAACGCAATCGGAGAATCTGGATTATTAGTAATACCGATAATTTTAAGTTTATTCTTTTTAGCCAACTCAATTTCTTTTATTAGAGCTGCCGATTCTCCAGAATTTGAAATTACAATTAAACAATCCTTATTGTTTAAATTCATCGTTTGTGCATCAGCTGTTTCAACATTTCCACCAGAAGCAAACGATAAAATACCAATTTGATTAAATTTATAAACTGCATCTGCAGCTACAGGATAGGTATCGCCTTCAGCACTGATTTGAACAATTCTACTTTTTTCAATTAGAGAAAGAATCTGCTCTAATTGATCGGTTGGAATATGACCTAAAGTAGATTGAATTTCATTAATTTTATTTTTTTCAATTTGGGCTAGAGCAGCTTGTATATCATCCTTAGGTAGTTCTCTTAAGGATTCACTCTCCTTTTGCCCCATACTTTGTGCAAGTAAAATTTTCAATTCATGAAATCCTGATAAAGATAAATTCCGGCAAAATCTTGTTATAGATGCATCACTTACTTTTGCTTTTTTAGCTAATTGAGAAATTGTAATATTTATAACTTCAACCGGGTTTTCAAGAATTGCTCTTCCAATTTTTTGATCAGAAGCGGACATTTTATTCATTTGCACATAAATTTTATCAATAATATTTTCCAAAAATTTCCCCTCATTTCATAAAAATTATATCATGCCTATAAAATAATTTTCATATTTTTGCATTTGACGAAAATAATTTTTAAAAGTATTATTAAATGTGTAAATAATTTTCACAAAATTATATTTATAAAAATAATTTACGGAGAACTAAAATGTCACTAATTAGTCAAAAAGCACTTAGTAAGATTAAACCCAATATGAGTATTAGTTTGGGTGGTGGAAGCAATGTGCTGAATCTCGCAAAAGATCTATGTCAAGCACACATTTCTAATCTAACACTCTATTCTTCCTCTGAAATAACTCAAGCTAAATGTAAGCAATTTGGATTAAAGGTACTACCTTTTAGTGAAAACTCACCTCACTTAGACCTAGCCTTTGATGGATGTGATAGCATTGATAAAAATTTCAATGCTCTAAAGAGCGGTGGTGGTATCCATCTTTTTGAAAAGCTAGCCGCTGAAAATACGGAAGAATACATCTTATTGCTTCCAGCAGAACGATTTAGAGATGAACTATCCCCTACTATTCCCCTCTGTCTTGAGGTAGTCCCCGCTTGTCTTGAAAATGTAATAAACTCTATTCCTGAAGAATACGACTATAAAATTCGTCTGGGTAAAGCAGTAGCATCCTTTGCGCGATCACCATTGGGTAATATTTTAATTGATATTTATCCTCACACTTCTTGGAATAATATAAAAAAGCTGAACAGTTTTCTCCTAAAACAAAATGGGGTTGTAAGTAGTTCATATTTTGAAGGAATTGTTACCAGCATTATAACCGAAACTAAAAATAAAGCAGTTGAAATAAAGAAAGGATAATAATTATGAAAAAATATAATTGGGGTATTATTGGTACAGGATGGATTGCGCATGAAATGGCAGATGCATTGCAAGCTAGCAAAGGTGAAGTATACGCAGCAGCTAATCCAAATGAAGATGAATTAAAAAAATTTGCTGCTGAAAAAAGGGTCAAACATACCTTTACTAATCCTGACGAAATGATTAATAATCCAAATATCCAAATTATTTATATTGCTACTCCACATACATTTCACTATGACTACATCAAAAAAGCTTTAAATGCTGATAAACACGTTCTCTGTGAAAAAGCCATTACAGTGAATGCAGATCAATTTGATGAAGTAGAAAAACTTGCTAGGGAAAAGAATTTGATCCTATCAGAGGGATTTACACTTTACCACATGCCTATTTACCAAAAAATTAGGAATCTAGTTGATAAAGGTAAATTAGGCAAAATTAAGCTAGTCCAAGTAAACTTTGGTAGTCTTAAAGACTATGATCCAAGCAATAGATTTTTTAATAAAGCTTTAGCCGGCGGAGCTCTTCTAGATATTGGTGGCTACGCTACTGCTTTTGCAAGAATGTTTTTATCAAAACAACCAGAAAGCATTTTAACAACAGTAAAATTTTTTGAAACGGGTGTTGATGAACAATCAGGAATTATTCTAAAAAATACTCATGCCGAAATGGCGGTTATGGCTCTTTCAATGCGAGCAAAACAGCCTAAACGAGGTGTGATTTCTGGAACTAAAGGCTATATAGAAATATCTAATTATCCTCGAGCAACTGAAGCTCAGATTACTTACACTGCAAGTACTCATGAAGAAAGTCATGAAACAATAAAAGCTGGTAAAACTTCTGAAGCACTTGAATATGAAATACAAGACATGGAGCGTTATATCGAACAAGGCCATGATGATGGTGAATTAAGTATTTCAAGAGATGTAGCACATATCTTAACGAGTGTTCGTACTTCGTGGGGAATGAAATATCCATTTGATGAAAAATAATTTTTTGTAAATTAAAAGACTAGAGATGGTGCATTTTTTATATCATCTCTAGTCTTTTCTATTAGTTAACAAAAATTGTATTTTTTGCCTTCCAATCGCGAATTTTTATTCCTACCCAAAAGCCATAAATGCCGACTGTAATAATGGTTAAAAGTAGCCACTTAATCCAATTCCCAAATAATCCAAAGGCACTTCCAGTAAATTTCATCCTATGTCCTTCAATTACAGTATGGTTAATTTCCCAACCATAAATCATACACACAGCCCAAGGATAGCAAATCCCCAATGTACAAACAGTAATAAGTGTTCCTAAGATATGCCAACCAATAAAAGAAATTAAGCCCCCATCAAAAAAAGAATTACGTCCATGTTTTGTTTCCATTATGATCTCTTCCAATCCAAATTTATGTACAAAAAAAAAGCCAGGTAAAACCTGGCAAATCTATTGGGTTAGCTGGATTCGAACCAGCGCATGATGGTACCAAAAACCATTGCCTTACCACTTGGCTATAACCCATCCTTCAAGCCTTTTACTTGTTGGCTCTATTTGAATGAACTTAATCACTCAACGATTAATATCATATTATAAATACGAACCTCTGTCAACAAAATCTCCTAAAAAATATTTATTATTTTTAAAATTAATTAGGAGCATAAAAAAGATCGCCTTTTGGCGATCTTTTTAAGTATTATTCAGTTGATATTTTAGTACCAGCCGTTAGTTTGCCAGAACTTTTGAGCACCAGTCCATGAACCGTAACGTGATTTTACGTAGTTATCTGCTACACGTTCTTGGTTTTCTGCTGAGTAGTCTCCACCAAGGTATGATGCTGATAATTGATACTTACCAATGTATTGACCATTTCTTGCTGAGTATGAACCACCGGATTCACGGCCTGCAATCCAAGCTTTAGCTGCTGCTTCAGAACCAGATGTGTTTGAAGTGTAGCTAGTAGTTGCTTGAGTTTGAGCAGTTTGCTTTTGTGCTGGAGCATAGCTGTAAGTTCTTTGTTGTTGTACAGGAGCTGAGTAAGTACGTTGTACATTGTAGTTGTAGTTAGTCTTAGGAGCTTGTACAACAGTTTGTTGCTTTTGTGCTGGAGCTTGTACTTGAGTAGTTTGTTGTGCAGAAGCTTGTTGTGAAGCTGCAGGAGTAGCTGGTTTTGCTTGTTGTACTTGAGTAGTTTCTTGCTTTTGTACTGGAGCTTGTACAGTAGTTTGTTGTTGTACAGGAGCTTGTGCTTGAGGAGCTACTGGAGTAGCAACTTGGGCACTAGCAGCATTTCCACCTTCTACAGTGTACTTAGCCATGATCCATTGGTTTGCACCAAGATCATACCACTTGTTACCCATAACATCGTAAGCAGTTCTTACAACTTTCCAAGTAGTACCATGTACTAATTCTTTACCAGTAAAGTTGGCATTTTCAATGCCATCCCAAACGGCAACAGTAGAGTTTGCATTGTTAATAGTTACAACATTAGTATCATTTTGAACAATAGTAGCAGCTTGTGCGTCATTAGTATTTTGTGAATTTAAAGCTACCAAACCAGTTGCGGTAAGAGCAGCTGCTGCAAGTGACTTAGTTAAGATAGATTGAAATTTCAAGAGAAATTCTTCCTTTCATATTTATCGGTCATTTAATTTACAAGTTACATAATACAGCCTCAAAATGTCAAAACCATGACATGAATGCTACCACATTATTAAATAAAAGTGCCTTATGTTACAGTTTATGTAATATTTGTAACTTGAACACGTTTTCTTGTAATATTCCTATATAAAACTACTATGCCTTATGAATTAGCCCTCTTCTGTCTTACTGCCCCCTTAATGATTTATTAGATGCTAAGTGATAAATAAGACGAGAATGTCACAAAAATGAATTGTGTATTTTCCGTTCTCGGACTACGAATACAAAAAAAGAGATATCATAACTGATATCTCTTTATATATTCACTAACTTTTAGTACCAGCCATTTGCTTGCCAGAAACTTTGAGCGTTAGACCATGAACCGTAACGTGATTTTACGTAGTTATCTGCTACACGTTCTTGGTTTGCTGCTGAGTAATCTCCACCAAGGTATGATGCTGATAATTGGTACTTACCAATGTATTGACCATTTCTTGCTGAGTATGAACCACCGGATTCACGACCTGCAATCCAAGCTTTAGCTGCTGCTTCAGAACTAGATACATTTGAAGTGTAACTTGATTGAGATTGTGCAGGTTGTGCTTGTTGTACTGGTTGAGTTTGTTGTGTACTTTGTACTGAAGAGTAAGTACCTACAGAAGTCTTAGGTGCTGAGTATGAACCTTGAGTAGTTTGAGTTTGTGCAGCAGTATTGTATGAACTTGCTTGTGAAGTAAACAATTCTGAAGCAACATTAGGATCAACAGTATCTTTTCCTAAGCGAGTGTACTTAGCCATTACCCATTGGTTTGCACCAAGATCGTACCACTTGTTACCAGCATCGTCATATGCAGCTCTGATAACTTTCCAAGCAGTTGCATGTGGTAAGTATTGACCAGTCATTTGCTTATCAGGACCGTATGAATTCCAAACAGCAATGCTTTTGTGTGGAAGGTAGTTAATTGTAACAACTTTTTCTTGTTGACCAACAGTAACTTCTGCAGCCTTTACAGTGTTTTGAGTGTTATTTACAATTGCAGCACCTGCTAAAGTAAGGGCAGCAGCTGCAGCAGTTTTAGTTAAAGTAGATTTCAAATTTTTATTAAGCATATCCAAAATTAAATTCTCTCCTTGATAAATTTGATTTGAATCATTATTTCGTCACTTCTATTTACAGCTTATATAATACATGGCCAATATTGCAGAATAGTTCCTAGAAAATTAAGGATATATTTCATCTTGTTACATTCCGGTAATATTTGCGCCTTAAGTTACAATAATGTAACGATGTAATCTTTCTGTAGCAAAACAAAGAAGAGAGAGTCATTTTTCTTAACTCTCTCTTCTTTTCTTTATCCATCTATTCTTAAATTGGTTAAATTTCTTTGTATCAGTAAACTTTAACTGCGGGAAACTCGTAAGGAATCGCTTCTGATTCCAGGATAATGTTTCCATTAATTTATCAAAGGCCTGGTTTAATTTACCTTCATCTAATTTCATGCGAGTGTTTAAGCGCTCATTCCAAATTTTAGTACTCATATGTAGTTTCTCTACACTAAAGATAGTAGGAATAAAGTCTGTTCCCATCACAATTACTATTATTAAAGCAAGATAGCCATGCGTTTTTATTTCTTCCCAAGTAATTAACTTTTGAACAAATGGCTGAATAACTTTTACAAGAAAGACTACCCCTATCCCCCAAAAATAAAGAAATAATTGGTGCAATCCTACCTTGGACATTGTCCCATAAATGTGAATAGTCCCATAACTTCATATGGAAAACATATTGTAAAAATACACTAGCGAAATACTCAAAAATTGTCACTACTATTACACCAACTATATATAATAGGAAAAGATTATTTTGAATGCGATGGGTACAGATTAAAATCGTTGTTACTGCAAAGCCATATACGGGACAATAAGACCCAAACAAAAATCCCCGATAATCATAATGATGATCCTTAATCGAACAATAGATTGTTTCCCATATCCAACCAATTACAGAATATGTAAAAAATAAAACAATAATTTCAGAAAAGGTAAACGGCATTTTTAATACCTCATAAGTAATTTTTAGACTCTTCTATATTAAAGATATCATTCTTTAATGAAATTAAAGCGTACAGCACCTCTGGAAAAATTAACTAAAAAGCGTAAAAATATTCTTATCTGCAATTGAAAGGTACATATATAATGAAAAAATTTAATAAAACAGCTAGTAAATATGCTAATATTCTACGCTTTTTTACTATAATTGCTTTAGGAATTTTAGGGGCTTTAATGCTGATCCTGATGTTTAGTCAATTATTTGCAATAGGTCGTATTATGATTAGCAATAATTTAATTAACATACCTACGAAAGTGTTAGATGAAATAGTCACTTTCTTCTTATTCTTTGAATTTTCGGCTATGATTGTGGCAGCCTTAAAGCATATGGGTCATACAAGCTTAAACTTTTTAATGAGTCTAGGAATTACAGCCCTTTTAAGAAATTTAATTACTGCGCATGGTGAACCAATGCAAATTTTAATTCATGCAGTAGCAATATTATTACTAATTATTGGAGTAGTAATTTTGAACAAACATATCAAATTATAGATTTAATTCATAGGCTAAACGACTAGGATCCTCTGGATCTTCATCAACCATAATAATCCCACGTTCAATAAAATTATTTTTTAAAGCTAAATGTTGCATAATTTGATTTTTACGTGATGTATCAATTCTAAAATTTTTAATTCCTTGATTTACCATAATTGAAATCAAATCTGAAAACATAAAATTAGCTAAGTGCATCCCGCGATACTTACTGCTAATAGCTAAACGATGAAAAGTAGCATAATCATCGTTAGTATTTTTCCACTCCCCATTTATTTTCTGATAAGTCGGCTCTATCCCAACAACACTTGCCGCATAACCAGCCACCTTATCATCTACTATTAAAACCAAGGCACTTTTATTTTTGATATCAGTTAAAATTGTATCTTCGTCCGGATAGGTTCCTTGCCATTGACTACTTCCGCTTTGCTTTAGAAAATCTTTTGCTTCATTAATAATACCCATGATATTTGATAAATCGGCGTTAGTAGCATAGCGTGTATAAATTAAAGTCATAATCTCACTCATTTCATTTTTCTACTAGTATACCTAAAAAGCAGAGCCCAGGCCCTGCTTTTTAGGTTATATTGAATGTTAATGTAAAAAAAAGCCTGCAAAATAAAGTTTTCTAAAACTTTATTTGAAAGACTCTTAGTTAATACCCTGAGTGCTGAATGCCAGGATCGAACTGGCGACCTCTTCTTTACGAGGGAAGCGCTCTACCAACTGAGCTAATTCAGCATTAACACTAGAATTATAACAAAGATTTTCTTCCCCTGTAAAGCATCAGTAAAATTTTACAAATAAAAAAGTCGAAGTACCACTACTTCGACTTTTAATTAAAAGTTAGCTGTATCTGGATCAGTAGCTAAGCCGCTAACTCCATGTAAACTATCTAATTTGCTCATCTGCTCATCATTTAATTCAAAATCAAATACATCAATATTGGCTGCAATGTATTTATCGTGAACAGATTTAGGTAAAGGTAAAAATCCGTGTTCTAGCGACCAACGAATTAAAACTTGAGCCGGTGACTTTCCAACTTCATTAGCTATTTCGTTAACAACTTCATTTCCTAATAAACCACCCGTGCCTAATGGACTGTATGCTTCACTTAATAATCCTAACTCTTCATTTGCTTTCACTACATCTGATTGTAAATCACTTGGATTAAGCATAATTTGGTTAACGACTGGTTTTATTTCTGCAGTTTTAAGCAATTCCTCTAGGTGATGCTTTCTAAAATTAGAAACTCCAATAGCTCTAATCTTACCGGCCTTAACCGCTTCTTCCATAGCTCTCCAGCTTTCTGTATTTGCTTCAGCCCAGTGATCTCGAAGAGCCAGTGGATTAGGCCAGTGAATTAAATATAAATCTAAATAATCTGTCCCTAAATTTTGCAAACTTTTATCAATTGCAGCTTTTGCCTCTTTATAACCATGATCTGCATTCCAAAGTTTAGTAGTAATAAATAAATCATGGCGGTTAATGCCACTATTCTTAATTCCTTCTCCTACACTTTCTTCATTTCCATAAGCTGCAGCAGTATCAATATGTCTGTAGCCGCTATTCAATGCTGCTTCAACTGCGTGTTTTGCCACATCACCGTCTGGAGTTTGCCAAGTACCAAAACCAATAATCGGAATTTTGACACCATTATTCAATGTGTATGTATCTTCAACTGAATTAAATTTCATATTTTTCCTCATTTCTTTAATTACTTACATTATAAAAGTAATTTATGCTTTTTTCATGAAATTTAGCTTTTTACAATTAATTTATTTAAATAAGTCATTAAAAGCTTCAGACATTGTCGGATGAGTATAAATCTGATCTCTTAGAACCGTATAGGATAAATGAGCCTTCATCGCTAAAGAAATCATGTTAATCAATTCATATGACTCAATTCCATAAAGTGTAGCCCCTAGAATTTTTTCGGTTTCTGGGTCAACGAGTGCCTTAAATAAACCTCTATTATCTTTTGCAACTTTTGCTTTAGGAATTGCTGTAACTGGCAACTTAAATAACTTGTATTCTTTTCCTAATTTATTTGCTTGCTTCTCATTTAAACCAACTTGAGACAAGGCGGGTGAAATAAATACACTATAAGGAACTACCTTTCGGTCACTAACCATGCGAGCACCCGTACCAAACAGTTGATCTTTAATAATTCTAAAATCATCTAAAGAAATATAGGTAAATTGAAGACCACCTTTAACATCCCCAATTGCCCACACATTGTCCACAGTAGTTCTTAGAAAATCATCTACTTTTATAGCGCCACGATCAGTTGTTTCAATCGCAGTATTTTCTAAACCTAAGTTTTCAGTATTTGGTTTACGACCAGTTGCTACCAAAATTCGGTCTGCATTAATCGTTTTTCTTTTTCCATTTACTTGATAAGTAACTGTTGCATCAGTGGTTTCATCAGTAATCTTTTCAATATCAGCGCCAAGTTCAAACTTAATACCAGCGTCTTCCATATCTTTTCTTACCACATTACTAATATCCTCATCTTCACGGGCTAAAAATTCCTTATTATGATCAAGCACTGTAACTTTACTACCATATTTTGCGAACATGCTAGCAAATTCCAACCCAATATATCCCGCTCCAATAATTGTTAAATTCTTTGGCATCTTCTTTTCATCCATGGCTTGAGTTGAATCAAGGATATACTTGCTTTCTTTTAAGCCAGGGATTGGTAACATCACTGGAACTGCACCAGTATTAATGAAAATACGGTCTCCTTTATACTGAGCTTTTTTACCATTCGGAAGTTCTACTTCAATTTCATGATCAGCAATAAAATGCGCTTCTCCATCTAATACAGTTACAGTCTTTTCGTCTGCAAGCATATGATAGTTTTTCTCCCGCAATTGTGCAGTCATTTCATTTTTACCGTTTACCGCATCCACATAAGAAACGCCATTTGCGGCTTCAATAATTAATCTTTTTGAAGGTAGGCAGGCGATATTAATACAAGTACCTCCATACATCTTATTAGATTTTTCAATTACTAATACTTCTTCTCCCTTTTTTGCTAAAAATTTAGCTAAGGTTTTCCCACCTTTTCCAAAGCCGATAATTATGTTTTTAATTGTTTCCATATTATTTTCCTCTTACTTTTTATAAGTTTGTTCTTTTAACTATTATTTTATACATATAATATTAATTTGCATCTTTTATGCTTATAATTTTTATATAAAATCATTTTATTTATAGGTAAAAAATGGGAATTGTAGAACAACATATAAAAATGGCAAAAAAGCATAATAAAATAATAGGGAAAAAATACAAGACTGAAATAAAGCATAGTGCTATACAAAGTAAAATATTTACCAATGCCTCAGAAGTGAAATATACAGGAAATAATTACCCTATTTTAAGTTTTAAAAATATAGATTCAGCACATGCAGGAATATCTCTAAAAGAAAAAGATTCTAATCTAAAAGTAACTATTCTCAATTTTGCAAATTACACCATCCCAGGAGGAGGCTACTTACACGGAGCACTAGCTCAAGAAGAAGTTTTATGTCATCAATCAGATCTTTATCAAGTTCTAACCAAATTTTCTCAATACTATAGCTGGAATCAAATGAATCTCAATCAAAACTTATATGAACATCGTGCTCTTTATACTCCTAATATCGTATTTACAAATTTAGACGGAAGTTTTGTTAATACACTAGACGTTATCACTTGTGCCGCTCCTTGTTATACTATCGCCAAACATACTAATATTTCTTATGAAAAAGCTTGTATAGTACTAAAGAAAAAAATGGAATTTGTAAAAAACATCGCTGAATATGAAAGAGTAGATAAATTAATTTTAGGGGCTTGGGGGAGCTGGCGCATTTAGTTTTCGTGGAATTGAGGTTGCTAAAATATGGCATGATGTATGGCGCACTCCTTCACCGATTAAAGAAATACACTTTGCAGTAATAGATCATTTAGGATTTCAAAATGCACAAATTTTTAAATCAGAATTTTCAAAATAATCTAGTATGATAAAATTAACTTGATTCGGTTATTATTTATTTAAAAAGGAGTAACACGTTAATGCGAGTATTAGTTATCGGCGGAGCTGGTTACATTGGCTCTCACGCTGTTAGAAAATTAATTGAAGAAGGAAACGATGTTGTTGTCCTTGATTCTCTCTACACTGGTCACAGAAAAGCTGTCGACAAGAGAGCTAAATTCTATCAAGGTGACATTGAAGATACTAATTTAGTAAGCAAAATCTTACGCGATGAAAATATTGACGCAGTAATGCACTTTGCTGCTTACTCATTAGTTGGTGAATCAGTTAAGAAGCCTTTGAAATACTACGATAATAATGTTTCTGGGATGATTTCACTACTTCAAGCTATGGAAGATGCTAAAGTTAAATATTTAGTCTTCTCTTCTAGTGCTGCTACTTACGGTATTCCTGAAAAATTACCAATTACTGAAGACACCCCATTAAATCCAATTAACCCATATGGTGAAACTAAGATGATGATGGAAAAAATTATGCACTGGGCTGACAAGGCTAATGGCATTAAGTCAATCGCCCTTCGTTACTTCAATGTAGCTGGTGCTTCAAGTGATGGTTCAATCGGTGAAGATCACGGACCTGAAACTCACTTGATTCCTAACATTTTAAAGAGTGCTATTGCGGGCGACGGTAACTTCACTATTTTTGGGGATGACTATAACACTAAAGATGGTACTAACGTCCGTGACTATGTTCAAGTTGAAGACCTAATTGATGCACATATCTTAGCTCTTAAGCACGTGATGGACACTAATAAATCTGATGTCTTTAACTTAGGTACTGCCCAAGGATACTCTAACTTAGAAATTCTTGAAGCTGCTAAGAAAGTTACTGGTATCGACATTCCTTACACTATTGGTGCAAGAAGAGGCGGAGACCCTGATTCTTTAGTTGCTGACTCAAGCAAAGCTCGTAAAGTTTTAGGCTGGAAGCCAAAACATGAAGATGTTGATGACGTAATTGCTACTGCTTGGAACTGGCACAAGAGCCATCCAAAGGGTTACGAAGATAAATAAATCAAAAAATCCATTCAATCATCACGACTGAATGGATTTTTTTATTGCAATTGATTAACGCATTTTCTCATTTCTTCAATATCCAAAATACTATGAGCAAATTCTTTTCTCACTAATTCATCGGGCAGATATTCATCATATTTATCAAATACCGGTACCTCATTTGGATACACTAGCTCTAATGGGTCAAAATCCTTATTAGCTTCTTCTACTAAAATTTTCAAAAATTCTTCTTTACTTACATCCATTGCAAATTGCATAAAATACGGACGACTAGAATTAAAGCCGCGCAAGCCAATTCGCTTAGCACACTTAATTTTAATTAACCTTTCTAAAGCCAAAAATGCATATGTCCCTGTCCAAGGAAAGAGACACCACATTTTTCCGCCTAAGTTAATCAAATTACTTTCTAGCATCCCCGAAGTTTTAGCAGTATCACGCACTTCTTTAAGACGCGCAATAGCATGTTTCATTAGATAGGGGTATTGCTTTTTCTCGGTTAAAATTTTATTCATTCTTTGTAAAATCTCAGGTTGAATATCTCCTGCAACATCCCCAAAATATGCCGGAATACGACCTTTAACAGGATGGCAATAGACTTGATGTCGTTTGCGATCTACATCCTCTACTACCCAAACACGACCCGCTATCGCTATCTTATCCCCAACAGGTGGCGGTTTAACAATAGTTCCTAGCTCTTCTGATTCTGACTTAACAGCATATTCTTCATTTTCTTGAAAAACAGCATAAAACTTAAAATTATTAACTATGCGCTCACCACTTAGACCTACAATTAAACCACCATTTTCAGTTTGCTGAATATGATCTTCTTTAATTAGATGTCTAAGTAATACTAGATAATCATCTTGACTAACATTCCGAAAATAATGCAGTGTCAATACTCGCGACGCTAGCTCTGCAGGCGTCATTTCACCATTCGAAGCTAAAGTAGACATGGTCTGATGGTAGAGCAAACTATATGGTAAGCGATTTGGTTCAGGAGGTTCTACCCATCTTTCTTCTAGATACAGTTGAACCAAAGCAATTCCTTGTAATAAAGACCATGGAATAATCTCAGGAAGCATCGCACGGGACTCAGGATGCGATTCGCGCATTACAAACCACATTTCCGAAGGATTACCTCTACGTCCTGTCCTTCCCATCCTTTGTAAAAAGCCAGATACAGTAAATGGCGCATCAATCTGAAAAGCACGCTCTAATTTTCCAATATCGATACCTAATTCAAGTGTGGCAGTAGCACAAGTAGTCATCAAAGAGTCCTCATCTTTCATTTCGGCCTCAGCAGTTTGCCGATAAGCAGCAGACAGATTACCATGATGAATTAAAAAACGATCTGGCTCATGTTTTACTTCACAGTATTGTCTTAATATCTGACAAACTGCTTCACATTCTTCACGGCTATTAGTAAAGACTAAGCATTTTTTGCCGCGTGTATGTTCAAAAATATAAGCCATTGATGGATCAGCTGTATTGGGAGCTTGATCACTTTTTTCATCTAAAACTGGTTGCGCGGGATCAAAATCATTACTATCAGCCTGTGGACCATTATCATAAAAGTGTTCCATTGATAGCCGCCAAACTTGCCCGCTTCCTTCTCCTTTAGGAGCCCTAGTTTTACGTTTAGAACCAGCACCTAAAAATGCAGCAGCAGATTTTGTATCACCAATTGTTGCAGAAAGTCCAATACGACGAGGATCAACACCGGCTATTTTAGATAATCTCTCAATCAAACAAAAAGTTTGTCCGCCACGGTCAGATCTTAAAAAGGAATGTAATTCATCAATCACAATATATCTCAGATCATGAAATAAGTTGGGAATATCCATGTGTTTATTAATCATCAATGACTCTAAAGATTCTGGTGTGATTTGTAAAATACCAGAGGTATGTTTAAGTAATTTTCTCTTTTGTGTCTGGGTCACTTCGCCATGCCAACGCCATACAGGAATATCAACATCCTGACAAAGTTCGTTTAAACGTTCATATTGATCATTAATTAATGCTTTTAGTGGTGAAATGTACAGTACACCCACTGATTGAGGAGGATTTTCATAGAGATCAGTTAAAATTGGAAAAAATGCAGCTTCCGTCTTACCAGAAGCAGTCGACGCAGCTAGCAAGATATTATCTCGACTATTAAAAATAGTTTCTGCTGCTCCAACTTGAATTGAACGGAGATTTTTCCATCCATGTTCATAAATATAATCTTGAATAAAGGGAGCAAAACGTGTAAAAATATCCATTTTTCACTTAAATTCTAAACTCAGCAAAATCATCAGACTTTTCATTAGAAACTGCCCCTGATTCGGCATAAGAAAACTTATCCGAATTAAGTAGTTTTTCAATGTCAGTCTCTGGATTTTGCCAAACAATGTCTAATAATTCAATAAAATCACGAATAATTTCACGTGGCGTAATATTTGTTGATGCTCCCACACGTGAATATTCAATTTTTATGAACTTTTGTAAATCATCCTCTGTAATTGACTTTTCATATCCATACAGATTAGCATGCATCTCTGCAAGTTTTTCAGTTAAAACAAGCATTTCTTCTGGGGTAAGAGGATCAAGCTTAATAACAGGTGCATACATATCTCGATTGCCGGCTTCAGAAAATTTTCCACTAGCAAGACGTGAGCGCAATGCTTCATATGAATATACTCCGCGTCTCTTATCTTCAATTGCCTGCGGGGTTCCACCCATAATAATTCCAAGATACTTCGACTTTCCTTGTAAGGCATCGTTGTACATTGTTAATATCTTTTCATAGTTATATTGGCGGCTAATACTATTCGGGATTTTATAGATATTTACTAACTCATCAATCATAATCATCAAGCCCGCATATCCAGCTTGTCTAAAAAATGATGCGAATAATTTTAAATACTCATACCAATCGTCATCAGATATTACAATATCGACTCCTAATTCTTTCTTAGCCTGTGTTTTATTGGCATATTCACCTCTAAACCACTTAACAACTTTGGCTTTTGTTTCTTCATCATCATTGATATAGGCTTGATAGTACATTTCAAGCAACTTTGCAAAATCAAACCCGTGCACTAATTCAGAAAGATTAGAAATTACTGCATAAATTTTCTTATTGACTGCGTCTTCAAAGGCGGGAGTATCATCATTTAATCCTGTCTCTGTTCTAACCTGCATTTGAACCGAATTAATCCAGCGATCCAAAATTAAGGTTAATGCTCCACCTTCCGGTCTAGTTTTAGTGGAAAGATTTTGAATTAGTTCTCGATAAGTTGCTAATCCTTGCCCTTTTCCACCCTGCAGCCGTCTTTCTGGCGATAAATCACCATCAACCACAACAAAATTTTTATCCATTACATAATTTCTAATAGTTTGAAGTAAGAAACTTTTCCCCGAGCCATACCGACCCACTATAAATCTAAAAGAAGCTCCTCCGTCTTTGATTAGCTCTACATCATGTAATAAAGCTTCAACTTCGGCTTTTCTTCCAACAGTAATGTATGGTAATCCGATTCTAGGTACTACCCCACCTTTTAAAGAATTCAAAATAGTTTGAGCTATTCTTTTAGGCACTTTTCTATTTTTATTAATAGCCATACTTTAGTTTGTTCCTTTCAAAAACATATCTTCTAGATCTTCTTGGTAATCTTCAATTACTGTAGGTATATCATTTATAAACTCAATGACATTATCACCAAATTCATCAAAAAGTTTTTCATTTATGTTATCAATTATAACGGCAGCCATTAAATGATGCTCTTTAAGATATTTGTTTAGGTCTTTTCCCTTTAAAAGCAAAATTATGGTGGCCATCTCTTCTGAGCTCAACCCATAGTCTTCCTGCTCATCGTTTACAACAGTTTCTTCAATTTGCTCCCTTTCTTCTTGCTCAGCTTGAAGTTCTTCTTCAGTTAATAAACTGTCTCGAGTTCCCGCTGCATCCTCTCGAATTGTAGATAACTGTGATAGATTAAATTCAATTTTAGGCTGTTTTAATTTTTGTTCCTCTATTTGATATTCTTTAATCCCATCCCTAATAGCCTCAAGATAATGCTTTTCTATTTTTCTAGGTTTTAAATTTCGTCCCAAATTAAAACATAATCTTATTTCGCGATCTACTTCATGCAAAAAATTACCTATAATACTTTTTTGACCAGTCAGTCCCCAGTAAGACTCACAGTACCAGGTATTTTTTTCTTTATCATAAAAATATTTTCTAATTTGATCAATTTCATAGCTAGTTGTCTGTGGCTCTAGCTGATGATTAAACACAGCAGCTGAAAACAGTTGAATTGTCATCTGATTCTTATAGGCAATATAACTAGTAAAAAAATCAAATCCATCATTACGTAAATCTAAAATTTTGTGCCAAATTAAAACTAAAAGATATTCAAATTTTTCTATACTCTTTTTATACAAGGGGCAATTGCGAATCTTATAATTAGATAACTTGATTAAGCTCTCTGCAACTTCGTGGTTAGAAAATTGATCTGGGTATAACAATTGTTCATACTTTTTATCATTAGTCTGTTCTTTAACAAAAAAAATATTATTTGTTTTATTTATATTATAAAAAATAATATAATCGCGAATCCATCTTTCAAGATAAGCACCCATCTCCGGTGAAAATTTTTGAGCATAATTTTTATTAAAAGTAATTAACTTATCTAATCCTTCTTCTGGATTCTTAATTCCAATTCCGTTTAATAATTCATACAAATAAATGTAAGCATAGGAATCTGAAATTTTTTCATAGATATTTTGTCTAATTTTTGTACGCCAAGTAAAATACGTCCGTGCCTGCCCCACTGTTAAGTCGTGGTAAGTTGGATAATATCGTAAGAAAGATTGTTTTCCGTCATAGTGATCTTCGTAGGAACCCATTAATTTACCCTGTAAATAAAAATTTTGTTCTCTACGAATAGATCCAGGTAAAGAATATTGATAGGACTCAATCATCTTTTTTATTTCTTTAGGAACAAACTGAGTATCTTCAAAATTTAAATTGATTTTCTCTTCCGTAGATTTAGTTTCTTTTCTAAGTATATTAGATGACCTTTTCCAGTTTTTAAAGTTTAATTTCTGCTCATGATAGACACTTTCTTCATCATTTTGAATAGTATCAGGAATATAAATTAATTTTTCAGGATTAGGGCGTTTATTGGACATGAGAGCAATTTTAAAAGCATATTCCAATGCTTTTTTTATTTTTTGATTACTTAACCCTAAGCTAACTTCAACCCACTTATCTTCTTTTATTAAGCATGAAGGTGAAAAGCCGGGTAAGTCTTTAATTGTTATTGCAAAATCTCCATAATTAATGTTTAAACTTTTATTTTTAGGATCTAAATTTAAAAGAGCAAACCAATTTTTAGTAATCGGTGAACTAAAAGCTACCAAATTAGGATTGTCATTAACTTCACTAATACTATTTTTTCCAAAATGTCTTATAGCATAACTTAATAATTCATCGGTATTCATGGGTCTAGCTCCTTTCGAACATATATTCTACTATATTTTTATTTATCTAGCCATGAAGGTACAACAAAAAACGCTGAAACCATAATGATTTCAGCGCCATTAAATACTCACTATTTTACTTGATTAATAACATTAATTGCATTTAAGCTACGAGGATAGCCAATAAATGGAACATTAGCTAAAACAACCTTGGTTAAAAATTGTTGATCATTTCCTAGACCTACATTAGCCTTGGCGTGGGCCAACAATTGTGGTTCACACCTTCCTTGAGCGGCCAAATAACAGAAAGTTATCATTTCTCTTTCTTTATCATCTAGGCCCTTTCTTGTGTAATAATCTCCAAAACAATTATCCACTAACCACTTATTGATAATACCCTTTTTAGCAAAATCTTTCATTTGTGGTCCAAATAATCTAATTTGAGTTTCTTCACCTTTTTCAAGACGATTTTTCATAGTAGTGGTAGCTTGACTAGGTAATGGCAATTTAACACCATGATCGAGCAAAACTTGATTTGTTGCTTCAAAAAATGGCATTACACGTCCTAATCCTAAATAATCAACCGCTTGATAAACTACTTCTTTTGCTTCAACTGGACTTACTCCATTATCTAGAGCAACCGGAAGCATTAAGCTGTATTCTTCTAAACCTTGCATCCCTAACAAATAAGCTAAGTTAGATAATAATTTTGTTTTATTTGGTAGGTCTACGTCATCTTGGACTTCCTCAAAAGCAAAATGACTAATTCTTTCCCAAGCTTCAGGATCATTTACTTTTAAAACTTTTTCATGGATATTTTTTGCATCTTCTCTAAGCATTATTTCACTCTTCTTTCTTATAACTTATTATAAAAGCTAAAAATTCTATTTAAAACTACTTTATATGCATGTAGAAATATACTATTAAAGCATAGATTCATAAATAACATTATCGTAACTTTCGTTATTAATATTCAAAGTATAGCCATATATATTTATGAAAGTATTAGTTATTTCAAACCTATACGCTTATTTTATAAAACAACATTTTTTAATCTATAACTATTAGATTCTATAGTAAAGATGATTAAGTTAATAGAATGATTTTAGGAGGTATATTGTTATGACAGATTATGCAAAAAGAGAAATGAAAGCATTAGACAGAATTACTAAGAAGATTTCAGATGCAGAAGGTCACTTAACAAAGATTGAAGATAGTATTGATGATAAGAAACATCGCACCGCTCAACATGAAACAATTAAGGATATTAAGTCAATTCTTAAGCACGCAAGAAAAGTCGACAAAGACGAAGACAAGATCGAAGAATTCAAAAGCGAAGGTCCTAAGGATTCAACAGAAAACCACTACGTCTATGAAGAAGAAGAACCTGTTATCAACGATTTGAAGAAGGACTTCGCAGAATTAGATGACAAACTTGCTAAGTTAAATTACTTCAACGGTGGAGATATTGATGCTTTCAGAACTGAACACCACTATCTTGAAAAGGCTCAAGACATCTTGAAGAAAGTCGGCAAATTAAATTAGTCTAAGTTTATAGTAATAGTTTTATAGTTTAATTTACATACATACAGAAAAAGAATGATATATTCCTTACCCTCTTTGGTAAAGAATTATCATTCTTTTTGTTTTTGATCAAAATAAAAAAGGGGAAGCAATATATTGCTTCCCCTTTTACGTGCGAATTCATATTAATATTTTAAGAGAAATACGAAAAAATTAAGCTTCAATACCCTTTCCAGTGTATGTTTCTTTCATTAGATTCTTAATTTCACTAATCAATAACGCAGAAGGATTTGTTACAACGTTTTGGTCGCCATAGGCTTCAACAGCCATGTTTTCTACCTTATTATTAAAATCAGCTTCACTAATTCCATTAGCTTTAAGGCTTAACTTCATCCCAACAGCATGTCCTAATTCAACAACTTTCTTGATTAAAGCATCAATTAGTTCTTGGTCGCTATTTCCTTTTGATCCCAGACTACGTGCAATTTCTGCATAATCTTTATCAGCTCTAAAAGTTGAATAATGTGGGCGCATAGCAAGTTTTCTAGGCTTTTTAGAATTGAATCTAATCACATATGGCATTGCAATAGCATCACTTAAGCCACTTGGAATACCAAACTCAGATGATTCTGTATGAGCAATTGCATGTCCTACACCTAAGAATGCATTTGCATATGCCATACCAGCTAAAGTAGCTGCATTATGCATTCTACTTCTAGCATTTTGATCACCATTATATGATTTTTCTAAGTTTTCAAAAATCAACTTAATAGCTTCCATCGACCAGCCACGAGTAAAATCAGTAGCCATAGTCGAAACATAACTTTCTACTGCATGAGCTAATGCTTCAAAACCAGAGCGAGCAATCAATTCCTTTGGCATAGTTTCTACAAATTGATCGTCAACAATGGCAACATCAGGATTTAAAGAATAATCACAAAGAGTGTGTTTAATTCCTGTCTTTGCATCTTTAATAATTGAAAATGGTGATACTTCTGAACCAGTTCCTGAAGTAGTTGGAATACATACTAATTGGATAGCATTATATTTTGGAAATCTTACCGTTCTTTTTCTAATATCTAAAAATTTTGAATAAGCATCTTCAAAACTCATATCTGGATTTTCATAGAATAATCGCATTACCTTAGCAGCATCCATTACAGATCCACCACCAATAGCAATCACGACATCCGGCTTAAAGATATTCATCCGGTGAACACCGTCAGCAATTATATCAGTATCAGGATCCTTAGTTACTGCTTGAAAGACTTCATAGCTCTTTTTACCACGACGTTGACTAATGATATCAGTAATTTTATTAATGTATTTGCTTGCTACACCTTCATCAGTCACGATGAAAAATCTTTCAACATCAGGCATATGCTTTAAATAATTTGCTGCATTATGTTCAAAATATGTCTTCTTTGGAACCTTGATCCATTGCATATTATCACGACGTTTTGCAACTGTCTTAATGTTAAGCAAGTCTCTAGCACCAATATTATGTGAAAAAGTATTAGCACCATATGAACCGGTCCCCAAAGTAAGGGAAGGAAGCATATTGTTGTACAAGTCACCAACGCCACCAACTGAAGCTGGAGAGTTAACCAAAATACGGCATGCATCCATTTTCATTGAAAACTCATCAATTACTTTTTCATCTTGAGAATGAACCCCCGCAGTATGACCGCGCCCACCATAATTTAGAAGGTCGGTACAAATCTTATAGGCATCTTCATGACCGTTAGCTTTATACATAGTAAATACAGGAGAAAGCTTTTCAGCAGATAAAGGATACTTTTTACCCACACCCTTGTATTCGGCAATAATTACCTTAGTATCTTCTGGTACATCTACTCCACATAATTTTGCAATTTGATAAGCCGAACGACCAGCAACTGGACCAGCAACAGTTCCTCTCTTAGGATCAATGAATTTTTCTTCAAACTTCTTAATTTCATCTGGTCTTAAGAAATAACAATTCCAAGACTTAAATTCATCTTTTACTTCGTTATAGATATCCTCATCAACTACTACAGAATTTTCGGAGGAACAAATCATACCATTATCAAAAGTCTTAGAGAGGACAATATCATAGACGGATTCTGGAATATTGGCGGTCTTTTCAATATATGAAGGACCATTACCTGGACCAACACCGATTGCAGGTTTACCAGATGAATAAGCCGCCTTAACCATTCCAGGACCACCAGTAGCTAAAATAGTTTGAACATTTGGATGATTCATTAAAGTACTAGTTGCTTCAAGACTTGGATATTCGATCCATTGAATAGCATCTTTAGGAGCACCAGCTTTAATTGCTGCTTCTCGAATAATTTCACCAGTTTTTACACAACTCTTTTGTGCTTGTGGGTGGAAACCAAAAATAATAGCATTTCTAGTTTTTAAAGCAAGCATAGCTTTAAAGATTACAGTTGAGGTTGGGTTAGTAACGGGAGTTACTCCAGCAATTACGCCTTTAGGTTCTGCAATTTTAACTAATTGTTTTTCTTTATCTTCTTCAATAACGCCAACAGTTTTTTCATGACGAAGACTATTCCAAATATTTTCACTGGCAAACATATTTTTAATAGTCTTATCTTCTACTACTCCACGACCAGTTTCTTCAACAGCCATTTTTGCAAGTAAATAACTATTCTGTTCCCCAGCACTTGCAATAGCTTCACAAATTTTATCAACTTGTTCTTGATCAAAATTGGCCATCTCATCTAAAGCAACATGGGCTTTTTCTACATAGCCATCAATCATTTTATTTACATCAATTGCTTTTTCTTCTTTTGTCGCCTTTTTATCTTGCACCATTTAATTGGGCCTCCTACTCGGAAATCTAGGCATTTTTTTTGAACAATGACAGTATAGTCCTTATATCCAACACTTGTAAATGACTTTGTGCATCTTTTTACAAATTCACAATATGATAAAAAGTAAGAAATAACTGTTTTCAATAATGTTATCGGTTACATTTTGTATAATATTGAAAAATATTTCACAAAAGTATAAAGTGTTTTTTTTATTCATAATCTTATAAAAAATCTTAAAAACTATACGTTTTATCAGTTATCATAGATTTTTATGTTAAAATTTTAATAAACTATGAAAGGAGTTTTATATTTTAATGTCAAAAAATATCTCAGAATCATCTGAGGTTAAAACTATGAAACGGAGTTTGACAAACGCCCATATTCAACTAATTGCATTAGGGGGAACAATTGGAACAGGACTATTTCTAGGAGTTGGAAATAGTATTGAACTAGCTGGTCCTGCAGTAATTTTTATCTATTGCCTAGTTGGATTCTTTCTTTTTCTGTTAATGAGAGCACTCGGAGAACTGATACTTTCAGATATTAAGAAAAATACCTATATTGATTTTATTTCAGAATACTTAGGAAAAAGTATTGGAACAACAACAGGATATTTATATTGGTTCAGTTGGTTGACTCTCGCTATGGCAGAAATTACTGCTCTAGGAATTTATTTTCAATATTGGTGGCCCAACCTGCAAAGTTGGATTCCCGGATTAATTACTTTATTAGTACTATTAGGTATTAATCTAATTTCAGCACGGGTATTTGGAAACTTAGAATTTAGTTTTGCAATTATTAAAATTGTAACAATTATTGCATTTGTTATTCTTGTCTTCTACCTATTAATTACAAATTCTTCAACAAAGTATGGGCATGTTAGCTGGAATAACATGATGATTGATGGCGGTATTTTCGCCAAAGGTCCTAAAGGCTTTTTATTAGGTTTTCAAATGGTAATCTTTAGTTTCATCGGCGTTGAGTTAATTGGTTTAACTGCTGCTGAAGCAAAAGAACCAAAGAAAACTATTACACGTGCTATTGACCAACTGCCTGTTCGAATTATTTTATTTTATGTGCTTGCAATTCTAAGTATCTTATTAGCAATTCCTTGGACAAAGGTTTCAACTTCAAGTTCACCATTCGTCCAAGCATTAGGTGCAACAGGAATAAAAAATGCAGGTTCAATAATTAACTTTGTTGTTATAAGTGCAGCCATTTCATCAACTAATAGCTTTATCTATAGTGCGGGCCGTTTATTATTTTCAATAAATTACAATGGTAAAAACAAAATCAGTAAGCATTTAGGTAAGTTGGATCATCGACAATTACCTAAAAATGCTTTAGTATTCTCAACAGTTTTAATTGCATTAGCACCTCTTTTAAATCTCTTTTTAAAGGATGCTTTTACCTTTATTTCTGCCACTGCAACGAGTATGTTTTTATTAATTTGGTCAATTATGATCGTGACTCATATGACTTACCGTAAAAAGACACCAAAGAATGAACTTCCAACATTTAGAATGCCGTTATATCCAATATCAGATATAGCAGTACTAATGTTTTTTATAGCAATGATTATTGTGTTACTAATATTTCCAAATTATCGAATTCCAATGATAAGTGCAGGAATAATTTTTACAGTTTTAGTATGTCTAACTCACTTTATACAGAAAAAAAGTAATTAATATTAAATCCTCTAGTTAAGAAAACTAGAGGATTTTTTCAT
>NZ_GG670121.1:270357-550939 GCF_000159355.1 Lactobacillus johnsonii ATCC 33200 | reverse complement strand
GAACTTTTTATTCGTTCTTTTCGCTTGCCTCAAACAGCATGTATTACTTTACAGGCTTTTTCACTTTTCGTCAACCCTTTTTGCAAAAATTAGCAATATTTTTTATAGTGCTGAAAAAAGTCCTCAATTTGAGACCTTTTTGATTAATTCTGTAGTTTAGAATGTTTTATACCGTATGTTGCATACACAATGATTCCCACAATTAACCAGATTCCCACCATAATTTTTGTCGTATTTGGTAACATCCAAATGAAATATACGCTTAGTAATCCAGCAATTATAGGCAGTACCGGATAAAGTGGCATCTTAAATCCATCATTCACAATATCTTTTCGATGCCGTAGAGGAATAATTCCAAATGAAATTAAAGCAAATGCGATTAATGTCCCTGCATTAATTAATGAAGCTAATTCCATTAAAGGAACCAATCCAGCAAAAACAGCTGCTACTATTGTAGAGACAATTACTGCGTGATCAGGAATCATCTTTTTAGCATGCACACTTCCCATGGAATCCGGTAATAATCCATCTCTTCCTAAAGCATAGAGTAATCTTGAGCCGCCCAGCAACATAGTAATCATTGCGGTAAAGATTCCGACTAATGCTCCAACGGTAATCAATTTATTCCACGCAGTTAAGCCAACTACTTTTAGTGCATAAGCTGCTGGATCATCAACATTTAATTGTTTGTAATTAACCATTCCAGTTAAAACTAGAGAAAAACTTACATATAATAGAACAGCAATAATCACTGTCCCTATGATTCCTTTAACAACGTTTTTTTCAGGATCCTTTGTTTCAGCACTGTTTGCTGCTAAAGCATCAAAACCAATAAATGCAAAGAATACAGTGGCTGCAGCTGTAGATATTCCCCCAATCCCTAATGGTGGTGTTTGGAATTTCTTAGGATAAAATGGGACATAGTTGTCAGCCTTAATATAGAACATCCCAATCACAATAAACAAAATAATAATTGCGACTTTGATAATTACTGCTATATTTTCCACACGTTTCGATAAGTTAGCACCTTGATATAAAATCAAAGCAACGATTAACACAATTAAAACAGCAGAAATATTTATTACTCCACCTTCCATTGGTCCAGCTTCAAGTGCTTTAGGCAAATGAATTCCAATTGGAGCTAAAATATTATTATTAAAATATGAAGCAAAACCAGTTGCTTCAGCAGAAACAGCTAAAAAATATTCTAATAATAATCCCCATCCAATTATCCACCCTACTACTTCTCCATAGATCACTGAACCAAAAGAATAGGCAGAGCCAGCTACTGGCATTGCAGAAGAAAATTCAGCATAGGCCATTCCCACTATACCAGAAACAATTGCTGCTAATAAAAAAGAAATAGCAACTGCTGGACCAGCATGCTGTGCTGCTTCATGACCAGGCAAAATAAAAATTCCTGTTCCAATAACTGCCCCGATTCCCAACGCAACTAAATCACGAGCATTTAAATGTCTAGTTAAGCGAGAATCTGCTTTTAAAAAAGTATTTACTGGAACTTTCTTAAAGAATTTTTTCATTCCAACTCTCCTTAATTTATTTTTAATTATTATACCTGATTTTATAGCTATTTCTACCCTATGATTAAAATTAATTAAAAAAAAAGACTACGAATTTAATTCATAGTCTTTTTTCAAAATATTGCTAACTATTTTTCTTCTTTTTTATCAGCTTTTTCAGCTTCCTTGAAGTCTTTCTTTTCTTGTTCACGAGTTTCCTTGTCAAACAATACATCTTCAAGAATTTCACCATTTAAGTACAAATGCTTATCATCAATAGTGAATTTAACTTCCTTAGTATCTGGCTTAGAAACAATCAACTTAGCTGCTGGGGTTTCAAGATCTTGTTCAACAACTCTTCTCAATGGACGAGCACCAAATTCCTTGTCATAACCCTTCTTAGCCAAATACTTCTTAGCATCATCAGTAACATGAAGCTTAATGTTTCTCTTAGCAAGAGACTTCTCCATCTTTACTAAGTAAAGGTCTAAGATCTTGAGCATATCTTCACTAGTTAATGAATTAAATGGAACAATTGCGTCAAGACGGTTTAAGAATTCTGGTCTGAAGTAAGCTTCAAGAGCTTTACGTAAAGCATCTTGATCGTCACCTTTAAGTAACTTGTCAGAGTATCCAGCGTTTGAAGTCATGATAATGATTGTATCTTTGAAGGAAATTGTTCTACCTTGTGCATCAGTTAAACGACCATCATCCATGATTTGAAGTAAAGCATTAAAGACTTGAGGATTTGCTTTTTCAATTTCATCAAGCAAAATCAATGAATATGGTTGGTGACGAATCTTTTCAGTTAATTGACCACCTTCACCATAACCAACATAACCAGGTGCTGAACCGATCAACTTATTAACAGCCATTTGATCTTGGTATTCGGACATATCCAAACGTACCAATGCATCTGCCTTACCAAATAACTTAATTGCTAATTGCTTAGCCAATTCAGTTTTACCAACACCAGTAGGACCGGTAAGTAAGAATGAACCAGTTGGACGGTTAGAATCCTTAAATACTTGCTTACGTGCAATTGCATCAGTAATGATATCAATGGCCTTATCTTGGTCAATAACAACTTTCTTCAAGTCAGAAGCTAAGTTAGCATTCTTTTGAGCTTCATTTGCATTAATTTCGCTCATTGGAATACCAGTCTTAGTTTGAATTAAAGCATACATATCTTCCGGTGTAACTTTAAGTTCACTAGCTTTGCCGGCATTCTTAAGATCTTTCTTAAGGTCTTCAATCTCTTTCTTAATCTTAGCAGCTTCATCATATTTTTCATTCTTAGCTGCTTCTGCCTTTTTACCTTCTAAGGCATGAATCTTGTTCTTAATTGAAGTTTCATCTTTTTGATCCATACCTAAGGACTTCTTAGCACCAGCTTCATCCATTAAGTCAATGGCCTTATCTGGTAAGTGACGATCATTAATGTAACGATTTGAAAGTTCTGCAGCAAGCTTCAAAGCTTCTGGATCATATTTAACATTGTGGTACTTTTCATATCTTGGAGCTAAGCCCTTCAAAATTTGAATAGCATCCTTGATTGTTGGTTCTGGAACTTGAACTGGTTGGAATCTTCTAGCTAAAGCAGGGTCTTTTTCGATTTGTTGGTATTCACTAGTAGTAGTTGCACCAATAACACGAATTTCACCGCTAGCTAATGCTGGCTTTAAGATATTAGCAGCATCCCCAGAATTATTTTCTGAATCAGTAGAACCTGCACCAACAATATTATGTAATTCATCGATAAAGAGAATAACATTCTTGTCACCCTTAGCTTTATCAATAATCTTCTTTAGTTTTTCTTCAAAACTACCACGAAGAGAAGTACCTGCAACTAATTCATTAATATTCAACTCAATAATATGAGCATTCTTTAGTTTTTCAGGAACGTCTCCATCAACAATTCTTTGAGCTAATCCTTCAACTACAGAAGTTTTACCAACACCAGCAGGACCAGTCAAAACAGGATTATTCTTCTTACGTCTACTTAAAATTTCAATAACTTGATCAATAACAGCGGTACGTCCAATGACAGGATCGTATTTACCATTCTTAGCTTGTTCAGTTAAGTCAACACCAATTGGCTTTTCCTTTTGTTGGCCATTTTGAGCACTTTGTTGTGGTGCTTGACCAGCACTATATCTCATTGGTTGTTGACCATTGGTCATTCTTCCATCATTGAAAAAATCTCTGTTTAATTCATTAAACAAATCATCAAAATTGTAGTTTCCATTGTCAAAGTATGCCATGCTTTACACACTCCTCATATTCTCAAAAATTTTAGCACTCATTAGTTATAAGTGCTACCTACTCACATTTTTTATTATAGCAGGTTATCCACAGAAACCCAAATATTATTTCATCTTTTTCCACAGATTATTTTAATTTGTGAATAAAATAAGCGCAAAGTGCTTAATAAAGCATTTTACGCTTAAAAAATTTGTGAATTAATATTATGACATAGTTCTGAAATTATTTATTTTTATTAATTTTCAAATAATTTAATCATTTATTATCTTTTTCTTTTTATGCTTGTCCTGGGGTCTTTGATTATTGCCAGGAATATTGTTTCCATTATTGTTTTCAAGCAAATACTGCTTAATTAACTGAACTACTTGTTTATTTTGCGGAAGAGAAGAATGTTGTGCGTCTGATCCTGTAACTGTCATCGTCGTATAGTGCTTTACCTGATTTTGAAAAATATATTTTCCTGCTGCCACACTACTTTCAGGTACTAACCCATCCGACTCATAATTCTCTCCCCCTGATACTGAATATACATCTAAATTCTTAGGAATTTTCTTCCGATTTTTAATAAAATCATTCAGCATTTCGGTTTTATGGTCAACATTACTCTCATTAAAGTTATATGGTGTCCCGAGGGTCATCAATTTCTTTATCTTGATTTCATCACTATAATCTGCATAGTATTTTTCTAGCCAATATGTCCAAATCAATCCACCATTTGAATGTCCAAATGCCTTAAAATTATTAAATTTATATTGCTGACTAAGCTGAGCAAAAGCCTCGTCAAACCAACCTGCTTGTTTCTTAATATTGGCATAACCATCATGATTATTTTCAAATCCTACTACAATAAACGGTTCATTATCATTACGATTAATTTTACCGCTATACTTCATTGTTCCATCTTTCTTCACTTGAATTTTTAATAGACTATGCTTTTCCAGAGTATCTTTATTTAGCAGATTAACCAATTCATTAAAACGCTCAGTGGTTGCACTTGATCCTGGAATCATAATTACAGGAGACATTTGTGACTTTCGTCTTTCAGCTAAATCATGATTAGCACTTTTAATCCAAAAAAATGTTGGAATAGACAAAACTATTAAAAAGATGAAGGTACCTAGCAAAAGCAAATGATTTTTCGATATCCTCTTTTTATTTAACACATTCATAGCTAGCCTCCTCATCATTTAACAAATCAATTTCGTCTTGAACATCCTTGGCCATCTTCACAATTGGAAGATATAACAAAATATCAAATGCAAACAGAAGCATTGAGAAAATTAGCGCTTGCCAGTTTCCATTTGTAGCAATAAAGGCATACAAAGGTCCCGGAGTTCCAGATAATACATTATAGGCTGAAGCCGGAATTAAATGGATTGCAATCATACTTGCAGCTAAAAGCATATTTACAACTGGTAAAAATACATAAGGCAGTAAGAATAATGGATTAAGGATAATCGGAATACCAATTAAAGCCCCCTGATTAGAGCCAAATAGAGTTGGAATAAAACTCCAGCGGGCAACTCTAGCAATATCATTTTTCTTAATAAAAATTAAAATGCCAATCAATATCACTAAGGTTAGGCCGTTACCACCAAATTTCCCATAAGATTGATATAAAGAATTTCCCACATATGGATTAGGTACATTCCAACTTGAGCCATGTGTCAAAGCATAGTTTAAATTAGCAACATTAGTCGCACTATCACTACCAGCAGTAAGAGATACTAAAGGCTGACCAATGCCACACCAGTTTAACAACAATGCTAGAAGTAATAAGGGAATAAAAATACCCAGATTTAAATTATTCTGTCCTTGACTTTGGAAAAATTGATAAAAGTTTGTGGCGATCATTCGTACATGGACTAAACTAGCTAAAATTCCAATTACTAATCCAATTAACCAAGTAGCAAGCATCGGACGAAATGAATTAAAAGCTTTTTGCTTTATTACTTGGGCACTTTCTGCATGGCGATGATGATAGTCAGTTCCAAGAAATCTAAAAATGAGTCCCGTTCCAAAACCGATCAAGAGAGCAAATAAAAAACTATTAATATTAAAAAAACGCCAGTTAAAAGATAATTGGAAATCTCTAATATCTCTAAAACGATATGCACATAACAGCAAAGCTAGCATTCCTGAAATACCAGCCATCTGGGCATCTTTTTGATATAAACGTGCAGTATATTGTGCTGAAAAATATGCAGTAAATAGTCCAAAAGTACCAAATATTACACTGGTAACGCCCTGACAGGCATACCAGGATGCATTAAAAATCTGATCCGGTAACCATTTATCAAAATAAAAAATATTAGATATTAAACTCATTGGAGAAAAAACACTCTGCCATAAAAACTGAAAAATACTTCCTACAACAGCAAGTGGCATTAGCATCATCAGAGTTCGATAAGTTACTCTAAAAAATGCTAACCTACGAAGTCGCACAATAGTTTTAAAAATAATTTTTTCCATAATTTAATCCTTACCTCTAATAATCTATTTCCTAGTTTAAATTAAATATTGTAAGAAACCTATTCTTTTTTATTAAAATACAGCTTAAATCAGACAAGCTTCTTTAAACCCAGATTATATAAAGAACATGCTATAATGATGAGGAAAATAAAAAGGAGAAAAATTATGGCTAAACGAATTTTTTCGATTAATGATGAAACTGACCGTCTACTCAACTACTATTTAAATCATTCAGACAAAGAATGGGACTTAGTAATTAATGAAGCAATTAAAAGCTATGTATGTGACCATTTAACTCAAAGGCAAGTCCATGAAGCAGTTAAACATACCGGAAAAGATGCTTTTCCAGCTAATGAAGTTCTTCGTACTTTCAATAGTAGCTGGATTAATGGCGAGTCTTAATATTCATTGCATAAAGTCATACCTTCCGGCAAAATAAGCTGACACTTGTCAGCTTATTTTTATACAACTATCCTTAATTAAAAGGAGGAAAATACATGCTAAAAAAACATGTGCTAGATCCAATTAAGTTAATCTGGTTATTTGCTGGTTCTTTAATAATTAATACTGGTGTCAGTTTTATTTGGCCATTAACTACCATTTATATTCATAATTATCTTCATGAGACACTTACAGTAGCTGGGATTGTTTTATTCATAAATTCAACCTTTACAATGGTTGGAAATGCAGTTGGGGGCCTTTTATTTGATAAATGGCATCCTTACCAAACCATTTTAACTGGTGTCAGTATTTCTACCTTATCCACTTTCTTACTAGTGTTGTTTCATGGCTGGCCAGCCTATCCAATTTTGTTAATTACTTTAGGCTTAGGCAACGGTATTGTAGTAACTGGCTTAAATTCAATTGCTACTTTAATTAAAAGTCGGAATGCCTCCTATGTGTTTAATGTCTTGTATTTCACTCAAAATTTAGGTTTAGTATTTGGTTCCCTAATGGTGGGATTCATTCTACCTTTTGGTATTACTTATATTTTCTTACTTGCTTTTATTATGTTTGCCTTTTTAAGCATTGTAATCTTTTTTGAATATCGTGGTTTAAACCAGGCTCATGCCTCTACAAATAAAAAAGCGACTACAGCTGCCCATCAAGAAAAAATTCCTTACGGCGCAAAAAGAGCTATTTTCTCTATCTTAATTTGTGTTCTAGCTGCTTGGATTGCATATGAACAATGGAATTCTAATATTTCCTCCTACATGCTTGGCTTACACATGAGCGTTCGGTTATATAGTTTACTTTGGACTCTAAATGCTATTTTAATTGTCCTCATTCAACCGCTTTTAACTTACTTTGATGACTGGCTAACTGCACATCTTCATGGACGATTATATATTGGTTTTAGTCTGTTTGGGCTAGCATTCTTACTACTAATTGGAGCAACCCACTACTTTAACTTTGTTTTAGCCATGGCCGTTCTAACATGCGGAGAAATTTTAGCATTTCCTGCTGTTTCAACTTTTGTTAATGATCGTGCTAGTAATAAAGACAAGGGGAAATACCAAGGAATTGTTCAATCAGTTACATCAGCTGGTCGAGCTCTAGGACCGCTAATTGGAGCTTTAGTAATTGATAATTTTTCCTATTTGACCTTATTTGTAGTTTGCACTGTTTTAGTTTTAATTTCTGTCCTTCTATTTGCAATCATTAATGCTTATAACAAGAAAAAAATCGCTGAATAGCGATTTTTTATTTTCTCTAATTTACAAAAAAAGCCTAATTCCACCAACATCGGAATCAGGCTCACACAGTGTTAGGTACCGCTATTCTGACCAAATAAAAGATACACTTTCGCTACCGTAGAAAATGCACCTTGCTACAACGGTACAGGTAAATCTTAGCACAGCAGCCCTACTTGCACAACCGCTTTTAAGGAAGTCAAAATCATAAAAAAAGAGATAGGAAATATTATTTCCTATCTCTATGAAGGCGATTTTATTAAATTTTCCATGAGATCGTTACATATCTCTCTCACTTTAAAATAATCCTTAACTGGATAATTAGACTGAACTACTAATACATCGCGTGTATTGTTTGAAATACGATAGTAAGTTGTATATCCATCGCCTGAACCATTTGAAGAATGAAAATCAGGGAAGTTATAAAAACCAGCATTATATTTAGCAGGATCAGCTGGAGCATAAACAGTTTGTATTGATGAAGGTTTTATGATTTCTCCATTTAAAATCGCACTTGTAGCTCGATATAAGTCTTTATTTGACATGACTAAGCTTCCAGCGCCCAAATCTCCGTGTACTTTATCTACCGCAACACTATGTGGTACTAAGTAACCCTGAGAATTTTTAGTATATGGGACCGCAACCTTAATACGTTTATTTTTAGGTATATCCCAATAAAATTCTGTTTCAGATAAACCTAATTTTTTAATATAGGTCTCTTTCACTAGACTTTCATAAGAGTGATGCGTCACTTTTTCTAAAATACCCGATAATAAAATATAGTTACTAGATGAGTAGAAACGTTGATTATACTGTTTCTTATTGAAAACTATATTATGCTTAATATCATATTTAATTCCAGCTTGATTGTTTTTAAAGACTGGCGTTCCATAACTCGATTCATCTTTTCCTTGTAATCCGGCTTCCATAGTTAGAAGCTGCCCAATCGTAATTTGATTAGCATGGGGTACTTGAGGATAGAATTTCGATAATTTGTCATTAAGTTTAAGCTTTTTCTGCTCAACTTGTTTCATAACTAGGGCACCAGTAAAAACCTTATTAACTGAATTAATAAAAAAAGCTGTTTTGGGTGTATTATGCTCTTTTTTACTAATATTTGCATAGCCTGTAGACTCATTAAGAATTACTTTATTATTCTTAATCGCCAGGATATTACCTGTTATACCTGCTTGTGCTAGTTTTTTTTTATATCTACTGCCGCCTTACTTTTAACATTAGGCATCTTTACATTCGTTTTGTTGCCCCATGTCTTAGTAAAGTAGTAACTATTTAGCTTATAGTTGACTGGATGATTCTTTTCTTCCATAAACGGTTTCACATATTGATCTACCTTTAACCATCCATTCCAACCAAGGTGAATTGTATCTTCCATGAAGAATTTCTTTCCACCGTCTTTTGATAAGTTAGCTATATTATTGAAACCTTGAGATGTAAGCTGTTTGGTAATCTTAGCAACGCATTCTTGATACATTGTCTGAGATAAACCGGTATACTTAGCCCACTTTTCATTAACTGGTGGAATAATGAACAAGACATTAACATGTTCATGCGCAAGTTCATTTAATACCAATTCAAAGTCTGCATATTCTGGTGACTGAGTATAATCAAAATCTCTTTGAGAATTCTTCAGGTGCTTTAAGTGCTTATTGTTTAACTTTTTGTCAAAGAAACCATTAAAAATACCAAACTTATTATTTGTTGTTCCCTGTTGTCCCTGCTCATTAGCAAATTGACGTAAGTTATCATATGCATAAGTACCTGGCAGTTTACCTGCTTCTTTTTGAATCTTAGGAATATTATTAGTCATCCCAATAGATGAGAAGAAATTATCTTCATTCGCTAACATTCGACGTCTAGCTTTCAAATACAAAGTTTGATACTTAGACAATTTTTGTCCTGAAGCTAATGTCATTAATGCATACTTTGTTGTCTCACTAGCAGTTCCAGCTGGCATATCTAACAAACGCCGAGCAGCATAACGAGTAGCTACACTGTCCTTAGCAGTCAAAATCCAATCAACTGCTTGAAGTTGAGAAAAATACATCCCAAAAGCTGCTGGATTTTGACCTTGCTTAGTAAACCACTGTGGAGAAATAATAAAGACTGCTTTTTTATTAGAAAGCTGATTTACTGTTTCCTGCATAGTGAAAAAGTGAGTTAAGGATTGACTTCCCGGTCCTCCTAGTAAGAAAGGTCGATAATTTCTTTTATATTTATAAGCTAAGACACTTGGGTGCAAGGCATCCATTCTTGATAATTCACTAGAACCATAAAATGGAACATAGTTTTTCTCAAAAGCAGCTTGCTTAATTGATTGACCTTTAAAGACAGTTTGAGATTGTGAAACTGAAGCTTTAAAGAGAGCATTATCTGACTTTTCACCATTTTGCCATGGAATTAAAAATAAAATTATTAGCAAAATGAAAGCACAGAGAACTGGGCCGAAAATCTGCCACAGTTTACGTTTATTACTCATTTCTTAAGCTTTCTACCTTTGCAATGATTTTGTTTGGAGTATCCCAATCTTCACGGTGAAATTCTGATACTGGTGCAGTTACATCACACTTGTCTTGTAATTCAAGTAACATTTGAACAGTTGCCATGGAATCTAACAAACCATTTTCAAAAATGTTTTCATCCATTTGGTCACTTAAATCTTCACCAGTTAATTCATTTAAAATATCTAAAACAGCTTGCTTTGTATCCATAATAAGAAAATCCTTTCAAAAATAATAAACTACTTCCAGCCAAACCATAATGTACTCAAGAAACCTGAGAAAATTAGGAAACTGAAACAAACAACATTAAATGTTAAGAAAATTGCAAACCACTTTGTAAATTTATTATGTGGGATTTGCTTGCGGTGCTTACGCTTAAATCTTAACCAAATATCATTAATGATAATTGCCAAAGCATGGTAAATACCATATACGATATAGTACCACGTTAAGCCGTGCCAGAAACCCATAATTAAGAAATCTACAAAATATGCTAATTGCGATAATCTGATTCTATTTTTCACCAATTTATGCTTCATTGCAAAGAATGTAAAACGCATAAAGATAAAATCACGGAACCAGAAAGATAGAGTCATGTGCCATCTATTCCAGAAATCTTTAATATTTTGAGAAATAAATGGTTTATTAAAGTTCATAGGAGTTCTAATTCCCATAAAATATGACGTACCTACCGCAAACAAGGAGTACCCTGCAAAGTCAAAGAATAAATACATACTGTAGCAGTACATATAACCAAGCAGAGCCCAAGATAAGCGTAATCCCCCATTAGCTTGCCCATAAAAAATTGCATCTTTAGCTAATTGAGGAAGCCATAAGGTACCGAATACATATCCAATAATAAATTTATATAAGAATCCTTGAAAAATATATCTTGTACCAAACTTTAAATTTTCAATATACTTATCTCTTTCAGGGGCTTTATCGTAATCTTCTTTAAATCTTCGATAGCGGTCAATAGGACCTGAAGAAATAGTTGGGAAGAAAAGCAAAAACCTTGCATAAGTAATTGGATCAACTTTCTTAATTGTTTTATCGCGAAGTTCCATAATAACTTGCACTGTTTTGAAAGTTAAATATGAAATTCCGAAAAATCCAATCAAATCAGCAGTTTTATTTGGCACTAATGGTGCAATCTTTACTGCTGCTAATGGCAAAATTGCTAAGATAACTGCTAAACAAAAGACAGAGGTTTTATTCCTTCCAGAATTAACATATTTTTGATAAGCAAAAGTAACTATAAATTGGAAAATGATGTATCCAATTAATTGAACTCCCTGTAGCCAGTCTTTATCATTAAACATTAAAAACAAGAATAGTAAGGAAACGAAAGCTTCGTATGTTTTAAAGCGCCGTCCATGATATAAACCAATAATTAATGGCAAAAGCGCAATAAAAAGAATAACAAAGTAACGCGGATTACTATATGGTTGAATATTGATCACGCGTTATTTACCTCCTTAATTACTTGTTTAATATCTACCTTACCGTTTTGAGAGATTGGCATTTCATCACGGTAGATAAAGCGTTGAGGAAGCATATATGGCATAATATCTTGACTTAATGATTTGCGTAATTTCTTAGTTAGTTCAGCATCAGTATACTTCTCACGTACACCGTCTGCTAATTCTACTACAGCAACTAGTTGTTGAACTTTATGATCCTTATTGTATTTTGGAGCAACAACGCCATAACGCACTAATGGATTCTTAGCAAGATAGAAGTTAATTTCTTCAAGTTCAATTCGATAACCATTAAACTTAACCTGAAAATCAATTCTTCCACGGTAGAAAAGCATGTCGCCATCTAAAAATCCTAAGTCACCAGTACGATAACTTCCATGTTCACTTTCTTTAAAGAAAGCAGCCTCAGTCTTTTCTGGATTATTTAAGTATCCCTTAGAAACACTTGGACCTTCAATAACAACTTCTCCTTGGTTATCTTCTTCACCCTTGGAAGTATCAATTGAAATCTTTGTGTCATCTTTAGAAACACCAATTGGCAAGCGATCATACTTATTTAAAATTTCATCAGTAATTTCTACCTGAGTAACAGCAACAGTTGTTTCAGTAGGGCCATAAGTATTAAAGATATGGCTATCTGGGAATTTCAGCTTAAGCATTTTAGCTGTCTTATGACTTAATTCTTCACCACAGAATAAGAAGTGAGTTAATTCAGGATGATGCTTAGCATCAAAAGTAGGATCTAAGAAACTCATTTCTACAAATGATGGAGTTGAAACCCAAACATTGAATTTTAATTGAGGTAAAGTTTTGAAAAGCTGCCCGATATTTTCAGTTACATCATGAGGTAAAACTACTAACTTACCACCGGCAGTTAAAGCAGGATATAAACTCATTACAGATAAGTCAAAAGAATATGGTGCTTGAGCTAAGAAACTAGGATGTTCTGGAAGTGAAAAGTCATTTAACTCCCAATTTACAAAACTAAGCAGATTATCATGACTAATTTGTACACCCTTAGGCTTACCTGTTGTTCCTGAGGTAAAGATAATGTAAAAATTGTCATTCCCACTTACAAACTTACTTTGATCAATTTCTGGATGATTATCAGAAACTTCTTCAGGAGTTAAAACCTTAATATTATCCATTTCAATAGGAAGTTTATCAATTGCAATTACCAAAGGAGCTTCAGAAACTTCTTGAATCATCAATAAACGTTCGCTATTAGAATAACTAGCAATCGGAATGTAAGCATGTCCTGCTTTAACAGCACCAATAAAACTAGCAATCATTTCAAAATTTTGACCACCCCAAATCATTACTGGAGCTTTTTCAGGAAGATCTAGTTCGTTGATCTTAGCTGCATATGCATCCGATTTAGCTTTTAGATCTCCATAAGTATTAGTTTCGCCAAGATAATCATAAGCGATCCGTTGTGGATCTTCAGTAGCAATTTGATCGATTGTCTTGATTACATCTTTAATCATTTAATGCGACCCTTTCAGTTCTAGAAATCTTTATAAATAAATTTTGCAGCCCCAATGCCACTATATAAGTACAAGTAAACTAGCACTACAAGCACTGCAAAGTAAAAGAGAGTTTTAGCAATAAACAAGCCTACCTCTTTTTTCTTTGTATCGCTTTGTTTATCTTTATTTTCTGCCATGCTTACACCTCGTAATCTTTTTTCTAAATTTTACAACATTGTTATAAAATAGGTTAATATTTTTACTATTTCTTAGAAAAATAGCATGAACAGAGATAATTATACCAAAAATAGCCCTAGTTATGGATAGTTCACTAGTGTTGGTTACGTTTTCTTTCGATAAAATAACCTATCCCTAAGAAAATTGTCGGTAGAATTGAAACAAATACCAACACTATTAAAATAACTCGTAAAAGCCAATCAGTATTTGTCCACCTTTTATCATTAGCAGTAGCAAGAGCATATGCTGAAAATAAGATAATTGTAATTATATTTATTAAAAACATAATGTTGTGTGTATATTGATACAAAACTAAAACACTACTACCGGATATCAAACCACTCCAACCTGCTAATCGTACCCAAAAAGATATTTTCTTAATCATTTTTAACCCCCTAATAAGGCATTTATATTCGCCGATAGAACTCGGTCAACAATCATTATTTGATCACGTGCATATGCTTTTGATCCTGATTCAAATAACATCAGTAGTTGCCCATTTTGAACATAAATTTGTTCTAGATATGGCGGCATAATAACAACTTTTTCCGCATTTCCTTCATCTAAGTTATTCAAAGCTGAAATTGGGAAAAAATACAACTTAGAATCTTTGCTTCCATAGGATTGACTTAAAATAATCCAATTCTGATAAAATGCAATTCCTTGAATCTGTCGGTCCATTGAAGCACTTCCTGAACCTAAAGCCCAAGAAACTTGGCCTGTTACTGCTTTAATTTGATCGCTAGTAATTGTTCCCTTAAAGTCTCCTGAACGAGCAATCGGATAGCTAGCAATTTGTCCTTGACCGTCAGTATTAAAAAAGCCAACAAATAATTGATTATCGTAATAAGTAACACAAGATGCTCTTTCAATTGTTGGTAAAGAAATCACATTATCATATTCGATAGGTTGCTTTTTCTTATTATAGCTATATTTTTCTAATTTCTTTAACGAAAAAGACATTAGTGCAGATGAATCATCTTGACTACCCGTTACCCAAATATTTTTAGCAACCGGATCATAAGCAACTCCTCCTAAATGAGGTGCTCCTGGAACTTGAATAGTCTTTAAATACTTTCCTGTTTTTTTATCTAAACAATAAATGACCGAGCGATGATTATGAGTTGAATCATAAGCCGAAATTAATAAATATTTTCCTGCTACAGTTAACCCTTGCGGTGTCATTGAGTCCGCATATGTAACTTTCTTTTTATTAAAGTCATAACTCGGCGTTACAACTTGGCCTGGTATTACCACGCTGCTTCCAATCTTACTTGCCCGTGGCGTTTCATAAGCTGCGCTATAAACGTCGGGATATTTTTCATTTAATTGTCGTTTGAAATAAGCTAAATTATGATGACCCGGACTAATACTTGTCCCATCTTTTGCTTTTTCTACATCAGGTCTAGAAGTAAAAGTAGCTTTTGCTTGTTCCCGTTTTTGGTATTGTTGATAACCATAGTATCCTCCATATGCCACTCCTGCAGCAATTCCGAGAATCAAAACCAACTTAAATAGAATCTTTAAAAATTTCTTCATTAGCTTTCCCTACCTAATAAATAATTTTCTCAATTCGATATTATACCTGAATCGTCTGCCAACTACCGAAAATTAAAAATAAGCAGCTATCTTATATTTCTTTCGATTTTGTACTATAATAAATAAATTGTAGTAGTGGATTACTTATGATCCATTGCTATCAGCATTAACATCCAACTTTTTATTTTCATTCTTACTCCTCCAAGTAGATTGAATAATAACAAGATCAGCTTAAAGCTGATTATCTATCTTCGAAGAGACCTATCACTTCCCAGCATAGGTCTTTTCTTTTGCAGTAAAACAAAAAGAGGCTCCTTTCACATTTGGATACCTCTTTTAATTGTCTGTTCATTTATCCCCAATGGATAAAGTCTAATGCATTTTTATCTTGAGTATATCTAGCATAAACTGAATTTCTTATTTTCATGATGTTTACCTCTAAGTTTGGAAAATTAGAAAGCGTCTTCATATAATTAAACTTTATCATACCAATTATAAATTTCAATTATTTTTTCAAATATATTTTAGTATTCATACAGCTAATGCATAAGAAGTTTACGTGTTAAGATCACATTTTAATGTTAGTGGTATACCAATTTTATAATTTTTCAAAAACAATTGTATAAAGTCTGCTTCCATAATACGATTATCTTACAAAGAATCATTTCTAAATTTATCGAAAGATCCAGAAGGTGAAAAAGATGGTTTCTAAAGATGAAATTATTACCATATTGCCTGAATTCGTTACCTTACTTAATAAGACAGATCCTCATTCAGAATTTACTAACTTTCTTACAGATAGTCTAAACACAATTAAATCTAGCAATGGTGTTGCTTTCACAGGTCAACTGCAATATTTTTTAATCACGCCCCTGTTGTAAAGTTTTCCGATAATATCACGTTTACCTCGCAAGAAGAAAAACTATGGAATAAACTTCTTTCGCTAAACGAGCTAGGAAATAATCTTTGAGGTGCAAGTTTATAATTCGTTTCAGCTTCTTAATCAAATTTAACTTTTTTAATAAAAAACGTCACAATTTGTTCACATTTTCATTCTAATATATAAACCATAGCAACGGGGAAGACAAAACCCATCGCTATTAGCATTAACATCCAACTTTTTATTTTCATTCTTACTCCTCCAAGTAGATTGAATACATTTATCAGTCTTTGACTGATCCTATACTTATATATTTTGAAATCCGCGTCTTTCCCAGCGCGGATTTTTTTTTTGTGGGTTTATTTTCTAGACTTTCATATAATAGTAAGAGAAATATAAAGTAATAAATTCAATTACCTAGGAAGGATTATTTATGTTTTCACCCGCGATTCAGTCTTTGATTGCAGAAAAAGCAGGTTCCTTCATTATTCCTGCCTCTAGAATTGCATTTGTGGAGGATGAAAACCCACTCTACCATGCATTTTTAGTTCTTACTAAAATGAAATATTCAAAAATTCCCGTTTTGGATAAAGATCAAAAAGTAGTTGGCCTAATTAGCTTATCCATGATTACAGATAAGATGCTGACCTCTGATAATATTGTGATTGAACCTCTATCAGACTTAAAAGTTAAAGACGTAATGCAGACGGATTTTGAAACAATTAATTTTGCTTGTACTAATCTTGAAACGCAACTCCATCTTCTAGTTGACCATCCTTTTATTCCAGTTGTAAATGACAATAATGTTTTTCAAGGATTACTAACTAGGCGAGAATGGATTAAGGCCTTTAATTATGTAACTCATTCAATTGAAGAAAAATATGACATTACTAAAAAGAATGGATCTCAAAAAGAAAGTTAAATTGATTAAATTTAATGTATTAAGTGGTATAGTAGTAGTGTTTTAGTATTATGGTTAAATTAGTTGGAGGGAAAGCTAATGAAACATCAATGGAAATTTTTCACAATTCTTGGAATTGGTGTTGTTGCAGCAATCTTAGACTTCCTATGTGGAGCACCTAAGATTGGTGGATGGCCAATTTCCGGTATCTTAATTGATATCTTCGGAATTTTTATGGCCATTACTATGCTTCGCGAAATGATTGAGACACTTGAATCTGGTCGTTGGGGCGTAGATATCTTGGCAATCATCGCTGTTGTTTCAACAATGATTGTCGGCGATTACTGGGCTGCTTGGATGATTTTAATCATGTTGACCGGTGGTGAATCACTTGAAGATTACGCTACAAGTCAAGCTGATAAAGAATTACGCTCTTTACTAAAAAATTCTCCAAGGATTGCTGATAAATTAGTAAATGGTAAGATCGAAGAAGTTAAAGTTGATGAATTAAAAATTGGCGATATCGTTTTAATTAAACCTGGTAGTCAAGTACCAGTCGATGGAAAAATTATTAAGGGAAACTCTAGTTTTGATCAATCTTCTTTGACTGGTGAGTCAGTTCCCGTTGATAAAAAAGTTGGCGATGACTTAATGTCAGGATCTATTAATGGGGATGCAGCTGTAGAAATGAAAGTTACTAAAGTTGCTAAAGATTCTGAATATCAGTCAATTGTTGCCTTAGTTAAATCTTCTGAAGCAAAACCAGCTAAGTTTGTTAAAATGGCTGATCGTTATGCTGTACCATTCACTATTATTTCCTTAATCATTGGTATTGCTGCTATGATTACCTCAGCTGTAACTAATCCAGCTCTTGGCTGGCAAGCACACTTTTTACGTTTTGCTCAAGTTATGGTTGTTGCCTCTCCTTGTCCATTGTTAATTGCAGCACCAGTAGCAATGGTTTCAGGAATGAGCTCAATGTCAAGAAGCCACATTATTGTTAAATCTGGTACCACTCTTGAAAAGTTATCCCGTACCTTAACTTTTGCTTTTGATAAAACAGGAACCTTAACTGAAAATCAATTAGTTATTGATCAAGTTGTTTTACCAGAAAATAGTTCTATCTCAAAAGAAGAATTACAAAGCTTGGCAGCTAGCGTTGAACAACAATCAAGTCACGTTATTGCTACTTCATTAGTTAAAAGTACCAATAAGGATTTAATTAAGCCAGTTACCAACTTAAAAGAAGCTACTGCTAAAGGAGTTAGCGGTGAAGTAGACGGCAAATTAGTTAAAGTTGGTAAGCTTTCTTATGTTGATCCGGATCAAGAAAAAATCACTGTTCAATCAACTGCGGTCTTTGTTTCAATTGACAATAAATTTGCTGGATATATTACTTTCCAAGATCAAATTAGAAAGAATACACCAGAAACAATTGCTCGTTTACGTCGTCAAGGTATTAAGCAAATTATGATGTTAACTGGGGACCGTAGATCTGTAGCTGATAAAGTTGCCAAAGAAGCTGGAATTAAAGAAAGTGAAGTTCATGCAGACTTACTTCCAGCTCAAAAGATTCAAGCCATCAGAGATGTTAAACCTGACTTAAGACCGGTTGTAATGGTAGGTGACGGTGTTAATGATGCACCAAGTTTAATGGCTGCTGATGTTGGGATCGCTATGGGTGCTAAAGGAGCAACTGCAGCTAGTGAAAGTGCTGATGCCGTTATCATGATTAACGATATTTCTAAAGTTAATGATGCTGTTGCTATTTCTAAACATACAATGAAAGTAGCCCACGTTGATATTATTACTGCTATTTGTATTGTTATCCTAATTGAGTTGATTGCCTTTACTGGTATTATCCCAGCTTTCTGGGGTGCAATTTTACAAGAAGTAGTTGATTTAATCACTATTTTGTTAGCTCTACTTGCTAAAACTAAGCCAACTAACCCTAAACAAACGGGAATAGAAAAACAATAACTAATTTGCAACTAACTATATTTTTAGCTAAACTAATTTTTAGTTAAATATTTTTATTAGTGGTTGGGTTTTAAAAAACTTTCAAGATTTGCTTATTTGGGTCAATAAGCGCTTGAAAGTTTTTTATTTTGCCACAAAGTTATAGAAAGCTGGGAAAAAATGCACTTTTTAGGAGAATTAATCTTAATTTTGCTGGCGACCACGCTCTTAGGACAATTATTTTCACGTCTTAATATGCCAGCAGTTATTGGACAATTATTATCGGGAATTTTACTAGGACCGGCAATTCTAGGTTGGGTCAAGCCAAATGAAATTGTCTCCCTCTTTTCAGAGTTTGGGGTAATTCTATTAATGTTTTTGGCTGGGTTAGAGAGTGACTTAGATTTATTAAAAAAGTATTTTAAATTAAGTTTTACTGTTGCTGGAATTGGAGTCATCTTACCAGTATTTTTCACAGGAATTGCCAGTTACTTATTTGGGATGCAGTTTCTTGAGGCACTTTTCATTGGAATTGTTTTTGCCGCTACTAGTGTTTCTATTTCCGTTGTAGTTTTACAAGAAGCTAATCAAATTCATACCCGTGCTGGTACTGCTATTTTAGGAGCAGCAGTTGTTGACGATATTTTAGCAGTTATTGTTTTAAGTTTATTTACCACTTTTAGTCATGAAGGTGGAAAAAGTGGTTTAACGAATAACTTTTTCCTTAACTTACTTATTGAAGTAATATACTTCGTTGCCGTTTGGGTTATCTTCAAATTTATTGCGCCATATTTTATGAAGTTGGCTGAAAAAGTGGAAGTTGATTATGCAGTAGTTATTGGCTCCCTAGTTCTTGCTCTCTCCATGGCCTGGGCAGCAGATTTTGTAGGCTTAAGTGCTGTTGTTGGAGCATTCTTTGGTGGTCTAGCAATTAGACAAACTCCACAATATAAGGAAGTTCAGTCTTCTGTTAGTGCAATTGGTTACTCTATTTTTATTCCTGTTTTCTTTGTAAATATTGGACTATCCATGACATTTGCTAGCTTTATCAAAGATATCTGGTTCATTATTGTTATGACTATCTTAGCAGTATTATCGAAATTCTGGGCTGGTAAATATTCAAGTGAATTATTTGGTTTTACCAAGAATGAAGGAAATATTGTCGGAGCAGGGATGGTATCACGTGGTGAAGTAGCGCTGATTGTAGCACAAATTGGAATTACCCATCACTTATTCCCAGAAGACATTTATTCAAGTTTGATTTTGGTAATTATTATCACTACAGTTCTTTCACCATTTATCTTGAACTACTATATTAAGCGTGAAGTAAAAAAGAACTAAAGCAAAAACGAATTAGCTGTGATTGTAGCTAATTCGTTTTTTTCATATTCTAATTTATTGAAATACTTCCTGTTGGAATATCTATATCTACTTTAATAAATTTAGAAAGTGAATAATCTTGATTAACCAATTTTTGATTAGCTATATTAAACATAGTTCATCCTCCAACTAATATAATTACAATAATGCCAATGCTAAATAATGTCTTTTTCCAATTCATCTAAATATAGTCCTTTAAGTCAAGTATTTCGTCATATTGCTTTAACTCATCTTCTTCATAGTGGTGAATTACTTCAATGAAAGTTAAATTTGAAGCTAGCAAATATTGATGAATTATATCAGAAGTTTTTTATCAAGAGAAGCGTTAATCTCATCAAGTAATAGGACTGGTCTTTCCATTAAAATTGCTCTAGCTAATTCAATCCGTGCCAACTGTCCGCCTGATAATTTATCAGCTGCTTCCCCCAATTGATAATCAAAACCTTTTTCTTCAATTAATTCATTTAAGTCTAATTTATCGCAAACTTCCTCTACCTTTTCCCGGGAAATATCTTTTCCTAAGGTTAAATTAAACAATAAACTATCCGCAAAAATAACCGGTGCTTGGCTTGCATATGAGAATAAGTCTGGAAATGTACCAGCTTTTACTCTTTTATCATTTAATCTAATCGCCTCTGCTTTTCCATATTTTCCATATAGTAAGAACTGCAATAAAGTCGACTTTCCTGCTCCAGATGGTCCAATGACAGCAATTTTCTTACCTGACTTGATGTTTAAGTCAATCCCAGTAGCTAATTGCTTACCATCTCTCTTTAAGATCAAATCTTCTACTTGTAGATCCTGTAAACTTACAACTTTACTATTTTCTTGATCTGTTTCTTTATCTAAAAAGTCATTAACCTTCTCAACAATCTTCCTAGTAGTAGACAATTTACTTCTATCATCTAAGATAAATAAAATTGGATTTATAAATGAATTGGCTAATTGCACAATTGCAAATAAAGCTCCTAAACTTGTTTGTCCTTTTACAACTAAATAAATTCCAAATAGAAATGGCATCAAAAACGTAACAATATTCGCAACAAAATTAATCCATGAGTTCGTATCAAGGTTTAAGAGATTCATCTTACTCAATGCTTGTTCTAGCTTAGAAATTGTTTGTTTATTTTTAGCAACCGCCTGATTTTGACCATCATACAAATGTAGCGTTTCAACACCTGCTAAGAAGTTTTTAGTCTGATTAACGTACTTACTATTAGCACTAGTCCACTTTTCAGAAGATTCTTGAATCGGCTTTTGAAAAACATTAGAAACAATCATTGGAATAAAAGATCCAACTAGGAATAGTAATGTAAGTAGCCAATTAACTGCTAAAGCATAGCCTAGTGCTAATACTAATGAAAAAATCTGCATAATAATTTCAATTTGAGCATTAAAACGATTAGTTTCAAGTAGTTTAAAATCATTAGTTAAAAATCCTAAACTATCATTATTTTCGTCTTTTGACTCTTCTAGCATTCCACCCAAAATATGTGTTCTTAAATAAGTGTTAGTTTCCTTAATTGTATTAGTTTTCAATCTGTTAAATACTAGACTTGCAATTAAAGTAACAACTAATGCTGCAATGATAATAATCAAAAATTGTGCAATTTTATCCCAATTCTTATTAGTAGCAATATTAGTTAGTGTTTGCACAACATTGGCCATAATAATATTTTGAAAACTAGCAATTAAGCCGAAGATAATCATCAATACGAATCTAAATTTATTTGAATACTTAAACAGCATCTTCTTCATCCCCTCATCGATTTAAACTTGTTGATAAGAGTATATGATGAGATTATACTTAAAAATGAATCTCTTGCAGATCTGCAAGTTAGTTTTTGGAGAATGAAAAAATGTATGGTCATGAATTCAAAGAATTACGCTTAGAACAAGGTATTACGCAAAAAGAAGCTTGCCGCGGAATCTGTTCTGAATCAAAACTATCACGCTGGGAAAATGATCAAGTCGAGGTTGAATTTAGTACGGCAATGAAATTACTAAATAGAATTCACATTACTAGTCATGAATTTATGGGTTGGTCCAAATTTTCACCACGGCCAGAAATAGATCCTGAACTTTCTGAAGCTATTGAAAAAGAAAATATTCCGTTTCTTAAACGAGTTACACAAAAACAACTAACTAAGTATCATAAAAATCATAATAAGTTTGACCTATTTATGGCTGCTAATCTATGTAATCAACTTTTTATCATCGAACATAAAAATTACTTACCTCCTATTGACCAAAAAAAGCTTTTTGCAATTTTTTCAAAAGTCAATTTATGGAGTCAATACTATATTTCAGCATTTGGTGCATCAATTTTTCTATTCAATCCTAAGCAAATTTATGGTAGTTCAATGCAAATCATTCGTAATATTGACCGTCTTAAAGAAGCTGAAACTAGTTTTAACTTAGAAATCATTATGGGAAGTTTATCAGATGGCATTTTACGGCTGATTTCACTTAATGAATTGTCTTACGCTCAAAAATTAGTCAAAGAGCTTAAAAAAATCGAATTACCACAATATTTAATGTTTTTTACCTTAACTTTGACCTATTTGCAAAAGGCAATTGATTACATGAAAAATAGTGATGACAAACCAATACTTACATTAATTTCAGAAGTTTTAGATTTGGGATGCAGTGTCCAAGCCACCACCTACCTAGATATGTTTAAATATTTAAAAGCGCAGCGAAAAAAATACAATTTTTAACATAGCGTCTACATTCATTTTTTAAGCAATCCCAATATATAGTCACGATCACTTAATAGGCATAATAAAAAACGCAGTTTAAAGCTGCGTTTTTTGTAACTATAAAATACGATCAAACTATCGTAGCAACAATCCAAACTATATTCGTAACTAATAATACCAAAGCTACTAGCCCTTTAAATAAGTTTTTTCTCCTTGTAACAAAATATCTATTAACTAAATATTCCATACTCGCACCAACAACTATGTTCATTAGTACCATTACCATACGATAAGGAAAGCTTTCCCACCATGATGTCAAATTTAGCACTGCTAGTAGCGTAAAAGTTATTGTTACACTGTAAGAATAACTGATTAATTTTACATTTTTCATAGGCCATTTTGGATCTCTTTAAAAATTGCATACCAGAAATATAGATATGCTGAAATACACATGACTAAAATAGGAACCTTAATCAACAATGACCACTGCATTGTCATATTCATAATTGACACACGAATATTTGTTTTGAAAATAGCATCTACAAATAAAGGTAAAAAAGGAACTACTCCTAGTAATATCTTAAAAACTAATACTAATTTTTTCATAATATTATCCCTTTCAAAACAATTTATTTCTTGAACTGTCTAGCTACTGCAGTAATTACCGCAAGTGCGTTAACACAGACAAGAAATATAGTACCCATTAAGATTTCAGTATTCCAAAAGTCTTTAACTACAGCTGCAGTGTGAACACCAAATAGCATAGTTCCAAAACTATAATAGGTAGAGTAAATTGTAATGAAAATTAATCCTACTACATTAATAGCCAGTAAGCTAAGTACCCATTTAATGAAATTCATTCTAATCACCCTGCACTTCTTTCAGTTAATTATTATGATCTTAATAAAAAGTAATGGTACAAATACCAAGTTTCAACTATAAACACAATTACTAGATAACCATACCAATCAAAATTCGTATCATGGTTACCAAATTGAGTTAAACAAACAAAACTAGAAACAATAATCCCAATTAAGCAATAAGCAAATGGAAAACCATATTTAATAATGTGCTGCCTAACTCTGCCTAACTAATAGGCACAAAATAAAACCGATAATAGCTAAACTTAAAAAGATCCAAAACATAGAGTCACCTATATTCTAGTGATTTGCGCCTTCAACTGTCTTAATATCGCCTTTGCCGTCACGTTCAACAATTGCACCAAGAGCTGCAGTTAAACCCTTAACAATATCATCAAGAGCCATTGATGGTGTATTAGGACGATTTACAACTTGCTCAGGTAAGAAAGGAATATGAATAAATCCTGCCTTAATGTTAGGAAATTCCTTATCTCTCATATATTGCACTTGATACATAATATGATTACATACATAAGTACCAGCTGTATTTGATACACTAGCTGGCAAGCCAGCATCCCTAATTGCTTTTGCTTCTGCCTTAATTGGCAATTGTGTAAAGTAGGCAGTTTCTCCATCTTCATGAATTGGTTCGCCTAGTGGCTGGTAGCCTTCATTATCAGGAATACGGCCATCATTAATATTAATTGCAACACGTTCAGGAGTTAATCCAAAACGACCACCAGCTTGTCCAACATTTAAAACATAGTCTGGATTTTCTTTTTCAATTGCCTTTCTAACAACTTCAGCTGACTTATTAAAGACAGTTGGAATTTCCAGTTTAATAATTTCAGCCCCATTAATTTCAGCTGGCAATCTCTTTACCGCTTCAATTGCAGGATTAATTTTATCTCCACCAAATGGATCAAAGCCTGTTACTAAAATTTTCATAATTTTATCCTTTCAATAATTAAAATGCTAAAAAGTACATTAAGCCAATTTGAACAATTAACAAGATAACGGCAATCGGAGCTTGTTGCTTAATAACCCCCATCTGATCTTTCATCTCTAAAAGCGCTACGGGTAAAGTATTAAAGTTAGCAGCCATTGGAGTTACTAAAGTTCCACAATAACCTGATGTCATCCCAATTGCTGCTACAACTACAGGATTAGCACCTTGTGCAATTACAAAAGGAATTCCAATTGCTGCAGTAATTACCGCAAAAGCAGCAAAAGCATTACCCATAATATAAGTAAATAAGGCCATCGCAATACAGTATAGCGCTACGCCTAAGAAGTGATTTCCAGCTGGGAAAACATGACTAATCATGTCAGCTGTTAACTTACCAACACCACAAGTTGTAAAAACAACCCCAAGCATGGCTAATAGTTGTGGTAAAACGCCAGGTGCTCCTACACTTCTAACCATTCTCTGGGAATCCTTGAAAACTTGCTTTGCTGGCGCTTTAGTCAAGATAATGGCTAAGACTAGTGAAACAACTGCACCAATACCAATTCCAACCTGACCACCAAGTGGAGTAAATTGTGCAATTATAATAGATGTTAATGCCAAAACAATACTTGGTAAAAATACCTTTGCTCCCAAACGTTTAGCACCTTCCTGAGCAGTTTTAGGATTTACAGTTGGCAATTTACCAACCTGGATTTGCTTAAACAAAGCTAAAATTCCGATTACTAAAACCATTGCACCGGACACTACGGCAGGAATCAAATCTCCAAAAGCAAAAATAATTGCTAAAAAGAACCAGAAAATTGCTGTTCCAATTCTTGCTTTATTAGTTTTGTCACGCAATGTTTCAATTCCAGCAATTGCCATACATAAACCAATTAATGCATAAAGAATGGCAAGTAAAAAGTTAATTGTATTTTGCATATTATTTTCCTTCCCATTTAGTCATTTGGCGATCAAAGTATAGGTTATAAGCAAAAACTAAAACGAAAGTAATGATTGCAATAGGAATAGTATTAACAACAATTCCTACCGGATCAACCTTATAACCAAGTGATTTCATTGTTGAAGAAATCAAAAGTACACCACCAGATGCTACAAACAAGTTTTGGGCAAAAAAGTTACCAAAATTATCAATTGCCGCACTGCGTCCCTTTATTAGATCAATCTCTGATTCACTTAATTTCTTTTTATCTTGATCTTCTGCAGCAGCAATTACCATCGGTGCAATTAATGGACGAATAAATTGAACTTGTCCCTGCAAAGAAATCCCAAATACACCAGCAAGTTCACGAATTAAAAGATAGATATTTAAAATTTTTCCCGCAGTTAGTTTTTTCAGTTTTTTTATAGCATTAACCGCATAGTCTCTTAATCCATGTGATTCTACTAGCCCAATCATTGGCAAGGTTAAGAAAAACAAACTTACCATTCGATTTTCCACAAAACTCTTTCCAATTACTTCCAACAATTTAACAAAATCCATCCCAGAGAAAAGTCCTGTTACAATTGCTGCAATGACTACAACTGCAGTCGTGTCCCACTTCAAAACAAAGCCGACTACAATTATTAATATTCCTAACAGCTTTAAATATTCCATACTACCTATTCCTTAAATAAAAAATAAAAAAATACTATAAAAATATTATACAAAATATAACAAAAAATACGAAGGCAAAAATCCTTCGCATTTCTCTTTTCTATTTAAATAACTTAATCAACAAAGAGGTAAGTACCCCATCTTACTGGTTCTTCAACAGTAGGTAGTAATAAGAAAATAACTACAATAATCCAACCAAACGGAATAAGGATTAGCCATAGCCACCAACCACTATAATCCGCATCATGCAATCTTCGTACCGCATATCCTAAAAGACCTAATTTTATCCATAACAGTAAAATAGATAGGATTAATTCAATTAGACAAGTTAAAAATGTAATATGCGACAGAGCCCAGGTAACATTATTAGGAGTAACAGAAAAAATCCCACTAGTACATAGTGCCAAGATTGAAACTACTCCAATTACAATTGTTAACAAGAACTGGATAACAAATGCTACCCAAAACGCCTTTCGAGTACTACGCGCTACCCAGGCGAACGGATAGAGAAATAATCCCTTAAAAATTTCTCCGACAGATGGATCTGGAACATCACTTTCTGGTGCATGATATTCTTGTTCATAATAAGGTTTATCAGACATAACTCTTACCTCAATGCTACTTTCTAATTATTTTCTGCTTTCGTAATTAGCTTATCAAAATTTTGGTCCTGGTGCTTTTTAGCTAGTTCAGGTGTCTTCCAGTAAGCCTGATCAGTTATTTTTTCTTGTCCACTAGCTAAAATGATTACTGGCTCTTGGTCTAAAAGAGTATAACCATATGAAGTTTGGTGATTATCCTTAGCTGTCCAACCAATTAAATTAATATAATTGACTCCTTCAAAGGCTCAGTATTATTAAAAACCTTAACCCAAGTGTGCGTATCGTTTAGATAATCATTAGAAAATTTTTGATGCTTTTCGAAATACTCTTTATCTGGAATATGAAGCTCATATTGATGATCTTCAGTAGTAAGAGTATGGGTACCAAATTCAATTTTTCTTAATTGATTAGTATCTTTACTGTGCGTACGGCGATTATTATCCATACTGTACCACTCACCTTGCAGTTTTGCGGGAACAGTATATAGGCCTTTATCTCCAGCAATCTTTTTAGTTCTTACTCGCTGTCTTTCTTTCGTCTACTACTTTGACATTTTTAATGATCTTATTTACTTTATTACCGTCGTTATGATTGTTGAGGTACTTAATCATCATTTTAATGTCAGATGAACCAATTTCCTTATTTTTGTGATAGAAGAAAATTGTTGGATCATTCTTTGTGTAATAGAAATATTTATCCCCATCAACTGTAGCGATTTCGTATGCAACATCACTACCATTTTGCATGTATGAAAAATCTTTTCGATTATGAAGCTTTACGACTACAGAATCGTTTTGTGCTTGCTTAAAAGTCTTCTTCCAAATATCTGTATACTTTTCACCAGCATAAGCAATTATAATTGCCGTTTGTTTTTTTAGTATTCATATTAGTTGCTGTAAGCTTACTACTCTTCTTAACTGTTGTTGTCTTCTCAGTTGATGAACTAGAACTATTATTTTGTGAATTACTACATGCGGTTAACATCGTAGAACTTAACAAACCAATTAAGCCAATTGAAACTAATTTTTTCATTATCGATACCTCCAAACTAAGTTACCTCTCATTGTCTATTGAAACACTCTGTTATTTATTTCCCAAGCAATATCTTCCTAATTATTAGACTTTGTTTTTCTTGTTTTTTATACTAAAAATATGGAACGAGAAAAGAGGCAATCAAATGCTAAATAACATCCATAATTTCTTTAATGCCTTTGGGGCAAGTGTCATTGTCCCTATTATGATTTTTATCATTTCTTTGTTTTTAAAGGTAAAACCAAAGAAAGCAATGATGTGTGCATTTTATGCTGGTGTAGGTCTAACTGGTTTTTCTTGGATTATTAATGAATTTACTCCAGTAGTTACTAAAATAGTCCGTCAAATGGTTAATAATACCGGCATAAAGCTACCAGTCGTTGATATCGGTTGGCAAGCTGGAGCATTAGCGAGTTTTAGCGCACCAATTGGATTAACTTTTTTTGTATTCGGACTAGTGGCTGAATTTGTTTTATTTGCTATTGGAATTACAAAAGTTTTTATGCCGTCAAATCTTTGGAACAACTTTGGTTTCATGATTTGGGGAACTCTTGCTTTTTATGTAACACATAATTGGTGGATTTCTTTAGGCTTATCTTTTTTCATGCTTCTCTATACATTACTGCTGGCCGAAATTCAGGCAGATCGTTGGTCTACGTATTATAAGATTGACAATACCACTGTCTGTGCACTTCAAAATATTGTTCAAACTATTCCAGCCATTTTGTTAGATCCACTTTGGAATTTACTTGGTTTTAATAAAGCTAATTTGACTCCAACTGCATTTAAAAATAAATTTGGTGTTTTTGGTGAACCAACGACTTTAGGAGCCATCTTAGGGCTTTTAATTGGAATATTAGGTAATATTAAAAATTTAGCCACAGTAGCAGCATGGGGACAAATTTTTCAATTCTCTATTCAGCTTTCAGCTGTCATGACGATTTTCCCTTTAGTTACAAAAGTCTTTAGTAAAGCATTCATTCCTTTAGCTAAACAAATTAACCAAGAACGTAAACAAAATAAAAATGCAAAATCAGGAATTGACTTAATACAAGATAGTAAACGTTGGTTTTTAGCAGTTGATGATGGTGTCGGTTACGGAGAACCAGCTACAATTATTTCAGGAATTATTTTAATTCCAATCATGGTAGTCATTGCTTTTGTTTTACCGGGAAATAAAACTTTACCTGTTGTTGATTTAATTGCTCTCCCTTACATGGTTGAATCAATTGTCGCTATTACTAACGGTAATATTCTCAAAGTCATTGCAAATGGAGTTATTTGGTTTAGTTTAGGGCTTTATGCTTCAAGCTGGTTAGGTTCTATTTACACAAATGCGATTTCTCACTACGGAGCTGCTATTCCAGCAGGCATCGTTTTAGTCACTAGCTTTAACTTAATGGCTCACCCCTTAAATGCAGCAGTGTTTGCCGCCTTCATCTCAAAAAATCCTCTTTGGATTAGTTTGTGCATTATTATTTACTTAGTACTGCTCATTGTATTAAGAAAATATCGTCCACAGATTTGGACCTACTTAAATAAAATGGCTGCTAAGAACGTGCAAGCAAAATCAAGCCTTAAAGCCTCTACCAAAGAGTGAATTTGTTACAATAAAAAATGAAAGAACTAATTAAAAGGACGTGAAGTTTAATGTCAAAATTTAATTGGAAAAATGTATTAGTAGCTGGAACTGCTGCTGGTGTTATTTCTGGATTAGTTAAATTGGGCTGGGAAAACATTCTTCCTCCAAGAACACCAGAAAGAAATAAGACTAACCCTCCACAAAAATTACTAGAGCAAATGGGTGTTCCAGCCCGCTTAACTCATGCAACTTATACTTATTCAGGAGAAAAACTACCTTGGGTTAGTTATCTTGTTCACTTTGGTTTTTCAATTTCTTTTGCTACTGCCTATGCGGCTCTTCTTGAAAAGAAAGTTAAGTGGTTAACAATAGATCAGGGCGTTCCATTTGGCTTAGGAGTTTGGATTGCTTTTCACCTAGTAATTATGCCATTAATGAAAACTGTCCCTTCTCCAAAGAACCAACCAATGGAAGAACATATTTCTGAGGCTTTAGGACATATAGCATGGATGTGGACTAATAACGAAATTGCTGAAATTGTTTTACAGCAATTAGGACAAAGAAAAAAAGAGCATTAATGCTCTTTTTATTTTGCTATAAAATTGACAGGATATTGTTTAACATATGAGTCAAAATCGAATATCTTACATCTTTTGTAGTGACGTACGTCCAAGCTAGGATCATTCCCATTACCCAATATAAATAAATAAATTTACTAAACATCGGATCATGTCCATAAGCAAAAATAAAACCACTTACTACAATTCCAACCCATTTATTAAATACATTTTCTACTGGGAAAAATGTGTTGAAAAATAGAGCTCTAAAGATAAATTCCTCACAGATTGGTGCCACTATCACTAATAAAACATTGAACATTGGGGAAGCAACTTTTCTGATTGCATCTAGCTCTTCTTGATTTTTCGAAATTGTGTTACCACCAAATAATCTGACATAGGCTATTTGGAAAATTACGAGTGTAAAAAATGCTGCTACTGAAATAATTATTCGTTTTACATCCCAGTGAGGTTTAGCATTAAAGAACCAATCATTTTCTTGCTTTAATTCTCGTTTGTAAATCCAATACATCCAATAAATTACTGCCACAGTTAAAACTGCTAAAATAACTGCGAATAACAAGTTTACCTTTTTTTGCGCATATCCTAATTGCAAAAGTGTATATAATACAAAAGCAATAATTACTGTTGCTAAATTCCCTAAAAAGCGTAAAAAAGTCTTCATCCGAACACTTCCTCTAATTGAAATTATCTATTTCTTTTCATTATAATTATTTATTAAAAAGACATAAGGACATTTAATCATGCAATCACAACTCATGCAATCTCTGCATCAAATTTTTAATTTTATTGTACATAATCAAGTAACCCTTACTTCCTTGATTATGTTTATATTTTTTAGTTTATTTTTACTTTCATGGTTAATTGAACCACGACGTTTAATCAATGGACTCATTTTTACAGCCTTTGGGATTAGCTTTTTAGTATGGTCTGCTATTTTAATTATTTCTCAACACAATCCTTTACTAACTATCTCATTTTCTTTCCTTGCTTTGGCTATTCTATTTGGAATCTTTTTCTTAGTAACTTTTTCTTGGATTTTCTTTCTATGGAATGCGTATTTTGTTTGGAAATATGAAAGTCATTCTTTACCAAATCTTTTAACTTTGATTATTGGTTTATTTTTAGTAGGAATATGGACTTTAAATAGATTAGGTGTATTTCACCGCCTACCGGACTGGCTTCATTCTCTAGTTGCTGGAGCAACTTTGATTGCCTTTTATCTTCTATTTGTAATGTATAACTTTTTACTTAATTTAGTTTTGTATCAAATTACTCCCCGTCGCTACAAGCAAGATTACCTAATTGTTCTCGGCGCAGGATTAATTGATGGAAAGAAAGTATCACGCCTGTTAGGTGCACGAATTGACCGAGCTATTGCTTTTTCTAATAAACAATATGATAAAGGACATAAACGTCCAAAACTAATTATGTCAGGTGGACAAGGAAAAGACGAGGATCTCTCTGAAGCAGCCGCTATGAAAGATTACGCCGTTAAACATGGCTATGACTCTAACTTGATTCTATTAGAAGATAAATCAACTAATACCTATCAAAACATGCTCTACTCTAAAAAAGTAGCAATCAGTGATTGGGGAAATTCAAAATTTAAAGCTAAGTTTTTCACTAATAACTATCATCTTTTTAGAGCGGGCCTTTATGCAAAAATGGCTCATTTAAAGGCCAATGGTGTCGGAGCAACTACACGTTTTTATTTCTTACCTAATGCTACAATTCGTGAATTTGCTGGGGTCTTTATCATGCATAAGAAACGCCATTTTGTTATCATTGGTTTAATTGCAATTTTATTTATAATCCAAGCAATTTTTGCCGTATTAGGCTGGGGCAAATACATAATTGCTTAGAAAGGAAAAAATATGCTACAACTCTTACACTTAAAAAAGACCTATCACGTAGGTGATACTGTCACACATGCATTAGATGACGTTACGATTAATTTCCGTAACAGTGAATTCGTTGCTATCTTAGGTCCTAGTGGGTCTGGTAAGACGACGCTTTTAAATGTAATTGGTGGATTAGATCATTACGATTCTGGAGACATTATCATCAATGGTAAGTCGACGAAAAATTTCTCTCAACCTGACTGGGATGCTTACCGCAATAATTCGGTCGGCTTTATTTTTCAAAGTTATAATCTCATTTCTCACCTTTCTATTATTGAAAATGTAGAGCTTGGCATGACCCTCTCAGGCGTAAGTAGTAATGAACGCCACGAAAAGGCCATTGCTGCGCTAAAGCGTGTTGGGCTAGGCGACCATTTAAAGAAACGTCCTAATCAATTATCCGGCGGACAAATGCAACGAGTCGCTATTGCTCGGGCAATAGCTAATGATCCCGATATTCTTCTATGTGACGAGCCAACAGGAGCTTTAGATACTAAAACCAGTGAAAGTATTATGGAGCTAATCAAGGAACTCAGCCACGATAAATTAGTCATCATGGTTACACATAATCCTGAACTGGCTGAAGAATATGCAAGTAGAATTGTCCATTTCCAGGATGGAAAAATTCTTAGTGATTCAAATGCCTTTGAGCCTAAAAAAGAAGTAAAGGATACTTTTAAACTCAAAAAGACAAAAATGTCTTACTGGAATGCTCTAAAACTTAGTTTTACTAACATTATGACTAAGAAAGGTAGAACTTTTTTAACTGCCTTTGCTTCAAGTATCGGAATTATTGGTATTGCTATTGTTTTAGCTTTATCACATGGTTTTCAAAAACAAATTAATGAAACGCAAAGTAAAACACTAGCTAAATTCCCGATTTCTATTTCTCAAACGGCAACAGATATGAACGCCGCTACAAGCCGAACTGAATCTGACAAAAATGTCAAAAATAAGGGCTATCTCGTTGCCGCAAAACCAGACAACGAGAAAAATACACATGAAAATAAGATTACTCAGTCTTATATCAATTATGTTAAGAAAATTAATCCTTCATATGCTAACAACATCTCCTTTATTCGAGGAACCCAGCTTAATCTTTTAACTAATGATAATGGCAAAATTAAGCATGTAGAATTTTCTAATGTTAACAGCTCCGGTTCTGCTATTGCTAGTGCTCAACTTCAAGGGATGAATAGTGTAGGGATTAACACAAGTGTCTTTCCTAAAACGCTTGATTCAAAGCAAGGAACTTTTTTAAAGGATAATTACCAACTACTTGCTGGTTCCTGGCCTACGTCAAATAACGAAGTAGTTCTTGTGTTAAATAATAAAAATCAAGCCAATATTAATGCACTTAAGAATTTAGGGATTTCAATTAAAGATGGTCAAAAAATTGATCTAAACAAAATTGTCGGCCGTACTTTTAAGGTAATTAGTAACAACAATTACTATCAAGAATTGCCTACTGGAAATTTTGTTCCACAAAAAGCTTCTAAATCAATGTATGATTCTAGCAACTTAACCTTAAAATTAAGTGCCGTTATTCGTGGTAAAAATAATAGTCAAATGGCCCTTCTAGATAACGGTATTGCTTACAGTGATGGTTTAACTCAAGAAATTATTAAGCAAAATGAAAATTCGAATATTGTTAAGGCGCAAAAGAATAGTACTACCAATGTAATGACCAACCAGCCAATGAACCAAACTCAAAAAGAGCAATTTATTGCATCTCTTGGTGGCTCTAGCATCCCTAGCGGTATTCTTATCTATCCAAATTCATTTAAGTCTAAAGATAAAGTTCTCGATTACTTAGACAAATATAATAAAGGTAAAGCTAAAAAAGATCAGGTTATCTATACTGATATGTCAGGCACGGTCACTAAGTTAACTGGTGGTCTGCTTGACGGAATTACTGACGTTTTAGTTGCTTTTGCTGCTATTTCTTTAGTTACTTCCATGATTATGATTGGTATTTTAACTTATACTTCTGTTTTAGAGCGTACAAAAGAAATTGGTGTGCTTAAAGCTTTAGGTGCTAGAAAACGCGATATTACCCGTGTCTTTGATGCTGAAACCTTTATTCTCGGCCTCTTTTCTGGTATTTTAGGTATCCTGATTGCATACTTATGCACTTTCCCAATCAACGCAGTATTATACGCAATTACTAATATGAGTAACGTTGCACAACTCGACTCAATGCAAGCCTTAATTTTAGTAATTATTAGTACTGTTTTAACAATGCTTGGTGGTCACATACCAGCTCGAATGGCTGCTAAAAAGGACGCCGCAATTGCTTTAAGAAGTGAATAGATCTATAAGGATTTCAACATTGAAATCCTTATTTTTTTGCTCTAAACTTACCTAAGAAAAAAGTTATGAACTTATTCTTATATTTTATTGAAAACGGCATCAATAAAGTATATGCTTAAGGAAACAGATGTTATATATGTGGAAATAGAAATAGGTGAATGAAAATGTTATCGGGTGTAACAATGTTAGATCTTGCCCGCTTCCAATTCGCAATGACTACAGTCTTCCACTTCTTCTTTGTTCCCTTCTCCATTGGGATGGGATTCATTGTATCAATCATGGAAACACTCTACGTCGTTAAAAAGGACGAAGTATATAAAAAGATGGCTCAATTCTGGGGAAAAATTTATCTATTGAGTTTTGCTGTCGGGGTAGTTACAGGAATTATTCAGGAATTTCAATTCGGAATGAACTGGTCTGACTACTCTCGTTTCATGGGTGATATTTTTGGTGCTCCATTGGCCATTGAAGCTTTGTTAGCTTTCTTTATGGAATCTACCTTCATTGGTTTATGGATGTTTACATGGAACAAGTTTAAGCCAGCCTTGCACTGTGCCTTAGTTTGGATCTCTTTTATCGGTTCAATGCTGAGTGCAATTTGGATTTTAACCGCTAATGCCTTTATGCAGCATCCAGTTGGCTATGTCATTAAAAATGGTAAGGCGCAAATGGCTAATTTTTGGGCTTTAATTGCCAACGAACAACTATGGGCTAGTTTCCCACACGTAGTAATCGGTGCTATTGTTACGGCTTCATTTGTCGTAATTGGGATGGCTGCTTTTGGCTTACTTAGAAAACGGGATGTTAACTTCCATAAAAAGTCCATGCGTATCGCTCTTTGGGTTGCCTTATTTGCTTCAATTGCTGAAATTGGTGCTGGTGACTATCAAACTCAAGTTGAAATTCACGAACAACCAATGAAGTTTGCAGCAACTGAAGGTGTTTATGAAACAACAGGCGATCACGCTCCATGGGATATAGTTGCTAATTTAAATACTAAAGAACATAAAAATGAAGGTGCAATTTCTATTCCTGATGTTCTAACCATTCTTACTTATCACAGTACTAGTGGTTCCATTAAGGGAATGAATCAAATCAATAAAGAATTGCATGCAAAATACGATAAAAAGTTTGGCAAAGACATGAGCTATTATGTTCCGGTTAAGACCTTATTCTATAGCTTTAGAATCATGGCTGGTTTTGGTGCCCTATTTGCTTTGCTTTCAATTTTAGGTTTAATTTGGACTCGTCCAAAGAAGAATACAATTGAAAACAAACGCTGGTTCTTATGGATTTTAGGTATTTCAACCTTCCTTCCATTTATTGCTAATACTTGTGGTTGGTTCATTACAGAACTTGGTCGTTTCCCATGGACCGTCTATGGTCTATTTACAATTGCAGATTCAATTTCTGCAAGTACAACCACCGGTGAGCTCTGGTTCACAAATATTATGTACTTCCTAATCTTCTCAACTCTTGGCGGAGTGATGATCTATTACTGTAAACGTCAACTTGATATGGGTGTAGCTGGTGCACTTGAAAGGGGTGCATACTAATGATCGATGGAATTGATTTTTTACAGTTGCTTTGGTTCCTATTAATTGGCCTTCTTTTCATGATTTTCTACTTTACTGAAGGTTTTGACTATGGTGTAGGAATGGCAACACAGTTTTTAGCAAAAAATGATCAAGAAAAACATGTAATGATGGAAACTATTGGACCACACTGGGATGGAAATGAAGTATGGCTTATCACAGCCGGTGGTGCCATGTTTGCGTCATTCTCTGATTGGTATGCAAGTCTATTTAGTGGATATTACATCTTACTATTCTTTACCTTATTTGCTCTAATTATCAGAGGAGTATCCTTTGAATTTTCTGCTCATGCCGAAACTGAGCACGGATTTAGAATCTGGACTAGTGCCCTATTTGGGGGTAGTTTATTAGCTCCATTTTTCCTTACAATGATGTTCGGTAGCCTAATTCAAGGTGTTCCAATCGATGCTCAAGGAAATATGAGTTTAAGTTTTTGGAATATTGTTAACCCATTATCAGTAGTTGCAGGAGTAGCAGGAGGGCTCCTTTGCTTAATTCATGGAATTAACTTCTTAAGATTAAGAATTGATGACCCAGAATTAAGTAAGCGTGCTGCTAACTTAAACGAGAAGCTTTATCTTGTAGCTTATTTAGGAGAAATTGTCTTTGCTTTATTGATTTTCTTCCAAACTGATTTCTTTAAGTTAAGACCAATCTCTTCAACAATTATTACTTTACTTATTGTTGTTCTAACTGCTTGGTCTGATATTGCCTTAATTAAAAATAAGCAAGGAAAAGCTTTCGTAACGAGTGGATTAACTTTAGTAGCTGTTGTTGGACTTTTATTTAACGGACTCTTCCCTCGCGTATTAATCGCCACTGATCCAGCCCACTCACTTTTAATTAAAAATGCAGCCAACTCTAAACTAACACTTGAGGTAATGACAATTGTTGCTCTAATCCTTTTGCCAATCGCCTTAGCTTATATCATCTGGTCATACGTAGTCTTTAGACACCGGATTAAGGTAAATCAAAACGCCTAATCTAGAACAGGAATAAAAATGATTGATAAACGACTTTTTAAATTACCAAAAGCCAAAATCATGCTCGCAATGCTTGCAGGACTAATGTTCTTGCAAGCATTTGCTATTTTAGGCCAAGGTATTTTCCTTGCTCGAGCAATTGTCGGCTCTTGGAAACGACAGTCTTTTGCTAATATTGTAGAAGATGTTTTAGCTTTTTTGATCTTCTATTTATTAAGACAAGGAATTAACTGGTTTCAAAAATGGTATATGAATCGTTATGCAAATCAGACAACTGCTCTTTTACGTCAACAATTACTTAATAAAACCTATGATGGTGGAATTGCATTAGTCTCAAGAATTGGAACAGGAAACTTAGTTTCTACTCTTTTAGATGGAATGGACGAAATTTCCAATTATCTGTCGCTAATTTTTCCAAAATTAATTGCCCTCGCAATTGCTCCATGGGTGATTTTAATTTATATCTTTACTCTAAATGCCCTTTCTGGATGGATTTTACTCTTAGTTTTTCCTTTACTGATCTTATTTATGATCATTTTAGGAACTGCTGCTCAAAGTAAAGCTAGTAAACAATATGCTGGATATATTAAATTGCAAAACCACTTTGTTGATGCTTTACGGGGGTTAAGCACCTTAAAAGTTTTGGGTCTTGCTAAAAAATATGGAAATATTGTTTATAAAAATAGTGAAAACTACCGTAAAAAGACAATGGGTGTCTTAAGAGTAGCAATCCTATCCACCTTTACGCTAGACTTCTTTACCACATTATCCATTGCAATTATTGCCATGTTTCTTGGAATTGGCTTAATCAATGGCAACTTGGTTCTTTATCCTTCATTAGTGATTTTAATTTTATCACCTGAATACTTTTTACCAATTCGGGATTTTGGTAATGATTTCCATGCAACTTTAAATGGTAAAAATGCTCTAGGACAAATTTTTGATATTCTAGCTTTTCCAACCACTCCCCAAGAAGATCAGTTATCTAGTTTCACGTGGAACAAAGATAGTGTCTTTATAGCTAATGATGTTTCTTTTAACTATAGTCATATTGATCAAGATCATTTTAGTATTAATAAAAATGCAAAAATGAGCGCCGTAGTAAAAAAGGAACAAACAAGTGCCGATAAGACTCATACAGCTGATGAGTTACGTAATGTTAATCTAAAGCTTACAGGATTTCAAAAAGTTGGCATTATTGGCCCAACAGGTGCTGGAAAAACAACATTAATGAGAATTTTAGCGGGCTTTCTTACTCCCCATCTTAAAGAAGATAATTTTACAATTAATGGGCAAAATCTTGCCCAACTCAATCAAAAGAATTGGCAAAATCAAATTACATATATTCCACAAGATCCTTTCATGTTCGCAACTAGCATTAAAGAAAATCTAACTTTTTATAATCCAAATGCTAGTCAAACAGAAATTGATGCTGCGTTAAAAGCAACTGATTTGAATAATTTTGTTGCTAGTTTAAAAGATGGTTTAAACACTAGAATCGGTGAAAATGGACGCGGCATTTCTGGCGGACAAAAACAACGCATTGCATTAGCCCGTGCTTTCCTAGCAAAAGATCGAAAGATATTATTTTTCGACGAACCAACTGCTCACCTGGATATTGAAACTGAGTATGAATTAAAGGAGCCGATGAAGAAATTAATGGAAAATCATTTAGTCTTCTTTACGACACACCGCTTGCACTGGCTAAATGATATGGATTGGTGCCTAGTCATTGAAAATGGAGAAATTGTAGAACAAGGTGCTCCTAGTGACTTAGCTAAAAACGGAACTTTATTCAAAAAACTTACTCACCCATTGAAAGAAGATCTACTATGATGAACAAAAAATTTTCTTGGAAACATGAACATTGGGTTAAACCTTACCTTGCAAAATATAAGTGGAATTTTCTCTTAGCGATTTTTCTTGGCATCGTTATGTTCTTTTGTGGTGGTGCGCTTATGTTTTATGCGGGCTATACAATTGACAAAGCAGCAACACGTCCAGAAAACATCTTAATGATTTATGTCCCAATCGTCTTAATGCGTGCTGTCGGAATTGGACGACCTTTATTTAGATATTTAGAGCGTTTAGTTTCTCATAATTGGATTTTACGGGTCACAAGTTCTCTAAGGAGAAGACTTTTTTATATCGCTGAAAAAAATACTTCAGCAGTCGGCTCAGCTTTTCAGACAGGAAGTATTCTTTCTCTCCTAACTGATGATATTGGACACTTACAAAATCTTTATTTGAGAACTATCTTTCCAGCCATTCTAAGTTACCTAGTAGGATTTATTGTTGTAATTTTGCTTGGCTTATTTTCATGGCCATTAGCGGGTATTATAGCAATTTTATTGATTATGGAACTTATTCTCGTTCCATTCTTCTCACTTCTAAAACAAGCTAGTGTACGCAGTAAGGAAAAGAAAGAGAAAACACAGCTTTATACAGAATTTACTGATCAAGTTTTAGGTGCTGGCGACTGGAAAATTTCTGGTCGCAAGGATGCATTTTTCAATCAAACTAAAACCACTTTAAAGTCTTTAGGAAAGCATGAAAAAAAATCCGGCAAGTTTGATTGGGCACGTGATTTTATTCTTGAGTTTATCTTCGGTTTAATGGCTGTTGCTATTCTTTATTTCACTAACAAGAACCTCACCTATAATCAAGAAGCAGCAAATTACGTTGGTGCTGTTGTTTTAGCCTTGTTCCCTCTATCTGATGCTTTCATTCCCGTTGGACAAGGTATTGAGGAATGGCACACATATAGCGATTCAGTAAAGCATTTAAATGAATTAACAGTACCTGAAAACCATTTACCTCATCAAGAATATCTTGATCCAGTTTTTGTAGGAACTTTAAAAGCTACTGATATTTCATTCACTTATCCAGGAGAAGATTATCCAATTATTCAAAATTTCTCTCTCACATTAAAAAGAGGTCAAAAAGCTGCTTTAATTGGACCATCTGGGGCTGGAAAAAGTACTATCCTACAATTAATTCTTGGAGATTTAAAGCCAAATACAGGTACTGTCACCTTGGATAAGATTAATGTTTTGTCCTTACAAAAAGAGCGTTCAAAATTATTCTCTGTGCTGAACCAGGAGCCATTTTTATTCAATACTACTATCTATGAAAATCTTAAAATGGCTAATCCAGATGCCAATGCTGATCAAATGATGGAAATTTTAGAAAAAGTACAGCTAGCTGATTTCATTAATTCCCTTCCTAAAAAAATGGATACAGAAGTCGCAGAAGCTGGCGCACGTTTTTCTGGTGGTCAAAAGGAACGTTTAGCATTAGCACGTGTACTTTTACAAGATACCCCAATTGTCCTCTTAGATGAGCCAACAGTGGGTCTAGATCCGCTAACAGAACAAAAATTATTAGATTTAGTATTTGATGTTTTAAAGAAGAAGACAGTAGTTTGGGTAACTCACCACTTACAAGGTGTAAAATATATGAACGAAGTTCTCTTCTTTAAAGATGGAAAAGTGACCATGCAGGGCAATCCTTACGAATTATTTGAACACAATGAGCATTTTCATCAACTTTATTTAATGGATCAAGGACTAATTTAAAAATAGAAAGAAGTTTATTATGTCTGCTGAAGCAAAGCAAGGCTACTATGAATTAGTTGAACCACGTACCCTATTTAACTCCATAATTCCTGTCCTATTAGGAATCATGTACACAGAATATAATTTTCAGTTGTTTAGAATTTTTCCAACAATTGAAATGTGTATCGCTACAATTGTTCTACAGATTTTTATGAATGTAAATGATGGTTATTGGGATTATAAGCGTGAAAAAGCTGCTAAAACTGGCGATCATAAAAAGAATCCAATTGGGAAGTATCATCTTAATCCCAAAAATGTTTTAGTTCTTATTTGGATTTTATTTATTATTTCAGCCACCTGTGCTTTTATGATTGGTTTTCAAACTAATTTATATATTTGGATTCTAGGAATTATTTGTTACGCAATTGCTCTTTCCTATTCAACTGGATCACATACAATTTCTGCCGGGCCTTTTGGAGAAATAGCTGCTTGTTTTGCAATGGGATTTGGAATTTTTCTAATCATGGTCTATATTAACGTTTATCCCCATGTACCATTTAACTGGAATTTTGTTTGGCCAATTATCCTTGCTGCCGGCATTCCTGAAATTTGTAACTTCACTTTAATGCTTGGAAATAATTTGTGTGATCATGATGCAGATATCGCAAATGGAAGACACACTTTAGTTTCTTATATTGGAATTAAGGGCGGTCTTTATTTATTCGTATTTAACTACTTTTTAGGATTCTTTTTAACAGGTTGGGCAATTTGGGTTGGAGTCCTTCCTTGGAGTGTCGCTTTAATTTTGATTTGTATTCCAACAATCTACAAAAACATGTGCTTTCTTTGGAAAATACAAACTAAGCCAAAATCTTTCCCTAAAGTAGTCCAAAATACCCAAGTTTTATTTGTAACTGAAGCAGTAGGTCTCTTTATCGGTTTGATGTTAAATCTTAGAATTAAATAACCTTTTTATCCAGATGTTAGTCATCTGGATTTTTTATTGTTTTTAAATTCGTGCTTTCAGTATGCAAAATCATTGATTCCACTAGTTTTCTTTAACAAAACACGAACAATATTTTTGATTTATTGTAAAAATATACATGTTTTCTATTGAATTAACACCCATAGTTTGCTATCTTTATATCGTCAACTTCATTAAATAGTTCTGGAGGAAAAAATGAATATAAAGAAATTTTTAATCGGCGCTGCTATGATTTTACTTGCCGCATCAACTGCTGCATGTTCAAACAATAAGTCTGCTTCTAAAGCAAATGATGGCTATACTCCTAAAGAATTAAACGTTCAGTTTGTTCCTAGTGTCCAAGCTTCTAAACTTGAAGCTAAAGCTAAGCCATTACAAGGCTTGCTTGAAAAGCAATTACATATGCCTGTTCATGTGACTGTTTCAACTGATAACTCTGCTTTAATTGAAGCAATGGCATCAAAGAAAGTTGATGTTGGTTTCCTACCACCTGATGCTTATGTCTTAGCTCACAAACGTGGTGTAGCGGATGTTTTACTACAAGCACAACGTTATGGCTATGACGAACCAAGCGGTAAGCAAAACCACAAATTAATGGATAGCTACCGTTCAATGATCGTAGTCAAAAAGGGCTCTAAGATCAAATCTTGGAAAGATCTAAAAGGTAAGACAATTGCCGTTCAAGATCCAACCTCTACTTCTGGTTACGTTCTTCCAATTGCGGAACTTCACAAGAAAGGTTTAAATGTACCAAAAGATTGTAAATTAGTTCAAGTTAAGGGTCACGATCAAGCTGTTTTATCAGTTTACAACGGTGATGCCGATGCTGCCTTTGTCTTCTCTGACGCTCGTCCTCTGGCTGCTAAAGATGCACCTGCTGTAATGAAAGATGTTGTTCCAATTTACTTTACTAAATACATTCCAAACGATACTGTTGCTGTTAGAAGCGGCATGTCTAAGTCATTTAGAAAGAAACTTGCTACTGCCTTTAAAGATATTGCTAAGACTAAGAAGGGTAAGAAGATCCTTGAAAATATTTACCAACACTATGGCTATGTAGATTCTAAAGATTCTAACTTCAATATTGTTCGTGAATACGAAGCTGAAGCTAAAAAGGCTGAAAAATAAATTTAATATTTTTAAAAGACCACCCTACTTTGACTTGTAGGATGGTCTTTTTCTCGTTTAAAATTAGAATAGATTTTTAATCGAGGTTTTCAAATGAAGCTAAATAAAAAATTTAATCTATTATTGATCACAAGTGCTATCTTTTTAATAGCAAGTGCTTGTAGCAAACCTAATCATGAGGAACCAACAAATAAAAAGGGAGACAATCATATCGCTCTTATATCCGACATTAACGGCATTAAAGATAATTCTTTAAATCAATCTGCCTGGAATGGTTTAAAAGATTATGGTACTAAAAATGATCTTCCAGAAGGAAACAAAGGCTATAACTATTTTGTACCTAAAGATCCGAAATATTATCAAACCACTATCAATGAAACGTTAGATAAAAATTTCTCAACTATTATTGGTGTTGGCTATACTCTTAAGCCAAATATTATTAAAGCAGCTAAAAATAATCCAAAAAAGAATTTTGTCGTTATTGATGCCTATACTCCAAAACTAAAAAATTTAACCGGTATCTCCTTTAAGAATCAAGAAGGAGCATATTTAGCTGGTGTAGCAGCTGCTTACACGACTAAAAGTCAAACAGTTGGTTTAGTCTTAGGTCAAAATAGTAAAGAAATGGCCTCATTCAAAGCAGGTTTTATTCAAGGCGTAAGAACAACAAATCATAAACTTCATAAACATATTAAAGTAGTGAGCCAGACAGTTGGAAACTTTTCAGATGCTAATAAAGCACACGATATTGCCCAGGAAATGTACAATAAAAAAGCTGACGTCATTTTTCAAGCAGCAGGTAAAAGTGGACAAGGTGTATTCAAAGCAGCGCAGGAAATCAATCAAGCTCGACCTGTAAGGCAAAAAGTATGGGTTATAGGATCTGATGAAGATCAATCAAAATTAGGCGACTACCTGGCAAAAGGTGGACAACCATCTAATTTCACTCTTACTTCAGTTATCAAAAGTGCCGATCTTGCTGTTGAAGATATCGCTACCCAAACTGCTAGTGGAAAATTCCCAGGTGGTAAAACTCTGAAGTATGGTCTTAAAAACAAAGGTATTTCTTTAGCTCAAGGGAATTTATCCTATCATACCTGGATTAAAGTTCAAAAAGCTAAGCAAAAAATCATTGACGGGAAGATTAAGGTTGATACAGATTAATAGATTGAAAAAAGAGAGGTAGTTATTTACCTCTCTTTTTGGTTGCAAATAATAATTTTTTGAGATCATTTTCTATTCTCTGGTATTTCTTCTAAACTATTAAAAAATAAACTTATTGCTAGTTTTCTTATATCAATCCATTTTCTATTTTTTCTAGTAGGATTTATACGATTAGTTAAGCAAATAAAGAAACTAAAATTATCTAAATCAAGCGCAATAGATGTTCCTGTAAAACCAGTATGCCAAAGCATTCTCTTGTTTATCTTCCATCTTTTCCATCCTAAAGTTCTCCCCATGAAATCATACTTAAATAAATCATCAATCATCTGCGATGGAATTATCGTTCTATTTTTATATTTTCCTTTTTGTAAATACATTAAACAAAATTTTTTGAGATCACTAATTGTCGATAATAATCCTGCGTTTCCTAAAATTCCCTCTAGCATATATGCTGTTTCATCATGCACGACCCCTTGGACCAATCCTCTACTTCGTGTTTTTTCTGTAGGTACAAAATGACTTTTGCTTTTATCGATGCAATATCCAGTATTTTCCATGTCTAATGGTTCAAAAACATGAATTTTTAAACTCTCATCTAAAGTTTTATGATCAATTTTTTCAATAACTAATCCTAATAAGATAAAATTTAGATCTGAATATATCATATCCGTACCAACTGGATAGACTAATTTTTGATTAAAGATTGCGTCTATTACATCAGCTTTATTTTTGTACATAAATACATTATCTATGTCAGCTGGTAAGCCGGAATTATGAAGTAACAAGTTTTTTATAGTAATGTCATGATAATCAAATTTTGGAAGATATTTCTCTACCTTGTCATTTAAACGTATATTTTTTGTCCCCAATAATTGAAGAATGCGACTTGTTACCCCAACAACTTTAGTTAAAGAAGCTAAATCATAAAGATCTCCATCTTTTAAAGGTACTTCTTTATTATAAGTTCTATATCCCAAAAAGCATGTTTCAGTTCTCTTATTTTTTATATCTTCTAATGTATAACTAATGCCGGGAGTTGCGTGATTCTCGATCGCTGATCTCATTAACATCGATATTTCATTAATATTTTTCATTTTATTTATATTTCTCCAAAAAAGCCCACTATAACACATATGCTATAGTGGCCTTTACTTAAGCTAAAATCACACATTCATTTTTGCTAGTTTTCTAAACTTAATTAGAGTACCAAAACATGAATTCATACTTTTCTTTACGTACTCTCTAACAGATATATGCTCAACTAATATTCTACCAGTTTCATTTAAGTTGAAAGTTTCAACATTACTGTTTTTATTTGTTTCTGTTGTTACTGTGTTATTTTCCTTATCCCGCATTTCTTTTTCTAATTGTTTTTTATCCCAAACTTTAAAGAAAGGATAGTAAATAATAACAGAAATAATTATGTTAATAATGGATAAAATAGCAGCACGCCAGTCAAATCCAGTGGCCATATATGCACCAATTGGGCCTGGTAATGTCCATGGTACCAAAGCAATAGGGCGAGATACTAAATGTAGAACCATAGCAAAGTAGGTTAATGCACCGTTTACCATAGGAGTTACAATAAATGGAATTGCAAAGTATGGATTTAAAACAATTGGTAATCCAAAAATAATAGGTTCATTAATGTTGAAGATACTTGGGATAATAACAGCTTTGCCTAATGTCTTCCCAAATGAAGACTTAGATAAAAATGCTAATAAAACACATAGACCTAAAATAGTACCTGAACCCCCAATATAAACAAACCAATAGATCTAATGTTATCCTTATCTGACAATAGTGCTACTAATGCTCTGCTAAGTTATTACCACTTAGATACTATTAATTCCTTCCTCCAACAAAATTTTCAAAATATCTCATTGAATAGATTTCTAATGGAGAAAAGCACTAAAGAAAATACATGCACTGCAAACTCCATAATGAATGTTTTTCAAAGGCTGCTAAATGATAATAACGAAGTTAATCAAATAATTCTAAATTCATTAAAACATCAAACCGTAAGAAATAAATTAGTCGCTTATAGTAATCCAAAGTTTGAAACATTTAATAAAACTGGTGAACTTTTACATGAACAACATGATATTGCTAGATTTAAATCACAAAATGAAGTAATTGATTGTTGTGTTTTAACAAACTATCAAAATCAAGAAGACTACGAAGGTATTTTAAACATGATTCAAAATATTGGAAAAATACTTACACAGTAGAAAGAAGTATTTACTATGGAAATCAAGAATTTAACTACAGAGCAACGTAATCCAGCAACTATGCATATTGATTCAATGTCAACTCTGGATATGGTAAAAACCATTAATCAAGAAGATCAAAAAGTTGCCTTAGCTGTAGAGAACCAAGATCAAAAAATTGCCCAGGCAATAGATGAAGCAGCTATTCGCTACCATGAAGGTGGACGTTTAATCTATATCGGGGCTGGAACAAGTGGACGTCTTGGTGTTTTAGACGCTGCTGAACTAGTTCCTACTTACGGAATTACTCCAGACCGAGCTATTGGGCTTATTGCTGGCGGCAAGCGAGCTATGTATGTAGCAGTCGAAGGAGCTGAAGATTCACAAAAATTAGCTAAAAAAGATTTAAATGCTCTAAAGTTAAATAAAAAAGACATAGTTTTAGGTCTTGCAGCTAGTGGACGTACACCCTATGTCATTGGCGGGCTTTCTTATGCTAATGAAGTTGGAGCTTTAACTATTTCTATTGCCTGTGTAAAAGATTCAGAAATAGGACGTTCTGCTGATATAGCAATTGAAGCTGTTGTTGGTCCTGAAGTAATAACTGGTTCGACCAGAATGAAAGCTGGAACTGCTCAAAAGATGATTTTAAATATAATTTCTACTGGGGTAATGATTAAACAAGGAAAAGTCTATGAAAACATTATGATTGATGTTAAACCAACAAATTCCAAATTAATTGACCGTGCCTGTCGAATTATTCAAGCAACTACCAACGTATCTATTGAAAAAGCTCTAGATACATTGAAAGAAACCAATAACGATGTTGGCCTAGCTATTATCATGCTTAAAAACAATCAAAGTCTTAGCCAAGCAAAAAATTTATTATCAGCTACAGACGGAAATGTTGCTGAAGTTTTAAATAAGAAGCTTGCTGACTAAACGTAAGGAGCTTATAATACCTGCCATTGTAATGTTTACATCTACAAGGAGAGGTGAATTTATGAGTCCTTTTTTCTTATTTGTTTATTTAATTTTAGGAGGCCTCCTATCAACAATCGCTAGCAACTTACCCAATACTTTTATCAGTTGGAATTCCACCCGTATATGCCAATACAACCAATGATGCTGCCTTAATTTGGACTGGAGTTGGTTCAACTGCATCATCCCTAAAAGAATTAAAAGGGCATTGGAAAGAAGTAAGTTTCTATTCAATCTTTACAATTGTTGGATCAGCTTTAGGATGTATGCTTTTAATACAATTTCCCGGGAAAATATTCGAAAAAATTGTTCCATTTTGTATCGCTTTTTCTGGTCTAATGATTTTATTCAGTGGGGAAATTCATCTGGAAAAAGATGGTAATAACCGGCTTCTTCAAATTATATCTTTACTTTGCCTAGTGATTACTGGTATCTATGCAGGATATTTTGGAGCAGCAAGTGGCGTTTTAATGATCGTTATATTGAACGCCATTAGTGATGACGATTTTTTAACAGTTAATGCTATGAAAAATATAATTGGGTCTCTTTCAAACTTAGTTGCCCTAATCATCTATATGTTTACTGCAAAAATTTATTGGGATTCCGCCATTCCATTGGCTATTGGTGCCTTAATTGGGAGTTATTCCGGTCCTCGCATCATGCGCGTCATATTCCCGTTAAAGTTATTCGCTTAGGAATTGCCGTTTTAGCTCTTATTCAAGCAGCTTACTTTGCTTATACTGCATATAGATAAAACAGTTCTAACTCATTTGTAATACGTAAAAAGCTCTACCTTTACGCAGGTAGAGCTTTTTCAGTTACTTTTAAATAATTTTCTTTCATTTCACCCTTATATCATCGCAAGCGGCATTTTTTCAGTCGGTTGCGGAAAGTCATTATCAATTAATTTTATTTCATCCGGAGATAACTTAATATCTTTAGCAGCAATATTCTCTTTCATATGCTCAATACTGCCTGCTTTTGGAATAGATAAAATATTTCCATTTCTCCAAGTCCAAGCAAGCATCACTTGATGCGGCGTTACATGGTGAGCGCGAGCAACAATCTTAAGATTATTAGTAATTCTGATTGAATCACCCTTACCTGAATTAAATGGAGAATATCCAATAAAGCCGACGCCGTGTTTTTCCTGCCAAGGTAAAACGTCGTATTCTACCCCTCGCTCAGATAGATTATATAGGTCTTCATTAGCAAAGCAGTCTTTTCCGCCAGGAACGCTAAATAGTTCTTCTAAATCAGTCACGTCAAAATTTGACACACCCCAATGACGAATTAGTCCTTCTTTTTGTAATTCTTTAAGTCCCCGAACCGTTTCAGATAAACGCTTGTCTCCCCGCCAGTGGAGTAAATATAAATCTAAATAATCAGTTCCTAATTTTTTTAAGCTTTTTTCTAAGCTTTGCCGCTCTAATTCTGGAGAAGCATGATATGGATAAAATTTCGAAATTAAAAAGATTTTACTTCGGTCATACCCTCTAATTGCCTCGCCAATTAGCTTTTCACTTTTTCCTTCACCATACATTTCCGCAGTATCGATTACTTTAATTCCATGATCTAAGCCATAACGAAGGGCAGCAAGTTCATCTTTTTTCTTTGAAGCGTCTTCGCCGATTCCCCAAGTTCCCATACCTAAACCTGATAAATTACTTTCCTGAAAACTCTTCTCCATCTCTTCTCACCTCACCTAAATTTTACCGCAGAAAAAAATAAAATTAAAAATGTTAGCGGTTTAAGTTGACTAGACCAATTTTATATTTTATAATGGACTAGACCAATAAATGAGGAGGTATATATTATGAAAATCATCGTAACTAAAGATAATATTGAAGGCGGCACTAAGGCATTTGAAATTATTAAAAAGGGGATGGAAGATGGCGATAAAGTTTTAGGCTTAGCAACTGGTTCTTCCCCAATCCCAATGTATGACGATATGTGTGACAGTAACCTAGACTTCTCTGATATGACTAGTATCAACCTAGATGAATACTATGGCTTAAATCCAGATAATGATCAAAGTTATCACTATTTCATGCAAAAGCACTTATTTGATAAGAAGCCATTTAAGCATTCTTATATTCCAAATGGAATGGCCAAGGATATCGATGAAGAAGTTGATCGTTATAACGACATTATTGCTGCTAATCCTATTGATATCCAAATCCTCGGTATCGGTAGAAATGGCCATATCGCTTTTAACGAACCAGGCACTCCATTTGGCAGCTTAACTCATAAAGTTCAATTAACTGAGAGCACTATTAAAGCTAATTCACGTTTCTTTGATAACGAAGATGAAGTTCCTCGTCAAGCCATTTGTATGGGAATTAAATCCATTATGCAAAGTAAGAAGATTGTTTTACTTGCATTTGGCGAATCAAAACAAGATGCAGTTAAAGCCTTAGTTGAAGGCCCTGTTACTGAAGAAGTGCCAGCATCTATCTTACAAGATCACCCAGATGTAACAGTTATTTGTGATAAAGTTGCTGCCGCAAAACTTGATCCAAAATATAGAAATTAATCCTCATTAATCAGACCGTTTACTTAAGCGAATTAATCTTTTTAGATTAGTTCGTTTTTTATTTGATTGAATGAAATTAGTAGAATTCTTTTCTCCTTAATCTATATTTTTTCAGATCTACTCTTGACTTTTTCACCTAACTCTTTTTTTAAAAATAGCTTGCCTACCTACCAGATATTGAATTACACTATTAAAGCAAACTATATATTGTAGAAAGAACGTGATGACAGTTATTGTATTGAGCGGGCCCATTGGAGCCGGAAAATCCAGTTTAACCAGTCTTCTTGCCGAACATTTAGGTACTCAAGCCTTTTATGAGGGTGTAGATAACAATCCAATTTTGCCACTTTATTATAAAGATATGGCTCACTATACTTTTCTTTTAAACACTTATCTTTTAAACCATCGTTTGGCTCAAATTAACCAAGCTATTCGCGATCATAACAGCGTGTCCGATCGTTCCATTTATGAAGATGCCCTATTTTTCAAAATGAATGTTGACAGTGGTATTGCTGATCCTACGGAATTCAAGATTTATGATAGTTTACTTGAGAATATGATGGAGCAAGCACCTGGTAATCCAAGTAAAAAACCAGATCTTTTAATTTACATTCATGTTTCTCTTGATACTATGCTTCATCGAATTCAAAAACGTGGTCGTAAGTTTGAACAATTGTCAACCGATCCAAGTTTAAAAGATTACTATGCTCGCCTTTTATCATATTACGAGCCTTGGTACGAAAAATATAATGCATCCCCTAAGATGATGATTGATGGTGATAAATACGACTTTGTTGCCAATGAAGATGCGCGAAAGAAAGTTATCAGCACAATCGATCAGAAACTTACTGATATAGGTAATTTGAACTAGTTAACGAATAGAAGGAACGTGATGACAGTTATTGTATTAAGCGGGCCCATTGGAGCCGGAAAATCCAGTCTAACAGGTATCTTATCTAAATATTTGGGTACTAATCCCTTTTATGAAAGTGTAGATGACAATCCTGTTTTGCCATTATTCTATGAAAACCCTAAAAAATATGCCTTTTTACTGCAAGTTTATTTCTTAAATACTCGTTTTCAAAGTATTAAGTCAGCCTTAACTGATGATAATAATGTACTTGACCGTTCTATCTACGAAGATGCTCTTTTCTTCCAAATGAATGCAGATATTGGGCGTGCTACTCCAGAAGAAGTCGACACTTATTATGAGCTCTTGCACAATATGATGAGTGAATTAGATCGGATGCCTAAGAAGAATCCTGATCTCCTTGTTCATATCGATGTCTCATATGATACAATGCTCAAGAGAATTCAAAAACGCGGTCGTAACTATGAACAATTGAGTTATGATCCGACTCTAGAAGATTACTACAAGCGTCTACTTCGTTATTACAAACCTTGGTATGAGAAGTATGACTATTCACCAAAAATGACTATTGATGGTGATAAACTTGATTTCATGGCAAGTGAAGAAGATCGGCAAGAAGTCCTAAATCAAATTGTGGCTAAGCTCAAAGAAATGGGTAAACTTGAAGACGACTGGAAACCTAATTTAGTTAAATAAAGCAAAACTGCGGTCCAATATGGATCGCAGTTTTTATTTTTTAATCCTAACAATCAATGTCTTGAGGCACCACTTACAGCATCAGCTGCTTCACCTGTTAACTGATTTTCCTTAGTAACAGGATATGGTTTCATCACGCTTCTGCTAGTTGAAGAAATGCCCCAGTCAGCACTGTAATTAATATGATCAATCTTCGCATGTTTAATATCTTCAATTGTCTTACAGACGGTTAATTGCATATCAATCAATAATTCCTTATTTAATTGCTCAATAACTGATTGAACACCTTGTGCACCACCAAGTGTTAAGCCATATAAGAATGGGCGCCCAATACCGACTAAGTCTGCACCTAATGCTAATGCTTTAAAGACATGAGAGCCGCGACGAACGCCGCCATCAAGAATAACTGGAACACGATGATTTGAGCTTCTTACTGCCTTAGCAATTTCAGGTAAAACATCAATCGTCGCAGGAGCGCCATCTACTTCGCGTCCGCCGTGATTAGAAACTACGATCCCATCTGCTCCAGCCCCAACAGCAAGCATAGCGTCTTCAGCACATTCAACTCCTTTAACAATTACAGGAACATCAGCAATTTTCTTTATTTTATGAATATCATCTGGTCCAATATTTTGAGCCGACGAAGCATACATTTGTGCAACGCTTTGTCCTTCACCCTTTCCACCGTTCCATTCATTAAAGAAAGCCAAAGGTACCGGATAAGTAAAGTTAGTTCGTAAGTTAGCTTCACGATATCCACTAACTAAAGCATCTACTGTTAAGAAAAATCCCGTAAAACCAGCTTTAACTGATTCTTCAATTACCATCTTATTAAAGTCCCAGTTTTTGCTTAAATATAGTTGCATAAATCTAGGAGAATCCCCTACTGCACTTTGTACTTCTTGTACACTCTTATTTGCATAGGTACTCATCGCAAATAAGGCCCCAGCAGCTTTTGCACCTTTTGCAGTATCAATTTCTGCTTCAGCGTTTGCAATACCGTGGCATGCAATTGGACAAATCATAACCGGGCTCTTCCCTAAAAACTCAGTATTAAGTTCAGGGTTTTGCATTCCAGTCAAAGCTCGAGGAACTATTTGAAAATGATTAAATGCTTGAGTGTTATTTCGCCAAGTCCATTCATTTTCAGCACCACTAGCTACATAATAATAGGCTGCCTCTGGCATTACATATTTTGCTTCATGCTCCAGTTCATCTAAGTTAACCATATGTAACTTTTCTTCTCTTGTACTTTGTGGGAAGCCCTTATAGTAAGTTGTCATCGTACATTCCTCTAATTTTTATAACAAACGTTTTCTTACACCTTAATTTTAAAACTATTTTATTAGTGGATTAAGCAAAAGCTCTTATGAAATAATTCACTATCTCTTATAAGATTTACTTTCAGAAAGTTTTTACAACCTTTTATCGCTAAAATTCGCGTTTACATTTATTTATGGGGATGCTACACTATAAAAGTTGCTTATTTAAAGCTTAAAAACGAACATTATGTCTGGAGGACAAAATGAATTTTATAAAAAACTACTTTCATTTAGAAAAGTTAGGAACTAATGTTAGAACTGAATTTATTGCTGGGTTAACTACTTTTATTAGTATGTCATATATTCTTTTCGTTAACCCTAGCGTTCTTGGCGCTAGCGGAATGAATACCGGAGCTGTCTTTACAGCTACTGCTTTAGCAGCTGCTCTTGGTACAGCAATCATGGGAATTGTGGCTAACTACCCGATCGGTGAAGCACCTGCTTTAGGTATTAACGCATTCTTTGCTTACACAGTATGTATTGGCATGAAAGTATCCTGGGAAACTGCCTTAGCTAGTGTTTTTGTTGCATCAATTATCTTTATTTTAATTACCTTATTTAAGCTAAGAGAAAAGATTATTGATTCAATTCCTTCAGACTTAAAATTTGCCATTTCTTCCGGTATTGGTTTATTTATCGCCTTTCTTGGATTACAAAACGGTGGCTTAATCGTTGCTAATAAATCAACTTTAGTTGGTTTAGGATCACTTCATAATCCACTCGTTTGGATTACTATTTTTGGTTTAATTGTTACAGTAATCTTGATGATCTTAGGCGTCCCAGGTGCTATTTTTATTGGAATGATTGTCGCATCAATCTTTGGAATTTGTACCGGTCAAATTGCCGTTCCTCATAAGTTTATCTCTTTAGCACCAAGCTTAGCTCCAACTTTTGGCCAGGCAATTTTCCACGTTAAAGATATTAACTCTTTGCAGATGTGGGTTGTTGTTTTAACTTTCTTACTTGTTACATTCTTTGATACTGCCGGTACTTTAATCGGTCTTGCTCAACAAGCTGGCTTTATGAAAAATAATAAAATGCCACGTGTCGGTAAAGCATTAGCTGCTGACTCAACTGCCATGATGTTTGGTTCAATCTTCGGTACTTCACCAGTTGGTGCCTTTGTCGAATCAAGTGCTGGTATTGCTGTTGGTGGTCGTTCTGGTTTAACCGCTGTCTTTGTAGCCATTTTCTTCTTGATCTCAATGATTTTTAGTCCACTACTTGGTGTCTTTACTACACAAGTAACTGCTCCTGCGTTAATAATCGTCGGAGTTTTAATGGCACAAAATACCGCACATATTCACTGGAACAAGTTAGAAATTGCCGTACCTGCATTTTTAATCTTACTTGGTATGCCTCTTACTTACTCAATTTCGGACGGTTTGGCATTAGGAATGATTACTTACCCAATTTGTATGGTTTCTGCAAAGCGTGGTAAAGAAGTTAGCCCAATGATGTGGGTACTGTTTGTAGTATTTATCATCTTCTTATGGGTATTGAATTTTAAATAGATTGAAACTCAAGAGAAAAGCTCGTGCTGATGCGCGGGCTTTTTCTTGGTTAATCAAAAAATTTTCTGTCAATTTTAAATATTGTTTTACTCTCTACTAATTTCTAAACAATAAGATCTTTTACCGCATTTTGGACAAGTCAATTTTCTAAACTTAGGCGTATGCGGAGCTAAATTAAATGCCAAAAATGATGGAATAAATACATCTCCGCAATTAGGACAAACATATTCAACATTGTCATAGTAATATCGCGACAATCCCAATGCCATCATAAAAATAATAACTACTAGTCCAAAAACTTCAATTACAAAGCTAGTTATTTGGTTTAGATGATATAAATAAAATGCTATGCCGATCCCTAATATTTCAATTATTGACAAAAGTCCTCCAAAAACTAACATCTTATCTCTTAAAGCTGAAAGTCTATTTTCTTTTCTCATAATATCTGTAATGCCAGAGTGATTGGTTAATACAGCACGCGACAACTTTATTTTTTGCAAATGTTTTATTTGTGCTTGTTTCTTACTTATCTCCTCAATTTTCCGCTGATTCTCCTGGTATTGTTCTTTAAGCAATAACTCCAGTGACTGATTCCCATGCTCATCTTGAATGAGCATTTTTATTTGTTTCAATGAAAATCCCAATTTTTTTAGAAAAAGAATTAATTCAAGTTGTCTTATCTGATCTTTTTCATAAAAACGATATCCATTTTCTTCAGTATAAGCTGGCCTCACTAGATCTTTTTCCTCATAAAACCTTAAAGTCCGTGTACTCACTTGTAATTTCTTGGCTGCTTCTCCGATGGTGTATCTCTCTGACATTACTTTCACCTCCCAGATTTAAGATATCAATTAACGTAAGGTTAAGGTCAACTTCTAAATTATAAAATATTCTATTTCCTTGGAAATATTGTTCGCCTTTTAAAACAATTTTCTTATTTTTGTACCTATTATTCTATATTTTTTTGATTTAATCGAATAATTATAGTTTTTATTCTTGAAATAGTTAATAATTTAGATATAATTTTAGTTGAAGATTCGCTTTTAAATGATTAAACACATAAATTAATCATTTAAAATTAAATTTTCCTTTAAAATCCGAACATTACCATTCTTGGAGGGCTACATGAATTCAATTGGTAAATTTTTCCATTTAAATGAAAACCATACTTCATTTAAAACTGAGTTTTTAGCTGGATTAACTACTTTTGTAAGTATGTCTTATATCCTTTTTGTTAACCCAGCTGTTTTAGGAGCAAGTGGCATGAACAAGGGAGCGCTATTTACAGCCACCGCCTTATCTGCCGCTTTTACTTGTATTGTAATGGGAGTAATTGCCAATTATCCTATTGCTTCTGCACCAACTTTAGGACTGAATGCATTCTTTACTTATACGGTCTGCTTAGGGATGCATGTAAAATGGCAGACTGCTTTAGCTGCCGTTTTCGTTGCTTCAATTCTTTTTATCTTACTGACTATATTTAAAGTACGTGAGATGATTATTGATGCTATTCCTAGTGATATCAAATATGCTATTTCTGCTGGTATCGGTTTATTTATTGCCTTTATCGGTCTACAAGGTGGTAAATTAATTAGCAAGAGTGATTCTACCTTAGTTACTGTTGGTGCTTTGAACAATCCACTTGTTTGGATCACAATTTTTGGTTTAGTTGTAACTATTTTCTTAATGATCGCCAGAGTTCCTGGGGCCATCTTTATCGGAATGATCGTGGCTGCTGTCTTTGGGATTATAATTGGTCAAATTCCAATGCCTAAGGCCTTTATTTCAGGCGTTCCAAGTCTTTCACCAATTTTTGGTCAAGCTGTTTTCCATATTAGCGACATTAATACTGTACAAATGTGGATCGTTGTCTTCACTTTCTTACTGGTTACTTTCTTTGACACTACTGGTACTTTAATCGGACTTGTTCAACAAGCAGGTCTTATGAAAGACAACAAAATGCCACGTGCCGGTGAAGCTTTAGCAGCTGACTCATCTGGTATGTTAGTTGGTTCTGTTCTTGGTACTTCACCAGTTGGTGCCTTTGTTGAATCAAGTGCTGGTATTGCAGTTGGTGGTAGAACCGGTTTAACTGCTGTCTGGGTTGGTATTTTCTTCTTAATCTCAACCATCTTCAGCCCAATCTTAAGTGTCTTTACCACTCAAGTAACTGCCCCTGCTTTAATCATCGTTGGGGTATTAATGGCTGAAAACTTAGCACATGTACACTGGACTGATCTTGAAATTGCAATTCCTTGTTTCTTAATCGCACTCGGTATGCCTCTTACCTACTCAATTTCAGACGGTCTTGGCTGGGGCTTAATTATTTACCCAGTATCAATGCTTGCTGCTAAGAGATTCAAAGAAATTACGCCAATGATGTGGATCTTATTCTTTGTCTTCGTCATTTACTTCGTTGTTCTAAATGTAAAATAGAGATTACAAAATGAAAAAACTAGTTAGAGACAAAATTCCTGAATTCGCTACCTACGCATCTTATCGTCAACTTAAACCTGAAGAACGAGAAGATGCCTTAAAAAATAAAATCGTCGAAGAAGCTAATGAAGTTAAAGCTGCGCCTGATGATCAAAATCTCCTTGAAGAATTAGCTGATGTTTACACAGTGTTAGAAGCATTTTTAGATTTTAAAAATATTAGTAAAGAAGAATTACTAAAGCAAGTAAAAGCAAAGAAAGCTGAAAAAGGTAGCTTTACCAAATTCCTTTTGATGAATACTGATAAATAAGTATTAGAGTAAAAAGAGCTGTATGCTCTTTTTATTTTGAAATCATCTATCTCCATTTGCGTATACGATATGTTTCTGCTAGAATACTTAACAATCAAGTTATCTATATATCGTCGAAATAAGGTCGACAGTATCTACCCTGAGCCATAAATTCAGGACTATAGGTATCAGACGTCATAAATTGCTTTAAAGGACATCTTTTACCCGTGGCTCTTGGGTAAACTGTGTCCTTTTTTCATTTTTATTTTATGTTGGAGAAATGATGCAATTTTTAGACAAGATCTTTCATTTAGAGGATGCTCATACTAATGTCAAACGTGAATTAATTGCAGCCTTAACCACGTTTGTTTCATTGTCATACATCCTTTTTGTTAACCCGAATATTTTAAGTGCAGCTGGCATTAATAAAGGAGCTGCCTTTACTGTTACTGCTATTGCAACCGCAATTGGTTGTTTCTTGATGGGATTTATTGCGAATTATCCTATTGCCTTAGCACCAACACTTGGTAGTGCAGCCTTTTTCTCATATAACGTTGTTATCGGAATGCATATCAATTGGCAAACTGCCCTAGCTAGTGTGTTAGTAGCTTCAATTTTATTCATTTTGATTACCGTTTTAAAACTTCGTGAAAAAGTTGTTGATGCAATTCCTCAAGATTTAAAATATGCAATTTCTGCTGGTATTGGCTTGTTCATTGCTTTTATTGGATTGCAAAATGGTAAATTGATTGTCGACAATAAATCATCTCTTGTTGGTCTTGGTTCATTTAACAATCCAGCAGTTTGGATCACATTATTTGGTTTAATCTTAACTGTTATCTTAATGGCAGCTAAAGTACCGGGCTCAATTTTCATCGGAATGATTGTAACTGCTATTTTCGGAATGATTATTGGTCAAATTCCAATGCCACATGGTATTGTTTCAGGTGCTCCAAGTATTGCTCCAACCTTTGGTCAAGCAGTATTTCACTTAAAAGATATCAATACGCCACAGCTATTTATGGTTGTTTTAACATTCTTACTTGTTACATTTTTTGATACTGCTGGTACCTTAATTGGTATGACACAACAGGCTGGAATGGTTGACAAAAACGGTAAGATTCCACGGATTGGAAAAGCTTTCTTGTCAGACTCACTAGCTATGGTTGAAGGGTCTGTGTTAGGTACTGCTCCACTTGGTACTTCTGTTGAATCAAGTGCCGGTATCGCAATGGGCGGTAGAACTGGTTTAACTGCTATTTTCGTTGGTATTCTATTCTTAATTTCAATGATCTTCAGTCCACTTTTAGCAGTAATTCCAACAACTGTAACGGCTCCAGCCTTAATCATAGTCGGAGTTTTGATGGCAGGTAATCTTAAATACATCCATTGGGATAACTTTGAAATTGCCTTCCCATCCTTCCTAGTAGTAGTTGGTATGCCTTTAACTTACTCCATCTCTGATGGTTTAGCCTTAGGAATGATCGCTTATCCAATTACTATGATTGCTTCTAAGCGCTATAAAGAAGTATCTCCAATGATGTACATTTTATTTGTAATCTTTGTTATCTTCTTCTTAATTACTAATATGGGCTAATTAAGAATCTTTTTTCAAGCTAGTAACGCTATCTCTTAAGATGCAAGCATTGCTAGCTTGTTTTTTTTGACTCAATTTTCATTAAATTAAATTATGAGGTGGGCAAAATGGACTTTAACGAACAAATAAAACGCCTTCGAAAAGAAAGTAACTTGACTCAGGAAGAGATGGCCAAAAAATTGAATGTAACTAGGCAAGCTATTTTTAACTGGGAAAAAAATCGTAATCCTCCTGATTTCGAAATGATTATTTTAATTGCAAAAACATTTGGTGTTTCCCTTGATGAATTAATTTTAGGAGATAAAAAGATGAATAAAATTGAGCAAACTTTGATTAATGATGGTAAAAGAACACGGGCAGCAAAATTTAATATGGTCACTACTATCATCGGGAGTGCATTCATTATTTTAGAAATTATTTTCTTCTTAATCAGCGGTGCCTCTGTTTCTTATATTGATAGTAATGGTTTTTTACACGAAAACTTCTTCTTAATTCCATTAGGCTATCTTTCATTATTTGTAGGGATAGTGATCATTATTGCCCGGGTAATAAATTCAATTCGTCTTGTAATTAAAGAAAGAAAAAATAATTAAACTTAAATTTTACGCGAGTAATATGCGATAATTAGGATAAAAATAACAATGGAGAATTATTTTTATGGCGGTCAAACTTATTATTCATGATGAACTTTCTTTAAAATTTAAGTCTCTACCAGCAACTAAACAAGATTTAGGAGCAGCCACTGATTTAAAGGACACTTTACTGGCTAATAAGTATAGAGCAGCTGGCCTCGCCGCAAATATGATTGGTGTTCAAAAACGAATTATTGCTTTATTTATTGGACCACTCCCAATTGTGATGCTTAACCCAATTATTGTGGCCCAAGATGACAAATATCTAGCTTATGAGGGTTGTCTTTCTTTAACTGGAGAACGTCCAACTGAAAGATACAAGAACATCACAGTTAAATATCAAAATGAGAATTTAGAAACTCGGCAGCAAAGTTTCTCTGATTTTACTGCCGAGGTAATTCAACATGAAGTTGATCATTGTAATGGAATTTTGATTTAATTAAAAAATTTTTACGTATACTATTTTTCATAAAAAAGGTAGAGTACTCGACCTGAAAATCGAATACTCTACCTTTTTTATTTTAGAATTGTCGATTCGTTGAACCACGTTCAACTTTAATTCTAACTATCAAGTGGATTAAGTTATACAGCAAAGTTAATGCTAATAAAATTATCAAAAAAGCAATAGATGCATAAATAATTAGTAAAATAGCTGGAAAAACACCTAAAAAAGTTGCTACTAAACTATCAGCTAACTTCAATTTCTTATTCAGAATTCCTTCTCTAATCATCTGATAGGTCTTAAATCCTAAATAGCCTGAACCTGTGATTCCAGCCAGCCTTAATAAAAGATCAATATTTATAAAGGCACAAATTATGCTAAAGCCTATATAAAAACTACCACTTACAACTATAATATTTCGACCTGTTTTTGTAATTGCATGGTCTTCTTCTAATTTTTGTTCTATGTCAATAAGGTAATAAATGATTGCACATACTGCCACTAGTCGATATACCCAGCTTACATTTTTTAAGGCTAAAAATATCACTACAATACTCAGACTGATTCCTATTACGCCGATAATATGATTCAACTTTCTATTTTTAAGAATCAAGTCTGGGCGCATCTACTCATCCCTTTCTTTTTCCTACAGTTCTCGGTTAGTTCCGTCATGTTCAACCTTAATTCTAACAATTAGGTGAATCAGATTATAAGCTAAAGCAAAAATCAAAAGAAATAGCCAAAGAATGTCTTTAGGAGTAAGTAATATAAGCAAGATTGCAGCTCCGAGTCCGAGACAAATTGCGACTATACTCTCCCCAAATTTCAGTTTTTTATTCTTCAAATCTTTACGAAATACCGTATTTATCTTAAAGCCTAAATATCCTGCACTTACAATGCCAAAAGCTAATAATAAATAATCTAAATTAATGAAAGCAAAAATAATGCTAGTCAGTTCATAAACTATTCCAAGGATAATAAAAATAATCTTCTGCGTCCTATTAATTGCCTTACTGTCTTCAAGCATCTGTTCCACATCAATCCAGTAGTAGAGAATAACTGCTACGACAATGAAAGTAAGTAGCCAACCAATATTTTTCAATGTAAAGAAAACCATCATCAAAGCAATCAACAAGCTGATAATACCGAAATACTTATCTTGCTTACGTCTTTTAGCTAGTTCAATCCATCTTTTATCGTCCATCTACTCACCTTCTTAAATTATTTGTCTAGATTTTACTATGAAATGATTATTTTAACAATAATTTAATTATATTTTTATTAAGTACATCGATCTTTATTGTTGACAAATGTAAACTAAAAGTTATATGATTACATTTGTAAACGAAAGGAATATATAAATGAGTGAAAAGAATTTATCTTCAATTTCAGACAGTGAATGGGAAGTAATGCGCATTGTCTGGACATTAGGTGAAACAAATACAAAACAAATTTTAAACGAGCTTCAGGCTAAAAAAGATTGGACAGATTCTACTATCAAAACTTTAATTAGACGTCTCGTTCAAAAAGGCTGGTTAAATGCTAAGCAAGATGGACGCCGGTACATCTACACGACTACGGTTAATCAAACCGACATGACGTACAACGAAGCTAAGACCTTACTAAATAGAATGTGTGATATGCACAAAGGCGAGGTAATTTTGAAACTTTTAGAAGACTCCCCCGTTTCTAAAGGTGATTTAATAAAGATGAAAAAAGAAATCAGTCAAAAAGAAAAAGAGGCACCTGAGATGGTTCCCTGCAACTGCTTAAAAACAGGGTCTACTATTTGTTAGGAGGAAACAAGAATGAATGGAAGTCAGATCATTACCTTAATCGTAGGGGTAATTTTAATCGGTTTTATTATTTGGTGGTTCTTTGGCAAACATAAAGAAGCTGCCAGTACGAGCACAATTGTTAATGATGAACAAACTGCAACAATTGTTGTAAATGGTGGTTATTCACCTTCAACAGTAATTCTTAAAAAAGGTGTGCCTGCTCAAGTTAACTTTGACATGCGCGACTCAACAGCATGTTTGTCCCATGTTGTTTTCGAACAATTAGGAGTTAATGAGGACTTAACCAAACAAAAAATTACTACTGTCAATATTCCAACAGACAAGGCCGGAACCTATAACTTTGCTTGCGGAATGGATATGTTCCACGGAAAAGTTATCGTTAAATAAAGAAAGGATCTATTTAAAATGAGTATTTTTTCAAAAAATCAAACCAAAAAAGTTGTTGTCAATACAGAAAATCATGGCTATAAACCAGATACCATTACTTTTAAGCAAGGTAAACCAGCCCAATTAAAATTTATTCCATCTGACAATATGGGCTGTATGAACGAAGTAGTTTTTAAAGACTTGAATATAGATGATAAACTCGATGGCAAAAAAGAGGTCATTGTAAATATCCCTACAGACAAGCCTGCTACTTATAATTGGAGTTGCGGAATGGACATGTTTCATGGGAAGGTTGTTGTTAAATAATGAAGTTATCAAACATTAAAAGATTTTGGATATCTTTTATCCTCTCTATCCCAATGCTTATTCAAATGTTTGCAATGCCATTCCATTGGATGATGCCAGGATATAACTGGATTGCTCTTATTACAACCACAATTATTATGGCAATCTCTGCACTTCCTTACTGGAAAAGTGCTATTGCCGCTTTCAAAAAGCATAGTGCTAATATGAATACCTTAGTAGCTACTGGTACAGCTGTTGCGTATTTCTATAGTATCTTTGCTATGATTACCAACCGTCCAGTTTACTTTGAAAGTGCAGCATTTGTTACTGTCTTCGTCTTATTAGGCGACGCTATGGAAGAAAAGATGCATGATAATGCGTCAAATGCCTTAGGTAAATTAATGGGTTTACAAGCAAAAGATGCGGAAGTTCAAAGAGATAGTAAATTTGTAAAAATTCCACTTGATCAAGTTCAAGTTGGCGACATTATTCGTGTTAAGCCAGGTGAAAAAATTCCAGTTGATGGTGAGATTCTAGAAGGTGTTACTACACTGGATGAATCAATGGTTACCGGTGAAAGTATGCCGGTAGTTAAAAAAGTTGGTGACACCGTTGTAGGTTCAACTATTAATAGTAACGGGACAATCACTTTCAAGGCTACTAAAGTTGGTTCTGACACCATGCTTGCTCAAATTGTTGATTTAGTTAAAAAAGCTCAGACTAGTCATGCCCCAATTCAAAACTTAACGGATAAAATTTCTAATATTTTTGTCCCTGCTACTATGATTATTGCCATTTTAACTTTTATCATTTGGTACTCATTCCTTGGAGCAACCGCTGTTGAAGCCATGCTTTTTGCAGTTAGCGTAATCGTTATTGCCTGCCCATGTGCTTTAGGCCTTGCTACTCCAACCGCTTTAATGGTTGGTACTGCTCGTAGCGCTAAAATGGGAGTTTTGATCAAGAACGGTGAAGTTCTTCAAGAAGTTAGTGACTTGAATACTGTTGTCTTTGATAAAACAGGTACTATCACTGTCGGTAGACCTGAAGTTACTGATATTGTCGGTGACAAAAAACAAGTTTTAAGAATTGCTGCAAGTCTTGAAGAATCATCTGAACACCCGCTTGCTACGGCGATAGTTAAAAAAGCAGATTCTGAAAAATTACAAATCGAAAAAGTTAGCGACTTTGAAGCAATTGAAGGTAAAGGCGTTAAAGCTAATTACCATGATCAAACAGCTTTTGTTGGAAGCAATCGATTACTAGCCGACGTCAACATTTCCCAGGAAATGAATAAGCAAGCTACAAAATTACAGGAAGAAGCTAAAACAGTTGTTTATGTCGGCTTAAATAGTGAAATTATTGGCCTAATTGCTATTCAAGATGTTCCTAAACCAAGCTCTAAAGAAGCTATCAGCGAACTTAAGAAACGTGGATTAAAGACAGTAATGCTTACCGGTGATAATGAAAAAGTTGCTCAAGCTATCGCTAACGAAGTTGGCATTGACCAAGTTATTGCTGACGTTCTACCAAATGAAAAAGCTGAACATATTCAAGAGCTTCAACAAAATGGCGATAAGGTAGCCTTTGTTGGGGATGGTATCAATGATGCTCCCGCTCTCTCAACAGCTGATGTAGGAATTGCGATGGGATCTGGTACAGATATCGCAATTGACTCTGGTGGTATTGTCTTAGTTCAAAATGATTTAAGAGGTGTTGTTCGCGCTCTTGATATTTCAAAGAAGACCTTCAATCGTATTAAATTAAACCTCTTCTGGGCTCTTATCTACAATACAATTGGTATCCCAATTGCAGCTGGCTTATTCGTTGGTTTAGGCTTTACACTAAGTCCGGAATTAGCAGGTTTAGCGATGGCATTTTCATCTGTTTCAGTTGTTGGTAGTTCGCTACTTTTGAATAAAGCGAAGATCGCTGGAGCTAATTAGAGACAAAAAAAGACTGAGTTAAGATTCAATCAATCTTAATTCAGTCTTTTTTATTAGGCTAATCTTCTTCAACCATCATTTCTTCTTCACGCTTTTGTTCAAGCTTACGAAGCCATGGTAAAACGAACCCCAAACCAAAGAGTACTACAACAGTAATAATATTCATCCATAGTTGATGAGTAAATGCTTTTGTACCAACTGCAACGTTTTGTGGAATGAATCCTAAAGTTGCACAAACAAAAGTAAAGAGTAAGCACCAAAAACCAACAGTTAATGCACCAGTCTTGTTTTTAATAAAGACATAGCTAGAGTGGTATTTATCCTGATGCATTCTCATTGCTACAAAGGCAAAGAATACCCAACAAGTCTTATATGGTGAAATAATACCGTTAACATTTAATAGCCAGTTGTAAATAGTATTGATATTTGGCAAAGTTCCTGTTAAAAGAAGTAAGAATAAGCTGAGTCCTACAGTAAAAGTATAACTGTGAATTGGACGACCATTCTTGTTCTTCTTGGTCAACCATTTTGGCATGAATTTTTCGCCAACATCTCCGGCAAATACACGACTTGAAGCATCGAGTAATACGGCAAGTTGAGCCATCATGAAGATTGCTTGTACAACTGCGAAAATGTACATCAAGACTTTACCCATTCCTAAACTTTCACCTAAAAGTTGGAAAGCATAGTAAGGACCGTTCATCTTAAAGTCATGTGGAATCTTATGAGCGTTAAAGAACATAGCTAGTGCTAAGGTTCCAAAAATAGTCAAGAATCCTGTCATAATTGCAAGCATCCACATTGCCTTAGGAAAATCACGTTTAGGATTTTTCATTTGTTGCACGTATGGAGCAGCAAGTTCAGCACCCGACATTGCGAAAATCAAAAGTCCAGTAGTTGAGAAATAATTCAAGCTAAATGATGGTTTAAATGCACCCCAGTTAAATGGTTGAGTTGCAATGTGGTGTCCATGCATTACTGACCAGGCAGCAAGCAAAACAAAAAGCATGGACATAATGAACATAGCTCCCCCACCAATTAAGGAAAGAATTTCTAGTGAGTTACGCAACTTATTTTCAAGTAAGATAAAGATCAAAATGATTACAAAAGTCAAAATTCCAAACCAGAACGTTGACATCTTCTTGTCTAAACTATTGTTACCAAAGATTATCCAACTAAAAGACACGATAACTGAGTTTGACACATCAACGATATATGGCACACTCTGAACCCAATACATCCATGAAGTCCAATATCCTAAAGTGTCGTTCGTACTTCTTCTTACCCAGGAAGCAAGTCCTCCATCTTGATTATCAAAAGTCAAACTCATTTGACTACTGATCAATGCGTAAGGAATAACATAAGTAAATAAAAGAAAGATCCATGAAATTACAACTGAAAGACCTTGGTTTTGAAATGGATAGAAGATATTTTCAAAACTAATAATCGTTACAAAGTCAATCAGCGCAATAACTGGCCAACTCATATAATGTTTTTTATTCGGTTCTAAGTCATTAAAGACATCTGGTTTATCCAATTTTTAAATTCCCCCAAAATTAAAATATTTATCTAAATCCCATCTTTTAAATTTGGAGGTTTCAAAACTATCATTGAAGTATTCAAATTAACTTGTAGAAATCCTTTATAAATCGCTATAATTTATGCCGTAGTATTCTTGCAAATAAAATTTTGTACAAAAACGTCCGCACAAAATTATAAAGATTTCTAAAATTTTTGCAAGTCTATTTTAGAAAATATAGTAGGAAAACAAGGTGATTAAATGAATTTTCTAAAAATTGCATTAAGCAATCAACTAAAAAATAATGATTTTAATTCATGGCAAACTACTAATTTGAACGATGAAACTCAAGCTAGTGAACTTGCCGCTATTGTTGTAGCAGAGAATGATAAAAGTAGTCTTAAAACTGCTCAAGATTTACAAAAAAAATCAGGACTTGGAATTCCTATTATTAAAGTTTCACATGAAACAATTTCTAATAATGAAAAAAGTCAAATAATCGATGCGGCAAATCAATACACAGCAGAAATGGTTCCTGGCTTTTTAACTGATTTGGTCAATTTTGCAGAAGATCGTCCAGTTAGTTTTACTACACCAGGTCATCATAATGGCTTATATTACGAAAAACATCCGGCTGGATTAGTATTTAATCGCTTCTTTGGTAAAAACCTCATGTTTGCCGATACCAGTGATACAGTACCAGAATTAGGCGATACAATGACCCACGAAGGAACGCCTTTAACTGCTGAGCAAAAAGCTGCCAAAACTTACCATGCTGATAAAGTTTATTTCTGTACTAATGGAACAACGAGTGCAAATTCAATTTGTGCAAATGCACTATTAACTAAAGATGACTTAGTTCTGTTTGACCGAAATAATCATAAATCACTCTATAATAGTGCTTTAGTAATGACTGGTGCAAAACCAGTATATATTCCAACCGATCGCAATGCTCTTGGATTAATTGGAGAGATGGATCCTAACTTCCTAAGTGAAGAAAAAATTCGCGCTGAAATTGCTAAAGTTGACCCTGAAAAAGCTAAAGCTAAACGTCCATTTAGATTAGCTATCATTCAATCAGAAACATATGATGGTCTTTTTTACGACGCAAAGTGGATGATTGATAAAATTGGTAAACTATGCGATTACATTCTGTTTGATTGTGCTTGGGGAGGATTCGAACAATTTGTTCCAATTATGAATCACTTGTCTCCCCTCAACTTAGACTTTGGGCCAGAAGATCCGGGTATTTTAGTAACTCAATCACTTCATAAACAACAAGCTGGGATGGGCCAAGCCTCACAAATTTTAAAAAAGGATGCTCATATTAAAGGCCAGAAACGTTACGTTGATCATAAGCACTTTAACCACGCCTATCTTAAATTTGTTACCTCAAGTTACTCTTATCCACTTTATGCCTCACTCACCGTTAACTCATATTTAACTAGTGGTGAGGGTAATAAAAAATGGTGGGACAAAATCTTACGCTTAGGAATTGAATGGCGGAAAGAATTAATTAAAAAATCAAAATTATTTAAGCCACTAGTAATTGATAATTTTGAAAATATTAGTACTGATGATTTAGCTACAAATGAAAAGTACTGGAATTTAGATTCCACTAATCTTTGGCATGGATTTAGCAAAATTGCGTCTGGTCAAGCCATGATCGATCCTCTAAAAATTACTATTGTAACTCCTGGAATTGATGTTAAAAATGCAAAATATGAAGAAATAGGTATTTCTGGACCAGTTGTCGCAGAATTTCTAATGGAGAAACGAATTATTCGTGCAAAAGATGACCTATATTCTCTTCTTTTCTTATTAACGCCGGGAGATACTAAAGCTGAATTAGATATCTTGCTAAATGCATTCTTAGAATTTGAGCAGTACTATAACGAGGATGCACTTCTAGAAAAAGTGCTCCCTAAGCTAACTAAGGTATATGGTGATCGCTACAAAGGTTATACTTTAAAACAGCTATGCCAAGAAATGCATGAATATTACCGGGGAAATAATACCTTTACTCTCCAGCAAGAATTATTTTCTAAACCAGACATGCAAAATTATCAAATGACTCCCGAGCATGCTGACTATCTCTTCATGAAAAATGAAAGTGAGTTAGTTAACTTAGAAAATGTTAAAGGCCACATTGCTGCTGAAGGTGCATTACCGTACCCACCAGGTGTGTTTATTGTTGCACCAGGTGAAAAATGGAGCGACATTGATCAAAAGTATTTTGAAGTTTTAGTAGGTGCGATCGAGCGTTTCCCAGGATTTGTACCTGAAATTCAGGGAGTCTACTGGGATCAAAAATCAGATGGTAAAATAAGAGTACAAGCAGAAGTATTAAAGGAGAATTAAGTAATGGTTTTATCTTGGAAAGAAAATTTACCAACCGAATTAAAAGAAAAAGTCAATAAAGTTGATAAAATGATCGAACCTCGTCTAGAAGAAATTGATGAGCAAGTATTCTATAATCAACAACGTGTTTTGGATATATTTAGAAAGCATCGTGTTGGAGAAGAAGATTTAGTTCCTTCTACTGGCTATGGTTATGACGACGTTGGCCGTGATAAATTAGAGGCAATGTATGCAGATTATTTCAAAACTGATGATGCATTAGTACGCCCTCAATTCTCTTCAGCAACTCATGCTATTGCTGTTGGTCTATTTAGTATGCTCCGCCCTGGCGACACGCTTTACTACTTAACCGGTATGCCATACGACACTATTCAAGAAGTTATTGGCTTAGCCGGTGACAAACCAGGCAATATGAAAGAATGGGGCATTGACTTTAAGCACACTGATTTACTTGATAACGGTGAAGTTGATTATGAACAAGCTAGAAAAGACTTGCAAGATCCAAAAATTAAGGTTGTAACTATTCAACGTTCTCTTGGTTATGCTGTTCGTGCAAGCTTTACAATGGAAAAAATCAAGAAGATGCTTAAGTTCATTAAAGAAGTTCGTCCAGACGTAAAAATCTTCGTTGATAACTGCTATGGCGAATTTTCTGAAACTGAAGAGCCAACTTTTTATGGTGCTGATATGCTTGCTGGTTCCTTATTCAAAAATGCTGGTGCCGGCATTGTCAAAGCTGGTGCCTTCCTTGTTGGTAAAAAAGATCTCATTGAAGGAGCAGGCTCACGCCTTAACGTACCTGGCGCTGGTAAAGGAGAAGGCGCTACATGGGGCTATTTAAGAGATATGTATCAAGGATTCTTTATGGCAGCTCACACTACTGGAGAAGCTTTAAAGGGTATGATTTATACTGCTGCTCTCTGTGAAGAAATGGGAATGAAAGTTGCACCTAAGTGGAATGATCCAAGAACTGATATCGTTCAAACTGTAACCTTCGGCGAACCAGATCCAATGGTTAAGTTCTGTGCTGCTATTCAACACTATTCACCAATGAACTCATTTGTTGATCCGATTCCATATCACCAAGATGGTTACGAAGATGACGTTGTTATGGCCTCAGGAAGCTTTACTGAAGGTTCTACGATCGAATTATCTTCAGACGGTCCAATGCGTCCGCCATACCGTCTTTACGTGCAAGGTGGTCTTTCTTATGCCCATGACAAGATTGCGATCACTCATGCTGTAGAAGAAACTTTCTATAAAAAAGATTAGACATATCAGTATCCTTAAAAACGGTCAGTGAAAATCATCCACTGACCGTTTTTTGTTCTCTTTATTAAGTTAATGCAAAATCATTTTTTCTTTAGTCTCTTCTACAAATCCACGACTCCGATATAATCTTTTTGCCTTGATATTTGTGGGAAAGACCTCTAAAAAAGCGGGACGTTCTAAATAAGGAATTACAGTATCCAGTAATTTACCACCAATTCCTCTTCCTTGAAATTCATTTAACACGTAAATATAGCCTAATTCGTTCTTTCTAAAAGCCACAAAACCTACTACTTGGCTGTCAAGCGCAGCTACATAAATTGTTTTCGAAAATAGTTCCTCTTTATACACTGCCACTTCAAGTGGAGCATACAAATCAACTGCATTACCTACAATTAATTCTTGCATTCTAGCTTGATCATGTACTTGACATAATTGAACATAGTCTATATTTTTATATTTTCTAATAATTACTTCTTCTGACATAACTAACCTAATTTCTATTTGAAACATCAGGAGAAATAACTCCTGATTAACGACTAAATTGGCTAGCTTTTCTACGTAATCTCATTATCTTACCTGCTTTCTTAATTTTTAGTAATATTAATATATTATTAACATTGTGGTCAATATTTAAGTAAAAAATAATTCAAATATTTTAACTCACATTCTGCAAAAAAGTTTGAATAATATTAATATTATTTTCCAGGAAATATTTAGGGCTCCTGAAACTTCACTCCAATTCAAACAAAATAATTGATTTGATACTACTTTTTCTTAAAATTAAGCTTAGAAAGGATTATGGTGATTTCTATGGTAAAAATGACAATTAGCCAAGATGCAATCGATTTTCTTAAAAAACGTGGTTATAACAAACATGAAATACTTTTAATTGTTGATGGCGGTGGAGGCGACTACTCAATTGAGGGTGGCTCATGTAATATAGGAATGGATTATTCATTAATCTCACTTGATACAATGAAGCACGATCCACGCTACTCAGTAAAAATTGAAAATAATGCTAATTTTGAAATTTATACTTCTGACTACGATTTAGCATTTCTCGGTGATAACTTGATCCTTGATATTCATAATACTACCTTACGTTTACGTAATAATTCGGGCATCTTAACTGGCGCCGTAAAAATAGCAAAGGCAAGTTTCTTAGCAGAACGAGCTAAAGAAGGAATTATTAATCAAAAAAATTGTTAATAAATAACTTTTACTCTCAAATATAATTTTGAGAGTTTTTCTTTACTTTAAGTAGGTAGTAAACAAAAAAGTTTTGCATTTATTTTCTAAAACACTCTCTAAAAACAAGAATCCTATCTTGCTTGATCAATTTAGACATAATAACGCCCAAAAAATTCATGGCCTAATTTTGAGTGACACTACACTATCGCATATTATTAAATAGCTTTTTCTACGTAAAGCAAATCGCTATACAGACTTTTATATATTTGATTTTTAGAGCTTAATATTTTTTACAAAGTGGGTTTATTTTTCTTCTAATTTTAAAATCGGATCAAAGTATGCCAATTTGGTGTAATCAACTGCTCCTCCATCAGTAATAGCCAAATCTGGAATTGCTGTAATAGGTAAAAATGATAAATAGAAAATTGGATCAGGCAAATCACTACCAATTGCTTTAGCAGCTTCTTCTAGTTCCCTTTCTTGCTCGGCTAATTTCTCCGGTTCTAAATCAGAAACAATGCCTGCTACTGGTAATGGTAAAAATGATACAACTTGACCATCAACTACAACAACTTGACCACCTTGTTTTTCAATTAAGGCATTCACCGCTAATGCCATATCCTCATAGTTGACACCAGCTACTACAATATTGTTATCATCTGGTGAAGCAGTAGTAGCAATTGCACCTTTTTTAAAGGACCATCCTGAAATAAATCCCTTAGATTGATTTTGATTAATTCCATATCTTTCGATCACAGAGACAACAGCCACATCTTTTTCAACACTAGGTTCAATTACCCCATCTTTAATATCTAGAGTAACATCTTTTCTCTTCCTTACAAATGGTCCAATACTATTGATTGTTTCTACTTTAGCCGTACCTTCATTCACAGGAACACAATACTTAAAGTCATCAGCTTTCATAAGCGGATGTTTAACTGTCTTACTTAATTCTGCATTTCTAGTGGGAACTTGATAATTAAATTTCTTTTTATGATTTAAAGTAATAATTTCCCCTTTACTGATAACTGTTTCAACATTGAAAGTACCAGGTTGATCAACTAATAGAATGTCAGCATCTTTGCCAGGAGTAATTGAACCAACATAATCATCAATCTTATAAGCTTCAGCCGCGTTAATAGTAGCCATTTGAATTGCAGCCATTGGACTAACACCTGCATTAATTGCAATGCGAACCATATGATCAATATGCCCATGTTCTAAAATTCCACGTGCATTTACATCATCGGAGCAGAAACTAGTATGACGCCTTACTCCAGATGTACCTTCAGTAATCGCACGAATATTTTCTTTTAAGAATTTAGTAACTGCGGATTCTCGAATTACTACATGAACTCCTTTACGTGCTTTTTCTAAAAATTCTTGATGATCATAACTCTCATGATCAACTCTTACCCCACTCATTAGGAATTCATTTAATTCTTTCCCACGAGCCATTGGTGAACAACCAAATATTGCTTGATGATTATTTCTAGCCAACGTCAAAGCATCTAGTGTAGTTGAGTCTTTAGTTTGAACAGCTTCGCGAACAGTTTCCCAGACACCCCAGCATCTAGGATCTCTCTGATATTTCTCATGATCTTCACTAGTTACATCGTAAGCAATAGTAGACTTAGGAATAGTATAAGGTGTGCGATATGGCAAGCCCCAAAATACCTTTAAAGGCGATTGATCTACCTCTTTAAAAATATCCTTTAATCCGTCTACTCCAATAACAGAAATATATTCATCAAATCCTGTAACAATACTAGTGGTTCCATGTGGTACCACAGCTTGTGCAAAACGAGTCATACTCATCTTGCTACATTCCACATGAATATGACAATCAATTAACCCAGGAACCAAATATTTATCAGTTGCGTCAATAATTCGAGTATTTTCACCAATATAGTCTTTAATATCAGAATCAACTGCAATAATACGTTTTTTATAAATGGCTACATTAGCTGGATAATATTCTTCAGTATTTACGTTAACCAACGTCCCACCAATTATCACCATATCTGCTTTAATTTTTGCAGCCCCTGCATCAATATATTCACTTAGTAATTCTTTTGTTAACATCATTAGCTCCTAGGCAAAATATTCAAAACATATAATAAGATAATAAAAATGACCAGCATCAACCACATTAAAGGACTAACTTTCTTACGCTTGCCAGCGGCTGTCATAAACAAAGGATAGGTCAAAAATCCAAAAGCAATACCGTAACAAATATTGTAGGTTAATGGCATCCCTAAAATCACAAGAAATGACGGTAAAGCCACTTCCAATTTATCCCACTGAATTTCTTTTAAAGAAGAAGCCATTAAAACCCCAACTATGATTAAAGCGGGTGCAGTAACATTTGAAGTTACAACAGTTAAAAATGGCGAAAAGATCATACTTAACATGAAAAGCAATCCAGTAACAACCGCTGTTAAACCTGTCTTTCCTCCAATAGCAATCCCAGCAGAAGATTCAACATAAGCTGCTGTCGGAGTAGTCCCCATAACTGAACCACCTAACATAGAAAGTGAGTCAGCCATCAATGCACGACCAATTCTAGGCATCTTGCCATTTTTCATAATACCTGCTTGCTGAGCCAAGCCGATCAATGTACCCGCAGTATCAAAAAATGCAACCAAGAAGAAAATTAGGACAACAGCCCACATCTGTGGACTAGTCATTGCTGAAAGATTCATAATTCCTATGCCAAAGGTTGGTTTTAAACTTGGCGCAAGAGAAATAAATTGACTAGGCATTTTAATTAAGCCAGTTCCTAAGCCAAGAACAGTCGTAGCAACTAATCCATAAAAAATTGAGCCAGGAATTTTTTTAGCCATTAAAATCCCAGTGAAAAAAAGACCAAAAATAGTTAACCAAGTTGTAGGAACAGTGAATGAACCAATTCCTACTAAAGAAGATTTATTGGCGACAACCAATCCACCTCCTTGTAAACCAACAAAAGCAATAAATAACCCAATTCCAGCTGCCATGGCATATTTCAGATCTTGAGGGATTGCATCAATGATTTTCTCACGTATCTTAAGAAATGAGATTATTGTAAACAAAACTGAAGCTACAAAAACACCTGCCATCGCTTTTTGCCATGGAATACCCATAGCTAAAACTACCGAATAAGTGAAAAAAGCATTGTCCCCTAAACCTGGCGCAATTGCAATAGGATAGTTAGCTAAAAATCCCATCAAAAAACATCCCAGAATTGCAGATAAGGCAGTTGCTGTAAATACTGCACCCTTATCCATACCAGCTGCACCTAAAATACTTGGGTTAACAAATAAAATATATGCCATAGCCATAAACGTTGTTAAACCAGCCATGCTTTCCTGCCTAACTGTAGTCTTATTCTCTGAAAGATGAAACACTCGATCCAGGACTCCAGTCAAACCATTTGCGTTAACTCTTTCTTCCAAATTTTTTACCTCCGAAACAGTAAATAAATAAACTTAACTCGATTCGAATTATCACATACATTTTTAAGCGATGCAAGTTTAATAATTCGTGTTTTAAACTTGACTAAATAAAATTTAATAGATACCATGTTTGTAAATCATCAAAAAAAGAACATTTATTTTGGAGGTTATTGTAAATGTCTGTAAAGGTTAGTAAAGAATTTGTACAAGGTTTACCTAAGGCGGAGCTTCACGTTCACATTGAGGGTACTTTAGAACCCGAATTAAAATTAAAACTTGCTCAAAGAAATCATGTTGATATTGGTCAATCTACTATTCAAGAAGTTAAGAATTCATACAAATTTACTGATTTAACATCATTTTTAGCAGTTTATTATCCTGCAATGAATGTCTTAGAAACAGAACAGGATTTCTACGACTTAGCAATGGACTATTTACATCGTGCTGCTAAGAATAATGTTCGTCATGTTGAAATATTCTTCGATCCACAGGCACACACTAGTCGTAATATACCTTTTGAAACCGTAATCAATGGTTTATACAAAGCAACCGTTGATGCACGTGCTCTTAATATTGATGCGCGCTTAATTATGTGTTTCTTACGTGATTATTCACGTGAATCTGCTCGTAAAACATTAGAAGAATCTCTAAAATATCAGGATAAATTTATTGGAATAGGACTTGATTCTGACGAACACAATAATCCACCAATGAAATTTTTTAATCAATTCACTGATGCTACTACTCATAATCTTCACATTACAGCACATGCAGATATTGACCAAAAAAATTCTATTGAACATATCAGAGAGCTTCTTGAAGTAATCGGTACTGAAAGAATAGATCATGGAACTAATATTGTAGAAGATCCAGACTTAGTTGAATACGCTGCTAAAAATGAAATTGGTTTTACCGCTTGCCCTCTTTCTAATTCTTTTGTTTCTCCTGAAATGAAAGGTAAAGAAATACTTGAACTATTAAATAAAGGTGTAAAAGTCTCTATTCACTCTGATGACCCAGCTTATTTTGGTGGTTATATTTCTGATAATTACTATGCCCTTGCTAAAAACTTTGATTTAAATAAAGATCAAATCGTCCAATTAGCTAAGAACTCTTTTGAAACTTCATGGATTAGTAATGAACAGAAGGCTCTATACCTAAAGCAAATCGATGATTATGTAAGAGTAAACGAATGATAAAAATACTTTTACCATCAAACATATAAAGTCTCGACAAACACAAAAAGAGAATCCTTCGATATCAATGTCATTAAGTTACGACATCGTTTAATATCAGGATTCTCTTTTTTACATATTGATTAAAGTACACGTGGTGCTAATTAAATCGTTTTAGTTAGCAAAAGCTGAGATTCTATTATCAACTCTTGTGTCCACCTTGATCACCCCTATAATAAATGACTCATAAAGATCTTATTTAACAAAAAAGCCGGTGGCTTTTATTTGCCGAAAACTCATTAGAATCAACTCGACTTCTTAGCTTTTTTATTCGTTCATCAAATTATTTTATACTCTACTGCAAAGATATTGATATACACTTAATTCTTTTCTACCCCCAGTGCTTTTTTCGAAAAAATGTTATATCATTAGAATCAATAATTTAGAAAAGGACATATTGCCATATGATGCTAATTGTATTTTAGTCTCAAGGGACTAATCTACTTTCCCTTGAGAAAACCAAACTTAAAATCTATTTTCTTAAGGAGAAAAATAAAAAATTGAATAATACTGACGAAATCGAATTTTCACATGTACGTAAACTTGTAGCTCACTATGCTGTTTCACCAGAGACTAAGGAGAAAATTTTAGCTCAACCACTTGCAAATAAGTTAGTCAAAGCAAATGCGTTATTAGATGAAACGGAAGAAATGGTCTGGATTTTAGATCACGGCCTACACATCCCTTTTATTAATTCAGATGCTTTTACCCCAATTATCAATAAAGTGAAAAAGGGATATATCTTAAAGCCTCGAGAACTAGAACAAGTTGCCGACTTTATACGGGTTACCTGCTTATTAGTACGCTTTTTTGATAAACAAAGAAGTAACGTTCCGATTATGGCAAGCTATTGTGATAGTCTAACTATTCTCGATAAATTAGAAGAAGTAATTTATCGAGATATTGAACGCGGAGAGGTTTCCGACCGAGCCGATAAAGATCTGACTAAACTACGCCAAAGAAGTAGTAAATTAAATACAACTATCAAGGAAACCTTACAGAAATACTTGCAGACAAAAAAGTACCAATCAATGCTGCAGGATTTTCAGATTATTCAAAAAGATAATCACTATACTCTTCCTGTTAAGGCAACTTTTAAGCATACTTTTGGTGGAAATATTATTGATCAATCTAATAATGGAGCCACGGCTTTTATCGAGCCAACTAAGATCCTTCACCTTACTCAAGAAAAAACTACAGTCGAAAATCAGATTTACTTAATTGAATCTCAAATTTTGGGGAATTTAACAGCAAAAGTCTATAATGAACTTACCTAATTTTGAAGCCAATCTTACTGTTATTGTTGATCTGGATTGCATCTTAGCTCGTGCAAAATATTCGCATGCTATTGGTGGCAAACGACCAATTTTAAATGAACAAAATGAGCTTCAATTGAACGGAATGAAGCATCCCTTATTAAGTAATCCAGTTCCCCTATCTCTTAAGTTAGATGCAACTAAATATGGCTTAATTATTACTGGACCGAATGCAGGTGGTAAAACTGTCACACTCAAAACTGTTGGCTTAGCTACTGCAATGACTGAATTTGGTCTCTTCTTACCTAGTGCAGCACGGTGCTCCATTCCGATTGTGACCGAAATCTACACTTCAATTGGTGATCATCAAGACTTAGATAACTCCCTCTCAACATTTTCTGCTGAAATGAAAAAGATGGCAGAGATTGTTCAAAAGACTACTCCAAACAGTCTGATTTTGTTAGATGAACTCGGTAGTGGAACGGATCCCAATGAAGGTGCAGCCCTTGCTATTGCTATTTTACAAATCCTGCAGCTAAAAGGATGCCTAATCTTAGCAACTACCCACTATGGCGCTATAAAAGATTATTCGACTAAAAATCCTGCCTTTATTACGGCAGCAATGGCTTTTGACTTACAAACGCTACATACCACATATAAACTACTTTTAAATCAAGTAGGCGCCAGTCGTGCTCTCTGGATTGCAGAAAAAAGTGGTATGGCTAAAAACGTACTGTTAGAAGCTAAAAATTTCTTAAACACAGGAATCTTTCCTATAAAGCAAGCTAAGCTTAAATTTAAAAACAAGCAGAAAAAAGTTAAATCCCTACCTTCTTTTAAAAAAGGCGATCGAATTAAAGTACCAAAATATCACCAAGAAGTACTCTTTTATGAGAATGCTGATATAGCGAATCACATTGTGGTTTTCGTTAATAGAACTTTTGAGACTATCCCCTTAAAAGGAGCAAAATTAGTTCGAAAAGCTGAAGAACTTTATCCTGCAGGTTATAACCTTGATTTATTATTTGTTCAAGATTGGCAAGAATATAAACTAAACAAGGATTTAGATCGCGGTTCTAAAAAGGCCTGGAAGAAGTTGAAAAAGTAATAACACAACTATTTAAATAATTATAAAAATAAGCTCTCCAGCTTACTTTAAGCTAGAGGGCTTATTTGTGTTTATTCAGATATTTTTATCCATCCAGCTCTACGCCTTGCAGTTCTTTCATTGCATCATAAGCAGCTGATCGTTTATTATGATCAACTCCCAGAATTAATAAATCTCCTGCTACAATTACAGTATCACCATGAGGAATTATTTCTCGACTTCCTCTTCTAATCGTTCTAACAAGTACATTATCTGGCCATTGAACATCCTTAATTTCCTGATCTACTAACTTACTATTTTCATACACGGGGATATCTAATTCGTCTTCTTCACCCGATATTGGTTGCAAACGTGTTTCTGGCATCATAGCGGCTGCCAAACTGTCATAGATTGGCTTGCCACCAAGAATTTGATCGATTAAAAGTGCAATAAATGCCACAACAGCCAGTGGCATTAAGTGAAGAAGTGACCCCACCATTTCAGTAATCAAAATTATTGCTGTAAATGGAGCGCGAATTATAGCTGCAAAATAGCCGGCCATTGAAAAAATTATCAAGTTAATAACTAAGTGTGCAGGCATTAAGCCAAGTTGTACCATTAATGTACCATAGGTTGCTCCAATTAGAGCGCCCATAGTTAAAATTGGCAAAAATATACCACTAGGTAACCCTGAATCATAAGAAATAATTGAAAATACAATTCGCAGCACATAGTAAAATGCTAAAATTCCAACTAGTGCCCATCCACTTTGAGTGAGCATTTTTTGTAAAGATAAAATCAAACGATTACCTGGTCCAGTAATTAATGGCCAATAATACATAATTGGAATTAAAATTGTTAATGGAATTAAACCATGTAGCCAACGTGGTAACCAGGTGATTTTTAAATAGACTTTTTTTAATCCAAATAAACCTTTTTTATATAAATGGCCTAATAGTCCCAGGATAATTCCTAAAATCACCAATTGCCAGTATAAATAAATTGGAAATGAATGATCATAGGGCATCCCTAAAGCATGGTGTAAGCCAAAAAAGTAGGACACCATAAAATTAGCAGCAATTGCTCCTACCAAGGAATTCATCCAAACTCGCGGAGAGAAATTATGAAAAATTTCTTCTAAAACAAATAGTGCTCCACTCAATGGTGCTCCAAATGCAGCTGATAAACCACTGGCAGCTCCCGTTGCAAGTAACACCCTTTGATTGTATTTACTTTGTTTTAGCTTCTCACCCACTCCTTGGCCAATGGATGAACCAAGTTGAAGGGATGGTCCCTCAGGTCCTAGAAACAAGCCTGTTCCAATTACTAAGATTCCCCCGATGAGCTTTCTCCACAAAATCTGCCACCATTTAAGTTGGAGCTTACCTTGAAGCTGTAATTTAACTTCTGGAATACCGGATCCTCCAACGTGTGGATACTGTTTAACAAAATATCCCGCTATGATCCCTACTGCGGCTAACCCAAGAACAATTGCAACAAACCAAACTGGATTATTATGGACCTCTTTAAAAAGATGGAGCCAAAAAGCAGTAGTCTTTTCAATTCCAAATCTAAATAATCCAACTACGGCACCCGCAATTAGTCCTACAATTAATGCCTGTAGCATCAACTTCAGATTATCTTTTTCTTCTTTCCTCATTCTTACTTACCTACGTCCTCTTTATTAGATACTGCTCTATTTTAACGCAAAAAGCCACTACATCTGTAGTGACTTTTTTAGTTTCATGTGAAACATTACTATTTTTCTTCATACCATTCAGTATGGAAAGTACCTGGACGATCATTTCTTTGGTAAGTGTGAGCACCAAAGTAATCACGTTGACCTTGAATAATGTTTTGAGGTAAGCGTGGATTAAAAATAGATTCCAAGTAATTCAAAGCTGCACTAAGAGTTGGAGTTGGTACACCAGCATCAGCCGCAATTTTAACCACATCTCTAAGAGCACCAATATTTTCTTTCTTTACTTTATCAAAAAATGGAGCCTTGAATAAGTTAGGCAAGTCTTTATCAGCATTATACGCAAACTTAATATCATGAAGCATTTGTGAGCGGATGATACATCCAGCTTCCCAGTTTTGGGCAATAGTTGAATAGTGCAAGCGCCAGTTATAAGCTTTTGCAGCCATCGTTAATTGTTCAAATCCTTGACCATATGAAACAGCCATAGCTAAGTATAAGGCTTTTGCAAGTTGATCAACTAAGTCCTTTGGCGCTTTCTCTGGGTCAATCTTTGGTTCAGGATCATTTCTCAAAGTTGCTTTTGACATAAAACGAGCAAGAACGGCTTCTGCAATTACAGTAATTGGAGCACCTAAACGAATTGCATCTTCAAGCATCCAGTTACCAGTTCCCTTATAAGAAGCTTCATTTAAGATATGATCAATAATATGATCATCAGTTAAGTTATCCTTTTGTTTTAAGACCTTAGAAGTGATTTCAATTAAATAAGCTTGTAAACCACCCTTATCCCAATTCTTAAAGATTTCACTCATTTCATCGTTTGAATAATGACCAACGGTGCGGAGAACATCGTATACTTCAGAAATAATCTGCATAATACCATATTCAATACCGTTGTGAACCATCTTCACATAGTGACCACTACCTGCTGGTCCAATGTATCCGACACATGGTTGACCAGTTGGAGTCTTGGCAGCCATAGCTTCAAGGATTGGCGCTACTTCTTCATAAGCTTTTTCATCACCACCTGGCATTAAGGCAGGACCGTTCAAAGCTCCTTCTTCACCGCCAGAAACACCCATACCAATGAAGTGAATACCCTGCTTTTCCATTTCCTTATAGCGACGATTAGTATCATGGAAATTAGAATTACCACCGTCAATTAAAATATCGCCCTTATCTAAAAGAGGCAATAGTTTTTGTAAAGTTTCATCAACTGGTTTACCAGCCATGATTTGAATCAAGATTTTTCGTGGCTTTTCTAGTGAATTAACAAATTCTTCCCAAGTATAAGTTGGCTTCAAATTCTTATCTTCATATTTTGCTAAAGCATCAACCTCTGGCTTATCAATTGAAAATCCAGAGACAGAGTAGCCATGATTTTTAACGTTTAAGGCAAGGTTTTTCCCCATAACGGACAAGCCAATAACCCCAAATTGTTGCATATTTTTGCCTCCACATATTTAATAAAATTCGTTCATCTACTAGTATACTTTTTTATTATGAATTTCGCACAATTTTGCTTACTTTTTATTAAAAAAATAAAGAGTTCAGCTATGTGAACTCTTTATTTAATTATTTCCTAGGAAATTAATGGCGTGATGCGCCTGATGAAGCATCTTCTTTAGCTTCAACTGGCTCTGCTTCAGTATGTTCAGATGCACCAGATGCAGCATCTGCCTCAACTCCATACTTACCAGCAAAGTAACTAAATGGCTTCAAAGCTTGAGCATCATATTTAGCAACGAAAGCTGGATCGTCTAAAGTATTTAATTCAGTTGAATATGGCATATCATGAGTAATCTTACAGTCGATCAAAACTGGACCTTCCATTTGTTGAGCCGCAGCGACTGCGTCTTCAAATTCTCTCTTAGTACGAACAGTAAAGCCTTTTACATTCATACCTTCAGCAGACATCGCCCAATCATTATCAGGAAGTTTTACACCAGATAATGGTTGATGAGACTCATCGACTTGTTCAGCTTCAATAAAACCCAAAGTTTCATTTGTGAAGACCACGTTAATAATATGCATATTGTAGCGTGCTTGGGTTAAAAGCTCTTGGTTCATCATGGCAAAGCCACCATCACCAGCTAAGTTCCAAACCTCACGCTTTGGATAAATAGTAGCAGCGGCTAAAGCAGCTGGAGCGCCATAGCCCATAGTTGCATATAAGCCGGAGGTAGTCCATTTCTGATCATCATGTAGGTGCATCAAGCGATCAAAGTTAATATTTACATTACCTACATCTACTGCAAATACGGCATCATTAGCAGCCTTTTTATTGATTACATCAAAAATTGGTTCTACTCTCATTGGGATTTCGTCTGAATCATTAAAGCTCTCAAGCCAAGCTTCCCAGTTTTCACGATCAGCAAGAGCAGCCTTGTATAATGGAGATTCTGCACGCCCTTCACCTGCTTCAATTAAAGCACGTAAAGTTTTCTTGGAGTCAGCTAACATTGGAACAGTTACAGCATGACGCTTACCCAGTCTTTCTGAATTAATATCAATTTGGATTACTTTTGCCTTAGGATTGAAGAAGAAGACGGAGAATGGTGAATTGTTACCAACCCAAACTACTAAATCGGCATGAGTTTGAATATCATTACTTGGCTTAGCACCAACACGACCAATTGAGCCCATGTATGCTGGGAACTCATCCTCAACAATTCCTTTTCCTAAAACTGATGAAACTAGTGGCATCTTAAATTTATCAGAAAATTCCTTTAACTCTGCACTAGCATCTTGGGCACCATGACCAAAGTAAACAATTGGATTTTTAGCTTCTTTAATTAATTCAAGTGCTTTATCAATTTGTTCCTTACGTGGTGCTGGGAAATTAGGAACGATCTTGTGTGCTGCAGCATTATTGCGGAAGTTATCTTCAATCTTATCCCAACCAAAGTCTTTCGGTAAAATTAAAACAGCTGGCCCTTTCTTTTGATAAGCTTGACGAATTGCCTCATCCATTAAAACCGGAATAGCTTCCGCTGTCTTTGCTTGGTGATTCCAAACAGCGACTGGATCAAACCATGGCTTTTCATCAAAAGCTTGGAAGAAATCAATATCTTGACGACTTGTTGGAACATTAGCAACAATTGCAACCATTGGTGTCTTGTCATATTTTGCATCATAAAGTCCATTCATTAAGTGAACGGCACCAGGGCCTGCAGAACCAAAACACACTCCTACTTTTCCACTAATTTTGTATTCAGCAGAAGCTGCTAAGGCACCAGCTTCTTCATGTCTTACTTCAATAAACTTTATCTTATCTCGCCAGTTATGAATTGCATTCATTGTTGAGTCAAATGAGCCGCCTGGAAAACCGTATATATGGTCAATACCCCAGTCATATAAGACTTGAAACATTGCATCTGAGCCACTAATCTTTGTCATAGTCTATAAGCATCTCCTTAATGTTTTTTCTTACACCTTGATTAAAGCACATTTGTAGCATAATTGAAAGCGGTTGCTATGACTGCTAGTCCTGTATTTACTCATTATCAAAAATAATTAATTCACAAACTATTTACTCTTCTTTCACAACTTATCATTAGGTAGCAACTTTAAACTGTGATTAAGTGATCATACTCAACAAAAAAATTTTTTATTTTTTTGCTTTAAAACTAATTATTTATTTTTCACCTTTGCAATTCGGCCTTGTTGAATATATGCCGTTAATATTGCCAAATCAGCTGGATTTACACCAGAAATTCTTTCAGCTTGAGCAATTGACTCAGGACGAATCTTTTCAAATTTTTGACGCGCCTCAGTTGCCAAACTTGGAATTGCATTGTAGTCAATATCTACTGGAATTTTCTTTGATTCAAGTCGATGCAAACGATCAACCAAGGTCTTTTCCTTCTTGATATAACCTTCATATTTCAATGCAATTTCAACTTGTTCTTTCACATAGCGATCAGTAGCTAAAGTTTCACCACTTAATTTTTCAACTGCGTCAAAAGTTACACGTGGTCGCTTCAAAAAGTCTGCCCCGCTAACTCCTGCATTTAAACGATCTTGCTTAACACTAGCTAAATATTCTTGAACCTCATCAGTAGGGTGAATGGTAACTTTCTTAATAGCTTCCATTGCCTGGGAAATAGCTTGCTTTTTATCTTGGAATTCCTTATAACGATCTTCTGAAATCAAGCCTAATTCATGACCTTTTTCAGTCAAACGCAAATCTGCATTATCGTGACGAAGAAGAAGACGATATTCTGCCCGGCTAGTTAGCAAACGATATGGTTCATTTGTCCCTTTAGTTACTAGGTCATCAATTAAGACCCCTATATATGCTTCATCGCGTTGTAAAGTAAATCCAGGCTTATTTTGAGCACTTAAGGCCGCATTAATACCAGCAATTAATCCTTGACCGGCTGCTTCTTCATAACCAGATGTTCCGTTCATTTGACCAGCAGTGAAGAGGTGCTTAATATTTTTTGTCTCTAATGTATGCTTTAATTGCCAAGGTTCAATTACGTCATATTCAATTGCATATCCTGGGCGCATCAATTCTGCTTTTTCTAGGCCAGCAACACTATGAAGCATCTTCAATTGTACTTCTTCAGGCATTGAAGTAGAAAAATCACCTACGTATATTTCCTTAGTATGGCGTCCTTCTGGTTCCAAGAAAATTTGGTGACGATCTTTATCTGCAAAACGAACTACCTTATCTTCAATTGAAGGACAGTAACGTGGGCCTACACCCTTGATAACCCCAGAAAACATTGGAGCACGATCAAGATTTGCACGAATAATGTCATGCGTTACGGTATTAGTGTAAGTCATGTAACAAGACATTTGATCTTCTAGGTAATCACTATCTTTGCTAGTGTAAGAAAAATGTCTTGGTTCTTTGTCTCCAGGCTCTTCTTGAGTTTTTGAATAATCAATAGTATTTCCATCCACTCGAGGAGGAGTACCAGTCTTAAAACGACGTAATTTAAAGCCTAACTTTTCAAGATTTTCAGGTAATTTAATAGATGGAAGTGAGTTATTAGGACCTGAAGAATAAGCCAATTCTCCAATAATAATTTTTCCTCTAGCAGCTGTTCCTGTGGTCAACACAACGCTTTTAGCATAGTACTTTGCACCAGTATTAGTAATCAAACCTTTACATACTCCATCTTCAACGATCAACTCATCTGCAACAGCTTGACGTAAAGTTAAATTAGGCTCGTTTTCAATTGTATCTTTCATACGCTCATGATATTGCCATTTATCGGCTTGTGCCCTCAATGCTCTAACAGCGGGACCCTTACCTGTATTGAGCATTCTCATTTGAATATAAGTGGCATCAATGTTTTTACCCATTTCGCCGCCAAGAGCATCGATTTCACGCACAACAGTACCCTTTGCTGGTCCACCAACTGATGGATTACATGGCATGAAAGCCACCATGTCTAAATTGATCGTTAAAAGAAGTGTCTTTTCTCCCATTCGTGCTGCTGCTAAGGCTGCTTCTACTCCCGCATGGCCTGCTCCAACAACAATTACATCATATTCATTTGATTCGTAAGTCTTCATTTTCATCCTACTTTCCAAGACAGAATTGACTAAATAATTGGGTAATTAATTCATCAGGTGCACTTTCACCAGTAATTTCACCCAAAGTATCCCAAGCATTTTTGAGATCAATTTGAACCAAATCTAAAGGCATTGCATCATCAATTCCATTGACAACGTCTTCTAAAGATTGCTTTGCTTTGGCTAATAAACCAGCTTGTCTTTGATTTGTTACCAAGATTTGATTTTGTGAATTTTCTATTCCACTAAAGAATAATTGCTCAATTGCATTCTCAAGCGCATCCATATTTTTTTGCTTTAAGATTGAAGTTACAATAATTGGATTATCAGTAATTTCTCTTATCATTTCCTGGGAAATTTTTGTGCCTAGATCTTGTTTGTTTAAAATGATAATTCGTTTTTTATTAGCAGTTAAATTTAATAAATTTTTATCTTCGTCTGTTAAATCTTGACTTGCATCCAGAAGTAAAAGCACCAAATCAGCTTCAGCTATAGCTTTCTTTGAACGTTCAACTCCAATTTTTTCGACCTTGTCTTCTGTATGGTGAATCCCAGCAGTATCAATCAGCTTCAGCGGTACGCCTTTAACAGAAACATATTCTTCAAGTGTATCTCTTGTTGTTCCCGCAATATCAGTAACAATTGCTTTATCGTCCTGCGTTAAATAATTTAAAAGAGAGGATTTACCAACATTTGGTCTTCCCACGATAGCCGTTGCTAGACCATTACGGATAATTTTCCCTTCCTGAGCTGTTTTTAGCAATTGATCAATTTGCTTTGAAACTTCTTGGGCCTTCTTTTTCATTTCTTGAGAAGTTAAATCGTCCATGTCATATTCTGGATAATCAATATTAACTTCCTCATGAGCCATTGTATCTAACAGTTCCTGGCGCATTGTTCTAATTTTATCTAACAATCCACCAGCTAATTGTGTCATAGCAACTTGACGAGACTTATCCGTCTTAGCCCGGACAATATCCATTACAGATTCAGCTTGCGTCAAGTCAATACGACCATTCATAAAGGCGCGCTTAGTAAATTCACCCGGATCAGCCATTCGAGCACCGTTTGCCAAAAGTAGCTGCAAAATATCATTAGTTACAATCATTCCACCATGACAATTGATTTCAACCATATCTTCTCGAGTGAAAGTTTTTGGTGCGCGTAACACACTAACCATTGTCTCGTCTACAACATCCTTAGTTTTAGGATCAACGATATGTCCATAATGAATTGTATGTGAGGGAACCTTAGTTAAATCTGCTCCTTTAAAAAGTTTATTAGCAATCGCTACTGCATCTTCACCAGATAGACGAACAATTGATATACCTCCTTCGCCAATAGGAGTAGAAATTGCAGCGATTGTATCAAATTGTGTTAATACTTGTGCCATTTTTTCACCTACATAAAATAATCTCAATAAAAAAAGTGCCCACTCCACCACTACAAAAAATAATGATGGATAAAGCACTTTGACTACTTTATCTTCAAATTAAAGATAATTTATTTTTGTTGTTTACGTCCTAAACGTTTGTATGCGCGACGAACTTTGCGCTGACGTTCACGTTCTTCCTTCTTTTGTTCCTCAAGTTCACGTTGATACTTGAATGGATTTTGCAAAATAAAGGTTTGAACTACTTGGAATAAGTTGGAAATCACCCAGTAAAGTGAAATCGCAGATTGGATACCAATTGCTGAAACCCCAATAATAAGAGGCATCAAGTATGTCATTCCCTTAGTCATTCCATTTTGTGAGGATTGGGGCGTTGACATCTGACTGATGTACGTACTCATAAAAGTGAATACAGCCGCCAAGATAGGCATGATGTAATATGGATCGGGACGTCCCAAATCCATCCACAAAAACCGACCATTTTGCAACTGTGGAGTCCGCCAAATTGCTTGATACAAAGCATACATAACTGGTAGTTGAATTAACATTGGTAAACATCCAGTATATGGATTAATACCAGCTTCTTTATACAACTTGCTAGTTTCTTCTTGTAACTTTTGACGTGACTCAACATCCTTACCTGGATACTTTTTACGCAATGCATCCATCTGTGGTTGCACTTTTTGTTGCTTAGCCATGCTTCTAATAGAAATGGCATTCAATGGTAATAAAATTATTCTTACTATAATAGTAAAGATAATGATTGCCCAACCATAGGAATCATGAACTAAACTTGCAATCCAAAGAATAAATTGGGAAATATAGTAAACAATATACCGATCCCACCAATTGCCACTAGTATGAGAAATAGGAGCAACACTTGTTCCATTAGTTGATGCACAACCTGTAACTACTAACGTTAAGGCAAGCATTCCTAAAGCTAATAGAATCAGTTTCCAATTTTTCTTAGACAAATGATTTCTCACTCTACTTTTCCTCAATTTCCGTCTCTTTGCTCGATAAGATCTTAGCTAACCTTAAAACATGAATAAGATTCTTTTTGGTTCGTCCCATATCAAAATCTCGTGCATAAGGTCGAGCTATTACTAAAAAGTCTAAATCAGGCCTTATCTCTGGCTTAAGTTCTGTCAGTGTAGCACGAATGAACCGTTTGAGGCGATTACGTGCTACCGCCGTATGACCTACTTTTTTCCCAACAGAAATTCCAACGCGAAAATGCTTTTGATTTTCTTTGGGTAAGGTATAGACAACAAAGCCGCGATTAGCCATTGACTGTCCTTCTTTAAAAACTTTTTGAAAGTCTCTCTCAGTTTTTACACGGTAGCTTTTTCTCAATCTGGTTCATCCTTACTTAAATTAAAAAAAACACTGAGCTTCAGTGGCTTAAGCAGATAAGACTTTTCTACCTTTTTTACGGCGTCTTGCTAAAACCTTGCGGCCGTTTGCTGTAGCCATACGTTTCATAAAACCATGAACGCGTGAACGGTGACGCTTCTTAGGTTGGTAAGTTCTCTTAGTTGACATTTAATGTTGCACCTCCGTTTTTCAATGCTTAATAAGCACAATTTCTAAGATAGAATAGCATATTTACGCGAAAAAACCAAGGCCTTATCAAAATTTTCCTAAAAAGAAAAGTTATTTTTAAAGCATTTTTCAAATTATTTTTTGTGGATATCTTTTTTTAAATTTTTTATTTATTTTTTATCAACAAGATCATTCTCAGAGTTATGCACAATTCACACCCTGTTTAGAACAAAATAAACACCCTGTGGAAAATATAATTTATTTAGCATAAAGCTTTGATTTATAGCGTATAATAAACTCACATATCGCTGTGGAAAACTTAAACTTGAAATTTTATTTCACACTTCAGTGGATTTCTATTTTTATATTATCCACATACCTGTGAATTTGTTAATTCTTTTTATCACTTGTGGAAAACTTACTTAATTCATGCTAAACTTATTTTGACTTATTCTGTGGATAATACAGTATTTGGAGGAATTTTTTTGTTTGATCTAGATAAATTTTGGCAATTTTTTAATGCTGAGATGAAAAAAAGCTACAACACGGTTGCCTATAATGCTTGGTTTAAAAATACTAAACCACTTTCCTTTAATAAAAAGACAAAAGAAATGATAATCGCTGTTGAATCACCCGTTGCAAAGGGATACTGGGAAAAGAACTTGGCTTCTCAACTCATTCAAGAAGCATATGCTTATGCCGACATGGAAATTCAACCTAAATTTGAAGTTGCAAGTAAAGAAGGTCCTGAACGTTTAGTTACACCACAACCACGAATTAAAACTAATCAAGAAATATTAGAAAATCGTAGAGATGAATTTGCTCAAGACCTTCAACTAAATAGTAAGTATACTTTCGATACCTTTGTTCAAGGTGAGGGAAACAAGCTGGCAGCAGGTGCCGCCTTAGCAGTCGCTGATAATCCGGGAAGTTTTTACAATCCGTTGTTTATTTTTGGTGGGGTCGGTTTAGGTAAAACCCACTTAATGCAAGCCATTGGACACCAAATGTTGGCTGAAAAACCACATGCAAAAGTGGTTTATATTCAGAGTGAAACTTTCGTAAATGATTTTATTAACTCAATAAAAAACAAAACTCAGGCTGAATTTCGTAATAAGTATCGGAACTGTGATCTCCTATTAGTAGACGATATTCAATTTTTTTCTAAAAAAGAGGGAATCCAGGAGGAATTCTTCCATACTTTTGAAACCCTTTATAATGATCAAAAACAGATTGTTATGACTAGTGATCGTCTCCCAACCGAAATCCCTGAATTATCAGAACGTTTAGTTTCACGCTTTGCTTGGGGACTACAAGTTGAAATTACGCCTCCAGATTTAGAGACTAGAATTGCGATTTTGCGAAAAAAGGCTGAAACTGATGGCCTAGCAATTGACGACAGTACCCTTGATTACATTGCTTCCCAAGTTGATACCAATATTCGTGAACTCGAAGGAGCTTTAGTTAAAGTTCAAGCCCATGCAACAATTGAGCGCGAAGATATTAATGTTGACTTAGCCAAAGAGGCTCTAGCTGACTTAAAGTTGGTACAAAAAAATAGGGGGCTTCAAATTTCTAAGATTCAAGAAGTTGTGGCTAATTATTTCCAAACTTCAACTACTGAACTAAAGGGTAAGAAGCGTGTAAAACAAATTGTCGTTCCTCGACAAATTGCAATGTATTTGTCTCGTGAGTTAACAGATTCTAGTTTGCCTAAAATTGGACAAGAATTTGGCGGTAAGGATCACACAACTGTAATGCATGCTTGCGATAAAATTTCGCGTGCCTTAAAAACTGATGCTGAAATTAAAGCAGCTGTGTATGATTTAAAGGCTATGCTTGAACACTAAAAGTTAATAACGTGTGGATAACTTTTAACTTTATCCACATTTATTAAACATGCAAAAGTATGTTTTATTCAGGTGTTTGGTTACTTTTCCACAGATTCCACTGGCCCTACTACTACTTCTAAGTATTTAAATATATAATTAAATAAAACAACGTACATATAATTTCACAGGAGGTAAACGATGCAGTTTACAATTAATCGTAATTTATTCCTCGAAAACTTAAATAATGCTATGCGTGCAATTTCTTCACGTGCTACTATTCCAATATTAAGTGGTATAAAACTTACCCTTACAGATGAAAAACTTACTTTAACCGGTAGTGATACTGACATTTCTATTGAAATTCAAATCCCAGTAAACGATGATTTAATTGTCCAATCTAAGGGATCGATCGTTTTACCAGCACGATTTTTCAGTGAAATTGTAAAAAAATTACCAGGTAAAGATTTTTCATTTGAAGTAAAAGAAAGTTTTCAAACAAAAATTGTTTCTGAAAATACCGAATTCATGATTAACGGTTTAGATGCAAACAATTATCCACACTTACCAGAAATTTCTACTGATGCATCATTTAAAATTTCTGGTAAAACATTTAGAGAAATTATTAACGAAACTGTTTTTGCAGTCGCTACTCAAGAAAGTCGACCAACTTTAACTGGTGTTAACTTCATCTTCAATAATTCATCAATTAAAGCAGTTGCTACCGACAGTCACCGACTATCTCAACGTCAAATTTCTCTAGAAAATGGTCCTCAAACAAGTACTGACTTAATTATTCCTGGAAAGAGCTTAGTAGAATTATCCCGAATTATCGGAGAAAGTGATCCCGAAATCACAGTAAATCCTGGTGAAAACCAAGTTTTATTTGAAGTTGGAAACATTGCGTTCTATTCACGTTTACTTGATGGACAATATCCAGACACTGATCGTTTAATTCCAACTGAATCTACAACATCAGTTGAATTTGAATTACCAGTTTTAGCTCGTTCTCTCGAACGTGCCAGTCTTCTTACTCACGAAAGCCGTAACAATGTGGTTAAGATGACTCTTGATGTTCAAAATCAATTAGTTAAACTCCAAGGTGATTCACCGGAGATAGGAAATGTGGAAGAAGAAATTGGCTTTAAGAATCTTGAAGGAGATGGCTTAACTATTTCCTTCAATCCTGATTATCTAAGAGAAGCTTTACGTGCCTCTATTACTGATTCCATTATTATGAACTTTACTCAGCCGCTAAGACCATTTACAGTGATACCGGCAAAACAAGATGTTAATTTCACTCAATTAATCACGCCAGTTAGAACATTTTAATTTATAAAAAGAGCTACAAAAGTAGCTCTTTTTTTCTTGCATTGTACTTAAAAGCCAAATTTAGGCTGATTAAGCGAATTTTTATCTAGTTAAGTATAGTCATATTAAATTCGAATAAAGTGGCTTAAAAAAGGCTACAGTACGTCATAAAATTGAATTTCACATAAAAAAACGGTATAATAACTAGGTATGACAAGGTAAATGGGGTGATATTATCAAAAAATTCACAATTAAGGGAGAATATATTACGCTTGCTCAGTTTCTAAAAGAAGAGAGCGTAATATCTTCTGGTGGTCAAGCTAAATGGTATCTAAAAGAAAATCCTGTTAAGTTGAACGGTGAAATTGAAGATCGCCGTGGAAAGAAAATACATCCTGGAGATGAACTAAACTTAGCTGGAGAAGAGTATGAATTTATTTCAGAGTAGCCGATGTATCTTGCAAACTTTGAATTAAAAGATTTTAGAAATTTTGAAGAACTAAAGATAAATTTTGACCCTCATGTAAATATTTTTATTGGTCCAAACGCCCAAGGAAAAACTAATTTACTTGAAGCGATTTATTTTTTGGCCCTAACTCGGTCTCATAGAACAAACAGTGATAAAGAATTAATTCGTTTTGGAAGTAAATTTGCTGGCTTACAAGGGAAGGTCCATAAAAGTCAATTAGAAGTAGAGCTTAAATTACGTTTAACACCAAACGGAAAAAAAGCTTGGGTAAACAGACTGGAACAAAAGAAACTTTCCGCTTATGTAGGACAAATGAATGCAATTTTGTTTTCTCCAGAAGATCTAGCCTTGGTAAAAGGCGCTCCATCGACTAGACGGCGATTTATGGATTTAGAGTTTGGGCAAATTAATTCAGAATATCTATATTTTTTAAGTCAGTATCGTCAGGTACTGCAACAAAGAAACAATTACTTGAAGCAATTGAGCATAAAAAAAGCAAATGATTTAGTTTTTTTAGATGTCTTGTCAGATCAGCTTGCAGGAATTGCAGCGGAGATAATTTCTAGAAGAATTAAATACATTAAAAAACTTAATTCATATGCTCAAAGTGCTCATAGTGAGATTAGTGGTCAAGCTGAAAAATTACAGATTTTTTATCGTCCATCAGTTAAGGAAATTACCCCAGATGATGATGTAGAGACCATTTATCAAAAAGTTATTACTAGTTATAAAAAAAATCGTCCTAATGAAATTCGAAAGGGGACTACTTTGAGTGGACCTCATCGAGATGACTTGGATTTTTTGATTAACGATAAAAATGCCCATGATTTTGCATCTCAGGGACAGCAGCGGACGATTTCTTTAAGTGTAAAGTTGGCTGAAATTCAATTAGTACATGAACTGACACAAGAGTATCCAATTTTACTTTTAGATGATGTAATGAGCGAATTAGATAATCGAAGACAAAGTAGTTTACTAAATTATATTCATGGAAAAACGCAAACTTTTATCACAACAACAGATTTAGAAGGTATTTCTTGGGAAATCGTGAAAGAACCTAAGGTCTATCACATTTCTGCTGGAACGATCAGTACAAAGGAGAGTTAAATGGCAGAAGATAAGAGCAAGGCAGCATTAAATAAAGCTAAAGATTTTGAAAAGCGTGCTGATACTTATAACGCAAGTCAAATTCAAGTTCTAGGCGGACTTGAAGCAGTTAGAAAGCGCCCAGGTATGTACATTGGCTCAACTAGTAGCCAAGGCTTACACCACCTTGTTTGGGAAATTATTGATAATAGTATTGACGAACGATTAGCAGGATTTGCGACCAAGATTGAAATTACTGTTAATGAAGATGGCAGTGTTACAGTCCAAGATGATGGACGTGGTATTCCGGTTGATATTCAAGCTAAAACAGGTCGTCCAGCCCTAGAAACTGTATTTACTGTTTTGCACGCTGGTGGTAAATTCGGTGGTGGCGGATATAAAGTATCTGGTGGTCTTCACGGTGTTGGGGCTTCTGTAGTAAACGCCCTCTCAACTAAACTTGATGTTACAGTTATGAGAGATGGAAAGAAATACGCCATTTCTTTTGATCATGGCCGTGTAGTAGGAGAAATGAAGCAAGTGGGTACCGTTCCTCTTGAAGAACATGGAACAATCGTTCATTTCTATCCTGACCCAGATATTTTTACCGAAACTACAACTTTCGACGATAAAATTTTAAAGAACAGAATTCGTGAACTTGCTTTCTTAAACAAAGGCTTAAAATTAACCTTTACCGATAAGCGTAAAGAAAGTGCTGAAACTGATGTTTACCACTTTGAAGGTGGAATCAAAGAATACGTTGCCTTTTTAAACAAAGGTCAAGAAGTGTTATTTGATGAACCAATCTATGTTGAAGGTAATTATGAAGGTATTGATGTTGAAGTTGCATTGCAATACACCAATGGCTATAAAACCACTTTAATGACCTTTGCAAACAATATTCACACCTATGAAGGTGGGATGCACGAAGCCGGCTTTAAGACTGCTCTAACTCGTGTAGTTAACGATTATGCTCATAAGGCTAAAATCTTGAAGGATAAAGATGATAACTTATCTGGTGAAGATATTCGTGAAGGAATTACAGCTGTTGTATCTGTTAAGCACCCTAATCCTCAGTTTGAAGGTCAGACTAAGACTAAGCTTGGAAACTCAGATGCTAGAACTGCAGTCGATCGAGCATTTTCAGAAACGTTTAGTCGTTTCTTAATGGAAAATCCTTCTGTTGGTCGTAAGATTGTTGAAAAAGGACAACTTGCTGAAAGAGCTAGAACTGCTGCTAAGCGTGCACGTGAAGTTACACGGAAGAAGTCAGGACTTGAAATTGCTAACTTGCCAGGAAAATTAGCTGACAATACCAGTAATGACCCAAGTATTTCAGAGTTATTTATCGTTGAGGGTAACTCTGCCGGTGGATCTGCAAAGCAAGGACGTTCTCGTTTAACCCAGGCAATTTTGCCAATTAGAGGTAAGATCTTGAACGTTGAAAAAGCTTCAATGGATAGAATTCTTGCTAACCAAGAAATTAGATCCCTCTTTACCGCTTTAGGTACAGGATTTGGTGCTGATTTTGACGTTTCAAAGGCAAGATACCATAAATTGATTATCATGACAGATGCCGATGTCGATGGTGCTCACATTCGAACTCTGCTTTTGACGCTCTTTTACAACTATATGCGTCCAATGATCGAAAAGGGATATGTTTACATTGCTCGTCCGCCTCTATATCAAGTTCGTCAAGGTAAGGTAGAGAAATATCTCGATACTGATGAAGAATTACACGATTATTTAGGTACCTTGCAACCAAGTCCTAAGCCAGTTGTTCAACGCTATAAGGGACTAGGTGAAATGGATCCAGAGCAATTATGGGAAACTACCATGAACCCAGAAAATCGTCGTTTAGATCGAGTAAGTCCTGAATATGCTGAAGATGCTGACAAGATATTTGACCTCTTGATGGGTAATGAAGTAGGTCCAAGACGAGAATTTATTGAAAAGAACGCAAAATACGTTGAGAATTTAGATGCTTAGGAGGCTTTAGATGGCTAACGAAAATCAACCTCAAGATCACAGAATACGTAATGTTGATTTAACCCATACCATGCGTACATCATTCTTAGATTATGCTATGTCGGTTATTGTGGCTCGTGCCCTACCTGATGTTCGAGATGGTCTAAAGCCTGTACAACGTCGTATTCTTTACGGAATGCATGAATTAGGAGTTACACCCGATAAGCAATATAAGAAGAGTGCTAGAATTGTTGGGGAAGTTATGGGTAAATTCCACCCGCATGGTGACTCTTCAATCTATTTAGCTATGGCCCATATGGCCCAAGACTTTTCATATCGTTACATGTTAGTTGATGGACACGGAAATTTTGGTTCTGTCGATGGGGATGAACCAGCCGCAATGCGTTATACCGAGGCAAAGATGAGCAAAATTGCGGTTGAAATGCTTCGTGATATCAATAAAGAAACTATTGATTGGCAACGTAACTACGATGATACAGAAAATGAACCAGTAGTATTGCCAGCACGAATTCCTAATTTACTTGTTAATGGTGCTAGTGGTATTGCTGTTGGTATGACAACAAATATTCCGCCACATAATTTGGCAGAAGTAATTCGCGGCATTCACATGTTGATGGATAACCCCGATGTTACTACCAAGGATTTAATGAAAGTTATTCCTGGTCCAGATTTTCCAACTGGTGGAATTGTGATGGGACGCGGAGGTATTTACCGTGCCTATGAAACCGGAAAAGGAAATATCATTGTTCGGGCAAAGACCGAGATTGAAACTGAAAAAAATGGTCGCGAGCGAATTGTAGTTACGGAACTTCCTTATTTAGTAAATAAGGCTGAATTAGTTAAAAAGATAGCTGATTTAGCCCGTGAAAAGACAATTGATGGTATTACTGGTGTACGGGATGAATCAGATCAGACTGGTATGAGAATTACCATTGATATTCGCCGCGATGCAAGTGCTAGTGTGGTTTTGAATAATTTATTTAAAGAAACCCAAATGCAAGCAAACTTCGGAATGAATATGGTGGCCATCGTTAATGGTGCCCCTCATTTCTTAACCTTGAAGCAAATGCTTGAGTACTACCTTCACCACCAAGAAGATGTTATTACCCGTAGAACTAAGTTTGAATTAAAGAAGGCTGAAGCGAGAGCACATATTTTAGCTGGATTAAGAATTGCCCTTGATCATATTGATGAGATCATTAAGATTATTCGCGGTTCACAAAATAGTGATATTGCTAAGGCACAATTAATTCAAAACTTTGGCTTAGACGATCGTCAATCTCAAGCTATTTTAGATATGAGATTGGTGCGTTTAACAGGCTTAGAGCGCGATAAAATTGAAGCTGAATATCAAGATTTGAAAGCAAAAATAGCAGATTACAAAGATATCTTAGCTAAACCAGAACGAATTGATGAGATTATTTATAACGAGTTACTTGATATTCAAAAGCGTTTTGGTGATGATCGTCGTACTAAGATTGCCGAAGGTGAAGCAGTTTCAATTGAAGATGAAGATTTAATTGAACAAAAAGATGTTCTTTTAACTCTAACTCATAATGGCTACATTAAGCGTATGTCAGCGGATGAATTCAAGGTTCAAAACCGTGGTGGGCGTGGAATAAAGGGAATGGGAGTGCAAGATGATGATTTCATCAATCATTTAATCTTCTCAAGTACCCATGACTTTTTACTATTCTTCACTAACTTAGGGAAGGTTTACTCAAAGAAAGCTTATGAAATTCCAGAATTTGGAAGAAATGCTAAAGGCTTGCCAATAGTTAACCTACTGGAACTTGATAAAGGTGAAAAAATTCAAGCTGTAATCAATGTACCCGAAGGAGCGGACGATAACTATCTCTTCTTTGTTACTAAGATGGGAACAGTTAAAAGAACAAAAGTCAGTGAATTCCAGAATATTCGTCGAAGTGGGTTAATTGCCTTAACTTTGCGAGACGGGGATGAACTGAATAATGTTTTAACTACCGATGGAAAACAAAATATTATTATCGGTACCCATTTAGGTTATGCAGTTACCTTTAATGAAAAAGATGTTCGTTCGATGGGAAGAACAGCAGCTGGTGTCCGTGGAATCAATTTAAGAGATAACGATTATGTCGTTGGATCTGATATTCTAGAACCTGATTCAGAAGTATTAGTAATTTCTGAAAAAGGATATGGAAAACGTACTGCAGCTTCTGAATACCCAGTTAAGGGACGTGGCGGTAAAGGAATTAAGACTGCAAATATTACTGAAAAGAACGGTCCTTTAGCCGGTGTAACAGTAGTTAATGGCGATGAAGATATTATGCTAATTACCAGTGCGGGAGTCATGATTCGATTTGATGTGGACGATGTTTCTCAAACTGGAAGAGCTACATTGGGTGTACGTTTAATCAAGGTTGACGATGGTGCACAAGTAGCAAGTATTACTGCCGTTCCTAAAGCTAGTGATGAAGACGAAGAAAGCACTGCTGAAGAAGAACCAGTAAAAGAAAATTAATAAATAAAAAATTACCAAATTTTTTGCGTAATAATAATTGAGTAATGAAACTCAGGATCACGTGAAAAAATATTTGGTAATTTTTTGTTTATGTGATAAAATCAAGCATTGTGAGTAATATTATTCATTACTCCTTGTTCTTGATTTTAACAAGAACCATTTAGTCCAAGAGGAGGTGCAATTATTATGGCAAAAACTAAGTACGAAGTTACTTACATCATCAAGCCTGATATTGACGAAGATTCAAAGAAAGCATTGATCGATCGTTTCGATAAAGTTGTTACTGACAACGGTGCTGAAGAACTTGAATCTAAAGATTGGGGTAAGAGACGTTTCGCATACGAAATTGAAAAATACCGTGAAGGTACTTATCACATTATGACTTTCGTTGCAGAAAACTCTGAACCAGTTGATGAATTTGGTCGTCTTTCTCGTATTGATAACCAAATTTTACGTTCAATGACTGTAAAATTAGACAAGTAATTTGTTTTCGTGAATTAGGAAGGGGACAAAAGTATGATTAATAATGTTGTACTTGTTGGCCGTTTAACACGTGATCCTGATTTACGTACAACCGGGAGTGGAATCTCAGTTGCTACGTTTACTCTAGCTGTTGACCGTCAATATACCAATAGTCAAGGTGAACGTGGTGCTGATTTCATCAACTGTGTAATTTGGCGTAAAGCAGCAGAAAATTTTGCTAACTTTACTTCAAAGGGTTCATTAGTTGGTATTCAAGGTCGGATTCAAACTAGAACGTACGATGATAAAGACGGTAAGAGAGTATACGTGACTGAAGTCATTGTTGATAATTTCTCTTTACTAGAATCACGTCGTGATCGTGAGAATCGTCAAACTAATGGTGGCAATTTTGCTCCCCAAGGAGGAAATGCTCCAAGTACCAATAATTTTGGTGGATCAAGTGCACCAAGCATGAACAATGCTCCTGCTAGTGGAGAAAGCAATAAACCGCAAGATCCATTTGCAGATTCCGGTAGCACAATTGACATCTCAGATGATGATCTCCCATTTTAATTTTAATTAGAAAGGATCTTTGATATGGCTCAACAAAGAAGAGGTGGCCGTCGTCGTCGTAAGGTTGACTTTATTGCAGCTAACCACATTGACTACATCGACTACAAGGATGTTGATTTGTTGAAACGTTTTATCTCTGAAAGAGGTAAGATCTTACCACGTCGTGTCACTGGCACTAGCGCAAAGAATCAACGTAAGTTGACTGTTGCTATTAAGAGAGCTCGTGTTATGGGCTTATTGCCATTCGTCGCAGAAGACTAATAACAGATCACAATTAATAAAAAGAGTAGCTTATGCTACTCTTTTTATTTTGTTTTTTGCGGTATTATAAAAGAAGTAAATGGAGGGATTGTCATGATTATTAAGCAAAAACTAGCCGGAAACATTGATTTTGACTACAAATGGTACGATATTTATAACTGTGACGATCATGATATTAGATTATTAAAAGATGATTTTGATTTGACATCAGAGATTATCTCTTATATTACCGACCTTCACGAACGTCCTCACTTTGATCATGATTATATTACTAACAGTGATTTGTTGGTTTACGATGTTCCAGTTTGGCCAACAGCTGATGCAGATCATTTTACGACTTTACCAATTAAGTTTTTAATGGTCGATCATACGCTTTTTACTGTTCATTCTCCTGATACAACTTATATGATTGAAGAATTTAGGCAACGCCCCGATGAGCATATTCATAGTGAAAAAGAATTGATTTTTGCTATTCTTTTTGCCGTTACGAAATACTTTCAAAGGGCACTTAGCCAGCTAAACATTCAACGATTAGTTTTAGATAATAACTTAAGTGAGCGAATTCATAATAAAGACTTACAAGAATTATCACAAGTTGAAAAAAGTTTGGTTTATTTATCTAGTTCAATTAGAACTAATCTAATGATGCTTGAAAGTCTAAAAAATAAAAAATCAGGACTTCATATGAATGCTTCTGAAGAGGAAATGTGTGACGATATTATCATTGAAGTTCAGCAATCTTCACAAATGATCAAAATTTATAGTGAAGTGACTGAAGAAATCTCTAAGACGTCCAACAACATTCTGAATAATAACTTAAACAATACCATGCAGTTTTTGACTGTATGGTCACTTCTTTTAACAATTCCAACTATTGTAACAGGATTCTTTGGGATGAATGTTGATTTGCCTATTTTTCATAATCCATTTGACTGGGTGATAATTACTGTAGGTTCGATTATTGTAATGGCAATTTTGCTTTGGTATTTACGTCGACATAACATGCTCTGATGCTTGCTTAGCTTAGATGATAAGCAAGCATTTTTTGATGTATAATATAAAATGATGCAGTATATTATTTTTGATGATATTAATGCTATAAACAGGAAGGAATTTCAATGAAAGGCTTTTTACGCAAATTAGAATTGCCTGAATTTGTTAAAGATACACGTTTAACAGCATCATTGATTATTGTCCTTGTTTTATCCTTATTAGGAGCGATTATTGGGACATTAATTAGTCCACTTTTTGGACTTGCTATGGTGCTGCTGTTCATCTTAACAATTATTTTTGTAATATATGGAATTTATGTTCTAGCTGGGAATACTAATAATTATGCTGCTAATCTTTCATACCGCATAAAGCGTGGGGAACAAGAGGCTATGATTAAAATGCCTCTCGGAATTATGCTTTATGATAAAGATCGACAAATTCAATGGATTAATCCTTATCTGCAAATGTATTTGCATGGTAAAGATATTATTGGCTCTTCTATCTCGTCAGTAGATAAAGAGTTAGCTAAATATGTTGATGATGCTATTAAGTCAAATAGCAATCAAAATAAAATTATTAAATGGGGCGACCGAAAGTTTGAAATGGTTGTCCAAGATGACTTGGGTGTCGTATATTTACTTGATATTACGCTCTATGCCAATATTGAGGAAAAGTATAAACAGGAGAGATTAGCAATTGGCTTAATATTTATTGATAATTATGATGAATTAAGTCAATCTATGAGTGATCAGAACTTAACAAATATGAGTTCATATGTCCAAAATGCCCTCAGCAATTACGCTGGACAATTTAATTCATATCTTAAGCGTATTGATGAAGATCACTTTATTTTGTTGACGCATATGCATGATTTGGCCAAGATGGAAGAAGATAAGTTCTCTATTTTGGATAAAGTTAGAACTGAATCAAGTCGAAAGAATATGCCATTGACCTTGTCTATTGGGATTGCATTTGGCTCAGAAAGCTTAAATGAAATTGCTGATCAAGCTCAATCTAACTTAGATTTAGCTTTAGGACGTGGTGGAGACCAAGTTGTTGTAAAACAATCGGGTCATGAAGCTCATTTTTATGGTGGAAAATCTAATCCAATGGAGAAACGAACTCGGGTAAGAGCTAGAATGGTTTCTCAGGCCTTGGTAGAATTATTTAAGGGCGTTGACCATGTTTTTGTTCAAGGGCATCGAAATCCTGACTTAGATGCGATTGGCTCTGCAATTGGAATTGTAAAAATTGCTCGAATTCATGGTGTAAAAGCTAGTGTTGTTTTAGATGTTGATCACGTTAATTATGACGTGGGACGTTTGATTGCTAAAATGCAAGCTGCCGGTATCGATAAAGATGTATTTATTTCGCCTAAAGATGCTTTAGAAGAAGCAACAGATGAGTCTTTACTAGTTTTAACAGATCACTCTAAGTACAGTATTACTTATGATCCAGAACTTTACGACCGGTTGAAGAATCGATTAATTATTATTGATCACCACCGCCGCGGGGAAGAATTCCCTGAAAATCCAATGCTGGTATACATTGAGCCGTATGCATCTTCGACTTGTGAGCTTGTAACTGAAATGATTGAGTACCAACCTCAAGGCGGAGAAGGTGTCTTGACTGATTTAGAAGCATCAGCTATGCTAGCTGGTATTACAGTCGACTCAAAGGAATTCTCCTTGAGAACTGGAACTAGAACTTTTGATGCAGCAAGTTATTTACGGTCAATTGGAGCAGATACGCAAGTTGTATCTGAACTTTTGAAAGAAAATATCGATAATTACTTGCAAAGAAGTCACTTAGTTTCTACGATTGACATGATTGAACCAGATATGGCTCTCTTAGTGGGTGAAGAAAATAAGCTTTATGATCCCATTATTACTGCTCAAGCAGCCGATACAGCTTTATCTCTTGAACATGTAGATGCCAGTTTTGCATTAACTAGACGGAGTAAAGATGCAGTTGGTATCTCAGCTCGTTCAATGGGTAATGTTAACGTTCAAGTAATTATGGAGAAACTAGGCGGAGGCGGTCACTTATCTAATGCCGCAACTCAGCTCAAGGGGATAACAATCGAAGAAGCTAAAGTTAAGCTCTTGGAAGCAGTTAATGACTACCTCAAAGAAAATGAATAGGAGTGAAACTTATGAAAGTTATTTTTATTAAAGACATGAAGGGTAAAGGTAAACGCGGAGAAGTTAAGAACGTACCTGATGGGTATGCTCAAAACTTCTTGATTAAAAATGGATACGCTAAAGAAGCTACTAGTTCTAACTTAAATACCTTAAAACGTGTTCAAAAAGCTGAAAAAGATGCTTATGAAGCAGAAAAGGCTGCTGCTGAAGATATTAAGAAAAAACTTGAAGACGACAAAACTATTGTTAACTTTAAGTCTAAGGCTGGTACTGATTCTCGCTTATTTGGTTCTATTTCAAGTAAGAAGATTGTTGAAGGACTTGAAAAGCAATACGGAATCAAGGTTGATAAGCGTAAATTAGAGCTTCCAGAACCAATTAAATCATTAGGGTATACAAATGTACCTGTTAAATTATTTAAAGGCGTAGAAGCAGTAATTCGCGTTCACATTACGGAGCAAGACTAATAATGGATAATGTTGTTTCTCAACAAATTCCCCATGATAGTGAAGCAGAAAAGGCGGTCCTAGGGGCCGTCTTTTTAGATCCCGAAGCAATTATTGATGCTTCGGATGTATTACAGCCTGATGATTTTTATGAACATGCAAATAGAATTGTTTTTCAGGCAATGCTTAATATCTCAGATCGTGAGGAAGTAATTGACCCAGTTACTTTACAAGATGAGTTAAAGAAAAATAATCAAGTGGATGATATTGGAGGCATTGCCTACGTTACGGAACTATCAATGGCAACTCCGACAGCAGCCCATGTTACTTACTACGCAAAAATTGTAAAGCGAAAAGCTATTCTTAGAAATCTAATTTCTACTAGTCAAAGGATTATTCAAAATGCAATTGAAGGCTCTGATGATGTAACTGATATCTTAGATGATGCAGAAAGCCAAATAATGGGGGTCTCCCAGGATAATGCAAGTGGTGGGTTCAAATCTATTCATGATGTATTAAACACGGCTATGGAAGAAATTAACTCGATTCCTGATGATGGAAATATGGTGACTGGTTTACCATCTGGATTTTCTGAATTAGATAAGATGACAACTGGTTTTCACGATGATGAATTAATTATCTTGGCCGCTCGTCCTGGGGTTGGTAAAACTGCTTTTGCTCTTAATGTGGCACAATTTGTTGGACTAAAAACTGACAAAACCGTTGCTATGTTCTCTCTTGAAATGGGAGCTGAGCAATTAGTTCAAAGAATGCTAGCTTCTGAGGGACTAATTGATTCACAGCATCTTAGAACCGGTCAGCTGACTGATGAAGAGTGGCGTAAGCTAGTTGTAGCAGCTGGTTCACTAGATAATACCAGTATCTACATTGATGATACGCCGGGAATTAAAATGAGTGAGATTCGAGCTAAAGCCCGTAGATTAGCTAAAGAAAAAGGAAATTTAGGCTTAATTGTAATTGACTACTTGCAGCTAATTGAAGGACCACGCAGTGAATCTCGTCAACAAGAAGTTTCTGCAATTTCACGTCAATTAAAGAAATTAGCTAAAGAATTACATATTCCTGTTATTGCCCTCTCACAACTTTCTCGTTCAGTTGAACAACGTCAAGATAAGCGTCCAGTTTTATCTGATATTCGTGAATCTGGGTCTATTGAACAAGATGCCGATATTGTTGCCTTCCTTTATCGTGATGATTATTATCGTGATGAGCGCGACGAAGATGATGAGGGCGAAGTAGAAGCAGAAGAAGATAACGGCGAAGTAGAAGTAATTATCGAGAAAAACCGTTCTGGTACACGTGGAACAGTTAAATTAATGTTCTCTAAGCCATATAACCGTTTTTCAAATCTTGACTATACACATAGCGAGGCTTAAAAAAAGATTTGTAAGCGTTTCATTAATTGGCTATACTATAATAGTTAAAAGTATATCTTTTTAGTAAAGTTAAGTGAATGAGAAGGTGTAAGTTGAATGGTAGAAAATAAATATGTCGGTAGTATTGAAGCTGGTGGAACTAAATTTATCTTGGCAGTTCAAGATACAGAAACTTGCAAAATTGTAGCTAAGAAGAGAATTCCAACAACAGATGCAAAAGAAACTTTAGCAAAAAGTATTGAATTCTTTAAAGAGCATCCAGTAGCTGCTTTGGGAATTGGTACTTTTGGTCCAATTGACATCAATCCAAATTCTAGAACATTTGGTTATATCTTAGATACACCTAAGCGTGGTTGGTCAGGAACCAATGTTAAAGGCACTTTTGAAAAAGAATTAGGTATTCCTGTGGTAATGACTACGGACGTGAATGCTTCTTGTTATGGTGAGTATATTGCACGTGGAAAAGATGATGCTAAGACTTATTTCTATGTAACAATTGGGACAGGAATTGGTGCCGGCGCGGTACAAGCAGGTAGATTTATTGGTTTAAATAATCACCCAGAAATGGGCCACATGCTAGTCACTCCTTACCCTGGCGACAACTATACTGGGAAATGTCCATTTCATGGAAATAAATGTGTTGAAGGAATGGCAGCTGGACCTTCTCTAGAAGGAAGAACTGGTATTCCAGGTGAAAAACTACCTAGAGACCATAAGGTATTTACCTATGTTTCATACTATGTAGCTCAATTATTATTCAATGCTTACATGACTATGCGCCCAGATGTAATGGTTGTTGGTGGATCAGTACTCAATGATCAAGACTTGGTTCAAGTTCGTGGATTCTTTAGAGAATTTAATAATAATTATGTCGCAACGCCAGACGTTGACGAATTAATTGTACGTCCAGCAGTTGAAGATAATGGTTCTGCCACTTTAGGTGACTTTGAACTAGCTAAGGAAGCTTTGAAAAATCAATAAAAATATATAGTAAAAAGGCAACTTCATTTGAAGTTGCCTTTTTTGTGTTTCACATGAAACAAATTTAACTTCCATCATATGAATCATCAACAATTGGACCTTTACTTGAATCGTTGCCAAGGGGCTCTAGATGTTCAGTATGGTTAAGAAATGGAAGATTAATGTATTGACGTGCTGTCGTGGCAATATCAGATACTATTTCATTAGCAATTAAGCGAGTTTTGGGATCTAATGAAAGATAAGCATGACTAAATTGGATTGCGCCACGAATTTTATTAGTTGTTAGTTGGCTAGCATCGGTAATTTCTTGGGATTCTAGAGCAGTAAAGAAAGCAAGCCAGAGCTCTTCACGTTTTTCACGTGGAATTTTTGTATTCCAGGAAATAAATGTACTCCTAATAATTCTGCTGGCATTACTGAGAAAAGGAGCCAGAACAAAGCCATTTCGAGCAACTTCCCAATGAAGAGGATTATGTTGCTGCATTAAATGTTTCATCTTACTTTTAACTACGATGACACGTTCGGGATGATCAAGCATCATTCCAAAAATTGATCCTTCAGGAACATAGGTGATCATCTTGGGAATAGCTCTTTGAAATTCTAGTTGATCATAAGTTTCTTTCATAAAGCCAGGACCGTCAAAACTATATGCTTTTATTATTTGATCTTGAATTTTAGGTGAAACAGCAGAGATAGCATAAGCAGCAAAATTTCCACCTTTTGAATGACCAGTAGTATAAATTTGCTTATCAGGATAAGTCTGAGCAATTTTATCTAAATAGTCTGCTGCTACATTTTGTCCAAAAATTTCTGGCTGATAACTCATATCTACATCTTCATTAAGTCCGACCATGGATCCATCAGTTCCTCGATAGGCTACTAGAATAGTCTGAGGATCTAATTCAATTGTCATGGCTGTGAACTGGACTGGTGGCTTTTTCTGGGAAAGATGAGACCAGTCTAAAAAGCGCATATTTTTATATCGATCACTAAGGTTGATTAATTGAGCTTCTACTTTATCTGAATGAATTAATGTCTTTTTTTGTATTAAACGTTTTGTAGCTGCTTCGAGAGTATGCCCTTTAACACTAGAATCAAAAGGAAGATAAGCAAATGCTGCAAAAAGTCCAGCATCTAAACTATTGAATGGTTCTCGATCAAGCGTGAGGTCCCCTCGCCAGCGAACATAATCAAGTATTTTACTCAAGATAAAAGTCCTCTCATTAAGGGTTGTATTATTTTTATTTTAATGCTTTTTGGCTTAAAGATAAAAGCAGAAGACATTTATCTATAAAAAAGAAGAGCTAATGCTCTTCTTGATTACTAAAATATCAGTTGAATAGTTTCAAGAGGTAAAAGGGAAGCTTTAATTGTAGCAATATTATCTCTCACATCAATTTTAACTGCTTCCTTTTCAATGCTCCTACCATGCTTTCTAATTAAGGTAGCCGTAGTAGATGGTAAAGGCTCACTGATGTGCCATTTAATCTCTGTATAACTATCTAAGTTGAAATTAGCTAGCCAGACTACTTTACCATTTTCTTGAATGTTTAATTTAACGTGAGGCATATTGATTAAGTAGTCAGTAGGTTCAACGTTAGCCATAATTTGTTGCATCAACCCTTGTTTATATGAAGAAAATTGTGATTCCCAACCGTGTTTTGGATCTTGATCCATGGGAAGGACAATTATATGGTCATCAATAACTGCCATGAAATTTCCAAGTTTTTGATCGATAGAATTATAAGCCGAACTCCAAATTTTGACATTGCTATTTGGTTGATAATCAAGCTGTAAATAATTACCAGTGTGTTGAAGCATGGTAATACGTGGATTTTTAACGCCTTGAACAGTAACACCATCTGCTTGTTCAAATGATTGATATCCACTTTTAGCTGCATGCCATTTAGCAGATTGAATATGGAGTAAGTTACCTAAATCTCGATCAAGCAAAACTTGAATACTTTCACCATCAAGTAGAACTGTATTTTGTGTGATTAGTTTAGTGATTTGACTATCTGTAAGATTGCGCAGCAGTTGACCAGCGATTGCAATTGTTTGATCTTCGATTTCAAAATTATTTTGAATAGGCAAAATAGTTGTTGCAAAGCTAAAACTGGCTAAAAGACTAGCCCAGTTTTTTTCATGAGGAAGCAATTCTTCTGGCTCTTTGCCCAAAGTAGTATGAGCAGTATAAGCAGAATCCTGATCTACTAGAACTTTAATACCTCTTAATTCTTTCATATTGAGACGGTGGTTAGATAAGGCAGAAGCAAATGGTTTAATATCTGCAAGCATCTTGCCATAGCCCCAATCTTCATTAATTCCGTTGCCCATCATATCAAAGATATTAAGCATAATGCCCTTTGCACCAAGAAGGGCGGTCGTAATAATTTGAAAAGCAATAAAGGTATTAGATTTTACTTGCGGAGTCCACATTGAATTTTCTAGTTCTGGATATAATTCAGCATGTGGGCCTAAAAACGCAGCAGTAGTACGGCTATATTCTTCGAATTTGCGCCCATAAATCAAAGGAGCTACTTCGTTATAAGCTGGTAGGTGAGGCCGGGCTACACGTGGGTGTCCAGGACCAGCTTGAGCATCAAATAGTTTAGCCCAGTCTCTGCCTTCAATAGCGTGCCAGTCTGGAAATGAAGTCATTTGTCCCATATCAGTATCTGGACTTACCTTATGAACTGCTTGTTCAATCAAATGCTCGTTTTCAATCATTTCCTTGCGAGCTTGATTAAGATAAATTTTTCGTTCAATGGTAGGTTCTCCAGGCTTTAACATATTTTTGACAAATTCTTCTCGACTTTCATCCTTACCTAGTTTTTCTTGGTATAGTTTCATATGATAGTCGCAGAAGCACATCAATTTTAGAGGAGTATGGTTATAGTGTCTAAAGTCATCCTCCATCCATAACCGACGAGGATGAATTGAGGCATATTGTGCATATCTCTGAGCTAAATATTTACGCCAAGTAGGATCTGCAGGACAAGCCATATCTTTAGCCGTATTACCATTAATATCTACAAAAGTATTAAAGCCAATCTTAGGATTAACACTAAATCCACGGTCTGAGTGCATAATGGTTGTCCATGGATTTAAACTAGTCGTAACACCAAGTTTAGCCAGTTGCTTTTGTAGGGGGATAATGGCATCCAACCAAACTTGAGTCTCTTCTTTTGTTAAGTGGCTATGGTTTAATTCTTCACCGTTAATAATGAAAGCTACGTCATCAATTTTTGCTTTTTGTACAAAATTTAAGAGTTTCTCATCTTTTTCAGGTGTGTTGGTACGTGGATCAAAAACGTAACGTAATGTATAAATGTAGCTCATGTTATATCCTCAATATTCATACTCAATTAATATTAGTAATTTTTGTTAATGTAACTTATTATATTAAGCTACACTGACATAGTAACATTATTTGAAAGCGTTTTCCAGAATAACAAAATAAAATATTACTAACTTAACTAAAAAATCAAAAAAACTCTTGTGTATTAATAAAATATATGATTAAATACATAATTATCATATAAATAAGCTGACTTAGCTCAGTTGGCAGAGCACGTCACTAGTAATGATGAGGTCGAAGGTTCGAATCCTTTAGTCAGCACTATAAGAACAAAAAAGGCGCTAGTTTATCTAGCGTCTTTTTTTATGCTAATCATGATTTTCATTTATTTCTATCGCCTTATTTCTACTTATTTTTTCCTTACGCTTAAGATAGTAAAAAATAGGTAGGCCAACAGCTACTATTCCTAAAAATAGAACTACACCAGCAGGATCATTAAATAGTTCACTGACAACGATAAATAATCCACCTAAAATTGCAATGATTGGTACTAAAGGATAGAGCGGAGTACTAAAAGGACGATTAGAATTTTCTCGTCTTAATTTAAAAATGCCGAAAAAAGCCAAAATATAAAAGCAATATATCGTAAAGACACATAAGTCTGATAAGCGATCAGGATCGAACAATACTAGCATTAAAGTTGCTAATACAGTGATAAAAATAGTAGCAACAATAGGAGATTTTCCTTTTGGAGTTAAATAGGTTAAATAAGATGAAAATGGTAAATCATTTCTTTTAGCCATAGCATAAACAATCCTTGGAAAAGTAATAATTTTACCATTGAGAGTGCCAAGCATTGAAATAATTATTCCTAATGTTAATAGCTTTCCACCAATATTACCAACAGCTTTTGTAGCTAAATACTTAGTTGTATCCTCTCCTAGTCGCTCAATAAGGTCGGCTGGAATAAAGCGTAAGATACCAACTGTAATTAGAGTGTAGATCGTTAAAACAATCATAATTCCTAAGATAATAGCTTGCGGAAGGACTTTTTGAGGATTTTTCATTTCACCACCTAAGTTCGCAATTAAAATCCAGCCGTCGTAAGCAAACAAGGTAGCTAACACAGCAACTCCAAATCCGCCACTACTTTGTTTAACGTCAGCGGTAGTCTGACCGAGGGCGTTATTTTGACCCCAAAAGATACCAAAAATAATAATTGCAGCAATCGGAATCATTTTTCCAATTGTAGTAATAAAAGAAAATGCTGCCCCTACCTTATTGTCTAAAAAATTAATAATAGTGATAAAAAGCATGCACCCGATTGATAGAGAAATGCGCCAGGAATCATCTAGATTAAAGAAATTGGCGATAAGAATACCGGTAAAACCACCTACGGCTGCAATAATTGCAGGGCCATAGACGATAACTTGCATCCATCCGACTAGAAAACCAAGAATTCGACCATATAACTTCTCGATGTAAACATATAATCCACCAGTATATGGCATTTGAGCTCCAATTTCAGCAATTGTTAAACCAGCAGCTAGTGTAATAACACCACCAAAGATACAAGCACTAATAGCTAAGGTTGAATTATGAGCACTTTGAAGAACTGAGGCTTGTTTGAAAAAGATACCTGATCCAATGATTGTCCCAATAACAATTGAAATAGCTGAAAAGAAGCCTAATGAACGCTTAAGATGGTTTTGTTGTTTCATCTTGATAATCCTTTCTAAAAGAAAAAAAGCCCAGATTCACAAAAATCACTCTGCTATAAAAGTGATTAAGCGAATCTAGGCTTTTTTGGAAATATTTGGCCACACAAAATCACTCATGTTCCACTGGAGGTGGAAGATGAGGAGGAAGAAGTATTTAAATTAGTGCGGTGTAAATATTTCATGGTTTTAACTCCTAAATGATTTTATATTAGAATATCATGATATTATTAAAAAGCAAATAATAAATACATCTTTAATTAAGTAATTAATTTTAGTGTAAAAAAGTTTTGCTTTTTCCAAAATCATCTGCTATACTAGTTAACGTTGTGAGAAACGCTGACTTAGCTCAGTTGGCAGAGCACGTCACTAGTAATGATGAGGTCGAAGGTTCGAATCCTTTAGTCAGCACAATTTAAAAGTCCTAACCAGGTGGTTAGGACTTTTTTGTTGCGCTTTTATCTTAGTATAATGAAAATATAGACGTATATTATCTGATAAATTGATATTTCAAAAAAATCTTAGAAAAGGTAAAAGTCGATGAAACTAAATAAAGATAGTCAAACTTTAGATCAAATTGCTCCATTAGTTGAATATTCTTTTTTAAAAACTAATGACCTTCGCCAAGATGCTAACTTTTTAAGCAGATATGATCATAGTATGGGCTTTGGCGAATATAAAGATGGAAAACTAGCTAGTTACATCATGGTCAATGAATTTGAAAGTAGAATCTTTGCTAAAAAGGTGAAAATGGGTGGAGTTGGTTATGTAGCGTCATATCCGGAAAATCGCGGTCAAGGTGATATTAATCGCTTGATGAATGAAATTATTTTGGAATTGTACAAGCAGAACTACGCTATTTCTAATCTAGCACCATTTTCTGAAAGTTTTTATCGACGTTATGGTTATGAAAATGCTATTTATGAAAAAATGTATGAATTAAATCCGGCTTATTTGCGCTTTTTTAAACCAATTAAAGAAGGAAAAATTGTCCGAGGAAAATGGAAAGATTTCAACTTAAAAGAAGCAGTCATAAAGTTATATCAAGATAAGCTGAATCAAAATAACCAAAGAAATACTGTTGATCGTGAAGAGTGGTGGTGGGATCGTCTAGATACCTATTATCCTGGCAGATTTATTTGTGTCTACTTTGATAAAAATAATCAGCCAGCTGGTTATATGTTCTATCGCATTCGGGATAGAGACTTTAGGGTGGAAGAGCTGTACTATAAAACGCCTCAAGCAGCGAAAGCCTTATTAAGCATTATTGCTAGTCATTCTTCAAGTGATTTGAAATACTATGTGAAAATGCCAGAATCAAGCTTACTAGGCGAATTTTTCCCAGAGCAGGAAGGATTAAAAGTGCAAATTTTACCTTACATGATGACTCGAATAATTAATGTTGAACAAGTATTAGAGGCCTTGCACTTAACTAATAGCGGTAAAATTAATATCGAAATAACTGATGATGAAATAGTTGCTGAAAATAATGGGACTTGGGAGATTGATCAGATAAACAAAGAGACCAAAGTGAGAAAAAATGAAAAAGATCCCGATTATAGCGGCTCTTTAACTAATTGGACAAAAGTTTTATTAGGTCACTTAACTTTGAAACAAGCTGTTCGATTAGGATTTATTAAGGAACATCATCCAGTAGATAATGATTTTATAAAGGGTGAAGTTTCGTTTTATGATTACTTTTAATTAAAGATAGATTTTCTGTTATTAGAAGCGGAAAATCTATTTTTTCTTATAGCTAGCAATGTCCCAATCTGTAAAAGTATAATCTAACTTCTTCCCATAATATTTTTCATATGCTGCTTTCTTTTGAAGGTAGTCAACTTTACGCATTTTTTCTATATTTTGAGCAAGTGAGAGTTTGGGATCAGGATAAATAGTAGGTAGAACATGAAGAATCCAACGTGTTTTGTTAAATTCAGGATGCAATTTTTCTTGCTTGTTAGTGTCCTTAATTTCTACAAAGCATGAAATAATTGGAACATTCATTTTAGCTGCATAATAATAGGGGCCTTTTTGCAGAGGACGAGGTTTTCGATAATTAAGTCATAATTCTTGTTCTGGATATACCACAACCCAGTGATTTTTCTTAGAAAAGATTTTATTTAAGTATTTTGGTAGTTCACGTCCTAAATAGCGAAAACTAGCAGTTACGGGGATGCTATCAATATTCCTCATTAAAAAGCCAATCCAGTTTGGTAGTTTTAAATTAGTATCTTCGATAACAAAATATAATCGCTTATGATATTTCATAGCAAGCCGTTTAAGAGGGAGACAATCAAATTGGTTGTAGTGATTACAAGTTATAATAGCTGAAGAAATCTTGCCAAGAGATTTAGGATTATCAATTTTGGTATTTAAGGTTAAAAGGGGCGTTCCGACGTTAAGGATTCTGCGTGCAAGTATATTAATAGCTTTAGAAAAGGGACTATTATGATTAGCCCAAAATTTTTCTACTAATTTTAGGCAATATTTTTTACTTAAAACTGGATCATCTGGTTCAACTTTTGCGTTAAATTTTTTCTCCTTAACACATCTTTTAATATTAAAAATAACCTCTTGCCGCTTTTTACCAATAATCATAACTAGTTCTACAAATTTTTAGGGTAGATTCCAGGCTCTATTTTATTTTTTAAAACCAAATATTATCCCACTTATCTTCATTCATGCTAAGCTAAGGTGAAAGAATAAAATATAAAAGGAGGAATCCCTAAATGAAAGTAGGTATTATTGGTGCTTCTGGAATGGCGGGAAGTGCTATTTATAAATTAGCTAGTGAAAATAAAGATCTCGAAGTTACAGGCATTGTCAGAGATAAAGAAAAGGCCGAAAGAGTTCTTGGTAAAGATGCTCACCTTTTAATTGACGATGTTTTAACAATGAATGATAGCTTACTAGAAAACTTTGATGTGATTGTTGATGCCTTTGGTACAACTCCTGAAAAGGCAAAGGATCAAGTAAAGCTAGCAACTAAATTATGTGGTCTAGCTAAGAACAAGGATATTAGAGTGATCTTTATCTTAGGTGCAGGTAGTCTTAGAACTGGAATTGATAACCACTTGGTAGTGGAAGATATTAAGAAATTAACTGGTTCAGAAAACTGGATTAATACTCCTCAAGAGCAATTAAACGAATTAAACTACTTAAAGCAAGTTGAAGATGTAGATTGGCTTGGAATTTCACCAGCATTGACCTTTGAAGCGGGTCCAGAGGCTGCAGGTTATATGCTAGGTAACAATACTCTTCTCTTTAATAACAACAATGAATCTAAAGTAACTTCTGGAACAATGGCTCGCTTGGTTGTAAATGAAATTGTTCATCCAAAGCACCATAAAGAAAGAATTACTTTAGTTGATGAATAAAAAATAACCGTTATAGTATCTGTACTATAACGGTTTTATTGGGCAATTTTTAATTATTAGCAACTAATGAATGATAGAAGTTAGTCTTAGTTTGACGGTAGTAAGGAGTAATCCAGATGAATCCAATTCCGCAAGTAATGATACCAAGTAAGCCCCAGCCAATGAAACTTAAGTCTAAAACGAATAAGTCCATCTTGTGGCCGTCCATTAAATGACGACTTTCAGTAATCGCTTCGGTTGCTCCTATATCAGTTTGTCCGGCAGCAAATTTATCCTTTAAGATATATGGCGTCATGGCATAAGAATATCCCTTAATAATGCCAGGAATAATGAGTAGGATCGTCCATAATGCAGTAAAAATATTAACCATGAAGAGAGTAAATAAACTGTTCTTGAAACGTCCATTGCTGTAGGCACTAAAAATACCAGTGTACCAAGTTTCCATATTTCCTGTTTCAACGAAATCTAGGATAGTATAAGCAACTCCCCATAAAACTAAACCAGTAATTAAGCCGACAATAAATGTCGAGAGATCATAACCAGGCTTATAACCTTGAATTAATGTTTCATTGTTATAGCGAAGGATTGAGTAGGTAAAATCTTTTCCAGTCCAGATCCAACGATTAATATCCATGATAATGGCGTTAAATAACCAGGCAAAAATAGTTAGACAAATAGCCCAGCCCCAATTGCCACGTAGTTGGTCTTTAGACGCTTGTTTCATTTGTGCACGTGTCATAATTGCTTTCCCTCCAATAATATATTAAATATACGTCCATATTATCTTATCACTGTGAAGATGAATAAAATTAAAATTTCTCAACTTTTGTTATAATCGAAATACTAACTTAAATCGAAGAAGGGTTGCTCATGAAATATAAACAATTAATTTTTGACGTTGATGATACTTTAATTGACTTTGCTGCTACGGAAGATTCATCCCTGCATGCATTGTTTAAATCGCATAAGCTGCCTCTCTCCTCTGACTTGCAGAAACAATACCATACTTACAATCAAGGACTTTGGCGCAGACTTGAATTGGGTGAAATTACTTATGAAGAATTAAGCGAGATGACATTTCATGATTTTATTAAGGAACATTTCGGTCTAGAAGTAGATGGAAATGAATGGATGAATGAATATCGCTCTTACTTTGGTGAAGCTCATCAGTTGCTACCAGGTGTGGAAGATACGCTGAAGTTTGCCAAAAAACAAGGCTATAAGTTAACAGTCTTAAGTAATGGTGAAAAGTTTATGCAGCGTCATCGCTTAGAATTAGCAGGTATCAAAGACTACTTTGATTTGATTGTAACGTCTGAAGAAGCTCATTATTCTAAGCCAAATCCGCATGCTTTTGATTATTTCTTTAGTCGTACAGAGATTGGACCAAATGAGACTTTATTCTTTGGGGATGGATTGCAGTCAGATATCTTAGGTGCTGAAAAATATGGCTTTGATAGTATTTGGTATAATCACCGTCACCGTAAGGATAATATTGGACTTCATCCCTTATTTGAAGTTGAAACATATCCAGAATTTGTTAAATTAATGCAAAATGATTTTAAGAAAGTATATTAAAAGGAGTGCTTAGGCACTCCTTTTGTATTACCCTATTCTTTTTCAAAACCAACCATTAAGCCGCCTTCTTCAGCATAGAAGCTGCAAAGTGCGCCGCATTCGCCAATGGTAACTTTAGCATCTGGGAAGTTATCTAAGATAATTTCTTTCATGCTTAAAGCAGAGCCTTCATTTTGTACATGGTCGATTTGAACGCGGCCTCCGCGATAGCCAGCTTTAACCATATCATCTAATAATTTTCTTCTAGCTTTCTTAGCGCCGCGAGCTTTCCCTAAAAGTTCAAACTCACCTTTATTGTTTGCTGTTCCAATAACAAATAGCTTCAGTAAACCAGCAATCTTTGCGACAGCTGGTGGAATTCGGCCATTGTTACCTAAGTTAGTTAAATCTTGTAAGGTAAACATTAAATCAAGGTGGTGTTGGTATTCTTCCGTTGCTTTAACAATCTCTTCAAAAGATTTTCCAGCACTTGCCAAACTAGCAATCTTTTCCGCAAGTAGTCTTAATTGTGGACCAGCTGAGCGAGAATCAAAGACTAAAATTTTAGCTTTTGGATTCTTTTCATGATAAATCTTAGCAGCTTGGGTAGCTGAATTATAACTACCAGAGAGTGCGCTAGTTAAAGTAATGACAAAGATTGCGTCGCTGCCTTCAAAGGCCTTAAGCCAGTCATTTACATTTGGACAGGCAGAAGTTGATTTGTTTTTAGTATGCTTTAAGGTGTAGAGAAATTTATCTAAATCAATATCAGGCGTATCGAGCCAAAGCTTGCCATCAACGTGAAGTGATAAAGGAACAGTAACATGATCAATTCCATCGATTTGATCAGCTGTGATATTCGCAGTTGAATCTGTAATAATTTTTATCGGCATATAGATTACCTCGAATTAAATATATTAAGCTGTTTTCTTTCAGTCTAAAATACTATAGATAGTAAAGTCAAAGAAAATGCTATAGGTACAAAAAAGAGCAGCCATAAGGCCGCTCTTGGTTAATGTGAAAATACTAGTCCTAATAAGCCGCCTAAGGCTACTAAAGCCAGAAGAGGCAATACTAGATAAGAAACGAAGGCAAATAGCAGGCCGATCACGATTAAGAAACCGACGATCTTCAAAATGCCAATTCCTAGTTTCCAGAACAGCCAAATAATTAATAAGGCTAATAAAAGTGAAAACATATTTCGAACCTTCTTATAAAAATCAATTATCTTTTGATATTAATCATATTACGAATTAAGGAGAAAGGGTAGATAAGTTTTTATTAAGAATGGTTAGGATTTTTCTTCTCAGATAAATAACATTACAACCTCACTTATTACTTGTACAAGACTATCATAGTATAATAAACACTAATATACGAACTGATTACATTTAGAAAACTAGAAAAATGAAAAAACTAACAACAGGAATTTTAGCCCATGTAGATGCTGGAAAAACTACCTTGTCAGAAGGGATGCTCTACAAAAGTGGCACATTGAGAAAATTAGGTGCAGTTGATAAAGGAACTGCCTATTTAGACAGTGATGATTTAGAAAAGAAACGAGGGATTACGATTTTTTCCCATGTTGCGTGTATTCAAACCGGTAATAGTGAATTACAAATTTTAGATACGCCAGGCCATATTGATTTCGCTCAAGAAATGGAAGAGACGTTAAGTGTTTTAGATTATGCCATCTTAGTTGTATCAGCCAGTGAAGGGGTAACTGGATACACCCGCACTCTTTGGAGCTTACTAAAAAAGCATCAAATTCCAGTTTTTATCTTTGTTAATAAAATGGATACCTTGAAGGCTGATAAGGAGAATATTCTTAAGCAACTTAATGAGCTGGATGACAATTTTATTGAGTTTGACAATCAAGATGAAGATTTTTATGAAAAAGTAGCTACTGTAGATGAAACAACATTAGATCAATATCTAGAACTTGGAAAAATAGAAGATAATGCAGTCAAAAAATTAATTAATAAAAGAAAGATTTTTCCAGTATATTTTGGAGCAGCTTTAAAATTAATTGGAATAGACGAATTTTTATCAGGCTTAGATAAGTGGACTGATGGAAGAAAGTATCCTAATGACTTTGGAGCTAGGATTTTCAAGGTTTCTTATAATGAAAAGGGCGAACGATTAACTTGGGTAAAGATTACGGGTGGTAGTTTAAAAGCCAAGACCGAAATATTTCCCGATGAAAAGGTAAATGAAATTCGTCGCTATAACGGCACTAAGTATCAAGTTATTCCCCAGGCAGAAGCTAGCAAAATTATTGCTGTTAGTGGCTTGAAAAGTACCTACCCGGGACAAGGATTAGGCTTTGAAAATGATCAGACTAATTTTACCGTTCAGCCGGTTCTAACTTATGCAGTAAAAGTTGATTCAGCTAACACAAATGCTTGCTTGCAAGCATTAAAACAGCTTGAAGATGAGAACCCTCAACTCCATGTTAAGTGGAACAAGCAGACAGAAGAGATAAGTATTGATGTTTTGGGAAAGATTCAATTAGAAATTCTCCAGCAACTATTACTCGATCGCTTTAATTTAGAAGTTGAATTTACTCAGGGCAAGATTCTTTACCAAGAAAGTATTAAAGCTTCAGTTGAAGGGGTTGGTCACTTTGAACCTTTAAGGCACTATGCAGAAGTTCACCTGTTACTCACTCCTGGTAAAAACGGAAGCGGCTTAGTTTTCAAAAATAAGTGTAGTTTAGAAGTTTTGCCTAAAAAATGGCAAGATCAAGTGATGGAGAGTTTATCTAATAAAGAACACTTAGGTGTCTTAACTGGGGCGCCTATTACCGATCTTGAAATTACTCTGGTTGGAGGCCGGGGAAGCAATGTTCATACAGTTGGCGGAGATTTTCGTGAGGCAACTTATCGTGCAGTGCGGCAAGGATTAATGGAGCTAAAAGCTAGAAAACAAGTTTATTTACTTGAACCTTGGTACCAATTCACTCTAAGAATTAATCAGGATCAAGTTGGTCGGGCAATTAATGATTTTGAGAGAATGGGTGGAAAATTTGAACTCGGAGAAAGTAGTGGGAACGTCACTACGATTACCGGTCAAGCACCGGTAGCTCAGATGCAGGATTATGCCACTGAAGTTAGAAACTACACGCATGGTAGTGGACAGCTAGAATGTTTATTCTTGGGTTATCGAGAATGTAAAGATAGTGCTGATATTATTGAAGAAATGGCTTATGATCCATTATCTGACATTAACAATACTCCTAACTCAGTTTTCTGCTCCCATGGCGCAGGTCATACAGTTGTTTGGAATGAGGTACCAAGTCATGCCCAGTATCCATATTTAGGATAAATTGCTGCACTATTTTGGTAGATTAAGCTAAATAATTTTATAGTAAAACGCTTTCATTATTTATGAAAAGGTGCTATATTAAAAGTGTGAAATAGCTCTAGTAGAAGTCACGATTAGGATTGTTAATATTTATATTTTTTATTAAGTCGACGATACTCTAGCTATTGCAATTCATAAATATATTTTATAAGAAAAGGAAGTTCTGATTAATGAACTTCCTTTTTTGGTGTTAATAAAAATGTAAGTAAAGTAATTATTTGAATTCCATTTGCTTGCGTAGGACCGTGTAGATTGGTTCTCCACCTAAGAGAGCTAGAATTAGATAAGCAATAAAGACACTCATAATCATTGGCAGAACTTGTTCTACGGTTCCGATCATTTCTGTCAACAAAATAATTGCGGTAAATGGGGCTCGCAAAATTGCCCCCAGGTAGGCTGCCATAGAGACAATAATGATATTAGTATAGTTGTCAGTAGAAATGAGGCCTAAGTGGATAAAGACAGTCGCAAAAATCGTCCCCATTAAAGCCCCTAAAACTAAAATAGGCATAAAAGTACCGCCAGGGATAGAACTACAATAAGAAATCATAGAAAAAATTAGTCTTAGTAGAAAGAAGACAACTGGGATTAAAATCCATGAAAGCTGCCCTAGTTTTTCTTCTTGGATAATTAATGGATTGTGAAAGAGTGAATCGATTAAGTAATGTGATCCGCCCAAAACATGAGGAAAAGCAAGACCAATTGGAATAACTAATAAAAGGGGAACAATACTGTGGTATTGCATCGGAATAATTTTTAGCTTGTTGAAAAGCCATTTAGTATTTAAAAGAGACCGTTGATATCCATATGCCATTAGACCTGCTACAATTCCGACTGTAATTAAGGACCAGTAGGAGTGAACGGGTAATTTTTTAGCAATTGGAAGATAAAGACAGGGCCGCGTTCCAAAAAATATAATGGTAACTAAGTCAGCTGAAGCAGCGGCTCCTAAGGCACTGATACATTCTTTAGGTTTAAAAGAATGGGTAATGACTTCAACAAGAAAAAATACACCTGCAAGTGGGGCTGAGACCGCTGCACTAAGGCCAGCCGCAATTCCAGCGCATTGAAGTAAGCGTCTATCTTCTTCACTACATTCAAAAATGTTTTCTGCAAAACCTTGACCTACTAAAGCCCCCATTTGGATGCACGGTCCTTCTCGCCCAAGAAAAAGTCCCATTGAGCTTACTAAGAGGCCGCCTACGAATTTTCGCCATAAGACGGGGAACCAATCAACTTCGTGTTCTCCCATTAAGGTTGCTTCGACTTGAGGAATACCTGAACCAGATAAGTCTAGTAAATATGGTTTAATAATTTTGCTCACAAGGATACAGATAAAGAATGTAAAGATGGTATATAGGCTTATCCATTGGGGATGGGCTGCGAGATAGGGATAGAGAAAGTATAAAAAATGAATGCTTTTATCGATAACAAAACGGAAAATACTGACAATCATCCCTATAATTAATCCGATAATGATGCTTTGAACTAAAAGCTGGGGCACTCGGGTAGTGAAGGGACGTCTAAGAAAATCTTTAGCAGGCTTCATAATTGTGACTTCTTTCATATATACGTTGTTAGGTTTATTGTATGCCGAAATAAGAAAAGAAAACAAATAATAGATGGCAAAAGAGCCCTACTAGACCAATGATTTTGATCTAATAAGGCTCTTTTGCACTGAATCACCTGTATTCCTGAATGACCAGTCTAAGTGTACGTGTAGGTCAAAAAAAGAGGTACGTTGATGTGTTAAAGAGTGAGATCTGAAACTACTCAATACGTAATTTCTATTTAAATATAATTTTTAGCTAAATCTTCCTTGTTTTTTTGTCCTAACCAAAAATTCCCAGTAAAATTTACTTTTCTTACCAAATATGAACCCTCTTCTCGGGATCAAGCCACATTCCGTCGGTTGGCTGGATATTAAAAGTTTGGTAGAAATCACCAATGCACTGAGCAGGTACATTTGATCTGAGTTCACTTGGGGCATGAGAATCATAGGCAATGATTGATTTTCTAAATTGGGGCATCATCTTACCACACCAAATTTTAGCCCATGCTTGAAATAACTCTTGTAGATTACCATTTTCCTTTTTTGCGGTTTCTACAGCAACAGTTAATCCACCTAAGTCGGCTACATTCTCTCCAACGGTTAACTTACCATTAGTCTTAAGGCCACCACAAATAATACCATCAAATAATTCTATTTCAGCTTGTGAAAGTTCAGTAAATTTGTTGTAATCTTCTTTACTCCACCAGTTACGGATATTACCAAATTCGTCAAATTTGGACCCGTTGGGATCAAAAGCATGGGTAATTTTATGAGCAATGACTGCACCAATACCACCTAGATTTTCACTCAAGGTATTATCTGAACTATAAAAAAGGCTTTTGCAGAATTGCAGCAGGGAAAGTAATATCATTTTTTGTTGGATCATAGAAAGCATTGATTAAATTTGCTGGAACATCTGGTCCCCAAAGAGTCCGGTCAACTGGTTTATATAACTCATTAAAACTATACTGTACCCATGTCTTATTAGCAGCAGATATATTTTCATATAATGATTTATTTGCTGAAACTTGAATGTCATTATATACGTCACTAATTTTATCGGGATAGCCAATTTTTAGGGTTATATGATCGAGTTTTTTAAGTGCTTCATTTTTAGTAGATTCACTAAGCCAGCTGTTATCTTGCAATCTTTGCTTATAAGTTTCAAGCATTTTATTAATCATTTGCTCAACATTAGCTTTTGCGGTTGAGCCAAAATATGATTGGGCGTAATAAATACCAATGACTTCCGCAAATACTCTGTTAGCAATCCTGTAAGCTTGTTTTTCTGTAGAAGGTAATTCTCTAACACCCTCTACCGCCTGCTTGTAGGGAAAAGCAGCCTTTTGAAATTCTTCCGAAAGATAGTCAGCGGAACTATTGACAAATTTTACTAATATCCAACTTTTAAGTTCTTCGAAGTTTTCGGGATTAACAAGTTCATTAATGTGCTTTAAATAATCTGGTTCGATAACAATAATTTTTTCAGGTACTTTAGAGAAAAGGCTATTTAAGAGCTGCTCTATATCTAAAAATTCGAAAGAAGAAGCAAATTGTTGAGTTGAATAAGCATTATACATGCTAGCAAAATCATTTATTTCTTCTTGAGATTTTTTATGTTTGGCTAATTTTTTATCAAATCGAACTGCATTAGTGGCAATTTGTTTACTGTCTTCAGAACTAAGACCGGCTAGAGTTAAGAGCTTAGCCGATTGCTTTTCGAAAGTGTTCAATAGTTCTTCGGAAGAAGGATCCTTATAAGCGGAGGCATCTGGTAAAAATGAATTTGGTGAAGCAAAATACAAGGAATTTTGAGAAGTATTCCTCATATCTGCATCTACATAAAAATAGAGGGGTAAGGAAAAAGCATCTTTAATTAATTGAGCTAAATTTTGGTTAAAATCAGAGAACCTAGATAAAGAAAGCAGCTTTTGGAGATCAGGTTTGATTGGTTGAGCACTATCAGCATTTCTCTTATCAAAATCTAAAGTTAGCTTATACAAAGTGATAGCTTTGTCCAAATTATCTAAGTCCGGCAACTTCTTCTTATTAAAAGCGAAGTTATCAAAATTCTTCAGAATTTGTTTTCTAATTTTAGTGTCTAATTCTACGAAACTGTCCATAAGTGGACGATCGGCTGGAATTTTTGCTTTTTCAAGCCACTGTGAATTAGTAGCTAAGTATAAGTTGTCTTGAAGTTTAACATTGGTATTTGCTACAGCAGAATCACCTAAGCCACCACGAATTTTAAAAGTATTCATAATTAATTACTCCTTTAAATTTAATTGTTGAATTAAATTTAACAAATAGTTAATATTATTTTAATAAAATTCGTATTCGAATTATTTTGAGGTGTAAAAGATGACTATTGGCGAATTGCTTAAAGACTATCGAATAAAACAAGGTAAAAATCAAAGAGAATTTATTGCTGGAATTGTTAGTCAGTCATATTATTCAAAAGTTGAAAAGGATATACATCGAATTACCGCAGATGATTTGTTGGAAATTTTAAATCATAACGGAATTCCAGTTAAAGAATTTTTTGAAAAATTAGAAATTGATCCAAATCAATGGCAGATTGATAAAATTAATAAACTCATGGAAGAAATAACTGAAGCTAGTTATTCGGAGCAGGCAATAGATCAAATAAGAAAAATCAGGGAAAAGGCGCAAAAGTTAGATTTGAATCCAGAATTAAAAGAAGAGGCTCTATTAATAATTGATGGATTTATAGAATTAGAAAAAGATGATCCAGAAACTTTTGATGAAAAGTTGAGAACTAAGTTAAAAGAAAAGATATTTATGATGCCAGAATATAATACACATAAGCTGTCTCTTTATGCTAATTTTATAGATTTATATGATTTTGATAGCAACTTACAAATAATAAGACAGATAAATAAGGTATTAGAAAGAAAACCAATAGAGAGGCAAGAAGAGATTCTATTTGCAATTGTATTGAACGTATTGGGGCAAGCTATTAAAGAGAAAAAGTATGATAAGACAGATGAAATTATTAATTTAATAAATCAAATAAAAGTAATCCCCGACTTCTTTTTTTATCGTGAAATGCTGACTTTTTATGAAGAATTGATTGCATATCATTTTGATAAAAAACAAGAGCATATAAGAAAATGTAAGTTGATTTTAGAAAGCTGTGAATGGGGAGGGATGCAGATATACGGTGAAGAAATGAAAAAATTTTTTGATGAATATAAAGATCAATAAGTCTAAAAATCTCTTGAATCAGTACGACTCAAGAGGTTTTTAGATACCATAATTTTTTCATTAGATGTTATATGTGAAAAACTCTCTTTCTTCCAAAAAAAATTCAAATACGACTATTTTAAAAATAATTTTAATTCCTTGATAATATTAAAACAACATTAAAACATATGAAAAACGGAGTTAAATATTATGAACGTATTTTTGAAGAACAGAGATTACAGAAGATTTTCAGTCGCTAGTTTCTTATCTAGTGCTGGTGACATTCTTTTTTATTTAGCGTTTATGACTTATGCAAGTAAATTACAAAATTATTCTCTTGCCTTATCATTAATTGCAATCTCTGAATCACTGCCAAGATTATTTGATATCTTTGGTGGCTACTTAGCTGATAGAACAAGAAAAAAGTTTAAGAACATCTTCTTAATGTCTCTAGTTAGATTTGCCCTCTATAGTTTAGTTGGGATATTGTTTGTTACTAATGTATCTCAATGGGGCTTAGTAATCGCAGTAGTAATTATTAACTTTATCTCTGATATGGCTGGTACTTATGCTGGAGGCTTGAGTGCTCCATTAATTGTTGATTTAGTTGGAGAAGATGAATTTGCACAAGCAGAAGGCTTTACCAATGGTATTAGTCAAGTGATTACTACTGTAGCTCAGTTTGTTGGATCAGGTCTCTTGCTTTTCTTGTATTACTCAAACTTAGCTTTCGTTAATGCATTTACCTTCTTAGCAGCTGGCCTGTTATATGCTAGTGTAGGAGTTCGTCATAAGAAAGATAATCAGCCTATTGAACCACAAGAAGTAAATGAGCAAAAATTCTTTGCGACAATGAAGACTTCATATACTCAAATCAAGAAGGCTTCAGGCTTGTTATCAGTAGTTTTAGTAATTGCACTTCTTAACGGTGCATTAACTTCTATGGGTTCCTTATTACCAATTATTATGGCGGGTAATCGCTCAACAATGATTATTTCCACTTACAGCTTTACTCTTGCAGTAATTGGTTTGGTAGTAAGTGTTGGTGCAATCTTAGGTAGTACTTTTGGACCACAATTATTTAAAAAGCAATCTGTTTTCTTTATGGTTATTGTTGCTATTGATTTAAGTGTAGCCACTACAGTAGCTGCAGTGTTTGCTAATATTTTTGCAATTATGCCATTTTACTTCTTATTAGCTTTAATAGTAAGTACTGCTTCACTTAAAATGCAACAATGGTTAGTTACGACAATTGATCGTAAGATTTTAGCTTCAAGTGTAGGCTTGCTTAATACAATTATCATGGCAACTTCACCAGTAATGACTACAGTATTAACTACTATTTCAGGCTTAGGCGATGTTAGATATGCATTATTTGCACTCTTAGCAGTAGAAATTATTATTTTGTTTGTCGCAGTTAAATTGAGTGTTAAAACTAAAATAAACACAGAAGAAGTTAAATCCGCTGTTGTAGTAAATAAATAGCTTATAAAATTAATGTTCAACTAATGACGCAGCACTTGTGAATCAATTCTCTCAAGATCTTAGGGATATTTGTCAAAAAATCCTATTAAATCTTATTTTGTACTTTGATTTAATAGAATTCTTTATAAGCTAAATTAACGTATTTGTATACTATACATAATAAGTTATTAAGGAAGTCTTAAGCTTATTGCTCTGTAGGCAGTAGAATATCTTTATTCATCAGGACTTGATATGATTAAGTTAATCAATCGTAAGTCATACAAAGATTAAAAATAGCTAGCTAAATCAATCTTTTATGTATTTTTAGGAAAGGAAGCCTAATTATGATGGAAGATAAACATGGAATTAAAGACAAGGTAGCAGGTAAGCTTAAAGAAGTAGAAGGAAAAATCACTGGTGATAAAGCTCGTGAGGTCGAAGGAAAAGCTCAACAAGCTAAAGGAAAGGTGAAATCTAAAGCTACTGAAGTAAAAGAAGACTTAGAATAATCTACTCATTGTATATTTTAGAAATAGGAGGCGATCCCCATGCTTCACTGGATTTGGGTTTTGATTGTCGGAGGCGTAATCGGGTTGATTGCAGGAGCCATTACTCATAAAGGCGGCTCAATGAACTGGATTGCAAATATTATTGCTGGGCTAGTAGGCTCATCCTTAGGTGAGGCTTTGCTGGGTGCCTGGGGTCCGCAGGTTGCGGGAATGGCAATTATTCCATCGTTATTAGGAGCTATTATTTTAGTTATCTTAGTTTCATGGATTATGACTATGCTATTTGGGTCAAAAGCTCATTCATAAATCATATTTAACACAATTTAAAAATTCTCTCTCAAAAGAGCAGTCTTAGTCGACTGCTTTTTTCTATGGGCGGCCTTTTAAATTTTCATAGTATAATGGATATGATATAAAAATCTAGGTAAGAAAAGAGATAACAATGCGTTTAATTTCATGGAATATTGATTCCCTTAATGCTGCTTTAACCAGTGATTCACCGCGTGCCCAACTTACGCGTAGCGTTTTAAATACAATAAAAGAAAAAGATGCCGATATTATTGCTATTCAAGAAACAAAATTACGTTCTACTGGTCCAACGAAGAAGCACCAAGAAGTTCTTGCAGAGATATTCCCTAACTATGACTATGTCTGGCGTTCTTCTGAAGAGCCAGCAAGAAAAGGCTATGCCGGGACGATGTTTTTATATAAAAACACTTTAACGCCTGAGGTAACCAAGCCAGCTATTGGCGCACCGGATACAATGGATTATGAGGGACGAATTTTAACCTTAGAATTCGATAATTATTATGTTACTCAAGTATATACTCCTAATTCTGGTAATGAATTGAAGCGATTAAAAGATCGCCAAATTTGGGATGAAAAGTATACAGAATATTTACAAAAATTAGATAAAAGTAAACCAGTAATTGCGAGTGGTGACTATAATGTTGCCCATACTCCAATTGATTTGAAACACCCCGAAAATAACCACCATAACGCTGGCTTTACTGATGAAGAGCGTCAAGGCTTTGATAAATTATTGAAGCTTGGCTTTACTGATACTTTTAGAAAGGTCCACGGTAATGTAGAAGGTGTTTACTCATGGTGGGCTCAAAGGGTACGAACTAGTAAAGACAATAACTCGGGCTGGAGAATTGACTATTACATTGTTTCTGATAGAATTGCTGATCAGGTAACTAAATCAGAAATGATCGATACCGGAGATCGTAAAGATCATTGTCCAATTATGCTAGAAATTAATTTATAATTATCCACTTGTGGATAAGTAAAGAAGATCGTTTAGGTCTTCTTTTTTAATTTAGATGGGAAGTGAAGGCTGTGGATAACGTTTTAAAAGAAGCAATTTTGAATGGGTTATACGATAAGGATAAAAATAATGGCAATGAATTCTTGAGTCCCCAGTTAGTAAGTAATGATAAGGAGAACAAGATCTGGTTTACTTTGCGGCAAGAATTATTGTCAGCTACTTCTTTTACTTGGGCAGTTGCATTTATTTCTGAAAATATGCTTGTTCCATTTAAATTAGTGATGTCGGAACTAGCTAAAAAAGGAATTAGCGGTACGTTAATTACAGGTACTTATCTTGGCTTTAATAGTCCGAAAGTTTTCAAGGAATTAATGAAAATACCGAACCTGAAAGTTCGGCTAAGTGAAGAAGCTGGTTTTCACGCTAAGGGATATATTTTTAATCATGAAGATTATCAAACTATTTTAATTGGGAGTGCAAATTTTACTAGATCAGCTTTATTGAAAAATTGCGAGTGGGGATTAAAAGTAACATCTCATGAAAATGGTCACTTATTTCAAGAAGTTAACAATCAAATTCAGATTGCGTTGACTACTAGCCTTCCACTTACCAATTCCTGGATTAGAGAATATGAGAAAAATTGGCAGTCTGTCAAAAAGACAGCTATGCATTTGGCAACTGATCGAAAAGAAGATATTTTGCCTAATAAAATGCAAAAAGCTGCTCTAAATAATTTAACTGCTCTAGTAAATGAGGATGCAAAAAGAGCCCTGGTTGTTTCTGCCACTGGGACGGGAAAAACCTATTTGGGAGCATTTGCAGTTCGAGAATATAACCCTAAAAAGTTTCTTTATCTAGTACATAGAGAACAAATTGCTAAAAAATCTTTAGAGGGTTTTTATAAGATAATTGGCGGAAGTCGTGAGGACTATGGTTTATTAACTGGAAATAAGCATGATTTTAATAAAAAGTATCTTTTTGGAACCATTCAAACTTTAAGTCAGGACAAAGTTTTAGGGAAATTGGATCCAAAAGAATTCGATTATATTTTAATTGATGAAGCCCATCGAGTGGCCGCTCCAACTTATCAAAAAATTTTAGAACACTTTACGCCTAAATTTTTACTAGGAATGACTGCTACACCTGAAAGAATGGATAAGCAAAACATCTATGAAGTATTTGATTATCACTTAGCTTATGAAATTAGGCTAAAGGATGCCTTGAATGAGCAGATGTTAACACCGTTTCACTATGTGGGAGTAGAAGATTATACGGTAGGCGATGAGGTAATTACTGAAACTAGTAAATTAAAAAACTTAGTTGCTGAAAAGCGAGTTGATTATGTCCTTAAACAGCTTGATTACTATGGCTATTGCGGTAAAAAAGCTAAAGGTTTAGTATTTTGCAGTCGGCAAGAAGAAGCACGAAAGTTAGCAGAATTATTTACGCAAGATGGACACCTTGCACAGGCTCTGACTAATGAGGACAGTCAGAAGAAGCGAGTAAAAGTAACTAAGAAGTTAGAAAATGGTGAATTAGAATATATATTTACCGTAGATCTATTTAATGAAGGAATCGATATTCCATCCCTAAATCAGATTGTGATGCTCCGAAATACCCAATCGAGTATTATTTTTATTCAACAACTAGGGCGTGGGCTGCGTAAATTTCCGGGAAAAGACTATGTAACTGTAATTGATTTCCTGGGTAATTATAAGAATAACTATCTAATTCCAATTGCCTTAAATGGTGATAAGAGTCGTGACAAAGATCAAGTTATTAGAGAAAGTAAAGTACCGCAAGTTATCGATGTTTCAACAATTAACTTTACTGAGGTAGCTTCACAAAGGATTTTAGATTCACTTGAAAAAATAAAACTAGATAGCATGCGGGAGCTGAAAAAGTCCTATGAAGATTTAAAGGCAAAACTGGGGCGCGCCCCTCTTTTATATGACTTTTACCAATATGGAACAACCGCTCCAACTGTTTTTGCTAAAAATCACCTTTTAGCCCACTATGGCGATTTTTTAAAGAAAATGGGAGAAAAAGTCGAGCTAACAGATTATCAAAGTTCTGTTTTATCTTTTGTAACGAAGGAGTTGCTATTTGGCAAAAGACCGCATGAATTATTGCTCTTAGAAAGCTGTTTAGTTAAGGAAAAGGTAAGTGAAGCATCCTATCTGCAATTACTCGAAGGAAAAAATTGCTATGTAAATGATGCTGTACTAGATTCAATTGGGAAAGTTTTATCCTTAGAATTTTTTGACGTGAAACAAGGAAAAACAACGAAAAAAGAGCAGTATGGAAATATTCCATTAATTGAAAAGACAGGAAAGCACTATCTATTTTCAAGTCAACTTTCACAGAACTTACGGGCTAATCAGCAATTTAAAAACCTATTTAACGATGTTATAAAAACAGGCTTGGTGCTTTCAAAAGAATATGATTCTGATCAACAATTTACTTTGTATAAGCAATATGATCGTAAGGACGTTTGTCGTCTCTTAAACTGGCCTAAGGACGTTTCAGCACCAATGTATGGTTATCGGGTTGGTGAAAAAGAAACGCCAATTTTTATCACTTACCAAAAAGATTCAAAGAAGAAGAGAAATGCCCGCTATCATAATACTTTAGAAAATGGACATAGTCTGCGCTGGTATACCCGTACGCCGCGTCACATTGATTCAGATGAGGTAAAACGGCTGCTTAATACAAAAGATATGAAATTACACCTATTTGTTAAGCAAAGCGATGCAGCAGGAAAGGAATTTTATTACTTAGGTACTGCCGATATCCAAAGAGATTCTGTTAAAGAAGAAAAAATAGGTTTAAAGCAAAAGAGTACAGTTGGAATGAATCTGATTCTCAAGCATCCGTTAAATCAAGCCATCTATGATTTGCTTTTTAGTTAAGAATTAAGCATAGTTTAGAATAAATTATAGAAATTCATAATAATTATTTGGTAAATTTTAAGTTGCGAAAATGGAGGATGAGATAAGAGTGAAAATTAAACTAGTCTCCTTAATTGCTCTAGTAGCGTTAGTTTTGACTGGATGCAGTTTTCAAAACAAACCTAATAGAGCTGATGCAGCACATAAATACTATGTTGAAAAAAGTGAAACGCCGAAAAACAATCTTAATGTAATTCCAACATTATTTTTCCATGGTGGACTAAGTAATTATCGTGGAGAAGAGAATATGGTAAAAGCTGCTCAAGAAGCTGGAGTGACTAATTCTGTCATTAGAGCCGATGTAGATGCCAATGGAAAGGTTAAACTGATTGGTACTATTCCAAATAACGCTGTTAATCCAATTGTAGAGGTAAACTATCGAAATAACGTTCAACTTGATTTTAAAGAAAATGGATGTTACGCCAGAAATGTAGTCCAGACTTTACAAAATGAGTATGGAATTAAAAAGGTAAATATGGTGGGACATTCCCTGGGAAATACTTCAATTATGTATTATCTCCTGCAAGCTGCTCACAATCCAAATTTACCAAGATTAAATAAGCAAGTCTCAATTGGTGGACATTTTGATGGGCTTGATTTTAAGCAGCTGCCAATTGCTATTAGACAGCCTGCTAATCTTCGAGTTAATAATGAAGGAAAGCCAAATAAAATGAATGCCACCTACCGTGAAATGGCAAAATTACGAACTCTTTATCCAACCAAAGAAATAGACGTCTTGAACATTATTGGTAATATTGGTGGAAATTCCGATGGGATTGTAAAAAATGCTTCATCTCTTTCATTAGAATATTTAGTTGCTCCTATGGCTAAAAGCTATCGCGTAGTCACAATAACTGGCAAGAATGCGGAACATGGGCAATTAACTTATAATAAACAGGTAGAGAAACAAATTATTAATTTTTTATGGCTACAATAGCAAAATAAAAGAAGATGTTTGAAACATCTTCTTTTTTTAAATCTTATTATCATGATGATTTTTTTTATCAAAATTGTGAAGCCAGATACCCCAGGCAGCTTGAAATTCGATAATTAACACGCTAGCAGAGATGAGCACTAAGAGAATCAATGCATAACTAGCGGTTTCACCTAATTCAGAGGTATCAAAACCATATGTAAAGAGTTTACCGCCGCCATACATAATCAAAATTATCCAATAAATATTTGCTAGCCACCATAATTTTCTCATTTAGATACCGCTTTCATTTCCTATATATAGATATTATAGCATTCTTATAGTTAATTAAAAGTTTGCTGCCGGGCTCTTAGGAGAAAGATAAGTGTATAATAAGTAGAAAATAGAGAGGCAAGTGAACTAAATGGAACAAGCGTGGGATAAATTTAAAGAAAATACAACTGTACATCGTCTTGTGGCCCTCTGTTTAATTATTCTCGTTTTATATGCAGCTCGCTCGATGATGAACACCATATTGCTGACGTTTATTTTTACATATTTAATTGTGCATTTAATTCGATTTACTCAAAAGAAAATACCTAGCTTACCCGCGCAGGTAATTGTAGTTCTTGCTTATCTCTTAGTAATTGCACTTATTTACTTTGCGATTACGATCTATGTGCCGATTTTAATTAAGCAAATTATAAAAATGAGTCATTCTCTGATCAAATTCTATCAATCAGATGATATGAACTGGGTATCACGTTACTTAAGTCATTACATTAGCAATAGTGAAATTACAACACAGGCAAAACATGGTGTAACTATTTTAGTTCATGCTTTAACTAATTTTGGAACATTAACTATAGCGTTCTTTATGTCGCTGATCATGAGCTTTTTCTATACGATTGAGCTTAATTCCATGATTGAATTCTCTCATACTTTTTTGCAGAGCCGTCACTTATCATGGTTATTTGAAGATGTAGCATATTTTGGCAATAAGTTTGTTAATACTTTTGGTGTTGTCTTAGAAGCACAATTTTTTATTGCTTTATGTAATACCGCGATGACAATAATCTGCTTAATTATTATGAGAATGCCGCAAATTATAGCTTTAGGATTGATGGTATTTATTCTTAGCTTAATTCCGGTTGCTGGAGTTATTATTTCCTTAATTCCCCTAAGTTTAGTTGCTTATTCAGTTGGGGGACTGAGGTATGTAATCTATATCTTTATTGTGATTATGATTATTCATGCCATTGAAGCCTATATTTTGAATCCAAAGTTTATGGCAAGCAAAACAGAATTACCAATCTTTTATACCTTCGTTGTTTTACTAGTCGGAGAACACTTTTTGGGAACCTGGGGTCTAATTGTTGGTGTGCCGATCTTTACATTTTTACTAGATATCCTCGGGGTAAAATCAGTTAAAAAGAAAAAGCCACAAATTTTGAAAATTGAAGATAAAAAATAAAGCAGCTGTAAAAGCTGCTTTTTGTGTATTGTAAATATGATTGTAGGATATATGAGATTATGAATGGAGTTTGGCTATTCACAATACACTATTAATTACGCAAATAATTGTTTTTTTGTTTTTTTATAAAAATCCCGAGTACTTATGATAGCGGTCTCATACAACTTTTTGATAAACTGAAAATAAAAGAAAGATATGAGGCAACGTTATGAAAAAATATGATTATATAATTTTAGGAACTGGGCCTGCAGCTTATAAATTAGTTAAGCTCTTAGATACACAACATAAGTCTATTTTAACCGTCGAAAGTGGTTTGTTTGGTGGGACTTGCCCGAATGTTGGCTGTGAACCAAAAATATATTTAGATGGAGCAGCTCAAACCATTTTATCTAATTGGCAATTTGAAAAAGATGGAATAATTTCTCAAGGCGGAAAATTAAATTGGGCTCAACTAATGAAAGACAAAAAGGCGCGATTTGCAAGCTGGCCAAATGAAACAAGAAAAAATATTAGCAAAATCAGTGATGTAATTAGCGGAAGTGCGCATTTTGTTGATCGACAAACAATTGAAGTAAATAGACAATATTTCCAGGGAAATAGAATTATAATTGCTACCGGAAGAAGGCCCCATGAGCTCTCAATTCCAGGAGCGAAGTTCTTACACGATAGTTCTGATGTTTTATCTTTAAGCACATTACCTGAACACACTACTTTTATTGGCGGTGGTTATGTAGCAATAGAATTAGCGACATTTTTAGCTGCTGCTGGTAGTCAAGTAACGATCTTAGTCAGAGGAGATCGGGTGTTACGCCATTTTTATCAAAAATATAGTCGTGAATTAGTAGTTAGAATGAAGCAACGAGGTATTCAATTTGAATTTGAAACGGAGCCAACTCGGATTACTCAATTAAGCGATAAATATGTTGTTGAATTGAATCAAGGCGGTCCAATTGTAACTGACTATGTAGTGAATGCGAGTGGACGGATGCCGAATATTGAAAAACTGGATTTATCAGCTGCTCAAATTAATTATTCAACTCGAGGTATTGATGTAGACCTCCACCTTCAAACAAACGTTAAGAATATTTATGCAATTGGAGACGTTACAAGCCAAGATGTGCCCAACTTAACACCGGTTGCAGAATTTCAAGCACAATACCTCTTTAATTCTCTTGAAAAGGGGCTTACTCAAACGATTAATTATCCAGCTATGGGAACAGGAGTATTTGCTTTTCCGCAACTAGCTCAAGCCGGAATCAATCCTGATAGTGTTCTTGAAGATGGAGATAATTTCGAAATTAGAGAATACGAACTAAGCCAAAGTAGTTTATATGCTGGTCAAAAGGAGAGGGGCTTGTTAACTGTCGTTTATGATAAAGCCAATTACATTGTTGGGGTTAGTGAAATAAGTATGAGTGCAGTTAACGACATAAATTATTTTGTACCAATTATTGGTCTAAGAATTAATAAAAATGAGTGGCATCGAAATGTATTGCCAATTTATCCTGCACTGGCCGATAAAATTGAAGGAATTTTGAGATAGAAAAAAAGCACCTCGTGGTGCTTTTTTTATTACAAATCTAAATTTTATAAGTCGCTACCGCCATAGTTTGGAGCTTTTTTTGCCATTTGAACATCGTGTGGATGAGATTCACGTAAACCAGCATTAGTAATTTGAACAAATTGACTATTTTCAATTAATTCTTCAATTGTACCTGCACCTACATATCCCATACCTGCACGTAGACCACCATCAATTTGGTAGATGATATTTGAGACATCGCCTTTATAAGGAACTAAGGCTTCAACACCTTCAGGAACTAATTTATTTGCTTCATTAACTCCACCTTGGAAGTAACGGTCAGATGATCCATGTTGTTGAGACATAGCGCCAACTGAACCCATACCGCGGTAGGATTTGAATTGTTTGCCTTCATTAGTAAAGATTGTTCCTGGAGCCTCAGTGGTTCCTGAGAACATTGAACCAAGCATTACAGCATTTCCTCCTGCAGCTAAAGCCTTAACAACATCGCCAGAATATTTAATACCACCATCAGCAATGATTTTCTTGCCATATTTTTGTGCAACACTAGCAGCGTCATAAATAGCTGTAATTTGTGGAACGCCCACACCAGCAACAATACGTGTAGTACAAATTGAACCAGGTCCAATTCCTACTTTAACAACATCTACTCCGGCATCAAATAGCGCAGCAGTTCCTTCGCTAGTAGCAACATTTCCAGCGATCAATGTAGCATTAGAAAAATGCTCACGAATTTCCTTAATTTTACGTAAAACGCCAGCAGAATGACCGTGTGCTGTATCAATAACAATTGCGTCAGCACCAGCTTCAAGTAAACTTTCAGCACGTTCAAAAGTATCACTTGTAACGCCAACAGCAGCTGCAGCTAAGAGACGACCTTGATTATCAACTGCAGGGTGAGGTAAGTTAGGATCTACAGTTTTACCTTTAGCTTTTTTAACTTCTTCAACTTGGGCTTCGATTGAAAGGTTTTTATGAATAACCCCTAAGCCACCATTTTCGGCCATGGCAATTGCCATGTTTCCTTCGGTAACGGTATCCATTCCTGCGGAAATGAGTGGAATATGAAGTTGAAGATTGGGCGCTAATTTAGTATCTAGTTTAACTTCATTCGGCAGCACATGACTTTCAGCTGGAATTAAAAGTACATCATCAAAAGTTAATCCTTTTTTGGCCAATTTTGTTTCCCACAAACTCATTGTAAAGTCCTTTCTTTAGAAGCAACGTTTTAATATTAAATTAGCTAAACTTTACTCGAATATCTGGCAGAAGTCAATTAGAAATTTGATTTAATTTTTGGACAATTAATTTTGCTAAGAGCTCATAACCCTTAACACCAAAATGGAGTCCATCATTCTTTTTACCATTGAAAATTTCTGGGAAATTTTTACTTGCCTGCATCTTACTTGCCAGATCAATAAATAAAAATTTATATTTCTTTGTAACGTGTTTGATTATGTTACTATATTCCTGCACTAAGAGGTTATTTCGCACTTTTTGCTTATTTTCATCAACTGCAGGTGGGGTAACAAAGATAACCTTTTCTGGGTAATAGAGCCAAATAATGCTAGAAGCAATTAATTTTAGATTATCTTCAAATTGTTGCACAGGGACTTGCTTGTGTACTGCTAGGTCATTAGTGCCAACTAAAATAATCAGATAATCGCATTTTGGCTGATTGAATACCAAATTGGGTAAAGAGAGGCCAAGGCCACCAGAATTGATTCCCGAGATAGCTGTATTGTAAATCTGATACGAATTTAGTTTTTGCAATTGAAAGTTAATTTCTGGAATAGAATGATTTTCAGAGCGTGCAATAATACTGTCGCCGGTAAGAAGTAATTTCATTAATAAAAAATCCTTTAGGGTAGAAAAAAGACCTTGAGAAAATCTCAAGATCTTTTTGATCATCATAATTTGATTTTTAGAACTTGTTCTTGTCCAAAGCAACTGGAGAATCTGGTTTTTCACCGTTGATCATCTTTAAGTTGTTGTCAAATGCTTTAGTTACCATGTTACGTACAGCATGAGTAGTGTAGAAAGCAGTATGTGGAGTTACCAATACATTTGGACGATCGATTAAGTCAGCTAAACGAGCATCTGGGAATTCTTTACCTTCCCAATCTTCGTTAAATACACCAACTTCACCTTCGTAAGTGTCCATTACGAAACCAAAGATCTTACCAGAATCTAAGCCGCGGATAACAGCGTCAGTGTCAACAAGTGGACCACGTGAGCAGTTTACGATTACAACGCCATCTTTCATCTTAGCGATTGATTCATCATTAATCATGTGAACATTTGCTGGAACATCTGGAACGTGAAGTGAAATTACATCAGCTTGCTTGTATAAGTCATCAAGTGAGTCAACGTAGTAACCCTTCTTTTCAAGTTCTGGGTTCTTGAAGATATCGTAAGCAATAACTTTTGCGCCAAAGCCTTCCATAATCTTCATAAATACTTGACCGATGTGACCAGTACCTACAACACCAACAACTTGGTCACGAACTTCACGACCAATAGTAGGTGCCCAGCGTAAGTCACGCTTAGCCATCTTTTCATCCATACGCTTATCTTGACGTAGTACGCGAGCAGCTTGAATTGCAGCATGTTCAGCAATTGCGTCAGGAGAGTATACAGGAACGTTAGTGATTTCAAAGCCTAATTCCTTAGCTTTGTCCATGTCGATGTTATCAACACCAACGTTACGTAATGACATCTTAGTTACGCCAGCATCAGCTAAAGCTTGAAGAGTTTCTGGAGTGTAGTCTAATTGTTGGTAAACAACAACACCATCAGCACCCTTAGCTAATTTAGCAGTTTCAGGAGTTAAAAGTTGATCAGTGTATTCAACTTCAATATCCTTGTGTGCATCTTTCCATTCGTTTAAGAAAGGTTCTTCATCTTTACGAATAGCGTAAGCAAAAATCTTTGTCATAAATTAAACCTCCGTCAAAATTAATAGTATGACCGTCTTTTATTATACACTTGAGTTTGTTAATAAAAACACAAAATCTGATTTTTTTGAAACTTCTTTTGCAGATGTTTCATGTGAAACTGTTAATGCTATAAAAAATATATTTTCTTTTGCTTATCAATATAGGGTGCCTTATGATAATGGTTAGGGAAAAAGAATGATAAGTAAGCTACTATATGTTATTAAGATTTGATCAAGATAGATGAGGGAATAAGTAATGTCAGTTGTTGTTAAATATGTAGACCTAGACAATAATTTGGTTGAACTTGCAAATTCAGGAGAGTTAGAGGGAAAAGTAGGAGAAAGAATAGACTACAGGACAGAAGATGAGATAAGAAAAATACTAGCTGCTGGTTATGTACTGATTAATAATCCTTTTGATCCAAATGATAAAGTAAATTTCTTTAATGAAGACTCTCAAGAATTCACACTTACTTTTAAACATGGTAAAGAAGAAATAACTGCCAAAAATTTAAAGTATGGTTGCCATTTAGAGGATGTCCAAATGAAAGGTGAACAAGTAGTTCACTATGTTGGACTCGATCAAAGTATTCCTGACAAGGTTACTGAGGTTGCTTGTAATAGAAAAATTATTTATGACAAAGTCACTAAGAAAAAATTATTAACTAATACCTGGCAACCAGAAAAGTATTCCTTTCCTTTAGTTGCAAGCCCAACTGTGATGAACTATACACCTGATAAGGCAGTAATTGGTAGAGAGACAGCAACTATTCAACACCCGAAGTATGAATATGTAGTCACTTATTCACCCAATAAGAAAAATGCTAGAAGGCAAAAAGCTGAAATAAAATTTATTGACGTTGATGATAACAACCGCGAATTAGCAACTTCTGGAGAATTAAAAGGAAAACCTGGAAAAGAAATACCTTATAATACCGCAGAGGTTTTGAAAAATTTAACAGCTAAGGGATATGAAGTTGTTACTAATGATTTTGATTCTGAGGAACAGAAGCCTGTTTTTGGAAATAGTAGAGACTATGTTCAAATCTTTTTTATGGTTTTAAAGCATAAAAAACAAGTTGTTAATTCTGAACATCCATTTTCAGGAATTGATGCAAGTTTGTACGAAAAAGAAGTTCATAGAAAAATTCGTTTTTCAGGAATAGATAATAAAAAGCTAGATGATGTAGTTCAAACAGCTATTTTAAAACGGAACCTAACAGTTGATCTCGTAACTAAAAAAATTATTCCAGGAGAATACACAAGTCAATGGCATAGTAGTGAAACTTACCCGTCAGTCTCCGTGCCTGTAGTTTCGGGATATCATACTAGGATTCGTGAAGTAGTAGCCTCACCAGTAGAAAAACAAGATGTAACTGAAGAAGTTAAATACTATTCAAACGGATATTTAATTCCTGTTGATGTAAATCATAATGAATTTTCAGAAATAGATAAAAAGCAACTAATTACCAATTCAATTGATCCAACTAAGGTCGTTTTACCGGAATTAGACCTAAAAAATATTGTCTTAAAACAAATTAAAGAAGTGGAAATTGCAGACCCAAGTCGTAATTATGAAATTCCATATTTATTAGTTCATAAATATGTTGCAGTCGATGAAAAACATCCCCAAGAAGTAATAAGTCCGGCATATTACCGCCGAATTGTTACCGCCCGAGTTCATTATCAAGGAGCTGGAGACCAGACTCCTCCAGATGCCGAACAAACAGTGCGTTGGACAAGAACAATTACTTATGATGAAGTAAGTAAAGAAATTATTGAAAACGGTATGTATACGACCGACTGGGTAGATGATAAAGATATTTTTGAAGCAACTCCTACACCTGTAATTAAGGGCTTCGCCGCAAATATTGGCTTAATTGGCGAACACCCAGTTACGGAAACTGACTTAATGGCTACAATTACCTATACTCCGCTTGGAAAGATGATCCCGGTTGATGAGCATGGAAATGAAATTAAAAATGCTATGCACCCAACATATGTTAATGATCCATATGATCCTGTGCGTGTCCTCTTTACTGAAGAAGTACCAGAAGTGCCAGGATATGCACCAGTTAAAAATACAATTTCTGTCAATGATCCTTTTACGGATATTAAGGTGGCCTATACCTTAAAACCACGCTATATTCCTGTGAATAGCGAACATCCTTATCGTCCGATTAAACCAACTTTGTATAGTGTCCCAGTTAAAGAAATAATTAAATATCAGGGAGCTGGAGACCAGACCCCAATTACTAGAATTCAGGGTGCTAATTGGACGAGAACTTTGACTGTTGATGATAATACGGGTGAATTAGTAGATGCCGGTAAGTATACAACAGGATGGTTGGTAGACAAGAAGCAATATATATCCGTAAAAACACCAGTCATTGATGGTTATCATGCAGACAAAAATATAATTGATGAAGAAAAAGTAAAAAAAGCCGATCTAAACTTCACGGTAACTTATAAAGCCAATGGGCGGATAGTACCAGTTGATACAAAAGGAAATGTTTTAATTGGTGTAGAACAGCCACCATATGTAACCGATCCAAGCGATGCAACTAAAGTGATTAAAACACAAGGTGTACCGAGAATTATGAATTATATTCCAGATCGAGCAACAATTACGGTAAAAGATACTAGCGAAAATACACCGGTTAAATATTATACTTTTGATGAGATGAGTGAATTAAAAGTAGAATCTAAAAAAATAGAGCAAGAAAAAAGCAAAGATATAAAACCTAAGAAGAAAGCGGAAGAAAAAGGTGCAAAGGAGGAAGAGCAGTCATTAAAAACAGAGGAAGAAAAGAAAGCGGAGATGGCTTCTAAGAAAGAAGCTACACAGGTAGATGGACAAAATGAACAAGAGCGTAAAGTTTTAAGGCATATTTTTCCATGGATGAAATAGGAGATAAAAAAGCTAGATTTGATTAAGTAAATCTAGCTTTTTTATTTTTAAAGTTTTTAGACCAATTTTGAGGAAGAAGTGTATAATTAATTTCCGAAAAAACTTTTTCGGAGGAAAAATTGTGTCTGATAAAGGCGAGTCTTTGACCAAATTAGAAGAAGACGAAAAGTATAATCGGTTAACAGTATTGAAGTTATTCGCCATGACTTCATCAATGGTTATCTCAGTTAATGAGTTGGCTCCATTTGGAAAAACTGGTCCAACAGCAGTTTTTTATTTGCTATTAGCAGGCTTAATATGGTTTGTACCAATTACGCAAATGGCAGGAGAAGTGGCTTCAGTTGACGGCTGGGATAAGGGTGGAATTTTTACTTGGGTAAAGGGGTCATTAGGAGATAGAGCTGGCTGGACAGCTATGTTTTATCAATGGATTCACATTACTGTTGGGATGAACACAATGATGTACGTAATTATTGGTGTCTTATCTATTACCTTTGATACTCCTTGGTTTAACACAACACCAAGTATTAGATTTCTATTGATGATGGTAATTATCTGGTCAATTACTCTTGTCGAAATGGTAGGAGTTAAGAAAATAGGCCATATTGCAGAGTGGTTATTTGGACTTGGAATAGCTTTACCGGTAATTTTGCTAATTATTACCTTCTTTGTATATCTCTTTCAAGGACGTCCCCTATATATGCATTTAAGCTGGAATAATATCTTTCCACATCACTTAACTGGGGCTACCTTAGTAGCTTTTGTGCCATTTGTGTTGGCATTTTGTGGTGGGGAAGCATCTGCTCCGCATGCAAAATATTTGGAAAATCCTAAAAAGTATTCCACTGTTATGCTCGCTTTAGCTGTGACTGCTATTTCTTTTGACTTACTTGGTAGTACCGCAATTGGAATGACAATTCCGAAAAATCAAATTCAAAATTCAACTGGTTTTGTCTATGCCTTTGGAAAAATTTTAGATTCAATTGGCTTACCAGGGGATGTTATTAAGAAGTTTATCGGTGTGTTACTGGCAGCTGGTATTATTGGAGAACTTGGAAATTGGCTTGCTGGTCCTAGTCAGGGGATGTTTGAAGCTGCTAAAGAAGGCTATATGCCTAAGTTCTTCGCTAAATCTACTGATCGTGACGTACCGATGCGGTTGATTGTTTTACAGACTTTGATTGTAACTGCATCTGCAATTTTAATTACTTTCACTAGTGGTAAGAACTCTGATTTTGCTTTTAATGTTTCTTTAGCTGCTACGACTGCTCAGTACTTGATGGTCTACATTTTAATGTTGGTCTCTTACATCGTTTTAAAGGTGAAACATGGAAATCTAAAGCGCAGCTATTATATGACAAGGAGCAAGGGCTTAGGGGTAATAATCGCAATTATTGCCCTGGTAATAACTGTAGTAGCCTTCTTTATTTCCTTTATCCCGGCGCAGGGAACACCGACTGAATTAAAAGGCGTTTATGTTTGGACAATGATTGGTCTGTGCCTTATCGTTACAATTTTGCCACTGGTAATTTATCATTATCATCACTGATTTAAACAGACTAAATAAAAGCAAAAAAATTAATAAATTAAACATTTTTACTTGTAAAATATAACTAATAATATTACATTCAAATTGTATTCAAGTTAATATGTAAAGCAAAAGAGCTATGGTAAATTTGAGGTATCCATAGCTCTTTTGTTTATAATATAAAAACTATATTAAGGAAACAAACAATGAATAACCCAGAAGAAATACAGCATTTTATTGATGTATTACTCAAAGAAGATAGTTTTGTGAAAGCAGCAAAAAAGCTCTACATTTCTCAACCCTATCTCACCCAGTTAATAAAAAGAATAGAAGACCGTTTAGGAACGCCAATTATTGATCGGGATAAAAAGCCCTATGCATTGACTCAAGCAGGCTTACTGTATTATCAATATTTAGAAAATATTTCTTATAACAAACAACAATTAAATAAAAAATTAGCCCAATATACACATCCTAATAAAGAAATCATCAGAATTGGAATTTTAGAGAGTCTAGGCACTTATTTACTACCAGAAATACTGCCAGATTTTTTAAAGAAAAATCCTCGAGTAGAAATACAACTTTTTGAAAATTTCCCAAGAGAAAGTGAAAGAAATTTACTAAGTGGAAATATTGATTGCTATATTGGTCAAACTCCAGAGGCAATTGATTCAAACTTAGATATTGTAAGTAATGGTGGTGAAAGATACTATGTAGTAATTTCACCTTCATCTCCGTATTACCAGGAAGGAAAATTCATTCTTAAACCAGATGACTTAAACCTAAAAGACTTATTACAAGAACCTTTTGTTTTAAGTGTTCCTGGTTCGGCTATTCGGCACCAAGTCAATGGAGTTTTCCAACGATTTCATTTAGAACCACGAGTTGTTTTAGAATCTAAAAACATTATTACTGCAACTAGTCTAGCAATTCATGGGATGGGATTAACTATCTCCACTGCTAGCATCATTAAAAAAATTGGTGAAACGCCAATTAACCTTTTTCCCTTAAGCTATGACTTAATTAACGTTACTTTCTTTATTGCAACAAAAGCTGAAAAAACAAAATCGCAAGCTTTAAAAAATTTAGTTGAAGAATTTAAAAAGAAAAATTTACAGCCCATTATTAGATAAGGTAAATGAAACGTCATACTGTGTCCGCTATAACAAATTTGTTATTAGTAATTTGTAAAAAAGATATTTAAGCCTGTAGATTTAATAACTTATAATTTAGGTGAAAATATTTAAGAAAGGGTAGGGAAATTATGAAATCAGGAAAATATAACGTAAAAGCTCAAGGACATGGTGCAAGTTTCATGCCTATGGAAGTTACTCTTTCCGAAAATAAGATTGAAGATATTAAGGTAGACGCTAAAGGTGAAACTAAGGGAGTAGCTGACGAAGTATTTAGACGTTTGCCTGAAGAAATTGTTGAAAATCAGACTTTAAATGTTGATACAGTTAGTGGTGCTACTATCTCTAGTCATGGTGTTATTGATGGAGTAGCATTGGCAATTAGTGAAGCTGGTGGAGATCCAGATGAGTGGAAAAACCGAGCTAAACCAAAGGAACAAAGAGCTAAAAATGAGACTTATACAACTGATGTTTTAGTTGTTGGAGCTGGTGGTGCAGGTCTAGCTGCCGCTGCTAGAAGTATTCAACATGGTAAAGATGTCATTGTACTTGAAAAGTTCCCACAAATTGGAGGAAATACTAGTCGTGCTGGTGGTCCAATGAATGCTGCAGAACCAGATTGGCAAAATAAATTTAAAGCTTTAGCCGGTGAAAAAGAAACCTTAGAAGAACTAGCAGCAACTCCACTTGAAGAGATCGATCCAGAGTATCAAGAAGACTTTAAAAAATTACAAAAACAAATAAAAGGATATGTAGCTTCTGGTGCTGACTATCTATTTGATTCAAAATTACTTCATGAAATTCAAACCTATTTAGGTGGTAAGAGAACCGACTTAAATGGAAATGAAATTCATGGTAACTATGCTTTAGTCAAAGAATTAATCGATAATGCCTTGTACTCAGTGCATTGGTTAAGCGATTTAGGAGTCAAATTCGATCGCAGTCAAGTAACAATGCCAGTAGGCGCCTTATGGAGAAGAGGGCACAAGCCAGTTGAACCAATGGGTTATGCCTTTATTCATGTTTTAGGTGATTGGGTAAAGGATCATGGTGGAAGAATTCTGACCGATACTCGAGCTGAGCACTTGATTATTGAAGATGGTCAAGTTAAAGGCGTTATTGCTAAAAGACCAGATGGCAGTACAATCACTGTTAATGCTAAGGCTGTAATTTTAACTGCTGGTGGATTTGGGGCAAATACACCAATGGTTCAAAAATACAATACTTACTGGAAGCATATTGATGATAATATTGCCACTACTAATTCTCCTGCAATTACTGGGGACGGAATTAATCTTGGTAAAGAGGCAGGTGCAGACTTAGTTGGAATGGGCTTTATTCAGATGATGCCCGTTTCTGATCCAAAGACTGGTGAACTATTTACTGGTCTACAAACTCCACCAGAAAACTATATTATGGTTAATCAAAAGGGGAAGCGTTTCGTAAATGAATTTGCAGAACGTGATGTCTTAACCAAGGCGGCTATCGATCATGGTGGCTTGTTCTATTTAATTGCTGACGATAAGATCAAAGATACTGCTTATAACACAACTCAAGAATCAATTGATGCACAGGTTAAAGCCGGTACCTTGTTTAGAGCTGATAGTTTAGAAGATTTAGCTAAGCAAGTTGGAATGGATCCTGATACTTTAGTTGAGACCATTGAGAAATATAATTCTTATGTTGAAGCAGGAAAAGATCCAGATTTTGAAAAATCAGCCTTTAATCTAAAATGCGAAGTTGCTCCATTCTATGCAACCCCGAGAAAGCCAGCCATCCACCATACTATGGGTGGTTTGAAGATTGATACAGGTGCTCATGTCTTAGATAAAGATGATAAGCAAATTCCTGGTCTTTATGCTGCTGGAGAAGTAGCCGGCGGAATTCACGCAGGTAACCGTTTAGGTGGAAATTCGCTTGCTGATATCTTTACTTTTGGTAGAATTGCCGCAAATAGCGCAAATGATGAATTAGAAAAATAGTATTAATCGATTAAAACGTTGTAAACACTAGAGTTTACAGCGTTTTTTTGCTAAAATACTAAAAATAATTAATTTTTTGGAGGAATATAATTGAAAGAAGCGCAGGAAAAGAAGCTGACGACAAAACAATATTTAATTGTAGCATCAATGATTTTTGCACTATTCTTTGGTGCAGGAAACTTAATTTTCCCACTTCATTTAGGCCAGCTTGCTGGTAAAAATTGGGGACCAGCAGCAATTGGTTTTTCAATTACTGGGGTAGTTTTACCGCTACTTTCACTCCTAGCCGTTGCAATTACTCGTAGTAATGGCATTTATCAAATTGGATTACCAGTAGGAAAAGTTTTTGCTCTTTTGTTTATGACTTTGATCCAATTAACAATGGGACCGTTATTTGCAGCACCAAGAAATGCGACCGTTGCATATACGGTAGGGGTAGCCCCGCTTCTTCCTAAGCAATTTCAAGGCGGCGGATTGATTGTTTTTACCGCTATCTTTTTTGCAATCGTTTTTGTTATTGCATATAACGAAAGCGACATCCTGTCTTCTTTAGGTAAAATTTTAAATCCTATTTTTCTAGTTTTACTATTTCTAGTTTTTGTTATTGCCTTTGCCCGTCCGTTAGGTAATTTAGGAACTGTTCCCGTTAGCAAAGCTTATGCTCAAGGAACAATAGTAAAAGGATTTTTAGAAGGATATAACACGATGGACGCTTTAGCCGGTCTTGCTTTTGGCGTAACCGTGGTAACAGCTATTAAAGAATTAATTGGTAACAATGAAATTGAAACAGCAAAAATTACAGCAAAGTCTGGCTTAATAGCAGTTATTGCTATCGGAGTAATTTATACTTTGTTAATTATGGTCGGAGCAATGTCATTAGGACATTTTGGAATAACTAGTGATGGCGGGGTTCTGTTATCCCATATCGTTAGATATTATGCTGGCATCTTTGGTCAAGCTTTATTAGCTGTTTTAGTATTTTTAGCTTGTTTAACGACAGCGGTTGGGGTTTTAGCAGCTTTTGCACTAGATTTTGCAGCTCATTATACAAAATTTAGTTATAAGGGATGGTTAACCATCGCTTGTATTGGATCATTTGCAACTGCAAATCTAGGACTAGATAAAATTATTCACTGGTCGCTTCCTGTTTTAATGTTTTTGTATCCTTTAGCAATTGTTTTGATTATCTTGTCTTTATTCTCACCATTTTTCAAAAAAGATAGGGTAATCTATCAAATAACAATGGCATTAACTTTAATACCAGCTACTTTTGATTTAATTACAAACTTGCCAGCACCAATTGCTGAAACGTCATTCTACAATGCTGTTAGTCGTATTAGACTTCAGTATTTGCCATTTGCTAATGTTGGCCTAGCCTGGGTTGTACCGACAATCTTAGGGTTAGTTATTGGGAGTTTAGTTCACATTTGGCGTCGTAAATCTAATCGAATTTAAGGAAAGCTATGGTTCATTTGAATCATAGCTTTTTTGTTGGGATAATAAGTTTGGTGATAAAAATGAGTTTAACTAATAAGGTACCGGAAAAAGACGTACATGATTTATTTACACGAGTTGCTCCGCATTATGATCAGATGAATAATCTGATTAGCTTAGGAACACAAAATGGTTGGCGGAAAAAGTTATTTAAAAAATTAAAAATAAAAGCCGGAGATTTTGCTTTAGACCTATGTTGCGGGACTGGTGACTTAACAATTGCCTTAGCAAAACAAGTGGGCCCTTCTGGCAATGTAATTGGACTAGATTTTAATCAAAAAATGCTCGACTTAGCTGATAAAAAGATCAGGGTGCAAAATTTACAAAAAGAAATTCAGTTAAAGCAAGGGGATGCAATGCATTTGCCTTATCCAGATCAAAGCTTTGATATTGTAACAATTGGTTTTGGTTTACGTAATGTTCCTGATGCAGATCAAGTTTTGAAGGAAATTTATCGGGTTTTAAAGCCAGGTGGAAAAGTTGGAATTCTAGAGACTTCACAGCCAACTAATCGAATTATTAAGTTAGGGTGGGAGAGTTACTTCAAACTATTTCCTAATTTTGCTAAGTTATTGGGTGCTAATGTTGACGATTATAAGTACTTATCACATACTACGGCTAAATTTATTTCAGCTACGCGTTTAAAGGAAATGCTTGAGCAAGATGGCTTTAAAAATGTAACAATAACCAAATTAAATTTAGGTGCTGGTGCAATTCATATCGGAATTAAAAAGAAAATGAGATAAAATATAAAATAAAAACTAAAAAGGAGAATTTTATGAGAACTGGCACTAAAATTATTACTTTAGACAACGGTTATCACTTGTGGACTAATACTCAAGGTGAAGGTGACATTCATTTATTAGCACTTCACGGTGGTCCTGGTGGAAATCATGAATATTGGGAAGATGCTGCAGAACAATTAAAGAAACAGGGACTTAATGTTCAAGTAACTATGTATGATCAACTAGGGTCACTTTACTCTGATCAACCAGACTACTCAGATCCAGAAATTGCTAAGAAGTATTTGACTTATGAATATTTTTTAGATGAAGTTGATGAAGTGCGTGAAAAGCTTGGCCTAGATAATTTCTACTTAATTGGCCAAAGCTGGGGCGGCCTCTTAGTGCAAGAATATGCGGTTAAATATGGCCAACATTTAAAGGGAGCCATTATTTCTTCAATGGTTGATGAAATTGATGAGTATGTTGATTCTGTAAATAGAAGAAGGCAAGAAGTTCTTCCTCAAACAGAAATTGATTTCATGCATGAATGTGAAAAAAATAATGATTATGATAATCAACGCTACCAAGATGATGTACAAATTTTAAATATTAATTTTGTTGATAGAAAGCAACCTTCAAAGCTTTATCACTTAAAGGATCTTGGTGGCAGTGATGTTTATAATGTCTTCCAAGGTGATAATGAATTTGTTATTACTGGTAAGCTTAAAGATTGGCACTTTAGAGACCAACTTAAGAATATTAAAGTACCAACTTTAATTACTTTCGGTGAAAATGAAACTATGCCAATTTCTACTGCTAAAATTATGCAAAAAGAAATTCCAAATTCACGCCTAGTTACTACTCCTGATGGAGGTCACCATCATATGGTTGATAATCCAGATGTTTACTACAAACATTTGGCTGACTTTATTCGTGAAGTTGAAGATGGCAGTTTTAAAGGTGAATAAAAAAGAAAATTATATTGACCGTAGCTACATATCATGCTATAATAACAGTCCTTTCTAAAATTAAACACTTGTATACGACAAAAGCCACCTGAAATAGGTGGCTTTTTTGTTTTTAGTAAATTTGTTGGGAATATAGGATATAAATAATAAAAATTAGTAAGTAATAAGACCAGTTGAATTCATTGTTTTATCGTCTAGTTGATAAGTCTTTAATTCAAAATCATCTTCAAAATTACAGTAGTAAGTCTTGCTTCCAGAAGAGTAGCAGGCAGTATAGACAGTATATTCGTCCTTGCCTTGATCGTTGACCACGCTGCCTTTGATCATGGCAACAGACTTTAAGATGTTGAAGAATTTAGCAACGTTTGCTTTTTCACCTTTGGCAGTTGGATAGTTTACGCTTAAGTAAGCTGCTTTAACAAAACGGTCGGCTGGAATACTGTCACCTGGCAGGCCTAAGCTACCAGTTCCTACACCCCAAGGAGCAACTTTTTGACCATTCCAGCTTTGGGCTGTAGCGTCATGTGGGCTTAAACCGGTGTAGTTACCAAGGTTAGTAAGCTGCCAGTTAAAGTCAGGGCTATTAGTTAAAACGCCAACTTTATCATCAAAGACCTTCATTCCATATTGCTTTGAAACTTCAACAACAATGGCTTCGTCACTATCACTAATGATCCAGTGAAGAGGGGCAACAGCAAATGATGTGTTAATAGCTTCATTGACTAAGTTAACGTTCTTTAAGGCTTCCTTTACTTCACTAACATGAGTAAAGTTTTGAGTAACCCAGAGCATAATTTCGTAAGAGGCTAAGTTGATTTTGCCATCAATAGGACCAACACTAAATTTAGCAAAATGTGGGAAGTTTAAACCGGCAATCCCCAATCCATCTTCGTTATAGCAGTCAAAGTATGATGGATAACCATCAACCACAATACCCATTCCAATAACTGCCTTTTTAGTAGTGGTGTTATCTAAGAACTTATATGGAAGAGGATAATTACGCGGCGTGATAATAACGCCTTCGCCATAATCTTGTCCAACATCTAGATTACGGCCAAAGTATAAATTTCCTTGATCATCTGTGAATCTTAAACCAGTACACATTTCTAAAATCCTCCTTATTTAGCATTAGTTTTTGCTGCTTGCTCTACAATATATTTCTTTTGATATCTCTTAATTTGGATAACGGCAAATACCAAAATAATAAAACCAATTGCAACAAAGGCAATCATAAAGTACCAAGCAACTGTAAAGCTTGCAGACCCTTTAATAATTCCAAAGAGTGGAGCGCCGATTGCATAGCCGATTGCATAAGCTAAACCAACGTATCCAAGCATGACACCTTGATTTCTTGAACCAAAGAGGTCTTTTGCCATGAAGGCTGGGCCTGACATGTAACTAAATACAGCTAAGCCGCAAAAGATAGCATAGCCAATACCAGCAGCCTTGCTAATAGATGAGCCATATGGCTGGAAGCTAATAAAGATCATCATTAGAATAGATAAAATATACATACAACCAGCATAGGCCATTGACTTTGCTGTACCAAATTTATCGAATAAGAAACCACCAGAAATATTTCCGATTAAACAACCAACACCGTACATTGATCCAACTAAACCAACATCGGTTAAAGAAAGCTTAGTATCAAGGAAGGCTGCATAGTCTTCATTTAAAGAAGCTAAGCCTAAACCAATGATTAAGAAACCAAGGCTGAAAATCCAGAACCATTTCATTTGTAACACTTGTTTACTAGTCCAGCCTTTAAACTCTTTAGCTTTAGCTGCGGCTTCAGCTTTCTTGCTTTCAGCTAGTTCTTCATCAGAAACGACAATTTCGTCTTTCTTAGGCGTTCTAATGAAGCAGGCGATAATTACACCGATTACTAATAAAGCTACGGCAAAGATAAAGAATGGTGCCATAGAGGTTAAATGACCGGTCTTAGTATTACCTGTCATGTAGTGCTTTAAAAGGGCTTGAGTTGCTGGTTGTAAAAAGATATTACCAATAGAACCACCACAGAAGGCAATTCCTAAAGCAGCTCCACGTCCTTTTGCTGGGAACCAGTGGTTAATAACCCATGGTACACCTTGTCCCGAGAAAAAAGTTGAACCAACCATACAAATACTAGCGGCTATATAGAATCCTGCTAGCTTTGTACTAATTCCAAAAATTACGTAGGCAATGGCAGAAAGACCAATACCAATTAGATACATTAGTCGGAAGTTAACCTTTTCTAATGCCTTACCAATAAATGGAGAAGAAACTGAAGCAAAAACTGCACCAAATGTAAAAATTAATGTGTACGATGCTAAGGTAAAGTGGAAAGTATTAACTAAAGGGTGGATAAACAAAGGCTGAATGTTTTGAGCAATTCCATAAGGAATAGCTTGGATTAACATACACAGGAAAACCATGAAGTACTTATAGCCCTTGCTTACTACTTTATCTTTAGTAGCGGCATCAGTAGACATGTAATTACCTTCTTTCTAACTAATTACTTATCTAAAATAATATTAGGCTTTTTCACGACAATATTTTTTTGAATTTGTTTAATTTTAACAGCTGCAAAAATTAATAATATAAAACCAATTGCAACAAAGAAGATAGTAAAACACCAAGCAGCGGTAAAGCTAGTAGCACCTTTGATAACGCCAAAGAGTGGGGCACCAATAGCAAAACCAATTGCATAGGCTAAACTAATGTAGCCTAAGTTAACCCCTTGTGCTTTGGCACCAAATAAACTCTTGGCCATGAAAGCAGGTCCAGACATATAACTAAAGACCGATAACCCGCTAGTAAAGGCCCAGCCCATACCAGCGTATAAATTAATACGATCTCCATAGGGATGTGTACTAATTAGGATCATCATCAAAATAGCGATAATCAACATGATTCCTGCATAAGCCATGGATTTAGCGGTACCAAACTTATCAAATAAGTAACCGCCAGAAATATTGCCGATAATACCAGCAATTCCGAATACTGAACCAATCATTCCGACTTCTGTTAAGGATAATTTAGTATCCAAAAAGGCCGCATAGTCTTCATTCAAATGAAGCTAGCCCTAGGCCAATAATTAAAAATCCAATACTAAAGATCCAGAACCACTTCATGTGAAGAACTTGTTTACCGTTCCAACCCTGAAATTCATGAGCATGTTTTTGAGCAGCTTCATGTCGATTCTTTTTAATTTCTTCGGCAGAAGCTACGTCTTCATCTTTCTTTGGTACTCTAATAAAAGCGGAAATTATTAGACCAACAACTAAAAGAGCAACGGCAAAAATGAAGAATGGAGCCATGGAAGTTAAATGACCAGTCTTGGTATTACCAGTCATAAAGTGCTTCAAAATTGCCTGGGTAATAGGTTATAAGAAAATATCCCCAATGGATCCCCCGCAAAAGGCTAATCCAAGGGCAACCCCGCGGCCCTTGAATGGAAACCAGTGATTGATAATCCAAGGGACACCTTGACCAGAATAAAAGGTTGAACCAACCATACAAATAATTCCGGCTAAATAGAAACCAGGTAGCTTCGTACTAATTCCAAAAATTACATATGCTCCGGCTGAAAGGCAAATACCAATCAAATACAAAGTTTTAAAATTAACTTTTTGCAAAGCTTTACCAACCATTGGTGAAACTAGAGATCCTACGACAGCCCCAAAAGTAAAAATTAAGGTATAAGAAGCTAATGTAAAGTGAAAAGTATTAACCAGAGGGTGAACAAATAAAGGTTGAATTAATTGAGCAATTCCGTAAGGAATTGCTTGAGTTAACATACAGAGAAACACCATAAAGTATTTGTAGCCTTTACTGACCACCTTGTGCCTATCACTTGATAGATCGTTTGACATCGTATCTCTCTTCTTTCTGATAAAATACTATTAACTTTATAACTTAAATATTATTAAACAAGTGAGTTTTGACTATAGCCAGTCATATTGTAGTCTACTTAATTGAATAAATCAAAAAAATAACGACTTATTATGTTATTTAATTAATGTAATACAATACTTAGGAAAGTGATTGTAATAAAAACATTAAAAAAGATTGATGTTCTTAGCTTTGTATAGCATTCGTACATCAATCTTTTGTTTAAATATTTATTCTTTTACATAACCCGCAATATCATCGTAGTCGAAATCATAGGTTAATTTCTTACCATAGGCTTTTTCATAAGCCTTTTTCTTTTGCATATAATCAATGTCCCGCATTCTTTTAGCGTTTTGATCAACTGTCAGGCGATCAACTGGGTAGATTGTCGGTAAGACGTGAAGAATATAGCGTGTCTTGTGGAATTCTCTACTATTTTTTTCCATTTCTGGAAGATCTTGAATTTCTACAAAGCAGGAGATAATCGGTACCTTAGCCTTAGCTGCGTAGTAATAAGCACCTTTTTGAAGGGGGCGAGGTTTACGGTAGTCATACCACATTTCTTGTTCAGGGTAGATTAAGACCCATCCCTTTTTATCAAAGACTTTCTGCAAGTGCTTTGGAAATTCTCGCCCCAAGTATTGGTAGCTTTGAACAATTGGAATAGCATTAATGTTATTCATTAAAAAGCCGAAGAAACCTGGCAATTTTAGGTTGGAGTCTTCAATTACAACATAGAGCTTTTTATGGCAGCGATTAGCTAATTTTTTAATTGGCAGGCTATCAGTTTGCTTAAAGTGATTAGTCGTTACAATTGCACCATGTTGCGGTCCTTTAGCTCTTTGTTTGTCTTTGATTTGGGTATGAGCCATTAAGACTAAAGTATCAAGATTGATAATAGTTTGGGCGATAATATTTTTAAATTTATGGCTCAGCTTTTTTTGTTGTTTCCAATAATCGTTAACTAGTTTGATTCTTTCATCTTTAGTAAGAATCGGATCGCCCAATTCAACTTTAGCGTGCATTTTACCTTTTTTAACGGCTGCTTTGATATTTTCGATAACTTGTGCACGATTTTCGCCGATAATCATAGTTTAATCCTTTCGCCTTTCGCTTTTACGTGAGCCCAATTATTGGGATCAACGACGGTGCTATCTTCTTTTTCAAGCATATGATCTAACTTAGCTCGATCTTCGGTACGTTCCTCATCAGTATAATTATCTAATTCAGCATGTAATTCTTCATAGAAGGGTGTTTCTTTAGCGTACTTCCAGAAGTAATCTTGATATTGAACATTATCAAAGTGCCATGGCTTAAAGAATAAGTTATAGTGAATTAAACCTGGATTAGGAAGGGGTTCTGTATTTTCATTAGGCATTGCATCCCAGCGAGGATCAAGATGCAAGATTCGGCCATCGCCAATTTCATTCAAATAGTCTTGATCTGGAGCAATACAGTCAAAATGATACTTCTCAAGCAAGTCCATAAAATGAGGAATAAAGCCTTCATCTCTAAAGGCCTTAGAATTTAAGACGAGCATTCCAGAGTTAATATACTTTTTAGGATCAAGGTCTAGGACATCTTTGATATATTTCACCATTTTATCTACATATTGAATAGAAGAATCAGTACATGCGCCAAATAAATTATTGCCTAATTCTGTATTGTATAGCTTAGCAATGTCATCAGTGACTACTGTATCGCTGTCGATGTAGATTGCCTTATCGTATTGCGGGAAAAGATCAGGAATGAAGAGGCGGTAAAAGATAGACATGGTGAAAAAGTCAGCTCGAAGATAATTTTCTTTTCTATCTTGGATCGGCTTTACTAATTTCTCATCAATGTGGAAGAATTCAACGTGTACATGGTCATTACCCAAAGCTGCCAATTGATCTTGGTGTTCTTTAGATAGATCTTGGTTTAGAAAGATAACTGTGTAGTCATTTTCTGGATTAGAATTCTTAACTAATGAATTTAAAGATACTGCAGCGTATTTAGTAAAGTCATCGCTAATACTATAAAAAACTGGAATAGTCATTTTAGTGCCTCTTTATATTTTTACGGACGTAGTCTTTTTAACTTTTGCCCAAGTTACATCTTCATTTTTAATTTCATCGACTTTTTTAATCATCCAATCAAGATCAGCGCGGGCTTTTTTACGATCTTCATCAGTAAAGCTGTCCAATTGTTCTTTTAGCTCATCATAGTATGGGGATTTTTTAGCAACATCCCAGAAATATTGACCATATTGAACATCTGCAAAGTGCCATGGCTTAAAGAAAAGGTTGTAGTGAACGATTTTTGGATCTTTGATTTCATCCATATGTTCATTAGGCATTGCATCCCACTCAAGCGGTAAGTGATAGATCTTATCTTCACAAATTTCATTCATATAAGCTTGGTCAGGATCAATATTGTCAAAATGATATTTTTCAATTAATGAATAGAATTTATCAACGAATTTTTTATCTCTAAATTCTTTCATATTGAATAAAATCACACCATTATTGATGTATTTTTCTGGTGGGAAGATGCCTTGGCATTCCTTAATATAAACTTGTAGCGGTTTAATAAATCTAATTGACATATCAGGGACACTCGCAAACATGTTATCGCCAATTTCAGTATTGTAGAGTTCAGCAATATCAGTGCAGATAATTGTGTCGGCATCTAAGTAAACGGCCTTATCATATTGCGGGAAAAGATTAGGGATAAAGAGACGGTAGAAAATAGACATGGTAAAGAATTGTGCTCGTAAATAATTTTCTTCACTATTGTGAATTGGAGCTACCATTTCATCATCGATATGGAAAATATTAACATGAACATTTTCAGTTGAAAGATCTTCGAGACTCTTTTTATGTTCATCACTAATACTTTGGACTAAAAGAGTGATTGTATAGTCCTTCTTTGGATCAACATGATCAATTAAAGACTGAATCGAAACAGCTGCGTAAGGTGTGTAATTATCACTAATTGTGTAAAAAACTGGAATAGTCATTCTCAAACTCCATCTATATAATAATTTAGCGCTGCTTTAAAAGCGGCTTAAGTTCTGTGTACTGCTTAAGTAAATCATCATATTCATGTAATTTCAAGACGCTATGAACACGTTCTACATCCCAAGGTTTAACTGTTAAAGTGTGGAAGTAGGGTTTAAAGCGAAAGCTAGTAGTAAAATGTTGGATTTTTGTATCAGAATGGAGCCGGTACTGTTCGTTGTAGCAGCGAGGAGCAATTCTTTTTTCGGTCGCAAGTTTATTTAAGGCAGATTGGTCGGGAAGGAGCATTTTTTTATCGCTCATTTTTTCTCGAACTTTTGCAAATAATCTTGTCTTTTTAATTTCATTCATATTTAAAAGCAAAACTCCGGAGTTAAGGTAGTCAAAAGTTTTGTGGCTGTGAAGATTATGGAAGAAAAAGCGACCCCAGAAATCTAAAACACCAACTAATTCCACATTAGTTAAGTCTTGGTTATAAAAATCACTAATATCCTTACGTACAATAATATCGTCATCTAAGTACAAGATGCGATCAGGGATTTGTGGAATTTGGTCCGCAAATAATCTGAGCATGGCATAAGGTGTGAAGCGAGTTTCCATGTTAGCGCGAGGAGGTTCTTTTTTGAACAACTCAGTACAGTCAATTAATTCAGCAGTGTTGTTTGGATCTTTTTCTTTAATGATTTTTTTGATTAAGTTAAAAGCTTGCTCATCAAAAGCTTCATATCCTTCTGCCTGCATAGTTAAGATATAGAGGTGCAGGGGAGCGGAGGTATTTTTTAATAAAGATAGAGTTGCAATTAAAATACCATCTTCGGCGTGAGAGTCGCCGCAAAACATAATATTCATTTTAGTCTCCAATTTCTCGTTTTTGATAGTGATAATATTGATAGTCGCTATTCTTAGATCGCTTTTTTAATTGCTCGAATACTTGATCATGGAGTTTTTTTTGTTGCTCTTTTTTGGTCAAGGTAGAGTCCGGGAAGAAGGGACCATCAATATAAACAGTAATTTTGGGATGCTTGCCAAATTTGCGTTTTTGATAAGTTGTCGTCATTACAAAACTTGCCTTATTTGCCTGAACTGGAAAATTAAAGCTAGTTTCTGGAAAGGACCGAATGCTGGTATAGTAAGGCCAGACATGAGCTTCTGGATAGATTACAATATGAGCATTTTCTTTAGTTAAGGTTTTAACAGCTTTAAGTAATTTAATAGCTTGTTTAATATTTTTGCCGACTGGTAGACCTCCATAGGGCAGGAGCGTTTTCCCAATAACTGGAATTCCCCAATTTGCTTGATTAGCAATGGCATAGTAATTTTTCCAGCCAAATAAGGTTAGGGGCATGAAGACGTCATTAACCATTTGGGTATGATTTCCGTAAATAAAATATCCTTCATTTTTATATTTAGATAACTTATCCTTACCTATTACTTTGACATGCATTATGCCATAAGTAAAAAGATAAGCAAAACCAGCAGCTAAAAAACGCATCAGATAATTAAGTGGAGTGTGTTTAATGATTTGGTAATTGTCTGGCAAGGTAAAGTCTTGTCTTTTACTTTCAACAACGTCATCGGTTGTGGAATTGTAGTAGATAGTATGATGTTTAGATGGTTTAGTATTCATGATATTAATTATAGAAAAAATTTAGAAACAAAAAAAGACATCGCAATTGCGATGTCTTTTAAAAATATGGGTGGTCAGGGGATCGAACCCTGGACCCACGGATTAAGAGTCCGTTGCTCTGCCAGCTGAGCTAACCACCCATTGGATAACCAACAGATACTATTATGCCAAAAAAAAATAAAAATGCAAGAACTTTTTTTGAGAAAATTGATATAAATTAAATTGAAGAAAATTAGAAACAAAAAAGACACCGTAGATGCGATGTCTTTTAAAAATATGGGTGGTCAGGGGATCGAACCCTGGACCCACGGATTAAGAGTCCGTTGCTCTGCCAGCTGAGCTAACCACCCATTGGATAACCAACAAATAGTATTATGCCAGTAAAGTAAAGAAAGTGCAAGCTTTTTTTTGCATAAGTTTAAAAAAAGTGGGGAAAACAGTATAATAGAGTTATTAATATTGAGGAGGCATCAGTATGCCAAAGAAGATTTTAGTCGTTGACGATGAAAAACCAATTTCTGACATTATTAAATTTAATCTGACTAAGGAAGGCTTTGATGTCGACACTGCATACGACGGCGAAGAAGCTGTTAAAAAAGTTGAGGAGTATGATCCCGATTTAATGATTCTTGACTTGATGTTACCAAAAAAAGACGGCTTAGAGGTTGCACGTGAAGTGCGCCAAACTCATGATATGCCAATTATTATGGTAACGGCTAAAGACACTGAGATTGATAAGGTGTTAGGTCTTGAAATGGGAGCAGATGATTATGTTACTAAGCCTTTTTCTAACCGAGAATTAGTTGCTAGAGTAAAGGCAAACTTGCGTAGACGTGACTTGACTCAAAAAGCTACTGAAGATGATGAAGACAAAAATATTACCATTGGCAATCTTGTGATTATGCCTGAAGCTTATATGGTTGAAAAAAATGGTGAAAAAATTGAATTAACGCATCGTGAATTTGAATTACTTCATTATTTAGCACAGCATATGGGACAAGTAATGACTAGAGAACATTTACTGCAAACCGTTTGGGGCTATGACTATTTTGGAGATGTTAGAACTGTGGATGTAACTGTTCGACGCTTGCGGGAAAAGATCGAAGACAATCCAAGTTCACCAACAATTTTAGTTACCAGACGTGGAGTAGGATATTACGTTAAAAACCCATCAGATGAATAAGGATCAAAGTCACTAGTGATAGTGGCTTTTTTTGCAATTAGGACCAATGAAGAAAATAAAAAGTGTATTTAATTCTATTAATTTTAAAATCGCAATAATTTTTATGTTGCTACTACTAGCAACGATTGAAGTAGTTGGGGCATCTTTTACTAGACAGCTTGAACAAAACTCAATTCAGAATTTTGAGTCTTCAATTCAAGTACCAAACATTATTACTAACCAAATTGCTAGTCAATTGAGTAGGGCAAATAATAAGAGTGCAAATCAACAACTAAGCCAGATTATTTCAAATTATAATCTTGGCGATATTAGTCAATTAATGGTAGTAGATAATAAAGGCGTGATCCGAGCTGTTTCAAATGTTAATGATCAGAATCGAATTGGACAACGAACCAGTAATGCAGATATAAAAAGCGTGCTTTCAAATGGAAAACAAGTTTCTAAAGTAATTAATGATAATGGAAACTATATGGTACAAATCTCGCCATTAACATCTGCTAATGGAACTAATACGCCTGTGGGAGCTATTTATGTAAGAGCAAGTTTACAGGGTGTATTCAATAACTTACGGCAAGTTTCTCTTTACTTCTTGATTGCCTCGTTAATTGCGGCTGTCTTAGGTGCGGTAGTTGCCTTGGTAATTTCCCGGGCCATAACTCGGCCGATTGAAGAAATGCGTAAGCAAGCTTTACGGGTCGCAAATGGAGATTATTCGGGACACGTCCGGGTTTATGCGCAAGATGAGTTAGGGCAATTAGCTGAAGCATTTAACACTTTGTCGGTACGAATTGAGAGAACTCAAGAGATTTCTGATAGTGAGCGAAGACGGTTAGATAATGTTTTGACCCATATGACAGATGGGGTTATTGCGACTGATCGTCACGGAAATATTACTATCATTAATGAAACTGCCTTAGACTTTTTAGGCAAAACTGAAAAAGATGTTATTGGAAAACCGATTACTAATTTGCTTGGCTTAAAAGATGTTACAATTCAAGATCTTTTAAGTACGCAACAAGAATTAGTTGTGCGGGTAAATGACAATACAAGAGATGAAATGATTTTACATGCTAACTTTTCTTTAATTCAGCGTGTAACTGGCTTTGTTTCAGGTCTAGTTTGTGTTTTGCATGATATTACGCAACAGCAAAAAAATGAACGGGAACAACAGCAATTTGTGTCTAACGTTTCACATGAACTTAGGACCCCATTAACAAGCTTAAGAGCCTATGTTGAAGCCTTAAATGATGGTGCATGGAAGGATCCAAATATTGCACCGAAATTTTTACATGTTATCCAAGATGAAACTGAGCGAATGATTAGGATGATTAATGATCTCCTTAGCTTATCAAGAATGGATCGTGGTGTAGCCAAAATGGACTTAGAGTGGGTTAACTTAAATGATTTTGTTAACCATGTTCTAAACCGTTTTGATATGATGCTGAAGTCTGATACAGATAAAATGCATAAAAAGAAGTATTCAATCAAGCGTGAATTTCCTCATCAAGCTTTATGGGTAGAAATTGATACTGATAAGATGATGCAAGTAATCGATAATATTATGAACAATGCGATTAAGTATTCACCTGATGGGGGCGTTATAACAGTTCGCCTTCTTCAAGCCCAAAAGCATGTCATCTTAAGTATTTCTGACCAAGGATTGGGAATTCCAAGAAAAGACTTAAATAAGATTTTCGATAGATTTTACCGTGTTGATAAGGCTCGTTCTCGTAAGCAAGGTGGAACTGGACTAGGATTAGCTATTTCTAAAGAGATAGTAGAAGCACACCATGGCCGGATTTGGGCAGATAGTGCTGAAGGTTCTGGATCAACTTTCTACATTTCTTTGCCATATGAAGCAATTAGTGAGGAAGGAGAAAACTGGGATGAGGTTTAAAGATAAAGTTTCTAGAGTGGCACTGCGTGTTAGCTTAATTGCAATGGTTGTCTTATCAATTATTCTATCGGCTGTCATTTGGGGATCAGATGCTCGATTTTCTAGAATTGAAGAAACATCTAATCAAACGCAAACTAAGGATCTGGGTCAACGTTCTTTAAGAGATATCTATCTACCAACGCAAACTTTTTATTTTAAAAATAAACAGATGTATCAAGTCTATGATACAAAGAATAATTTACCTTTGGAGTTTTCTAAATTAACTCAGTCTTTAAGACCGCTTTTGCCAATCCGAATCTGGTCTAGTCAAACTAAGTATGAAAAAATGTTGAGAAATCCAAACTATATTCAGCTAACATACTCAGATCAAATAACGATCTCATTATTTTTAACTAATGTAAGAAAAACTGATAGTTGGAAATTTAATCGCTTTTTTGTCTCAACGACTTCTAGTGACTACATTTATTTAGGTAATGATGAGAACCATACAATCTATCGTGTTCGTTTAAACGATGTTTCATTTAAGACCCTAATTGGGCATATTAGAAACGCTCAAACTCAAATGCCAGTCACTCTTGAAAAGGTGCATGATGACTATTTACCTTTCTATGAAAAAAATCTAAGCTTACCAGTTTATAGCTACTTAACTAATGAGGAATCTGATTCATATTTTGTTTATCGTTTGTTAGGATCAAACAATCCTACCCAGCATAGTAATGGCGATACGATTACATACTCTAATGGAGTATATGAGCGTTTAATTGCTGCTAAACATACTCATAACTATGAATATACTGATTATCAACAAGATCAAATTCCTAAGACAATTAGTCGTAAATTAAATGATAGTTTGTATTTCGTGCGAAAGATTGGTTTATCAGAACCAGATTTAAGATTCTTTGATGCGGATGATAATACAGTTATTTATCAAAATTATGTCGAAGAATATCCAATCTTTTTACCAGGAAAATATAAGATGCGAGCACAGGTGAAATTTGCATCTAATGGGATGACGATTAACTTCAATAGTTTAGACTTACAGATTCCAATTCCAACTAATGGAGAAAAGAAAACTTTAATTCCAACTACTGTAGCCATGGATGAGTTATACCAAAAGGGATATCACCGAAAAGATATCGAAAGAATTATTATTGGCTATACGGCTAAATCTTCTAACAGTAAAAATAAGAAACTAGTAGATTTAGAGCCTGCTTACTATGTAAAGATTAATAAGCAGTGGAAGACCTTAGATGAGTGGCTTAATACAAATAATCAGTTAGACAATGCAGGAAAGGAGGGACTAGTAGATGGACTTTAAAAGAATTGAATGGATATTTTTAATTGTATTTATCGGAATTAATATCTTTTTGGGAATTGAATTATGGCAAACGCCAACACTCTTATCTGCTGGTTCTACTCCGGCTCAGACTGATATTAAGAGCGAAACAAGTGCTGATCAAATTACTATTCCAAAGGTTAACGATAAACAAGAAGATGGATATTATTTGGCTGCCAAGACTGATAATTCTTGGATCAAAAAAGCTACTCAGCAGGTAAAGGGACAAGTAGAAAATAATTCAAGTGAAAATCTTATTTATGTTCATTTAGATAAGCCAATTACTTTATCTAAAAATAAAAAAGAAGCCCTGAGACAAGTGATGCGTTTTAAGGATGACAGCCAAAATGTATATCAAGGTAAAAATTATACTTACCTTTCAGAATTATTTGAGGGGGACGATTATATTTTTAACCAAAAAACTAAATATGGAGAATTCTTTGCTGCAACAGCTCGGCTTCATATTATTGTAAAAGATAATCAAATTGTCTCTTATTCCCAAAGCTATGTTGATGACTTAAATCCTGTTCGTGAGCGACAAAATACAATTAGTTCAAAAGCAGCGGTTGACTCGTTATATACTTACAGTGAATTACCAAATAATTCTAAGGTTATCTTGTTGAAGCAAGTTTATACTAAATTATTAACAGTTAAGGGAAATACTATTTATATTCCAACTTGGTTAGCAGCAATTGAAAATAATACTTCTAAGACAGTTACTTTGAAGCGGGTAAATGCATTTACAGGAACAATTATTCAAAATAATGTTACGACTGATGATTCTAAGGAGTGAAAAATGTGAAAGTATCAGTTTTATCAAGCGGATCAACAGGTAATTCTACTTTAATAGAAACTGAGCAACACAAAATTTTGATGGATGCAGGTTTATCTGGAAAAAAGACCAAGGACTTACTAGCTCAAGTCGGGGTTGATATTAAAGATATTGATATGATTTTTATTAGTCATGACCATACCGATCATTCAGGAGGTTTAGGAGTCTTAATGAGACGGTATCCACAAATTTCAGCTTATGCAAATTCAGGTACCTGGAATTATTTAATTGAAAGTAAGAAAATCGGTAACTTGCCTGTTGAACAGATCAATACTTTTGAATCTGGGGTAACGAAAACTTTTGGTGACTTAGATGTGACTAGTTTTGCTACTAGTCATGATGCAGCTGAACCCCAATATTATGTTTTTAGCAGTGTCGGTAAAAGATTTGCTTGTTTAACGGATACAGGATATGTTTCAAGCACTGTTAAAGGCGAAATTAAGGATGCAGATGGCTATTTAATGGAGTTTAATTATGATGATATGATGCTTAGAAATGGACCGTATTCTTGGTCTTTAAAGCATCGGATTATGTCGGATGTTGGACATCTTTCAAATGATCAGGCAGCTGATACGCTACTTGATGTTGTTTCTCCAAAAACTAAAAACATCTTTTTGGCCCACCGTAGTCAACATAATAATACTCAGTATTTAGCTCATGAGACTGCACATGATTTATTGGTTGCGGGGGATGCAAATCTGCCCGCAGATGTTAAAATTATTGATACCAATCCACTAGAAGCCGGATCACTCACAGAAATATAATTTTTAGCAAATAATTTGACTTGAATTCATAAAAAATTCAAAATTTGTGATTAGGCTAGAGTGAATAGAAAAGGAGAATTTTTATGGCAGAAAATAATACTAAGAACTCTAATAAGCATAATGCTCTAATTAAAACTGGTATTGTAGGAGTGGTTGCAGGATTACTCGGTGGTGGAGTAGCTTATGCAGGTTTGTCACAAATTAACGGACAGAATGCTCCACAAACAACTGTTGCGCCAACAGCTAAGGTTGAGAAGTCTAAAAGTAAGAACAGCAGTCAGATGACTAATGCCTTTAATACGGTAAAGAATTCTGTTGTTTCTGTTGTAAACTTGAAGAGACAAAGTTCTTCTTCAACTAGTGATCCATTTGGTATTTTTGGGTCTGATAGTTCCAGCTCTTCAAAGAAGAATTCTAAATCAGATTTAGAAACTTACAGTGAAGGTTCTGGAGTTATTTACATGAAATCTAATGGTAAAGGCTACATTGTAACCAATAATCACGTGGTTTCTGGAAGTGATGAAATCCAAGTTATTTTAAGTAATGGTAAAAAGGTAACGGCTAAAAAAGTCGGAACTGATGCAGAAACAGACTTGGCTGTCTTAACTATTGATGGTAAATATGTTACTCAAACTGCCCAATTTGGATCTTCTAAGAACTTAGAGCCAGGTCAACAAGTAATTGCTGTTGGTTCTCCACTTGGGAGCGAATATGCAACTAGTGTAACCCAAGGTATTATTTCTGCTAAGAATAGAACAGTAGATGTAACTAATTCATCTGGCCAAGTAACTAACCAGGCAACCGTTATTCAGACTGATGCAGCTATTAACCCTGGTAATTCAGGTGGTCCATTAGTTAATATGTCTGGTCAAGTAATTGGTATTAACTCAATGAAATTGTCCTCTTCTAGTGATGGGACTGCCGTTGAAGGAATGGGCTTTGCAATTCCTAGTGATGAAGTTGTTTCAATTATTAATCAATTGGTTAAGAATGGTAAAATTACGCGTCCTAAATTAGGCATAAGAATTGTATCCGTTGATGAATTAACAGAATATGGCCGCAAGAAACTTGGTTTGCCTGACAGTGTTAAGTCTGGTGTCTATGTTGCTAGTGTGACCAAGAATGGTAGTGCAGAGAAGGCTGGTATCAAGGCTCGTGATGTAATTACTAAGATTGATGGCAAAGATGTGGATAGCGTTGTTTCACTACATACAGCTCTTTATGCACATAAGATTGGCGATACAGTAACCCTTCAAGTGGTTAGAGATGGAAAATCACAATACATCAAAGTTACCTTAAGTTAATTGAATATTATTAAATAGAGATAAAAAAGCTATGATTATACGATTTGTAAGCGGTAATCATAGCTTTTTCTTAATATTTAAAGTGTGAAACCTAATAAAGTTCGTATTTTAAAATTGTCAAGATCTTAGAATTATCGAATAGGTTGTGGGAAAATGTGGAAAACTCTGTGGATTGTGCATAAGTTGGTGATAATAAAAATAAAAAATGTGGAAAACTTGTGAATTGTGTGTAAATAAAGTCCTAATTTTATAAAAGTTGAACGGCTGTTCAAGCCTAGTCTGTAAGGGATAGAGGGAAAAGTTTGGAAAATTAATCAAATTTATAAAAATGTGGAATAAATTTTATAAAAAAGTTATCCACTTTTTTATAAACCACAATTTGTTGAGAAGTAATTGAGCGAACTACTAAATATAGTTTTTAGTAATCCACAGCCAGGGGAAAACTCATGTGGACGCTATGTCAATTAGGGGATAAAATAAAAAGCTAGATGTGTGAAAGGGATAAATTAGCATGAATATAAAAATTGTCTGTGTAGGGAAATTAAAGGAAAAGTATTTTAAAGATGGAATTGCAGAATATGTAAAGAGAATGAGTCGTTTTGCAAAAGTAAAAATAGTTCAAGTTCCAGATGAAAAAGCCCCCGAAAAACTAAGTCCTGCTGAAATGGAACAGGTCAAAGAAATCGAGGGAAAAAGAATTTTAGATAAGATAAAAGATAAAGAATATGTTTATGTAACTGCGATTAAGGGGAAAGAAAGAACTAGCGAGGCTTTTGCGAAAGAGCTATCGAATTTAACTACTTATGGGCATTCTGACATTACCTTTGTTATTGGAGGAAGTCTCGGTACAAGTGACGCAGTAAATAAGCGAGCAGATGATTTAATCAGTTTTGGTAAATTTACAATGCCTCATCAATTAATGCGCTTGGTTTTAATTGAACAAATTTACCGTGCATTTATGATTAATAGCGGCAGTCCATACCATAAATAATTATTTGAGAAGAAACAAGATTGGTTGAAGTAGTACTATGATGCTACTAAAAATAAGCCAATCTTTTTTTGTTAAGGCGATCGGAACAATTATACTCCTTTCTTTGTCTTCACGATAGCCATGTGAAATCATTCCATCAGCTAAACTATTAGACCAAGAAATTGCGGCTAAAATTGCTTTAAAATATAAGGCCGGTGAGTAGAAAGATAAGTGGTAGTGTCTCATATCCCCAACTAGGCGGATTCGATTCACTTCGACATGAATTTTTGGAATAACATTAAAGGCAGCTAGAGTTCCATAAGCAAACTTACTAGGTAATTTAAAATTTTGTTCTAGTGAGCGAGCTAGAGCAAGAAAAGAAGTAGTTTCAGTGAAAGCGGCTCCTAAAAAGACATAGGCGTAAATTCTCGTAAATAAGACACAAGCTTTATAAAGACTACGGCTAGGAGTGAAGTAGTAAATTGTAATAAAAACTACGGAACCCGCGAATAAGGGAATGATAAATAATAAAAACAGCTTCTTAAGGTTAATGTGCTTAAACAGAAGATAGAGAAGGCAAACCCCAATGATAATGAGATTTGCTCCTAAATTAGGCACAAGTGATATTTCCAGAGAAATAATTAAGATTAAAAATAATTTTAGTCCGGGATTCATTTTATTTACCTCTATTTAGCGTAGAAAAGTTGTTGGCCTTTTAAAACAAGATGATAGTCACATAGATTTTGAATCTGATCGAGCTGGTGACTAATTACGATTAAGCTATGCTTTTCATCTAAGAAGTAGTTCTTTAGTAAAAAAATGACTTCTGAGACGCTTTTTTGATCTAAACCACTAAATGGTTCATCTAGTAATAAAACGTCCGGATAGGCCATTAACATGACGAGAATTTGAAGCTTCCTTTTTTGACCACCAGAGAGAGAATAAACAACTTGTTCATCCATATTTTCTAAATTGAGTTTAGTTAGGATAGACTGAAGCTTAGACTCATTGAGAGAAGGATTTTGATTGTGTTTTAAGCTAAAATCTAATTCTTCTTTTACCGTAACATTTAAGAATTGATCGTCTGAATTTTGAAAAATTTGTCCTACTTTTGACAAATAAGGCCGGCGACGCCATTTTTTAACCTCTTTATCTTTAAAGAGTAGTTCTCCCTGATAAGTAATAACCTTGCTTAAGGCCTTAAATAAAGAAGTTTTACCACTACCATTCTCTCCAGTTAGGAGGGTTGCTTTTCCGGAATAGATTTTTAAATTAGTTGAAGAAAGTAACTCTTTTTCTGGGAATGATAGGGAAAAAGAATTAAAAGAATATACTGATTCTTGATTTGTATGAGGAAGAGAAAAATTGGTTACTACTTCTTCTTGAGAAGGTAGAGGAGTAGTTTGAATTCTTTGATTTTTGATAGCAAAAACTTTGGGATCAATTTTTTCATAATTAGCAAAGTTATGATCACTAATCAAAATCGTTTTACCTTCTTGATAGAGTGAATCTAAACAGTTAAGCAGAAAGTTTCGATTATGAGAGTCGCAATTAGCAAATGGCTCATCTAATAAGAAGAGATCACTTTGCATTGCAATTAAGACGGCTAAGGCTACACGCTGCTTTTCACCGCCTGAGAGATAAAGGAAGGGACGGTCTAACAAATGCGAAATATTCGTTTTATGGCTAACTTCATCGATAATCTTTTGAGCAGTAACTCGATCAATTAGTTTATTTTCTAAAGCAAAAATTAATTCTTCTCTTGGAGTTGCCATCGTGAATTGACGATTAGGGTCTTGAAAGACCATCCCCCAATTAGTAAAGGGCTGATTTAAAGAACCAGTAGTAATTTTGCAGTTAGAAGTAGGCTCAAGGCCAGCAATTAATTTTAAAAGTGTAGATTTTCCGCAGCCACTTGGACCAGTTAATAAGGCAAAATCGCCTTGGTTAATAGTAAAATCTAAATTCTTAAAAATTAATTTGTCTTGGTATTGAAAGGAAAGTTGGTTAATTTTGATTTGTTTGGATGACATGGGCTTTTTCTAGAAGGTTTACGATTAATTTTACTAATACACAGGTAAATAGGAGCATGGAGATCCAGCGAACTACAAAGTAGAGAATCATATTAAAGGTTGAAAAATAGCTATAGCCGTTTTTTATGAAATCGTACAAATAAGTGACAATAGTCGTGGTTGTAGCAGATAAGAAAAGAGTAAACCAATCGTATCGACGGTAGCTAGTAAAGGTAAAACCTAATTCACTACCTAGCCCTTGAACAGCACCAGAAATTAAATTAACAGCTCCCCACTGTTCTCCGGCAATCAATTCAACGCAGGAACCTAAGAACTCTCCTAAGAAAGCAGAGCCAGGAATGCGAACAAGAAAGCCGGCTAATGGTCCTGCCATACACCAGATTCCCATCATAATATCATTTGCTAACATCCCATAGCCAATTGGAGTTAGGAGAGCGGTTAGAGCATTATAGAGGCTGTCACTAGCTAAATAAATAAAACCGAAAATAATAGCAATTAAGGCAATTAAGATAATATCTCTTACATGTAATTTTTTCATTTTTTCCTCCAAAAATAAAAAGCCACCTCAAAGAGGTGACTTAAATAAAGTCTAAAAATAATCATTTTCCCTACGTTGATATTAATCAAACAGGTTCAATGGGTATATTCTCAGCCAGATGGGCACCCCAGATGTATTTACAGTCTAAGCTTACGCTTAATAAGACTAAAAGACAATTAAAAATAATAAAAAGGTTATAATTAAAACAGAATAAAATCAAAGGGGACTGATTGAGATGGCAACAGCTACATTAAAAAATTATTTATTAAGTTTAATGCAAAATAATCAAGCTAGTGAAGTAGAGCTTCGAACCCAGAATTTTTTGTCCTACCGTCTTTATTTAGAGGGGATGCATTATGACTTTATTGAATATCAGTCCGGAAGCAGTCAAGTGCTATATTGTCTTACTGGTAAATGCGAGGTAAAGATAGGAACGCAAAGCTTTTCTTTAACAAGTGGAAACATCTTATTAATTGAAAAAGATAGCGCTTATGCAATCAAGCTTAGTGACAAGAATACAGTAATTATAAAATTTAAGCTGAGTAGCGATTTTTCATGGGAAGAGCAAATAGAAAACGTAACAATTGATACTCCCACTGAAGAGAAAATAAGTACCCTATTTTTAAAGAATTTATCTCAGGATAAAGCCTTTTTATTTACAACAACGTCAGTAATGTGGAGTAGCCAAAGTATCAGAGAGATAGTGCAAGATGATCTTAATCATGCGGCATTTAATAGCACAATTGGATTAGAGTTACTTAAAGTAGTGATTTTGCGCAATTTACGTGAGCAGAACTTTAAATTGAGTGAAAGAAGAGAAAATAAGTTTAAGGATGAAACCTTAGATCAGTACATTGACCAGCACTATAATGACATTACGCTAGCAGAAGCGGCTGAATATTTTGGATTTAATCGAAATTACTTCTCTACAATGGTAAAAGAAAAAACTGGTAAGAGCTTTGTTGAACATGTTGACGATCGGCGTATGAGAGAGGCTAGAAGACTGCTCGCTAAGCCAAATGTATCGTTAAAAGAAATAATCGAAACTATTGGTTATTCAAGTAAGTCATTTTTCTATAAAAAATTTAAGCATTATTATGGAATGACACCAGCAGAAATGAGAAAGAGATTATTTAGAGAAGCTCATATTAATTTGAAATAGGTATATAAAAAGGGATGCAAGTGCATCCCTTTTTATATACCTATTTTTTAATCTCTTAATTCGATCCGCAGTAGGCGGGTGAGTATCAAAGAGTGAGCTTAACCCACGATTATGAAGTGGATTTTCAATGTAGAGCCCAGCACTTGATGGATCTGGATCTTTCATTGGCTCACTGTTAGAAATCTTCTCTAAAGCTGAAATTAGGCCTTGTGGATTCCTAGTAAGTTCTACTGAGCCCGCATCAGCCAGGTATTCTCGATTACGAGACAGAGCCATTTGGGCAAGTGGTCCTAAAATTAGGGTAAAAACAATTGCTACTACCTTAAAATTTGCTTCTAAAGGACTTGAGTCTCGGTCATCGCGGTCTGAATTGCCACCCCACCACCAAATGCGAGAGGCGAAGTTAGAAATAAAAGAAATTACTGCTGCTAGTGCAACTCCAATAGTTGAAACTAAGATATCATAATTTCTAATATGAGAAATTTCATGGCTAATTCTATTTAATCGTTCTCGTAAGCCAGTTGTAACGGCAACGTAGCTATGCTTAGGATCTCGTCCAGTCGCAAAAGCATTCGGGCTCGGATCATCGATAATAAAGACTCTTGGCATCGGAACCTGTCCAGCCAGAGCCATATCTTCAACAATGTGCCAAAGTTCTGGATCGTCTTCTTCATGAATCTCTCGCCCATGATTCATACTCATCACTAGGTTTCCAGGATTTTGAAGAACAATAAAAAGATAAATTAAACTACCAATAAGAGCAATAGCAATTCCGGAAAATGGTTCGCCATTAATTAAGTATCCTAACCCACCACAAACAAGAGCTAGAATAATAACGAATATAACAAGCAAAAATGCTGTTTTACGCTTATTGCGTGCTATTTGTTGATAGAGCATTAATTAACCTAAAATTTGACTTGAGGAACTGCCTTTTCTTCAGTTGGTGTTTGAAGATAGTCCATTTTCTTAAAGCCATGCATCTTAGCTACTAAGTTAGATGGGAAAGTTAGTAACTTCTCATTAAACATAGCAACTGTTGAGTTATAAAGTTGACGTGAGTAGGCAATCTTATTTTCAGTATTAGTAAGTTCTTCTTGAAGTGCTAAGAAGTTTTGGTTGGCTTTTAAGTCAGGATAATTTTCAGCTAAAGCAAAAATACTCTTCAACGAATCAGTAATTTGATTAGAAAGTTTATTAGCTTCTTCGTGATCAGAAGCTGGAAGGTTTACTAATTGGTTTCTTAATGAAACTACTTTTTCTAAAGTGCCGCTTTCGTGCTTAGCATAACCCTTAACTGTTTCAACTAAGTTAGGAATTAAGTCATTACGACGCTTCAATTGAACATCAATTTGGCTCCAAGCTTCATCGGCATGCACCTTAGCTTTTTGTAAGCCGTTATAGATGCCAATATAAATAGCTACCAATAAAATTAAAATAATGATAATAATCCAGGTTAAACTCATAAACTGAATCCTTTCTCTATATCTTAAATATTAAGCTAAAAATGTTAGGAATATTGTACCAAATAACAGAAAATTAGAACGTAAAAAAGCACAGTTTTGTGCTTTTTTACGATATCTAAATAACAAAGTCTAAGACGATCCAGCCAAGGATTGTCAAAATAATTAAACCAGTAAATTCGAGAACTGAAAATACCCAGAAGAATTTGCGCTTTGATACTGTTCCGTTTTCAACGAAACTTTTGAAAACAAGCATGTTAGCCATTGATCCAACAAGTGAACCAAATCCTCCAATATTTGAACCCAAGAATAAGGCTTCAGCATAATTAGTAAATTTACCAATTAGGATGGTTGAAGGAACATTAGAAATAAACTGACTTGAAATGATTGAAGTTAAGAAGACAGAATGTTCAGAGAACATGGTCTTTGAAATAAGTGTAACGATAAATGGTATCTGCTGGATATCACTAATAAAAATAAAGAAGCATGTGAAAGTTAAGAGTAAAGCATAATCCACATGTAACATAATTGAAGGATTAATAATAAGAGCCAAAATTACGGCAACAATTGCTGGAACATATGCTGGAACAATATTAAAAACACCAAAGAAGAAGAAAATTGAAACAGCAATAGTCAAAACCATCGGTCTGACACTAATCCTAATATCTTCTAAAGGTACTGTAGGAATCGGTTTATCTTTAACAAAAAAGATGAACAATAAAACGATAATTAAACTGACCAGCAATAATGGAAGTGACCAACTAAAAAATTTAAGTGGTGAAACGTTATAGCGATTAACTACAAAAATATTGTGAGGATTACCCCATGGGGTAAAAGCAGCTCCAATATTTGCTCCCATCCCAATTAAGGTGACAGGCAGTATTTCAGGTAAATTGTGGCGTTTAGCAATTGTTAAATACAATGGTATAAGAGTTAAAACAGTTATATCATTAGTTAAGAACATTGCGGATACAATTGATAAGATTGTAAAAATTGCAGTTAATCTTCTTGTACTTCTAGCGCTAGCTGTGAGTTTATAAGCTAATACATCCAAAACGTGTAAGTAAGAAAAAATTTGGATAATAGTTAGCATCGCTAAAATTGAGTATAGTGTGTGGAAGTTAATATCTTCAATCCGTGGTCGGGCGAAGAATAAGCTTATGATCGTTATGACAACCGTAATTTGTAAAATACGGTCTTTAGCAATATTTTTGATGACGGTCATTAATGTCCCCTCTTAAAATTAAATCAACACTACTATTTTGAACTCTTTAGCGTAAGTTCGCAACGCTTTTTTCGGATTAAACTTTCCTATTAATATTATTTTGAGCATTTTATTAGGTGAAGAAGAAAGAAAAGTGCTATATTTAAGTTAGTAGATAACATAGGAGGAATAGACTATGCTTGATTCGAAAAATATTGAACTAAAAATAAAAGATGGTGCTAAAAAGGCTTTAGAAAAGAAGATTAAACCGGGACAAGTTGTTTTATTAGCCTTAAATGATGGCTCAAATGGTTATTCTAAATTAGGTGGGACTTGTACAATCGGTGCTAATTTTCAGCTTGTTTTATTAGATCATGAGGATCCGGATTTTTCTATTAAAATTAAAAATAATATGGACTTAGATATGTATACATCTGATAAAGAATTAGCATTTTTAGAGGATGGATTAGTCCTTAACGCTCGTGATGCTGTTCTATCTTTATCTTCAAATGAAGGGATTATTGATGGCGGAGTTACCATTTCTGAATTTAAAGGTGAAAAATTATCTGCAGATGAGATGAAAAAATTAGGTGGAAAGATCTGCTAGGTATTGAAGTGACGTGCTTCTTCGTGGTATGATAATAAAAGATTTTCGAAAATTTTATTTGAGAGGAAGTATAGATCTATGCGTAAAGGTGAAAACTACAACACAGGTGTTACACCAAACTTAAGACCTAAGAACAAGAAGAATTCTAAGGCTCGTGTTAAGAGAGCTGCTGAAGTAGTTGCTTTCTTAAACAAAGCTGCTAAAGACGAAAACAAGTAATTAAATTTACTACTCAAAAAAAGGAGAGACGCTATTTAGCGTCTCTCCTTTTTTTGTATCATTATATAAATCGAAATTAATATAATAACATTTCATTATATTTGAAATTATATTTGAAATTATATTACTATATAAATAGCCTTATAGAGGACAAAGTAATAAAGCATAGGATATAAATTTTAAAATGAATAACATTTCGATAAAAGGGCTAGAATTAAAAGCAATTTTCGCCCTTATTTTGCTGTCTCTTTTTTTAGGAGTAGCAGATAATGTTTTTTGGGGAGTTGCGATGCTTCTGGTATTAGGCGCACTTGTTGGCCTAATTTTGTCAAATATTGTTAGTACGTGGCTTATTTTAATTTTAACTGCATTGGGAATCAGTGGCTTAACCCTTGGCTATGTGAGATTAGATATTTATGCTAAGACAATGTTATTGCTTTCGTTTCCAATAGAAGCCTATCTAGCGAGTCAGTTGAGAGAATGCATTTTTAGGTGGAGTATCTATAAGAAAAATGAAGCTAGTGTTTATCGCTATATTACCCACTACGATCAAAATGTAAAACTGCAAACGACCTATAACGCACAGAAGCTATACCAGAAGATAAGTAGAATATTAAGAGAGAAAAGTTATTTACCTTTGTGGGATGACTTTACCATCATTAAATGGGAGCATGAGCAACAGTTTGCTCAGTTCAATTTAGAAGAGCACAGTCAAATTTTGAAACAAATAGCTAAAGTGCTTAAAAAGAGCAGATTAGTTGAAGAGAATTTATATTACCTGGGAAATGGTGAATTTTTAATTATTTCTAATACAGTTGCACCTGGAACTTTGATGGTTTTGAATGATGAATTAAAAGCAGAACTTCGAGCTTTAAAATATGAAGACTATCACCCAGCATTTAAAATGGCTACTCAGCATATTGTTGAGGAAGATTTGATATTATACCCAGATCTTGATGCAATTCTTAAACATTTAAAACGAAAACTTGAAACAGATTTAGTTGTTGAATATTTAAAGGGAGCAGAAGCATGATAGACGTTTTCTTTATTTTGGCGATTTTAGTTACATTAATATTTTTAATTGCACTTTTTGCTATGATTTATAGTGTTTGGACGATTTATCATCAAACTGAACATACAGTCCTTCATTTAGGAAAGAATCATCATGTTAAATAATGTTTTAGCATTTTCAACTTTAGTATCTATTTGGTTTTCTCTTTTAGCGTCACTAGTAACGCTTTATGGTGCGATTCGTTTTTGGATTGAACATAGTAAAAAGATTGTTTCTATTACCCCTCTAAAACGCTATCCTACGATTACGATTGTAGTACCAGCCCATAATGAAGAGCTTGTAATTGCTAAAACGACAAAAGGAATCCTTGATTTAAACTATCCTGCTTCAAAAATAGAAGTACTTTTATATGCGGATAATTGTCAAGATAAGACAGCTGCGGAGATGCGGAAGGCAGTTGATATGCCTGAATATAGGTATCGAAACGTACAGATTATTGAAAGACAGGGTTCGGGAGGAAAAGCTGGGGTTTTGAATGATGCCTTAGAAATAGCTCAAGGAGAATATATCTGTGTCTATGATGCAGATGCATTACCAGAACAAAATGCCTTATATTTTTTAGTTAAAAAAGTTTTAGAAAATCCAAGTCGCTACATGGCCACCTTTGGAAGAAATAAAACACGTAATGCAAAGCAAAACTTTTTAACTAGATGTATCAATCAAGAAGTTATTGTCTCTCAACGTATTCAACATGTTTGGGTCTGGAATTTATTTAAAATTGGACGAATTCCAGGAACAAATTTCATCATTAATACCGAGTATGTAAGAAGTATTGGTGGTTGGCAACAGGGTGCTTTAACTGAGGATACAGAAATTTCTTTTCGGATTATGGAAGATGGATACTTGATTGCTTTGGCTTATAATTCAGAAGCGTTTGAACAAGAGCCTGAGCACTTACGTGATTATTATTATCAACGATTGCGCTGGGCAAAAGGTAACTATCAAGTTGTGATAAATAATTTTAAGCATTTATTTGATAGGAGTAATTGGCGGGTTAAATTAGAAACATTTTATTTAACCTGTATTTTCTTTTGGTTTAACTTAGCGGTTGTTCTTTCCGATATTATCTTCTTCGTAGATTTAGGATGTGTAGTAGCAAGATTTTTAAATCCTAAGATACCAATTATTTTCGCAATGGATTCCAATCTCTTACTGATGCAACTTTTATTAATTAATTGGTTACTGATGATTCTTTTATATGTAACTCAAATCAATCTGGCTTTAGCTACACAGTATGGACAAGCCACTAGTGATCAAATTTGGTTAGCATTGGGTTCGTATTTTACCTATTCACAGTTATTTATTGCTATTTCTATCCAAGCAGTTTGTTCAGTTATCGGGGATAAAATTTTTAAACGAGACAGTAGTAAATGGGTAAAAACAAAGAGATTTGCAGATTAGGGATAGGGCATGAGAGTTAAAAATTTAATCTTGATTTTAGGTGTGATAGTAGCTTATTTAGGAATTATTGTATATGTAAGGATGAGCAATGATCGCACGATAGAAAAAAGATACTATCAGGTTTGGCGAGAGGATTATATAAAAAATCAAAGTGAAAATGAGCAGTATGTTAACGCAGCTGGAAAAAATAAGACACCGTTTGCCTTGTCTGAAGCACAGGGATATGGAATGTTACTAGCTGTAAAGGCAGGACAGAAGCACTTAGGAAGCCAAACTGATTTTCAAAAATTGGATAATTATTATTTAAGGCATCGATTGTCTAATTCAAACTTAATGAGCTGGAGACAAGAAAATAAAAAGGGAAGCTTACAGGATAATCCAGTGAGCGCAAGTGACGGCGACATGATGATTGCCCAAGCATTGCTTGAAGCTGATAAAGTTTGGCCAGGACATGGATATAAAGCTCAAGCTTTTAAACTAATCAGTGATATCAAAAAGTTAGAAAGCAATCGTTCGGCTAAAATAATTACTGTAGGAAATTGGGCAAATAAGAAATCACATTTTTATAATGTAATGAGAACATCGGATGTAATGCCAGAAGCATTTGAAGAATTTTATCAAGCAACTGGAGACCACAGCTGGATAGAAATAAAATCACAGATGCTGACTTATTTACAACAGCTTAGCAGCCAACATAAAACAGGACTAGTTCCGGATTTTGCTTGGATTTCAAGGCAAAAACAGGCGTCTCCTGCTAAGGCTAATGATGTAGCAACCAAAGATGATGGTAATTACAGCGCCAATGCCTGCAGAGTTCCGATGCTCTTAGCAGCAAGTAATGATAAAGAAGCCAATAATATCGTAAAGAAAATGCTGAAGTTTTTTAAGCAAAAAGAAGAAATATCGAGTGGGTTTACCTTGAGTGGAAAACCCCTATATCCATATGAGTCTGCGAGCTTTAGTGCACCGATCTTTGTAGCCGCAAGTAAGTATCAAAATGAAGGATATGGTACTTTGGTAGAACATGAAAAGTATATTTTTTCAAGACCGCTTCCTGCTAATAATTACTACGATGCAACATTGATTGTTTTAGCTGCTTTAAATACAAATGAGTTGACGGGATTAGAGAAATAGAGAAAGATTAAGGTGTTAAATCTTTCTCTATTTTTGATTTGCAAGAGTAGAGTGGTTTTGCTATGATAGTAGAAATTTTAGACATTTTTATATTTCTGGAAGGGGTAAGTTTTTATGGGATTAAATGCGTATATTCAAGGTTTTAATAGTTTAGAGTCGATTGACCGTGCACCAGGATATTTTAAATATCAACACCATTCTGTAGCTGATCATAGCTTTAGAACAGCAGAACTTGCTCAAATGATGGGAGATATCGAAGAAGTCATTGGTAAGCAAAAAGTAAATTGGAAAGCTCTTTATGAAAAGAGTCTTAACCATGATTATACTGAACGTTTTATTGGTGATATCAAGACACCGGTTAAGTATGCAACTCCACAATTACGTAAGATGATTGGTGATGTTGAAGAAACCATGACTGCTAAATTTATTAAGGATGAAATTCCAAAAGAATTTCAAAAAATTTATACAAAACGCCTATCTGAAGGAAAAGATGATACTTTAGAAGGTAAGATCTTATCTATTTGTGATAAGTTGGATTTACTTTATGAAGCTTATGGTGAAATTGAATTAGGAAATCCAAATCCTGTGTTCATGCAGATGTTTAAAGAAAGTCTTGAAACTATTAAAAAGTTTGATGATTTAACTTGTGTTCAATATTTTATTAAGAAAATTTTGCCAGATTTATTTAAGGGCGATTTTGCCGGTAAAGATAAAATGCAAAGAATTGCATTTAGTATTTTGTTAATGGGGGAAGAATAGGTTGAAATTACAGTGTGCATCCTGTGGTTTACGACTTGATAGTCTTCATTTTAAGCAAGAAGGGTTAATGAACCCTAAGTTGACAAGTATTTGTGATATTTGTTTAACAAGAAATTTGGATGCAGAGAACTATGAAAATCCGGTAGTTGAAAGTATTTCCCAGGTAATGCTTTATAGCTTTGTAGGAAAAAAAAATAATGGTCAGATTAAGCCGGATTCTTTAAAGCATTATCTTGTAGACAATAATAATAGACGACAGTATGAGTCGCTCATTCAAGATTATGATGGCAATGAAGTTGCTTTGCAACAAATTTCACGTCGTGAGTTTAATTTAGCAATTATTAAGAGTGAAGATAATGAAATAGACTATGTTCCTGAGAATAATGTTGATTTTGCAGTAAATATGAAAAAGATGGGGATTGAAGTTGACTTTTCTTTAAATGAAGTTGACTTTGTAGATCGAGAACGAATTCGGCATAAGTATAATTATCGCTGTCAGTATTGCGGCCGACGGGGAACGAGTGTAGATCACAAAGATCCCGTTTCTTTATCACATGATAATTCCTTTGATAATTTAATTTTATCGTGTAGTGAATGCAATAAGATTAAATCGAATATGCCATATCAATTATTTGTTAAATTGAACGATCAATTAACTATCGTAAATAAAAAGTTAGTTAAGTATGAAGATGCTTTAGCTAATTTGAAGGAAGAGTTTCAAGCTGCTAAAAGAGACTTGGCTGGCAAGGTTCATTTAAAAGGAATTGTGAATGATCCGGAATTAAATGCAATTCGGAAGCAAAATAAAAAATTACAGGACGCGATTGATAGTTTGCAAAGTGACTATGGTGCCTTGCGTAATGAACGCAAAACATACTTTGATATTGGTTGGAAATTAGAAAAAGAGCGAGAAAATAGCGAAATTATTTAATTCTAATAAATACAAAAGGCTAGTATAACACTGATAGTGGAATACTAGCCTTTCTAGATGATTAAAGTATTTTTTGAGAGCTTAATTAGTACTATTAAGTTTCCGGTAGCTGAAGTAGAATTGAAGACAAGCTAAAACTACGTTAAGCCAATTTAGCCATAAGAAACAATCAGTTAATCCACCGGAGTGAGCACCAGTACCTTAGTAAACCCAAAAACCAATAATCACTGCTGCTACATTAATCCAGGCAAAGGATTTTTGATATGATTGTTTGTTTAATACAAACCACATCCAAATAACATTTATAATAAACCAGATTACTAAAACCCAAAATACAAAATCAAACATTATGTATTTTCCTTTCTTTTACATTTAATAAAGTTTCAATTAGTATATTGGAACTTTTCGCTCTTTTCGGGAATAGTATGGATCGTAGAAATCATGATTTCAATAATTTATGCTTTGCTAAAAGGCTAAAGCTGAAAATAAATAGGTAGATAATAATATACCAATAAAAAGGCTGATATCTCAATGCTTATAACAAAGAGTATCAGCCTTTTTAAATTTATAGGGTAAAAGCAAATTCTGTATTATTTTGCTTAAAGTTCATTATTTCTGAAGTTACGTAGGAACTTCTTAGTCTTTTCTTCTTGGGGATCGTTAAAGATCTGTTGTGGTGTTCCTTGTTCAGTAATAACCCCATCACTCATGAAGACAACTTGATCAGATACATCACGAGCGAATCCCATTTCGTGAGTAACAATCACCATTGTTAGTCCAGTCTTAGCTAGTAGTTGCATGGTGTTAAGTACTTCACCAACCATTTCTGGGTCAAGGGCACTAGTAGGTTCATCAAAGAGCAGAACTTCTGGATCCATAGAAATTGCCCGAGCAATTGCTACACGTTGTTGTTGACCACCAGATAACTGTTGAGGTTTTGCAGTAAGAAATGGATCCATTCCAACTTTCTTCAAGTTTTCAATAGCAACTTTTTTAGCTTCTTCTTTGGAGCGACCAAGAACCATTTCTTGGCCAATCATGCAGTTTTGGAGGACATTCTTATTGTTAAACAAGTTAAATTGCTGAAATACCATTCCGACCTTAGACCGGAAGGTATTACGATTAAAATGAGGATCAAGAATGTTTTCTCCATGGAAGAGAATTTTTCCACTACTTGGTTCTTCAAGAAGATTAATACATCTTAACATGGTTGATTTACCGCCACCAGATGGACCAATAATGGTCATTACTTCTCCTTTGTTAATATTAAAAGAAATATCTTTTAATACTGTATGATCACCATATTTCTTTTGTAAATGTTGTACTTGTAAAATGTTTTCTTCGTTATTATTGTTCATGTTCAAATCCAGTCTCCTTTGGATCTTCTACTTGTAATTGGTTAGCCATTAAGTTGTAGTTCTTTGGACCTTCAAGTTTTCTTTCAATAAAATTAAATACTCTAGTAATTGAGAATGTCAAGATTAAGTAGATCATTGAAATAATGAAGTAAGTTTGGAAGAATTCGAAGGTTTGACTGGCAACGGTTGTACCAACAAAGAACAATTCTGAAACTGAAATAATACTTAATACTGAAGTATCCTTAATGTTAACAATAAATTCATTAGTAATTGATGGTAGAGAGTTTCTAATTGCTTGAGGTAAAATAATGTGCCACATCTGTTGAGAGTGGGTCATACCAAGAGCAGAAGCTGCTTCAAATTGTCCCTTAGGAGTTGCATTAATACCACCGCGAATAACTTCAGCTAGGTAAGCACCTGTGTTAATTGAAACAATAACTAAGGCAGCTACGGTACGGTTTAAGTTAAGGTGCCATAGTTGAGCAATTCCGTAGTAAATAACAGCTGCTTGAACCATCATAGGAGTTCCACGGAATACTTCGATATAAACTGCTAAAAGCCAGTTAACAATTTTTAAGCCCCATCTTTTACCAGTAGACTTAGGAGTTGGGATAGTTCTAACAATACCAACAAGTAAACCAATGAAGAAACCAGCAATAGTACCAACTAGGGCTAAAAGAAGAGTCATTCCAACACCGCCAAGGATCATTGAACCATAGCGACGCATAATTGACATAAACCAATTTTCTTTCTTACTGCCACCTGTTTGAGGTTGTTCCTTAACAGCTTGGGCCATTAATTGGTCACGCTTTTTATTAGAAATACCTTTTAAGATACTGTTAACTTGATCTAATAATTCAGTGTTACCTTTCTTAACACCAATTGAAGTAATTGAGTCATCATGATCAACTTTAAATCCTTGCATCTTGTTAAGGTTAACGGCAACAATGTTAGGGTTAACAGTCTTGTAACTTTGATATTCAATATCTTCAGCAACATAACCGTCAATAGTACCTGATTGTAAACTTTGACGCATTGCAGAAAAGCTTCTCATTGCAGGTTCACGCTTAGCACCATGTAATTGCTTGATTAAGTCGTAGTGAAGAGTACCTTGTTGAGCAGTTAATTTAGCTCCCTTAAAGTCATTTAAGCCTTTTGCTTGAGCAAATTTCCCATCTTTGTTGGTAATTACTACGAAAGTACTTTTTCTATAAGGTTCAGAGAAATTGATAGCCTTTCTACGTTCAGCAGTAGGAGACATACCAGCGATAATTAAATCAATCTTTCCAGAAGTTAAGGCTGGTAATAAGCCATCCCATTCGGTTTTTTCTACTACTACTTTACGATGAAGCTTTTTACCAATGATTTTTGCAATTTGGACATCATATCCGTTTGCATATTGCTTAGATCCATCAATTGGAACCGCACCATTTGCATCAGTTGTTTGAGTCCAATTGTATGGTGGATAGTTAGCTTCCATACCGATTTTTAGGGGTGCTTCTTTTTTAGCCGCTTCGGTTTGAGTAGAATTAAAGCTAAAACCGATAACTAAACTTAAAATTAGGGCTAATAAAGCACCAAACCATCTTATTTTTGACTTCACTTTGAAATACCTCCAAAAATTATTTCAAATAAAGCCAATACAATAAAAGCGTAAATAAAAAGCCTCGTTGTTTGCCAAAAACAACGAGGTTTGAAAATCATCAGTAATTAAACCAAATCATATAGCGCTCCCTGGGGACGACCAGGACAGTATGTAAGATATTCTCTTACATCCCAACAAATTAACTTCACGAAAGAAAATTTGTTTCGGCGGTAATCCTAAAATATACTCTCACTGTATTCGCGTACTCAAGTAGATTCTGTGATTATCGCAACCTCTATTGCATTGGGGATTTATTTAACTGATGAAAAGATTAAACGATTTTTAATCTTTTGTCAAATAAATCCGTGATTTTTTTTGATGTCTTTTTTCTTAATGTCTGAAACATAAGGATTACCGCTAACGATGAATCTTAATTTCTTCTGAGCCCATTCAGGATCTGATTGATTAATTCCTACTCTTGGAAGGGCAACAATTTCTTCTATTTCGCGTTTGTGATCGATATCAATATCAAAAGGCGAATCAGCCAAATCAACCAAATCCCATTTACGACTAGTAATCCCTAAGGCTTGCATCATTTTTCCAGGTCCATTAGTCAAAAGCGGCCCCGTTTTACCGCTACGGTTTTTAATCATCGTGTCAATTCCTGTTAGAGGATCGATAGCTCTGATTAATACTCCTTGCGGTTCACCTTCTTCTTGACAAGAAACGTCAAAGAAAAAATATTGCCTTTGGGAATAGATATATAAACTGCCACCCGGACGATATAAGCCCTCATTTGCAGGACTACGTCTGCCACCATAAGAATGAGCAGCTCGGTCTTTTACACCGACATAAGCTTCTGCTTCAACAATAGTACCAGATAAAATTTCTTTTCCGTTATTGTAAGACAAGGATCTACCTAGTAGGTCTTTACTGATTTCACTTGTAGAACGATTAGTGAAAAATTCTGTGTAATTCATATCAATTTTTCTTTCTAAAAAAGTTGTACACTCATATTTGAAGGAAAATACTAGCAGAGAGTGAGGAATGTAACCATGAATGAAATAAAGGTAGTTAGAATATATGACCATGAACAACCAGCTGGTTATCGAATTTTAGTAGATCGATTATGGCCTAGAGGAATGAGCAAGGTAAAGGCTCATTTGGATGAATGGGATAAAGAAATTGGGCCGACTAATGAATTGAGAAAATGGTTCAATCACGAAGATAATAAATATCCTGAATTCAAGTCTAAGTATATAGCGCAATTGAAAGCTAATCCAGCAACAGCAGCTTTTATTAAAGACGTAAAAGAAAAACTAGCCAAAGAAAATGTTCTTTTCCTATATGGAGCTAAAAATAAAAAGTACAACCAAGCAGTTGTACTTAAGGAATTTATTGATCAACAATTAAGTTAAGGCATTTTCTTGCCATGTACATTTTGTCGTACATAGTGAAAAATAATTGTTAAAATAACCGTGCCAAATACAATACCAGCAAAGATTGCATCAGGTAATTTGAAGTTTAATGGTGGTAATGAAATAAGCAATTTAATCGCAATAATTGAGATTAAGACATAGGCCATAGTTTGAAGCTCTGGAATAATTTCCATTAACTTAATAATAATTTCGGCTACGCCACGCATGCATAAAATTCCAATCATTCCACCAACCAGAACTACTACTGGATTATTTGACATGGCTAAGGCAGCTAAAACCGAATCAATTGAGAAAACAATATCCATTGACTCAATTGAGATTACAGTTCTCCAAAATAAGGAAAGATGGTGCTTTCTTTTTTTGGAGTTCTTTTTCTTATGATTTTCTTTCTTAGCCTCTTCTTTTTTAGCAACTAGTTCAGGGTGCCGAACGTCATAGAAGTACTTGTAAACTAAGTAAAGTAAATATAAGCCCCCTAATAACTTAATTTCCCAGAAATTAATTAAGTAAGTACCAATTCCGATTACAATGAAACGAAATAAATAGGCTCCCCATAAACCATAAACTAGGGATTTTCTTTGTTCATCTTTAGTAGGCAATACCTGTGTTTGAGCGGCTAAGACAACGGCATTATCAACGGAAAGTAAGCATTCCATCAAAATTAGGGTAAAAATCATCATCCAATCTTGACCACTAGTTAAGACGTGAGCCCAATTATTAGTATCAAAAAAAGGTTGATAAAGTTTAATTAGCTGCATTTAAATAGCCTTCTTCGAGATTTATTAAACGTTGTTTTTCTTTCTCTCCCATTCTATAACTTCCTACCTTATCTGGAGCTAAAACGACACGATGACTTGGGATAAAAATTAAAGATGGGTTTAAAGCTACTGCATGGGCAACTGATCGAACTGAAGTAGAACCATTGATGGAAGCTGCTAAGTCACGATAGGAAATAGTAGTCCCATATGGAATATTTTCAATCGTTTTTACAATCTTATTTTGAAATGGCGTCCCAAAACTTGAATAATCAATTGGAACAGTAAAAGAACGGCGCTTGCCAGCAAAGTATTCTTTTAATTGTTGAACATAAGGAGCAAGTTTTTTTGAGTCTTGAATCAAAATATGATTAGGATAGAATACCAAAATGGATGCTTCAATGTTACTATTCTTTGATCCAACAAATGCTAATCCCAAGTTGCTAAAGACTAGTTTATAGATCCATGGTTTAATTTCAACAAAATCATAATAGAAAACTTTTGCTTGGGCAAGTGGCATTTAATCCTAACCTTTCTTTTAATTGATATATTAACTGTACCTTATATTGTACAACAAAAAATAACATAAGGAGGAGGGAAACAAATTAAATAAAATGTTAGTTAAAATAATAGTAGTTATATATATAATTTGTCAAATACTTTTTCAGCATTAGAAATAATTGTGGAAACGTCTTTGGGAGCTGGTACGGGAGTGTTGTTGACTACCCAAATTTTGGCATTAGCTTGCCGATAGGCGAGAAGTTGGGCAAAAGGATAAACAACAAAACTTGTTCCAGCAATAATAACTAAATCGCTATCATGAATCTTTTCAACAGATTTTGTGAGAATTTTTTCGTTAATTGGTTCACCGTATAAAACAATCCCGGGACGAATAATTCCCTGATCTTTTTCATGAAGATATGATTTTTTGTAGTTGTCATATGAAATTTTTTCATGACATTTAGTACAGTAGATATTATAAAGATCACCGTGAAATTCTATGACGTGTTTATTGCCAGCTTTTTTATCTAAACCATCTACATTTTGAGTAATTAAAGTTCCATTTTTATTGCAACTAGCAGCAATTTTTTGATGAATAATATTAGGTTTTGCATCTGGAAAATACATATTTCCCATTACGAAGTGATGGAATTTAGCTGGTTGATGAAAAAGAGTTTCTTCACTTAAAATTTGTTCTGGGCTTTCCGAAATCCCATTGTAAATTCCATTTTTTGAACGATAGTCAGGGATATGCGACGGAGTTGAAACGCCTGCACCCGTTAAGTAGGTAATATGATGAGCTGCATTAAGATCAGCTTGAAGTGCAGCAATTTGCTTATCTACATTCATAATTAAAACCTCCTACTATTATTAATTTTCAGCTAAGTCAATTATAGAATGCTGAGAGAAAAAGTGGTATTTGTTATAATTAAAGTAAGATTTTTAACGTTAATAAATACTTTTAGAAGGAAAATTATGTCACTTTTATATATTTCTTTTGATATTTTGCTGATTGGCTATATTTTTTATAGCTGGTATTGGCAAGCAAACATTGATTATAAGGCCCGCTTTAGAAGTTCCTCAGTTATCTGGGCTCTAATTTTTTTACTAATCGGTTTTTATTTAGATTATTTCACTGATCCAACAGTTCTTATGAATGTTTTTATTGCTACATTTTTACTAATGAGCATAATTGATGGTGTTAGTGGGCTAGCTAAGAAGCGTCTAGTTGTAAGTGGATATTTTAAGCGAACAGTTAAGTATAGCGATATTGCTCACGTTACATTAATTACAGTTCCCAATCCTAAAAAGCCAACTGTAATGGCCATCTTTCAAACTAATAATCGTCAGGCTTACTATCTTAGATTCTCACAGCAGGTTAGTGATGTGATTGTTAATATCAGAAAATATCTCGGCTCAAATGTTGGAATAGAAGTCCAATCAATGATGTAAAGTTAATAAAAAAGGGTAGATCTCTAAGTACTCATATTGCGAGTAGGGAGGATCTATCCTTTTTATTTTATAGAATGGGAGAAAGTAATCTAGAAAAAGCTTGTTTAAATCGAAGATAACGCGACCAGTTATCGGTAATTTCTAAAGTCAATTCTGTACATTTAGCTAAATCTTTTTCAAAAATATGATTTAATTCCCGGGTAATATTTTTATCGTAGAAGACTGCATCAGTCTCAAAGTTTAAGCTATATGACCGAAAGTCTTGATTCATTGATCCAACTGCAGCAAAGCGATCATCAACCATGACGGTTTTTGCGTGAATAAAACCATTGTCATAAACGTAGATCTTTATTCCTTCATGGAGCAGGTAATTTGCGTACCACTGTGTAGCGCGGTAAATAAAGGGATGATCAGGCATTGAAGGAATCATGATACGCACGTCAACGCCTGAATGAGCCGCAATAACCCAAGTGGCAATCATTGAATCGTCTGGAACAAGATAGGGTGTTTGAATCCAGAGTGTTTTTCTAGCCATCATCATCATTCTAATCATGCCATTACGTAAATATGGCGTAGAAGTATCAGGACCATCTGAAACAATTTGAGTTGCAACATCATCTTCTGTTAGCTGATTTTCTTCAATTTTTGGAAATAGTTTTTCATTAAATGAAATTGTCTGATTTTTATCAGTAATTGAAGCATTCCAATCCATTACAAAACGCTCTTGCAGGAGGAGAGAGGCAGAGCCCACTATTCTAAGATGAGTGTCACGCCAGTAACCAAATTTTTTGCTTTTGCTGACATATTGGTCGCCGACATTAAAGCCGCCCGTCCAAGATATTCGCCCATCTATAACGACAATTTTACGGTGAAGGTGATAATTCATCCGATACTTTTTAATCATGTTTTGAGCTGTGATAAAGGCTACAACTTCACCGCCCAAATCAGTTAAAGGTTTAAACCAAGTCTTTGAAGCTCCAGGAGAACCCCAAGGATCATATATAAGTCTTACCTTAACACCTTCGCGAGCTTTTTTGATTAATAAATTAAGAAATTTATTACCTAAATCATCATTCATGAAGGAATAATATTCAACATTAACTGTTTCTTGAGCTTGTTCGATGTCTTTAAAAAGAGCTTCAAACTTCTTTTCGCCATCAGTATAAAAACTAATTTTGTTGTTTTTAGAAAGGGGGGAATCGTGTTTAAAGTTAAAGTAATCAATTAAAATTTTGGCTTCTTTAGAAGTGTCTGTTGATCCAGTGGATTTAGGAACACGTGGGATCATCTTATTTACTTTGTTTAAACCAATATGTTTTTGATTGTTAATGGCAAAAAGATTTTCTTGTGATAATCCACGTCCAATAAAACCATATAAAATAAAGCCTAAAATTGGAAAAATTAGTAAAATAATTAACCATGCCCAAGAGGTAGCGACAGATCTTTTTCGGTGGAATACAACATAGAAGGCTAAGATTGTGTTGACAGCCCAAAGAAGTGCCCAAAATTCATTCGAAAAAATAGGTATTCCTCCCAACTAATTAATTATTATCGTTGTTATGGCCTCCAAAAATGAGTAGAAGTCTAAACAATTGTAACATGCTTGTTAAAACGGCTGCGACATATGTTAAAGCTGCTGCAAATAAGACTTTACGGGCCATTGGCATTTCTTGTGGGGATAAAATAGCCCCATTATTTAGCATCCGCAAAGCACGATGAGAAGCATTAAATTCAACCGGTAATGTTACTACTTGGAAAAGCAGAACTAAGGCAAAGCACCAAATACCAATTTTAATTAGGGTTTGGTTCATTCCTAAGACTAATCCTAAAAGAATTAGTGGCATTGATAAATTGGAACCAAGAGAAACAATTGGCACTAATGCAGAACGCATTCTCATTGGGGCATAATCACTAGCGTCTTGCAAGGCATGGCCAACTTCGTGCGCTGCAACGCCAACCGCCGCAATTGAAGAGGAATTATAGACTGATTGTGAAAGACTTAGAACTTTATTGGTGGGATTGTAGTTATCAGTCAACTTGCCAGCAACTTCACGAATTTCTACTTCGTATAGACCAGCTTGATCAAGAATATAACGGGCAGCGGCTTTACCAGTATAGTTTCCTTGATTTCGAACTTGATCATAACGATTAAAAGTTGAATTAACATTCATTGAGGCCCAGCCTGAAATTGCTACACCTAGAATAATCATCCAAAAATATGGGTCATAAAAAAATGGAATATAGTACATAATTATTTTCTCTCTTTATAAAATTAATCACTTAACTTCAAAAATTTGTTAATAATATTAATTACAAAAGGATTATCGTGTAAAACACTGTGCTCAGCGGCATCTCCCCGCACTTCTACTTCTTGAAAGGTATGAGCAACAGGAGCGAGAATGTAGCGAATCGATTTAGCAGAAACAACAGAAATAAACCGATCCGTATTAGTTTCATCTAAAATATTTCCATAAATATTTAAAACTGAAATATTGGGGTTAAAACGTCTCTGATTAAAAAGCATCCCCATATAAGACAGACTCATTAAAATGGGTCGCCCTTTTTCATTAAGACGATTGACGTTAGGCAAATCACCCAAATACATTACTCCATCAAAAGGTCCTGCAATCAAGGCACAGTGATCTAGATGTGGAAAATTCTTTCTTAAGCTAGTTTTCATTTCCGCTTTGATTACTGAAGGAGCTCCTAAGGAATGGGCGACAGCACTATATTTTTTAAAATGATATCTTTTACTTAAATAAGAAAGTGCTGCTCGAAGATAATAAGAACTAGCATAAACACCAGCAATTCGATCCTTAAAAATAAGTTGCACAATGGGCTGCTTATCTGCTGTCCAAGTTCCTTCTAAGATGAAATTACCAAATGGATCAATTGTAGCTTTAAGAAACTTATCAGTGCCTTTTGCCTCACAGGCAGCTTGGACCATTTTATTTGTCGTATAATCTCCTCCGCGAAAACCATGCACATAAAAAACAGGTATCTGCTCCATTGTTGAATCTACTTCTTCAGTAGTAGAGCTGTCTTCAACTTTTCTTTTGTGCATCCGTAGGAGCCAGCGAGTAGGGGTAAAAGTAGCCATTAAACCTAAAACAGTCATTCGAGCAATGCTAGGTTCTTTGTTTTTATGCTTATTATTTTTTTCGACTTCTTCACTATATTTTTTCTGGATAAAAAACACTCTATTTCCTCCCTTCTTTCTTTGTAATTTTAGCGTTAAAATTATTCTAACATTTTATAGGTTAGAGCAAATGAAGAAAGGAATAATTATGAAATACTACGCAGTAAAAAATGGCCGCACACCAGGTGTTTATCGAACATGGGAAGATGCTAAAAAGCAAGTAGATGGATTCTCTGGTGCAGAATATAAATCTTTTGAAAAAATCACTGATGCAACTGAATATCTAGATTGGAATAAGGAAACACAACCTGATATTGTTAAAGAAGATTCTTTAAGTAATGCAATTAAAAAAATTAAGTCAGCTAGTGGAGCATCTCAAGACAACTCTAAGACTTCGGCTGACTATTTTGCCACTATTTACACTGATGGAGGATCTCGAAATACTGGTGTTCATAAAGGCGGTCATGTCAATGAGACCGATAAAGCAGCTTGGGCTTATTTAATTGAATGGGATAATAGACGTACATATGGTTCTGGGGGAGAATTTGGTGCCACAAATAATAAAATGGAGCTACTCGGACTAATCAATGCACTGGAAAAATTAATTGAGCTAAAATTCAATAACAAGCACTTATTGTTTGTTTTAGATTCACAATATGTTTTAAACGGAATCAATAAACACTGGATTGAGGGCTGGAAGAAGCGTGGCTGGAAGAGATCAAATGGACCTTTGATTAATGCTTCTGAATGGAAGAAATTAGATAGTTTATTGGGACACTTTTCTGACAGTGAATTTAGCTGGACCAAGGGACATGCTGACAATCAAGGAAATAATTTCGTTGATCACGAGCTCAATAAATATATGGATCAAATGAAATAGAAAGTTCAAAAATTCTTAATATCACTAAGAGAGACTATAATAATAAGTGAAAGCGCATAAACCAATTTAAATGAGGTGATATTATGAAAAAGTTCTTTAAAGTAGTTGGTATTGGTGCAGCAGCTGCTGTAACCAAGAAGCTTATAGATAAAAACAATAATAGTGGCGAAGATGTAGTTGAAGACGAAGAACCAGAGTTTGAAGATGGAGAATCTGATGATAGTACTGAAAATTCGACTGAAACTACTGAGTCAACTGAAACAAACTAATTATTAAAAAATCCGCTTGCTAAATCAAAAAAAAGTCTGCAATTTTGCAGACTTTTTTTGATGCACTTTTTTTAGTAGTTGCTATAATAATAAGTGAAAGACTAGGACGCACGCAGGTACTAGTTTTGACGACGGAGACGACTACAAAGTAGTCGTCTTTTTTTTCTTAGATTTTAGTTTAAGATAATTGCACCGCCAAAGATACCTCTGAACCAGCTAACGATAGAATCGATTAGTTTTTGGAACCAATTTCTAGTTTCTGGAGTATTAAATTTTAAAAAAATGTTTTTAGCCCCTGATTGAATTTGATCAGTTAATTGGCTAGCTTGTTGTTGGAAATTCTTATCCTTTAAGGCACCGGAATTTTTAACTTTGATTAGAACATTGATAATTTGTTCTTTTTGATTGTTAGTAATAGTGTCACCAAGGTGGTTAATGTTAATTTGATTGTTAACAATATCTCTAACTTGGCTATCAGAAATATTTTGACCTTGCTTAGCCATTTCTTTTTTAGCACCAGCAACTGCATTATTTAATTGAGCATCCGAGTAGCCGTCTTTACCTTTATTTTGGCTAGTAATTTTGCTCAAAGTGTTCATTTCAGTTTGTGCCGCATTAATTTGCTTTTGGTTCAAAGAATCACCATTTTTGGCATAGGCTGCATAAACACCGGCTAAAGCACCTGATCCATCAATGGGAGTAGCAGAAGTTACATAAATATCTGCATCAGATATTCCGGCAGTTAGGGCTGCATTTTTATATTGGTTAGCTGTAATAGTTGTAATGTTATTATGACCGTTATAAGGTAAAATATGAACATTAATACCACTACCAGAGCTAGTCTTTTGAACCATGGCACTAGACCAAACGCCGGAGTTATCAGTAAAGTCATAACCAGACGGATTAAGGTATTTTACAAGATCGGATCCAGTAATGGTAATGGTAGTATAATTAGCGTCATTTAATGATTGGGTTAAGGTATCAATCGTGCCTTGTTTTTGAGAGGCAGTCAGGGATGTACCTAATGTTACAACAGGAGTGTCATTATCATCGGCTTTAGCAGTTTTAGTATTAGTAATGGCACTTAGCCCTAAGATTCCACTTGATAAGATAGCAACAAGTGTAGTCAGTATTTTTTTCATAATAAAATTTTCTCCTTATGAAATATACTCATTTGATGGCTATATTATAACCTAAATAGTTAACTGAATTATGTAAATAAGTATTAAGATGTTATAATCATAAGCAAAAGGAGGCAGACGCCGTGTTACGCCAGCCAATGTTAACGGTAATTATGCCCGTCTACAATATGGAAAAGTATTTAGGTCGGGCACTTGACGCTTTAGCTAAACAAAAAGATAGAAATTTTAAATTACTAATTGTTAATGACGGATCAAAGGATAGAACTCGTGAAATAGCCGAGTCATACCGGGATCGGTTTCTTTATTTTGATATTATTAATAAGAAAAATGGAGGGCTTTCTGACGCTAGAAATGTTGGAATGACTCACGTAACTACACCATATTTTACTTTTCATGATGGGGATGATTGGGTAGATTCAGGCTATACTGCCTACTTTATCAGAGCCTTTGGTGAGCATCCAGATGTTGATATTGTTTCTTGTGGTTTTTGGATTGATTCAGAAAAACGTCATGAGAGTCATCCTGTAGGAAACAAGCAAAGTGGTGGGCTAATTGACAAAAGAGAGGCTTATTTAAAGATGACTAGTGTATTTGGGTCCCCTGTTAAGGGTTATACCTGGAATAAGGGATACAAAATTAGCATCATTAAAAAGTATCACTTGCGATTTGTAGAAGATCTGGCATTCATGGAAGATCAGATTTTCAATGTTAAATATGTGTCTTTGACTAATGGCTTTTACTATAGCTCAACGCCTTATTATCATTATTGGCAGCGAGCAGATAGCATGGTTCACGACCTTAATCCAAAGAAAATACCTGATAATTTTAGAGCAAATTATCGGGTTTGGCGCCAAATTATTAAAAGTTTGATGGCAGAGCGTGAGGCTCAAAAGGAAAGTAAAAATATCGCTAAAAAGGCATCTTTAAGCGATTTTGACCATCAAGATTTATAAGAACTTACAACTAAAGGAATCAATATGAAAGTAAAAGTTAATGGGGTAAAAATTTACTATCAAAAATTAGGTAAAGGACATCCCTTAATTTTATTGCATGGACATCATCAAGACGGTGGGATCTTTGATAAGCTAGTTGCGCCTCTTTCTTTATATTATACTGTGGTAGTTCCTGACATGCGTGGTCATGGACTAAGTGAAGGAGAGGCTAGTGAACACTATCAAACAGAAGTAGAAGACTTACGGGCCTTTATTAACGCACTTAAGTTAGATAAACCATATATCTTAGGTTTTGGCTCCGGTGGTTTAGTAGCCCTTTCTTTAGCTGCGCAAGCTCCAGAATTAGTTTCTAAAGTAATAGTTGCAGGTACTTATGTTAATGGAAATGGTGTGAACGCAAAACATATTGCTGCTAATACAATTCGTGGATTTTTTAAAGGGGATCGAGATAGTAAGGTTGCTTTAAGAGAAAGTCATATCCCTGTTGAAACACTAAAGCGAATAAAAACTCCTACTCTATGTGTAGTTGGAGAAAGAGATTGGGTTAAAGTCGAACATGTTCGTTGGTATAGTCAATTATTACCTAATTGTCGCTTAGTCTTAATGCCGCGTCAAACTCACTACAGTTATGTTGTTCATAGCTTAAAATTATTAGATTTAATTAAAGCTTTTTGTAAAGAGGACTAGTTTACTAGTCCTCTTTTTCTTTTTGTACTTAAATCAGATAGAATTAATATATAAAGTATAAATTAACGAGGCAGAGGATAAGGATTATGAAAGAAATAGTAGTGCAGGGAATGAATGGAGAAATGGTAGTAGAGGGAGATAAGATTACTGTGAAGCATACAGGACCTTTATTTTTAGGTAAGCGTGAAGTAGTGTTAGATATTCATAGTCTGCAAGCAGTAGTTTATAAAAAAGCACATCTATTAATTAACGGCTTTCTAAAATTAGTACCTAAGGGAGATAATCCCATGCTTTATCAAACTGCCACCTTACATCAAATGGGGAAAGACGAGCTAGCCATTATTTTACGTGCTTTTGAAAATACAAACCCACAAGATGCAGAAGATTTTTATACTTATGTTGTTGGTCGTTTAGATCAAATTAAGGCAGCTGAAAATAATCATTTATAATCTACAGCTGAAAAGTAGAGCAAAATAGGAATTTTTCGTTATAATAAGAATAGCTGTTAATTTTACAAGGAAGGGCAAATTAATGAAAAAAGAAGAATTGCACGAAATGTTGCACCCAATGAAATTAATCGGACTTGGTGGAAACCAAGCTCTAGCAGAAAGAATTGCGGCTGCTTTAGATAAGCCATTACTTGAAACTGCTGTTCAACACTTTAGTGATGGAGAAATTCAAGTAAACATTACAGAAAGTGTTAGAGGTTGTGATGTCTACGTAATTCAATCTATTCAAGATCCTGTGAATGAAAACTTCATGGAATTAATGATTGTATTGGATGCTTTACATCGTGCATCTGCTCACTCTGTTAACGTAGTAATTCCTTATATGGCATATTCTCGTCAAGATACTAAGAATCGTTCACGTGAACCAATTACTGCAAAATTATTGGCTAACTTGCTTCAATTGACTGATATTGATGATTTAATTGCAGTTGATTTACATGCATCTCAAATTCAAGGTTTCTACAATATCCCAGTTGATCACTTACATGCGATGCCAATTTTAGCTCAATACTTCTTAGATAATGGTATTGCAAGTAAGGAAAATGATGATGTAGTAGTTGTTTCTCCTGATCACTCTGGTGCAAAACTTGCACGTACTTTTGGTTCATACTTCGATGCTCCAATTGCTATTGTTGATCAACGCGGTGCACGTTATGACGCAGAAGCTCATGATATGATTGGAGACGTTAAAGACAAGACAGTCATTATCGTTGATGACTTGATTGATACTGGTTCTAGAGTTGCTTCTTCAACTAGATCAGTCTTAGCTGCCGGTGCTAAGAAGGTTTATGTTGCTGCAACTCACGCACTACTTTCTCAAAATGCGATCGATGTATTGAACGAATTGCCAGTAGAACAAATCGTAGTAACTGATACTATTAAGCACAAGAAGTACCCAGATAGAATGGTTCGTTTATCTGTAGCACGTTTACTTGCTAAAGGTATTGATTACATTTACAACGATAAGTCCATTCACCAAATTTTTGATGAACAAAACAGAATTCAAGGCTAATTCAAATTAAAATTTAATATTTAAGAAAAGATTGATCTTGGTTTATAGCTGAGACCAGTCTTTTTGTGTTTGAACATTTATATTTAATTAAGAGTAAAATCTAATTAAATATATCCTTAAAATCATGACTAGCCTTCCAGACATAATTTGACAATTTTCTCATGCAAGTTATAATACAAACAAATAAAATAGCCAATTAATTGACTATACAAGAATTTTAATTTCATAAAAAGAAATGTCTCTAGTATATGTTAAATACTAGAGGCATTTTTGTCTTTAAGGGAGGACTATAAAATTGGATGAAAAGGAGAAGCTAAAAAGGTCACTTAAGAGCCGTCATGTAACAATGATTGCAATTGGTGGAGCGATCGGAACTGGATTATTTTTAGGGTCTGGTACAGCTATTCAAAGTGCTGGTCCATCAATTATCTTATCTTATTTGATCGTTGGTATTATTAGCTTTTTTATGATGAGAGCTTTAGGAGAATTAATTTTAGCTGATCCTGAGCAACATTCATTTATTGAATCAGTAAAAAAATATCTTGGAAATAGAATGGAATTTGTTGCGGGATGGACTTACTGGCTATGCTGGCTTAGTTTAGCGATGGCTGACTTAACTGCAACGGGAATCTATTTAAAATATTGGTTTAAAAATCTGCCTCAATGGGTCGGACCATTAGTGATTATCATTTTGTTAATGTTAGTTAACATGGTTAATGTGGGTCTATTTGGAGAGCTTGAGAGTTGGTTTTCAATGATTAAAGTTTTAGCTATCTTAGCTTTGATCATTACCGGACTAATTCTTTTAATTATGCATACTAAAATCGATTCTAGAACCGTTTCTCTAAGTAATTTGGTAAACTATGGTGGCTTTTTTCCAACAGGATCCTGGGGCTTTCTGAAGTCATTCCAGATGGTAGTTTTTGCTTTTGTAGGAATTGAAATTGTTGGACTGACAGCTGGTGAAACAGCTAATCCTGACAAAGATATCCCCAAGGCAATAAATACTTTGCCAGTTAGAATTGGATTATTTTATGTTGGCTCGATGATTGCTATTATGGCAGTTTATCCATGGAATAAGATTGTTACTACAACAAGTCCGTTTGTACAAGTTTTTGGAGCAATTGGTATTCCAGCCGCTGCCGGAATTTTAAACTTTGTTGTTTTAACAGCAGCAATGTCGGCAACAAATAGTGCAATTTTTTCAACTAGTAGATCTTTATATGCTTTATCTCGAGGCAATAATGCACCTAAGAGATTCGGCAAGTTAAGTAAAAAGGCTGTTCCGAATAAGGCCTTAACATTTTCATCTTTGATTCTATTCATTGTAGTAATTCTTAACTATATTATGCCGGCTCAAGTTTTTGATATTATTTCTAGTGTTTCAACAATTAACTTTATTATGGTTTGGATAATCATTATGTGGACTCACTTGAAGTATCGAGCAGAAAATAAGGGACAACTTGGCAAGTTTAGAATGCCCGGTTTTCCGATAACGAGCTGGATTACAATAATTTTTTATTTAGTAATTTTAGTAATATTAGCTTTAATTCCAGCAACTAGACTACCATTGATTATTTCAATTATTTTTATTTTAGCTTTAGCCTTAAGCTATACTCTTTTAGAGAGAAGAAAAAGTAAATAGTGAGAAGAAACTGACGGACAAAGCGTCAGTTTTTTATATAGGATTAATTTAAAAAAATAAATCCTAATTCGTTATTAGTAATAGTACTTGGTATAATAATTGTAATTAACACTATGAAAACGCTATACTGTATAGGAATAGAATAAATAGTACGAGGAAAAAGATATGGCAAGACAAAAAAATTTAGTAAGACGGCATGAAATATTACGCAATACTTTTATCCTTCTGAAAAAGAGAGGGATGGAGAATGTATCGCTGCAAATGATTGCAGATAAGTCGGGATTTCTAAATCATTGCTCCAATCTTACTACCCACATAAAAATTTGTTAATTACAGAAATTGTTACCAACTTTATGACCGCTGTGTTAAAGAGTTTAAATGCGACTGATTTTAAAGAATTAAATACATATTCTAAAATGAAAATTTTTATTTATTTAATTTTAGAACAAGGTATTCAAGATGAAGGAGTAGAGCGTGTAGTTAAAAGTATTTTAAGTGATAGTGATTCCTTAGATTGCTGGAGTCAAATTCTTGACGATTGGCTTAGAAATGAAGGGGTTAAGCATGATCTTGGAAGTGACCGTCAGGTTCAGATTGGCTTAAACTTTATTGTCACAGCTGGCGGAAGTTTATACATAAAACGTGCTGAATTGGATTTAGATGCAGATCAAATTTCTGATATAATGGTAAAAACTTTTATGTCAACATTTCTATCAATGGATGAGTCTAAGATAGATCAAACAATTGATGAGGCAAAATCTGCTTTACAAAAATATGAACTAGCTACTTTGATCCAAACAATTAATGAGATGTTTGACAATTAATTTTTAAGGAAGGTCTAGGAAATGGCAGTACGCACACGCAGTGAGTTACGTAGAATTGATCAAGCTCAAACTGTGCATGATAAAAGATCCTTTGGAATTGCAATCTTTACAATTGTGGTTTTATTTTTTAGCTTAGTAACTTTTATGAATCCAATTTTTATGAAGAGTCAAATTGCAAAGGAAAGCAACGGAGTAGTAGCTGAACGATATATTAATCAGAAATTTGATAATTTCGCTGCGGCAATTGGTGCTGATAGAAGTAGTAATAATAGCACTAATAATCTTCTTACCGTTGAACAAACAAGACCAATTGCAGATGCGATGATTGATTATACCTTGGGCATCCATCTATTTAGAGCTGAAAATTCAAGTTTAGCTGGTCAAATTAGAAAAATTATATTAACAAAAATAGATGATAATTCTTCCATGGAAGCCAAATCAGTACAAGAAAAGCTCAGGAAGAATAAAAATAGTGGTCTATATGCAATTATAACGAGTTTTGGCTTAGCAAATGCCACCTTAATGGCAAACGTTGAAATAGTGTTGTTAGTTTTGAGCATTTTGATAATTATTTTTGTAGGTATCTTAGCTTATCAGCAAATTAAAAGATTGCACGAAATTGTTTCAACTCGACGTTTAATTCAGATGGTTGCTGCTGGAGGGATGAGAGCAGCAATTTGTATGATTGTGATCTTTGGATTACTAGCATTTATTCCAACAATTTTTGATGTTGAAAGCTTTATTTTAAATATTGGTTATTTTTTAGAAGTAGCTAGTGGCATTTTCTTGGAATTAGTAATTGTTGGTGTAGTTTTATTTGTAATTAGTACTATTACTTGGCAAATTACTAGCGCTGAATAAAATTTTAATAAGCACACAAAAAAGGTCTCAGGTTTTAACCTGAGACCTTTTTTTGGGAAATGGCGCCGGATTGGATGATCTTAATTGTATTCAAGTAAGTGTAAAGTAGTTAGGGTATAAAATAATTGTAATATGCAACAGCCATAATGGCTCTTGTAAGGGTCCTCAACCATTTCTCAATACTTATTTTTACAGTAATTAAGCTTTAAATCAAGTTGAAACCAATAATTATTCTTAAATAATATAATATGTTTGGATTGTACCAAAAGAATATTCTTAAATTACAAATTAGTTATTTTATAAGATCTTTTAAAGTATTAGTTTATTAATTAAATTGCCTAATCCATTGCTTTTTACCAAGATAATACCAAGTTGTATGGTTGGTTGTAATAGATTGACAATAAGCATAGCTTTTTCCAGGGGTAACGTGATTAGAAGTTGTTTTTTGTAAACTAGGATAAGGGCTAGTGTAAATATGAGTATCAAGAGAACTATTATCAATATTTACTACGCCGGCAGTTAGGTCTGGATTACTGTAAACATAGAAATTATGGAACCATTGATCTTCACCTAAATTGTAGTAAGAGTAACCGTCTTGATAAGAACGACCAAAAATTATCGGGTTCATGCGACGATTTTTATTTAAAGAATCACGTAACTCTTCTGCCTGAAGTAAGAGAGCAGATTTAATAGTTGTATTTGAAGAAGGATCATCAGCTTGTTTTAAGATATTGCGGGTTGTTTCATCAGTAGCCTCTTTAATATTTTGAGACGATGAGATAGTAGATGAATTTTTAACCTTGTTTTTAGTCTTAGTGCTATCTTCCGAAACTTCTAATTTTGGTTGATTGGCCGCTACTTGATTAAAAAGCTTAAAGCTGTACTGATAGACATTAGAAATATTTACGTTATATTCATGTCCTGAGACTAACTTAATATCTCCAGGAAAATAGGTCAGAATAGTGTCGAAATAACCGTATCCTTTGTTACTAAAGTTATTAACTTTTGTTGCTTGACTTGTTTGACCGGTATCGAGATCAGTAATTGTAATTTTGGGAATACCAGAAATGGTTTTGTCAGATAAGTAGAGTGACCAAGCAATATTATTTCCCTGAAGTAATTCGATTGGAAAAACGCCACTATTTGGATAAGCAACTGTACTTTTTGCAGCTGCTTTATAGCCATCACTTGGATAGGCAACTTGTTGAACAGAATAGCGATAATTATTTTCCCCATAAGCGGCGCCAATACCTGTAGTTGTAAGTCGACTAGATAAAAGCCATGCGCGGTGTCCCGTGTCTGAACCATCAAGATTATAGGTATCAGTTAATAAATCTGTGATTACGTCCCCAGCAGATTGATTACTTACATTAAAGTTAAGGTTTGAACTTGCAGAGACGTTTTTGGCAATTGTCCAATACGTATCATTAATATAATCAGGTTTGGTTTCACTAGGGAAGCCATGTTGGTTAGTGAATGGGTTAGCTTTGATTGCAGCCATAACGCTTGCCGTGATTTGAGCGTTATCATTATCGGTTTTATTTGTTGAAATACTTGGTAAATCAAATAAAGCTCGGTAAAAATTAATATAATCTAATTGAGAAGTGATATAAGAATTTGTAACAGAGCCGGGTGAAAAGGGAGCCGTGAGATGAGGAGTGCTGGCATAAAGAGTATCTGCATTAAAATTATCTTTAGGTAAATTTTTATATTGATTTTGAATTTGATGAACTTCTTGAATTTCATCTTTAGTAAAGGTTGCAGCCTGTGCGTTAGTAACTATAACGGTAGAAGTAGTTGTACTTAACACAATAGTTGCTAAAAAAGTGGCTGCTTTTTTGGTAAAAGTCATAATTACTCCTTTTAGCGAATCATATAGTAGCATGCTAGTAATATATATAACGTAATTATAAAAAAATTGCATTCTTTTTAGACTTTTTTTCGAAATTGATGCATTATAGCGTCACGATTGTTTATAATAAGGTTTCGAGGACAAAAAGGAGATAAAAATATGACTAACAAAATTAAGATAGGTTTGATCTTCGGTGGAAATTCTTCAGAATATGAAGTTTCTATCATGTCTGCCCACAACATTTATGAAGAAATTGATACTAATAAATTTGATGTTTATCCAATGTGGATTACTAACGATGGATACTTAGCTGATGATGCAGATTCTCGCAAAGTATTAGATAATCCTAAAATGGAAGTGGCTAATCCTCATAAAGTAGCTAATATTTCTAATATTATTGAGTTAAAAGATCGTCCTGAAATTGACGTATTTTTCCCAATTGTACACGGAAACTTAGGTGAAGATGGTTGTTTACAAGGACTATTTAGAGTTTTAGATAAACCATTTGTTGGAGACGATGTTTTAGCAGCAGCTGTAACGATGGATAAGGAAATGACTAAGATCCTCGCTCAACGTGCTGGTGTTCCTGTAGCAAAATGGATTGCAGTTAAGCGTTTTGAATATAACGATCCAGATAACGAGAAGTTAGACTATGAATACGTAGCTAGCCAATTGGGTTCAGATTTATTTGTTAAACCATCAAACCAAGGCTCTTCAGTTGGTGTAAGTCATGTTACTAACGAAAAAGAATATAAGGTTGCTTTAGCGGAAGCCTTTAAATACGATGATAAGGTTTTAGTTGAAGAAACTGTTCATGGTACTGAAGTAGAAACTGCTGTTTTAGGCAATGATAAACCAATCGTTGCTGGTGTTGGTCAAATTATTAACGCAAAAGATTCATTCTATACCTATGAAAATAAGTATGATGATGACTCAACATCAACTTTAGAAATTCCTGCTAAGCTTCCTGAGGGAATTGTTGAAACAGTTAGAAAGAATGCCTTAAAGGTGTTCCAAGCAACTGAATGTAGCGGCTTGGCTCGTATCGATTCGATGCTTCGTAGTGAAGATAATGAAGTTGTTCTAACAGAAGTAAATGCTCTTCCTGGTTTCACTAATATTAGTATGTATCCTAAGTTATTTGAAGAAATTGGAATTCCATACACTGACTTAATTACTAAATTAATTGATTACGCAATGGAACGCTACGATCATAAGAAGACTTTGTTACATAAACATGATTAAACTTAGTTTAAGTAAAGGGAGAATTTAGGATGGCAAGCGACCATAATTTTGAAGAACTTGAGGCCCCAGCAAAAACGGCGGAAGAACTTCATATTAGCGTAGCAACGTTAAGAAAGTATTCTTTAATCGTGGAAAAGGTTACTGGAAATAAAGATTACTATGAAAGAACCAAGCAAAAGTCTCGCTTGTACTCGGCAAAGGATATTGAAGATTTAAAAGCTTTTAGAGCATTGTCTAAAAATGCTGATTTAACCTTGCAAGAAGCAGCTAGACAAATCTTTGCAGTAAGCGATAAGAAAACTGAAGAAGTTAAAAAAGCAGCAAAAATGCAAAAATCAGTTGCTACTAATACTGCCACTGTTGATGCTGATCAAGTAGTAAGACTTTTAACGATGCTACAAAATACTATTGCAAGTCAGAACAAAGCAATTGAGGATTTGCAGAAGCAGGTAGCACGTGTTGAAGCTCAAAATAAAAAATTAATTGATCGTTCACACCAATTAGCTGAACCAGAATCGGATGGTTCTAAAGAAAAACAAGAAGCTAATAATAAAGATCAGGAAGCTGCCAAAGAGATTACTGAAGAACAAAAAAGTGAGCAAGAAGCTCATGAAGAAATTTTAAGAAAAGCTAGAGAGAACGAAGAAAAAAGGCGTAAACAACAGGTGGAAGAAAATATTCACCGTACTTTAGCCCAAATGCAAATTCGCCCTAAGAAAAAACACCATTGGTGGGATCGCTTTTTCAAGTAAAATAGGATGCCGAAATGCGGCATCCTATTTTTTTATTCATCGTCAGATTAAATAATTAATGATTCAGCTAGTAATACGTCGTTATACAGACTTAAGATATACGTTCTATATTTACTCTCTTTTTGTCCAATCATTTCTAAATATTCACGCTCAATAGTAAATGCTCTAAAAAATGCTAAACGTTGTAAATACTGTTCTGATTTAGTTAGATTAGGCTGATCAATTGTTTTTAGCAACACACGCATGTATTCTCGTGTTTTAACAACTCTTTTTTGATTGAGTAAGGTATAGATAACATGACGCTTAACTCTTTTAGGTAGGTACATTTTATGGACTGAAATTAGAGCTCGTTTAACCATTTCATTACGGATCTTCTCCATAACAATGTGTGCTTCTTCATCACTAACTTCATGTGGAAGGATAAATTGAAATATAATCGTGGGTACAAGCATGCTCAAAATAATTAAAACTGCTTCAGACATAATAACTAGATTGTAGTTTTTAGTTCCTAAAAAGTTAGCACTAATTGTTAAGGCTAGAGCAAGAGTAACAGCACCATGAATACCTCCAAGTGAAAATACAGTACTTTCTCGTCGATCATAGCGAATAACTAAACGTCCATAGACATAACGAACAAGTAAATTTGCGAGATAAACAATGAAGCCAACAAGAATCCACTTGGCTAAGTCACCATTAAATAATTTATTCCGGGATATTCTGACCATCATTAGTCCCAAAATGATAAAAACCATACTGTTGAAAATATCTGAAATAAGATTTTGCAAGTCTCGTCCCATATGGATTTGTCTTGAATTAAGAAGTAAACTTTGCTGAGATTCTGCATTATGTAATAAGCCAGCAACCACAACTGCAATAATTTCGGAAACATGTAAATCTTCTGCTAACGCATAAAGTGCTAGCGGGGTAAGGATATAAATTAAATTCTGTGCATTTAAAGAATTAAATCGTGATCTGATGAGACTTTGACGAAAAATAATGATTATCCAAGCAACTGCAAAACCTAATACTGCTCCACCTAATGAGGAAACAAAGAAGTCATTAATGGTTTGTCCATAATTGATGTAACCATTGGCAAACCAAAGCAAGCTCATATTAAGTAAAATGATTCCCGAAGCATCATTAAAAAGTGACTCAGCTTTTAGGGAGGAAGTTACCCGTCTAGGCATTCGTAAACCATTAGTCACGGCTTCACTTGCCGTTGCGTCCGTTGGAGTACTGATACTACAAATGATAAAGGCTAGTGGAAGACTAATGCTAGTGAATAAATAAATACTGAATCCACTGATTATTAAGGCCAGAAGAACCATAATTACAGTTAATCCGATGATTTCCTTAATTCTTCTACTAATATTATGAATTCTAGTTTTTTGACCTTCAAAAAATAAAAGTGGAGCTACGATCAATTCCATAAAAGTTTCTGAATCAAAGCTAGCAACTTGGCTGTTTAATAAGGGAATTAGACCAATAATTATCCCAATGATCATGCTCACATAGTTAACAGATACCTTATCAATTGCTTGGGCAATGATAATACTAATTGCTGCAGCAATTGCTAGGGTAAAAGTTGAAATCATAAGTTCCATTAAATCTACCTCAGATAAATTACTATTTTTTAATAATTAGTAAAAACTTTTAATGCTACTATAGTAGCATACTCACCATTAAATTATTTAGGGAAGGCAAAAAAGTGAAAAAGAATGCAAAAATTTGGCTTAGTTTAGCAGTGGTAGTTGTGGGAATATTTTTTACTCTAATTACCTATTTCTCAACTGCTTTTGCAAGTAAGCCAATTGCGGTCATTACTGATAGGCAAATAACAGATACATTAGTCGATAAGACAAAAGACAACTATGAAAACAAAGACGAGGTACGGCAACAAAATCTACATTTAAAAATTTTGTCTGGAAAATATAAGGGAAAGACATTTTTAGTTACTAATACTTATTCGCCGTCTCAAGCTGTTTCACAAAAGTATCGACCTCATCAACGTGTAATTGTTTCATTTATTAAAGGCAAACCTAAATTAGTTGAACCAAAACGTGACTGGGTTGTTGTTTTAAGCATGTTTTTGACGATTAGTGTAATTGTTTTAATTACAGGAAAACAGGCTAGCTTACTTTTAATTTCAATGATCTTAAATAGTATAATTTTTTATTTTGTAATTAAAAGTGATGTAAAGGAAAATGGAACAAGAATTTTCTTAATTTATAGTATTGCAGCAATTCTGTTTACTTTTATTTCTCTGGTAATAGTACAAGGCTTTAATCAAAAAATGCTGGTGACTTTAACTGCTACTTTGTTAGGAGTTTTTGTCTCTTTTGGCATCTTTTATTTAGTTATGAAATTAACTCATGAGCGGGGAATTGATTATGAAGCAGTAGATTATGCTACTCAAGATCCTCGAGCTTTATTTTTATCTCAGACAATTCTAGGAGTTCTAGGAGCAGTAATGGATGAGGCTACTGATATTGTTTCTAGTATTTATGCATTAGCAAAACATAAGTCAGACCTAACATTTAAAGATCTATTTATTAGCGGACGAACTCTAGGCCAAGAGATTATGGGGCCACTGATAAATGTACTAGTTTTAATTTTTATGGCTGAAGCCTTACCTATGACAATTTTGTATTTGAGAGATAATAATACTTTAGTCTATACCTTTAAATACACCCTTTCCTTAGGAGTCATCCAGAGTTTAAGCTCGGCAATCGGAATTGTACTAACAGTGATTTTTGCTACTCTATCTAGTGCTGTCTTTTTAAAAAACAAAAAAGCAGAGGTGGTAGAAAAATGACAACTTTAACTGCTCTTTTATTAATTCTTCTAGTATTAATGATTATAGTTGGAGGAAAAACTGGCTTTAAGAGTTATCTAAGCGTCGTTATCAATGCCTGTTTACTGATTTTAGTTGCACTACTTATTTCCTGGGGAGTAAATATAGTATTGGTTGGAGCAATATTTATTCCTTTAAAGTTATTAACGATTATTTATTTAGGAACACATGATTATACCGTGGCTAAAAATGCGTTTTTAACTGCTCTGTGTGTGAGTTTAATTGTGATGTTGATAATTATCTTATTTGAAAATTTAGCGCAAACTCAAGGCTTTGGAGACCAGGCAGGGGAAGAATTAATTGGTTTATCATTAAATGTAGGAATTAGTTTTTCTCAAATCGCAATTTTAGTTGCAATCTTTTCAATGCTAGGAGCAATTGCAGAAGCTAGTGTTGCAATGAGTGCGGGCTTGCTTGAGTTAAAGCGACATGATCCTAACATTACACAAAAGCAATTAATTAGAAGTGGGAATGAAGTTGGAGCGGATGTACTAGGAACAGCCATGAATACAATTTTATTTGGTTTATTTGGTAGTTTTTTACCAATATTTATTTGGTATGTAAGACTAAATTATTCCTTATTTGAAATTTTAAATGATAAACTTTTTGTGGATGAGTTTTTGATTATTGTATATTCGTTCATTGGCGTGCTTTTAACGGTACCATTAACTACAATATTCTTAGCACACACTTTAACGAATAAAGAAAATAAAAGTAGAGATAAATAGAAGCACAGTAAGATGAAAATAGAGAATTTGACGTTAACAAATTTTAATGGACGTGAATTTAACGTTACTTATTATAGTTTGCAAGATAATCCGCAACTCCTCCTAAAGAAAAGACCACTAATGTTGGTCTTTCCAGGTGGTAGTTTTAACCATTTGTCATTGAGAGAGGGAGAACCAGTTGCACTAGCTTATGCAGCTCATGGATTTGATGCGGCAATAGTTTCATATAATTTAACTACCGATCCTGGCAGAATTTATCCTGATGCTGCTTTATCTGGTTTAACTGCTGTTGCATACTTTAGAGAAAATAGTGAGAAGTTAGGTCTTGCTAAGGATAAAATTACGACAATTGGTTTTTCAGCTGGCGGCCATGTTGTTAGTTCGATGAATGTAATGGCAGAAAGTCAAAAGTGGCAGTCTGAATATCATTTTGAGCATGATAAAGTATTACCAACTGCGACTATTTTAGGTTATCCGTTAATTAATATTAAAGATATTGGTTTTCCTTTACCGCCTGATGCTAAGGAAAAAATGCCAAGTGCAAAAGATTTACTTGATACAGCGGTCGGAGTTACTCCCCAAACCCCTCCTACTTTTATTTTTCAGGCAGTAGATGATCCGGTTGTCTTAATTGATAATACGATTGAATATATAACTGCTCTAAGAAAAAATAGGGTTCGCTTTGAAGCACATTTGTTTAATAAGGGTGGACATGGTTTTTCTCTTGCTACTCCTGAGTTAGCTACTAAAGAACGTAAGGCTGATGCGCATCTTGCTCATTGGTTTGAATTGAGCCTTGAATGGTTGAAAGATAGAAAAATTTACGTTTAGTTTCACGTGAAACAAAAAATATATATAGAAAAAGTCCGAAAAGGAAATGTACAATCATTTCATCTTTTCGGACTTTTTAATTTTATTCTTTTGCCATAAAGAATAGAACTTCTTTTCCAGAGGCTAAATTATCGGAAGTTGCCAAAATTCTAAGTTTAATTGATTTAGCAACTACATCTCTTAAGCCAATTACCTTGTTTTTAGCATCATTTGGCCAATTAATTTCTTTACTAAAGTCGCTGAAGTTTTCTCCGTCTTTGGAAATAGCAACTTGAACACGTAAAACATGACCGATGCGATCACGTGAACGAGGAACATAAACCATCCGGCTGAGTTTATAAATATGGTTGAAATTAAAAGTTAAGTCTAGAGGACTATCTTTAGTAATTTGATCTTTAGAAAGCCACTCACTAGCTAATTTAAGATCAGTTAAGTTTTCGACTGGTAAATCCTCTTCGCTTTCTCCCGTACTAGAAACTGTAACATTTGAAATGGCATAATCCATTTGATCACGCTTTGTATGGGTGCCAAAGTACTCTGACCAATCGGATACTTTATTACCGAACTTATTTCTAATTCTGAAGCGGTAGCGTGTATTAGGTTCAAGCTCATGGAAAGTAAAAGTATTACCGTCAATATTAGTATGAACAATTCCGTTAACTTCGATATCGGCCATTATATTTTTATCTGCGAAATTAGTTGGATTAGTCCAGGTAATAGTAATGCTCTTTGAAGTTAAGCGGTCAGTTAAAATTGCTGCACTTCTTGGAGAAGCCATTGCTGAGTCAATAATAGCGTGTTGTTCTACTTCGCTACCATAACTAAAGTTTTCAATCATCAGTTCGAACTTATTGTCATGAATATCAACAGCAGGCGTCCTCACTCTAAGAGCTGGCTGCAATTGACCAGTAAAGTAACCAAACTCTTTGCATGGCATATAGTCTTGCTGGTAGAAGATACCTTCTTCAGCTTTGTTAAAGCTATCAAGATCGTTATATTCAGTTAGTGGAACAAATTGATCGTTTAGTTTAAGAGAAACTTTACCAGGATAACGATCAGACATAATAGTTAAATTAGTAATTTGTTTTTCTTCAAGACCCGTGTAGCTGCCTTCAGTTGGGTAGACCGTAATATGAAGATTTGATCCGCTAACAGAGCTAGTGATTTGCGTGGTAGCTGCATGGCCCTTTTCATAATCATTAGTTTGATTATCATCTTCGTATAAAATAGCTGAACTCTTACTTTGTGGGTAAACAAGGGCACTTCTTAATGACTCTTGTAAAATTGCACCGCCGCGTACATATACAGGAAGATGCCAGAGTGGGTAATGCAACTTATCGTAAATTCGACCACCAATTAGTTTTTTGCCAGTGAAGAGGTCAATCCACATTGTTCGATGATCAGGTAAGTAGAGGTTATCCTTTAGGGAAGCGCCACTTGGATCTTCTCGCCCGTTAGTGATTGGAGCGATTAGTAGGTTATTTCCTAGCATAAATTCATGTTTAACTTGGTTAGTATAGTTAACTCGTTCATGAGGGAAAGCTAAGAAGAGCGGTCTAACAATTGGCATTCCATCTTGAGCCGCGCGCGTAAGAGTATAGAGATATGGAATGATTTTTTCTCTAAGTTTAAGATAGGCGCGAGTAATTCTAGTCATTTTTGCATTAAATGCAAATGGTGTTTTTTGGATATTACCATAATTATCAATTGAATAAAGAAGTGGAGTAAAGACTTTCCATTGTAAGTCACGGATATTTACTTGTGCATTACCGCCGCCTTCTTTTCCATCAATAGCACTTCCTACATTTGGCTGCCCAGAAAGAGACATACTTAAAAAGCTAGCAATTTCAGTAGCAATTTGTTCCCATTCACCACCAACACCTTCATTTGCAGTAGTAGCCAAAGTTTGAATAGCACTCCAGCCATTACTTGCCATTGCCCAAGGACGATTGGTTTGATTTTTATCAATTAGAGGTTCACTAGCAATAGCAAAGTCCTGCATTATTTTTTCATTAGGGAAATTAGCAGGATCAGTCTTGAACTTTAAAAAATTAGCTGATGCATCAGTAGGCAAGGATCCATAGAATCCTATTTTTACATTTTGATCTTTTGCAAAATCAACTAAATTATTCATTTCATCGTCATTTAAGTCTTGTTTGCTTTCATAGTTAGGAACAAACCAACTAAGTGGAAGATGATATGAATTGTACCTTTCAATCATTGCCCGAGCAGAAAATTGGTACTGTTCTTCTCCATTAAGAGAGGACTTGGCCGCAATATCATCATTGCTACGCGCAATTTTATAAGTATTGCCGTCTTCAAATTTAATTGCACTATTTTCTTGAGGTTTAGCTGCTGTCCAACAAGTATCAAGGTAATTACCAAGATAACCTAGACCGAGTGCATATTTCGGCAAGAAAAGAGGAGAACCCGTAATTTTATAGTACTGACGCAATATTTCCGCCGGAGAATCTCCTAAAAGATAGAAATTATCAAAAATAGGAGTTTGATGGGTAATAACTGCTGTAGTCCCGTCATCACTCTTAAAGTTGTAGATACCATCTTTCCATGTGTTTCTCAACTCTGCAAAACCAGCATTTGACCAGAAAAATCCTTCTGGACAAGCAACAGCACCGGGACCAGTTAAATTAGTATTTTTAATCTCGATAATTTTTCCTTTGTGGCTGAAGCTTCCATTTTGCATCCCGCCACCGTAGTAGAATTCGTTTTTGTTCTGACGTAAGAATTCGCTAGAATAATCGCTCCCCAGTTCAATTGGACTACTTTGCATCATGCGGTAGCGATGTAATTGATCATCAAAAATACTGAAGATAGCTGGATTCTTTTGTAAGCGAAGTGAAAACTGACCGCTTTTAATGGTGAAAGTCTCATCGGTTACTAAAAGCTGGGAATCTTCAAATGGACGCAAACTAAAGTTACTTGCTGCGATGGTTAATGATGGAGTTAAAGGCTTAAATTCTGCTGCTGGATCAACGATTAAACGAAAGATACCTTTAGCAATAATGTATAGACGCGCTCTTGTTCCATCTGCAAATTGCAAATCATAGTAGCGAGTACCCTTAGCCACGTGGACTAAACGACTTAAATGTTGAGGTTGTTGTTTGTTAGTAATTTCAGACATAATTAGTTTTCTTCTTTAAATTAAATTTTTCATTTACGTATAGTTCATATTATAACGAAAAAATTAGTTTCGTGTTTTTTTAGATTTGACATAAAGCGCTTTCTGGAATATTCTGTAGAAGGTGGTACTAACCAGTCAAAGATTGGATGGGGTTAGAAGATGAAAAAACCACTTTATCAGCAAGTTATTTCAGATCTCGAAAAGAAAATTAAGAATGAAATGAAGCCAAATGATCGATTACCGAGTGAACGACAACTTTTGAAAGAGTATGGTGTTAGTCGAAATACGATTCGATTGGCATTAAATGATTTAGGAGAGCGCGGCATTATTTATCGATTGCATGGGAAAGGTACATTTGTTTCGACAATTTATCTAGATCAAACCAACTTGGGAAGTATGTATTCTTTTAGTGAGCAGATGTCTGAAGCAGGTCACAAGCCAACAACACAAAACCGCACATTAGAACTTGTGACACCTGAAGAAGATGTTGCAAATCAGCTTAATTTAAAAACTGGTGAGAAGGCATATAAATTAGTTAGGTTACGTCTAGCTGATGGAGTACCACTAATGTATGGAGAAACTTATTTACCTGAAAGAAATTTCCCTGATCTAAAAATGTCAGACCTAGAGGACAACTTATATACAGTGATGAAGCAAAAATATAATGAACAAAGTATTCTTGCTTTTGAAGATGTACAAGCAGTTAACTTGGACGAAAAAGATAGCAAAATCTTGGGTGTTAAGCCTGGGGATGCAAGTTTGAAGATTTTTAGACGGGCAATCAATGATAAAAATGTACCGATCGAGTTCACTATTTCTCTTGCTAGAGGAGATAGATTCATTTATCGATCACGTCAATACAATCATTTAGTTTAATTATTGAAAGGAATAGGCTCATGTTTACTAAAACCGATGCAGAATTAAAAAAGATGGGTGCAGATATTACTACTAGAGAAATTCAACAACAGCCTTCTTTATGGAAAGAAACTTTTAAGATATATAAAGAAAAGAAAACAGAAATCGATGATTTTTTAGCTAAAATTACTAAAAAATTCGATAAGGTAAAAGTGATTTTTACCGGTGCAGGAACTAGCGCTTACGTAGGCAATACGGTAATGCCTTATTTGAGAAAGCATGGAGACCGTAGTAAATACGACTTTGAAGCAATTGATACAACTAAAATTGTTTCAACACCGGAAGATTATCTTGAAGCAGATACACCAACAATTTTGGTTTCTTTTGCTCGTAGCGGTAATTCCCCTGAGTCAGTTGCAACTGTTGAACTTGCTAAGCAATTAGTTACTAATTTATATCAAATTGCTATTACCTGTGCTCCAGAAGGACATTTGGCTCAAGACTTAAAAGATGATCCAAATGGCTTAGTTCTTTTAATGCCTGCTAAATCATTAGACCAAGGTTTTGCAATGACTGGTTCGTTTTCATGTATGAGTTTAGCTACTTTATTAGTTTTTGATACTAGAAGTGATGCTGAAAAAGAAGCAATTGTTAATGAAATTGCTGAAATGGGCCAAAGTGTAATTGACCGTGAAGATGAAATTCAAAAGTTAGTTGATACTGATTTTGATCGAATTACTTATATTGGTAGTGGTGCTTTAGGTGGATTAGCTGAAGAAGCACGACTTAAAATTTTGGAATTAACAGCTGGAAAAGTAGCAGCCTTATTTGATACTTCGATGGGATTGAGACATGGTCCAAAATCATTTTTAGATAAGAAGACGATTGTTTTTGACTTTGTTTCTAACAATACCTACACCAGAAAATATGATTTGGATATTTTAGATGAGATTAAGGCCGATCAAATTGTTCCGTTAGTAATGGGAGTAGGTCAGCTTAAAAAGGGTCAAGATTTTGATGGGAAATTCTTTGCCTTTGCTGGAAAAGAAGTGCCTGATGCATATTTAGCCTTACCGGATATTATGTTTGGACAAACAATTGCATTGCTTACTTCAATCAAAGTAGGAAATACCCCAGATACTCCATCCCCAACAGGTACTGTTAACCGTGTGGTTAAGGGAGTAACAATTCACAAATTCATCAAATAAAATTCAAATTTTGAAAACAGTTTCAGATCAAAATATAAATTAATTTAAGGAGTTAACTATTATGTCATATTACATCCATGCAGGAAAATTCTTTTTAGAAAATATAACTGAAAAGGGCGGTTATCTTGAAGTTCAAGATGATGGCAACTTTGGTTTATATTATCGAGAAGATGAAAAGCCGAGCCATGGCTTAATTAAAGAATATGGCGATCAATGGATTGCCCCTGGTTATGTAGATACACATATTCATGGTTTGCTTGATGAAGATACGATGAAGAGTGACTGGGAAGGCATTGACAAGATCTCAAATGGCTTATTGCAAGCTGGTGTAACTAGCTGGCTACCAACAACTATTACTGCTAGTGACAAAGAATTAACAGAAACTTGTGAAAAGTTTGCTGCACATAAGGGTGAAGAAACTGGTGCTAAAATTCAAGGTTTGCATTTTGAAGGACCTTTCTTTACTCCGAAGCATGGTGGAGCAGAAAATCCAAAGTACATGACTGATCCATCAATTATGCTTTTGAAAAAATGGCGTAAAGCTTCAGATGACATGCTAATTAAGATTTCAATGGCACCTGAAAGAAAAAATGCTCGTCAGTTTGTACGTGAGGCAGTAAAAATGGGCTTGGTTGTTGCCTTAGGTCACTCAGATTCTAATTTTGAAGACGCTATTGGTTGTGTTGAAGCTGGTGCTAGTGTATTTACCCACACATTTAATGGGATGAATAGTTTGTCACAACACTCACCTAATATTATTGGTGCTGCTTTTTCTTCACGTTTAACAACCGATGAATTAATCTGCGATGGTCACCATGTTGAAGAACCGGCTGTTCGTGCTTTAGTAAACGCACGGGGACCAGAACATATTGCCTTGATTACAGACTGCATGCAAGCAGGTTTAATGCCAGATGGGGACTATGTTTTGGGTGAATTGCCAGTTTATGTTAAGGATGGAATGGCACGTCTAAAAGAAACTAATAATTTGGCAGGTAGTATTTTGCTCTTAAAGGATGCAGTTAAGAATGTAGTTGATTGGAATGTTGCAACACCTGAAGATGCAGTTATGATGGCTAGTTATGTGCCGGCTAAGAGCTGTAATTTACTTGATAAGTGTGGTGTGATTAAGCCAGATCATCCAGCTGATTTTGTTGTATTAAACCATGATATGACTGTAAGTGAAACTTATTTAAACGGTGAATCACGTTACAAAGCTTAAAAGTTTATACTTTTGCAAGTAACTTTAGAAAATCTTAAAAAAAGTGGTTACAACCAGTTGACTAACAAAACTTAATATACTAAGATTTAAATTGTAGAAAGCGTTTACAAAGTATTTACAAAAGATGGAGGAATCTTTATGAATATTGTGGGAGCTAGAATTGATGGACGACTTGTCCATGGTCAAGTAGCTAATCTTTGGACTCCAAAACTTCAAGCTGATCGTATTATTGTTGTTGATGAAGAAGCAGCAAAAAGCGATATTCAAAAAAGTGGTTTAAGAATGGCTACACCTCTTACTACTCGTCTTAGTGTTTTGCCAGCAAAGGTTGCAGCTGATCACTTAATTCATGATCGTTATGGTAACCAGCGAGTATTTATTGTCGCTAAAAAGCCAGCAGCCTTCTTAGATTTAATTAACTTAGGTCTTAAACTTGATACCTTGAATGTAGGTACCATGTCCCAAACTGATACTACTAAGCAAGTGACTAAGCAAATCAATGTTGAAGAGAAAGACGTTGAAGACTTTAAGAAAATAGCAGATAAGGGTGTGAAAATCACAGCTCAGTTAACTCCAAGCGATGATTCTCATGACTTTATGAAATTAATGAATGAAAAGATTAAATAGGAGGTTTAATTATGGCTTGGTGGCAAATATTACTACTTACCCTCTATGCTGGATATGAAATTCTTGATGAATTACAAATTTATTCATCATTGAATACACCAGTTGGAGCTGGCTTGATTGCTGGTTTAATCATGGGTGACTTAAAAACCGGTTTAATTATTGGTGGTGCCATGCAACTTACAGTTTTAGGTGTTGGTACTTTCGGTGGTGCTTCTAAGATTGATGCAACTACTGGTACAGTTTTAGCAACAGCATTTTCTGTAAGTATTAAAGGAATGAGCCCACAAGTAGCTATTTCTTCAATTGCGGTTCCTGTAGCTGCAATCATGGTTCAATTGGACGTTTTGGCAAGATTTGCTAACACTTATTTTGCTCACAGAATTGATCACTTAATTGAAGAAAACAATTATAAGGGAATCGAGAGAAACTTCCTTTACGGTGCGATTCCATGGGCTTTATCTCGTGCAATCCCTGTCTTTATTGCTTTAGCATTTGGACGCGGCTTAGTTCAAACAATTGCTAACTCATTGAACGGAAACTTAAAGTGGTTAGGTACTGGTTTAACAGTAGCTGGTGCTGTCCTTCCTGCAGTTGGTTTTGCTATTTTGCTTCGTTACTTACCAGTTAAGAAGCACATTGCTTACTTAATTATGGGATTCACATTTACTACTTTATTCTCAGTTTTGTTTACAAGCATTCAAACTTTGGGTACAGGTCTTCAAGCAGCAAATAAATCATTTACTGCAACTTTCAATGGCCTACCAATGCTTGCAATGGCTTTGATTGGATTAGCATTTGCAATCTTACACTACAAAGATGAAATTAGTGGCAAAGGTGGCAGTGGTAAAGGCGGAACAAAAGAAGCCACAACTACTACAGAATCCACTAATGTAGCTTCAGAGGGGGAAATCACCGATGATGAACTCTAAACCAACTTATAAATTAACAGATAAAGACTTTAATCAAATTAACAGACGTTCTCTATTCGGTTTCCAACTAGGTTGGAACTATGAAAGAATGCAGAATACTGGGTATTTATTCTTAATCTTGCCACAACTTCGTAAGATTTATGGTGATAATACTCCAGAATTACAAGAAATGATGAAGACGCATGTTCAGTTCTTTAACACTTCTAACTTCTTCAATACCATTATTACCGGTATTGACTTAGCTATTGAAGAAAATGAAGGTGTTGAAGGTAAAGATACTGTTACTGGTTTGAAGGTTGGATTAATGGGACCTTTCGCCGCAATTGGTGACTCAATCTTTGCTGCATTGATTCCGACAATCTTCGGTGCCTTGGCTGCTTCTATGGCTTCTCAAGGAAACCCAGTTGGTGTATTTATCTGGATTGCTGCTCAAATTGCTATCTGTTTCTTCAGATGGAAGCAACTACGGTTTGCTTATGATAAAGGAGTAACTCTTGTTACTGATATGAGAGACCGTTTGAATGCTTTAACTGATGCTGCTACAGTACTTGGTGTATTTATGGTTGGTGCTTTAGTAGCTACGATGGTTAACGTTAAGTTTGCCTGGGTACCACAAATCGGTAAAGTTACCATGGACATCCAAAACAACTTAGATATGATCATTCCTAAACTATTGCCTGCTTTGATTGTTGGCTTTGTTTACTGGTTACTTGGAAAGAAGAAGATGACCTCAACTAAGGCTATCTTAATTGTTTTAGTTCTTTCAGTTATTCTTGGCGGTGTTGGTGTTCTTGCTAAGATTTAGCAGTAAATTAAAGGAAAAGTATTATGACAAAAGAATTAGTGCTAATCAGTCATGGTAAGATGGCTGAAGAAGTTAAAAAAAGTGCAGAATTGATTATGGGGCCTCAAGAACATATTCATGTAGTATGTTTACTTCCAGAAGAAGGACCAGAAGATTTTGAAAAGAAATTTCAAGATACCATTAACGGTATTCCTGAAGAAGATTTAACAGTATTTGCTGATTTAATGGGTGGCACACCAGCTAACACAGTTAGTCGCTTGATTATGAGTGGTCAAGATATTCACCTAATTGCCGGGATGAATCTGGCTATGGTAATTGATTGGCTAAATAGTCAAATGATTGGTAATGATGCAGATTCTGTGAATGCGGGTAAGGCAGGTATTGTAGATATTAATCAAATGCTTGCTAGCATGAAGAAATAAATACATTAAAGAAATAAAGAATGGCTCACGTTGGTAAAACTTACGTGAGCCATTTCTTTTTTATTGATGCTTAATCTTTAGGAAGTTTTAGGATAAGCTAATACGTATGAAGTATAAGTAGGATAAATACTAGTAAAGATTAAAGAAGGGAAAAAATGAAAAAATTTTGTTCAAAATGTGGAGCACCCTTAAAACCTGATGATCAATTTTGCTCAACATGTGGTGCTCCTGTTGATGGTAACAGTAAACAAGAACTGGAAAAAATAAATTCTATTAAGCAAAGACCACAAGTCAAAAGAAGTGAAATTCGTAATTCGAAGAGAATTTTTAAAACAAGAAATATCATTATCGGAGTAATTATTGCTATTGTAGTGCTCGTTGCTGGAGGTTGGGGAATTTATCAACATGGCCGCTCTTCAGCAGAAAGCAAAATAACTGGTGGTAATGGCAGACTAACTACTGCTGAAATAAAAAAGATGCCAACAAAACAACTGGCTGCTTGGGCAATTCTTTACGCAGATAAAAAATATGGTAAAAAATGGGGAGAAGCAGCGGATGAATTAAGAAGTGGTCATTTAACAATTAAGAGCTATCGTAGCCATAAATTTGGCGACTATGAAATTAGTGCTACAAATGGTAGTACCTTATATGCTGTAAATGACCGAGTAGGATATTTGATTTCTAAAGATAAAACAGAGATAACTTATGTCGGAAATAAATCGAATTATAGTAATAGAAATGTTTTAGAACAAATTTATCCAGTAATTAAATCTGAAAATACCGAAGAGAATGTAAATAATTGGAATAATAATTTAACAATTGTTAAGGGAAAAGATAGTGCTGCCTCTTCAAGTGCAAAAAAATTTACAACTGAAAAAAAGAAAGATACTAAAGAAACTAAATTATGGTCGAATGACCAAACGGATAGGTTAATTAGTTATATGGATGATTTTGGTGATAAAATGCACCAACCATATTCGCATTATACTGGTAGTGGAAGTATAACGACTGCGGCTGGTCAAGAATATCCAAGTTTTTTATCAGAAGGGAAATTCAAATTGAGTTCAAGCGAGAAAGATAGTGGTAATCCTGAAGATATGGATAGTATTAGCCTTAAGTGGAATCCAGATGTTACTGATGAAGACAGTAATAGTGACACATATAATGTAGTTGCAATCTTTAACTATAATGGGAGAAGTGCTGAACAGCACATTACTTATCTTTTTTGCTTTTACCATGGAGAACCAGTAGCTCTTGTTGATCAAACAACTAATGGAGAATACACCGTGGTTCATGCAACTGCAAACCATGACTTAACTTCTAACTTTGAAGAAATTGCTAATAATGATTAGAAAAAGAAAAATCTGGTAGAAACCATCTACCAGATTTTTTATTTATTAATATACAGCACCATCATAGAAGTTGTATCTTGGACGGTTGAAATCAAATGTAGCTAATTCACTCATTTTAATTACGTTGTCAGCAACGCCCCAACTCATCAAGTTGATTGATTCACCATATAATTCATCAGGAATTACAAGTAAAACATACTTTCCTTGAGACATAGCGTAACCTAATTCCATCCCTAAACCAACGTCTTCTTCTTTAGGAACGTAAACGCCAAGCATAACGTCACTAGTTTTAATACCAACTAAGTCACCATTATAAGTTGCTTGTGCCCATTCTTTATCATGTAAGTATTCGGGATGTTCGTCAACACGAATATCTTTATATTGATTTTGAAGAGGAACATAGCTGTTTTCTAAATCAATAGTAGGATTAGCATTGAGAGCGCTCATTGCATCTTTGTAAGCCTTGTTTTGCGTCTCAGTAAACCAACCAGCACCAAAATAAACTGTTTTTTGTTTTGTCATGGAAAAACCTTTCTTTCTTATCGGTGGAATATTTTTTACATTAACTAACTTTAACAAAATTTGCCCAAAAGAAACACCCACTTTTGTGTTTTTGAAATCGGTTTTATATAATGAAACTAGAAATTTTTGCTTAGGAAAGGCGGAACCTACTACGAATACTAAAAAAAGTCTTTTCGATCCAGAAGCTGTCTTTGTAACAGACTTAACTGATCGAAACGAGATATTCAAGACCGTTTCTCAAAAATTATATGACTTAGGCTATGTTAAAGAAGATTTTTTAGGCGATATTATTGAACGTGAAGATAAGTACCCCACTGGGATTTCGATGAGACCTTTATCTAGAGAACTTCCAGATGTTGCAGTTCCTCATACTGAAGGGGACTATGTTAGCGCACAATTAATTGTACCGATTGCTCTTAGAAATTCAGCAACTTTTAATAATATGGTTAATCCAAGTGAAGCATTGGAAGTTAAGTTCTTATTTTTGATTTTAAATAATGATCCAGATATGCATTCAACTATTTTGGCTAAAATTATGGACTTTCTAGCTGGAACTTCAGTTGATGATTTAAATGAATTATTTAATTCAGATTCAAATGAAGAAATTTATGATTTTTTAGAGAATAATTTTGAAATTGAAAAATAAAAAGAAGCTGCCTTGCAGCTTCTTTTTGTCTCCAGATTAAATTATTAAATTTCCGGATAATCAGTACTTGAAAATGAAAGTGAAAAGTAATCACACCGTTTATAGCCAATAACTAGTTCAACTACTTCACCTGTAGTAGATAAAATAGTTTTTTTGACTTGTCGTACAACGGGATAATCTTTAGCTATTTTTAGTTGCTTACTAATGTCGCTATCAGCTTTTACAATTGTGTCTGTTTCAGTAAAAGGCTCATCAAATAGGTACAATTGCTTATCGCTTTGCAAGGCTTCATAGATACTATGATAATTATTTGGATCTTTAGCTAAATCTCGGTTAATAAACTTAGCTGGTATAAATGAACGGTGCACCATAAATGGTGTGTCACCAATTAACCGTAAACGTTCAATATAGTAGTAACTATCATATTTGGGTAAGCCGAGTTTTTTTAATATTTCGCTCTGCTTTTCTTCTTGAAGTTTCAAAACTTTAACTGAATCTTCCTCTTGTTTATTTGAGAAGACTTCATTATCACTAAGACGAACTAATTTATCTTTTCTTGATCGTGAAATAAAAGTGCCTTTTCCTTGATGGCGAACTAAATATCCTGCCTTGACGAGATCTTTCACAGCTCGGATAACAGTAATTGAAGAAACATTAAACTTATCTTTTAATTGAGCTTCACTATAAAATTTATCTCCATATTTAAATTTGCCAGAGATAATTTCTTGCTTTAGCTCATTTTCAATTTGTAAATATTTTGGAATATCCATAATCTATATCAATCCTCAAGATAGATTCTCCTAAGATCCATGATATCACTGCTTGAGAGCTTCATGGTAGAACGAAGGTATTCGTTGATGCCGCCGTATTGCTGGTTTAGAACGTGTACAGCATGGTCTAAGTATTCTGGATAGACTGACTGAATATCTTTAATAGACTGCAATACACGCTTGCTAGAACCGTCAGCGGCTGCTTGCTTAAGCATGGCGTCAACAAAACTTTTTGTTGTGATATTGGTTAGAGTATAGTCATATTTGATAGTAGTAAAAGGTACACCTAATGCTGATAAGATCAATAAAGCTCCAAATCCTGTCCGATCTTTTCCGGCAGTACAGTGGAAAAGAAGAGCATTTTTGTCTTTATCATTTGTAAGCAAAAGGTCAAAGAATTTACGGTAAGCTTTTTGAGCAGTCTGTCCATTGATCATATCTTCATAGGCAAAGAACATATGCTTAAAGCCAAATTCAGGATCTTTTTCGGCATTCTCTTCTAAAGCAAAGATCCCCTTAGATGCATTAGTTAGATCATCACTAAAAACTGGGTCAAAAACATATTTAGCGCCTTCTGGAACACGATCAGGATGATCATTTTTTTCTTTTTCTGTTCTAAAGTCAACGTCATACTTAACGCCATGTTTTTGCAATAATTCTAAGTCTGATGAAGAAAGATCAGCTAAATTACCAGTTCTAAGCAATTTATTATATTTAATTGTTTGACCGGATACAGTCTTATAGCCTCCAAGTTCGCGGAAATTGCGACCATTTTGGATGCCGATTAATTTCGTCTCATAATTTTCGCTCATTAGTATTTTTCCTCACTATAGTTATTTAAATACAGTATTATTACTTTAACATATTTTTTCTCAGATATTTTATTTTTCGCAGATCTATAAAAAGAAAACAAATTTATTAATTGGTATAATTAATGGTAAAATTACAATGTAAAGATGCAAATTCCATGCGGAGATGATTACTTATGGTAGAAGATTATGACAACATTTTAGTTCCTGTTGATGGTTCTGAAACTGCAGAGCGTGCATTTGATAAAGCAGTAAAGATTGCTCTTGATAACAATGCTCATCTGGATGTATTGAATGTTATTGATACTCGTCAATTTATGGGGGAAATGCAGGATACTTTGATTTCTGGAGATACCATTTATCAAATGACACAGGATTCCGAAGAGTATTTAAAGAGTCTAAAAGAATGGGCTAAGGAACACTTTAATTTTACTGATGTTTCTTACCATATTCGTTATGGCTCCCCTAAGAGAATTATTGCTGTTGATTTTATTAAAGATCACCACAACGATTTAATTATTATGGGTGCAACTGGTATGAACGCAGTTGAAAGAATGTTAATGGGTAGTGTTACTGCTTATGTTAACCAACATGCTTTATCCGATGTGTTAATTGTTAAGACTGATCTTGATAATAACAAGGTTGCAAAGCCCAAGAAAAAGTACTTTTAAAAAAACAAACATTATGAAAAAGCACTCTATCATTAGTGATAGAGTGCTTTTTTTATAAAGTGGATCGATCCAATTCAATAAATTAATATTTACAAGCGCTTACATTAAAATAATAGTACCCAAGTACGAATATTTTTGATATGATACTTAAGAATGAACGTTAGTACTAGGGAAAGGAAGAACGATAATGGCGAATTTCGATTACAACATTATAAATCGTAACCAAAATTCAGTGGCTCGTTCTTGGGCTGATTCCTTCGGTGAATCAGTCTTCATTGGTGTTGGCGCTTTCGTTGCTTTTTTTAGCGACTTTTCTGGCTCAATGTGATTAGCTGTTTTTGTCAGCTTATCATATTGAGTCTTTTTTTGTATTTGTCATTTAATGTGTTTCATTAGGAGGAAACGATGAAAAAGTTCAAAAAAGTCTTGGTTGGCCTTTTTGCAATTTTACTTGCTGTTGTTGCAACTGCTTGTTCTAACAAGTCAAACAGTTCAAAGGATGGTTATACACCTAAGTCATTAACTATTCAGTTTGTACCTAGTCAAGCTGCTAATAAGCTTGAAGCTCGTGCTAAGCCTTTAGAAAAGATGCTTTCAAAGAAACTTGGCATTCCAGTTCATGTTTCAATGTCAACTGACTACAATACTGTTGTTGAAGCAATGAAATCTAAAAAGGTTGATGTTGGTTTCTTGCCACCAGATGGTTATGTATTAGCTCACAAGCAAGGAGCAGCTAATGTTTTACTTCAAGCACAACGCTACGGTGTAAAACAACCAGGTGGTCAAGCTACTAAGAACTTAGTTAACTCTTACAGAGCCGAAATTCTTGTTAAGAAGGGTTCTAAGATTAAGTCTTGGAAAGATTTAAAAGGTAAGAGTATTTCAGTTCAAAACCCAACTTCTTCAGCAGGATATGTTTTCCCAGTTGCTGAACTTGAAGAAAAAGGGTTAAACGTTCCAAAGGATTGTAAGTTAGTTACTGTTACTGGACACGACCAAGCAGTTCTTAACGTATTAAATGGCGATACTGACGCAGCATTTGTTTTTGAAGATGCTCGTAACACTGTTAAAAAGGACAATCCTAAGATTATGGACCAAGTTGTCCCAATTTACTTCACTAAGCCAATTCCTAACGATACTATTTCTGTTAGAAGTGATATGTCTAAGTCCTTCCAAAAGAAACTTGCAAAGGCATTTATTGAAGTTGGTGAATCTAAAGAAGGTAAGAAGATTATCGAATCAATTTATAGTCACGAAGGCTACACTAAGTCTAAGGACAGCAACTTCGATATTGTTCGTAAATATGACAAGATTATTGCCAAGGACAAGAAATAGTCAATTAAATAAAGCTTATTTAGTAAGAGATAATTGTCCCTAAAAGACAATTATCTTTTTATGCACTGTAGTCAATTTAAATAATGTTAAGGAGATTTTTAAATTAAATGGCAGCTACTAATCAGCCAATGATTCAACTAAAAAATGTTAGTAAAATTTATGATAACGGAACAGTTGGTTTAAAGGATATTAACTTAAATATTGATAAGGGAGAATTTGTTGTAGTAGTAGGTCTATCTGGTGCAGGTAAATCTACTCTACTTCGTTCAATTAACCGTCTACAAGATATCTCAAAGGGAGATATCATAATTGATGGCAAGTCAATTACTTCTGCTAAGGGTAAAGACTTACGCGAAATTCGCCGTGATATTGGAATGATTTTCCAAAGCTTTAACTTGGTTAAACGTTCAAGTGTTTTACGCAATGTTTTAACTGGTCGAGTAGGTTACTATCAAACTTGGAAAACAACTTTTAACCTATTTACTAAGGAAGACAAGCAAAAAGCATACGAAGCGCTCCAGCGTGTTGATTTAGCAGATAAAGTTTATACTCGTGCGGATCAACTTTCTGGGGGACAACAACAACGTGTTGCTATTGCCCGTGTGCTTACTCAAAATCCTAAAATTATTTTAGCTGATGAACCAACAGCTTCACTTGATCCTCAAACTTCACGTCGAGTTATGCATGATTTGAAGATGCTTAATGAAGAATATGGGATGACCGTAGTTGCTAACCTTCACAGCGTAGAGCTTGCTAAAGAATTTGGAGATCGGGTAATCGGTGTTCGTGCAGGTCAAATTGTTTACGATGGTAAGATGAGTGAAACTTCTCAAGCTGTCTTTGACGATATTTACAATGGTGGAAATGGCAAGAAAGGGGAAGAAGATGCCTAAATCTAAGGAACAGCATTTAGCTGAGTTACCTAAAAAGAAGTTCAAAATTATGAACCTTGTTTGGGTCGTAATTATGGTTTTAGGTCTCTTTCTTTCGGTAAATGTAACCAATACGCACATTAGCGTTTTGTTTAATAACTTTAGCCAATTTACCGATATTTTTGTGCAAATGTGTCACCCAGACTGGGGATATGCTGCTACAGCAGTTCCGCTTTTAATTGAAACAATTAAAATGGCTATCTTAGGAACTGTGATTGGTTCAGCTATTGCATTTGTATATTCACTTTTAATTGCAAGAAATATTGTTAAAAATAAGGCGGTTACTGGCATTTTAAGAGTGATCATGAACATTGTTAGAACTATTCCAGATTTACTTTTGGGTGCAATTTTTGTTGCAATTGTTGGTATTGGACCAGTTGCCGGTGTTTTAGCCTTGTCAGTATTTACTTTTGGTGTAGTTGTTAAATTGTTTTATGAATCAATTGAAACCATTGATCCAGGTCCAATTGAAGCTTTAACTGCTGTTGGTGCAAACAAGCTTCAAATTATCCACTTTGCTGTGATGCCACAAATTATTACTTACTTTATTTCTTATGTTTTATATGCATTTGAAATTAACGTCAGAGCCTCAACAGTTCTTGGATATATTGGTGCTGGTGGTATTGGTCTTTACTTGCAACAAACGCTACAAGTCTTTGACTATGCTAAGACTGGTCTGATTATTTTGATTATTATCGTTGTCGTAGTTATTATCGACTATGTTTCTACTAAATCTCGGGAGGCGTTGATGAAATAATGGATACTACAATGAAAAAACTACCTCCTAAACCAGTTGATACCAAGAAAAAAATTAAGCACTGGGTAATTGCAATTGTTACTGTAGCTTTAATTATTTGGTCATTTGTAGGAATGAACTTTGGTGGAATAAAAGCAACTGCTGGTCAAATTGCCGGTGCTATTTTAGCTGGTATTTTCCATCCAGATTGGTCTTATGTATATAACGGGAGCGGTGAAGATTTAATTTCTCAATTGTGGGAAACAATCTGTATTGCTTTCTTAGGTACTTTTATTTCCGCAGTTATCTCATTACCTTTCGCTTTTTGGGCAGCTAACACGCGCCATAAAAAATGGTATACTTCTCGTTCTGGAAAAATTGTTTTAGCAATTATACGTTCTTTCCCAGAAATTGTTTTAGCTTTGATGTTTATTAAAGCTGTTGGACCTGGTTCGGCAGCCGGTGTTTTAGCTTTGGGTTTCCACTCAGTGGGGATGCTTGCTAAATTGTTCTCTGAAGCAATTGAAAACCTTGAAGAAGGAGCTAATGAAGCCGTTACAGCAGCCGGTGGTTCTAAATTTAACATTATTATGTTTGCAACGATGCCCAACTTAATGCCCGCTTTAATTTCTAACACTTTATACCGTTTTGACGTTTCAATCCGTTCAGCATCTATTCTAGGTTTAGTTGGTGCTGGTGGTATTGGTTATCCATTAATTATTGCTTTGCAGTATCGTCAATGGAACCGTGTAGGTGTTATCTTAGTTGGTATTATTGTCATGGTTGTCATTATTGACTGGATTTCTGGTTGGATTCGAAAGAAATTAGTCTAATTAATTAGTAAAACATGTAGTTTATCTAAACTACATGTTTTTATTTTGATAAATTATAAAGTTTTTTGTAATATCTACCTATAATATGGATAAGTACAGGAAAAAAAGAACTTTTTTGTTATAATGGAAGTTGTATTTCAAGGAGGACAATATGGATAATTTAACTACCATGACATTGGCTGACGATATGGCTTTATCACAAGAAAAGATTATCAACGGCCAACAAGACCTGAATACCAAGAGAATTTATAATGAAATTAATAGTTTGGATATTCTTGATAAACCAATTGAAGAATACTTTGATATGACTCAAGATGAATACTACAATAGTGAATCTGATGGTAAATTAACTTTACTGCATTTAGATAAACCATTGCGTGAGCTAAGTGATCGTATTTTAACTAACCACGTAGATGGATATGTAGATCAAGACGAGATTAATTTAACCTATAATCATGAGGATCCATTGCAAGATGGTAGCTATGATCGTGCTACTGATTTACATGTGCTTTTATATAGTTTGAAAGTCATCGGCGCTGTAAGAGCGATTGCTCCTAATGATTTGAAAAAGGTTTTGTCTAAAGATGCGGTTTTATCATTGGGTCTTGCCGCAAATGCTTTGGCAAATAATTAACCCCAAGGCCAAGTAAGGGCCTTTTTTTGTGTAATGAGTGGGGAAGAGTATCATGAAAATTATCAAGAAAACCAAAGGTATGATTGATAAATTTTCCGGTGTAACCCGGAAGATGATGCGAAAGAAAAATAATATTCCATTCGATGGAATGCAAAAGTATGTGACTGTTGGTGAGTATAACGTTGGAGCGCCTGAAGGAACTCCTCATGGTGAAGAATATAAGCTCATTGTTTATAAGGACACTGACAATGTCTTGCACCAAGCTTTACGTTCGATTAATGCGTCTGATCTAGCACCAGCTTATGTTCGGAAGTTTGATAAAAGGCTAAACCGTTATACTGCATTTGTTAATAAACAGACAGGACGTCGTTATATCGTTGAAGATCAATTAGATCAGTTAGTAGATTATGTGAAAAAGCATAGCCGAGATGGCTATAACTCAGTTAATATCGGTGTTTTAACCGATACGCACTATAAAGATGCTGATAGTATTGATTTTTATGGGCATAACGGACTTCGTCATGTTAAAGAGTTTAATTATCTTGAAGATAAAGATGTTTTAGATTTAAAGGCTCATTTAGGTGATTGGATGGATGGATCCGACCCAGGATTAGTTGGCGAAGCAGAGTTGATATCTTTGTCTAGAACGTTTAGATCTAAAAAAACTAACTTTGCTGTCATTAAAGGTAATCACGATGAAAATGATAAATTTGATGAGCACCATGATCTGAGAGCTAGTTTTCCGGAAAATGAATTTGAAGATATAATGTGGCCAAGTATGTATGCGCAAGATGGTATTCACTATATTACGCGCAAGCATGGGGTTGCATATTTTGATAAAGATGACGTCAGAATCATTACGGTCAATACATCTGATTTACCTTATGAGCTAGACGAGCAAGGTAAGAAAAAATACGATACTAAACTTGCTTTAGCGATTCGTGAAGATCAGATGCAAGAAATTATCGAAATTCTTGAAAATTCAAATGGTAAAACAATTATTTTCATGAGTCATGCAAATCCTATTACTCGCAAGGGAACAAATGCCTTGAAATTTAATGGGCGTTCTCTACATGAATTAATGGTGGCCTTTAATCAACATGAAAAAGGCTACCTTAATTCAAGGGATGTTCCTCCTGAATTTACCCTAGCTAATAGCTTTGATTTCACAAAGATAAAAAATGCAAAAATAGTTGCATATTTATGTGGACACCGTCATACTGAAGACCAATATCGCATTAACGGTATACAATATATATTTTTTAATTGCTCGGCTCTCATGGGCCCAAACCATGCGCTTACTACGCAATACAATAAGCGCTGGAATAGACAGATGGATCATGCTAATGAAGCAGCTGGATATATAGTAAATGTTGATGTTCAAAGGCATTTATTACAGGTATTTGGATATGGAGCTGCTTCTAAGAGACGATTCTATCGAATTTAGTTTTTGAAATGTAAATAGCTTATAATAAGACTACTGTTTATTTTGAGGTGAAAGTTACTTATGTGTGGAATTTGTGCGTTTTTTGATCCTGAATTAAAGGATAAAGACTGTGCTATTCAAGGAATGATGGATACAATTAAACACCGTGGTCCATCTTCCGATGGAAAATATACTAATGATAAGGTGGCTTTAGGTTTTAGACGTTTGTCAATTATTGACCTTCGTGGTGGAAGTCAACCAATTTTTAATGAAGATAAAAGTAGAGCAATTATTTTTAATGGGGAAATTTATAATTTTAAACCATTAAGAAAAGAATTAATTGATGCAGGTCATACCTTTACTACTAAGGCTGATACTGAAGTTTTACTTCATGGCTATGAAGAATGGGGAATGGATGGCTTATTGAAGAAAGTTCGTGGTATGTTTGCCTTTGTAATTTGGGATGACAATACCAAGACTTTATATGGTGCTCGTGACTTCTTCGGAATTAAGCCAATGTACTACTCAGACCAAAATGGTAAGTTAATTGTTGGTAGTGAATTGAAGAGCTTCTTAGCTTACCCAGGCTTTAAAAAGGAATTAAATGCTGAAGCAGTTAAGCCATACTTAATGAACCAGTATAACGACTTAAAGGAGACTTTCTTTAAGGGTGTTTACCGCTTCCCAGCAGGTCACTGGTTCGAATATAAAGATGGCAAAATGAAGACTCATCAATACTGGGATGCTAAGTATGTTGAAAATAGCTTAAGTTTTGAAGAAACCTTAGACAAAATCAATGAAGATTTAAAAGAAACTGTTGGTTTATACAGAAATGCAGACGTACCAGTTGGTGCATTTTTATCTGAAGGTATCGATTCTTCTTATTTAACTAGTTTACTTGATCCTGAAGATGTCTTCTCAGTTTCTTTTGATGATTCTACATATAATGAAGCATCAAAAGCTAAGGCACTTTCTGACTTACACGGTTGGAAATTCTTTGCAGATAAAGTTGATGCAGATGAAGCAATGCGCGACTTCCCAGAAATGCAATATCACATGGACGAACCAGATGCTAACCCATCTATTATTCCATTATGGTACCTGTGTAAATTAGCTAGAAAGCATGTTACTGTTGCCCTTTCTGGTGAAGGTGCTGATGAATTATTTGCAGGCTACGTTAACTATGGAATGCATACCCATAATGATGTAATTAAGGTCTTTACTGCTGGCTTGAAGAAATTACCTAAGAAGAGTCGTGTTCGTTTAGCTCATAAGATTAAGAAGATGCCTAACTTCCCAGGTAAAGTACATATGTACACTAACTTGGCAGAGCCAAGTGAATTTTATGTTGGTCAATCTGTCATTTATGATATGGACTATCCAACTATCTTTACTTCTAAAGATGCTAATGGCATCTTGCGTGATAAATATAAGAATGATCTAACAGTTAACGGTATTTATCAAGAAGACTTTAAGAAAGTTAAAAATATTGATGAAGTTAAGCAAATGCAATATATTGATCTTCACCACTTTATGCTTAATGACATTGAGCAAAAAGCAGATAAGATCTCCATGGCTCACTCTCTAGAACTACGTGTGCCATATCTTGATAAGAAGATTGCAGAACTTGCTAACTCAATTCCAACTAAATATCTAGTTAACCGTCACGATACTAAATATGCTCTTCGTAAAGCATCTGAGAAGGTCTTACCAGAAGAATGGGCTCAAAGACCTAAGCTTGGTTTCCCAACTCCAATTAAGCAATGGCTTAAGGAACCAAGATTTTACAAACAAGTTAGAGCATTGTTTACTGAAGACTTTGTAGATGACATTTTTGACCAAAAGAAGATTGTTAAATTGCTTGATGATAATTACAAGGGCGATGGTTCAGCTCGTCGTCAAATTTGGGCTATTTACACTTTCTTAGTTTGGTATAAATTATTCTTTGTTGATTATGATGAAACTGTTAAGAAGTATCAACATGTTCAACCAGAAGTAGCAGAATTAATCGAAAGTGGCAGACTTGTTTAATTAAAGTTAGAGAGAAGTACGGATACAAAATGGTACAAGCAAAATTTACCCCTATTTTATTAGGTAGTGATATCAATGTTTACGGAATGGCTCGCTCCTTCAACGAGGCTTATGGAATTAAGGTTCAAGCTTGGGCTGCTAGTCAATTAGCAGCAACGCGCTATTCTAAAATTATTGACGTAGAAGTTCATGAAGGCTTTGAAGAAGATCCAGGCTTTATGAACGTTATGAAGCAAAAGATTGAAGAATACAAGAATCATCTAGAACCAGTTATTTTAATTGCTTGTGGAGATGGATACGCAGAATTATTGGCTAAGCATAAGGATGAGTTGAAGGATACTTTTGTTGTTCCTTACATTGATTATGACTTGCTAGAGAAGCTAATTTCTAAAGAAGGTTTCTACGAAATTGCTGAAAAGTATGGTCTTCCATATCCACATACTAAGATTGTGACTATGGATGACTATAAGGCTGAAAATTATTTGAATTTACCATTTGATTATCCAGTTGAATTGAAGCCAGAAGATCCGGTTTCATGGTTGAATTGTCAATTTGAAGGCCGTAAAAAAGCCTTTACTATTCACGATGAGGAAGAATTAGTAGATATCGTTGGTAAAATCTATACCAATGGTTATACTGAAGACTTGATTTTACAAGATTTCATTCCAGGCGATGATTCTAACATGCGTGTTCTTAATGCTTATGTTGATAAAGATCACAAGGTTAAGATGATGTGCTTAGGTCACCCACTTCTTGAAGACCCAACTCCTCAATCTATCGGTAATTACATGGCAATTTTGCCAGCCTTCAGCCAAAAGCTTTACGATACTGTTCAATCATTCCTTGAAAAATTGAACTATACTGGTATGGCTAACTTTGACATTAAGTACGATCCAAGAGATGGAGAATACAAATTCTTTGAGATCAACCTCCGTCAAGGTCGTTCAAGTTTCTACGTAACTTTAAATGGTTATAACTTAGCTAAGTGGTATGTAGATGACTATGTTGAAGATAATTTAAAGGACAAGCCAACAGTTTATGGAAATAAAGACGGTGCTAACTATATGTTGTGGCTTGGTGTTCCAAAGAAGATCTTTAAGGAATATGCTTACGACAACGGTTCAAAACGCCTAGCTGAAAAGTTAATTGATGAGGGTCACTACGGTACCACTGTCTTCTATGATAAAGATCGCAGCTTAAAACGTTGGTTATTGATGCACTACATGTTCCATAACTACTATGCTAGATATAAGAAGTACTACCAAGTAAATAAGGGACAATATTTTGAAGAAGAAGCTAAAAAATTAGAAAAACAAGCTCTTCGTGATGGTCAACAAGAAAACCATGAGAATGAAATTTAATTAGAAAAATACTGCTGAGAATTTTTTACTCTCAGCAGTATTTTTTTTGACTACTTTACTAATTATAGAAAATTTTGAAAATGAGCCTCTCTCTTGCTAGACGTGACTTTTGCTTAATACAATATATATGATCCAAAATGTTAATACCTACAATATCATGTAGTTTCTGATAAAATAGAACCATAGATATTGTGAAAGAAGAGAATAACCATGTTACAACAAGATGCTCAAATTAAATCAATTACTCAAATGACGCTGCCAGAAACAGCCATTAAAAGAGACGGTAGCATCTATCCTTTTGCTCTTTACAAAATTGAAATGGTTTTAGATAGCTTGCATCTGACTGAACATGAAGCAGATATTTTACCTGCTATCCTTCAAAAATTAAATGGTGCAAAGCAGACTTCTACTGAGAAAATAGCAGATGCATTTGTTCAAACATTAATCGAACTCGGCTTTAGTGATGAAGCAAATGCTTATGTTGATTATCGTAGAGAAGACGAGGTCAATTTTAAGAAGCAAACTGAGACTACTAACCGTCTGGGACGTTTAATTCACCATGATCCAACAATTGTTAATGAAAATGCTAATAAAGACTCACGTGTTTTTTCAACTCAGCGTGATTTAACAGCCGGTGTAGTTGGTAAAACAATTGGTTTAACGATGATGCCAGAACATATTGCTAAGGCACACTTGCGTGGCGATATTCACTGGCATGACTTAGACTACACACCACTCAGTCCTTTAACTAACTGTTGTTTGATTGACTTTAAAGAAATGCTAGGTCATGGCTTTACAATTGGAAATGCAAATATTGAATCTCCTCATTCAATCGAAACAGCCACTGCTCAAATGTCTCAAATTATTGCTAATGTTGCTTCTAGTCAATATGGAGGCTGTTCTGCCGACAGAGTAGATGAAGTTTTGGCTCCATATGCTGAAAAAAATTATCACAAGAATATTAAAGAAGCTAGCGAATTTTTTGACGATGAAGAAAAGATCAAGGCTTTTGCAGTTAAGCGAACAAAAAAGGATATCTATGATGCTATGCAAGCTCTTGAATATGAAATTAATACCCTATTTTCAAGTCAGGGACAAACTCCATTTACTACTTTAGGTTTTGGACTAGGAACATCTTGGATTGAACGTGAAATCCAAAAAGCAATCTTAAAGATTAGAATTGAAGGTTTAGGAAAAGATAAGAGAACAGCTATCTTTCCTAAATTAGTCTTTACGCTAAAGAAGGGACTTAACTTACATCCTGGAGATCCAAACTATGATATCAAGGAATTAGCTTTGGAATGTTCTACTAAGCGTATGTATCCAGATATTGTTAGTTATGACATGATTAAGAAAATTACTGGATCATTTAAAGCTCCAATGGGTTGTCGTTCCTTCTTACAAGGTTGGAAAGATCCAGAAACTGGTAAAGAAGTAAATTCTGGTCGTATGAACTTAGGTGTTGTTACTTTAAACCTACCTAGAATTGCCATGGAATCAAAAGGAGATAAAGACTTATTCTGGCAAATTTTTAGAGAAAAAGTCCAAACAGCACATGAAGCTTTGCAAATTAAGGCTAAACGTTGTACTGATGCTGTACCTGATAATGCTCCAATTCTTTATGAATATGGCGCTTTTGGTAAAAGGCTAAATGCAGAAGATAATGTAAATGATCTTTTCAAAAATGGACGCTGTACAGTTTCATTAGGTTATATTGGACTTTATGAAGTTGGTACAGTCTTTTATGGTCCTAATTGGGAACATAATGAGGAAGCGCACCAATTTACTATTAATATTGTTAAAGAACTTCACGATTACTGCGCTAAATGGGAAAAAGAAGATCCAAATCACTATCACTACAGTGTATATTCAACTCCAAGTGAAAGCTTAACTGATAGGTTTTGTCGTTTGGATACTAAAAAATTCGGTTTGGTTAAAGATATTACTGATAAGGAATATTACACTAATTCTTTCCACTACGATGTAAGAAAACACCCAACTCCATTTGAAAAATTAGCTTTTGAAGCTCCATATCCATTCTATGCTGCAGGTGGATTCATTCATTATTGTGAATATCCAAACCTTAAGCAAAATCCTAAGGCACTAGAGGCTGTCTGGGACTGGGCTTATGATAAAGTAGGATACTTAGGAACCAACACTCCAATTGACCAATGCTACAAGTGTGGTTTTAAGGGTGAATTTAAGGCAACCGCTAAAGGCTTTGAATGTCCACAATGTGGAAATCATGATCCAGAAACTTGTGACTGTGTAAAGCGTACTTGTGGTTATCTAGGCAATCCTTTGAAACGTCCAATGGTTCATGGTCGTCATGAAGAAATTGTCCACCGTGTAAAGCACTTGAATATGGGAATGGAAGAAAAGATGGCTAAGGATGAAGTTAGAAAGAATGACGAATACTGATGCCAGAGAAAGATAAGAATAATCAAGAAGGTCCTGATGTTCGAGGAAATTTAATTAAGGTTAATGTTGGTGGAGATACAATTTTTGTTGATTCTAATCAATATAAGCCGCAAGTTGAACATGCTAAAAAATTAAAACAACAACATAGAAAACCGAAGAATCCTAAGCCCCAAGAATGGAAGTCAGAAGAATACTCTAAGCATAAAATTGCTGACTATAAGCCATTTAATTTTGTTGATGGTGAAGGGGTTAGATGCAGCTTATATGTGAGTGGATGCTTGTTTGACTGTCCCGGTTGTTACAATTTAGCAGCCCAGAATTTTAATTATGGACGTCCTTATACTCAAAAATTGGAAGATAAAATTATTGAAGATATGTCTCAATCCTATGTGCAGGGATTAACTTTATTAGGCGGTGAACCTTTTTTAAATACTTGGGTATGCTTGAAATTAATTAATCGTGTGCGTAAGGAATTTGGACATAGTAAAGATATTTGGTCTTGGTCAGGCTATACCTGGGATGAGCTTCAAAAAGAAACTCCTGATAAGAAAGAAATGCTTTCAAAGATTGATATTTTAGTTGATGGACGTTTCATGGATGACTTGAAAGATCTGACACTACAATTTCGTGGGTCAAGTAACCAGCGAATTATTGATGTTCAAAAATCAATCAAGGCTAATAAGGTTGTTATTTGGGATAAACTGGTTAGATAAATTTGATAGAATAAGGGAAACAAGAGAGTTTCTCTTATTTTTTTAGGTGAAAAGATGCAAGAAAAGAATTTGAAATTAGTAGATAAAATTATGACTGCTCTTCAAAGTATCGAAGATCCAGAGTTGTTGATTGATGTAGTCAATTTAGGCTTGATTTATGGAATCGATATTGAGGGAGATCATGCAACAATCAAGATGACCCTAACTATTGTGGGATGTCCCTTATCTACATATCTACAAAACGCAATTGAAAAAGCAGTTTTATCTGTGCCAGAAATAAATAAGTGTGATATAAAGTTAGTTTGGTATCCAGTTTGGAATCCAGAGCGTATGACAGTAGCTGCTAAGAAACAATTAGGGATGCTTGATAATGAGCAAGCACTTGACCAAGAAAATGAAATTGAAGAGACAGAGGAAAAAGAAAAGATAATTGATTTTTCTGTTCCAATAAAAAAGCTGGCTGAAGAATATCCAGATTTTATTCAAATTATGTATGACTGCGGCTTTACAAGAATTAAAATCCCAGGTTTGTTATCTACTGTAGGAAGAGTAATGACAATTCCACTTGGTGCGCAGGCTATGAAGATTGACTTAGATAAAGTAAAGCAGGCGTTCGAGGATAAAGGCTACAAGGTGATTGATTAATGAAAGAACTAGATAAAGAACGACAACAAGCTATTTTAAAAATTTTAAATTTTATTCAAGACGGTGGAGAGCTTGAGGAAGCAAAAAAAATGTTTCAAGCTGCCTTTGATCAAGTTGATGTAGCCGAAATTACTGCGGCAGAAAGAGAATTAATTGCACAAGGTCTTGATCCAAGAAAAATTCAATATTTATGCAATGTTCATGCCGATGTTTTTAAGGGTAATATTAAGGAAAATAAGGAGAATTCTGAGTTTGAAAAACCAGGTCATCCTGTTCATACATTCAAGTTAGAGAATATGGTTCTTAAGTCCTTGGTAAATGACGCCTTATTACCAGACCTTGCTAAGTGGGAAAAGGGAGATAAGGGTGTACTCTCAAAGTTAAGACAGGAATTAAAAGACCTAGCCAAAATTCATTATCATTATGCTCGTAAAGAAACTTCCATGTTTCCCATTATGACTAAATATGGAATTACTGCACCACCGAAAGTTATGTGGGGCGTTGATGATAAAATTAGAAAACTTATCGGTCAAGCTAATTTACTTATTAGTCAAAAAGATATTAATAAGGCTGAAGTGTCTAAGGCAATAAAAGAGACGGCACATGAAGTTCTTGAAATGATTTTTAAGGAAGAAGAAATCATGTTGCCAATGATTGATGAAGTTGCTAGTGAAGAAGACTGGGGTAATGTAAAAAATGAGGAAGAGCAGATTGACTATACTTTGATTCAAAAACCAATGAATTGGAAACCTAAGGAAAAGCCGAAAAGTGATGGGCCTATTTCTATCGATAAATTAAGTAGTTTAGCACTAAATTTTGCAGAAGGGAGCTTAAATTTAGAACAATTATCTGCAATTTTGGACTTATTGCCTTTTGCGTTAACTTTTATTGATGAAAATGATAAAGTAGCTTATTTTGGCGGAGGTGCCAATATTTTTCCTCATTCTAAAAATGCGCTTGGTAATAGTGTTTATTCTTGTCATTTACCTGAGAGCGTACCACGAGTTAAAAAGATTTTTGATGATTTTCATCAGGGGAAAAAAGATAAGTATGAGTTTTGGTTTAAGCCAAGACATATGGGACGGTACTTATACTTACAGTATTTTGCTGTGAGAAAAGACAATAAATATTTAGGCTGTTTAGAAGTTGCTCAGGATGTTACTGATATTAGAAATTGGAAGACAGAAAAGAAATAATTAGAAGACTCTACCTTTAGGCAGAGTCTTTTTACTATCGTGCAAAAATGTTCATTAATTGCTAGACTGAATGTAAGAATATAGAAGAAAAGGGTGAGAAAGTTGCATAGTAAGGGAAATATCCAACCGGATGATGAGATAAAGTTACATTGGCTTCTTTTAGGTGAGTTATTTACCTGGATTGGAGCCAGTTTTATTTGGCCACTAACTTCAGTTTATTTGAATAAAAGACTCCATGTCTCTTTGGCTATGATTGGAATAGTACTTTTGTTTAATTGTTTAGCTAATATGCTTGGTTCATTTATTGCTGGCTGGGCATATGATCATTTCAATCCATACTATTTAATTATTGCCGGCGCTGGCTTAGATGCCTTAGTACTATTTGGGATGGCTGCTAATCATACTTGGCCAATTTATTGGGTTTGGATGACTTTGACTGGTCTCCTGGGCGGCTGGAACGGTGCGTTAATTAATTCAATTGCGACTAGCATCAAGTCTAAGCCCGGTCGATATGTCTTTAATACAATTTATTTTGCACAAAATCTTGGTGTGGTATTAGGGACATTAATTGTAGGTTATATCTATGATTATTCAGTTACAATTTTATTTGTAATTGCGGCCAGTCTTTTTGTGATTGTAAGTATAAATGCAGTCATTAATTATCGACCGATTATTAAGTTTCATTTAGAAAGAAAAGCTCAGCAAAATAAAGATAGTAAAAATAAGGCAACTCCGATGCCTGCTGCCAATCTAAAGCTGACTATTGGCTTTTTCACTACCTTAGCTGTAATTTGGTTGATGTATATGAATTGGGAATCTAACCTTTCAGTTTATATGGTTTCTTTGGGAATTCCTTTTCATTTATATAGTTTACTGTGGACGATTAATGCCAGCATTATTGTGATTGTTCAAGCATTTTTAAGTCGTTTTCCTAACACATTTAAGAACTTGTTTCATCAAGTAGTATTTGGAGTTACTATGTTTGCTATTTCTTTTGTAACTCTAATTTTTGCAAAAGACTATGCTCACTTTGTATTTTCAATGGTTACTTTAACTCTCGGTGAATCAACTGCTATGCCGGCAATGCCTGCCTATGTCAATGACTTATCTCCGGTCGATAGTAAAGGTAAATATCAAGGTTTAACAATTTCAACGTCGGCTGTTGGAAGGGCCTTTGGACCTTTATTTGGAGGCTTAGTTATTGATAAGTTTGGCTATATCAATTTCTTTATTGTTGCTGCAGTTGGGATTTTTATGATGCTGGCAATTATTGTTCCCCTTCATACGAGATTAAAAGGAAAGTTGAAAATATTTAGGTAAACTTTTACATGATTTTTCTTATTAAGTGAAAAGCTTTACAGAATGAAAGCGATCTCTTCTTTTTATGAAAGCGCCATCTTATAATATAAATGTGCGGTAAATGAAAAGGAGATACACGATGAGAAAGATTTCACCTGAAGTTGCAAAACATATGGATAATTTATCTAATGAGGCTGGAGTAATCAGCGCATTAGCAATTGACCAAAGAGGATCATTAAAACGAATGTTAGCTGAGGCAGCAAATAAGCCTGCTGATGAAACAACAATTGTTGATTTTAAGGAAGCTGTTTCTAGTGAGTTGACTCCATATGCTTCTGCCATTTTGACAGATCCGGAATATGGTCTTCCAGCAACTAAGGTTAGAGATAAGAATTGTGGTTTATTACTATCTTATGAAAAGACTGGTTATGACACTACTGAACCAGGTAGAATGTGTGATTTAATTGCCGATCAATCAGCATTAAGAATTAAAAATGATGGTGCCGATGCAGTTAAGTTCTTACTTTACTACGATCCAGACGAAAGTGATGAAATTAACGATAAAAAGAAGGCTTTTGTTGAAAGAGTAGGAGCTGAGACTAAAGTAAATGGATTGCCATTTTTCCTTGAATTATTAACTTATGATGGGAAAATTGATGATGCTAAAGGTGAAGAGTATGCAAAGGTAAAGCCTGAAAAAGTCTTCAAAACTATGGAAGAATTTTCTAAGCCTCAATATGATGTAACAGTTCTTAAAGTTGAGATGCCATTTAATATTAAGTTTGTAGAAGGATATAATGGCGACAACAATGTTGTTTATACTCAAGAAGAAGCAAAGAAATTATTGAAGAAACAATCAGATTTAACTGATTTGCCATATATCTTTTTATCAGCTGGTGTAACTTCAGAAGAATTCATTGCAGAAATTAAGATGGCGGAAGAAGCTGGTGCTAACTTTAATGGTGTTCTTTGCGGGCGTGCAACGTGGAAGCCAGCAATTAAGCCATTTGCTGCCGAAGGAGAAAAGCAAGGTAGGGAATGGCTTTCAACTGAAGGAAAGAAAAATATCGAAAACTTGAATGATGCCCTTAAAGGTGCCAAATCATGGAAAGATAAGTTAGAAATTGAAGAATAATAATTGAATTAACTATCGAAAAACAAGGCCAGAATTGGCCTTGTTTTTTTGTGTATGCATAAGTTTAGACGTAACTTGAAAAAAGTATTTAACGCAATAAAATAAAAAAGAAATTGTTAATTTGGAGGAAAAAATGAAGGGATTAAAATATACAAGTTTGGCTGTTGCTGCATTAACAGCTACTCTTTTAGCAAGTACTAATAATAGTAAAGTTCAAGCTGCTACAGTTGATAAAAATAACACTGTTACAGTTGCTAAATTAGATAAAGAAAAATTACAAGATGCTGTTAACCAAGCAAAAAACTCGGTTAATAATGCTCAAGCAAGCGTAGATAGTAAAAAGAGCGCATTAACTGACGCACAAGCACAGTCAAAAGCACCAAACGATGCTTGTGATGCTCAACAAGCTAAGGTAAATGATAGCCAAAAGAATCTAGCTGATAAGCAAGCTATTGCAAAGCAAGCACAAGATAAGTTAGATAGTGCAAGTGCAGTAGCAAAGCAAGCAACTTCTGAAAATATTCAAAATACTCAAAAGAATATTGCTGCACAGCAAAATGCAATTCAAGCTGCTAAGCAAAATGTCAGTGATGCCAATGCAGATTTAAGTACAGCACAAAGTCAATTGGCGACTGCTAAGCAAAAACAAGCTGATGCTCAAAATTTAGTTAACAGTAAAGAAGCTGCAAAGAAAACTGCTGATAATAATGTTGCTAGCGCTGAAGCTGCTGTTAAAAACAGTGGATTAGATGAAGCAAAACAAAATGTTCAAAACGTTCAAAACGCATTAAAAGAAATTAAGAAAACAAATGCAAATAACGAATCAGTTTTGTCTAAGAATCAAGCTTCTTTAGCTGAAAATAATCAAACGATAGCCACTGTTAATAATAATCTTGCAATGGCAAACAAGGCTCTAGTAGATGCTCAAAACAATGTTAATGCTAAGCAAAAAGCATTGGCCGATGCTCAAAAGGCTTTGAAAGACTTACAAGATCAAGCAAGCGGAGCAGCTGGATTCTTTAAGGCAATTGCTTACAATAAAGATAATTCTGAAAGTTTAAGAGAAGATGCTCAAACTGCATATAATATCATCACTGGTCAACCAAATGCTTACCAGAATATTACTGTAGAATGGGCTAAGGAAGCTGTTAAATTAGGTCAAGAAAACGACTCAACTTCATTAAGTAATATAGAAAAGGCTCTTGGATACTATCAACACTGGATGACATATCGCGATAAGTATGGATTACGCCATCCATCAATTTCTTTGACAGCTGTGGCTATTGCCATGCTTAGCTCTGATTTTCAACATTACTCTGATGAATTTAATCATCCTAGTTTATTAACTAGTAAGTATGGTCCATTTTATAGCGATGAAGAAGATATATCAGCTGGAGAGGTTAATCCAATTGACAATTGGATGAGTGAAAAAGACGATATTGATAAATATATTGAAGGTCATCCAGATGCAGCTGCTTATAGTTTTGAAAGTACCCATCCTCTAACTCAAGATGAGTGGGAAAAAGATGTTGATTTTTGGAACGATAAACCAGTATATATTGGACACTATGCATCCATGATTAAGCCAGATGCTAACTACGTTGGATTGGCTGGAAATGAATATGAAATTCAACCAATGATGAATAATGCAGATAGTATGGATGAAATTATATTTAATCCAATCAATGGAATAGATTTTAATAGTTACCAAAACTTAGTTCAATCCTACTTGAAAGATGTTAAGCAAGAAGATAAGATTAATATCCTTAAAGCTAACGTAGTAACTGCAAATCAAAACCTAGTTGTAGCACAAAATGAAGTTAAATCAGCACAAAATAACGTTCAGAGTCTACAAGCTAACCTAGCAGAATTAAACAATGGTTCTACTAAGATCAATAAGGCAATTTCAGATACACAAGCTGCCCAAGCTAGGGTAGCAGAAACTGTAGCTCAAGCCCAAAATGTTTTATCTGAAGCTACTGCTGCTGTTAAGGCAAGTCAAGCCAAGGTAGATGCAGCCCAAAATGATGTTCAAGCTAAAGATAATAATTTAAAGAGTGTCCAAGCTGCTTTAGATTCATTGAATCAAACTTTGAACAATTTAGAAAATGCTCAATCAAATCTTTCCGCTGCTCAAACAGCTTTGAATAAGGCTAATGATGACGCAACTGCTGCTAATAAGGCAGTTAAAGCTCAACAATTAATCTTAGATACTTTGAAGGAATCTAAATCTAAAGCTGATGCACAAGTTACAAATGCATCAGAAGAACTTAAGAAGGCAGAAGCAGAATTAGCTGCTGAACAAAGTAAGCTTAAAGATGCTAAGGCAAGATTAGACGCATTTAATAAGAAAGAAACTGAAAACAGTCATAAAGAAACTTCTAATGCTGAAAATCCTGTAAAACCAACCAACAAACCTGATACCAGTCATGTTGTAAAACCTTCAGATAAAGCTGATGAAGGTAGCACTGTAAAGCCAACAGAGAAGACGGATTCAAATGGTAAAGCATCAACAACTAATTCATCTGAAACTACTACAACTACTCCTGAGCCAGATGTAAAGGATTCTGATACTGTAGAAGGAAATGTTAAGTCTGATCTTAAGACTGACAATAAGTCTGAAGAAAAATCATCTACTGTTAAGATTGTTGATAATAGTGATAGTTCAGCCGTATCCGTTGTCTTAACCGGTTCAAATACTCCAGTTAAGACCTTTGGAGAAAAGAAAGTTAACGGTACTACTTACTATAAAGTTAGTGCAAACCGCTGGGTTAAAGCTGATAAAGCCCATGTAGTTGCTGTAACTGGTAATGTAACTACTAATAAATTGCCACAAACTGGTGCAAAGAATGAGCTAATTGCAGCTCTTTCTGGATTAGCAGTCGCAGGTACTACTTTGGTTAGTTACCTTGGCATTAACCGTAAGAAAAAGAATAATTAATTTATAAAATTATATATCGATAGAAAAAGAGTTGATAGATCAACGTCGAAAAACGAAGATTATCAACTCTTTTTTATTGTCTAGCAAAACCGGTTCTAACTGAATATGCATCTGAAAAAATACGTGTCATGATTTGTAAGGGTAATCTAGAGCGTACCTCATAATCAGGAAAATAATTGGTTTTTGACATGTAGCCCATAAAAGTCAATGTCGAAAGCGAAGCAAGTTGTCCATTAGGATTAGTGGTAAAGGTAATAGTAGGAACATCATGACGTGATAAATTTTGTGCAGCTTCAACTAATTCGGGAGTATTACCATTTAAGCTAATAAAAATAACCAATGCATCTTCTTTAATTCTTTTAGACGACGTCTTAATAATATTTGGATCCGAATGAAATTCAACATACTTACCTGTTAATTGCAGTTTAACCATAATTTCTTGTCCAATTGATTCCGATAGACCACGTGCGAAAATATAGACCACCTTTGCCTGTTTAGTCATTGAAATACTATCTTCAATGTTACTGTAGCTAAGATTATGGAGAGTATTGTTCATTTCAATTTCATTTTTGGTAATCACACTCTTAATTTTATCGTCTGCATCATTTAAGACATCAAAATTACTATTAGAAAGGTCCTGCAATTTTAGTGACTCTCGGTAAGATGTATAGCCGCTATAGCCCATTTTTTGCATAGTCCTGACGATTGTAGCAGTTGAAACATGAGCAAATTGACTTAATTTAACAATCGACATTTTTGCAATTTTTTGTGGATTTTTTTGAACTGTTTCCCACAAATGGAGTTCTGCATTACTAAGATCATTATTTTGCATGTATGTACCCTCTCTGTAAAACTTTACAACTTATTTAATAAAACGCTTTCATTTTAGAAAAACCTTACCTTCTTATCTAAGTATACTAATAATGTAAGCGGTAAGAAAAGGAGAAAAGCTCATGATTTATACAATAACACTTAATCCAGCAATTGATTTGGTAATTATTACTAAAAAATTAGAGCCAAATATTGTTAATAGAACTGAGAACTTTGAGCTTCAACCTAATGGTAAGGGTGTAAATGTATCATTTATTTTGAAAAAAATGGGTATAGAAAATGTGGCGACCGGAATCGGAGGCGGCTTTACACTTGATTACATTACAGCAAGTTTAACAGAAAAAGGCATCAGCAATAATTTTCTTAAGGTTGAGGAACCGACTAGAATTAATGTCTTTACTCGGGTAATAGATCAAAATCGAGAATATAAAGAAGTAAATCCTGGTCCAGAAGTAAGTGAAAAAGTTCAAGAGCAATTTTTAAAGTATTTAAGGACAACGCTAAAAGAAAGCGATACTTTAATTATTTCAGGAAGTTTTTCTAGAGGGATTAACCAAGACTACTTAGTTAAAATTGCCAAAGTTATGGCTGATAAAAAAGTAAAACTAGTAATTGACTCTAGTTCTAAGTCAGTTTTAGATACTTTGCCTTATCATCCTTATTTACTAAAACCAAATGATCAAGAATTAGCTAGTTTTTTTGATTTAAATGAAAAATTGGATCAAGAAAAAATTATTAAACTAGCTAGAAAGCTGATTGATGCCGGTTGTAAAAATGTTTTAGTCTCTCTTGGAGATTCGGGAGCGGCCTTAATTGATAAGAATCATGCTTATTTTGGTAATGCTCCTAAAATTTCAGTCATCAACACAGCTGGAGCTGGAGATACCATGCTCGGTACATTTATTGGAAAAAAAGAATTGGGATGTAACACGATAGAGGCATTGAAATTGGCAATAGCTGCTGGTAGTGATACTGCGAGTCGCATGGGACTAACAGATTTTGAACTAGAAAAATATTTAAATGAGATTCACGTAAGTGAAGTTAAGTAATAGAAGGGATGAAAAAGATGACTCAATATGATTTAGTCGGAGCAACTGGGTGTGCAACTGGTGTAGCACATACTTTTATGGCTGAAGAAGCATTAGAGAAAGCTGCTGAAAAATTAGGGTATTCAATTAAAATTGAAACCCATGGTCAAACTGGTGTTGAGCATGAACTTTCACCAGAAGAAATAAATAATGCTAAGGGCGTAGTGATTGCTTCAGATGTAGATGTTGATCCAGACCGTTTTGCTGGTAAAAGAGTGGTAATTGTACCCGTTGCCAAAGGAATAAAAGAACCAGAGACACTAATTAAGGAAGCACTAAATCCCGATACACCTATTTACAAACCTGGACAATCAGCTAAAAAATCTTCTACAGCTGGAAATAGCGCTGAAAATTTAGGAACTAAAATTTACACATCTTTAATGAATGGTGTTTCCCACATGTTACCTTTTGTTGTAGCAGGTGGTGTGCTAATTGCTGTCTCATTTTTCTGGGGAATTTATTCTGCTGATCCTAAGAGCAGTCAGTATAATCAATTTGCTTATATGTTAAATACAATTGGTAGTACAACAATGGGCTTGATGGTCCCAGTTTTAGGTGCTTTTATTGCTGAAGCGTTAGCTAAAAGATCAGGCCTAGTCGTTGGTTTTGCGGCTGGGATGATTACAAGTGTTGGCGGCGGTGGTTTCTTAGGAGCTATTATTGGTGGTTATCTAGCAGCAATTGTAGTTCTCTTACTTCAGAGATTGTTAAAACCACTTCCTGATAAAGAATTTAGAGGACTAAAGTCAATTTTTTTACTTCCAGTTTTAGGTGTATTCATTACTGGTGCAATTATGTTTTGGTTAAATGGACCAATTAAAGCAATTAATACGGGTATGATGTCCTGGTTAAAGGGATTTGAAAATTCTAGTCCGATTCTTCTAGGTATTATTATTGGTGTAATGTGTGCATCTGACTTTGGTGGACCAATTAATAAGGCTGCTTATGTAACAGGTACAGCCTTACTAGCACAAGGTAACTACTACTTTATGGCCGGTGTATCTGCTGCATGTATTGCTCCACCTTTAGCAACTGGCTTTGCAGTTTTATTAAATAAGAAGGCATATTCCAAGAATGAACGTACAGCTGGTTATGTTAATTTTCTACTAGGATCAACCCATATTACGGAGGGTGCTATTCCATTTGCTGCAAAGCATCCTTTATGGAATATTCCTGCATTTATGGTTGGATCATCAATTGCGGCAGCTTTGACTTATATCTCTAAAATTCAAGTTCCAGCCCCTCATGGTGGATTTATTATTTTGCCATTAGTTAACAAACCATTTTTATGGGTATTATGGATCGTAATTGGTTCATTCATTTCAGGAATCTTATTAGCTTTGATTGCTGGTAGATTTGCAAAAAGAGAGCCAGAATTTGAAGATGGCCATGATCTAGATGTATTTGGTAAAGAAGAAAATATCGAAAAGCCTAAAACTGTAGAAAAAGATAAGGCTGTTACAGACTATAATCCAAATGATATTTTGGAAACGCAAAATATTGAAGTAAATGTTGATGTATCAAATAAAGACTCAGCTTTAAAATACTTAGCTAATTTAGCAGTGAAAAATGGTTTGGCTACTAGTAGTCAGGCTGTCTATGACAAGTATTTAGTTCGTGAAAAAGAAAATTCTACTGGAATGACAGATGGCTTTGCTATCCCGCATGCACAATCTGCAGCTATTAAACAGTCATCTATGTTAATTTTAAAGCTAAAGAACCCGATTGAGTGGGATTCTTTAGATGGACAAAAGATTGATACTGTAATTTCATTTTTGGTTCCTGAAAAGGATAGTAAGAAGCATTTACAATATTTGTCTAATACGGCTAAATTGTTAACACATCAAGATTTCATTGAAAAACTAAAAAAAGCTCAGACACCAGAAGAAATTAAAAATTTATTTACTAACAACTAAAAAATAAAACTGCCAGAAATAGTAGTTTTATTTTATGTTTAATCATAGACTAATAATTTTAATAATGATATCATTTATATAACTACTTATGAATTACAAGGAGGAATTTTATTAATGGCATTACTCAATGTACGTGGCGGTGCTGGTGATATTACTAAGCCCGATCTTAATGCAAGACCACAAGATAATCTTTACTTAGCAGTGAACTCTGAATGGATTGAAAAAGCAAAAATTCCTTCAGACCGTTCAAGAATTAGTTCTTTTGATGGCATTGATTTGAACATTGAAAAGAGCTTAATGCAAGATTTTGCGGATTTTGCAGATGGTAAAAAGAAATTGCCAAATGTTCCTAATTTTGAAAAAGCAGTTGAACTTTACAAAATTGCTAATAACTTTGATAAGAGAAATGAAGATGGGGCAAAGCCAATTAAAGCTGACCTTGAAGAAATCACTAGTTTACGTAATTTAACTGACCTTAACTTAAGAGCAGCTGATTTTTACAAGAATGCTTTTGACTTACCAATCAGTGTGTCAGTTGATGCTGACATGAAGGATACTAAAGTTCATGTTGTGTACTTTGGCGGACCTGGTTTATTCTTGCCTGATACTACTACTTATGACAATCCTGCAGCAGCTGATTTATTGAAAGTATTACAAGATCAATCTGAAAACTTACTTAAGATGGCTGGTGTAAGTGAAGAAGATGCTAAGAAGTATGTAGAAGATGCTAAGAAGTTTGATAAGAAACTTTCTAAGGTTCTTAAGTCAACTGAAGAATGGGCAGATTACCCAGCAATGTACAATCCAATGCCTTTATCTGAATTTGAAGATAAGTTTGATAGCTTTAAGATTGACAACTTCTTAAGTAATTTATTTGCTCAAAAGCCTGAGAAAATTATTGTCACTGAACCAAGATTCTTAGATCATGTTGAGGAATTAATCAACGAAGATAATTTTGATGAAATTAAAGGCTGGATGGTTGTTAAGTTTATTAATGGTGTAGCTGCATATCTTTCTCAAGACTTCCGTGAAGCTGCTTTTCCATTTAGTCAAGCTTTATCAGGTCAACCAGAATTATCTTCTGGTACTAAGCAAGCTTATCGTTTAGCTAATGGTATGTTTAGCGAAGTAGTTGGTGTTTACTACGGTCAAACTTACTTTGGCGCTGAAGCTAAGGCTGACGTAGAAGATATGATTCATAAGATGATTGACGTTTATGAAAAACGTATCTCTGAAAATGATTGGCTATCTGAAGATACCAAGAAAAAAGCAATTGTTAAGTTACGGGCTTTAATTTTGAAGATTGGTTATCCAGAAAAGATTGAAGAAATCTATGATCGTCTTCAAGTTGTCCCTGAAGCAGAAGGCGGTAGCCTTTACTCTAATGAAAGTGCAGCTGCTGTAGAATCAGTTAAGTATAATCTTGAAAAATTAACTCAACCGGTTGATCGAACTGTATGGCTCATGCCTGGTAACTTAGTAAATGCATGTTACGATCCACAGAGAAATGATATTACCTTCCCAGCCGCAATTTTGCAAAAGCCATTCTATGACTTGAAACAATCTCGTAGCTTAAACTACGGTGGTATTGGTGTTGTTATTGCACACGAAATTTCTCACGCCTTTGATAACAACGGTGCTAAATTTGATGAATTTGGTAACTTAAAGAACTGGTGGACAGACGAAGACTTTGAGGAATTTAAGAAACGTACTCAAGCCGAAATTGACTTATTTAACGGTATTGAATATGGTCCAGTTACCTTGAATGGTAAGCAGATTGTTTCTGAAAATATTGCTGACCAAGGTGGTTTGACTGCTGCTGTTGAAGCTAATAAGGGTGAAAATGGAAACATGAAGGAAGTATTTGAAAACTTTGCTCGTGTTTGGGCAAACAAGCAACTTCCTGAATCAATTAAGACACAAGTTTCAGTTGATGTTCATGCTCCTGGTCCTGAAAGAGCTAACGTTCAATCACAATGCCAAGAAGAGTTCTACAGGGCATTTGATGTTAAGCCAGAGGATGGTATGTGGTTAGATCCAGAAAAACGTGTTGTGATTTGGTAAAAAAATAAAAACTAATTTTAGAATCAAATGGCGAAAGCTGTTTGGTTCTTTTTTCATTGTTTGCAAAAAGAAATTATTAATAATATTATGAATTGGTATTCTTATCACTTAAGACAATATTCTTAATTAGAAAAGGTTAAAAATGTTAGAAAAAATAAAAACTAATAAATTTTTCCAATTCATCTGGCCATATTTATTAATCATCTTGGCTACAACCATAGTCATTTCACCGCAGCTAATCTCACACACTATCTTAGCTAGTGATGACACTGCTGATACCTTATTTCACTATAGTCGCTTTTATGATGCAGGGATGCAGCTTAAAAGTGGAATCTTTAGCATTTTCCAAACAAATTTTACTTTTCAGCAGAGCGGAAGAATTATTAATGCCATTTATGGGCCACTTTTCGCCTACTTTAACGGGATTTTAGTTATTATTGCTGGTAATTGGTTTAACTATCAAGTTATCTTAGCCTATCTAATTTCTTTGTTGGGTGCTGGCAGTATGTATTACCTCCTAAAGCAGGTAGGTATTAATAAGCACTTAGCTACTGTAATGGGAATTATCTATATTAACATTGGGATGATTCCAGCTTTTATCAATCGTAGTTCTTTTAATGGGTGGGGACAGGCTCTAATGCCGCTAGTTGTTTTATGCGGCGTTCGCATGATTAGCAATAAAAAACAACCAATTAACTGGATTCAGTTAATGATTGTGATGAGTCTGCTTATCCAAGTCCATGTCTTAAGTACCTTAATGGCAGTCTTGTTACTAATTCCATTCTTTATCTACTCTTTAATTATTAACAATAATTCTAAAAAAGTTTGGATACCCTTTATTAAGGCAGTTTTAGGAACCGTTGTCTTATCAGCAAATGTAATTGGTGCATTTTTAGTTTTAATGCCTACAAATCACCTTTCTGCAACTACTGAATTTGATTTATCGCGTGGCGGATTGCGACCACATATGCTTTGGCACAACGAATATGGAACAGCATTTGCTTATATTTTGCCAATTTTTGTCCTATTGATTATTGCGCAATTTATCTATGTTGTCATGCACTATAAACGAGATAAGCTAAATACTTTTGTAACCATTTGGGGTACGGTCTTATTAGGCTTATCTTCATTTGTTTTTCCATGGGGACTAGTTCAAGGAGTTTTCCCAAGCTTAAAATCCTACTTTCAATTTCCATTTAGATTAACAGTTGTGGCATATCCATTGATTTTACTAGGGATGGCTTTAACGGTTAACTACTTACTAAAAGAGGGAGTTAAGCCAAAAGCAGTTGGCATTAGCTTGGTAACAATTTTACTTTTAGAAGCAGCTGTGCCAAATATAATTACCAACTACATTTTCACAGTTGCTTGTCAAAAAGATGCACAAGTTCAAGTTGTCGCTAAACAATCAACCAGTGACAAGATGCTAGAAATGTTGAAGTGGCATTATTTACCAGACTATTTACCAACGAAAGATAAGTCGATTGACCAAAATGCAGCTTATCTATATAAAGTTAATGTTGTTGAGCGATACCAAAAATTTGATCACCGAGTTACTAAAAATGGTGATTTAGTATTATCTTGGAAGGCTAATAAAGATAATAAAATAGTTTTACCTGTTGTGCTTTACACGCAAAGTGAACTAACAGTGAATAGTAAGAAATTCTCCGGCGCTAAAAATGTAATTGGAAATCCAATTGTTGATCAAAAAGCTGGATTAAATCGCGCTATTCTACACTTTGCAGTGCCGAGCTGGTTCTATGTGATAAGTGTAATTTCATTAATTTCTTGGCTTTTAGTTATTGTATTTTCACTATGGAAAAAGTTTATAAATAATAAAGACAATTAAAAGATATTTAATTCATATACAAAAGCAGTTCCTTAATAAGTTCAATTTATTAGGAAACTGCTTTTTGTTTGTATGGGTTATTTACGATTAATATCAATTTATTTTTCAATTAATACATGGCTATAGAAAGCTCGTTATGTTATCATTTAACTGTAAGAATTGAAACCGCTTTCTATGGTTTCAGAGGAGGAAAAAAGTTGAGTACACAAGAACGTTATTCTCATGATGAGTTAAGAAAAGCTAACAAAAAATTTAGTCGGGTTCGTTCTACTATTGAATCTGCCTTTTATGGTAACAATGTACACGAAGTAACTAGTGTTGCTGAAGCTTATAATTTAGCTAAGAAACAATCTGGTGTTATCGAAACTGACCTACCAATTTTACATACTAAAGAACTCGGTTTACCACAGGGTGCAAAGCAATTAGTTTATAATCACGGTAAAATCTTGGGTAGAACAGCAAGTGCACGTCACTTTGTAGATGATCCAAAAGAGGATCCTGAAGCATTAGCAGGAAATTTACGTGAAGATATTTATAAGGGCCATGATCAAAAATTCTTAAAAGCAACAGTTTTAGTAGGATTAGATCCAAGCTTTACTGTTAAAGCACATATTATGATGCCAGAAGATCAAGCCTTTAACTTGCTCTCCTATATCTTGAACTTCCAATTCTTTGATGAAGAAGCTGAAAAGATCTATAAGAAGTCGAAATTATATGATGAAGGAGATATTTACTTCTACTTTGATCCAAATACACAAGATGAAGACTATCCAAAAGGCTTTGGTGTCTTTGATGCTCCCCATAACTGTGCTGCAGTCTTTGGCTTACGCTACTTCGGTGAATTAAAGAAGGGTACTTTAACTCTTGCTTGGGCTATGGCTCACAGAAACGGTTATACTGCTTGTCACGGTGGTGAAAAGTCATTCCACTTTAAGGATAAGGATGATAAAGTATTTGCTTTCTACGGCTTATCTGGTTCAGGTAAATCTACTTTGACTCATGAAATGTATGATGGTAAATATGATATCACTGTTTTGCACGACGATGCATTCATTATTTCTCGTGAAGATGGATCTTCAGTAGCATTAGAGCCTTCATACTTTGATAAGACGCATGACTATCCAGCAGGACACCATGAGACTAAGTACTACACTACAATTATGAACTGTGCAGTTACTCAAGATGAAGATGGTAAAAAAGTTATTGTAACTGAAGATCTTCGGAATAATAATGGTCGTGTTATTAAGACACGTTATACTTCACCACATAGAGTTGACTATGAAAATGCACCAATCACTGCCTTATTCTGGATTATGAAGGATGGTTCTTTGCCACCAATCTTAAAGGTTGATGATCCAGTTCTAGCAACTACCATGGGACTTACTTTAGCAACTAAGAGAACTAGTGCTGAAAACTTACCAAAGGGCTTTGATATGAATACTTTGGTAATTGAACCATTTGCGGATCCATTCCGTGCTTACCCAGTATCTGGTGACTACTCAGACTTTAAGGAATTATTTACTAAGCGTGGAGCTTCTTGTTACATTCTGAATACTGATGCATTCATGGGTAAGGATATTCCAAAGGAAGTAACTAAGAAGCTAGTTGAAGATCTTGCTAACGACACTATCAAAGACAGTGACTGGAAGCAATTTGGTAACTTCAAGGGTGTATCTTACTTGCCAATTGAAGGATATGAAGTTCACTTAGATGACCCTGAATATCAAAAGACTTTGGCTAAGAGAATGCAAGATCGGTTAGACTGGTTGAATAAGTATGATGAAGAACACCCTACTCAACCAATTCAAGAAGAAGCTAAGAAGACCTTGGAAGGTATTATTAAGGAATTAAATTAGTTAAACATAGTTAGAAATCCTCTTAAAAATTTTTATATTTGAACACTAAAAAGGCATCCCGACAGGGATGCCTTTTTGTTAGCTATTAACTTGTGTTACTCTTTTAGTTCTCCTTCGGCTTGAAGCTTCTTTTTAATATCTTCAAATTTCTTAGGAGGGATGCGAGTAATATGTTGTCTTCTTTGATTTCCTAGAATCAATGGTACACGTTCAATGACTGTATCTGCATAATCTAAGCCAAACCATGAAGCAGGGTTGGAGGAAAGATTTTGAAGCCATACACGTGCTTCAACTAAGAATTTTTCATAACTTCTAAGTTGTGTTTGTGGACTAATTACATCGTTAACGATAACGAATGAGAAGTCACCAACATCTCTACCAGGAGTAGTAGTGTATTCCTGTGGTTGAGATTCAATAGTTCCATCTGCAATCAAGTCGTGAACAATTTGACGCAAGTAAACATTCACGCTAGTTTGCTGCTTAAAACCAAGGAAGAGCTGAACGTTAATAACATTCTTTGTACCGTAAGTGTTAACAGCATATTCAGCAGTGAATGGTTCATTGGTTACGTTAACTGTTACAAACCAATATGCTCGTGCTCGCTTAGGACGTTTATCTAAGATAGAGTAGAGAATTTCTCGCTTAATAAACTTATTGTACTTAACTTTTGCCATATAGGCTAAGTTAGTCGCAAAAGTAGGATAATCTTCGTCGTGACTTAAGTTCGTCAACATATCAACATATTCATCAAGACGGACATAAGCGTTACGTGATTCACGCTTGTCTCTAATTTTATTACCATAGTACCAAACGTACATAATGATACCGATGAATCCGGCAATAACTAGTGAAACGTAACCACCGTGCATGAATTTACTCAAACTGGCTAACATAAACATTACATCTAAGAAACCAAAGAAAATTAAGAAGAGCCAATTCCAAATAGTATGAACGCCCTTCATTGCCAGCCATTCATAGAGCAGAATTGTTGTCATTAACATTGAAATGGTAATTGACAAACCATAAGCTGCTTCCATGTGCGCTGAGGTTTGGAAGAAAAGTACGATTGCAATAGTTGCTGCACAAATCATTTTGTTAACTGAAGGAATATAAATCTGTCCCTTTTTAGTGGAAGGATACATAATATTCATTCTTGGTAAAAATTTCAAACCACTGGCTTCAGCTACTAAAGTAAATGAACCAGTAATCAAAGCTTGTGAAGCGATAACAGCTGCAATAGTTGCTAAAACAATCGCAGCTAAACGAATGTTTTGTGGAATAATTTCGAAGAATGGGTTGAAATCACCATTTCCCGCATTGTAGTTAGGGTTGTTTAAAATCCAAACACCTTGACCGAAGTAGTTAAGTGACAAACAAACAAAGACATATGGCCAAGAACCGATAATATTCCCCTTACCAACGTGACCAACATCTGAGTACAAAGCTTCAGCACCAGTAGTAGCAAGGAAGATAGAACCTAAAATGAAGATTCCAGCCTTGTTATATGGACTGAATAAAAGTTTAATTGCGTAGTATGGATTAAGAGCTTGCAAAATTGAAAGGTCACCCATCATATTCATTAATCCAATTACACCTAAGAAGGTAAACCAGATAAACATGATTGGACCAAAAGCCTTACCAATAATACTTGTTCCCATTCGTTGAATTGAGAACAAAAGCAAAAGAATTACTACTGTAATCGCAATAACAGTTCCCTGAGTAGAAACCGGAACGTTACCATGACCAAATTCAATTCCTTTTAATCCTTCAATCGCAGTCGTAACAGTAACTGCAGGCGTTAAAGTACCATCAGCTAAGATGGCCGCTCCACCGATTAAAGCAGGAAGAATAAGCCACTTAGCTCGTTTCCGGACCAAAGTATAGAGGGCAAAAATACCACCTTCACCATGGTTAGTAGCTTTTAAGGCAATAAAGACAGTTTGCAAAGTTGTTAACAGGGTAACTGTCCAAAGTACTAAGGAAATAGAACCTACAATAAAGTCGCGATTTACGTTCGCAATTCCGCCGTTTCCGGCAACAATTGATTTCATAACGTATAGCGGACTTGTTCCGATATCTCCGTAGACAATACCAATAGCAATCAGTAAGCCTGCGGCTGATATATTTTTCCGTGTTTTTTCATTCATTATTATATTCTCCCAATAAATAGCCAAATAGCTAAATATTCAATAACGTAAAAAAGAATGCCGAAAAGACATTCTTTTTTTTAAACATATCTATTTTCATCTATTTGCGCAAGAGTTGCAAGTATCTGCAAGCGATTAATTAAAAATATTTATTTCAATTTAGTTCTTTGAATTGATTTAATATTTTGTGAGCCTAGGATTAATGGAACTCGTTCAACTACTGTATCAGCATATTCTAATCCAAACCAAACAGCAGGATTAGAAGATAAATTTTGAAGCCAGACACGACTTTCAACTAACCACTTTTCATAAGTATTTAATTGAGTTTGTGGACTAATCACATCATTTACAATTACAAATTTAAAATCTCCAACGTCACGACCGGGAGTCGTGGTGTATTCTTGTGGCTGAGATTCGATTGTACCATCTTTAATTAGATCGTGAACTATTTGTCGTAGATAAACATTAACTTTTTGCTGTTGCTTAAAACCTAAATATAGTTGAACGTTAATCACGTTTTTTGTGCCGTAAGTATTGATTGCATATTCGGCGGTAAAGGGTTCGTTAGTTACATTAACAGTGACAAACCAATATGCATGGGTCCGTTTTGGACGTTTGTCTAAAATTGAGTAGAGTATATCGCGCTTGATAAACTTATTGTACTTAACCTTAGCCATATAAACTAAATTTGTTGCATATAAGGGTACACTATCATCATGACTTAAATTACTTAGCATAGAAATGTATTCGTCTAAACGCACGTAAGCATTTTTAGCTTCGCGTCTATCACGAACTTTGTTACCAAAATACCAAATATACATAATTGCACCGATAAAGGCAGCAATAATTACTGTTACATAACCGCCATGTAAAAACTTAGCTAAACTGGAAATTAAAAACATACTTTCAATTGCACCGAACAAAAATAGAAAAACTAAGCGTAACAAGATGTTAACTTTTTTTAGAGATAGGTACTCAAAAAGTAAGATTGTTGTCATTAACATGGTGACCGTAATTGCTAACCCGTAAGCTGCCTCCATGTGTTCTGATGTCTTAAATAAAAAGACAATTCCGATTGTAGCAACGCATAGCATTTTATTAATAGAAGGAATGAAGATCTGTCCTTGTTCAGTGGAGGGATAGATAATTTTCATCCTTGGTAAAAATTTTAAGCCACTTGCTTCTGAAACTAATGTAAAAGATCCGGTAATTAGAGCCTGAGAAGCGATAATGGCTGCTAAGGTAGCTAAAATGATGGCAAAAAATTTCCACTGACTTGGAAGAGCTTCAAAGAAAGGATTAAAGTCGGTATTACCAGCATGATAGTTGGGATTTTCTAAAATCCATACTCCTTGACCAAGATAGTTCAAAGCTAGACAAATAAAGACGTAAGGCCAAGAAGCCATGATATTGCCTTTTCCTACGTGGCCTACGTCTGAATAAAGTGCTTCTGCCCCTGTAGTTGCTAAAAAGACAGCTCCTAGGATTAAGACACCAACCTTATTTGCTGGGCTAAACAAAATTTTGACTGCTAACACAGGGTTGAGAGCCTCAAGGAGCGACAAGTCATGACTTAGGTTCATAGCACCAGTTAAACCTAAAAAAGTAAACCAGATAAGCATAATTGGCCCAAAAGTTTTTCCAATTATACTAGTTCCCATTCTTTGGATGGAAAATAAAAATAAAAGAATGATGATGGTAATAATAAGAACACTTTTTTGATTAGGAACGGGAATATCATTGCCAAATCTCATGTTTTTAAGACCTTCAATTGCTGTCGTGACAGTAACTGCAGGTGTCAGTGTGCCATCTGCAAGCAAGGCAGCTCCACCAATTAAAGCAGGAAGAACTAACCATTTGGCCTTTTTTCTAACTAAAGCATAAAGTGAAAAAATACCACCCTCACCATGGTTAGTCGCTTTAAGAGCAATTAGAACATACTTAACTGTTGTTAAAAGAGTTATTGTCCAAAGAATAAGAGAGATAGATCCGACTATATATTCTCTGTTAACACTAGCAATTCCTCCATTTTCATTCACAATTGCCTTCATAACATAGAGAGGACTTGTACCAATATCGCCATAGACGATTCCAATTGAAACTAAAAGGCCAGCTAGAGTGACCTTTTTTCGTACACCATTATTCATATTAAAATTTCCTAATAAAATAAAACATAATGACATTTTAGATAAATAAAAAAGAATGTATTAAAACAATACATTCTTTTTACTAGCACTATTTTGTTCCTTTAGGATTCAATATGCAACTAATAATTTGTGATTTTTTTATGAAAGAGTTTGCTTAATTTCGTTACGACGATCAGTGTACCATTTTTCCCAATCTTCGTAAGTTTTCATATTTTGTGGATCTACACCAGTTTGCTTTTGGATGTTGTTAAGCATATCCAAGAAACGATTTGCATGGATATTTAATACGTGTTTAACTAAATTTTGACGGCTGAAAGCCATATTGTTAGTTAAGTATGTATTAATTTCAATAACATCATGATTACCATCGTAAACATCCATAATTTCAAGATCGCTTTCGTCAAATTTTGAAATATAGAAGTTAGCAAATGTCTTTAAGTAATCTGGTTGTTCTTTAAATTCAGTAGCTGGCATTTCTACACGATTTGCCTCTGGCATAAATACTTCAAATTCTTCTTTTTCTTGAGTTTCTTCGGTGTTCTTCTTGTCTTCAGTCAAAGTTAAGAGCTCCTTTACTGTCTAGCTGTACAAAAATTCAATATAATCTTACATTGAATTACAATCAAAAGCAAATTTTATAGGTCTTATTTAAAGTTTTCTACATCTTGTTTGGTGTAAGAATCAATTGTAGTATGGCCACTATTAGCAGCTGATCTCATGAAGTCAACAACTTTTTGGTCAGACCATGAACTAGTATCAACACCAATTGAACTTAATTGATTACGAGTTTGAGAAATTACTCTGCCAGTAACTGTTTGACCATCGATCATCATACTATCGCTACTTGAAGTTGATGAAGAATTAGTATTTGAATTGTTGTTATTAGCTGCAGTGTTGTTGCTTGAGCTTGTTGCACTAGATTTTTGGCTTGCAGCACTATTGTCTTGAGAGTTTGAACTATTTGAATTGCTTGAACTATTGTTAGAGTTAGAACTAGTGTTGTTGTCAGTATTACTACTGTTTGATGAGTTAGAAGTTTGCTTGTTTGAAGTAGTAACTTCATCGTCATCATTAGCATCTAAGTTATCAGTGTCAATGTCATCGTTAACATTTTCGCCATTTAATTTTGCATTAGCAACTTTGCGTAAATGTTTAACGTTCTTCTTTACCTTCTTATAATACTTACTATTAATGTAAGGTAAATCTAAAATTTGGTCGCAAGATTTAACTGCTGCTTGGTAGTCACCATCTCTGTAGCTTAGTTTAGCCTGTTTGTATAATGGGTTAATATCATTAGTGATATGATCTTGAACGTTGTCAATTGTCTTGTAGAGTTTAGAAGCTTGCTTAGTCATTACTGAGTAGCCGTTAGTCTTGTTGGCTGCTTTATCTAATTCACCTAAGGCATCTTTAAATTCATATTCTCTAACTTCTTCTTGAGCATCCTTCATGTCGCCAGCTTGATCTGCATAAGCTTTTGATTCAGAAGTAGCTTTTACATCATGTGCATCTTCAAATTTTTCTTCAGCTGTTTCATATTTTTGACTAGAAGCAGCATCTTTTCCTTGATTCATATAGGTGGTGTACTTGTCGAAACCACTATTAGATGAATTATTTGATGATGTGTTTGAACATCCAACTGCTAAAAAGGTAATGAAGAATGCCGTAATGGCAACTCCGATTTTTGATCGTTTCATCATTTTTTCCTCCTATAAAAATGAATTTATCTTACTTAAATTATACCAAATTCACGTATGAAAAATTTGTTGAAAAAGTGGCACAATTTTTTGAGATAAATCGTTAGTAATAGTGTAAGGCAATTCACCGGTGCTGACTTACAAAAAATTAATTATCAGTTTGATTATTAGAGGTATAAAAATGGAATTTATTTTAAAAGATCAATCAGTTCAATTTACTTTTGCGGGTGAAAAATATAGCAAGGGTAAGAAAAGTAGAATTTTAAAAAATGTCAAGAAGCAAGCTAGTGCTGAAGAAGTAATGAAGGTGGAAAATGCCATGTCTAAGTTACAAAAAGACGATGGTATTAAAACTGCTAGACTAATTTCGTATTCAAATATTCAAGCTTAAGAAAAACACATAAATAAAGAAAATTTAGGGGAAATAAAAAATGACTACTACTAAAACATTAAGACTTACATTTAAGAATGCTAAAAATAAGAAAGTAAATCTATCTTTACCTGATGCAGCAGAAAACTTGACTGAAAATGAAGTTAAGGATGCTATGAACAAAATGTGTGAAGCTAACTTATTTGCAAAGAAAGAAGTTGATCAATATCAGACTCCTTTATCTGCTCAATATGTTGAACGTACAGTTACTTCTGTGTTTGATGATAGTGAAAAGAATTAGGACGATATTTTTTGAGATAAGAAACTTGATTAAGTTATTAAATAAACTCTTAAAAGGGTAATGCTTCGGCATTACTCTTTTTATTTTGAGATGAAAGTATGTAATTTAGGTTACTTTTTTATTTCAGAATGTTTGTTCGGTTGTATCTGGCAACTTGCCAAACTACAATAAAGGGTGTATGTAAATTGGAAGGAGTTTAAGTGATGAAAAAACGAACATTCACTGGTATTGCTACCGCGGCACTTATAACCACTGCCGGTATATCAGTTACCAACAACCTTAAACCAGATAATCCTTTAAAAACTGGTGAAGGTACTGTTCAAGCTGCAACCTATCAACAAGAATTTTTAGATAAAGCTATTCCAGCTGCTACTACCGCATCATCTAAGTATGGTACTTATACTTCAGTTATGCTTGCTCAAGCAACAGTTGAATCAGCTTGGGGTCAATCAAGTTTGGCTCAAGAACCTAATAATAACTTATTTGGTATTAAAGGCTCTTACAACGGTCAGTCAGTAAATATGAATACTGGCGAATACGGTAATGGTGGTTACTACACTACTAATGCCAGATTTAGAAAGTATCCATCATATACTGAATCATTTGAAGATAATGGTGCTTTATTACGTAACCAAATGGGTAATTATTACTCTGGTACTTGGGTAGAAAACTCAAATAACTATGCTCAAGCAACTCAAAATGGTTTACAAGGTAAATACGCTACTGATCCAAATTATGCTAAGACGCTTAATAGTGTGATTGCAACTAATGGTTTTGACAAATATGATCCCGTTACACAAGTTGTTAACGAAAATCGTACAGTTGCACAAACAACACCAGTTATGAGTGCACCAGTTGATCCTAGTGTTGGTACACAAGTAGATACTGCAAGAGTTGGTCAAAACGTAAATGTTACTAAGTATATTACTTATAACAACGGCGTAAAGCGCGCATTTATTGGTAACGGCTGGATTAATGCACTTGCATTTAGCCCAATTACTAATAACACTACTGCTAACACTGCCACTGCTAATACTAATAATAGTAATAAGCAAACTACAACCACTACTAACAACCAAGCTAGCCAACCAGTTAAGACTCCAGTCCAAACTACGACTTTGAAGGTTAAATCAGAAACTAAGGCAGCTCAACCAGTTAAACAATTAGCTACTTCATTAGCAGCAACTCCAGCTAAGAAAGAAGAAGTTAAAAAAGAGGCTGTTAAAGCTGAACCAGCTAAGACTACCCCTGTAAAAGTTGAAGCTCCTAAAGCTGAAAATAAAGAAACTAAGACTGCTATCCCAGTAGTAAAGACTACTGAAAACAAGACGACTAATACAGTTAAAAAGGTTGAAACTCCAGTAGTAAAACCAACTGAAACTGTAAAAAAGGAGACCACTCCAGTTGTTAAAGCAGCTGAAGTTAAAAAAGCTGAAACTCCAGTGGTAAAACCAGTTGAAACTGTGAAAAAAGAAACAACTCCAGCTGTTAAGAACACTCCAGTAGTTTCAACTAAAGAATTAGCTAAAGTAGTTGAAGCTCCAGTAGTAAAGCCTAAGAAGGTTGAAGTTAAGGAAGTTAAGACTGCTCCAGTAACTACTAGTGCTAAAACTGTTGTAAAACCAACTGCTTCAGTTGTTGAAAATATTGCACCAGTACAGAGTTACCAAAGCGCCGTGTCTACAGCAGGTGCAAATAATAACTATGATACCCAATGGATTAGTACTAATACTGCTCCAAAGAGTGCATCTACTGTTTTAGTTAAAGTAACTAAGACTACGCAAGTATTATCAGGTCCAGATGGTCAAAAGCTAGACCAACGAGTTGAAGTTGGTAGTGAGTTCGTAGTTATAGCTTCAAAATATGCCGGCGGCAACTTATATTATGAAATTAGTAATGGTAAATGGATTATGGCAAAATATACTACTCAAGAAGCACAAGTCACTGCAAAATCTGGTGTATTGACTATTAATTCTAAACCAGACTATGGTGTGCCAGTATGGCGTGTTCCAGGCCAAGATCAAATTTCAGGTAAGTTCTTGAAAGACGGTTCAAGTTGGAGATACTTTCGTGTAGCTAATGTTAACGGACAAACTTGGTACGACCTTGGTGGAAATCAATGGATATCTGCCAAGTCAGTACTAGTTCGTTAATTTATAAAAGATTAGATTGTTTCATTAAAATTCTTTGGAGGAGGAAGTTTTTTAATGCGTTCAACAAATAAGAAATTTATTAGTGCATTAGCTTGTGCTAGTGCTATGACAGCTTTAGCAATTGTAGATCCGATGGGTGTTACTAAAACTCATCAAGTAGCACAAGCCGCAACTGATAATGTACCTGCACGTTCTGCAGGTATAGATGTTTCAAGTTGGCAAAGTACAAACTTGAATCAACAAGCAAAATCTGGGGCACAATTTGCTGTCGTTAAAGTATCTGAAGGTACAAATTATCAAAATCCTAATGCTCAAGGTCAAATCCAGAGTGCTGAACAAAATAATATGATGACTATGGGTTACCACTACACTCATTTTGGCTCTGACAGCAATCGAGCAGTTCAAGAAGGAAACTATGCAGTTAATTCAGCACAACAAGCTGGTTTACCACAAGGCTCATATTTAGCAACTGATTGGGAACAAGACGTTAACAATAATACTAATGGCAGTGTTGCAGCTAATACTAATGCAATCACTAGTTTCATGGATACTGTTCATGATGGTGGATACAACCCAATGCTTTATTCTAGTGAATGGTTACTAAAGAATAAGGTCGATACTAATAAGATTTCTGAAAAGTATCCAAATGCCTTATGGGTAGCTAAGTATAAGACTAATGGTCGTGAAGACAATCCTGACTTCAACTACTTCCCATCAATGGATAATGTGGCTATCTGGCAATATACGCAAAATTGGCGCGGTCAAAATGTGGATGGAAATGTTAATGTAGTTCCTCTTTCAAACAAGACTAATACCAATAATTCAAATGCTAATAACGGACAAAGCAGTAGTCAAGCACCTGCTAGACCAAATACTAATAAGCCAGCAGAAACTGAAACTAATTGGATTAAGCAAGATGGTACTTTTACTACTGGTGGTGCAATTAATTTAAGAACTGGTGCAAGTACTAGTAGTAGTATTATTGCTCAACTTCCAGCAAATAGTGAAGTTAAGTATGATGCTTACGCTACTAAGGGTAACTACACATGGTTGAGACAACCACGTGCTAATGACCAATATGGTTACTTAGTAGGACGTGCAAATGGTCAAGATTGGGGTACTTTTAAGACAACTGCAAGTGCTACCAATACTGCTAAACCAAACACTAACACCAATAATAAACCAGCTCAACCAACTAACAAGCCAAGCACAAACACTAACGTAAACAGTGATTGGACTAAGCAAAACGGTGTCTTTGTAACTGGTGGAGCAATTAATTTGAGAACTGGCGCAAGCACTAACAGTAAAGTGATTGCAGAATTACCAGCTAATTCAGAAGTTAAATATGATGCTTACCGCACAATTGGTCAATACACATGGTTGAGACAACCACGTGCAAATGGTCAATATGGTTACTTAGTAGGACGTAACAATGGTCAAGCATGGGGAACATTCAAAGAAGGTTCTGCAACTACTGCTAAGCCAAACACTAATACTAATAAGCCAGCAGAAAAGCCAAGCACAAATACTAACGTAAACAGTGATTGGACTAAACAAAACGGTGTCTTTGTAACCGGTGGAGCAATTAACTTAAGAACTGGCGCAAGCACTAACAGTAAAGTAATTGCAGAATTACCAGCTAATTCAGAAGTTAAATATGATGCTTACCGCACAATTGGTCAATACACATGGTTGAGACAACCACGTGCAAATGGTCAATATGGTTACTTAGTAGGACGTAACAATGGTCAAGCATGGGGAACGTTCAAGGAAGGTTCTGCAACAGCAAGTAAGCCAGCAGAAACTAAGCCTGTTCAACAAACTACTCCTAAGCAAGTAAATACTAATAACAATGCTAGTTGGACTAAGCAAAATGGTACTTTCATTACTGGTGGAGCAATTAACTTAAGAACTGGTGCAAGTACTACTAGCCCAATTATTGAAACTTTACCAATTAATACTGTAATTAAATACGATGCATACTACCGTTCTGGTAACTATGTATGGTTAAGACAACCACGTGCAAATGGTCAATATGGTTATTTAGTTGGTCGTTTGAATAACCAAGCATGGGGATACAGATAATTTGAGAACAATTTTCAAATAGACTAATACATGAAAGACATGATCCTAATGGGCATCATGTCTTTTTTGTCTTATAATAAACTATGAAAAAAGCATGGAGGATATAATTTTGATTTATACAGTAACCTTAGATCCTAGTGAAAGTGTAGTAGGTAAAGGAATTAATATTTCACTTATTTTAAAAAAACTAGGTATTGATTCAATTGCGACTGGAATTGTAAATCACAAAAATGTAGAGCAAGTAGCAGAAGAGCTTGATAAAGCTGAGATTAAGAATCAATTTATTGAGCAAACTCGTGGAATTAAAATTACTGCTAAAAACCAACAAAAATTATTGGATTATTTGAAAGTCTTAAAAGCTGGTGACATTTTAGTAATTGCCGGAAGCTTTGCTAAGGGAATAGATCCAGTTTATTTGACTGATTTGGCTAAAGTTGCTGATCAAAGAGCAGCTGCATTAGTAGTAGATGTTCCTTATGAAAACGTACTTGATATCTTGCCAATGAACCCATTATTAATTAAGCCAAATGAGACTGAATTGAAGCATTGGTTCGAAAAGGATGACAAGGAAGTAACTACAAAAGAATTAATTGATATGGCTCATAGCTTAGTAGTCAAAGGAGCACAACATGTTCTTTTGTCCTTAGGTGCAAATGGTGCTGCAATTGTTAATATGATGGATGCTTTAATGGCACATGCGCCTGAAATTGAAGAAGTTGATAGTAGTGGTAGTGGGGATGCCTTACTTGGAACTTTCTTAGCTGGGATGCTTAAAGGATACACTCCTGTTAGAAATTTAGCTGATGCAATTGCTGCAGGTAGTGATACGGCTCAAAGTAAATGGCTTACTGATTTCAGAATAACCCCCGCACTTCAAAAGCAAATTATTGCTAGAAGAATTACCTTTGAAGAAGCAGAATAAATAGAATAAGTTGGCTTATAAAAGCCGACTTATTTTTTGTTGTTTTTTAGTATAATGGTACTAAATTTACTATAAGGGGAAGAAAAGTGGATCTATCTATATTTATTGTTAGTTTAGCAGCTTTAGTAATTCCAATCGTTATGGCGCGATTTAGGATTAATGCTATACCAACGGCAGTTGCTGAGATTGTGACTGGAATAATTCTAGGAAAAAGCTTATTAGATACCATAAAAATCACAAGCAGCGTATCGCTTCTATCAAATTTAGGTGTGATTTTGCTGATGTTTCTATCAGGTATGGAAATTAATTTTGATCTTTTTAAAAAGAAGGATTTACCTGAGTCTAAACAGAGTAAAATTAATCCAGCACGAATAGCAATTATTGCTTTTACCGCTATTACAATAACGGCATTTGCTTTAGCTTATATTCTAAAATTAATAGGCCTATTTAATGACGTTATGCTGGCTATGATTATTTTTATGACTGTAGCCTTAGGAGTGGTAATTGCCACTCTAAAAGAAAAAGAAATCTTATCTCGGCCGATCGGGCAAACCATATTATTAACAGCCGTTCTAGGGGAAGTAATTCCTTTATTGCTGTTGACTATCTATGCTTCAATTAACGGTGGGAATGCTGGAAGATTATGGCTTATTGTTCTGCTTTTCCTAGCAGCAATTATCTTGTTGAGACGATTTAAACAACCATATCAATGGTTTAATAAGATCTCTAAAGCAACTACTCAATTAGATATTCGATTGGCCTTCTTCTTAATATTTACATTAGTAACAGTCGCAGAACGTGTAGGAGCAGAAAATATTTTAGGTGCCTTTTTAGCTGGGATGGTTATGAAGTTACTTGAACCAAGTGAAGCAACAATGGATAAGCTAACTTCTATTGGTTATGGATTCTTTATTCCAATTTTCTTTATTACTACGGGGGTTAAGCTAGATTTGAAGTCACTTCTGGCTAATCCAAATGCTTTAATGTTAATCCCAGTTTTAGTATTGTTCTTACTTTTAGCCAAATTACCTATATTTTTGGTTTATACACGAAATTTCAATAAACGTAACAGTCTTGCGGGTACATTTTTAATTATGACTACAATTACGATTGTACTTCCAACATTAGAGGTTGCTCGTAAGTTAAATGCAATTACTGAAACTCAATCAGATGCTTTTATTTTGGCAGCCGTAGTCGTATGTATCTTAGGCCCATTTCTATTTAATTCGCTCTTTAGATTAACTAAAGAAGATAAAATTAAGCAACGAGTTGTCATGATGGGAACCAATGTAATGACTGTTCCTGTTGCTCAGGAGCTTCATGATAATTGGTATGATGTATTATTAGTAACCCATAAAAAAGAAAACTATGATACTTATAAGAGTAAAGTTGCTAATTTGAAGTTAATTAACAGCTTAGAAGAGGCATGTTTAGAAAAAGCTGGTGTCTTTGACTGTGATATTTTAGTAGCTGGATTTATTGAAGATGACTTAAATCGTAAAATTGCTCGTTTAGCAAAGGAGCATGGTGTTCAAAGAGTTATTGCTAGTCAAGAGAGACCAAAGCCGGAAACAATTAAGAAATTAGTCAGTGAAAAAATTGAAATATACAATATTTTCAATGTTCAGACTTCTGTATTAAGAGCTCTAATTGAATCACCTTCAATTTTGAGAATTTTAATAGATACTAAGAATGGCTTGTTTGAAGTAACGGTTAGAAATCATAAGTATGCTGGTCAGAAATTGATGAATCTAGACTTTATTGAACAAATGACCGTTAGTCGAATTTGGCGGAATGGTAAATGGTTAGTGCCACATGGAAATACAATCATTGAAGTAGGAGATCATCTAATTTTTACAGCTAAAGGTGAAGATGCAGAAAGAATTAGAGAAGAATTGGGTAGAAGAAATTAAATATAAAAAAATGACAGGATTTTTAGTCCTGTCATTTTTGTTAACGTTGCTTTTTTGCTTCTTGTAAAACAGCTAGAGTATTTAGACTATGGGTAAAAGCTTGATCAGCAACTGTAAAATCATGTTGATCAATAATCTTAGTGAATTCGATAAATTCAGCAATCATTCGATGAGAATACTTGTTGTAGTTAACAACTTTCGGCTCTTCTCCTCGTAATTGGATGCCAACTTTTGGCATTTCATTAGGATGGCCGTAAATTATGAGTGCACCTTTTTCACCTTCAATGGTGCTGACATTAGGTGAAAAGCTATCTTTAGCAGCAATTGAACTGGTCTGTTTATCAGAATATCCCAAATGAAGGATACCAGAAGTATCAATATTTTTTTGAATAGTTGGGAAATATTTAACAGAATCTGGCTTACCAAATAATTTAATAATAATGTGTAAGTTGTAGATGCCTAAATCCATTAGAGCCCCACCATCTTTTTTAGGATCGAAAGCTGGTTGAATGTCCCCTTCTAAGAAAGCATCATAGCGACTTGAATATTGAGTGTAATTAAGATTAACGACATGAATGGGGGAAATTTTAGCTAAGTTATCTTCAATGAATTTAAAGTTTTCTAAATAAATGTTAGTGATCGCCTCAACAATAATTACTTGGTTTTTATCAGCAATTTCTTTTAATTCACGTGCTTCATCAGTTGTAGCAACAAATGGCTTTTCACAAATGACGTTTTTTCCTGCTTCTAATGCGGCCTTGGCAATACTAAAATGCAAACTATTTGGAACAGCTACATAGACAGTATCGACATTAGCATCATTAAATAGGTCAGTATTGTCTTGATATAATTTTGAAATATTGTATTTTTCTTGCAATTCAAGACCAATTTGATGACTTCTTTTAGTAGTTGAAAGAGCCGCAAGTTCAAGATTTGGGATTTGATCAGCAATTGATAGAAAATCATGAACAATTTTTCCTGAGCCAATAATGCCTAGTTTCATAATAAAATCTCCTTAATTAAGTTTAAAATTTAATTTTTTAGCATTTTTAGTAACTGAGGAAGGTACTGTTAATTTTTTAACTTTATTAATGTCATAAAGATGTAAGGTGAGAATACCTTCTTTCTTACTATTATAAGTAACTTTATAGTACATATCAGTTAGTTGTTTTTTTCGATTAATCGAAATTCGTACATCAATATTTTTAACATTGGTTGATTGCGGATCGCTAGTGGGAGCGACAGTAGTCGCTTTTTGCATGCTTTTAATTACGTCGCTATTATCACCCTTATAGGAAATAACATAACTATTAAATCCATTAGATTTAAGTGTCATATGCTTAAAGGCATCGTCAGAAAATTGGGTGAAATCATGTGCAGTATAGAGCTTTTTATAGCCTGAATAAACTTCACTGAAGATGGCATTTTGTTTAATGTAATTCCATTGTTTCGTGCCATCACGGTGGTAAACATAGTCTTTGTTACCCCATAACTCAGAATTAGTATCAGATTTAGGGATGCTTTTCATGGTAATATGGATGGCATTATCTAGACCGACGACATAATTTGAATACATTTTTGACTTTGCATTAGTAGTTTTAACATTAACGCGTGCAGTAGCAATTTTGGTATTGGCAGCCGTAGTTAATGCATCTTTAACGCTTGGCTTATTAAATGCAATAATTGCGCCCCAGACTACTACTATTAGGATAATAATACCTAAAATTAAAGCGGCAATTTTGCCGCCTTGATTGTTAGAAAAAATAATCTTTTTATCTTTGATTTTATTTTTTTCCATCAGTGTATCTTTCTAAATGATTATTGATTATTTTGTTCTTCTTGTGCTTTCTTGATGTCTTCAGCACTAATTGCATTCTTTTGAATGTCAGAAGGAACGGCTAAATCACTGTGTTGACCTAATTGGTCATAAGTTAGGTTCCAAGTGAAGTTATATTTTCCGCCAGCAGTATATTGGGCCTTAAAGGTCATTGATTCGACATTTTTGGTAGTTGGATCAATTAAATAAGTGATCTTAAGATTTTGAACTTGAGCTGATTTTACTAAGCGGGCCACCTGTATATTTTGAGAACCAGGAGTGTTCATGGCATCAATAATCAAAGGATTGACAGCATTCCATAGGTTGGCATCAGTACCATCAAAACTAATTTCATAATTTCCATTTTTTCTTTGAACAGTGGCTTTTTTAGCAAAAGCTTTATTAATTTTCTTAAAAGTTGCAGGATCGAATCTTTCCTTTACTTGATCAGGATCAAAAGTGTCTGCATCAATTGAGTTTTTAATCCAATGACCCTTGTTTTGCTCTAAAAGTAAGTACATGTCCTTCATGGTAAGCCACATTTGTTCAGTTTGAGATTTTTTCTTTTGAGTTAAGGTATAAGTAAGATTAGTTACATCACCTTTGTTTTTGAATAAACCTTCTGATTTTGACTTTTGGCTCATTTCATCAGAATTAGTGGTTTGAGTGAAGTGACCGTTAGCAAAGCTAGAATTAAATTTTGCATTGATTAATGAGCTTGCAGAAGGCTCAGTACTCTTTGTTTGTTTACTGCTTTTATTTGAACAAGCTGTAGTTAAAGAAAATAAAATTACTCCCAATAAAATTAGGAAGCTGAATTTTTTCTTCATAAAAATATATTCCCCCAATAAATGTATCTATCTTATTTTATTTTACTCTATTTTTGGCTGAAAAAAGTATTCTAAGAGCTTAACTTTAGTGCTTTTTAAGGACATTTAAAATATTGCGTAATTTACTGCCTTTAACTTGTAAGTTGCTTACTGCTTGGGTTACCTCAATGCAGCCAATATATTTACCATGTTCATTATGAAGACTATAGAAGGAAATGTTAATTGGTTGTTTCTTTTTGGTAATCATAATTGAAATGTTTTTACGCTTGCCGGCGTGCATTTGATCTAGAACTTCCTTAACATGCTTTTGACTGTGGCCGGGATGCACTTCAAAAACAGTCTTACCTATAACTTTTTCAGTACGCTTAAATAAGCGCTTCTCATTCATAGAGGACCAGACAACACGGTCGTTTTCATCTAAAACGTCCATTTCTTGTGGAATTGTTCTAAAAATTGCATTTAGCTGTTCAAGTGAGAGATGCCCACCATCTAACTTGATATTTTCCATAATTAAATACTTCCAATTCATCAAAATTAATATATCTATCGTTATTTTAACATTAAACATTTTGTGAATTAATCAAGCTTTTTTTCGTAATTCCTATGAAAATTTTGAATAAGCGTGTAAAATAGTTAGTGAAACATTGAATTTTAAAGGAGATACAGTTCATGTCGAAATTAGTTTTAATTCGTCACGGTCAAAGTGAATGGAACCTTTCTAACCAATTTACTGGTTGGGTTGATGTAAACCTTTCAGAAAAAGGTGTTGAAGAAGCTAAGAAGGCTGGTCGTTTAATTAAGGAACATGGTCTTGAATTTGATCAAGCTTACACTTCATTATTAACTCGTGCTATCAAGACTTTGCACTACGCACTTGAAGAAAGTGACCAACTTTGGATTCCTGAAACTAAGACTTGGAGATTAAACGAACGTCATTACGGTGCTCTTCAAGGTTTAAACAAGAAGGATACTGCTGAAAAGTACGGTGACGAACAAGTTCACATTTGGCGTCGTTCATACGATGTTTTGCCACCAGCTATTGATGACGATAACGAATACAGTCAAGCACATGACCGTCGTTACGCAAATCTTGATCCACATATCGTTCCTAAGGCAGAAAACTTACACGTTACTTTAGATCGTGTAATGCCATTCTGGGAAGATCACATTGCTCCAGATTTACTTGACGGCAAGAATGTTATTATTGCTGCACACGGTAACTCACTTCGTGCTTTAACTAAGTACATTGAAAACATCTCTGATGATGACATTATGGACTTAGAAATGAAGACTGGTGAACCAGTTGTTTACACATTTGACGACAAGTTAGATGTTGTTAACAAAGAAAAGCTTGACGACTAATTTTTAGTTCTTGAGTAAAAGAAGCTCCGACATAAGTCGGGGCTTTTTTGTTTGGAAAAAAAGACCTCTTTTTGCGTAATTATAAATGTAGTAAATGTTTTTAATTTATGCGCATATGTGTATAATTATCAGCAAGGAGAGAAAAAGTGGTTAAAAGAAGGGATATCATCAAAGATCTACTTAACAAAGGGATGATAATTGATGAAGGTAAAAGAAATAATAGACATGCACGTGTAACAAATCCTTGGAATGGATTAAAGGCACCGTTAGCTAGACATCGAGAAATATCATATTATACAGTAAAAGCTCTATATAAAGAACTAGGTCTTGAAGAACCTGCTAATTTAAAAAGATAGTGATGAAAGGAATAATCATGAAAGAAAGAATTGTAACATATCCAGCAATCTTTAAACCAATTGAAGATAATGTTTACTTTATTAGTTTTCCCGATGTTAAGGGAGCCATTACTGAAGGACATGGACTAAAAGATGCTTTTGAAATGGCAGCAGATGCTTTGGGAACAATTTTGTTTGATGAAAAGAAATTGCCAAAAATGACTGATCCCGCTGAGATTAAAATAGAGGATCCTGGCGCTTTTGTCGCATTAGTATCGACTGATTTAACAAAATCAGCAGCTAACTTTGAAAAAACTGTTAGAAAAAATGTAACTGTACCTGCTAAGCTAGCTCTCCAAGCTGAGAAAAAGAAAATTAATTTTTCCAAAGTACTAACAGAAGCACTTAGGGAAAAATTGAATTACCAATAATAAAAAATTCCGAAATTCTATCAATTGATGATAAATTTCGGAATTTTTTGTTTTTGGAAAATGTTGGTATAAAGGGAAAGTTATTAAAGCGGTGTAAAAAATTACAACAAATTGTGTGAAAAGGCTTGACTTAGTTGAAAATGGGGGGGGTTAAACTACGCTTGTATAAACTGTTATTTATTATTTTTTTGGAGGATGTAAAATGAAGAAAAGAACAACAATGTTGATGTCTGCTTTGTTTGTAGCTGGAGCATTTGCGCTTAATGGAAATGTTGCTAAAGCTGACAATGTACAAGCAGTAAATAATAACAATGCTAATAGCACGGAAGTTAAGCAAAACACAGTTAATGCTGGTAGCAGTAAGTTAAATGTTGCTAGTGCACAAAAAACTATAAATAGTAGACAAGGAGTTCCTGACGAGAATCCACTTCAACAAGAACGTATAGAGGAAAAATATTCTAATTCTCCAGTTAAAGGAATAGTAGCAAGAAACTATGATGCTGCTTATCCTAAGTCGGATCCCTTATCTAATATTGTAAAAAACGAGAATTATTGGTTTGGACATGGAATTGAAAATAAAGATCAAATACATTTTGATAAAATCGATGCACAGTTAGTAGATACAAAAGGAAAAGTAGACAAATATCTTGATGATACTTTTAATGAAAGAAAAACCCAATTGTCCACTGATCAAAACAATGCTGCTAAAGCATTAATTGATACGCATGTTCCAAACGAAATTTTGAATGTTGGTTACGAAATGAGTCCGAGCGATAGTCAAAGACTTAAAATGCAAGGACGTAATAATGAAGCCTTAGAAAGTTTATATGGTGCTATTACTTATCCATATCTTGGAACACTAATAAGTGCACGAACTAATTTATCCGTATCAGATTATAAAAATGAAGCAGATAACTATGCTAATAAATTAGCTCCTTTTGTAGCAAAGAATGTTGGAAAAGATGAACAGTGGGTTTTGAAGTATACCGATCCTAGTGTTGTTCGAGTTTATGATATTGATGATAACGGTAGAAACAATGGTCTTCCAGCATATGACTAAAGAACTATTAAAAATTGATTATGACGCCTACAACAGAAATCACGGTATCAAATCAGATGAAAATGCTTCTTACAACAAGAACCAATCAGCAACTGATGCAAAGAAGGATCAATCTTCTGAAAAAGTAACAAACGATACTACTTCAAAGAAAGATCAATCAACTACAAACACATCATCAAATACTAACCAAACTACTGAAAGTAAGTCTTCAACTACTTCATCAAAGACTACTTCTGATACTAAGACTCCAGTAGCTAAGAATGAAGGTTCAAATACTAAGACCACTGATGTAGTTAAGAGTGAAAACAAAGCTACTGAAAATACTGCAAGTGTAGTTAAGAATGATACTAAAGCTGCAACTGAAAAAACTACTGATGTTAAAGTTGTTGCTCCAGCAAAGAATGCTTCAAATGAAGTAAAGACTACTTCTACTACACCAGCTGCTGCAGCAAAGGGCTCACAAGCAAAAGCTACCGAAAATAAATTGCCACAAGCCGGAACTGACAAAAAGATTAGCTTATTTGCAAGTTTAGCTGGTTTGTCAATTGCTTCTCTTGGATTAGGTGCTTTAGGTGCAAGTAAGAAGAGAAAGAACGACTAATTAAGCGTATAAAATTAGTATCTATAAAAGCATATTCCTAATCGAATATGCTTTTTTTATGAGTAATAGGAAGAATAAAAGTATGGATAGATAAGTAATGAAAAAGAAAGTATTAATTACAGCAGCAATATTGTCAACACTTTTATTAGCAGGCTGTAGTAATCAAAATACGAGTAGTGGAAACCATGATAGTAAGAAAAGTTCAGTAGTTTCTACTAAAAAGAGCTCGAACCAAAGCGGCGAGTCTAAAAATAGCGCAGAAGAAATGGACAGTGAACAATCTTCTAGCTCTAGTTCGGCTAATAAGAGTGAAAGTAGCTCTAGTATAAAGCAATCCAATACTAAAGCTGAAAAAGAAACAAAAAACACTGCTAAAAGCAATAACAGTGATAACAAGATGAACTTTGATCAGATTGAGCAAGGAAACTATAGCAGCTTAGCTGGAACCTGGAAATCCACAAAAATTGTTGTTCGAGATGGTGGAGAAGACAAGGCGAATACTGAAAATCCAATTACCTTGGTTGTAACTCCAAATACAATCCAAATGGTGGGCGGCGATAAAGTAGTTGTTAATAAAGATGGAGTAAGTTATAACGACGATCTACATCCCTTAACCTTCCAAAAAACGCAGAATAGTTTAACTGGTTCATTACATGATGCTCAAATTAACTGGTCTGTTTCATTCTATCCAGCAGGTTCTACTGATTTTGTAATTAATGGTGAAAAACAAGCTCCATCTTCAAAGAACTTAATTGTATTTTGGAAAAGCGGAATGAGTACAATCATGGTTTTTGAGAAAGAGTAATAAAGAGGTCAATTAATGCATAACTACGAAAAATCAAAGAAAAACAAAGCAAACTGGATTGTAGTTGCGGTAATAGTTCTGGTAGCAATTATCTCCTTAATTGGATGGAGTAATTATAGATCTCATCATTTAGCTGGAACTTATACTAACCAAGCAACATTTTTAGGTGTGACATCAAAAACAAAACTAGAATTTTCTAATGATAAAAAAGTAAAGATGACAAATGGTACGACATCAGAAAATGATACTTATGAATTGTCCGGTAATGATTTAAAAATAAAAAATGAAGATGATGAAGTAATTATGCGTGCTAAGTTAGCTGATGATCGAAAATCATTTAAAGTAAAATCAATTGCTGGTGATATTTTCGGTATCCTCAAAAATATTGAATTTACCAGACAAAGCTAAAATATATTAATGATGATATTCACTTCAAAATCTTATATAATTGTAAAAGAAAAGGAGATAGAGACTCGCACTCTCTACCTTCAATCGTAACTTAAGATGACTGATTGTGTGGCTAATCCTTGTGATTAGCCTTTTTTGTTATTGCATAAGCAATTGCTGCACGGATTAGGAAAATACCCAATGCGTTTAATGAGATTCGCCCGTAAATCCCCGTATTTTAATGCGGGGATGGATAGTGCTTACCGTCTTTGATTGCGTTATAGACTTGATCGTTGATGTATTTCTCTACCACTTCTTTTGACATATTGCCTACACTGCCAAAATAATAGCTTGGCGACCATAGATGTCCGCCCCACATCTTGTTTTGCCTAATTTCAGGATGTGCCTGCAAAAACAACCTGCCACTTCTGCCTTTTAGAGCCTTGATTACACTAGAACCAGATTTAGAAGGCTTAAAGCTAACCAATAAGTGAACATGTTCGGGCATGATCTCCATTTTTTCTATCTTAATTTGATTATCCTCGGCAATCTGCAATAAAAGCTTTCGCATTTCTTCGGCTAAATTGGTATTTGTAAAAATCTGATTGCGGTATTTGGTACACCAAATCAAATGATAATGAGTATTGTAGACGTAGTGCTTTTCATAGCCTGCGTCTTTTATTTTGTCTTTCTTTTTTATCATAGGAAATACTGTTATCCTCTTTGTTTATAAGCGTTTACTATTGATCATAATATCTACATAGTCTATGATTAAATCATATCAATAAAGGGAGTGAAAAAATGAAAAGAATGAGCAGTTTTGAATATCACTTTGGCGTAAAAGTAAGGTTCTATCCTAGCAATAATCAAAAGAAAATGATTAAGCAGAATTATGACGCACAGCGTTTTGTTTATAACCAATACGTTGGCGCTGGCCGTTTGATCTATCACGTTAAAAAGGCCAATAGGATCAAACAGCTTAGCAGCGGTTTGCCCTTTGTAATGCAGGGAATGTCTGAATATGAAAATCAACAAGCATTAAGAATGATTGATACGCAAGACTTAATTTCTAAACCTAAAAATATTAGAGATAAGTATGATTTCTTGCGTGTTGAAGACATTGATAGCTTGGCTATCGCCAATGCAATTCAAAATTATCACAAAGCATGGAGAAACTATCATAAAATTGGCTATGGAATACCAACCTTTCACAAGAAACGAAACAACTGGTCATATCAGACTAACTGTCAGTACATAAAGCAAGACGAAGCCTATCTTGATAATGGCACGGTTAGATTTATTGACGCTAAGCATGTTAAGCTTCCTAAACTAGGAACAGTGAGAATTGTAGGATTGCGCAAGCTGATTAAAAAGCGCCTGCTTGACCGTATTCCTACTCGAATCGGCACTGCTTCAATTAAGAAAACGGCAGACGATCAGTTTTATCTTTCTTTACAGCTGGGAAGTGATATTGCCTTTGTCAAAGACTATGCTAAAACACAAAAGCAGATCGGCATTGATCTTAACTTGGATAATTTCTTGACGGATTCTAACGGTGCAATGGTAGCTAATCCAAGGTTTTATTGCAGAGCCAAGAAAAAGCTCGCCCACGCTCAAAGAATACTTTCACGTAGAGAACGCAGAGCCAAAAAAGAAGGACGCTCTTTGTGTGAATCCAAGAACTATCAAAAACAGCGCCTAGCCGTCGCTAAACTGCACGACAGGATTCGCAGACAGAGACAAGACTTTTTGCACGTTCTTTCTACTGCATTAATCAAAAACCACGATTTAGTAGTAGCCGAAGAACTAAGAAGTAAAAATCTGTTAAAGAATCATGTTCTTGCCCAATCTATTTCTGATGCAGGATGGCGGAGTTTCTTAACCATGCTCGAATATAAAGCTGATCTTCATGGCAAAAAGTTTGTCACGATTGACCCAAAATTTACTACGCAAAGGTGTCATAATTGCGGAAACATAATGGGACAAAACGGCTATAAGAAACTTACGCTTAAGGATCGGAAATGGACTTGCCCAGTATGCGGAAGTTATCACATAAGAGATTGGAATGCTTCTGTAAACATCTTAGAAAAAAGCAAAGGTATTTGGAAAAATCCTAAAATAAAAAAAGCAATCTAAATAGACTGCAGTCCGTTTGGCAACTTGCGGACTCAAAAGGCTTTGGTAATTGGGAAAACCGCTGTTTGGATTTTCGCAATTCAAGCAAGTTAAGCCTGTATCTAAGCAAATTGGTGAAATAGTTAGCGCAAGCTAACGAACCACCAAGCCCAGAATTCATTCTGGGGTAGTTGACGACAATGCCGATAGCAATAGCAGCTATTATCAAGGCAGACCAACACTCTAGCCTATCCAAATTATCATGACTTCCACCTCCGTAACCTAAAATATATGTGAGGGGTGTAGAGCCATGAAAAGTTACTAAGCTCTTATATTAGCTATCTATAAAAGCCTAATAAAAATTATATCAAAATATGAATTGAGAATTTGTAGTATTAAATACAAAAAAAGACATTCCAACAGGAATGTCTAAAGTGTGACTATATGTTTAAATTTTGATTTAACTAAGAACTAGTTTTATAATTTTACCAACTAGCTTTACGCACACCAGGAAGTTGTCCCTTGTGTGCTAATTCTTTAAAGCGTAAACGTGATATACCAAACTTACGCATATAACCATGTGGTCTACCATCATGTAAATCACGGTTATGGTAGTGAGTTGGGTGAGCATCAAGCGGTAATTTTGCTAATGCTTCTACGTCACCAGCTTCTTTTAATTCATAGTATTTCTTGATTAATTCACGCTGCTTAGCAGCCTTAACGATTTTGGATTTTTTTGCCATATATCTTTCCTTTCGAATATAGAGTATAAAAAATAGTTTAATTAAGAATAAAAAATGACTAATTCGAGCTAACTTAAAGTAAGCACATTGTATTAAATTATTAATAATTTGTCAAAAAGAAAGTATTTTAAAAAGAATTAGTTTAAAATAAGTAATGATTGATTAAAGAAGGGAAAATAAGCCGTGGGTATTTTTAAAAGAATACTTCATAATGAAGACTTGCGACAGCTAATAATTTATGTATTAATTGGTGTGTTAGGATTAGGTGTTGACTTTGGAATTTTTGCCATTTTAACTCACTTTAAGATGCAAGTCGAAGTAGCTAATTTTATTTCATCATCTTGTGGGTTGATCAACAACTTTTTCTGGAATAGTTTTCTTAACTTTAAGGTTCACGATAAATTATTAGTAAGATTTATCTCCTATTATTTAGTAGGACAAATTACAACTTTGTTTACAACTGTCTGCCTATTTATTTTTGTAACTCAACTTGGCTATAATCAATTGATTGTAAAGGCTGTTTCTACATTTATCGCTACCTTGATCCAATTTGTAATTAATAAGTTACTTACCTTTAGAAAAATTAAAACTACTAAACCAAAAGTAGACGTTAGAAAGTAATAAGAAAGACTGTTAAAGTATGAAAAAATTATCAATTATAGTACCTTGTTATAATGAAGAAGAATCTGTACCACTTTTTTATCCCGCAGTGAATAAAGTAATGGATACTATTCCTGATCTAGAACCAGAATATTGGTTTATTAACGATGGATCGAAGGATAATACCCTAAAAGAAATTAAAGAAGTACGCAAGAAGGATCCAGAGCATGTACACTTTGTTTCATTTTCAAGAAACTTTGGTAAGGAATCCGCTCTTTACGCTGGACTTCAAGCGGCAACTGGAGATTATGTAGTTGTAATGGATGTTGACTTACAAGATCCTCCTAAGTTCTTACCACAAATGTATGATCTAATTAAAACCGGAGAATACGACTGTATTGGAACCCGTAGAGTGGATCGTACTGGAGAAGCTAAATTTAAGTCCTTCTTAAGCGATATGTTTTATAAGGTGGTTAATAAGATCTCTGATACTGAAATCGTACCAGGAGCTCGTGATTATCGAATGATGACTCGTCAAATGGTAGACGCAGTTTTGAATATGCCTGAATACAACCGTTTTTCAAAGGGTATTTTCTCTTGGGTTGGATTTAAGACCAAATACTTAGACTATCACAACGTTGAACGTGTTGCTGGTGAAAGTGACTGGAACACTTGGAAGTTATTCAAGTACGCCATGGATGGGATTGCCGACTTTTCTCAGGCTCCGCTTAACTTGGCTGTATGGATTGGTACAGGATCATTTATTTTATCAATTATTGGATTGATAGCAGTGATTATCCGTCGTGTGCTTTACCCAGGTTCAAGCATTTTTGGTTGGGCTTCAATGGTATGCATTATATTATTACTGGGTGGTCTGCAACTTCTTTGCATTGGTATTTTAGGTAAATATATTGGTAGGGTATATATACAAGTTAAGAATCGACCAATTTATATTATTAAAGAGAAAAAATAAATATGACAAAAACCGAAGTTCACGTGGAGCTTCGGTTTTTTAATGAGAAATATTAAAATTTAAGAGTTTTGGTCTTCTTTAATAGTTAGGCTTAATAATAGGCCAATTACAATTAAAACTAAAGTGAAGTAAAAGACGTAGTGAGTACCATTAGTGAATTTAACAGCACTGGAGCCAGCTACAGTACTTTGTCCTGTAGCTAATAAAATCGTTGCAATAGCAGTCGCAATCGCACTTACAATTTGTTGAAGGGTATTCATGATTGTTGAACCATCAGCAGATTCTGGTCCTTGAATCGCGTTTGGAGCATAAGTTTAGGCAGGCGACATAGCTAGTGGACAACCAATCATTAGAATGATCTGAGCTAAAATAATATACCAAATCGGAGCCGTTGGGGCAGCTAAGGCAAGCATTAGGGCACCGATTAAAGCAATAATAAAACCTAAAATGGTAGGTCTCTTAGCACCCTTGGCTGTCATAAATTAGCGGAGGTTAAAGCATTAATAATACCGCCTGGAAGCATAATGATACCGGTAAGGGCCACAGCAATTGAAAGTCCATTTTGGATGAATTGTGGCAATAAATACATTGCTGACAAAATAATACCAAAATCAATCATGACTAACAGGGCACCAGTTCGAAACTGTGGAATAGAAAATATTTTTAAATTTAAAATTGGATTTTCTAACATAAGTTGGCGATGAACATAAAGGGCCAAAACAATAATTGCTAGAACAAATAATCCGATTACAGGTACAGAAGTCAAGCCTAGGTCAGAGGCTAAACTAACACTAGCCACCAAACTGGCAAAACCTACGGCCGATTCAATAATAGAAAGATAATCGATTTTAGGCCTAGTAATTTTAGTTGTGTTTTTTAATGAAGTAAAAGCAAAAATGATTGCTACTACCAAAAATGGTACGAACATACAAAAAATCCAATTCCAAGATAATTTGGCTAAAATTAAACCGGTAACTGTTGGTCCGATTGCGGGAGCTAGCATAATTACCATCGCGCAAACACCCATTGCTGCCCCTAAACGATTAGGCAGGAAAATTTGCATTGCGACAGTAAACATTAGCGGTAAGACAATGCCTGTTCCGATTCCTTGAATCATTCTTCCTAAAAGTAAAATTTCAAAACTAGGTGCTAAGGCAGAAATAATCGCTCCAAATAAGAAAGCACATAGACCAAAAATAACTAATTGTCGTGTTGTAAACCACTTAGTAAGCAAACTTGAAAGTGGCAAGATAATACCGATAATTAACATATAGCCGGTAACGAGCCATTGAATAGTACCGCTTCCGACATGAAAAGCGCTCATTAATTGCGGCAAAGCAATGTTTAAGATGCTTCAGATAACATCCCTACAAAGGCTCCGATCATTAGCGCAGCCATTGCCATCCAAGGATGAGCAACAAAAATCAGCGGCTTTAATTCAGGACGTGTTTGTGATTGTACTTCTTCCAAAAAAAATTCCTCCTGTATTTAATTTCTAAAAAAGCGTCGCTGATCATACTAACAGAAAAATTTTTTCTCGTAAGTAATTTTTTTGAAGATTCTAAATTTGAAAAGTGCGATAATTTGAACAAGGGAGAATTTACGAATGAAAAAATTAACAAAAGATATCTGGATAAAGATTGCTTTATCTCTTCTAGGAGTTTTGGCTGCTACTTTGGTCTATGTACCTAACTATGCTCTAGTTGATCAAGGGCTCAAAGGTAGATGTGCTATCTTTTTTATTATTGCGATAGTTTTACTTTGGCTACCGATGGAGCTAAAGAGCAGTATTTTTGCACTTAATTTTTACTATGAATTAGGTTTGATTTTGATTATTGTCTTTTTCATGACTAATCAAATGGCAATGAATTTTACTATTGGTCTAGTGATTGCTTTGCTTTTACTAACTTGGATTGGAATGGTAATTTTCAAAAATAATTTAGTCATGAATCAAAAAAATAGTGAGCTTTTAATCATTAGACTTGTCATGATGCTGGTTTTAGCATATTTAGCCTATATCAGCGGGTTTGCAGCTCTTATGGGAGCTGAGATCTTTACAGTACAGGGACAAACTTGGCTACTTATTTTGGGTTTTGTTCTGTGTGTATATTATCTCGTCTTAGCGGGAAGTATTTGGCAACCATGGTTTAGAAGATGGACTTCTTGGATCATGATTTTAGTAGCAGTTGTTTTGCATATGTTATTTGCAAGTGCCACCTCTTTAAATATTATCTTTCTGCCTTTAGTTGGAGAGGCTATTTTACTTATTCTAGTTTGGCGGAGTAACAGAATTTTAATGAAAAAGAAAAGGATTTCATAATTAGCTCTTGTCAGACTGTATCGATCCTTGATAGAATTAATTGTTTAAAAATTTGGGAGAGATACAAAATTATGAAATATATTTATTTGTTTTTACCAGCAATCGGCTGGGGACTTATGCCCTTAGTTATTGCAAGTGTAAAGAATAGTACAGTTTATAATCAAATCGTTGGTACTGTTGCTGCTTCATTTATTTTTGGCGCAATTGTAATGGCAATTATGCATCCAGCAATGAGCTGGTCACTCTTCTTGCTTTCTGCATTAGGAGGAGTTTGCTGGGTGATTGGTCAAGTTGGTCAATATATTTCCTATGAAAAAATTGGTGTTTCTGAAACTATGCCAATTTCTACCGGTTTACAATTAATCGGGGTTCCTCTTGTTGGGGTACTTGCTTTTGGTGAGTGGAGCAGCCCTCAAGCTAAACTTTACGGCTTCATTGGAATCTTAGTTTTGATCATTGGAGTTGTTTTAACTTCATTTACTGATCGTGGAACAAGCGAAGGAAACAAATCTAATCAAGTAAGTACTATTATCTTGCTTGTTTTAACTTCACTTGGATATATTACTTCAAGTTCTATTCCAAAGGCTTTACATGGAAACAGCATTTCTATTTTCTTTGGTCAAACTTTTGGTATGTTAGTAGCTGTATTTATTTATACATTGGTTACTAAGAATTTGCATGTTTGGAAAGAAAAATCTACAGTTCAAAGTGGTGGGGCAGGTATTCTTTATGCAATTGCCGCATTAGCTTACATTCTTTCTGTTCAAGATAACGGAGTTAACATGGCTTTCGTTATTTCTCAACTTTGTGTAGTGATTTCTACTTTAGGTGGTTTGATTTTCTTACACGAAAAGAAAACTCGCAAAGGCTTGATCTTTACCATTGCAGGCCTAATTTTAATTATTGGCGGTGCAATGTTAACTACATTATTCTAAGGAATGAAAGAAGGCATCCCACGTCTGGGATGCCTTCTTTGTATCAACTTGTCCTAATTCATAAATCATTTTTAATATTAGAACACTTTTAATTGTATTAGAACTAAATTAAAAGTCAAGTTAAATACATAGAGCTTTTTAACAAATAAAAAAGTATTTAAAGTTAAATAACAAGTAAAGAAATAGAAAATTCAATAATAAATTATATGTTATCGCTTACGGTTGACATATTAAGTATGGCGTGATATTTTCAAAATGGGATTGGTCGAAATTGTTTAGGAGGACAATGGATGCTAGCAATTGAAAACAACCAATTAAAGGTTGAAATTAATGAGGTCGGCGCTCAACTTACTCATGTAGTTGATAAGACTACGAATGCCGACTATATCTGGAATGGGAGTGAATGGGAAAGACATGCTCCGATTCTTTTTCCGGTAATCGGAAAATCGAATGACAATAAATATATTTTAAATGGAAAAATATATGAGATGAAACAACATGGCTTTGCACGGGATTATCCTTGGACAGTTGTGGACAAGGGGGATGATAGAGTAAGTTTGACTTTAACTGAAAATGAAGAAACTTTAACTGTTTATCCCTTTCACTTTAGTCTAATGGTTACTTACACGTTAGAGGCTAACCAATTAAAGGTAGAGTTTTTAGTTAAAAATAATTCAGAAGAAACGATGCCTTTTGGTCTTGGATTCCATCCAGGATTTAATGTTCCAATCGTTGGAGATGAATTGGAATTTTCTGATTATGAAGTTTCATTAAGTCCAGAAGTTACAGAATTAACTCAATTCCAAATTGATCCTATTCCATTTAGAAATGGTAAAGTTATTCCAGTACCTAAGGCAGAAAAAAGTACGTTACCTTTATCATATTCAGAATTTGATGATGGGTTGATTATTATTAACAATCCTGGATTAACTGGAATTGTATTATCGAGTGCAAAATCTGACCATCAGATTTCTTTAACTTTAGAAGATTTTCCATATGTGGCACTTTGGACAATGACAGATCCAGAAGCTAAATTCTTATGTATGGAGCCTTTTGCTGGACTACCTGATGTTAAAAGTGACGAATTAACTGATTGGATGAAAAAAGAGGGAAATAACTTCTTAAAGCCAGATGAAAGCACACATTTTTCAACAACAATTACTTTAAAATAAGATAGAAAGAGGGAAGCAATAAGTTTTCCCCTTTTTTACTAATTAGTTAAGATTTGTCATAATTAAGTTTTAATAATGTGATTTTGCTATAATATCCTTGTTTTAAGAAAGTTTGAGAAAGAATATTATGGATAATAAGCCCCAAGAACCTATTCACTCAAGAGTTGAGTTGAATAGAGAAAAACATAATAAGAAAAAAAAGGTTCAAATTATTATTGGGATAGTTTTAGTTTTGTTTTTAGGACTTGGAATTTATGCAGGTTCCGTTTATTTAAAAGCAAAAAATGCTTTTGATAAAACTTATGATCCTAAAACAGCAGTCAAGCAAGATAGCTTTTCTGGTAAGGAGCCCTTTAATATTTTGTTGTTAGGAACAGATACTGGAGCCTTTGGCAGAAAAGAAGTTCGCGGAAACTCAGATACAATGATTTTAGTGACCGTGAATCCGGCCAAAAAGAAACTTTCTTTAATGTCCATTCCACGTGATACAATGGCCCGGATGATTGGTACAGATAGCTTTAGTGTGCATAAAATTAATGCCGCTTATAATATTGGCGGAGCAAAGATGGCAATGCAGACCACAAGTAAAGTTCTCAATGTGCCAATAAAATACTATATTTCGATGAATATGGGTGGCATGCGTAAGATTGTTGATGGAGTTGGTGGCATTACAGTGACGCCACCATTGACCTTTACTTATGATGGCTATACCTTTACTAAAGGAAAAACAGTTCACTTAAATGGTAGTCAAGCTTTAGCTTACTCTAGAATGCGCTATGACGATCCTAAGGGAGATTACGGTCGTCAATTGAGACAGCGTGAGGTCATTATGTCCGTTTTAGAGCACGCACTTTCCTTTAATACTCTCAAAAATTTAGATTCAATTTTAGGTTCAGTGTCTACTAGCCTGAGGACAAACTTAACTTTTGATTCAATGGTTAAGATTAGTAAAAACTATCGTAAATGTACTAACAATATGTCTAGTGACTACTTGCATGGTGTAGGAGCAATGATTGGAGACGCTTCGTACCAAGTAATGTCTGATAGAGAATTACAAAGAATTTCAAATATTGTGAGAAATGATCTTGGGTTAGATTCGATGGATATTGATAATAATGAAACTTATCAAAATTCAATGAATTCCCAATTTAATTGGAACAGTGGTGACTCTAATCAGGTATACTACATATATGATCCGCATACGGATGAATTATGGAATGGAGATAGAGCGTACTAATGGATGAATTTGTCTCGCTAGTAATAGGATATTTCCTCGGAAATATCCTTTTTGCTATGATTGTTACAAAAATATTTTTGCATAAAGATCCGACTAAATACGGTTCTGGTAATCCAGGAACGGCTAATGTCGGAGCAGTTTTTGGTAAAAAATGGGGTATTCTGACTTGCATTGGTGATTTAGCCAAAACTTTAGCTGCTTTGTTAATTGTTTACTTTATTTATCATGGTAATCGTCTAGATTTGTCTTTTGCAGGTCTTGGAGTGATTTTAGGACATTCTTTCCCATTTTGGAATCATTTTAAGGGTGGTAAAGGAGTAGCAGTCACTGCATTGTGGATTGTCTTTTTTGATTGGAGAGCGGGCTTAATTGCTTTATTAATTGGCCTATTTTTAGTCATTATTATGAAGAACCTTACTATACCACCGTTGGTCTATATGTTAGGATTCAGCATTTTTACTTGGATTAATTTTGGCTGGGAACAAGGGTTAATCTTTTTAATTGCTACCTTAATCATGATTTTTCAATTTAGAAAAGATATTGTCGATTTCTTTACTGGTAAGGGTAAGCGTGTGGATGTATTAGTCACAATTAAGAAAAAGCTGGGGATATACAAATGAAATCAGTATTGAAAAAGACAATCCAGTGGATTTTACTTATAGTTTTACTGTTGGGAATATTAATTCAAACCTTAGGCTTTTGGAATTATAATCCGCCAACCGTTGCTGGCCGAACAAAAATTGGTTTAATGATTGGTTTAGTAGAGCTAGCCGTGATGGTTTGGTATGGGATGAGCTATGGTGACAAGGAATACAGCTTTAAGGAAACAGTTAAAAGTTGGCTTGAAGGAGTAATTACCCTAGTCATCTTTTATCTAGTGTTCGTTATTTCTTTGCCGCAATTTTTCTCTGCTTGGAACTTATGGGGAATCTTCTTTCCCGTTTTAACAAGTACATCAGCTTTATTTAGTGGGATTATTATTTCTTTATTCTTTCAACCTTTTATTTTTAGGCTGCAAAATAAGTTAAGTACTAAGCAAAATGTTTTGTTATTAACTACAATTACAATTTTGATCTTTACCTTAAGTGCAGGTAATTCGCTTTTAACTAGCTATAGTATTTTTGGCCTCTATTTGGTATTGCCATTTGCCTGGGGAATGCTTATTTCAAAAATTACTGTATCTAAGAGGCTAGTAGCTGCCTTAACAGTTGCAACAGTAATCTTACTTCCCGCAGTTTATTATTTCACTATTCAATTAATACCAATTCAAACTCCACAAGCTGTTGTCTTCACACAGATGAACATGTCATGGAATACGAGCTTGTTAATGAGTCTATCATCGCCATTGATGATCTTATTTGTAGTAACTGGCGGATTACTTTTTAGAAAATGGTTGGTAGATGTATCACATAGTGCATTGTCTCTTTTAATTCCTGCAATTATCTTTGGGACAACTGCTTATGGAATGACTTTATGGAAGGAAAAGCTTCAATTATTACTGGCTCCTGTTAGTAAAAAAGTCACTTTTCTCTTAATTTTGTCATTATTGATCGCAAGTTTTATTATTAATTTTATTTTTAATAGATTTGTTCTATCAAACAAGCATGTGCAAAAATTTCTGAATAAATTTACTGGCACAGATTTAAATGATCTTCTTAATCTATTAAACAGCGGCTTAAATTTCCTTAAGAAGCATAGGCCAATAATATGTCTCTTTGCATATTTTATGGTTGTAAGTATTATTGGTTTCTTTACATTTAAGAGTAATGTTAACGTTACCTTGACTTATATTTTTACCAGTAGACTTGGAACTGTTATTTTGTCCAGTATTTTTCTTCTAGCATGTTTTGAAGTCTTTTATGTAATTACCAAGCACTTCTGGGTAGCAGCAAGTATTCCAACTATTTTGGGTTTAGGAATTGCGATTGCTAATGGCATTAAAATGAGCTTGAGAGAAGAGCCCGTTTATCCAACCGAAATTGGTGAAATTGTTAATTGGAAAACTTTAATTCCAATGATGGGGACAAATAATTTAATCTATATTTTAATTGGATTAGCTGTCCTAATCGTTTTAATTGTCTTTTTAGAAAAGAAGTTTCCAATTAATCTCAAGCGTAAAAAATCAAGCTGGGTAAAATTGGTTATTAGCCTCTTAGTTTTAATTACACCTTTGTGGTTTAACGATGAAAATTCACCGATCTATTATATTTCCAAGGGCTTTGATAATAGTCCTAACTTTAGAAATCCACCAGATAGTACGGGAGCTAACGGCTCAATTCTGACTTTTCTAGACTTTATTAAAGTGCCGATCATGGATAAGCCAGCTAATTACTCAGAAAGTTCCATAAAAAAAGTAGTTGAAAAATATCAGAATGAAGCAGTAAGCATTAATAAGACGAGAAAGAATAAGTTAAGTGATCAAACACTTGTCTTTAATCTTAGCGAAAGTTTTGTTGATCCAAAAGAATTCCCAAGTGTTAAGATTTCTAATGATGTTCGTGATCCAATTAAATATATTCGAAAATTGATGACAACCACTACTTCTGGCCACATGCTTAGTGCTGGTTATGGTGGCGGAACTGGAAATATGGAATATGAATCCTTAACTGGATTTAACATGGGAGTATTTTCTACTGCAGTCACGCCATACACGCAAGTTACATTCCGTTACAAGTTTTATCCAACAATTGGAATGGACTTTAAGTACAGCAGTGCCTTACATCCATTTAATGGTACATTCTACGGCCGAATTGATAATTATCGTCGCTTTAAGTTTAATAAATTTGCTTACTTAGGCTCTAAGTATAAGATTTACGACAAAAAGACTATTGGAACTAATCCATATTTATCTGATGAGACAGCTTATCAAAATGGTTTGCGACAAATTAATAGTCAAAAAGATGGTCAGTTTATCAATTTAATTTCAATGCAAAACCATATTCCATATGGTGATTATTATTCTCCAAATGAATATAAAGAAAATGTTAGTGGGTCTCTAATTTCTGATGAAAATACTAAAAACAGTTTTGCTGCATATACTAAAGGTATTGAATACACAGATAAGGCTGTGAAAAAGTTCATTAAACAGATTGATAAAATCAATAAGCCAATTACCCTTGTATTTTATGGTGACCACTACCCAGCAATTATTGATCAGACACAATTAAACAAGTATCCGGTAAAATTACATGCAACGAACTACTTTATCTATTCAAATAAGTATGCCCGTGAGCATGGTGCTAAGAGTAAAATCAAGCCAAATAAATATGTCTCAACAGCTTCCTTTATTCCAATGGCTTTAGAGCAAACTAATTCAAAAGTAACAGCTTATCAAGCCTTGCTTACTAAGATTTATCAAGAATTACCTGCTATCACTATTAACTATTCTGGAGATGATGGCTTTGAATTAATCGATCAAAATGGTAAGCAAGTTTCTGAGAAGAAATTAACTAAGAAACAAAAAGAGTTACTAAAGGATTATCAATTAATTCAATATGACATGTCTGCTGGGAAAGGATACAGTTTAGAGACTAAGGGTTTTTATAAATAAGCAGTTGACTAAATAGCCATTCTCCCTTATGATCATAGGTAATATAGTAGCCACTTAATTCAGTGTTCAGAGAACTAGCGGTTGGTGTAAGCTAGGCAGGTTAAGT
>NZ_GG670121.1:181753-270307 GCF_000159355.1 Lactobacillus johnsonii ATCC 33200 | reverse complement strand
AGGCGAAGTACATGGTGGGGTAGTTTCCGTATCAACTATTTTAAGGCGCATTAGGCGTAAACGTGGGTGGTACCACGGCTAATAAAGTAATTTAGTCGTCCCTAGATTTCGAAAGAAGTCTAGGGGCGTTTTTGTTAGGAGAAAATTTTATGGTAAAATTTGATATTTTAGAAGATTTAAAATGGCGTGGAGCTATTAATCAAGAAACTGATGAAGAGGGTTTGCGTAAGTACTTAGCAGAACATGATGATTTAGCTCTTTACTGCGGAACTGATCCAACCGGAGATTCTCTTCATATTGGACACCTAATTCCTTTCATGATTATGAAGAGATTCCAAATGGCTGGTTATCACCCAGTAATTTTAATTGGTGGTGGTACTGGTTCAATTGGTGATCCGTCTGGGAGAAAGACTGAACGTGTTCTTCAAACCGCTGAGCAAGTTAAACATAATGAAGAAAAATTAACTGCTCAGATGAAGAAATTATTCGGTACAGAAAACTTTGAAATTAAGAATAATGCGGAATGGTTAGGTAAGTTAAACTTAATCGATTTCTTGCGTGATTACGGTAAGTTTTTCCAAGTTAATAACATGATTAATAAGGATGTTGTTGCTAGTCGTTTGGAAAATGGTATTTCATTTACCGAATTTACTTACCAAATTTTGCAAGCAATTGACTTCTACCATTTAAATAAAGATAATGGCGTACAACTCCAAATTGGTGGTAGTGATCAATGGGGTAATATTACTGCAGGTATTGACTTGATCCACAAACTTGAAGGTGCAGACCGTCCAGCATTTGGTTTAACTATTCCATTAATGCTTAAAGCTGACGGTACTAAGTTTGGTAAGTCTGCTGGTGGAGCTGTATGGCTTGATCCAGAAAAGACTAGTCCTTATGAATTCTACCAATTCTGGATCAACCAAGATGACCGCGATGTTATCAAGTATCTCAAGTACTTTACTTTCTTATCTCGTGAAGAAATTGAAGATTTAGCTGAAAAGACTGAAAAAGAACCTTGGAAGCGAGCAGCTCAAAAGAAATTAGCTGAAGAAGTTACTAAGTTTGTCCATGGTGAAGAAGGCTTGAAAGAAGCTCAAATGATTACTGAAGCATTATTCTCAGGTAATGTTAAGAGCCTATCAGTTCCTCAAATTGAGCAAGCTTTGAAGAACGCTCCAAGTGCTGAAGTAACCCATGAGGCTAAGAATATCGTAGAATTTTTGGTTGAAACTAAGATTGAACCATCTAAGCGTCAAGCACGTGAAGACGTTAAGAATGGTGCGATTTACGTAAATGGTGAGCGCCAAAATGATATTGACTTTATTATCGAACCAGATAGTGATTTTGATGGAAAATATGTAATTATCCGTAAGGGTAAGAGAAAGTATACTCTAGTTAAAATTAAATAATAAATAAAAATTAAGGACTAGGAATGTAAAAACGTTCCTGGTCCTTTTTGCTATAATTAAATTGATGTCTGCCGTTTTAGCTCAGGAGGTAGAGCACCGCCGTGGTAAGGAGGAGGTCCCCAGTTCAAATCTGGGAAACGGCTTAGTGAATAATTTAGTAACAAAAAAATTCTAGGGATGGTCAAAAAGACGATCCCTTTTTATAATTGTTATAAATAGTATAAATAATTTATGAAAGAAGAATTAATATGGCTCATGAACTTACGCTAGATGAAATTGCAAAATTTCAACAAGATTATCAACAAAATAAGCAAAATAAAATTGCTGAATTGGCTGTTGTGAATAACGGTGTGCAAAAAGCAAGTTTCAACGGTGAAGGTATCCGTGATTTAAATCGAACTTTCTCAATTGAAATTCCAACTGATAATGTGACCGACCAAAAGCAATCAGGTCGTTGTTGGTTGTTTGCTGCTTTGAATGTTTTACGTCATAAGTTTGCCAAGCAATATCATGCAAAGAACTTTACTTTTTCACAAAGCTATCTTTTCTTCTGGGATCGAATTGAAAGAGCAAATATTTTCTTTAATCATATTCTAGAAACTGCGGATAAACCTGTGAATGATCGTACTGTACATTTTTACTTACAAGCACCTGATACCGATGGTGGACAATGGCACATGGCTATTTCATTAATTAGAAAATACGGCTTGGTGCCAACTTATGCACAAGACGAAAGTTTTACAGCTAATAATACAGCTGCTTTTAATCAAGCATTGAATATGAAATTGCGTGAAGATGGACTAGTTTTGCGTAAACTTGCTCAAGCTGGTAAAAATGATGAAATTGAACAAAAACGTCAAGAATATTTAAGTGAAATTTACCGCATGGCTGTAATTGCTTTTGGACAACCTGTGCAAAAGTTTGATCTAGAATTTAAAGATGACGATGGAAATTACAAGTTAGACCAAAATATTACCCCATTAGACTTTTTCCACAATTATTTTGAAGATGACTTAGATGATTATGTAGTACTCTTTAATGCTCCAGATCATGAGTATGATAAGCTTTACGCTTTTCCATTTGAAGATAATGTTGAAGGTGGTAGCCCAGTTAGATTTTTGAATACAAAGATTGAAAATCTTAAGGAAGCAGCAATTAAACAGCTAAAAGATGGGGAAACAATCTGGTTTGGTTGTGATGTAGGCAAGCAAAGTGATCGTCAAAAGGGAATTCTAGCTGCTAATTTATATGAAACTGATACGATTTTTGGTATTGAAACTAAGTTAAATAAAAAAGAACGTCTTCAAACTGGTGCTAGTGGTTCAACTCATGCAATGACCTTTGTAGGCGTAGATGTAGTTGATGGTAAACCCCGTCAATGGAAAGTGGAAAACTCATGGGGAACAAAAGTTGGTGAGAAAGGCTACTTTGTCATGGATGATAAATGGTTTGACGAATACCTATTTAAAGTTGTAGTTAAAAAGCAATACTTACCAGAGAAACTAGTAAAAATTGCTGAAGGCGAAGCAATTTCTGTGCCTTGCTGGGATTCAATGGCTTAGTCTAGGGGATCGACTATGAACATTGAATTAGTTAAACAATTTACTAAGGATCATCTAAAAGGTGAAAAAACAGGCCATGATTATTACCATGGACAAAGAGTGGCAAATTTAGCCACAAAAATGTATCTAAGTGATTATCCTAATGCTCATCCAGATAGCCGAATAGTAGCTATTATTCAGACAGGAAGTTATTTACATGATACGATCGATGAAAAGATTTGTGACAATCCTGATGAAGTTATAAAAGAAATCAAGGCATTATTGCCTAATGTTGGCTTTACTTCTTTAGAGGTAGAAGATATTTTGTTTACTATTCAACACATGTCTTTTTCAGCTAACATTGAGCACCACTATCAACTTCCTTTGAGTGGACAATATGTGCAAGATGCTGATCGGATTGAAAGCTTAGGTGCAATTGGAATTGCTAGAGCGTTTACTTATGGTGGTAAGCATGGAAATAAGATTTATGATCCTAAAATTAAGCCTGAGAAGCTAATAAGTCATGATCAATATCGCAATCATGTAGAAACCACAATTAATCATTTCTATGAAAAATTATTTGATTTAGAAGACCTAATGAATACGCCTGCTGCTAAAAAGGAAGCACACCGGAGAACTGAATATATGCGTGAATTTGTTCAAGAATTTATGGATGAATGGAATGTATAGAGAGAAGCTAACTGATTTTTCAGTTAGCTTTTTTAAAAAATATCTCTATTTTTGCGTAATTAAATATGAGTTTAAAAATGAATTACGTAAAATAGAGGTATAAAAGTGGAGCCAGTCTTTGCACTAAAAAGAATGAAAAACTTAGTAAAGAAAAATCAATTTTTATTGGTTAAGAGAAGAGCAAAACATGCTACACCAGTTTCAAAAGAACTAGCTAAAATTATTGTTTCATATCTTTCTATAAAAGATTTTATTAAAGAAGAAGAGGATAAACAGTATCCTAATACATATGTGTGGATTTATGAAACTACTTATGGATCGAAGTATTATATAAAGCTTAAATTTAAAAATGAAGGAAATATAGTTGTTTTTATTTCCTTTCATGAAGCATTGTACTAAGTGAGGAGATAAAAAATGTCTTATATTGGAGATTATACTAATAGCTATGATATTCGTGGTCATGAGATTGTAATTACTGCACCCGCACGTTTTGATGAAAAAACTGGTAAAGTAATGGCTGATTTGGAACTTGATGATTATGCAGCAAAGTTAGCATTAGAAAAATATCGGAAACAATTTGATATTGTTTCACCAGAAGATATTAAAAATTTGCGTCATTATTGGGATTTTAGCCAAGCAAAACTTGCTGAAGTTTTAGGCTGGAATGTAGCGACAGTTGCTATATATGAAGCTGGCGGATTACCATCAGTTAGCGATAATCGTTTATTAAAAATTTTGATTAGTAGTCCTAAAGTTATGCAAAAATTTATCGATGATAGTAAAAAAGAAGAATTATAAAAATTTATAGGACTTATATTATTAAATTTAGGATGAAAAAATAGACTTCTGCCAGAGTTTTGCAGAAGTCTATTTTTATAAATATAAGTATTTAAGCTAGTGAATCCCAAGCAGGAAGTGGAGTTGGCTTGCTTTCTGCAAGTTTCTTTTGATCTTCAGTTAAGAACTCTTTTCTAACAACCACTTCATAAACAAATTCGTCAAACCACTTATCGCTCATTGTGAAGTAACCTTTACGGCCAGATTTTTCACTCCATGAGTTTTCAACTTTCCACTTACGGATTTCACCCTTATCTAAGTCAACACCAACTAAAGTCATAGCGTGGCTAACTTCGCCTTCACCAGTAGCCAATCTTTCTGCCTTAGTCATATAAGTATCAACATCAAATAATTCATCGGTCTTGTATAGTTCAGTATCTAGGTAACCAGTCTTACGATCCATTTCTTTCAAGACATCATTACCAAACCAAACACTTTCACTATCTTTTAATTGCTTAATAGCAGCATCTTTTAAGTATTCGATTGGAACATTTAAGAAAGTAATAGGGATACCACCGTTAACATTGTCCTCAAATGGAAGAGAGTAAAGTTTACCATATTCATGATCTGGAGCATTAGTTAAGCAAACATAATCATTGAAATTAATATCCCAATACTTATTGAAAAATTCTACCGGAGTTAAATTTTTATCTAAGTGAAGTTTCTTTTCATCATCGCGGTACTCTAAGTCAAAAGTCTTAGGAGGTTCGCCCACAGCAATTGCAGTCATGCGATAGATTTCACTTAGAAATTCTTTGCGTTTCTTTTCAACTTCTTCAGTTTTACCTTCTTGAACTAATTTACGTAAAACTAAAGCATCTTTTCTTTCTTTACGAGCTAGCGCATCAGACAAACCGGCTGTATGATTAGTATTAAAACTTTCAGGCATTGCATTGGTTGGAACAACACCGTATTTTTTCACTAAGGAAGCAGCCATTGCCCATTGACCACCGTCTGCACCAGCAAAATTCATATATGCCTTAACTGTGCGATCATCTAATGGCTTATCTGCAGAATTAATAATTGCATCATAGAAAATATTAGCACGTTCAATCTTATCCCAGAAGAAGTTGTATGCTTGAGATAAGGTGAAGTTTTTAGCCTTATATTTTTTACCAAAATCATGGCGTAAAGTATTTAAGGTTGCAAATAACCAGCAACGACCTGATTGCATTTGGTTGGTAACATTATCAGCTTCTACTTCGACAGAGAATACATCGTTTAGACGGTTAGTAACTGCTGGATTAAATGAAGCTTCTAACACACCGGACCGCATTGCTGCGCGAGAAACTACTTGATTACGTGAATTATCAAAGTCACTACGGAATTGATCAATTTCTTGTAGGGTTAATTCGTGAGACATAGATTACACTCCTTTAATTTTTTTATCATGTTTTTCATTATATTTACTATACAGCAAATCACAAGTTAATACACTAATTTTATTGAATGAAAGTGACTTTCATGAGTATTTAAGGGATGATTCTGAAGTATAATATTGATAACAATATCGGAGGTAAGAACTATGAAAAAGAATATTTTTGTATCAGGAATTACCCTAATGACAATGCTTTTAGCTGTAGGTTGTAGTAATAATGCAAGCCAATCAAATACTAATAATGAAGCTAAAAGTACTAAGACAAGCCATGAAAAGAACCACAAATCTAAAAAACATACAACTAAGAAAGATAAGACTGATATAGATACTGATAATTCAGAAACTACTAACTCAGATAAAAAAACTGATAAGAGTAGTAGTGAAAGTTCCAAGAGTAGTACTAGTGAAAAAGCTAGCCAGAATGGATCAGCAAACACAAATGCTTCTTCTAATTCAAACGAATCAGAAAATGCAAATAATTCAAATGGTTCATCTAATTCTTCAGCATCTAATACTAAAAATCATGGCGGTCAAAGTGCTGCGTCAGCTAATAACTCTTCAGATGCTATGTTTAATAAGATGGTTTCTAATACTATCAAAGAAAACGGCTACTCAAGTAGCTATGGCCCAGACAACTTTACGTTAATTGATGGTGGTAATGGACAATATTCTTTAGCTGAGAAGTCAACTGGAACAATTGTTGGTCATTATTCTGTAAAGAATGGTGATCTTTACAAGCAAGATGTGATTACTGGAAACGATGTTAAGGTTAAATAATGGTTTATTATCAGAAAATGACGCCTGAAGGCTATCAGGAAATTAAAGACGAGATAGCCCGCTTAAAGAAAGATCGGCCACGAAGAATTAAAATCTTACAAGAAGCTCGTAGTATGGGAGACTTATCAGAAAACTCTGAATATACTACAGCTAAGATGGAATTAGGGCATTTACAAAGTCGCTTACGCTATTTAGATAAGCAATTAAGATATTCAGAAATTATTCAAAAAGATGAAAGTGGGACTATTGATTTAGGATCAAATGTTACCTTACTTTTTGATGGTGATGATGAAGCTGAAAAGTATCGGATTGTTGGTAGGATGGAAGCAGATTTAGCTAAGGGAAAAATTTCCTTTGATTCACCTTTGGGGCAAGCTTTGATGAAGAAAAAAGCTGGTGCAACAGTAACTGTTGAAGCGCCAGCTGGAAGTTATGATGTTAAAATTATCGCTGTAAATTAAAAGACATCTCGCTTATGCGGGATGTCTTTTTCTTATCTAAATATTTATTCAATATTAATTGTATTTTCCTTATCTTCTTCAGTTAACTTTGGTAAGGTAATGGTTAAAACACCATTGACGTCTTTGGCAGAAATGTCTTTAGAGTCAACATCAGGAATACGATAACTTCTTTGAATGTGACCAACGCTTCTTTCACGGTGAAGAACATTGCCATTGTTATTGTCTAAGTTATCGAATGAATCCCGACTACCTGAAACGTTTAGAACGCCATCTTTATATGAAACTTTGATGTCTTTCTTATCCATTCCTGGCATGTCAACCTTAACAATATAGTCCTTATCAGTTTCTGCTACATCAGATTGCATAATGTTCTTGATGGAACTGTCGTCAAAAAAGTCTTTTGGAAAACTAAACCAATCACTTAATTGATCCATCATATTATCGTTGTTACGATTTTTCATCATTTCGTTTGCCATAATAAAACTTCCTTCCATTACGCTCTCTACAATCTCTATTGTAGTAAGTTCGTAGGGAAAGTAAAATATTTAGCACTCTAATTAGAGTGGTGCTAATAAAAATGAAAAAAATAGGATTTAGAAGCACTCTAAATCCTATTTTTAATGGTTAGTCTAAATCTTTACCGTTAGATTCAATAACTTTCTTATACCAGTTAAATGAATCCTTCTTTGAGCGTTCTAGCGTTCCTTCACCCTTGTCATTCTTGTCAACATAGATGAAGCCATAACGCTTGTCCATTTGACCCGTTCCAGCTGAAACTAAGTCGATGCATCCCCAAGGAAGATAACCCATCAAGTCAACACCGTCTAACACAACGGCCTTTTCCATTTGTTCAATGTGTTTTCTCAAGTAATCGATTCGATATGGATCATGAACTGAACCGTCAGCTTCGCGCTTGTCGTAAGCACCGAGACCATTTTCAACGATAAATAGTGGCTTGTGGTAGCGGTCAGTTAAGTGATTAAGAGAAATTCTCAAACCTTCTGGGTCAATTTCCCAGCCCCAGTCACTACGCTCTAAAGTAGGGTTTTCGACGATAGCTTCTTGTAAGTCAGTTAATTCATCTGGTTTAACTTTCTTACTTGAAACAGTAGTGGATTGATAGTATGAGAAACCAACGTAGTCTACTGTCCCTTCTTTTAAGGCAATCTTATCTTCTTCGGTGATATCTGGACGGTAGCCATTTCTTTCAATATAGTCTTCAACAGCATTTGGATATTCACCATTAACGTGGACATCGGAGAAGAAGTCACGTCTTTGTTCAAACTTATCAGCAAGTAAAACATCATCTGATGATGGAGTTAGAGGACGAACAGGTGAGTAATTAATCATACAACCAATTTGAAAGTTTGGATTAATCTTGTGGCCTTCTTTAACTGCTAAAGCAGAAGCAACTAATTCATAGTGGGCTGCTTGATACATAGCAGCTTCTTTTTCTTTATCGCCCATTCCATTCTTGAATAAAATACCAGAATTGGTAGCCATTAAGAAGTCGTTGTTAAAACTAGATTGATTATCAATTTCGTTAAAAGTCATCCAATATTTAACTTTATTCTTGTAACGCTTAAAGCAAACACGGGCAAAGCGAACAAAGTAATCAATTGATTTACGGTTAGTAAAACCGCCATATTCTTTGACTAAATGATAAGGAATTTCAAAGTGAGAAAGGGTAATTACAGGTTCAATTCCATACTTATGACATTCATCAAATAAGTCATCGTAGAACTTAAGACCTGCTTCATTAGGTTCTTCTTCATCGCCTTTAGGAAAAATTCTAGTCCAAGCTATTGAAGTACGAAAAGCTTTAAAGCCCATTTCAGCCATTAATTTAATATCACCCTTGTAGTGATGGTAAAAATCAATGGCATCATGATTAGGATAGTTTTTACCAGGAATAACGCCATCAGTAATTTCACGTGGCTTAGTAGCTGATCCGACTGTCATAACATCCGCTACAGACATTCCTTTTCCATCTTCATTCCATGCACCTTCAAGTTGATGAGCAGCAACAGCGCCGCCCCATAAAAAGCCCTTAGGCATAGTATATCCAGTCATATTCAATACGTCCTTTCTAAAGTAAGCGTTTTCGAAACCCATTCTACAAATTAAAAACTTAATTGTAAAGCTTTAAAGTATAGAATTTTATTTTTATAAAAAAACAGTAATAATTATTGCAAACGGTTTCATTATGGAGTATTATACAGGTGTTGTCTGAATTGTTCGGGAACAATATTAGGAGGACAGATACAATAATGACTAAAAGAGATCAGAGTTTAGAACAAAAGAAACATGATATGAGTGTGAGATCTATAAATTTTAGCCGCTATTTAATGATTCGGTATTTTTCTGCGGCGTTCTTATTCACTAATCTCTTTTGGTTAGTTTTTGCAATTTGTTACAAGGATATTGTTGCTTCGATAATTTCGGGATTATTATTTGTTTTATTATTAATAGCTTCAGTAGAGCAGATAAGTAAGTGGAACGTCAGAAATACTGACTTAAAATTTACAAAACTGTATTATCAACTCCAGCTAGGTGCAAATGTAATCTTTGCTATCAGTTGCTATTTACCGTTTGGAAAGACTCTATTTCCTTTTATGGCTACAAACGATGTCGCAAATGTGATCTTTACAATATTAGTTGTTGGCATATTAGGATCTATTTTGATCTTAAGAAGAATTAGCAACATTCAAAATGGTCGCGACAAATATGCAGGAGCAATTAAGACATTTGAAAGTAATAGACAGTAGGACAAATTGAGGAGGATGTACTATGTCTGACACTGCGCAACCATCATTTAAAGATAAAATGATGAAGGCTTTAGGTAAGTTCTCAGGTTCACGTTTTGTACGTGCAATTATGGGTGCTGGTTATTCTATTATTGCCTTCTCTATCATTGGATCTATGTTTTTGGTCTTAACAGTTTTAACACAAGTTATTACTACTAAGGGATTTGTAGATTTTTATAACAATACATTTGGACGTTTTAACAATATTTATACTGTTATTTACAACGCCACAATGGGTATTATTGCGATATACTTTGCTGGATCATTCGCTTATAACTATGCCGATATTTATCGCAAAGAAGAAAACTTATTGCTTGATCCATTAAATGCTGTTTTCTTAACTTTAATGGGCTTATTCATTACCGTTCCACAATTAGTTTGGAAAGGCGGCAATACTATTTTTGTTAATATCTTAAAGAAAGATAATGTTGTTGCCGGAGGATATGGTATTTCTGGATCAGGTTTAACAAGAATTGGTGCGACTGGTATTTTTACTGGTTTGATCGTTGCTTGGTTAACTGTTCAAATTTATCGCTTCTGTATTAAACATAATTGGCGTATTAAGATGCCAGCATCTGTTCCATCTGGTGTTGCTAACTCATTTACTGCCTTAATTCCTGGTTTCGTTATTGCAGTAGTTATTGCAGTAATTGATGTAATTTTAATTGTACTTGGTACAGATATTTTCCAACTCCTATTTATCCCATTCTCATTTGTTTCAAATATTGCTAATACCTGGTGGGGAGTATTAATTATCTTCTTCCTGATCCACTTCTTATGGTGGTTTGGTATTCACGGTGCAACCATTATTTCAAGTTTCTATCAAGCAATTGTATTATCAAATATGGCTGCTAATGCTTCTGGTGCTCACTATGTATTTGCTGGTGAATTCTCAAATGCCTTTGTAATTATGGGTGGTTCTGGTGCTACTCTTGGTATGGCTCTTTGGATGGCATTTGCTGCTAGATCAAAGCAATTACGAGAACTTGGTAAACTTGAAGCTGTTCCTGCTGTATTTAACATTAACGAACCTTTACTATTTGGTTTGCCAATCGTTTATAACATTAAATTGTTTATTCCATTCTTAGCTGCTCCAATGGTATGTTCAATGACTGCTTATGCTGCAATTGCAACTCACTTAGTTCCTAAGATCATTGTTCAACAACCATGGCCAATTCCTGTAGGTCTTGGTGGTATGATGGCTACTGCTAGTTGGCAAGGTTTCGTTTTAGCCGTGGTCAATGCCATAATTGCTTTCTTGATTTGGTATCCATTTATTAAGCACTATGACAACGAATTGCTTAAGAAAGAACAAGCAGATGCTACTAAAGCTTAATTAAAAAGTATAGACTTTTAAAATCTTCGTAGTTTAAAATATAACTATGAGGATTTTTATTTTAAGGACATAGTAATGAAAAAATATGAATTAGTTGCGGATAAAATAAAAGCTTATATCACCAAAAATAAACTTCATCATGGAGATAAATTACCAACAATTACCGAATTAATGAAAGAATATCAAGTTGGTAAATCTACTATCTTACAGGCGATTACTTTGTTAACTCAACGAGGAATAGTTTATAAAGTCCAAGGTTCTGGCGTTTTTGTCAGACCTACAGGGCGAGATGGTTATATGTCACTTACTGATAATGCCGGGTTTGCTCATGTTTTAAAAGATCCTACTACTGAAGTAATTGAGTTTGCTGAGAAAAGACCCCCTAAACCTTTATCTGAGTATCTGCATTCTGATGAAGTATGTTACTTTATAAAAAGATTGCGCAGACAAGAAGGGAAGCCATTTGTTTTAGAAGAATCGTATTATCCTAAGAGAATTATTCCGTTTATGAGTAAGGAAATTGCTGAAGGATCGATTTTTGACTATATAAAAGATGGTTTAAAGAAAGAAATTCGTTTCTCTGATAAATATATGCGCGTTAGAAAGTTAAGAGCCGATGAAGCAAGATATCTAGAATTAGAAGAAGGAGATCCATGTTTAGAAGTTTATGATACTTTCTATTTAGCCAATGGGACACCATTTGATAGTTCTAAATTGGTATACAATTATCAAAACTCTAAATTCTATGATCAAAGTTCTGATGACATTATTTAAAAAAATAGTCCTAGTCTCAAAATATAAATTATTTGAGACTAGGACTATTTTTATTTTGTATAGGCTAAGACATTATTTTTCATTTGTTTTAGTTGTTTTTTGCGCCTTGCTTTAACTGCCAGTTATAAAACCATGTACCGATATTAGAATATTTCTTTTCATCATAGCTAAGAGCATCCTCTTTAAAAACAATCTCACAACCTTGCGGTGTATCGGTTAAATAGTAGCCAATTTTAACATCTATTTTAGGTGACTTAAAAACTGAAACATATTTTTTACCTAATTTATATTCAGTGATTTCGGCTTTCACATTTCTTTGTTGATATGTTGTTCCTGCAGCAATTTTAACAGGTAAGTCATTACCACGAGATTTTTTAATTGCTTGAGTAAGTTGCCTATCTAGGTAATTAAAAAAATCTTTTGCTTTGAAGTTTACTTGTTCTTTGATTGATTTTGTTTGTCTTTCTCTATCTATCTTTTCAAAAAAATAGAGCCTAGAAAAAGCTAGGTTCTATCTTGTTTTTTAGTCTAAATCTTTTCCATGGGAGGCAATAACTTTTTTATACCAATTAAAGGAATCCTTAGGATATCTCTTTAAAGATCCATTTCCTTTGTCGTCACGATCAACGTAAACAAAGCCATAGCGTTTCTTCATTTCACCAGTACCATTTGAGACTAAGTCTATTGCTGACCACATGGTATAACCCATCAAAGGAATACCATCTTCATTAACTGCTTCTTCCATTGATTTGATTTGGGCACGAAGATAATCAATTCGATAGTCATCATGAACTTTATGATCTTCAGTTAATTCATCACCCCAACCAAGACCATTTTCAACGATAAAGAGAGGCTTATGGTATCGATCCCAAAGGTCATTTAAGGCAATTCGTAATACATCTGGGTCAGTTGCCCATCCCCAGGCGTTGTAGTCAAGATAAGGGTTCTTAACGCCGCCTGCGGAAACATTACCATTAACTTTTGCGTCTGCTTCATGTGTAGTAAGAACATTAGAAGTGTAACAAGAAAAGCTTAGAAAGTCTGCTGGATAGTTTTTTATTAACTCATAGTCTTCTGGCTTGTCATCAAGTTTGCTGCCATCACATTCATATTGTTTTAAACGATATTCAGGATAACGACCGCCAGTTTGAACATCTGAGTAAAATAGCATCTCTTGTTTAGCTTTCATAACTAAAATTTGATCAGCTGGATCAGCAGTATAAGGATAGTAAGCAGAGTAGGCAAGCATTTGACCTACTTGATTGTTTTGATCGATTTCATGAGCTAGTTTAACTACTTTACTACTTGCTACAAACTGATTATGAGCTCCTTGAGCACGATTTTGTTCACTACCATCAATTAACCCACCGCCCATATAAGGAGCCATGTCCATAGCATTAATTTCGTTAAAGGTTAGCCAGTATTTCACTTTTCCTTTATAGTGATTCATTACAATATCAGCATAATGAACAAAGATGTCAATCATTTTTCGGTCTTTCCAACCACCAAAACGATTAACTAAAGATAAGGGAGTTTCATAGTGGGAGAGAGTTACTAAAGGTTCAATGCCATATTTAGCACATTCATCGAATACCTTATCATAGAAGGCTAAGCCTTCTTTATTTGGTTCTTCATCATCGCCGTTTGGTAAAATACGTGACCAATTTAGTGAGAGGCGGAACATATTAAAGCCCATGTCAGCCATATATTTAATATCTTCTTTATAGTGGTGATAGAAGTCCGTTCCCTCATGGCTTGGATAGTAATAATCAGCTAAAGGAGCTGGTTTTGCCTCTGCGGGAAGTTTAAACTCTTTTCCCCAAACCATTGGAGTAGATCCAGTTTTGCCATCAGCAGTTTTCCAAGTGACTTTTCTTGGCTCACTAGCAGAACCATTAGTTAGTACATCAACGGCATTTAATCCTTTACCACCGTCTTTATAACCACCTTCATACTGGTTTGCAGCACTAGCGCCGCCCCAGTAAAAGTCTTTAGGCATAGAGTAGGTTTTTGTCATATTTTTTCCTTTCTTAATTTGTTTAAATTTATAAAAAAAGTTCTAGAATTGCTCTAGAACTTTTACTTAAAAGCTAGTTGTCTCTAAAACGACATAATTTCGTTCATTGTAGCGATTTCGGCTTGTTGAATATTCAACTGGTTGACCATTGTTTAACAAGACAATTTGTTCCAGCTCTAAGATTGGATCGTCTTTTTTGGCTTGAAGATATTGTTGATCCCAATCATCAGCCTTAGTAGCCTTAATTTTACGATAGGCAACGCCAAATTTAAGTTTCAAATTATGATGAAGATAATTATAGATAGAATTATGTAATATATCTTCATTTAAATCTGGAACTAAGTTAACTGGCATAAATGTATGTTCAAGAATCAGAGGTTTACCTTCAAGCCGTCTTAGACGACGAATATTGTAAACCGGATCGCTAGATTTTAATTTTAAATAGTGTTGAACATCCTCATTTGGAAATTCAACATTAAACTCAATGATATCGCTAGTGACCTCATTAGATCCTAGTAGATTAGCTAAACCACTAAAAACATTTGCTGGTGAATCAAATTTATCTTGAATTGGAATTGGGCCTAAGACAAAAGTGCCGAGACCAGATTCTTTATAAACCAGACCTTTTCTTTGTAGACCATCTAAGGCCTTCTTAACAGTTAAACGGCTTACGTGTAATTCTTCTGCAAGTGTTTTTTGGTCAGGAAGGGGAGTTTGAGGTTTATAGACTCCATCTTCAATTCTTTTTTGTAGAATTCGAGCAACTTTTAAGTATTTTGCTTCTGCAGCCATTATTTTTCAGCCATTTTTTTGTAAACAGCTACTACTTCCTTAGCTAAATCAATAAAAGTAATAGCTGTCATTAAGTGGTCTTGAGCATGAACCATGTAAAGGTCAACTTTTACATGGTTACCTTGTGCTTCTTGGGTTAACATATCAGTTTGAACATTGTGGGCATTAACCAAGCCTTCATTTGCTTGCTTAATAAATTCATCAGCTTTATCAAAGTCGCCCTTTTTAGCAGCTTGGATTGCTTGCATAGCAGCAGCCTTTGCATTACCAGCTTGCATAATAATTCCCATTACAACTTGCATGTTATCGCTATTTTCTTGTGCCATAATTTTAATTCTCCTAGATAGTATTTTTAAAATAAAAGATGCTCCTGACAATTATTTATTTTACTATGTCAGCAAGCATCTCCCATAAATTATTTTTGTTTTAATTCTTGAATTCCTTAATCAATTGCTGCATCACAGTCAATTGGTAGTTGCAGTAGCATTTGTCCATCTACCTCAAGACCTTTAGGGACTTGGATAATACCAGGAAAATGATAGCCATGATGAGCTTTAGTCTCATTATCTAAATAAATCGAAACTTGTCCATCTGCGCTGACCCAAATTTTAAAATGATGACCGTTACGATCAAATTCGTTAACAATTTTTACTTCGTCGTTCATTTGACTATTTATCGCCCATTAATTCTTGAGCAGTTTCAAGAACATGCTCACCATTCATCATACCGTAGTCTTGCATGTTAATAACTGCTAATGGGATACCTGCTTCATCAGTAATCTTTTTAACACTGTCTTCCATGTATTGAACTTGAGGTCCAAGCATTAATACATCTGGGTGTTCCTTATCAATTTCATCTTGAATACCTGATGCTGCAGTAGCAAAGATCTTGTAGTCTTTACCTTTTTCTTTAGCTGCGTTTTGCATCTTTGATACTAAAAGTGAAGTTGACATACCTGCTGCACAAGCTAACATAATAGTTTTATCTGCCATAATAATTATCTCCTTTGTAAATCTAATTAAGTGTTTTTCAGTGTTTGAGTGTTGATCTATAAATTAAATGTATGCACTTTCATCATTGAAAGCATTTACATTATAGCACGATTTTGATCATAAGTGTTAATTAATAGCTGAAAAAATTATTTACCTTCAGCTTCGTCCTTCTTAAGCGTTGCAGCTTCTCTTTGGACTAAGATCTTGTCGTACTTTCTAGCAAATGGCCAGTAGATCAAAGTTGAAATAATTAATGTACATGCTTGCCAAATTGCCATCTTCCTGCCACCAATTAGGAAACCGGAGATAACAGCTGGCATGTCCACGGACATAATTACGAAGTAAGTTGAGATAGCAACTACAACTGGTGTTAAGAAGAATGGGTTCATAACAATAGGTAAACCGAATAGGAATGGTTCGTTAATGTTAAAGATACCAGGAACTAATTCAACTTTACCGATTGAACGTAATTGTGCTGATTTAGCAGCAATTAAAATAAAGATAATTAAACCAATAGTGATACCTGAACCAGTCAAGTTAATAAAGTTGTTGTAGAATTCGTTAGTAACAACGTGAGCACCATTGGCAATGGTTAATTTACCAGCTTTGTACAATTGAGCATTATCAAAAGAGTTAGCTTGAAGCATAGAGCCAGCAAGAGAACCAACAATTAAACCACCGTGAACACCAAAGAATCAGAAGAATGGTACTAAGAATCCAATAGCGATGGCACCACCAAGTGAATCAGAGATACCTTGAAGTGGAATTTGAAGAGTTTGGTAGGTCCATTGTAAGAAGTCTGAACCAGTAGTTAACTTAAAGCCTGCGTAAATAAGCATAGTACCAATTAAGATAATTCCTGATGGAATCATAGCAGTAAATTGGTTAGAAACAGCAGCTGGAACTTGTTCAGGTAACTTAATAGTCCAGCCTTTTTCATAATAGCTGAGTAAATCCAGCCGACTAACAAACCAACAATGATTGCGGCGATCATTCCGTCGCCACCAAGCCAGGTAATGTTGAAGACACCTGTAACTGGTGATTCTAGGAATGTTTGTAAAGCGTGTGGTAATTTATCAATATTTTCAGTTACTGCTTTTGCACTCATTCCACCGTCAATAGTTAAAGTTTGAAGCATTAAAAATGCAGCTAATTAAGTAAGACCAGGTGCTAGTGGTTCATAGCCCTCATTTTTAACATAAATATAGGCAATACCAACTGCTGCCCACATAGCCATGATACTAAAAGTAGTAGTGTAGGCTTGGTTGAAGAAAGCACCCCAACCGGAAGCAGTAATTGCATTAGCTACGGCTGGAATAGGAATATTTCCTAAAATTAAGAAAATAGATCCAATAAGAATAAATGGTAAAGTATAAATCATACCATTTTGTAAGGCTTGGATAGCCTTAGTATTAACAAATTTCATTACTGGAGGCAGTATGCGTTTATTAACAAACACACTAAAGCCTGATTGTTTTTGTCCGCTCATTATATTTCGTCTCCATTATCTTTTAATACTTTTTGGAACCAATAAAATGATTTCTTTGGAACACGTTTTAAATCTTTTAAGTCATGATTTGAACGGTTGACATAAACAGCACCGTAACGCTTTTCCATATCGGCATGTGAACTTGGAATATCGATTAATCCCCAACCTAGATAACCTAAAACTTTAGCTCCATCTAAGAAAATGGCCTCCTTCATAGCCTTAATATGTTCCTCGTGGTAAGCAATACGTTCGTCATCTTCGATCATATGCTCACCATCCCAAGTTTCTTTTAAGCCGATCCCGTTTTCAATTGGGAAGACTGGAATCTTGTAATGGTTGTACATAGTGGTAATAGCGTTTCTAAAACCAAGTGGATCAATTGTCCAGCCCCAAGTATTTGTCTTGAGATACTTGTTTTCTACACCGCTATAGTTCATGTAACGGTTAGGAGCAACGTCGGCAGGAATTTTATCAGCTGACACTGTCCAAGAAGAATAGTAACTAAAAGCTAAAAAGTCAGCCTCTGCTTTTTTCATTTCTTCTTTATCATCTTCAGTTATATCCCAATTAATGTTATGGTCTTTAGCATATTGCAGTACTTCCGGTGAATAACCGCGGCCAGTATCTGCATCATAAATATTGAAATTCAAAAATTCTTGAATTTGTTTTGCTGCCCAAACATCGGTAGATTTTGAAGTCTCAGGATAAATTTGTTGGAAGGCAAGCATTCCGCCGATTTTTACATCATCATATTTTTCATGAATGTAATTAGCTAATCGAATATGACTGATCATAGTATGGTGAAAGATGGTATACATATCATCTAAAGTTTTGTCACCTTTTTCGTAACCAGAGATATTAAATACTTCATCTTGGAAATAAAGATTGTGTTTATTGAAAACAATCCAGTATTTAACTCGGTCTGAAAAATGATCAATCATCTTTTTGCCGAATCTAACAAAAGCATCAACAACATGGCGTGACATAAAACCGTTGTATTCTTTTGCTAGGTGTAGGGGTATGTCAAAGTGATAAAGACAAATCATTGGCTTGATTCCGCGATCAAGCATGGCATCTACTAATTTGTCGTAAAATTCAATTCCCTTAGGATTAAAATCTCCATCTCCTTCGGGACAAACTCTTGACCATGAAATTTGAATACGATACATATTCATATTCATTTCTTTCATTAGGTCTAAATCCTCATCATAACGATGGTATTCATCAATCGCGGTATGCCAGTCTATAGTATTTTCTGTAGCAGGACGCACATCGTAAACTGATAAGTCTTTACCGTCTTCATTCCAGCCACCTTCAGTTTGCATACTTGAAACTGAATTGCCCCAGAAGAAGTCTTTAGGCATTTTGTGCTTATTCATAACATTCCTTCTTTGCAATCGCTTACATATTTTACATGTATAAATATAAACTTATTTTGAGAAAAAAGGAAAACACTTCATATAAAAATATATACTTTTGCTTAATTAGATAACGAAAAAGGACTGGGATGGTTTCCTCAGTCCTTTTTCATGATGCTTTCAAACACATTTATTTAATAATAAAAAAGTGTCTATATAAAATTTAATGCTCTTTTTCAAAATCTGCAACCGCTCCACGCAAATTTGCTTCATTTTTTAATGTACATATATCCAAAATTGGTTTCACGGTCTCGATATCCATCTTATTTCTTAATTTAGCAATTTCATCGTCGAGTAGGGGAACTAATTCTGGATTTTGTGAAATTCCACCACCAATAATAATTTTTTTAGGATCAAAACTGTGTTGAATATTAAAAATAGCCACAGCAAGAGCATGGAGGAGCTTTCCCCGTTCTTCTTGAGCAACTGGGTCATCAGTGTCAGCAAGTTCAAAAACAGTCTTACCATCAAAATCTTTTCCCGTCTTTTTATTGTAGCGCTTGGCCATGGTAACAGGTGAAGCTAGCTCGCTTAACTGCTTACCATCAATAATCATAAAACCAAATTCACCGCCATAGAGATGTGTACCATGCCAGATTTGATTGTTAATAATGATACTTCCGCCAACACCAGTACCAATAACTAAAAATGCCATACTACTGCATCCTTTAGCTGCTCCGTCAGTGATTTCCGCAAGAGCTGCGCAGTTTGCATCATTTTCGATACTTACTGGCAAACCAAATCTTTTTTCTAATTCAGGCACGATCTTAAAGTTGTGAATATAAGGTAGAGCACTTGCTCCTTCAATCACGCCAGTAGCTTTATTAACAGCACCAGGAGAAGATATGGCTACACCATCAATGTTATGATTAGCTTTTATTTCCTTAACTGCATCAATTAATTCCTCATAAAAAGTATCTAAATTATCTGGTGTATCAATAGTAAATGCCATCTTTAATTTTTGATTTATCCAGGTAGCGATTTTAATAGTTGTGCCGCCAATATCAATTGCGATTAAGTTCATTAGTATTACCTCTCTTTTTATCTTATCTTTCATGTTAATCATCAACGTAAGCGCTGTCAATAAGTATATATTTTTCCTGAAGTATAACTAATAGTAAATGCTTTGCTATAATTGAAAGTAACTGATATAAAGGGGAAAAGACATGAATACACCATCGTCCAGACAAGGAAATTTGACTAGATATATTGTTTATTTGGTCTTATATTTAATTGTAATTGGAGTTAAAAAATTAGCTCTGTTAAATGATCATATAAATAAAATAGGGTACTTTTTTTTCTTACTTTGTGCCTTGTTTACTTTATATTTTTATATTCGACAATTTAATCGAGAACAACGATTTTTTGAAAAAAAGCCCACGATGCCTTTATTGGCAGATTATGGATTTATAGTTGGTGTATCTATTCTGGTGATTTTAGGACGGGTTTTTGTTTCCTATCTTCAAGCTAAGGGAAGCGTGCCCTTAATGTCTTTTCAAATAATTTATCAAAATGCTGAATGTAATCTTTTATTTTGGTTTCTTATATTTTCGACTGGTCTTTTGCTACCAGCAATGCAAGTATATTTAACAACAGGTTTTTTCTTTAATTATGGGTTTAGAGCACAGAATATGGTTAGCGGCGTAGTGGGTATTATGTGTTCAGGCTTTTTCTATGGGATACTTAATTTTCAAACTTCATTTAGTTTATTTATTTTCAATAGTCTTTACGGGATGCTTTTTGCTTGGTCTTACTTATATTCACAAAGAATCATGATGCCAATTTATTTAGCAATCCTAAATGGAATTTTTATGGTGATTTTAGCTTAACAAAAAACGAGGAACTTCATAAAGTTCCTCGTTTTTTAATATAAGCGGATAGCGTGAATCGAACCCGCATCTTCAGCTTGGGAAGCTGACATTTTACCATTAAACTATACCCGCATAAACAAAATAATTATATCATTTTGCTAACGATGTGGCAACTGATGTCTGTCGAGGTTATATTCTGACCTGTCAAGTAGAGAAGTAAAATTTTGAAAGAGCCAACGACGTAATTCAGATGGCTTTAACACTAAGGGCATTCTTTCATGAACTGGAAGCACAGTATCATTAGAAGCAGTAGTGACCATTGAAAAGTCATCCCCTTTATAAATACCAGCAATTAATGCCATCGGTTCATCTTTTGCAGTAAAAGATGAATGTTCATGGTAGGTTTTGTTATTTGATGCAAGGTAAGTTTGCTTACTACTTTCCCAGAATTCATTAGCTAAAATAATGCACCGCTGGCGAGCAAATGAATCATCCCACATTGATGGTTTTTCTTCATAAAAACGCTCTACCCGAGCATTATAAATTACTCGATTCTTTTTAAATGGACTTGGATAGCCCCATTTCTTTTCAACTAACTTTAGTTCGTCATCGCTATATAGCATAACTAAAGATGGAGATTTAGGGTAAATCTGAGTAACAGATTCAAATTTGTCTTCAATGTTTTTTGATACAACTAGTGGTAATTTTAAATCAGTTTTTAGATATGTCTTAATTTCTTTAAGCGATGGCATTTCATAATGACTACACATCTCTATTCATCCTTTCTTTATGTAATTTTTCTCTCAATTTAATTTTAGCAACTTTTAGGTAAGTTTAAACAAATAAGGATTTTTGCTAGAATTGGAGGTAAAGCGAAAGATTACAGATATATTGGAGAAAAAATATGACAAAGGAAATTTTATTAACTGGAGATAGACCAACCGGAAAACTTCATATTGGTCACTATATTGGCTCCTTAAAAAACCGTGTAAAATTACAAAATGAAGGTAAATATGACCCTTATATTATGATTGCGGACACTCAAGCACTAACTGATAATGCTAGAGATCCTGAAAAAATTAAGAATAGCTTAATTCAAGTAGCTTTGGACTACTTAGCTGTTGGACTAGATCCGGAAAAGTCCACTATCTATGTGCAATCACAAATCCCTGCTCTTTTTGAATTAACTGCTTATTATATGGATTTGGTAACAGTTGCACGTCTAGAAAGAAATCCAACTGTTAAAACTGAAATTAAGCAAAAGAACTTTAAAGATTCAATTCCAGTTGGTTTCTTAAACTACCCAGTTTCTCAGGCAGCAGACATTACTGCTTTTAAAGCAACAATAATTCCAGTTGGGGATGATCAAGAACCAATGCTTGAACAAACTAGAGAAATTGTTCGTACTTTTAATAGAGTTTATAACACTGATATTTTAGTTGAACCAAAGGGTTACTTCCCACCAAAGGGACAAGGTAGACTTCCAGGTTTAGATGGAAATGCAAAAATGTCTAAATCACTTGGAAATGCAATTTACTTGTCCGATGATGCAAAGACTGTACAAAAGAAAGTTATGTCAATGTACACGGATCCAAACCATATTCATGTTGAAGATCCTGGTCAAGTAGAGGGTAATACTGTCTTTACTTATCTTGATGTTTTTGCACCAGATAAAGATAAGGTGGCTGAACTTAAGGAACAATATCAAAAAGGTGGCTTAGGGGACGTTAAAATTAAACGCTACTTGAATAAGGTTCTTGAAGAAGAACTTGGGCCAATTAGAGAGCGTAGAGAGAAGTTTGCTCAAGATCCAGATGCTGTATACGAAATGTTACTAGAGGGATCAAAAAAGGCAAATGAAGTTGCTAACCAAACTTTACAAGAAGTTAGAGAAGCAATTGGTTTAAATTATTTTGATAGGTTAAATAAATAATTTAAAGAGGGTAAGACTGATGACAAGAGACAGGATTCCGTGGAAGCAATATTTTATGATGCAGGCGTTAGTTATTGCACAGCGCTCAACTTGTGACCGAGCCCTAGTGGGAAGTGTGTTGGTCAAGGACGACCGGATGATTGCCACTGGTTATAATGGAAGTGTTTCTGGACAACCTCATTGTGATGACGTTGGTCATTTAATGGTTGATGGACACTGTGTTAGAACTATTCACTCAGAAATGAATGCCTTAATTCAGTGTGCTAAAAATGGTATTTCAACTGAAGGTACTGAAATCTACGTGACTTATTTTCCTTGCTTTAATTGCAGCAAATGCTTAGTTCAGGCTGGTATTAAGAAAATTAACTATTATTATGATTATCATGATAATCCGTTAGCACTCAAATTACTGCGTGAAAAGGGTGTGGCGATTGAACAAGTAACGCTAGATCATAAATATGTTCAAAGCTTAGCTGAGAGGTTAGAGAAAACGGATAATGAAAAATAAGTTTATCAGTTTTGGAATACTCCTAATTTCTTTTTTACTGTTTACTGCTAGTACAGCTTCTTTTGTTAGTGATCCGCAAAATTTATTTAATAACCAAACTAAAGAATTAGTAACTCAAAAAAATAAAGAGTATCAAAAAACAAAAAATAAACCTGAGATTCGACTTTTAAGTCTAAAAAATAGTAATGATATAAATAAAATTAGGCCGATGAAAAATCAGGTAATTATTGTAGCTGCATTACAAAATAAAAGAAAAAATGTTCAAATTCTTGTTGGTAAAAATTACCAAGATGTTTTGACACAAAATAAGTGTAGCAACATTATCCGATATGCAGGCGATAAATTAAGAAGTGAGAAAAAATCAAGCTTCAACTCAGGAATTCGATTAGTTTTTAATGCCTGTGCAACTTTAATTGCCCAAAAAGATAAGTTGTCTTATGATAAAAATTCTTTGACGCAAGAAGAGTTACAAAAAATTGACCATCCACAAAGTGTAAGTTTAGTTTGGGGATTAGTGATTGCAGCTTTAATTAGTTTTGGATTAGTTTTATTCAAAAGCACGCGAAAGCCACATTAGGGCTTGACTAAAAGCTAGTTAGCCGTTAAAGTATCAATAGAAATTAAATATTAGAGCAAATAAACTGTTAGGTGAGACTCCTACGTGAACACATGCTGTCGCCCAGCAACATCCAGAGATGCCAACGGGTCAAACAGGGATCGTCGATATAAGGCCCTCCCCAGCCAGCTAGTTATATTTTTATAACCTTACGTCACGTAGTGTTAAAACTGAACGACGAGTATAAAAATCGCTTGGATTTAAGCCGATGCAGTTTTTGCATCGGCTTTTTGTTTGTTTGCTAGGTTCTTAAGAAAGGATGTTGAAGATGTTAAAAATCAACACTTCCGGCAAAAGACATACTACAGACACCAAGCTGGTGCGCCGGATTGCATGCGAAGATAAATTTGCAACACTGCAACGATTAAAAACCTCAATTAGTGGCCTTCAAACTAAAGATGCGAGGCAACGATTAGCAAAAAATGGTCCTAACGAAATTGTAAATAAACCTAAAAATACTAGACTTCAATTTTTATGTGAAGCATTTATGACGCCTTTTACAAGTATTCTTTTAGGCTTAGCAATTGTATCTATTATGCTTAACTATAAATTGAAAGTGCATAATTTAGATACACCTGTTTTAATTATTTTAGTTTTAGCTATTTCTGGAATGTTAAGTTTCATTCAAAATATCAAAATTAGAGCGGCTATTCAAAATTTACTACATAAAATATCACCCACTACTAAAGTTATGCGCGACTGCATGCCACAAGAGTTGGCAACTAAAGAGTTAGTGGCTGGAGATATTATCTTGTTACAAGCTGGAGAAGTGGTTCCGGCAGATGTAAGAATTTTAAAGAATAATAGTATAATTTGTTCAGCTGATTTCTTTATGGATGAAGATAATCCAGTATATAAGAGTGAAATTACTTCTTTAGGTCAGAGAAACAATCATGGTTATGTAGACTATTCAAATATTTTATACGCAGGTACCAGAATTATCTCTGGTTCTGGAGTTGGAGTAGTATTTGCGACTGGAAAAGAGACTATTTTTGGAAAATTAGCTCAAAATATTTCCAAGATGGAATTAAAGAAACACGTATTTAATTTAGATACCAGAAATTTAACAAGAGTATTTTTGATTCTAGCTACAGTTATTGTGCCCTTGTTTTTAATAATTAGTAGTATGATGCATGACAATTGGGAAAATACTTTAGTATTTGCGCTTGCAGTAGTTGTCGGATTAACCTCTGATGCAGTTCCTATTTCTATCACTAGCCAATTACTAAAAAATTCAATTCACCATCCGAGTAATAGCATGGCAATGAAAAAACAAAATCAATCTAACTAGGAATTTCTAAAAAAGAAATTCCTTTTTTGGTACACAAATTTATATAGGCATGCTATGTTATACTAGCAGTTAAAAGACTTATGAGAGGAAGAATAAAGATGGCTGAAAAGAAAACTTTCTATATTACTACACCTATTTACTATCCATCTGGAAAATTAACTATCGGTAATGCATACACTACTATTGCTGCTGATACCATGACTCGTTATAAAAAATCTCGCGGTTTTGATACATTCTTCTTAACTGGAACTGATGAACATGGACTTAAGATTGAGCAAAAAGCTGAAGCACAAGGAATTAAACCACAAGAATTTGTAGATAAAATGGCTGATTCCTATAAGGACCTATGGAAAATGTTAGACGTTTCCTATGATCGCTTCATTAGAACAACTGATGAAGATCACGTTAAAGCTGTACAAAAGATTTTTGAAAGATTATTAAAACAAGGAGATATTTACTTAGGCGAGTACACTGGTTGGTATTCTGTAGAAGATGAAGAATACTTCACTGAATCACAACTTGCTGAAGTATATAGAGATGATGATGGCAATGTGATTGGCGGAAAGGCTCCATCAGGACATGAAGTACGTTTAGTTAAGGAACCATCATACTTCTTCAGAATGAGTAAATATGCTGATCGCTTACTTCAATACTACAAGGATCACCCAGACTTTATTTTGCCTCACTCTCGTGAGAAAGAAATGGTAAATAACTTTATTAAGCCAGGCTTAGAAGACTTATCTGTCACTCGTACGACCGTTGATTGGGGAATTCCTGTACCTAGTGATCCTAAGCATGTTGTTTATGTTTGGATTGATGCTCTTTCTAACTATATTACTGCTCTTGGATATGGTTCAGATAATGATGCATTATTTAAGAAATATTGGCCAGCTGATGTACATTTAGTTGGTAAGGAAATTGTTCGCTTCCATACTATTTATTGGCCAATTATGTTAATGGCACTTGATCTTCCTCTTCCAAAGCAAATCTTTGGGCATGGCTGGGTATTGATGAGAGACGGTAAAATGTCTAAATCAAAGGGTAATGCCGTTTACCCAGAAATGATTGTTAAACGTTATGGCTTAGATGCTCTTCGTTATTACTTGATGCGTGCAATTCCATTTGGTTCAGATGGTATTTTTACTCCTGAAGATTTTGTTGAAAGAGTTAACTTTGATTTGGCTAATGATTTAGGTAACTTGTTAAATAGAACTGTTTCAATGATTAATCAATATCAAGATGGTCAAGTTGCTCCAGTTGCTTCAGAACAAGATGAATTTGCAAAAGATTTAATTAAAACAGCTAATGAAACAATTGCTGAATATCAAAAACAAATGGATGCCCTCCACTTCTCTCAAGCTTTAGATAGTGTTTGGAAACTCATTTCTCGTGCAAATAAATATATTGATGAAACTACACCTTGGACGTTAAATAAAGAGGGCAAGAGTGAAGAACTATCTAAAGTAATGACTAACTTGGCTGAAAGTTTACGTTTAATTGCAATTTTAATTGCACCAGTTATGACGCAGAGCCCAGTTAAGATGTTTGAACAACTCGGACTTGACTGGAAGAACGATGACCAAAAGAAACTTGATTTTGGCGGCTTTGACTGGAACATTAAGGTAACAGAAAAGCCAACTCCAATCTTCCCACGACTTAAAAATGATGTTGAAGTTAAGTACATTAAGGAAGAAATGAGGAAGGCTAAGCCAAAGAAGAAGACTAGAAGTCAACAAAAAGAAGAAAAACACATTACAATTGATGATTTTGACAAAGTTAAAATTCAAGTAGGTCAAATTTTATCCGTTGAGCCAGTAAAGGGATCAAGTAAATTATTAATGTTTAAACTTGATTTTGGTGATGGAAACGAACGTCAAATTTTAAGTGGTATTCGTAAGTTTTATCCAGATGCAAGTGAACTTTTAGATAAAAAGGTCCTTGCAGTTACTAACTTAAAGCCACGTAAGATGCTAGGACATGAAAGTCAAGGTATGCTTTTATCTAGTGAAAAGGATGGCAAGGTTAAGTTAGCTATTGTTGGCGATGAACATGAGGTTGGAGCTGAATTAGGCTAATGGAGATTTTTGATTCGCATACACACTTAAATGATGCACCTTTTCGTGGAAAAGAAGACGTTTATCTTGAACGAGCTAAAGAATTAGGTGTTGTGAAAAGTGCGGTTGCTGGACAAGATCCTGAATTTAACGAACGTGCGATTAACTTGAGTCAAAGATTCGATAACTTATATGCTATTGTTGGCTATTGTCCGGATGTTGCTAAAGACTATGATCAAAAAGCTGAGGATAAGCTAGTCGAGCAACTAAAAGAACCTAAAACTGTCGCTTTAGGAGAAATTGGACTAGATTATTATTGGGATGAATCTCCAAGAGAGGTACAACGCAAAGTTTTTGCGCGACAACTTGATTTGGCTCATAGTTTGAAAATGCCTGTTAATATTCATACTCGAGATGCTTTTGAAGATACTTATCAAGTTTTGAAAGATAGTCATGTCGGTGAATATGGTGGGATAATTCATAATTTCAATGGTGATTCGGAATGGCTCAAGAAGTTTCTTGACTTAGGGATGATGGTTTCATTTTCTGGTGTGGTTTCTTTTACTAAAGCAGTTGATGTTCATGCTTCAGCTAAGGTTGTGCCGTGGGACAAATTTTTAATTGAAACTGATGCTCCATATTTAACACCGGAGCCATACCGTGGAAAACAAAATGAAACAGGATATGTACGTTATGTAGCTGAAGCAATTGCCGATTTGCGTGGAAGCTCTGTTGAAGAAGTAGCCAAGCATACATTTGAGAATACGATGAGGGCATATGGAATCAGAAAATAAAAAACAATTTAATGCTGTAATAATTGTTGAAGGTCGAGATGATACCAAACGTCTAAAACAATTTTTTCCTGGAATTGAAACTATTGAAACCAATGGTTCAGAGGTATCTGAACAAACTTTAGCTGAAATAAAGAAACTTTCGCAAACTAGAGAAATAATTATTTTTACTGACCCAGATTATAATGGCGAAAGGATTCGACGTTTAGTTACGCAAACAGCTCCTCAGGCTAAGCAAGCTTTTATTACACGCAAAGAAGGAGAACCAACTAAGCGTGGAAATAGTTTAGGAGTTGAACACGCTTCAAAAGAAGCTTTGATTCGTGCTTTAAGTGATTTGCATGAAGTTAAGCCGATAGAAAGTGATATCACTAAGGAAAACTACGATGAGTTAGGCTTAGGAATGAGCTCGGGCGCTCGTCTTTTACGTGAGAAGGTTGGGATTAAGCTAGGAATTGGATATGGAAATAGTAAACAATTTTATAAACGCTTAAAGATGTTTGGAATTACTTATGATGAATTAAAGAGGGCAGTTGAAGATGTCAAATAGTATGCCGATTGCAAGTCCAGTTAGAACTCAAGCAATTGTTAATCGCTATTTTATGCATGCGAAAAAGAATTTAGGTCAAAACTTTTTAGTAGATTTACCAGCAATTAAAGGAATTGTTGAAGCAGCAGATATTCAACCAGGAGACCAAGTTATTGAAATTGGACCTGGAATTGGTTCGTTAACTGAACAACTTCTTTTAGCTGGAGCTAAAGTTTTGGCTTATGAGGTTGATCAAGATTTACCAGAAATCTTAAACAATGAATTGCCACAAAAAATTGATGGTGAAGAATTGAAAGATCGCTTTAAGTTGGTAATGAAAGATGTATTGAAAGCTAACTTTGTAGAGGATAATGATGGCTTTCTTGATTTAAGTAAATCAGTTAATATTGTTGCTAATTTGCCTTACTACATTACAACTCCAATTATTTTTAATCTAATTAAGAGCGATTTAGATTTTTCAAGTTTAACCTTAATGATGCAAAAAGAAGTTGCTGAACGGTTAGTTGCTAAGCCTAAGACAAAAGAATACGGTCCTTTGTCTATTGCAGTGCAAAGCCGGATGAATGTTCGCTTAGCCGAAGAAGTAAAGAGCACATCTTTCATGCCAAGACCTAAAGTTGATTCCGCGGTTGTTGTCTTAACGCCACTTCTTGAAAAGCCTGACATTAATGATTATGTATTCTTCGATCATGTAGTGAAAATGTGTTTTGCTCAACGTCGTAAAACTTTAGCCAATAATTTGAAGACTTTAATTAAAGATAAAAATGAACGCGAGAAATTAATTAATGATCTAGGGTTAGATGTTAGAGTTCGTCCGGAAGAATTAACTCTAAATCAATTTGTTCAGTTGGCACATCTTCTAAAAGATCGGTAAGCATAAAACGATTACAAATTACAGACTTGAAAAAATATTAAATTTTTGATAAAATGAATCCAAGCAAAGGAGTGACGTCCAGTGCCAACAACACTAATGGCAATTAAACAAAGTTTGGATTCTCATTTGGGTGAAAACTTGGTAGTAGTAGCTCAAGCAGGAAGAAAAAAAGTAACCCGTCGTAAAGGTAGATTAACTAAGACTTATCGGGCTGTATTTGTTGTAGATCTTGACCAAGATCAAAATAATTTTGAACGAGTATCTTATAGTTATACCGATTTATTAACCAAAAACATTGAACTTGAGTTTGATGAAATGTAGTCGACAATAGAATATTACGAACAATCACTAGTATTTCACTTAAAATGCTAGTGATTTTTCTTTATATAGAGTATATTTAAACGTAGAAATCTATTTAATATTTAGGAAGGTAAAAGCATGAAACGTTCAGAAAGATTAGTTGATATGGTTAAGTATCTTTTGGCTCGCCCTCATACTTTGATTGCATTACCATTTTTTGCAGATCGCTATGGTGCAGCAAAATCTTCAATTTCAGAAGATTTGGCAATTTTACGTCAAACTTTAGCTAACGATCAAAATGGAATTTTAGAAACTGTAGCAGGAGCAGCAGGTGGAGTAAGATACATTCCTTTTGTAGGAAAAAAAGAAGCTACAGACTATCTTCATGATTTAGCTGACCGTATTGAAGATCCTGATCGTATTTTACCCGGTAATTTTGTTTACTTATCCGATATTTTAGGCTCGCCGCAAGATTTACGTCAAATTGGACAACTGATTGCTACTAAATATGCCTACAGTAATGTTGATTATGTAATGACGATTGAGACTAAAGGAATTGCTCTTGCACAAGCAGTAAGTCGCTTCTTAAATGTGCCATTTGTAATGGTTAGAAGACGTCCTAAAATTACTGAGGGATCAACAATTTCAGTTAGTTATGTTGCTTCTTCAAGTGAACGAGTTGAAAAAATGGAGTTGGCCAAAAGACTCCTCCCAGAAGGAAGTAATGTACTAATTGTCGATGACTTCATGAAAGGTGGAGGCACTTTAACTGGGATGGAAGAACTAGTTAAAGAATTTAAAGGTACTGTTGCCGGTATGTGTGTACTTTGCGAAACAAAGTATGCCTCTCAAAAAGTAGTTGATGACTACCAATCTTTAATTAAAATCACTGAAGTTGACAGGGATAAGAAACTAATCAAAGTACGACCAGGTAATTTCTTAGAGCAGACAGACTTCAATCGTTTCCCAAAATGATATACTGATAGATAGCTTAAATACAATATTGAGGGGATATTAAATTCATGAATAAATATGTTATTATCTTAGCTGCTGGAAAAGGTACCCGTATGAAGTCAAAACTTTACAAGGTATTACATAAGGTTTGCGGAAAAACGATGGTAGAACATGTCGTTGATGCAGCAAAGGAAACTAATCCAGATAAGATTATCACTGTTGTTGGTAATGGCGCAGAGAGTGTTAAAGATGTATTAGCAGGTCAGTCAGAATTTGCTTTTCAAGAAAAGCAATTAGGAACTGGAGATGCAGTTTTAGCAGCAAATGATCTATTAGAGAATTTAGAGGGATCAACTTTAGTTGCTACTGGGGATACTCCATTATTTACAGCTAAAACCTTTAATAACCTATTTAAAAAACACGAAGAGAGCGGAAATAGTGCAACTGTTTTGACCGCAAAAGCTCCAAATCCATTTGGCTATGGACGTATCATTCGTGACGAAGATGGAAATGTTCTGAGAATTGTTGAACAAAAAGATGGTACTCCAGAAGAGTTAGCTGTTGATGAAATTAATACTGGTGTTTTTTGTTTTGACAATAAAGAATTATTTAAAGCTCTAAAACAAGTAGGTAACGATAACGCGCAAGGTGAATACTATCTAACTGATGTTTTAGAAATTATGCGCAAGGCTGGTCACAAGGTTGGTGCATATGAAATGCCAGACTTTAGTGAAAGTCTAGGGGTTAACGACCGAATAGCTCTTGCTCAAGCAACTAAAATTATGCAAAGAAGAATCAATGAGGAACACATGAGAAATGGTGTATCATTTATTGATCCTGATACTGCATATATTGATAGCGATGTTAAAATTGGCAACGATACTGTTATCGAAGGAAATGTTGTTATTAAGGGTAAAACCAAAATTGGTAGTAACTGCTATATTACTAATAGTTCAAGAATCATTGACTCTAAGATCGGCAACAATGTAACTATCACTTCTTCAACTCTTCAAGAAGCTCAAATGGATGATAATACTGACATTGGTCCTAACTCGCACCTTCGTCCAAAGGCAGTAATTCGCAAGGGTGCACATATTGGTAACTTTGTTGAAATTAAGAAGGCTGAAATTGGAGAAAATACTAAGGTAGGACACTTAACTTATGTTGGGGATGCAACTTTAGGTAAAGATATTAATATTGGCTGCGGCACTATTTTCTCTAACTACGATGGCGTTAAGAAGTTCCATACTAATGTTGGTGATCATTCATTCATTGGTGCAGGTGCTACGATTATTGCTCCAGTTAATATTGCCGATCATGCATTTGTTGCAGCAGATTCTACAATTACTAAAGATGTTGAGAAGTACGATATGGCAATTGCTAGAGGTAGACAAACTAATAAACCAGATTATTGGCACAAATTACCTTTGGCAAAAGACAAAGAATGGGAATAAATTTAAAAGAAGTTGTTAAATACAACTTCTTTTTTTGCTATTTACAAGCGTAACAAGTATTTTTTTGCTATTATTAAATGTGGAATTGTAATTTTTCGGTGGAGGAAATTATGTCTCAATTAGACAAAGAAATCAAAATTTTTGCGCTCAACTCTAATAAGCCTTTAGCAGAAAAAATTGCTAAAAAAGTAGGGGTTGAGCTCGGTAAGTCTGATGTTAAACGTTTCAGTGATGGTGAAATTCAAATTAACATCGATGAATCAGTTCGTGGTAAAGATGTTTATTTAGTGCAATCAACTTCAGCTCCAGTAAATGATAATTTAATGGAATTGTTAATCATGATTGATGCTGTTAAGCGTGCTTCAGCTAGAAGTGTTAACTTAGTGATGCCTTACTACGGATATGCACGTCAAGATAGAAAGACCCGTGCACGTGAACCAATTACAGCTAAGTTAGTAGCTGATATGTTACAAAAAGCTGGTGCTGATCGAGTACTTTCACTTGATTTACATGCCCCACAAATTCAAGGATTCTTTGATATCCCTGTTGATAATTTGATGGGTGCACCTCTTCTTGCGGACTACTTCTTAAGCCATGATTTAGAAAAAGATGCTGTTGTAGTTTCACCTGATCATGGTGGTGTAACTAGAGCAAGAAAGCTAGCAGAATTCCTTAAGACTCCAATTGCAATTGTTGACAAGCGCCGTCCAAAGGCAAATGTTGCTGAAGTTATGAACATTATTGGAGATGTAAAAGGCAAGCGTGCCATTATTATTGATGATATGATCGATACTGCTGGTACTATTACTTTAGCATCTCAAGCTTTAATGGATGCTGGTACAACTGAAGTTTATGCTTCAGCTACTCATGCTGTTTTATCAGGTCCCGCAATTGAACGTTTGAATAATTCACCAATTAAGAAATTGATCTTAACTGATTCAATTAACCAACCTGAAGAAAAAGATTTATCTAAGGCTGAAATTGTTTCTGTTGGACCATTAATGGGTGAAGCAATTAAATTGATTCAAGAGCATAAACCGGTTAGTCCACTATTTAATACTCGTTTTCAATCACATAATTAAGTAATAAAAACCAATATCTATTTAGGTATTGGTTTTTTTGTCCTATAAAAGATATACCTTTATTTTAAAAATATAAAAAGCGTTTACATATATCGGATAATTAAGGTAGTATTAAACTATACAGTTTTGAAGAAGGAACTATGGGAATATGACTACTTTATATGATGTAGCAAAAAAAGCTAGTGTATCTAAGATGACAGTATCGCGGGTTATTAATCATCCGCAACAGGTGACGCCAGAATTAAGAAAAATTGTGGAAAAAGCAATGGAGCAATTGAATTATCATCCCAATTCAATTGCGAGTGCTTTAGCTCATAATCGGACTAATGTGGTTAAATTGGTAATTTTAGAAGATATTGATACAACCGAGCCATACTATATGAATCTACTTTTTGGGATTGCTAAAGGATTAAGCAAAAAACACTACGCAATTCAATTAGCCACAGACAGGGATGTTGGCGAAGGAGACGGCTACATTATAACTGGTGGGCGAGCAACGGATGCAGAATGGTTAGATCAATTAGATAAACCTTTTGTTTTATTTGGAGAAAATCGTTATGGCTATGATTTTATTGATACAGATAACAAATTAGGTGAACAGTTGGCTACACAGTATGCACTTAATAAAAATTATCAATCAATTGTTTTCATTGGAATTGATGAAAAAGAGCCTTTTGAATATTCAAGAGAAGCCGGCTATATCAACACACTTCAGAAACATAATATGATTCCAAAAATTTTTCGAATCCAAAACCATAGTAGGCTGTCTGAAAAATTAATTATTGATAATTGGAGAAAATTCGCAACGAATACATGCTTTATTTGTGCTAGTGATCGAATTGCAGTGGGGGTAGTACGAGCTATACAAAGAAAGAATGGAAACATTCCTCGGGATTTTGGTGTGATTGGTTTTGACGGAGTTTTTTTAGATCAAGTCTCAAATCCAAAACTCACTACTGTTAAGCAAAATTTATTTAAGCTTGGTGAGCTCTTAGCTGGGATGATTCTGCAAAAAATTAAACAAGATGGAGCTCAGCAGGGTGAAGTCTTGATTGAACCAGAACTAATAAAAAGTGAATCTACAAGAAATTAGGAAGCTGTTTAGACAGCTTCCTTTTTTGATACCGGTAACATATAAAATATATTGTAAGCGCTTATAATAATTGCTTAAAATAAAATTCATGGAGGATGTGTATTATGAGACATTGGTATGATCAAGCAATTATTTATCAAATATATCCTAAGTCTTTTCAAGATTCTAATAATGACGGTATTGGTGACTTAAATGGAATAAGAAAGAGAATACCGTATTTAAAGGAATTAGGAATCAATGCTGTTTGGCTAAATCCAATTTTTGTTTCTCCACAAGTGGATAATGGCTATGATGTATCAAATTATTTTGCTATTGATCCAAAGATGGGAACAATGGAGGATATGGAAAACTTAATTAAAGAGATGCATGAGGCTGGTATTCATGTAATTATGGACTTTGTATTGAACCATACTTCTGATCAGCATCCCTGGTTTCAAGATGCTATAAAAAATCCAGAAAGTATATATCGTGACTATTATATTTTTGCTGGAGAAAACAATCAGCGTCCAAATAATTGGGGAAGTTTTTTCGGAGGAAGTGTTTGGGAAAAGGATCCTGCAGGAACTGGACAATTTTATTTCCATCTTTTTGATAAAAGAATGCCTGATTTGAATTGGAAGAATTCCGAAGTTAGACATGCAATGACCGAGATTGCAAAATATTGGTTGGAAAAGGGCATTGATGGATTAAGACTGGATGCCTTTATTCATATTGCAAAAGCCGATCTAAGACAGAATTTTCCGGTTAATAGTAAAGATGAAGAGCCAGTAATTGCAGAACCATTTTTTGCTAATTTACCGCAAGTTCAAAAATGGATGCGGCCATTTTGTGAAGAAATAAAACAGGATTATCCTGATGCATTACTTTTAGGGGAAGCAGCAAGTGCAAATGTGAATTTGGCTGTGGATTATACAAATAAGCATAATCATTTAATGGATAGCGTAATTACTTTTAGATATTTTACTGAAGATCAGAGCAAAATCGATCCTAGCTTTTTGAGTAATTATCAACCTAAGCCGTTAGATTGGGTTAAATTTAAACAAAATCAGACTATTTGGCAACAGACTTTAAGTGGAATTTCTAAGCCTACTCTTTATTGGAATAATCATGATATGGCAAGGCTTGCAACCAGGATTGCTAAAAATGATACTCAAGCAAGAAGTTTGGCTATGTTGATGTACTTACAATGTGGTATTCCAATCATTTATTATGGTGAAGAGTTAGGAATGAGAAATTTACAGTTTGAAAATGTAAATGATTTTCAAGATGATACCGTAAAAGAGTTTGTAAAGAGTGCAGAAAAAGCAGGCGTAACTTCAAAAGAAGCATTGTTAATGGCAAGTAAAACCCATAAACTTCCTGCTCGAGGTCCAATGCCATGGGATAACGAAAGAAATAATGGCTTTACAGATAAAGAACCTTGGATTAAGGGTAAAAAGCTTGATGAGATAAATGCAGCTGATGAAATAGCAGATGATAGTAGTATGTTTAACTTTTACAAAAAGCTTATTAGCTTGAAAAAAGAACAACTATTTCAAGATGGTAATTATTATTTATGGTCAACGTCAGATGGAAGCTACGTCTATGAGCGTAATTTAAAAGACAAAAAAGCTCTTATTGCTGTTTCTTTGAGTCAAGAACCGATTGAAATTGAAGTAGGAAAAGAATTTAGTAGCGAAAGGTTATCGGCTGGCAAATATGATTTAATGGCAGGAAAATTACGATTAGAACCATATGCCGGAGTAGTATTAGAAAATTAAAAAGATTGAGGGATAAAATATGCAACTTGCAGCTTTAAAACATAGAACTGAAAGTGAAGATTGTTTTGTTATTGATCATTCACACGTTAAAATTAGACTTTATACAGCAAAAGATGATGTGGAAAAAGTAATTGTTCATTACACGGATAACTATCTCCCACCAAAACAAGCTAAAGAACTTGAAATGGAGAAAATAGGTAGTGGTCAAGTTAATGATTACTGGGGAGCAACCTTAACTGCTCCATATCACCGAATTAAATATACTTTTGAAGTGATTGGCAAAGATGGAAGTCATGTGCTCTTCGGTGATCGTAGTATTGAAAAATTTAGCGATAAAAAGTTAAGAGAAGATGGAATGTATTTTAAAGTTCCGTACTTCCATGATATTGATCGCATCAAGACTCCAAAATGGCTTAAAGACATTGTTTGGTATCAAATTTTTCCGGAGCGTTTTGCTAATGGCGATAAAAGTAATGACCCAGCAAATGTTAAAGAATGGAATCCAGAAGATCATCCAGGCAGAGAAGATTTTTATGGTGGAGACTTACAGGGAGTTTTAGATCATCTAGATGATCTACAGAAATTAGGGGTTACGGGATTATATTTCTGCCCAATTTTTAAGGCAAGTTCTAATCATAAATATGACACAATTGATTATTTACAAGTAGATCCAGCTTTTGGAGACAAGGATTTATTTGCAAAAGTAGTTAATGAAGCACATAAGCGTGGGATGAAAGTGATGCTTGATGCTGTATTTAATCACTTAGGTGATCAATCAATGCAGTGGCAAGATGTAGTTAAAAATGGCGAAAAATCACGCTTTAAAGATTGGTTCCACATTAATTCATATCCTGTTGAACCATATCGGGACCCAAGTAAAGGTGAAAAAAATCCACCATATGAAACTTTTGCCTTCGAAAAACATATGCCTAAATTAAATACGGCTAACCCAGAAGTACAGGACTTTTTATTAGAAATTGCGACCTACTGGGTAAAATATTTTGATATTGATGCTTGGCGGCTAGATGTTGCAAATGAAGTTGACCACCATTTCTGGAAGAGATTCCATGATGAATTAGTTAAAATAAAGCCTGATTTTTATATTGTTGGGGAAATATGGCATTCAGCTCGTCCATGGCTTCAGGGAGATCAATTTACAGGTGTAATGAATTATCCATATACTTTACAAATTGAAGACCACTTCTTTAAACATAAAATGAATGCTAAAGACCTTAGTGAGCACTTAACTGATCAGTTAATGATGTATCCAGATATGGTTGACCAGGCTATGATGAATATGCTTGATTCCCATGATACGGCTAGAATTTTAACTTTAGCAAAAGACAATCAAGATTTAGCTTTGCAAGCAGTTGCGTATGAATTTGTTCAACCTGGAGTGCCATGTATTTACTATGGAACAGAGATGGGGATGAGCGGTGATAATGATCCGGATTGTCGTAAACCAATGGATTGGAGTAAGATAAATGGTCCGGTATGGCAAAGAGTTCATGAATTAGTGAAATTCAGACTAGATCATAGTGATACCTTAAATAAAGGTACTGTTAAGTTAACGGTAACAGAAAAAGGACTTCTAAAAGTTGAACGAACAGGCAAAGAAGCAATAAAGGCCTACTATAATACCAGTAAACATAATGTGGAAATTGATAAAACAGCAGCTCTTAGTCAGAATTATAAAGCGGGAGTGTTAGCGCCAGATGGCTTTTTGATTGAGGTTAAAGCTTAATATATGAAGAATAAAAAGCAGCAATGAGATGCTGCTTTTTTTCTTATAAATTTTTGATATCGGTAACATTAAAATAAGCGTTGTTAAGCGCTTTCAATGATTAGATAATAGATTTGTAAATAAAAAGACTTCACGAAAGTGATGGAGAATGATGATGAAGAGAATTTTTGAAGTTGATCCTTGGAAAGTAACGACACATGAATTTTCTAAGGAAGATAAAAGGTTACAAGAAAGTATTACTGCAATTGGTAACGATTATATGGGAATGAGAGGAAACTTTGAGGAGGGTTACTCTGGCGACACACTTCAAGGAACATATTTAGCAGGTGTGTGGTTCCCAGATAAGACAGTTGTTGGTTGGTGGAAGAATGGATACCCAAAGTACTTTGGTAAGACACCAAATGCTCCAAGTTTTATTGGAATTGGGATCACCGTCAACGGTGAAAAAATTGATTTAGCCAAAGTGAAATTTAGTGATTTTGAATTATCACTTGATATGCATCAAGGACTTCTTTCAAGAAGTTTTATCTATGAAGGTAAAGATGTCAAAGTTAAATTTGAATTTGAACGTTTTCTCCATATTGTACAAAAAGAAGCTGCCTTAATTAAGGTAAAAGCTACGGTACTTGAGGGAAAGGCTAAGATTGATTTTGATTCTACTTTAGATGGAACAGTTGTTAACGAAGACAGTAACTATGATGAACGCTTCTGGATTCCACTTGTTGAGAATAAGGATACAAAAACTATCCAGGTAAAAACTAAGCCTAATCCTTATGAAGTGCCTCAATTCACAGTTTTACTTCAAGAATCTTTACGCCACAATGGTGAACTAATTCAAACTGAAGTTTCTACTAAAGAAGCCAAGTTAAGCGAAAAGTTTTCAGTAGAATTAAGTGAAGGACAAAGCTACGAACTTGAAAAAGACGTTATTGTTATAACAAGTAGAGATGTTGAAGAAAAAGATCAAGCAAGTGTTGCTGAAGATTTAATGAATAAGCTTCAATCAAAGAGCTTTGAAGAAAACTTAGCTGACCATACTGCTGAATGGCAAAAACGTTGGGATATGAGTGATGTTGAAATTTCTGGTGATGCAGCAGCACAACAGGGGATTAGATTTAATATTGCTCAATTGTTCATGACATACTACGGTGAAGATGAACGCTTGAACGTTGGTCCTAAGGGATTTACTGGCGAAAAATACGGTGGTGCTACTTATTGGGATACTGAGGCTTACATCGTTCCAATGTACTTAGGAATTACTAACCCAAGCGTTACTAAAGCCCTTCTTCAATATCGTCATAATCAATTACCAGGAGCATATCACAATGCTAAAGAACAAGGCCTTCCAGGTGCCTTGTTCCCAATGGTAACTTTCAATGGTATTGAATGTCATAACGAATGGGAAATTACTTTTGAAGAAATTCACAGAAATGCTGATATTCCACATGCGATTGCTATGTATACCGAATATACGGGCGATGATAGCTATGTTAAGAATGAAGGTATGGATGTCTTAGTTGGAACTGCAAGATTCTGGGCAGCTCGAGTTCATTGGTCTAAGTGGCGTAACAAGTATGTAATGCATGGTGTTACCGGGCCAAATGAATATGAAAATAATGTAAATAATAACTGGTTTACTAATACTATGGCAAGATGGCTTCTGAAATATACACTAGAGCGTTTGCCGCTTGCAACTAAGGAGGCACAAGAACGAGTTCATGTTACTGAAGAAGAAAAAGAAAAGTGGCAAGACATTGTTGATAAGATTTATCTACCGGAAGACAAGGAATTAGGTATTTTCTTACAACAAGATGATTTTCTTGATAAAGAGATTCGTCCCGTTAGTGAAATTGAAGATCAACGTCCTATTAACCAACATTGGTCTTGGGATAAGATCTTAAGATCACCATTTATTAAACAAGCTGATGTTTTGCAAGGTATCTATTTCTTCCCAGAAAACTATACTAAGGATCAAAAAGAAAAGAACTTTGATTTCTATGAACCTTTAACTGTTCATGAAAGTTCACTTTCACCTTCAATTCATTCAGTTTTAGCTGCTGAATTAGGAAAAAAAGATAAGGCAGTTGAACTGTATGAAAGAACTGCAAGACTTGATTTAGATAATTACAACAATGATACAGTTGATGGTTTGCATATTACTTCGATGAGTGGATCATGGTTAGCTATTGTTCAGGGATTTGCTGGAATGAGATACGATCATGACCAATTGAAATTTAAGCCATTTATTCCAGATAACTGGGATCACTATAGCTTTAAGATTAACTACCGTGGTCGTTTAATTAAAGTTTATGTTGATCATCAAGAAACCAAGATCTCTTTACTTGAAGGCAAAGATCTAGAAATTCTTGTTAATGATAAGAAGGTAATGCTTAAAGAAGGTGAAAGCGAATGCTTAAAGGACTAATTTTTGACTTAGATGGAGTTTTAACAAATTCAGCTGTCTACCATTTAACTGCTTGGAATAATTTAGCTAAGGAATTAGAGATTAACTTAACGGATGATCAACTTGATAGCTTAAGGGGTATTTCAAGAATGGATTCTTTAAATCTAATTTTGAAATATGGCGATCAGGAAGATAAATATTCTGAAGCAGAAAAAGAAAAGTTCGCAGCAGAAAAGAATACTAAATTTGTTGAACAAGTTGAAAAAATGACGCCAGCAGATATTTTGCCAGGTATTCCAGAACTACTTAGTGATGCAAAGAAGCAAAACTTAAAAATGATTATTGCTTCTGCCTCAAAAAATGCACCTAAGATTTTAACAAAGTTAGGAATTATGGATGAATTTGATGGCATTGTTGATCCAGCAACGCTTCATCGCGGAAAACCAGATCCAGAAATTTATGAAAAGGCACAAGAATTAGCTGGTTTGAATGCAGACGAAGTAATTAGTTTTGAAGATGCTCAAGCCGGTGTTCAATCAATTAAAAGTGCTGGTCAATTTGCAGTTGGAATTGGGAATAAAGAGGTCTTGAAAGAGGCTGATTATATTGTTCCAACTACTAAAGAATTGAAACTTTCAGAAATTGAATCAGTTTTTAATAAAAAATAAGAGGGAAGTAGGGAAAGAGAATGGTTGAAGTAGATTTAAACCATATCTATAAAAAGTACGAAGGAAATGATAAATATTCAGTTAATGACTTTGATTTACATATTAAAGATAAGGAATTTATCGTTTTTGTTGGACCATCTGGTTGTGGTAAATCAACTACTTTGAGAATGGTTGCCGGTCTAGAAGATATTTCTAAAGGTACTTTAGAGATTGACCATAAGGTAATGAATGATGTTGCACCTAAAGATAGAGACATTGCGATGGTTTTCCAAAACTATGCTTTGTACCCACATATGTCAATTTATGACAACATGGCCTTTGGATTAAAGCTTCGTCATTATAAAAAAGATGAAATTGATAAGCGAGTTAATCATGCAGCAGATATTTTAGGTTTATCAGAATATCTTGATAAAAAACCAGCTGAATTATCTGGTGGTCAAAGACAGCGTGTTGCCTTAGGACGAGCAATTGTCCGGGATGCGCCAATTTTCTTAATGGATGAACCTTTATCAAACTTGGATGCAAAATTGCGTGTCACAATGCGTGCTGAAATTGCTAAGTTACATCAAAATTTGGGAACTACTACGATTTACGTTACTCACGATCAAACTGAAGCGATGACTTTAGCCGATCGAGTAGTAGTTATGTCAGTTGGTAAAGTTCAACAAATTGGTACACCTCTAGAGGTTTACAATACACCGGTAAATATGTTTGTTGCTGGTTTTATCGGATCTCCTCAAATGAACTTCTTTAATGTTCACTTTAAAGGAAATCGAATTAGCGATGGAAAAGGTCTAGATATCGAAATCCCTGAAGGTAAAGCAAAGATGCTTAAAGAAAAGGGATATGACGATAAAGATTTAGTATTTGGTATCCGTCCAGAAGATATTCATTCAGAGGAAGCATTCCTTGAAACTTGGCCTAACCAAATTGTTGAATCAACTGTTGTCGTTTCAGAATTGCTTGGTTCAACTATTCAGCTTTATCAAAAAGTAGATGGAACAGAATTTGTAGCCATTGTAAATGCCCGTGATTACCATACTCCAGGCGATAAAGTAAGAATGGGGTTTGATGTGAATAAAGCCCACTTCTTCGATAAAGATACAACGAATGCAATTCGTTAACTTGCAGGAGAGGACGCTTCTGCAAAATATTAATAAGTTTACAACGAGTGTGAAATTTGGTTCACGGTTGTAATAATGTATTCAGCCAGTCATGGCTAGGAGGAAATATCATGAAGTTATGGAAAAAATTGGCTTTAGGTAGTGTTGTAGCTCTATCAGCTATTTCATTAACAGCTTGTAGTAACAACTCTAATTCAAATGAATCAAAGAGCTCAAACAAACAATTAACTCTTTGGGTAGATACTGCTCGTGTTAGTTGGTATAAGGGCGTGGTAAAGGACTTTGAAAAAGAACACCCTAATATTAAAGTTAAGGTTACTCAAAACCCTAATGGTTCAGCTAATGCTAAAACTGATGTTGCTAAAGATCCTTCAAAAGCTGCCGATGTGTTTGGTGTTCCAAATGACCAATTAGGACAAATGGCAGATTCAGGTTACATTAACCCATTGTCACCAACTGATACTAAGGAAATTAAGAAGAATTCCGTTCCAGAAGCATACAAGGGTGTTGAATGGAAAGGTAAGCTTTACGCATATCCATACTCTGAACAAGCTCAAACTGTTTACTATGACAAGTCTAAGCTTTCACCAGAAGATGTTAAATCTTGGAAGACTATGACTTCTAAAGGTGTAGTTGCAACTGACTTCACTAATGCTTACGTAATGTGGCCAGTAATGTTCTCAGCAGGTACAAAGTTATTTGGTAACAGCGGAGAAGATGTAAAAGGCTCCACTATGGATTCACAAAATGGTGTAAATGCAATGAAGTGGTACGCTGAACAAAAGAACAATAAAGGCGTTATGCAAACTTCAAACGCACTTAACCAATTAAAGAAGGGTAATGCCCAAGCTATCTTAGATGGTCCATGGAACGCAGCTAATATTAAGAAGATTTTAGGTAAGAACTTAGGAGTTGCTCCATATCCAACCATTGAAGTGGGCGGTAAGACTGCACAAATGGAAGCTTTCTTAGGTATTGAATGTTTTGCTGTTAACTCACATACTTCTAATGATAAGAATGCAGCAATTTTGGCTAAATACTTATCTAACAAAGAAAATCAATTAATTGTTCACAAGAATGCTGGTGAAATTCCTGTAAACAAGGCAGCTCAAAATACTGCAGAGATTAAGAACGACCCAGTTGCTAAGGCTGTAATTCAAATGGCTCAACCAGGCTACTCAGTTCTTCAACCTAAATTGCCACAAATGTCAATCTTCTGGAACGACTCAGCTCCATTAATTAGTGGTGCATACGACGGCAAGATTAAGCCATCTCAATACAAGAGTAAGCTTGCTAAATTACAAAAGAAGATTTCTAAGGAAGAATAATTTTGAAAAATCACATGAGCAAAGGTTTGATTAATTATGTTTAAGAAAAAACATGCTACGCCTGCAGTTACCTTAAAGGAAACATGGAAAGATGGAGATGCAGTAACAAAATTATCATTCTTCATCATGGGCTTAAATGCTATTAAACATCGGCAATGGGTAAAAGGATTTTCACTTTTATTTGCTGAAATTGTATTTTTAGTCTGGTTCTTTTTAAGTGGAATTCATTCAATTGCTGGTTTAAGTAACTTAGGTGCAATAAAGAGTAAACGCGTTGTATTTGATAAAGCTCAAGGAGTATATGTTACTCAGCAGCCAGATAATTCTGTTTTAATTCTATTATTTGGTATTTTGGCTTTATTCATTGTTGCTGGTTTTATATATCTATATATCATTAATTTGAAATCTAATAAGCATACTTTCTTATTAGAAAAAAGACATGAACATATTCCAACTAACCGTGAAGAAATTGCATCTTTGTTTGATCAAAGATTGCATGCAACTTTGATGACAATTCCAATTGTTTTAATCATTTTATTTACGGTTTTGCCAACGGTCTTCATGATTTCAATGGCATTTACTAACTATGATCGTCAACACTCAGTTGGATTTTCCTGGACTGGTTTTCAAGCATTTGGAAACGTGTTGAGTGGTGATTTAGCAGGTACCTTCTTCCCAGTTTTAGGTTGGACCTTAATTTGGGCTGTTGCTGCTACAGCTACTACTTTCTTCTTTGGTGTCTTACTCGCTCTTTTGATTGAATCTAAGGGAATTAAGCATAAGAACTTATGGAGAACAGTTTTCGTAATTGTTTATGCTGTACCACAATTTGTTTCTTTATTAATGATGGCGCAATTCCTTGACTATCAAGGGCCATTAAACACCTTACTTATGAATTGGGGATGGATTAGCCACCCAATTCACTTCATTGATAATCAGGCTAGTCCTCTTGTTGCTAGAATTACAGTTATTGTGGTTAACATGTGGATTGGTATCCCAGTTTCAATGTTAACTTCAACAGCCATTATTCAAAACTTACCACAAGATCAAATTGAAGCTGCTCGTATTGACGGGGCAAGTCCAGTACAAATTTTCAACCACATTACATTCCCTCAAATTTTATTCGTAATGTCTCCAGCTTTGATTCAACAATTTATTGGTAACATCAACAACTTCAATGTTATCTACTTGTTGACTGGTGGTGCACCAATGAACAATAACTACAATGGTGCTGGTTCAACAGACTTGCTTGTAACTTGGCTATATAACTTGACATTTGGTCAAGAACAACGCTATAACGCATCAGCTGTTTTGGGTATCTTGATCTTTATCATTAGTGCTACATTCTCACTAATTGCATATCGTCATACTAACGCATACAAGGAGGGCTAAAAATGAAGTCTTATCATAACCAAAGAAGAATTGCTTTAATTTTTAGATATGTTCTATTAGCCATCCTGGCCGTTTTATGGATATTCCCAATTATTTGGATCATTTTAGCAAGTTTTTCATACAATAACACAGGATTTGTATCTACAATTTGGCCAGAAAAATTTACTTGGCAAAATTATGTTGGTATTCTTACTAGTTCACAATATCCATTTGTAAATTGGGTGTTAAATACACTATTTGTCGCTGTAGTTTCAGCAACATTATCAACGTTTGTAACTATCGGAGTTGCTTACGTATTATCAAGATTACGCTTTCGCTTCCGTAAGCCATTTTTACAAATTGCTTTGGTATTAGGAATGTTCCCAGGTTTCATGTCAATGATTGCCTTGTATTACATTTTAAAGGCGTTAAACATGTTAAACCTTGGTGGATTGATCTTAGTCTATGTTGGTGGTGCTGGCCTTGGCTTCTACATTGCAAAAGGTTTCTTTGATACAATGCCACGAGCAATTGATGAAGCTGCTGAAATTGATGGCGCTACGAAATGGCAAGTATTCATTCATATTGGATTACCACTTTCAAAGCCAATGATTGTTTATACTGCTCTTACTTCATTCATGGCACCATGGGTAGACTTCATTTTCTCAGGTATCATCCTCTCTACCTCAGGAAATCCGAAGACCTACACTGTTGCCTATGGACTATACAACATGGTTCACTCGGCAAAGGGTACGATGGCTCAATTCTTTACTCAGTTCATTGCCGGATGTGTAATCATTGCGATCCCAATTACAATTTTGTTCATTGTAATGCAAAAATTCTATGTTAATGGAATCACAGCAGGTGCTGATAAAGGTTAATCAAATTAAAGTTTATGTGAAAAAAGTGTCCTGTTTAACAGGGCACTTTTTTATTTGTTTGAAGGAGAAAAATATGAAACCTTGGTGGAAAAAAGCGGTCGTTTATCAAGTTTATCCTAAGTCATTTCAAGATAGTAATGGAGATGGAATTGGAGATATTCCAGGAATCATTTCGCGATTAGGATATTTAGAAAAACTAGGAATTGATGCTATTTGGTTATCACCCGTTTACTTATCCCCTGGTGTAGATAATGGCTATGATATCTCTGATTATCAAAAAATAGACCCACAATACGGAACAATGGCTGACATGGATAATCTGATTAGAGAAGCTAGAAAACATCATATACGCATTATTATGGACCTTGTTGTTAACCATACATCTGACCAGCATCCTTGGTTCATAGAAGCAAGAAAAAGTAAGGAGAATCCATACAGAGATTTCTATATTTGGCGTGATCCGGTAGAGGGCCATGCACCTAATGAGTTGAAATCTGCTTTTTCTGGTTCAGCTTGGAAGTTTGATGAAAAAACTGGTCAATATTACTTACACTTCTTTGCAGATCAACAGCCAGATCTTAATTGGAAGAACCCAAAATTAAGAAATAAAATCTATGAAATGATGAATTATTGGATCGATAAGGGAATTGGCGGCTTTAGGATGGATGTGATTGAACTTATCGGAAAAGATCCCGATAAAAAGATTCGTGAGAATGGTCCAATGCTTCATCCATATTTAAAAGAGATGAATGAGAATACTTTTGCCGGTAAAGAATTAATGACAGTGGGTGAAACATGGAACTCTACTCCAAAGATTGCTGCAGAATATTCAGATCCAGCTCGTCATGAATTATCGATGGTATTTCAATTTGAAAATCAAAGCTTAGATCAGCAAGAAGGAAAAGAAAAATGGGATTTACGTCCGCTTGATTTAGGCGAACTGAAAAAAGTTCTAGTTAAATGGCAGACAGAAATTGATTTTAATCATGCATGGAATAGTCTTTTTTGGGAAAATCATGATATTCCGCGAGTTATTTCACGATGGGGAAATGACAAAGAATATCGAGTTCAAAGCGCAAAAATGTTTGCGATTGTACTGCATTTAATGCATGGGACACCTTACATCTATAATGGCGAAGAAATTGGGATGACCAATTGCCCTGTTAAGTCAATTGATGAAGTAGAAGATATTGAAAGTATCAATATGTATCGTGAAAGAATTGATAAGGGCTACAGTAAGGATGAACTAATTAAAGCAATTAATACTAAAGGTCGAGATAATGCACGACGTCCAATGCAGTGGTCAAATGGAGAAAATGCTGACTTTACTACAGGAACACCGTGGCTAAAATTAAACCCAAACTACAAGACTATTAACGTTAAAGAAGCCTTAGAAGATCCAAATTCTATTTTTTACACCTATCAAAAATTAATTAGACTTCGTCATGAAAATTCTGTTGTAGTGGATGGAGATTTTGAACTTGTTGAAAATACTAGTGATAACATTTTGGCCTTTTGGCGAAAACTAGAAGATGAAAAGTGGTTAATAGTCTCTAACCTGTCTGGTGAAGAACAAAATCTAAATTTAGATATATCTTTTAAAAAAGTTTTGATTAGTAACTATGAAAAACGAGACAGTTTAAAAGATATGGTTTTAAAACCTTATGAAGCTTTTGCAGTTAAGGCATAGTAAAAGACGCATTGAATTTTATCAATGCGTCTTTAATTTATTTCTTTTTATTTGGACGTCGTAAGTAACGTAAAGTATTATTTCGAATATATTTTTGGAATTCTTGATAAATTGGATCAAAAATTTGAGGTTCATCAGTTTCTTTAACCATTACTTTTGGAAAGAAGAAACGTTCATCTCCTTGGAGAGTTCCATTTAAGGATTTAACGAGTGGGCTCAATTCAGATAGTTCGACTAAGCTACCATCAGCTTGCATGATTTCAATTGGACTGTGAGCATTTTTTCCAGTTGGCTTATATGCGTCATATGGCTCATCAAAAGCTGAATTGGTAGCAGTGTAGTAATTAGGATCAAAACCGGCTTGTTTAATAAGATTCTTTAGTTTTGGCAGTAAACTCTTAGTATCTTCATTGATTTTGACACTTTCAAGGGGATGACGGTATAAGTAACGATTTGAAAGATCAGATAAAATTTGATCCCCTGAGTTGGTCCAGAGCAAGAAATTAGTTTCCATTACGCCATCATCTAACTTAAGGTAATCCTCAATAGTCCATTTTCCGTTTAAAAATGCTTCTAGTTGAGGAGTAACTTGAAGTTTGCCTTCTTCATAGATGATTTGAGCTCTTTCAAGTAAGTGATGTAAGATAACTTCCATTGAACGATTGACACGGTGAAAGTAAACTTGTTGATACATTTGGTAACGGCTAATAATGTAATCTTCGACTGAGTGAATTCCTTTATCTGTAAAGCAGATACCATCACGATATGGACGGATTACTTCTAAAATTCTCGTTAAATCAAAGCTTCCGTAAGTAACACCAGTGAAATAAGCGTCGCGTAATAAATAATCCATTCTATCTGCGTCCGCTTGACTTGAAATTAGTTTGACTACCTGAGGATTAGGGTAGGTTTTAGCAATAACACTAGCTACTAATTCTGGAAAATTAGGACTTACTTTTCTTAAGGCTTGATTAACTTCAGTATTTTTATCGGTAATAATCTGTTGGCCCATTTTTTCATGATTAGTACCAAATAGATGCTCAAAAGTATGAGAATAAGGGCCATGACCGATATCATGAAGTAAAGCTGCACATTCTGCTAAGAGTCTTTCATCTGGATTCCATAATCCATCGCCTGGTTCTTTACTTACATACTTTTCTTCAAAGATATCACAAATTCTTCGAGTTAATTCATAAACACCTAGGTTATGTTCAAAACGCGTATGAGTTGCTCCTTGAAAAACGTAAGATGCCGGTCCTAATTGCTTAATTCGGCGTAAACGTTGGAATTCCTTTGAATTAATGATATCTAAAATAACTTGATCTTTAACATGAATATAATTGTGAACTGGATCTCTTAATACTTTTTCATGATCTAGCTTTTTACTTTGAAATTTTTCCATTTTTCTTATACTATTTTCTCGGATAATAAAATAAATTTGCTAACGTATAATCAATTTGATTATAACAATAATGCTACTTTAAGGCTATCTTGGCGTGAATGAAGGTGAAAATATGAGCAAGAAAGTTGAGATTAAAATTACTAGTAAAATTCATCAGGAAGATGAATCAGCCGTTTTTGAAAGAGATGGCTTAGGATCAATTGAAAAAGTTGGCGAAGATTGGCGCATAAAATATAGGGAAAAAAATAAAGAGGGCGATGTTGAAGTAAAATTATTAATTAAGCCAAATGAGCTTGTAATGCAACGAGGAGACGCTAAAGGTGATCATACGCTAATGAAATTTGAGCCAGGAGAAAAAAGAAAATGCAAGGTTGTAGCTTCTGGTAAGCAAATGAATTTAGAGTCTTTGACTAATAAATTGAATTTTTCTGAAATTTCTCCAGGAAAGATGCAACTAAAAGTTGAATATGATCTCTTTTCTGGTCTATACTTAGTAGGTAACTATGCAATAAAGATTGATATAATAGAATAGATCTTTAGCAAATTTAGATAAATTGATTACGTGAAAGGACGTGCCACTGTGGGGTTAGATGATTTTCAAGGCCAAAATAAAGACGAATTGTCAATGATCGAAGTTGCTCGTACAATTTTACAAGATAGCGGCAAGCGAATGGCCTTTGCTGATATCGTTAACGCCGTCCAGAACTTTCTGGGTAAGAGTGACGAAGAAATTCGTGAGCGTTTGCCACAATTTTACACTGATATGAACACTGATGGTGAATTCATTTCAATGGGTGATAATGTTTGGGCATTGCGTTCTTGGTTCCCATATGAATCTGTTGATGAAGAAGTAAACCATCCAGAAGATGAAGAAGATGTACCACGTAAGAAACACCATAAGAAAGTTAATGCTTTCATTGGTGATTCTGACGATGATGATATTATCGACTACGATTCAGATGATCCAGAAGATGAAGATTTGGATGTTGACGAAGAAGATACTAATGAAGACGACTACTCAGATGATGATCTTGATGATGCCGATGACAATGAATTAGATGATGGTATTGAAGGCCAATTATCTGAACTTCATCAAGATGATCTTGATGACGATGATGAGTAAAGTACTTGACGGAAAGCAAATTTCCCTTTAGTATTTTGTATGGGCACTCTATGTGCAATTAAGCTCCCATGTATTTGGGAGCTTTTTTTTGATTTTAACAGAGAATAAAAGAAAAGAGAGGAAGCACGGCATGACAAAGTATATTTTTGTGACTGGTGGAGTTGTTTCATCACTAGGTAAGGGGATTTCAGCTTCAAGTTTAGGACGTTTACTTAAAAATCGTGGCTTAAAAGTTACCATGCAAAAGTTTGATCCTTACATTAATATCGATCCAGGTACAATGAATCCATATCAACATGGGGAAGTTTATGTTACCGATGATGGTACAGAAGCTGACCTTGACTTGGGTCACTATGAAAGAATTGTTGATGTTAGAACAAGTAAATATTCTAATGTTACTACTGGTAAAATTTATCAAGAAGTGCTTGATAAAGAACGTCGCGGTGACTATCATGGTGCAACTGTGCAAGTAATTCCGCATATTACGGACATGATTAAGAAAAAAATCATGCGTGCTGCCTTAACAACCGATTCAGATGTCATTATTTCTGAAATTGGTGGTACCGTAGGTGATATCGAGTCTACTCCATTTATGGAAGCAATTCGCCAAATGCGTCGTGAAGTTGGTGAAGAAAATGTAATGTATATTCACTGTACATTAGTACCTTATCTTCATGCTGCTCACGAAATGAAAACTAAGCCAACACAACATTCAGTTGCCGAACTTAGAAGTATTGGTATTCAACCAAATATGCTTGTTTTAAGAGCTGAGAAACCAATTGCTCAAGAGTTAAAAAATAAGATTTCTACCTTTACTGATGTTCCAGTAGACTGCATTATTGAATCTATTGATGCTCCTTCACTTTTTGATTTACCACTTGCTTTTCAAGCTCAAGGTATGGATCAAAAGGTTTGCGACTTTTTACACTTGGAGAGTCCAAAGCCAGAAGCAGATATGGAAGTTTGGAAGAAATTAGATGAACGTGCAAAGAACTTAAAGCACGAAACTACCATTACCTTAGTAGGTAAGTATGTAGAACTTGAAGATGCATATATTTCTGTTACTGATGCATTGCAACACGCTGGCTACTTATATGACACTAAAATTAAGGTAAATAAGGTTCAAGCAGAAGACATTACTGAAGACAATATTGCAGAAATTATGAAGGATTCAGATGGATTAATTGTACCTGGTGGTTTTGGTACACGTGGTCTTGAAGGTATGATTACTTCAATTGAATATGCCCGTGAACACGATATCCCATTTTTAGGAATCTGCTTAGGTATGCAAATGGCAAGCGTTGAATTTGCCAGAAATGTACTCGGCTTAAAAGATGCTAATAGTGCAGAAGCTAATCCAGACACTAAGAATAATATTATTGATATTATGGCTGACAAGCGTGATGAAGAAAATATTGGTGGTACGCTTCGTTTAGGTCTATACCCAGCAGCTTTAAAGAAGGGCACTAAGACCCGTGAAGCATATGATGACCAAGATGTAATTCAAGAAAGACACCGTCACCGTTATGAATTCAATAATGAATATCGTGAAGCATTTGAAAAGGCAGGCATGGTCTTCTCTGGTGTTTCTCCAGATAATCATTTAGTAGAAATTATTGAAATTCCAAATAAAAAATTCTTTATCGCAGCTCAATATCATCCAGAATTTTTAAGTCGTCCACAAAGACCAGAAGGATTATTTAAAGCATTTATTGGTGCAGCAAGTGGTCTTCCAGCACAACATTTTAACTAGACTTTAAAAATTAAATTTCGGTAACAAGAGAGCCATAATCCTCGGCTTCTCTTGTTTTTTTTGAGTTTTTCATTTAATATATTTTGTGATACATTTGGGTATTACAAATAGAGAAAAGGATTGTTTCCCCAATGAAACAGATGATTATTCATGGTGGAAAGCCCCTGAAGGGCGACGTATGGATCGGCGGTGCTAAGAATTCCACTGTAGCATTGATTCCAGCGTCAATACTTTCGCGGACTCCTGTTACCCTAGAAGGGGTTCCGCGAATTGCTGATGTAGATAATTTGATGGATCTACTTAGTGAAATGGATGTAAAGTGTGATTTTCATGAAACTACTTTACGAATAAATCCGGATAACATTAAGCGTAGTCCCCTTCCAGCAGGAAAGATTAAGAGCTTGAGAGCTTCTTATTACTTTATGGGTGCATTATTAGGTCGCTTTGGTAAAGCTGTGGTGGGCTTTCCAGGCGGAGATGATATTGGCCCTCGTCCTATTGATCAGCATATTAAAGGCTTTGAAGCATTAGGTGCAACTGTTGAGAATGAAAACGATCAAATTATCATTACAGCTCCTAAAACTGGGCTTCGTGGTGCAAAAATTCATTTAAAGATGCCTTCTGTAGGCGCAACAATGAATATAATTATGGCTAGCGTAATGGCAAAGGGCCAAACTATTATTGAAAATGCGGCTAAGGAACCGGAAATTATTGATTTAGCTACATTTTTGAATAATATGGGCGCTGTTATTCGTGGTGCAGGTACTGAAGTGATTCGAATTGAAGGAGTAGAGGAATTAAAAGCACAAACTCCTCATACTATTATTCCTGATCGAATTGAAGCTGGAACATATGTGGCTCTAGCTGCCTGCATAGGAAATGGTATTAGAATTCATAATATTATCGAAGAACACCTAGATTCTTACTTGGCTAAAGTAGAAGAAATGGGTGTAGTAATTGATGCTGATGAAGATTCACTTTATGTTTATCCAGCAGGTGACTTGAAAATGATTCAAGTTAGAACTGACGTATATCCTGGATTTGCGACTGATTTACAGCAGCCAATTACTCCACTTCTTTTAACAGCTAAGAGCGGTGAAGGCGTAGTAATTGATCAAATATATCCTAAGCGTGTTGGTCATATTCCTGAACTTCAGAAGATGGGTGCTAATATTCAAGTAGAAGATAATATTATCTTAGTTCATCCAACTCATCATTTGCATGGAGCACATGTTAGTGCTGGTGAAATTAGAGCAGGAGCTTGTTTGATGCTTGCTGGCTTAATGGCAGGTGGTGAAACTATCATTTCAAATGCAGGAAACATTTTGCGTGGCTATGATAGAATTGAACAAAAGTTGCGTCAACTAGGTGCAGAGGTATCTGTGATTGATGTTTAATTAAAATAGAACATTAAAAAAGGGCTTGGAATCTCCAAGTCCTTTTTTATTGGTTTTAAGAAAATATTTTTATTTAGCTTTGTACTTCAATTTTTTCTGGGGCAGCAGGAATATGTTGCTCTTCTAAGCCAGATTTTCCTTTAAATAGTAAATTGAGAATCGTAGCACTTAAGCTTGCTACAACAATACCATTTCCAAGGAATAATTGAATAGTTTCTGGTAAAGCTTGGAAAACTTGTGGATAAACAGTAACACCTAATCCGAGACCAATTGAAATAGCTACGATTAGGATATTACGAGTATCCTCAAAGTCTACTCTCTTTAGCATTCTCATTCCTTGGACGGCAATCATTGTAAACATCACAAGCATAGCGCCGCCTAAGACAGAGTCAGGGATGATAGTTACTAGAGCACCAAATTTAGGGAGTAGTCCCATTAACATTAAAAATCCTGATGCCCAGTAAATTGGTCTTTTTGTGGTAATACCTGATAATTCCAGTAAACCTACATTTTGTGAAAAAGTAGTGTAGGGGAATGTGTTAAAGATTCCGCCCAGGATCTGTGCGAGCCCTTCAGCACGATAACCCTTTTTAAGGTCATCACTAGTGATGTCTTTGTGGAGTAAATCGCCAATAGCAAAGAATACTCCGGTAGATTCTACCATTGAAACGAGAGCAATGATAATCATTGTTAAACTGGATGACCACTCAAACTGTGGCATTCCAAAGTAAAAAGGTTGAGGTAAGTGGAACCAAGAAGCTTGAGCAACTGGAGTAAGTGAAACCATACCAAGAGTACTGGCAATTAATGTTCCTGCAATTAATCCCACTAAAACAGCGATGGATTTGATAAATCCTTTGCCCCAAACTTGAAGGACAAGAATAATTGCTACAGTTATAAAGCCAGTTAAAAGATTTTTAGGATCACCGAAGTTTTTAGCTGTAGAATTGCCCCCACCAAGATTTTGAATAGAAACCGGAATTAAGGAAAGTCCAATTACTGTAATTAAGCTTCCCGTTACAACTGGTGGAAAGAGCTTTTTGATTTTAGAAAAATAGCCTGCTACTAAAAATACGAAAATCCCCGCTACGATGATTGCACCATACATAGTACCAATGGTGAATTTTTTCCCAATCATTTGAAGAGGAGCTACAGCTTGAATAGCACACCCTAAAACAACAGGTAGGCCAATTCCAAAATAACGATTACGTAGAAGCTGGAGAGCAGTTGCTAAACCACACATGAAAATGTCGATTGAAACTAGATAAGTCATCTGAGTGGAGTTGAATTTCAAGGCAGTTCCAATTAAAAGGGGAACGGCAATTGCTCCCGAATACATTGCGAGTAAATGTTGTAGACCTAGTAAAGCAGCTTTTTTGTGGTTAACTTGTGTGTGCTTCATTTATTCTTCTCCTACAAAATGCACTTGATTGTTTTCAAAATCAGAAATTCTAGCTAAGGCTTCAAGACGGTAGCCATGATCTTTAACCCATTCGCTGCCACCTTGGAATTCTTTAGCTACAACTACACCAACACCAGCTACAGTTGCATTTGCTTGATCTGCAATATTAAGCATCCCTTTAACAGCTTCTCCATGGGCTAAGAAGTCATCAATAATTAATAAGTGATCGTCACTGCTCAAGAATTTCTTTTCAACACAAATTTTATTATTAACTTTTTTAGTGTAAGAAAATACTTCTGCCCAATAAACAGCATCATTAAGAGTTGAAGGTTTTTTCTTTCTCGCAAAAACCATTGGAACTCCTAACTGATATGCAGCCATAATACCAGGAGCAATTCCTGAAGCTTCACAAGTAAGAACTTTAGTAATTTCTTCGTTTTCGAATAAACGCTTAAATTCCTTACCGACTTCCATCATAAGTTGCGGATCGACTTGATGATTTAGAAAAGAGTTAATTTTTAAAACATTGCCATCTAATACTTCTCCATCTTTACGAATCCGTTCCTCAAGTAATTTCAATTTTATCCTCCTGCAAAAAAAGACTTCTTCTACCCGTAAATTAGGGTAAAAGAAGTCCTTTGTAGTGCTACTTATGACATCGATTACCTATAGTCCAGAATTAATTGGTTCCGGGTAGAAACTGTCGACCTTATTACGACGATATATAGATATTTTGATATCTAGAGTGTAGCAGAATAATTTTCCGAACACAAGGCCTCTTTTTTTGATGTATTATTCTGAAATTGAAAAGAAAGGATTGCCTCAAGAATTCCATATGCAATTCCAGCAAGTGGCCAAATAATCCAGCTTTGGCTCCAATTCTTGCTAATGAAACTATAAGCAAGATAGATAAAAGAAATAGTCATCCAATAAATAGTGGCATATTTTTCAATTATTTTTTTGCTGGCCTTTTTCTCAGTAGTATAGTCTTCTATTTGCAAAATAATATTAAAACTATCACGAGCAATATTAGTTTTGACTAAGAAAAAGACACCAATTCCTATAAGAAAAATCGTAGCAGTTGAAAGACCAGTCATTAGGTCATCAATTTGGCTATTTGAAAGAGAACCAATAAATAAAGAGCCAGTCATAAGTGGAATAGCAGATAAAATACAAAAAGTAATGCCAATAATCTTTAGAACTAGGTGTTGATTTTCATATTCTTTACTTAATTTAAGAACTTGCTCTTTTGTTTCTTCAGAAAGATTACATTCTTAATACTCGAAATTTTCGTGAACTTTTAGCCAGTGATTTCCTGCAATAAAGAGAGCCACAGCGGCTGCAACTAGAAGTATTAGAACAATTACATCAATTCCTGTTGCAAAATTAATCGATGAAGTTAAGATATCTAATCTTGTTAGTCTGATTAAGATTAATAAAGTAATTGGTGAGAAAATACATAGCATGACGCCAATAGCAATCAACGTAGAACTGCGCTTCCTAGCAGATAAGAAATCTTGAACCGAAGATGGAGATAAGTATTTTGTTTGAGATATAGGTATCACCTCTTTTGTATATAAAAATTGAATAGTATAGTTTTACTTCAATTTTTATATACAAATTATCAAAGCGCTATTTTGATGCTTGTGAAGTTAAAAAATAAATTAATGATTGACCAATTGAATTTTTCTTAGTAAAGTTTCTAGTAAATAGGGATAAATTATTTTTTAGAAGGAGAAAATTGTGGCTAAGACTAATCTAAATGATTTTGACAAGATTATTGTGCTTGATTTTGGTAGTCAATATAACCAATTGATTACTCGTCGAATTCGTGACTTTGGTATCTATTCAGAACTTTTACCACATGACTTAAGTATTGAAAAGATTAAAGAAATGGCCCCTAAGGGAATTATTTTTTCCGGTGGTCCAAACAGTGTTTATGACAAGGGTGCTTTAAAAGTTGATCCTGAAATTTTCAAGCTTGGTATTCCAATTTTGGGGATTTGTTATGGGATGCAACTCATGAGTTACGATTTGGGCGGTAAGGTTGAAAAGGCTGATAATTCCGAATATGGTCGTGCTGATATTGAGGTAATTGATCCTAATGCAGTTTTATTTGAGGGCTTGCCAAGAGAACAATACGTTTGGATGAGTCATGGTGACTTAGTAACTAAGGCTCCAGAAGGCTTTACTGTAACTTCTAAGAGTAAGAACTGTCCAATTTCTGCAATTGCTAACGATGAGAAGAAATTCTACGGAATTCAATTCCATGCCGAAGTTCGTAATTCAGAGTATGGTTTAGATATTTTGAAGAACTTCGCCTTTAAGGTTTGTGGTGCCGAAGCTAACTGGACTATGGATGACTTTATCGAGATGCAAGTTGATGAAATTCGTCAAAAAGTTGGCGATAAGAAGGTTATCTTGGGCCTTTCCGGTGGGGTTGATTCTAGTGTTACTGCTACTCTTCTTCACAAGGCAATTGGTGATCAATTAACTGCAATTTTTGTTGATCACGGGATGCTTCGTAAAGACGAAGGCGATCAAGTAATGCAAGCTTTGAACAAGGATCTTGGCGTTAATATTATTCGCGTGAATGCCCAAGAGCGTTTTTTGAATAGGCTTAAGGGAGTAACTGATCCTGAACAAAAACGTAAGATCATCGGTAAAGAATTTATCGAAGTCTTCAACGAAGAAGCTAAAAAGTTAAAAGATGTCGACTTCTTGGCCCAAGGTACTCTATATACTGACGTTATTGAGTCTGGAACGAATACCGCTCAAACTATTAAGTCACACCATAATGTTGGTGGTCTTCCTGAAGACATGCACTTCGAATTAATTGAACCACTTCGTAAGCTATTCAAGGATGAAGTTCGTGAACTTGGTGAAAAGCTCGGTATTCCTCATGACTTAGTATGGCGTCAACCATTCCCAGGTCCAGGTCTTGGTATTCGTGTTATTGGCGAAGTTACTGAAGACAAGCTGAAGATCGTGCGTGAATCAGATGCTATTTTACGTGAAGAAATCAAGAATGCTGGTCTTCAAGAAGATATTTGGCAATACTTCACAGTTTTGCCAGGTATTCGTTCAGTTGGTGTTATGGGGGATGGTCGTACTTATGACTACACTATCGGTATTCGTGCCGTAACTTCAATTGATGGGATGACTGCTGACTTTGCCCAAATTCCATGGGATGTATTAAGTAAGATTTCTACTAGAATCGTAGATGAATGTGACCACATTAACCGCGTAGTTTACGATATTACCAGTAAGCCACCTTCCACTATTGAATGGGAATAAGAGACTCATCTCTGAAAAAAGAATATAAATGAAAGAAGCCTATTAAATCTTTGTATTGATGAACCATGATTTAATAGGCTTTTATAGTACTTAATTAAACTCAAGCTTATTTGCTTCATCAATCTTAGTTAGGAAAGATGAAACATCGGTAATAATGTCATTGGTATATGAGACATTAATCAGATTAACCCAATTTTTTCTAAGAAAATAGTCATCAATGTCATATCTGACCTTAGCTAAGTATTTGTAACTAATAAATAGTAGCTCAGAAAAAATTACATTACGTTTTTTAGGTTGCATTACAAAATCAAGTAATAAGTCTTTTCCTGAGCCTTTAATAAAGTGGAAAAATTCGCAGTTGATATGTCTAATCGGATGAAAAGGATATAAGATTTGAGAGTTTAGAACTTGTTTTTCAAATTGTTTAAGTAATTTTTGATCTTTTTTGTTAATGACATAGTCATTGCTATCTAAGTTAATCATCGCTATCAATTCCTATTCTTACTATTGCACCTAAAGTATATAAATTGAAAAAAGTAAAAACAATGACTGTTAACTAAGTTGAAAAAGAAAAAATAATTACCTCAAAGAAAGTTACAGAGAGTAAGTTATCCAGGAAAGAGAAGTGAGGAAAAAGTTTGAGTGATATTAGGGTGCAGAATACAAAGAATAATTTAATTACTGCTCTTTTAAGCTGCTTAGAAGATAAGAGTGTGCATGAGCTAAAAGTAAAAGATATTATTGATAAGGCTGGCGTAAGTACTAGAACGTTTTATCAATATTATTCAGATGTCAATGATTTGCTAAGAGATATAGAAGATAGCTTTATGGCAGAGTATCTAAAAAATGTTGAAAAAGATCGTGATTCACTAGGAGATCTTGATTTAGATGTGCCTTTTGAAGATCAGTTAGAGACTATTTTAAATGCAACAAAAAATACCATTGAGTTCTGTTATGCGCATAAAAAAGAGATTCAACTCTTGTTATCTGATAATGGGGATACGCGTTTCTATAATATGATTTTCCACACTGGTTGTGAGAAAATTATGAAACGTATGAGCCAGATGAAACATATTGATGAGTTAAAAATGGACGAAAAAGACCAAATGAGAATGATGATTAGTGTGCAGGTATTTGTATATAGCATCATTGGTATGGTAAGAGTCTTGCTTGAATACAGCGATAGATTAGCTCCATATGACGTTCGTCAAAGTATACTTACATTTTTACGTGAGTCACCGATAGCTTCCATGAATATAAATAAAAAATAGAGACGATAAAATAATTTATAGTATACTAGGCTGAACTCCACGATAACTGGCTAAAGTATTGAATGAAGTGGTTTTGTTGGCAATTGAGAAATAATTGTACTTAAATATGAAGTAGCATAAAAAGAATAGTAATTAAAAAACGAAGTTTTAGGGGATACGTCAATGAAAATAGAAATTCCAACTATGAATGGATTTATTCCAGATTGCTACGGTAAATTTGCCAATGCTGATCAAAAGATTGAAGGGAAGCCTAGTAGATCTTTTCCAATTTTTATTACTGATGCGCCTGATAAGGCAAAAACTTTAGCTGTGTATTTTAGAGATTTTGATTCAGTTCCAGTCTGTGGATTTACTTGGATTCACTGGTTAGCTGCCAATCTTCCGGTTCGAGATGTTCCAGCTAATATTAGTCATTCTAAGAATAGCAGCCTTGATTTTGTTCAAGGAAATAATAGTAATATTAGCAAGTTTTTGGGTGAAAATTCTGGCCCAGTTGAAGGCTATACAGGTCCGATGCCTCCTGATAAGACGCACTATTACACCTTAACCGTGTATGCATTAGACACAAAACTTGATCTAAAAGAAGGTTATTGGTTAAACGACTTTTTGCGTGAGATGGAAGGTCATATAATTGATAGTGCGACTATTTCAGTTCCAAGTAAAGCAAAATAAAAGTCGAAGTTACTAATAAATATGCTATAATTTAGATAAAGAAAAAGGAGATCATAAGATCTCCTTTGCAGCCCGCTTTAAGAGCGGTAACAAAATTATAGTTTTGGCAAACGCTTACTCAATAACTCGGTCAAAAGTTATATATTGAGCGGCGTTTTTTATTTTTTGTTGTGGTTTCGATATATGTTAGCAATGCTAACAAAAAAGTACCAAACAATAGCATTAACGAGATGGCATCGTAAACACTCATTAGGCTGAACCCTTTCCAATTGATGTCGGACCATAGGCCTCACCTTCGGGAGGAAAAACAGCCACCGCTCATAAAACTTTCTGCGGATATAATTATAGCGAAAATTTGTTTGCAAAAGAATATAGATTAGTCAAAAAGCTCACAATTAATTTGCGGGCTTTTACCATAATTATATCCAAAAAATAGTTCACTTTGAAAAGTATCATCGTAAGTAGCTGATACTAAACTATAGTAAAATTATTGATATGATAGAGTTAAAAGAGAAAACTTATTTGGAGTAAGGTGGAGGAATTTTTGAAAGAAAAAAATTCTAAAAAGAGTTAATTATTGGGTTACAATTGGAATAGTTTTAATAATATGTATAGGTATTTTTACATGGTGGAATAATTCTAAAAAGAAAACTCCACATCATAAATTGAAGCCCCAACCTGCTTTAATTGATAACACTAGTACTCGTTCAGCTTCTTATCCAACTAAAGAATTCAAAAATTTATTATCCCAAAATTATCCAGATATTTATAAAAACTTGAATTTTAAGCAAAAACCAACTTGCTATGTGATTCCCGGTTTGATTCAGTCAGCAGCAATTAAATATACTCCTCCTGGTCAGGGACAACCAGGGATTGCATATGATATGGATCCACAAGGCTTAGCAATTATTGACCATAAATATTTGATTATTTCAGCGTATAGTAAAAGCAAGACCTTTGATTCAGTTCTTTGGGTATTAGATTTTAAGACTGGTCGCTTTGTAAAAACAATTGCCTTAAATAATATTGATCATGTTGGGGGAATTACTTATGACGAAGATCATAAGCGTTTATGGGTAGCCACTATTAATCAGGAACAGCGAGCACAAGTGCAATCGGTAACGCTGAAAGAAATTGAAAAATATAATTTTAAGAAACAGAAAAAGCCAATAAAATTTGAACATGGTACTAACTTATTAGTACCACTTCGAACATCTTATATGACTTATCATAAGAATAAACTCTATATCGGCTACTTCGATAAAGTCCGAGGTGATCAACTTTTTGCCTATAAACTTAATAAAAAAGGACTATTTAAAAAGGATAAAATGCAAGATGGTTAAATTTATATGTTGTTTGAATCTGCTACAGCATTGTACCGTCAAAATCCTAATTTACTGCATATGGATCGAGTAATTAAGTTAAAAGTTAAATTCAAGGGGCTCAAAAATAGTAAGGAATAGCTATCAAGAGGAATATTAAACAAAAATAGAAAACATAAGAGTGAGAAAAATAGATGACATTAAATATTCGTACTGTAAAAATGGATGATCTAGATGCAAGTGTTGAGCTTGAATCGAGTGCTTTTCATATGTCAGAAGAAATGACGCGTAAGGATATGATCGGCCGGATTGAAAATTACTCAGATACTTTTTTAGTTGCAGAAGTTGATGGAAAAGTAGTGGGCCACGTTTTTGGTCCAGTAAGTAAAGATCGCTACATTAAGGATGAGCTCTATTTTAAAAATCAATCGAATAATGCACAGTATCCTTATCAAACAATTTTGAGTTTGGCGACTAGAAAAGAATATCGTAAGCAGGGAATTGCATCAGCTTTAATTGAAGAATTATGCAAGATTGCTCAAGCCCAGGATAGAGGTGCAGTTACACTGACTTGTTTACCTAAGCTCTTCCATTTTTATGAAACGCGTGGCTTTGTCAACGAAGGCAAGACTAGTGATGATATCCCTGATCCAGAAGACGTAAGTAGCTACAATATGGTGAGGGAATTGAGATAAATATTTTGTACAATCAATAGAGTCTTGACCAATCATCAGCCTTACTGATACAATTATTCAAAATCAAATACTTTTTAAGTTCAGAGGGTTTGTAAACTGATACAAGCTGGATAAGAGCGTCGCATTGCGGCGGGTTTCTTATCCAGCTTTTTTTGTTAAGGAGGATATTTATGAAATTTATAGTTACACCTGAGATTTTTGAAAAATTACCAAATTTGTATGTAGGGGTTGTAGTGGCAAAGGAAGTCGATAATAGTCAGGATTATCCTAAAATTAATGAGCTTCTCAATAAATACATGAACTTCTCACAAGAAAGATTTGATGGTGTGAATGTTAAGGAAAATGAGGAAATTATTCCCTATCGCGAAGCTTTTAGAAAAATTGGTATTAATCCTAATCGTTATCCTTGTTCTGCCGAAGCTTTGTTTAAACGTTTATCAAAAGGAAAAGATTTACCGCATATTAATCCACTTGTTGATCTAAATAATGCGATTTCACTGAAGTACACGCTATTCATGGGGACGCATAGTTTAGATGGGATTGAAGATAATATTATGATGCGTGTGGCTCAACCTGGTGATAACTTTATTCCACTTGGTACAGATAAAATAGAAGAACCTGATGAAGAGGAAGTTTTTTATGCAGTAGGGAAATATGTGAGAACGCGTAGATGGACTTGGTGTCAAAGCGAGCACGGCAAAATCATTGATCAAACTCGCGATGTTTTCTTTCCAATTTATGGCTTTACAGATGTGAATAAAGATATTGTAAATAAAGCACGAACAGATCTAGCAATTAGGGTTGCTGAAATTTTTGGTGTAAAAACGCAAGTCGGGTCTGTAGATCGTAATCATCCAGAATTTGAATGGGAGTAATTAATGGCAATAAAGAATAATCGCAGCAAAGTAAATTTAATGATGGCCACGCTTTTGCTAGGAAGTTTTATTACGACTTTGGCAGAAACGTTGATGAACAACGGCTTACCAATGATTATGGAAGAAACACATGTCAGCCAAATGAGTGCGCAATGGCTGAACACGGGATATATGTTGGTGGCAGGAATGATAATGCCTCTAGCCGCATTTTTCATGCATCGTTTTCCTTTGAAGCGTTTATTTACAATGACAATGGGCATCTTCTTAATTGGAACTTTAATTTCAACTTTTGCGCCAAACTTCACATTTTTGTTGCTTGGGCGCTTAGTTCAAGCCATTGCTGTGGGGATCAATATGCCGTTGGTTACGAATGTATTGACAATCATCATTCCGGCTAAAAATCGTGGTCTTGCCATTGGGATTGCGGGTATCATCATTAACTTGGGACTAGCAATTGGGCCGACTTTATCAGGAGTAATCTTAGAATTTTATGACTGGCGCATGCTCTTTATTGTGTTGTTGCCATTTACCATTTTGACCTTAATCTGTACACAATTTTTTGTTGAAAATTTGCTCGAACCTAAGAAGATAAGTGCAGATTTTCAGTCAGTACTTTATGCAATTGTAGGTCTTGGATCACTACTCTATAGCTTAGGACGTTTAGGTGAAAGCGATAGTAATGGAATTTATACAGCTTTATTTGCACTTGTTGGAATAGCTTTTATTATGATCTTTATTAAACGCCAATTTAAGATAGGGAAGCCACTCCTTCTGTACGGCACTGGCAGTAACAACTAAAAATCTGGTTCAAGATCAGACAGGATCTGTTATCAGTGGCTACCAGTGGTCACTTGGTACAACGATATTAGTTACATTGTTGGCAACTTTGTTGATTTTTGGGATTAAAAAGCAAGAGCGATAAAAATAAGCTACTCATGAAATTGAATAGTTTTCTTGTATTTGGTTAACTAAAATAATAAAAAAGGAGGATAAAAATGAGCGAGATTAGCAAATTAACCGTAACCACACCAATAGGATTACTGCAGATAATTGCTACCGATAAAGCAATAGTCAGCGCAAAACCTACTGATCATGAAGAAAATATAGTGGGAAATGAAGCAGCAAATAAGTTAGCTCAAGAGTGTAAAGTAGAGCTAGCAGAGTATTTTGCTGGAAAAAGAAAAAAATTTGATCTTCCTTTGAAGCAAGAAGGAACACAATTTCAAAAGAAAGTGTGGCAAGAACTTAAACAAATTCCTTATGGTGAGACAAAAACTTACGGCGAAATTGCTAAACTAATAGACAAGCCCAAGGCTTCAAGAGCTATTGGAATGGCCAATCATAATAATTCGATTATGATTTTGGTTCCCTGTCACCGCGTTGTTGGCGCAGATGGAAGTCTAACTGGCTATGCATATGGCGTTAAAATAAAGAAGTTTTTACTTGAACTTGAGAGAAAAAATAAATGATTGTTTTAATAACTGGTGCATCACATACTGGAAAAACTACTCTGGCACAGTGTTTACTTGAAAAATATAAATATCCATATCTATCTATTGATCATTTAAAAATGGGAATGATTCGTGGTAGTTACACAAAGCTCACACCTGAAGATGATGATCAACTTACGGACTATTTGTGGCCGATTGTGCGAGAAATAATTAAAATTGTGATTGAGAATGGACAGAATTTAATTATTGAGGGATGTTACATTCCTTTTGATTGGCAGAATGATTTTAATGAAAAATATTTAGAGCGGATTAAATATTATTGCCTTGTAATGAGTGAAAAATATGTCGAGAATAATTTTGCAAATATCAAAAAGTATGCAAATAAAATCGAAAATAGGTTAGACGATGAGTGTTCAATAGAGGATGTCTTGAAAGACAATGCAGATTATTTACAAGGAGCTAAAAAATATAGGTCAAACTATGTGCTAATTAATGAGCAATATAAGATTGATATTGATTTAGATAATTAAAAGAGTAAAGATCCTTAGCCGATTATTAAGTAACTGGGGAATATAAATCTTATATATTTTTATTGTCACTTGATTGGGAAGATATTAATCCAATTTTGTGTTATATAAAACAAAAAGCTCCCGTTCAATTTGAACGAGAAACTTTTTACTTAGTTAATTTATGTACTTTATGAGCCAAAACCATTTCTTTGTTTCGATCTTCATAAATTGCGTCTTTTACGTAGTTCCAGGGTGCCATTAGGCGACCTTTATTGTTTTTACGGAAAAGAAAGTCAGCATGATGATTTTCAAGGTGACGTAGATATCTTTTAGCGTTTTGAACCTGAGTATGATGCTTTAGGTTTAAGCGAGGTTCAAAATCAATAATTTTATGATCAGCATTAAAGACTGGTCTTACTTTATGGTGCCAGTGACGAGCACTAGCAACATGACGACTAACTTTTTTACCGGCTTCAACAATATTTTCTTTAGTGGCTAAACTATTCCGATCTTTTAACTCTGCATGTGGATCTAGATAATAGTTTCCTAAACCATCTTGACGATAAAGACGTAACTTTTTGAATGATTTATTATTTTTATCCGTCTTCACTTCAATAACGTCACCATTGGTATGGTTCATTAAATACATGTGATGTTTTTTAGTGTAATTTACACTCTTCATGATCAGAAATTCACCCCTTTATATATCTTATGAATCTATATTATAGACGCATTTTAAAATAAAGTATAGTGATTAAAGTAGGACTTTAAGTAATTTGTAAGAGTACAAAAAATTAATTAATGTCTATAAAAAGAAAACACTAAAGACAGTTAGAGGTTTATTCTAACTGTCTTTAGTAAATATTTAAAAGTTAATTAGTGTTCTTTGCCGTCGATAATAACGTGAACGCGTGGGTTCTTAGGACCCTTAGCCTTGGAGATAACTCCTTTGTTAACTAGTTCTTCAATTTGGTCAGGATCATAGCCTAACTTAGTTAAAATTTCCTTGTTGTTTTCACCAAGATCTGGTGCCCGATCGTAAGATGGAGTGTAATTTGAAAGGGTAAATGGTAGACCGATAGTCTTGAAGTCACCACGATTACCGCCTTGATCAATAGTAACAATAGCACCATCTTTGTTTAAATCAGGATCATTTTCAAGTTCATGCCAGTCAAGAACAGGACCAACAGGAACACCAGCAGCACCTAGTTCTTTAGTTAAAGTATATTTGTCATATTGCTTAGTATAAGCTTCAATTAATGGGTAAAGTTCTTCCTTATGTAATTGACGGTGTTGCCAGTCAATGAATCTTGGATCTTCTTCCCATTCAGGATGACCCATTGCTTCACAAAGCTTATTCCACTTCTTGTTTTCGTTTTGAACAACAATATAAACATAAGCGTTTGGATCAGTTTCCCAACCTTTAGCCTTGTAGCACCAACCAATAACTTGTCCACCTTCAGTATTTTCTGCACGTGGAATTGCTTTACCCCATTTCCAGTCAGGATAGACAGCGTAGTGAGGAAGAGCACCTAAGTTGTCTAACATGATTTGGTCACGTAATTTAATACGACAAAGGTTTAAGACGGCATCTTGCATTGATTGGTAAACAAAGGTACCTTCACCAGTGTGTTCACGTTGAAGTAAGGCTGCTAAAATACCGATAGTTAAGTGCATCCCAGAGTTTGAGTCACCTAAGGCTGCCGCAGATTGAGTAGGAACATTGTCTTCACCTTTGTTCCAACCAGTTGCAGAAGCAGCACCACCAGCAGATTGAGCAACTGGTTCAAAAGCCTTAACATTTTCAAAACGTGATCCTTGGTTAAAACCTTTTAATGAAGCATAGATTAATCTAGGATTCATTTTATGAAGCTTTTCCCAGCCAAAACCATTTCTATCAGCAGAACCAGGAGCAATATTTTCTACGAATATGTCGGCTTTTTTAATTAAGTCGTACATAATCTTTTTACCTTCTGGAGTTTTAATATCAACAGTTAAAGACTTCTTATTAGCATTTAGTTGGAGGAAGTAAAGGCTCCATGAATCCTTGATATCAAGTAATTCATTTCTGGTTGGGTCACCAGTATTAGTACGTTCGATTTTAATAACTTCAGCTCCAAGCCATGCTAGTAATTGAGTACATGAAGGGCCGGATTGAACTTGAGTCCAGTCAACTACTTTAATTCCTTTTAATGGAGCATATTCATTTTGTTCTTTTTTTTCGTTCTCACTCATTTTAATTACTCCTTATCAATTTTTTCTTGTTCAGCTTCTTCAAGAGGCTTTAAGTTTAATGATGGGTTCAAATTACCAATGTGACCTGATTCTTTACCCATTGATGGATCAATTTGGACATTGATAATACTTGGACGTCCCGATTCAACTGCTGTAGCAAAAGTATCTTTCATTTCTTGATAATTAGTTACGTAATAGTTATCACCGCCAAAAGCTTTGGCAATTAAATCATATCTGCCAGTTGGATCAAGCGTTGTTGGGCCTAATTGGTTAGGAACAACATTGTCAACACCATTGTAGATACCACCGTTGTTAATAACGACAACAGTAATTGGTAGATTATACCGACACATAGTTTCAACGTCCATACCATCAAAACCAAATGCACTATCTCCATCTAGGGCAACAACATGTTTACCAGTTTCAATAGCAGTGGCAATAGCATAGCCCATCCCAACACCCATTACTCCCCAGGTACCAGTGTCAAGTCGATGACGAGGAAGTTTCATTCCAATCATGTCTCGACCAATATCAAGAGTATTAGCACCTTCACTTACAAGATAAGTATCTGGATGTTCTTGGAAGTACTCGTTAATAGGTTCGATAGCGCCGTAATAACCAAACTCAGGATTAGTTTCACCGGCTTTGATTCTTTTAGCGAATTTTGCATCATTTTTTGCAGTATCTTGAGCAATAGCGTTAAGCCACTCAGAAGGTACCTTATAACCAGTTGCAGTAAGAGCTGGTACTAACTTGTTTAAAATAGAGGTTAAGTCACCTTGAAGTGGAGCAGAAATCTTTTGAGAAGAATCAAATTGAGTTGCATCAATATCTAATTGGATAAATTTTGCATCAGGATTAAATTGTGGTGCATCTCCGTATGAAAGCATCCAGTTTAATCTAGCACCAATTAAAATTACGACATCAGCACCCTTTAATGATAATGAACGAGCTGCAGCTGCAGAGTGTTTATCATCATCAGGTATCAATCCTTTGGCCATAGACATTGGTAGGAATGGAATATCAGTCTTATTAATTAACTCTTGGACTTGTTTTTCAGTTCTATCATAAGCTGCACCTTTACCAAGAATAATTAAAGGTTTTTTAGCTTGTTTAATAATATCAACTGCACGATTAATTGCTTCATCGCTTGGTTCTTGCAGAGGAGCTGGATCAACTAATTTATAGACTCCCATGTTCTTTTCACCGAGATCATTGTTGAGTTGAGCAATAGTATCAGCTGGTAAATCAAGATAAACACCACCGGGTCTGCCAGATACAGCAGTACGAATTGCACGAGCAACTGCTAAACCAACATCTTGTGCTCGATCAACACGATAAGCCTTTTTGCAGAAAGGCTTAGCAACATTGTATTGATCTAATCCTTCATAGTCACCTTGTGCTAAGTCAATAATGTGGCGTTCTGATGATCCAGAAATCATAATTAATGGAAAACAATTCTTAGTAGCTTGAGCTAAAGCAGTTAGTCCATTTAAAAAACCTGGAGCAGATACAGTCATAGCTACACCAGGTTTTTTAGTTAAAAATCCAGCAGCTGCGGCAGCGTCTACGGCAGAGTCTTCACGACGAAAGCCATAATACTTCATTCCCTTTAACTCAGCTAATCTTGCTAAATCTGTGATTGGGATTCCCACAACTCCATATAGGTTGTTAATACCATTTTTTTGTAAAGCGTCAATTAATAAACTGGCACCCGTTCTACTTAGAGAGTCCTCTACCATAACGTACCTCCATAGTAATTATAAATATTACTTTTTTATATAAAGGCGCTATTCCAATAAAGGATGCGCACACTATAATTTATAGCTTTTTTTGAATTGGTTAGCAAGAAAAACACTATAAAAAAACTTATACAACTACACATAAGTTGTTGCTGATATGGCTTGTATATATTACGTGTATTTTAAATACTTTGCCAGCTTTCTCTGATACAACATGTATTATGTATAGCTAAATAAAAATAACTATTTTGCTTAAATTTATAAAATTTTTTGCTTGCTTATCTTTGTATTAGGTTTATATTTGAATTACGATGAAGATAACTCCATCGGGAAATATTAGACTGGTCAGACGGGAAATATTAGACTGGTCAGATTATGAGCGAGGTATAGAGATGATTAGTATCTTAATCAATGACATAATTCCAATTTTGGTGATTATGTTACTAGGCTATCTCTGCGGAAAGTTTTACTTTTTCGATAATGATCAGAGACAAGGATTAAATAAATTAGTTCTTGATATCGCATTACCAGCAGCTTTATTTATTTCAATTGTTAAAGCTACCAGAAAAATGTTTGCGCAAGATATCGTATTAACGTTAATTTCAATTGTTGGTGTGGTAGGACTCTTTATGTTGAGTTATTACTTAGATAAATTGTTTTTCCACAGAACTACACAACAAGCTGCGGTTTGTGCTTTAATTGCTGGTTCTCCAACAATTGGTTTTCTTGGTTTTGCAGTACTAGATCCCATTTATGGAAATAATGCAACAACTAACTTAGTCATTGGAATTGTCTCAATTGTTGTTAATGCAATTACTATTCCATTAGGCTTAGCCTTAATTAATAGGGGACAGGCCTTAACAAAGAAAAAAGCTGCTTCTAATTCAAATAATAAGGGTACAAAAGTAGAAGTAGAAGACATAAAGGGTAAAGGGCCAAACAAGACTAAGAAAAAAGTGATGGTAACTATTCCCGATGGAGTACCGGTTACTGATGCGGAAGCAAAAGCTTTGAAAGAAAAAGGTATAGAACGTGAAATTGATTTAGCATGTGCTGAAATTGCAGATCATGCTGATGAACCACACAAGCAAATGAACCCAACTGTAAAGTCTGTTATCAACGCCATTAAGCAACCAGTTGCTGCAGCGCCACTAATTGCGGTTATTTTCGTGTTAATTGGTATCAGAATTCCTACTTCTTGGGCACCAACTTTTGATTTGATTGCAAAAGCAAATGCTGGTGTTGCCGTTTTAGCAGCGGGACTTGCTTTATCAACAGTTAAGTTTTCAATTAATAAGGAAGTAATTTGGAATACTTTCTTTAGATTATTCTTAACTCCAGCAGTAATTGTTGCAGCTGCCTATATTTGCGGGATGGGATCTGATCCTACTAAGATTTCAATGCTTTGTTTGGCCACTGGATTGCCACCAGCATTTTCTGGAATTATTATTTCTAGCCGTTACAACATTTATGTTAAGGAAGGTGCTAGTTCAGTAGCTGTTTCAACAGTATTCTTTGCAGTAAGTTGTATCTTTTGGATTTGGCTATTACCAATCTTGGCACATATGTTTTAAATAAAAGTTATGTATATAATTAAGAGATAAGATGAGTTCTTATCTCTTTTTTGTTGAGGAATTAAAACATGATAGATAATAAAAATTTGTTGAAGCTCCTAAGAATTGAACTTCAAAAGATGAATAAGGGTGATAAAATTAAATTTTTAACTTATAAAAAAGATCGAAGCATCCTTGTGGAAAAGAGTGGAGATGCTTTTACAGTAGTTGAAAATGGATATCGCCAAATAGTGTGGGAAAATTTAACTGAAATAGAAGTTTTAAAGAGAATGAAAAAATTACAAAAGATAGAATTTCCACGAAGTAACAAATTATATTTAAGTAAGCAAAAATGACAGATTGTAAAAGGCTACAATCTGTCATTTTTGCTTATATTCTATTTAATTTTGATATCTCCATCTTGTGTAGAAGCTGTTAATACATTAGTGCTATTTTTATTCTGTGTAAAAGTATCGCTAGATGAATCACCTTTAACTTTGATGTCCCCATCATCTACATTAAGGTTATAGCCACTAAAATTAGACATAGAGATATGAATATCGCCATCATCTGTGTTTATCTTAAAGCCATTTTTACTATTTAATTTGTTGATAGTGATATCTCCATCGCTGGTATCAATTTTTCCACTTGGAGATTTTAAATTGTTAATATCAATATCTCCATCATCAGTATTCAAAGAAATAGGATTTGTGGTAGCAATGTTTTCCACTTCAATATTACCATCATCTGTTGAAAGATTTAAACTCTTCAATAGGTGTTTTGGTACGGTAATAGTGATAGTAGGATCTCCGTTAATGCGGTGAATACCAGAGGCTGATTGCTTAATTGTTAGACTACCATTCTTTCTGCTAACAGTAGGCTTTAAATTCTTAGGCCCTTCGTATTTAACGTTATATTTATCGCCATATTTAACAGAAATGTCTGTTGCAGTAACAGAGACTTTTAGTTGATTAAAACCTTGATTACTAATAGTAGTTTTAATTTCCGGTTTATTGTTGTTAGAGATAATAATGCTGCAAGCTGAAAGAGTCAGTCCAAGAGAGAGCAGCATAAAAATTAAGGCGAACTTTTTACTAATATTTTTCATAAAAAAATCCTAAGATAATAGTTATGACTAATTATCTTATATTTATTGAGTAAAGTAAATTTAAATGAAAATTGGAGGGAAAGTTAATGAAAAAGATGCCACCAATTCAAAAAATTTTAGAAGCTTACACAGCAATTGTGGATAAACATGTGGAATTAAAAAATAATGAAGCTTTGGTTACCTCATCAAATGGTGCAAAGACCTATACGGTAAGCTGGGAGGATAACATTTACCATTCAAATGACAATGCGACTTATTAGCAAGGTTATGCATGGTATCCGATAATTGCAGTTTTGATGTTGCAAGGGAAAATATCCTTTGATCAAAAATTAGCTGATAATTTTGCATCAGTTAACTGGAATGAAGTGAATGCAAAATTTAAACGTAACTATGCTAAAGCGGCCTCTGAAGTTATCAAGGAAAAAGGATTAGATGAAAAAGAGGTTATGGCTGAACTTGAAAAGGTTTATGGGGCTTTAAAGGATTTACCAATCACGATTAAACGCGGCGCTCTTCGTCCACCTAAGGCTAGTAAGTAATTAAGAATTATGGTAGTTTGCGCCCCAATCATCCATCGCCTTAATAACTGGAAAGAGTGTCTTTCCTAAATCAGTCAAGGAATATTCAGTTTTAGGAGGAACTACCGGATAAACTTTCTTGTTAATAATTTTTGCTTTTTCTAAATCTTTTAATTGGAGAGCTAACATTCTTTTAGAGCAGTCAGGAATTAATTTCTGTAATTCGCTAAAACGGCACACTTTTCTTTGCAATAGATAGTAAATGATAACACTTTTCCACTTTCCGGCAATTATACTTACGGTATTTTCTAGTGAGCAACTAGAAGCAGATAGTTTTTCCATTAATAACATTCCTTTCTGGTGAATAAATTGTGACTAGGTGAAAATAAATTCACGTCTTGTTACTTTTTAAAAGCAAGTTACTATAAGTAAGTGAAATATATAAATACATTAACTTGTAAAACTTATTTTGTAAATAGAGAGGTACAAGCATGAAAACGGAATTTAATAATTTATTAGCAAAACGTCGTTCAATTTATGCACTTGGGGATAATGTAAAAGAAACTCCTGAGGACATTTATACTTTGATTAAGGATACGGTTCGCAATTCTCCAACTGCTTTTAACAGTCAAACTGTGCGTACAGTTGTTTTATTTGGAAAAGCTTCAAATAAGGTATGGGACATTGTTGAAGACAGATTAAAATCTGAGGTACTTGACGAAGAAGCCTTTGCTAAAACAAAAGAAAAAATTGCTACTTTTAGAGCTGGATTTGGCACAATTCTTTTCCTAACTGATACAGCAATTGTGGAAAAGTTAGAAAGAGATTTTCCTCTGTATGCAGATAATTTTGCTGACTGGGCAGAACAAGGCATTGGCGGAGCACAACAAGCTGTTTGGGCTGCTTTAGCTGAACAAAATATTGGTGCAAGTTTGCAGCATTACAATCCATTAATTGATGATGCAATTCATGAAGCCTTTGATTTACCTAAAGAATGGAAACTTCGTGCACAAATGCCATTTGGCTCTATTGAAGCTCCAGCTGGTGAGAAAGATTATCTTGATGAAAATGAAGTATTTAAGTTGATTAAATAATAAAATACATTTTTTCAAGTAATTTCGTTAGGTTAAGATACTGATAAATTTGAACAAACAAGTGAAGTGAGAAGAAATTATTTTCTTCTCACTTTTTATTTTTAGAAAGAAAAAGAACCGAATCATTTGATCCGATTCTAATATTTTTACTTCCAGTCTAAGCAAAGCTCTTGTTTATGCAGTTCTTCAGGCAATTCGTCACGATCAGTTTTATGATTATCTAGCTTAGCGCCAGTGATTTGTTTAGTAAATGAATCAATACAACGATTTGAATCACGTAAATCATAGTAAGTAGTAACTACTTTGTCATAGTCACGTAATTCTTTTACATTGAAGTCCTTATCATATTTTCCTTCAAAACAAGTGAATTTTAATGGTAAACGTGGTTTTAATTGTGGCTTTTGATCAGGCACGCCAACTTGCATCCCTAATACTGGGAAAGTCAATTTAGGTAAATCAAGTGTCTTAAGCATTTCAAGTGGATGATCATTAACTGTTCCAAGTGGTACGTAGCCTAAATCCATACTTTCTACGGCATTAGCGACATTTTGGTAGGCAAGTAAGGTATCTTCCATTGCTTGGAAAAAGATATCAGTAGTATGCACACGACCATCATCCGTGCCAAGTTGTTTTCTAATTTGTTGATTACGATATAAATCAACGACAAAGATGAATAAATCACCTTCTGCACCAACATATTTTTGATTACATAGTTCTCTAATTTTTTTCTTTTGCTCAGGATCAATAATATGTATCAAGCTAGCATTTTGCATAAACATACTAGTTGGAGTTTGTGCAAAAACTGAGTATAAAGTTTCCAATTGTTCCTTATTTAAAGTTGTATCTTTAAATTTTCGAATTGAACGGTGATTTAATTGTGTATCAATAGTTTTGTTATGTATCATTTTTATCCTTCTTGCTAATAATTAGTAAGTATATTATAGCAAATAGTTATTATTTTTTTCTCTTTGTCATTAATTTTGGATAAAAAAAGATGCACAGAAGTATATACTTCTATGCATCTTTGTATGTATTTATTTTCGCCTAATCAAGTAAGTCATATTTTAAGGTCATTAAGCCGTGACCTTCGTTAACCATATTTCCTAGTAATTCAACAGTATTATTGTAAACTGTATCGGCCATTTTTTGATTTGCTTTGTTCAGCTTATCTTGGAGTTCATTGCCAGAGTAGTTTTCAATTTCTTTATCAGTTTCATGTTGAATTTTATGGCATTGAGCAAGACTCTTTTGTTCAAAATCGGCTTCTAATTCACCATAAACACGGAAATTAGTATCACCTAATTGAGCAGTTAGTTTATTCAACCAGAAGATCTTATTTAAATCGAATTTAGGACCAGTCTGGAAGCTTGCTGGAGTGGTAGTGATATTAGTGTAGAAAGGAACCATGCTGTTAAAAGTATTTGGTCCGAATGCTAACCATTGAACACCGGCAATTTCTTCTGGAACGTCATTTCTAATTTGTAAAATATGAGTTTCAAAGTTTCTATTAATACCAATTGGACGGAAGGTCTTCTTTTGTTCAGCTGTACCTTGATCTCCATATGCATCAAAAGGAGTATCTTGATAGTGAGAACTTTCAGCCCATTTAATGTCTTCAATACTAATCTTGCGATTTGCGTGGCAAATGAATGGTTGATCTTGATCACTTGGCTCGCCACCAAAATTAGGATCAAAATAGTTATGGATATACCAAGCACGTGGATTATTGTAGTGCGCATCTTTAATTGTTGAGGAGCCGAAGATATGACGCAAGTTATAGCCCTCAAGGTCTGGATTTAAGTGGTATTCTTCAATTAAATCTTTTAAATCTTCTGATGAAGCAAAATCATCATTATCAAAATAAAATTCATCGATATTTAGACGGTTAGGAGCAATTACGTATGCATCATCTGGAATACGGCGAGCTGCCCAGTGGTGGCCACCAATAGTTTCAAGGTACCAAATTTCGTTTTTATCAGAAAAAGCCATTCCGTTCATTTCGTAAGTACCATACTTTTCAAGGAGATAGCCTACGCGTTCTACACCTTCATAGGCAGAATGAATATATGGCAAAGTTAGAGTCACGAAGTCTTCTTCGCCTAGACCCCCTTTTTCAAGGAGGGGATCAATACCTTGAATTCTTGAATTAGTGGTAATAGTTTCAGTTGCAGTCATAGCAATATTATCTGAATTAATACCAGCAGCAGCCCAAATTCCATTTTCACCTGATGCGTCAGGTGCACTAGTATAGCGAAGAGGATTAGGGAGAAGATCTTCATCGTCGATCTTTTGATGACTAATTACGCTTTCGTAGTGTTTAGGTTGATCAGCTGCCATTACTACATCAAATCGCTCAGGAATAATAGTACGGCCGCCATCTTCACTACGAGCTATCATTGTTGAACCATCAATAGTTGCATCTTTTCCGACTAAGATAGTAGTACATTCGGTTGGTTTCATAAATAAAATCCTTTCTGAATTCTTTACTTACTATTGTACGCGAAAATGTAAGGTCTTAGGAAATAATCTGGCACTAGTTAATGCTTTTCTCGATAGTATTTGGGACTAAGGCCAGTATAGCGTTTAAAAGCTTTTGAAAAAGTAAAGGCATCCGTATACCCGGTAATATTTGCAATTTGCTGAATAGCGTAATTACTGTTTAATAGTTTTTCTTTCGCTTTTTCCATCCGTAATTGGGTAAGAAATGCTTGTGGAGAAAGGTTCAGATTTTTCTTAAAAATGCTGTATAAGTAGCTTCGAGATAGGTCGAGATCATTACATAGAGCACTAATTGTACAAGTAGAATTAGCAGAATTTTGTTCTAAATAATTAACCGCTAGACGCAATTCTTCATTAGCGTTTTTAGCTTTAGAATTTAATTCAGCAGGATATTCGGTGATTAAGTGGTAAAAGAATGTATAGATTAATGACTCAATTAATACATCGCTAGCAAGGGAACTACGGTAGTGAAGTGAATCGAAAAGTTGTTTTAGGCTTTCGTAAGTTTCACTTGTTTGAAGCTGACGTAAATAATATTTTTTAGTCAACTTAGAATTGTCTAGTAATCCCTTGATTTTTACACCTGAAAAACCAATCCAGAAGTATGACCAGGGTTCAGTGCCGTCAGCTTGATAAAAACAAGGTATATCCTTTGGAAGAAGGAAAATATCGCCAGCTTTTAAGTTCACAGCATGGTGATTAGCTACCGAAAAGGTTCCTTTACCTGATTGAATATAGTGAATGACATAGTTGTTACGGACATTATTACCCTTGAAAAAGTAGTTTGGAAGACAATTTTCTTGTCCAAAAAATAAAACTTTAGTCTCAATACTGTGATTGTTTAATGTATGATATTCACCATTCATTGCTCTTATCCTCTTATCAAATTCCCATGTTAATGATGGATATATGTTTTCAAAAATATATTTAGTACTTATAATGATACCACTTTTACGGTAAAACATATCATTATGATTAAAAACAAATTGACATAATCTGACTTAATCTAGCTATTTTGTAAAGCGCATACATTATGCATAATAAATATTGTTGAAAGCGAATACAAAAAACTAAAAGAGGGAAGATTATGAAAGATAAAGATCAGGGAAAAATGTCACTGGGTGCTAGACTAGCATACAGTTTTGGTGCATTTGGTAATGATTCATTTTATGGATTACTATCAGGATATTTAATTATGTTTATTACCTCGCATTTATTTAATACAGGTAATGCGGCTGAAGATGCCAGAATGATCAGTATGGTTACATTGATTATCATGGTGTTAAGAATTGTTGAATTATTTATTGATCCATTTATTGGAAATGCAATTGACAGGACTAAGACCCAGTGGGGCCATTTTAGACCATGGGTTGTAGTTGGTGGTAGCGTTTCAGCTGTGATTTTATTGATATTGTTCACTAACTTAGGCGGACTTTATCAAAAGAATGCAATCTTATACATGATTGTTTTTGCAGTTCTATACATCACAATGGATATCTTTTATTCATTTAAAGATGTTGGCTTTTGGTCAATGCTTCCATCTTTAACAACTAATTCTAGAGAACGAGAAAAAACTGCTACTTATGCTCGTGTAGGATCTACTATTGGTGGTGGGTTAGTTGGAATTCTAGTTATGCCAGCTGTTATCTACTTCTCAGCCCGTCCAACTTCTACGGGGGATGATCGTGGTTGGTTCATTTTTGCAGCAATTATTTGCTCAATTGCATTTGTTTCTGCATGGTGTGTTGGTTTATTTACTAGAGAAGTTAACAGCGATATTCGTAAAAATAAGAAAGATACTAAGGGAATTATTGGTATTTTTAAAGCTTTATCAGGTAATGATCAATTAATGTGGGTTGCACTTGCATACTTATTCTATGGGGTTGCAATTAATATTACTGGATCTCTTGAAGTTTACTATTTTACATATATTATGGGAATGCCAAAAGCATTTTCTATTTTTTCAACGATTAATGTATTCTTAGGAATTATTGCGACGTCATTATTTCCACTTTTATCTAAAAAAATGAGTCGTAAGGCACTCTTTACTTCTTGTTTAGCTGTAATGCTTTGTGGAATGGGATTATTTGCAGTAGCTGGAAGTAATTTACCACTGGTTTTGCTTGCTGCCTCAATTTTTGGCTTTCCACAACCAATGGTATTTTTAATCGTTTTAATGGTTATTACTGACTCAGTTGAATATGGTCAGTTAAAACTTGGGCATCGTGACGAATCACTTGCGTTGTCTGTTCGTCCATTAATTGATAAGTTTGGCGGTGCCGTTTCAAATGGTGTTGTTGGTCAAATTGCGATTATGGCTGGGATGACTACTGGTGCTACTGCTTCTTCAATTACAGCAGCTGGTAAGCTTAATTTTAAAATAATGATGTTCGCTGTACCTGCTGTTATGCTTGTAATTGCAATTTTAATTTTTGCAAGTAAGGTTATTTTAAGTGAAAAGAAACATGCAGAAATCGTAGCTGAGCTTGAAAAGACCTGGGGCAAGAAATTTGATAAGGATAGTGATAATGATGTTGATAGTGATGTCCTCATTGCCACTCCAATTTCTGGTGAATTGATAAATTTAAACCAGGTTAATGACAAAACATTCTCATCTGGATCAGTTGGACAAGGCTTTGCAATTAAGCCAAGTGATGGAAAGGTCCTGGCTCCATTTGATGCGACAGTTAGACAGGTCTTTACTACAAGACATGCAGTTGGGCTAGTTGGTGATAACGGGGTAGTTCTATTAATTCATATTGGACTTGGAACGGTAGAACTAAACGGAACTGGATTTGTATCATATGTTGAACAGGGTCAAAGGGTAAAGAAGGGCCAAGAATTAATTGAATTCTGGGACCCTACTATTAAAAAGGCTGGTCTAGATGACACGGTTATTGTAATAGTAACAAATTCTGGTAAGTTTTCAGATATTGACTTAATGGCGAAAACTGGTCAAGCCGTACAAGCAGAAGATAATATTTTAGAATTAAAAGTAAAGAAGGAAGAGCCAGTATTAGGAGGCGGAGAAGTTGAACCAACTAATTAATTTTGATAAAAAAAATAAAGTTTTTCATTTACATAATGATCAAATTTCATACTTATTAGCAGTTGAAGATGGAAATACACTTGCTCACGTGTATTTTGGTAAAACAATTAAACAATATCATGGGCAATTACGCTATCCGCGAGTAGACCGAGGCTTTTCTGGTAATTTACCGGGCTCACTAGATAGAACTTTTTCACGTGATTCTTTACCAAAAGAATACAGTACAGCTGGTGAAATGGATTACCATACTCCAGCAGCAGTAGTTCGCCAAAAGGATGGATCTAACGCACTATTTTTGACTTACCAAGATTATAAAATTGTAGCAGGTAAGCCAGATTTAGCAGGATTGCCACATTCCTTTGTTGAAAATAATGATGAAGCTGAAACTTTAATTATCAATTTACTTGATGAAAAGAGCAAAGTTGAATTTAAATTAGCTTATACAATTTATCGCGATTACCCCGTACTCACGCGCTCAGTAAAAGTTGTTAATGAGGGTGAGAAAGCAGTTAACATTGAAAAAGTTGCTTCAATGCAAATCGACTTTGTAGACCGTGACTTTGAATCAATTACCTTACCTGGTGCTCATGCACATGAAAGACGAGTAGAACGTAGCGAAATTAATCAAGGTATTCATGTCTATTCTAGTCATCGTGGTACTTCTAGTCATCAAATGAATCCATTTATGGCTTTAGTTGATAAAGCTACTACTGAATTTTCTGGGGATGCTTATGGTTTTGCCTTTGTTTACTCCGGTAATCACAAATTTGAAGTAGAAAAAGATCAATTTGCACAAACCCATGTCAATATCGGTATTGATGATTTCAACTTTAGCTGGGAACTAACACCAAATTCTAGTTTCCAAACTCCAGAAGTATTGGTGACATATTCTGCTCAAGGCTTGAACAAGATGAGTCAAGCATTCCACAGTTTAATTCATGATCGTGTTATTAGAAGTAAGTATAAAGATCAAGTTCGACCAATTTTAGTAAATAACTGGGAAGCTACCTATTTTGATTTTGACGAAGAAGAATTGAAGCCAATTGTTGATGATGCGAAGGAAATGGGCATTGAAATGTTTGTTCTTGATGATGGTTGGTTTGGCCATCGTGATGATGATAATTCTTCATTAGGAGACTGGAGTGTTTTTGAAAAGAAATTCCCACATGGATTAGACCATTTTGCGGATTATGTTCATGAACAAGGATTAAAATTTGGTCTTTGGTTTGAACCGGAAATGATTTCAATGGATTCAAACTTATATCAAGAGCATCCTGACTATTTAATGCATGTTCCAGGAAGAACTCCAAGTCCATCTCGTAATCAATATGTTCTTGATCTAGGTAGAAAAGAAGTTCGTGACAATATCTTTGAGCAAATGAACAAAATTCTTGAATCAGGAAAGATTGATTATATCAAGTGGGATATGAATCGTCACTTGTCAGATATTTATGAAGCAGATTTACCAGCTGCAAGACAGGGTGAAACTTACCACCGTTATGTCTTAGGACTCTATGACTTGCTTGAAAGATTAGTTAATTCTTATCCAGATCTATTAATTGAAGGTTGTTCTGGCGGAGGCGGACGCTTTGACGCTGGTATGGCATACTACAACCCACAAATTTGGGCTAGTGATGATAGTGACGCAATTGATAGATTAAGTATTCAATATGGTACTAGTTTAGCTTATCCACAATCAATGATGACTTCTCATGTTTCAGTTAGTCCAAATGAACAAAATGGTCGAATTACACCATTTAAGACACGTGGAATTGTAGCAATGTGGGGTGATTTAGGTTATGAACTTGATTTAACTAAGATGAGCAAAGAGGATCGTCAAGCAGTTAAAGAGCAGGTGGCAGAATATAAAAAAATTAGAGAAGTTACTCAGTATGGCACTTTTTATCGGTTAAAGAGTGCTCAAACCAGTAATCAATGTGCCTGGGAAACTGTTTCGAAAGATAAAACTGAAGCTGTTTTATCAGTAGTTAAAGTAATGGCAAGTGCTCAGCCATATTTAACTAAGACCAAGATGGTCGGACTTGCCCCAGAAAAGTACTATGAAGATCAAAATACTCATGAGGTATACGGCGGAGATGAATTGATGAATTTAGGAATTTATGATCCAGTTGAACACGGTGATTTCAAGGCCTATATTTATCACTTTAAAGCAATAGATTAGGAATATAGTAATGGCAATTTCAAATAAAGTAATGCTCATAACCTATCCAGATAGTTTAGGTAAAAATATTAAAGATTTAGATGACGTACTGCACACAGACTTAAAAGGTGCTGTTGGAGGAGTTCACTTGTTACCATTCTTTCCCTCAACTGGTGACCGCGGCTTTGCTCCAACGGATTATTCAATGGTTGATCCTCAATTTGGGGACTGGTCGGACGTTGAAAAGTTAGGCGAAGAATACTATCTTATGTTTGATTTTATGATTAATCATATTTCTCGCCAGTCTAAATATTACCGTAACTTTCAAAAAAATAAGGATCAAAGTCCATATGCTGATTTATTTTTGAGTTGGGATAAGTTCTGGCCTAAGAATCGACCAACGCAAAAAGATATTGACCTTATTTACAAGAGAAAAGATCGTGCTCCATATCAGGAAATTATTTTTGCGGATGGAAGTAAGGAAAAACTCTGGAATACTTTCGGTGAAGAGCAAATTGATCTTGATGTTCGCAAAGATGTAACTAAACAGTTTATTAAGCAGACTTTAAATAATTTAATTGATCATGGCAGTGACATCATTCGACTAGATGCGTTTGCTTATGCTGTTAAGAAGCTAGATACTAATGACTTTTTCGTAGAACCAGAAATTTGGGATCTATTGAAAGAAGTTCAAGATGATATTTCAGCTAAAGGCGCGCTAATTTTGCCTGAAATTCATGAACACTATTCAATGCCATTTAAGATTGCAAGACATGGTTACTTTATTTATGATTTTGCCTTACCAATGGTGGTGCTTTATTCACTATATAGCGGTAAAAGTCAGCGTCTTGCTTCATGGCTAAAAAAGAGTCCAATGAAGCAGTTTACGACATTAGATACTCATGATGGAATTGGTGTAGTAGATGCTCGTGATATCTTAACTCCGAATGAGATAGAATACACAAGCAATGAATTGTATAAGGTCGGCGCTAATGTTAAAAAGAAATACTCAAGTGCGGAATATCATAACCTCGATATTTATCAAATAAACTCTACTTTCTACTCTGCACTTGGTGATGATGATAAAAAATACTTTATGGCTCGACTTTTACAAGTATTTGCACCTGGAATTCCCCAAGTCTATTATGTTGGAATGCTTGCTGGTAAAAATGATATTGAACTTCTTGAAAAGACAAAAGAAGGTCGAAATATTAATCGTCATTATTATAGTCGTGAAGAAATTCATGAAGAAGTTCAACGTCCTGTTGTTAGTTCTTTAATTAACTTATTAAGATTTAGAAATAATGAAGCGGCATTTGATTTGAATGGAAGTATTGAGGTTACTACTCCTACTGAAAATGAAATTCATATTATCCGTTTGAATCAGGACAAAACACGAAAAGCAGAATTACGTGCAAACTTAGAAACCTTAGCTTATAAAGTGTTAGTGAATGGGCGAGAGATGGCTTTTTAATACAAACTATAAATATTTTTGAAGAAGAATTAGGTAGAAATTGCTTAATTCTTTTTTTTGAAGCAGATCTAGAAACTAAGTTTATAGACAATATAAGGTATAATTTGATTAATGAAAAAATTCTGCAAGCATGGGAGGAATTTATAGATGAATTATGGAGAAAAATCACCTGCACTTTGGGATGCAATTAAAAGTGAAGAGAAAAGACAAGAAGATACAATTGAATTAATTGCATCAGAAAATATTGTTTCCGATTCTGTCAGAGAAGCACAGGGATCTGTTCTCACCAATAAATACGCAGAAGGATATCCGGGAAAGAGATATTATGGTGGCTGTCAATATATTGATAAGGTAGAACAATTGGCAATTGACTATGCCAAAAAATTATTTAATGCAGAATATGCCAATGTTCAGCCTCATTCTGGTTCACAGGCAAACATGACAGTTTATAATGCTTTGTTAAAGCCAGGAGATACAATTTTAGGAATGGGTATGGATGCTGGTGGGCATCTTACGCATGGGGCGAAGGTTAACTTTTCAGGGAAAATTTTTAATTCTATTAGTTATGACCTAAATCCTGAAACTGAAGAATTGGATTTTGAGCGAATTAGACAGATTGCTATAGAGAAGAAGCCAAAATTAATTATTGCTGGCGCTTCTGCTTATAGCAGAATTATTGATTGGCAGAAGTTTCGTGATATTGCGGATGAAGTTGGTGCCTATCTAATGGTTGATATGGCGCATATTGCAGGCTTAGTTGCAACTGGAGCACATCCGAGCCCAATTCCTATAGCTGACGTTGTTACAACAACCACACATAAAACTTTACGTGGTCCGCGTGGAGGGATGATTTTATCTAACAATAAAGAATTAGGGAAGAAAATTGATTCAGCTCTCTTTCCAGGAACGCAAGGTGGACCATTAGAGCATGTTATTGCTGCAAAGGCTCAAGCTTTTTATGAAGATTTACAGCCAGAATTTACTCAATACATTGATCAAGTAATTAAGAATTCAAAAGCCATGGCTGAAGAATTTAAAAATAGCAAAAATATTCGCGTGGTTTCAGGTGGAACTGATAATCACTTGATGATTATTGATATTACCAAGACCGGCGTAACAGGAAAAGATGCCCAAAATTTACTAGACTCTGTGAATATTACGACTAACAAAGAATCTATTCCTGGCGATAAACGAAGTCCATTTATTACTAGTGGATTGAGAATTGGAACACCAGCAATAACTAGTCGGGGCTTTAAGGAATCTGATGCTAAAGAAGTTGCTAAAATAATTATTGAAGTTTTGGATAATCCTGAAGATGCAGGAGTCCTAGCTCAGGCAAAAGAAAGAGTTAAGGGGTTAATTCAGAGATATCCGATCAAATAAAAGCTATTGACAGAAAAATATAAGCCAATTACAATATAATTAAATTTTTTAAGGAGTAGTTAATTATGAATACACAAGCTAAGTTTATGAAAAATAATCGTTGGCAAGGCCAGTAAATCAGGTTGTTAAGCAAGATGCAACCTGAAAGATTCAGATTGTATCTGTGCTGGCTGTGTATTTATTGTGGTCTGCATGGAGTAACATGCAGACCTTTTTCTTTTTGTGATAAAAAAGTAACAGGAATCTGCATGTGAAAGTAGATTCCTGTTTTTTTGGAGAAAAATTATGAAAAGAATGTATGGATTAATTGTAATTTTGGTAGCTTTTTTAACCATAGCTTTTTTTGGAGAGAATAAACAGAAAGAAGAAAATAATAAAATTCCCCGGGTTGGTGTATTAACTCTTATGCGTCACCCAGCTCTTGATGAGATATATCGCGGCTTTCGAGATGAATTGAAAGAGGAAGGCTACGTAAATGGAAAAAATATCAAAATTGACTATCAAAATGCAAATAATGATCAGAGTAATTTACGTACGATGGCAACAAAACTAACTGATGAGCGATCAAGAGTATTAGTTGGAATTACTACTCCAGCTGCCCAAGCATTGGCGAATACAACGAATAAAATTCCAATAGTTTTAGGTGCTGTAACAAGTCCAAAAATTAGTGGACTAGTAAAAAATGAAAGACATCCCGAAAAAAATATTACTGGTGTATCAGATGCTGCTCCAATTAAGCAACAATTAGATTTAATTAGGGAGTTTTTACCCAATTTAAAAACTTTAGGAGTAATTTATACTTCTAGTGATTCTTCTGCAGTTAGCGGCTTTCACGAGATTGAACGTGAATGTAAAAAGAGAAAAATACCTTTAAAATCTTTCTCAATTGCAAATAGTAACGATCTTAATCAAGTTTCAGAGCAGATGTTTAGTCAAGTAGATGCCGTCATTGTACCAACTGATAACACAATTGCTGGAGCGATGGAAACATTAGTTAAAAATGGTAATGCTGCTAAAAAGCTAATTTTCCCTGCTGCAGCTAATATGGTAAAACAAGGCGGTCTTGCAACTTATAGTGTTAATCAATATGAGTTAGGAAAAATGACTGGAAGGATGACTATTGAAATTTTAAAGGGTAAAAAAGTTAGTTCTTTACCAATCGAAAGAGTGAAAAAGGGAGAACCAGTTGTTAATTTAAAAGAAGCCAGAGAATTAAATCTTCACGTACCTAAACGATTTTTAGAAGAATGTCAGAAAAAAGGAGTTGTATATAGATGAACTTGATCGTATCTGCTATTGGCCAGGGTTTGCTATGGGCTTTGCTTGGCTTAGGATTATATTTGACATTTAGAATTTTGAATTTTGCTGATATGACCGTAGAAGGAACCTTTCCATTGAGTGCAGCTGTTGCAGTAGCTAATATTTCACACGGAATGTCCCCATACTTAGCTACTTTCTTAGCCCTTTTGGCTGGAATGGCAGCAGGTTTAGTAACGGGATTATTGTATACAAAAGGAAAAATTCCAATTCTACTTGCTGGTATTTTAACAATGACGGCAATTTATTCTATTAATTTAAGAATTATGGGCGGTTCTAATATTTCACTGATTGGTAAGAAGACATTACTCAACAATGAATTTTTAGAAAATTTACCGCAATATTTTAATAGTGTTGCTTTGGGTATTGTTATTGTAGTAGTGATTACTGGAATTTTAATTTTCTTTTTAAATACAGATTTTGGCCAAGCTTTTATTGCTACCGGAGATAACCCGAGTATGGCAAAATCATTAGGAATTCACACAGACTTTATGGTAATTATAGGATTGATGCTATCAAATGGAATAGTTGCCTTATGTGGAGCATTAATTGCGCAAAATAATGGTTATGCTGATATTAATATGGGAATTGGAACTATTGTTATTGCTTTAGCTTCAATTATTATTGGTGAAGTAGCTTTTGGAGAATTAACCTTAAATCAGCGTTTAGTAGCTGTAACTTTAGGTAGTATTATCTATCGTTTGATTTTACTCGCTGTACTGCAACTTGGATTTTCAGCTAATGATTTAAATTTAATCTCTTCAATTGTCTTAGCTCTATGTATGATGCTTCCGCAGTTAGAAAAGTTTTTACATTTGAAAAAGCCAGTAGAAAGAGGTGTGAAAAAGCATGACTAAGCCAATTTTAGAATTAAAAGATGTCCAAACAACTGTTAAAACAGCTGATGGTGAAATTGTTCCAATTTTAAAAGGAATTAATTTAGAAATTAGACCTGGAGATTTTATTACTATAATTGGGACAAATGGAGCGGGTAAGTCTACACTTTTTAATACGATTGCGGGTAGTTTAAAACCTGATAGTGGTATTCTTCGGCATAATGGGCAAGATATTACTAAAATGAGTGAAGAAAAGCGGACACAATTTATTGGACGAGTTTTTCAAGATCCTAAGATGGGGACGGCTCCGCGAATGACGGTGGCAGAAAATTTATTACTAGCAACAAAACGGGGAAAGAGAAGATTTTTAAAGATTAGAAGACTTAAGCAAAACTTACCTCGTTTTAAAAAGCTAGCTGCAGTTATGAATAATGGCTTAGAGAATCGTTTAAATACGTTTGTGGAGGGCTTATCTGGAGGCCAAAGACAAGCTTTGAGCTTCTTGATGGCTACAATAGAAAAGCCCGATATTTTGTTATTAGATGAGCATACAGCAGCTTTAGATCCTCATACTAGTGAAAATCTACTAGCAGTAACTGATAAGCAAATTAAAGAAAATAAATTAACTGCCTTAATGATTACACATCACATGGAGGATGCTTTAAAATATGGAAATCGTCTTTTAGTGTTAAAGGATGGTAAAGTTAAAGCAGATATTAGTGAAGAAGAAAAAAGAAATTTAAAAGTAAGTGATCTTTATAGCTATTTTGAAGATTGATCTAAAACCTAGGGCTGGTTGTCGGTTCTAGGTTTTTTAGTTAAAATAATTTTTAATTGTTTTAACTATAGATTTAAGTTTTATAAAGAAGGGATGGAAGAGATGTGAATAAGGGACACAAAATAAGTTTATTTTCAGCAATAATGCTAGCCCTTAATTCGTTGATCGGATCCGGATGGCTTTTTGGCTCAGGTTCGGCAGCAAAAATTGCCGGCCCAGCGGCTATCTTATCTTGGATCATTGGTGCAGTTATTATTATTGCAATCGCCTTAACCTATGTTGAACTAGGAACTATGTTTCCTGAAAGTGGGGGAATGAGCAAATATGCTCAATATAGCCATGGTCCCATGCTTGGTTTTATCGCTGCCTGGGCGAATTGGATTTCTTTGGTAACCTTGGTGCCAATGGAGGCAGTTGCGGCTGTTCAATACATGAGTTCTTGGCCATGGAAGTGGGCAAACTGGACACATCACTTTATGCAAGACGGAAATATAACTACACCTGGGTTATTATTGGTATTTGTATTCATGATTATTTTTACTTTAATTAACTTCTGGTCAATTAAAATCATGACGCACTTTACTAACTTAATTTCTGTTTTTAAAGTACTCTTGCCTACGATAACAATTATTATGCTGTTTGCATCTAGTTTTCATCCTGCTAACTTTGGTCACGATGTAAAAACATTTATGCCTTATGGAAGTAGAGCCATCTTTGAAGCAGCTTCTGGCGCTGGTATCATTATGTCTTATGACGCATTTCAGACAATAATTAATATTGGTGGTGAATTAAAGAATCCTCGAAAGAACATTATTCGTGGAGTTTTAATTTCCATGTTTGTGACAGCTGCAATTTATATTCTGCTTCAAGTAGCCTTTATTGGAGCAGTTGATCCAGCAATGCTTGCTAAAAACTCCTGGCATGGAATTGATTTTGCGTCCCCATTTGCAGATATTGCAATCCTTTTAGGAATTAATTGGCTTGTGATTTTACTTTATATGGATGCTTTTGTTTCGCCTTTTGGGACTGGAGTAGCTTTTGTCGCAACAGCATCAAGAGCACTTGCTGCAATGACATATACAAAACACTTACCAGCTTGGTTAGGGAGACTTAATAGACGCTATCTAGTGCCTCGTTTTGCGATGATTGCAGATTTAATTTTGGCAATGATTTTAGTAAGTGTCTTTAGGAACTGGAATTTACTTGCAACAGTAATTACTTGTGCAACTTTGATTGCTTATTTAACTGGTCCAGTTACTACTATTACTTTGAGAAAAATAGCACCAGATTTGGAAAGACCATATAAACCTAATTATATGCGCTGGTTTGCTCCTTTAACTTTTGTATTAACTAGTTTAGCTATTTATTGGACGATGTGGCCAACAACAATTCAAGTTATTTTGGTTATTCTTGTGGGAATTCCAATTTATTTCTATTATGAAGTTAAATATCAAAAGAAAGATTTTAAATCGCAGTTTAAGCATGCTGCTTGGCTTTTAGGGTATTTAGTATTTATTTCTATTATGTCTTATTGTGGTAGCGACGGCTTTGGTGGACAAAACTGGATTAAATATCCGTGGGATTTTCTGTTGATTGCAATTGTCTCCTTGATCTTCTATAAAGTTGCAATTGATACAGGACTAGAAAAAATTGATCCGGCAGCGATAAAAGTAAACGAAAAAATTAAGCTTAAGAATGACTAAAATTAAGTACACTAGTATAAATTAGCTTGAATTATAGTTAGAAAGGTGCTATCCTTAACTAGTCGTAAAATAATCTATGATCTGAAATATTGGTCATGGCAAAGGAGTATTAAACAATGAGAAAAGGGATTCATCCAGATTACCAAGAAGTTGTTTTCATGGACTCAGCAACTGGTGCTAAGTTCGTAGCTGGTTCTACTTTAAAACCAGAAGAAACAGTTGAATTCGAAGGTAAGACTTACCCATTAGTTCGTGTTGAAATTTCTTCAGATTCTCACCCATTCTACACTGGCAAGCAAAAGTTTGCACAAGCAGATGGTCGTATCGAAAAATTCAACAAGAAGTACGGTATGTCTTCAAAGAACTAATAATTCTTGGTTTTTACCAAAAGAGCAGCCCACTTTGGACTGCTCTTTTTCTACGTAAAGTCAAGTGCCATAAGGCATTTGGCTTTTATTTTTGATCAAGTTGTTTAACTTTCTAAATAAACAGGTCAATTTATTTGGAAATTAATCCAAGACAAATAAGCTTATTAAAATAGTTTTTTAATAAGCTAGAAGAGTATAATAAATCTGATCGATTAATTACGATAAAAGTCTTTTTTGATTATGTTTGGCTACGTCGTAATCATATAGTTGATCAGTTTGTGTATAGAGGCAATAGCTATCTTTTTGAACCCTTTGGTTTGAGAGGATAGCTTTTTGTTTTCATAGTAATCAGCTATATGACAGTGCTGTGTTTTAGCTGCCTGGTCGATTTGGTCGATAGCCCGATAAAGAATCTTACGTGCTACGGCATTACCATGCTTAGTAATGCTTAAACTGGCGTCCATTTCACCAGATTGATAACGTCCCGGATCAATTCCAATAAAAGCATTGATTTTGTTAGGATTACTAAATCTGCGTAAGTCTCCTAATTCTCCTAGTTAAGCAT
>NZ_GG670121.1:168700-181227 GCF_000159355.1 Lactobacillus johnsonii ATCC 33200 | reverse complement strand
TTTTTATGATCAATTGACCAGTGATATTGTAATGGCTAAAAACCGGCTTCATAAAGTTTTACAATTTACTTTTCCAGAGCTTGAACAATTATTTAACACGGCTAAAGGCTTCAATTATTGGTCAATTGTTAAAATGTATCCTCCCTGTGAGATAGTAAATGATCTAACAGAACTTGAAATCTACACCAAACTTATAAAATTGCCAGGATTTCAAGTTAAAAAGGCTAATAAATTTACTTTAAAGTTAATTGCTCTATCTCAAAAGACTTATCCTGTAGCTCCCTGTAAAAGCGTTGAATCTGATGAGGTAAGATACTATGCTCAACGTTTAATAGATTTGAATAAGCGAAGACAAGACCTAGTAAATCAGATGGTAAGGATAGCTAAAAGCTTGCCTAATCGTGACTTGGAGATATTAGAAAGTATTCCAGGTATTGCTCAAACTACTGCAGTCAGGATCTGTGGTATAATTTTTATTGATATGCGTGAGACCCTTTTTCTGACTGCGATAAGTCAGTATAATAGGAGTACATGCAATTTTAGGTAGGAGTAATTTATTTATTATGAAAATGCAACTTGCTGAGATCGCTAAAGCATTAAATAGTTCAGTTAATATGGGAGAAGATAAGGTCATTACCTCTGTTGTTTTTGACTCAAGAAAAGCAACTCCCAATTCTTTGTTTATTCCCTTAGATGGTGCAAGGGATGGGCATGATTTTGTATCTAATGCAATGGCAAACGGAGCAGAAGCAACCCTTTGGAAAAAAGGACATGAGGGTATGCCTACTGATGTGCCAGTTATTGAAGTGGAAGATCCGCTAACTGCGCTTCAAAATTTAGCTAAATATTACTTAGGTAAAGTTAATCCAACTGTTGTTGGAATTACTGGATCTAATGGTAAAACTACAACTAAGGATATGGTTGCAGCGGTTTTATCAAAAAGATTTAATGTGCATAAGACACAGGCTAACTTTAATAATGAAATTGGGGTACCTGTAACTATTTTAGAGATGAAACCATCTACTGAAATTTTAGTTCTTGAAATGGGGATGGATCGCCCTGGACAATTACATCATTTAAGTGAATTAGTAAGACCCGATGTTTGTGTCATCACAATGATTGGTGAAGCTCATATTGAGTTCTTTGGTACTAGAGATAAGATTGCAGACGCTAAAATGGAAATTACTGACTTCTTAAAAGAAGACGGTAAGTTTATTTACAATGGCGATGAACCTTTACTAGAAGAGCGTGCAGCTAAGATTAAGCAAGAAAAGAGTACTTTTGGTTTTAGAGAAGAAGATACTGTTTTTGCCACTACATTTAGATCTTACATGCACCATGCTACTTTTGAAGTAAATGGGTCAACACAGCAATTTAAGATTCCAATGATTGGAAAACATAATGTCTCTAATGCTCTTGCAGCTATTAGTGTAGGACGCCATTTTGGTGAAAATGATGAACAAATTGCCCAAGCTTTAGCTAACTTCACTCCAACAGCAAATAGAATGCAATGGAAGAAGGGTGATGTAGGCGAAGCAATTATGGATGATGTCTACAACTCAAATCCAACTGCGGTTAGGGCTGTTACGACTTCGTTTGGACAAGTAATGGTCGAAGATGGTGGGCGCAGAATTGCTGTCTTAGGTGATATGTTAGAGCTTGGGGATGAATCAGCCGATCTTCATGCGTCTCTTGCCGCTAGCTTGGATCCAGCAATTATTAATGAACTATATTTATATGGTCCAGAGATGAAAAACTTATATGATGCTCTTGTTGATAAGTACCCAGAAGAAAATTTGCACTATTATCCACAAGATCAAATGAATCATATGATTGATGACTTAAAGAATGATATTAAGCCAGCTGATATTGTAATGCTAAAGGGATCACATGGGATGCATTTGGAAAAGGTTTTAGACCGTCTCATGTAGGAAGGAATTAGATATTTGAAATTTTCTGAAATGAACTTAAAACCTGAAATTTTAAAAGCTATTAAGCGTTCAGGTTTTGAAGAAGCTACACCAATTCAAGAAAAAACCATTCCCCTAGTTTTGGAGGGAAAAGATGTAATTGGTCAAGCCCAGACAGGGACTGGTAAAACTGCTGCTTTTGGTTTGCCAATTTTACAAAACTTAGATAAGCAACACGATTCAATTCAAGCTATTATTATTGAACCTACCCGTGAATTGGCTATTCAAACCCAAGAAGAGTTGTTCCGTTTAGGTCGTGATGAAAAAGCTCGCGTTCAAGTAGTTTATGGTGGTGCTGATATTAGACGTCAGATTCGTGCTTTAAAGCAAACACCAGCAATTTTGGTAGGAACACCTGGACGTTTGCTTGATCATTTAAAACGTGGCACCATTGATATTTCTAAAGTCAAAACAATTGTTTTAGATGAAGCAGATGAAATGCTTGATATGGGATTTATTCAAGATATTGAAAGTATTTTGAAATATGCATCAAGTAAACATCAAACATTACTTTTCTCTGCTACAATGCCAAAGCCAATTTTAAGAATTGGTGAAAAATTCATGAATGATCCTGAGATTGTAAAAATTAAAGGAAAAGAATTAACTGCTAATTTAATTGATCAGTATTTTGTGAGAGCAAAAGAAAATGAAAAGTTCGACATCCTATGTCGCTTAATTGACGTTCAAAATCCTGATTTAGCTGTTATTTTTGGCAGAACCAAGAGACGTGTTGATGAATTAACACGTGGGCTACAAGCACGTGGATATAACGCTGCTGGAATTCATGGTGATCTTTCTCAAGCTAAGCGAATGAGCGTGTTAAAGAGATTCCGTAAAGGTAAGCTAGATATTTTAGTTGCAACTGATGTGGCAGCTCGTGGATTAGATATTTCTGGGGTAAGTCATGTTTATAACTATGATATTCCGCAGGATCCAGATTCTTATGTTCATCGTATTGGTAGAACTGGACGTGCTGGCCAGAACGGAATGTCTGTAACTTTTGTTACTCCAAATGAAATTGGCTATATGCGTACTATAGAACAATTAACGCATAAAAAGATGATGCCACTTAAGCCACCAACTGATGAAGAAGCATTTAAAGGTCAGCTAAGTGCAGCTAATAAAAAAGTAGCAGAATTGCTTGATAGCGATCTTTCTAAATATACTGAAGAAGCATCTCAACTTCTTGACGATTATTCTGCGATTGATTTAGTGGCCGCTTTATTGAAGGACTTGTCTAAAGATGCAGATAGTGTAAAAGTAAAAATTACACCTGAAAAGCCATTACCATTTAAATCAAAGCATGGTAATAATCGAAACTTTAAACGTAATTTCAAACGTGGTGGAGATCGAAATGAACGATATCATCGTAAGCCTAGTGCCCGTAAAGGTGGTAGAAAGCATGATTTCGTTATAAAGAAAAAAGATTAATTTTTGTTACTGGAGAGCTGTAGTTGCTACAGCTCTTTTTTGTAATATAATGTATCAATGTGTGAGGTGAAAATAATGATTAGAGGCGTAGGAATTGACTCAGTTGAAGTTGAACGTATGAAAAAGATAGTTGAAAAAAGCGATAAATTTGCTAAAAGGGTATTAACTCCGAAAGAATTTGAACAATATCAACAATTAAAAGGAAAGCGCAAGGTAGAGTATCTTGGTGGACGTTTTTCTTTAAAAGAATCTTTTTCAAAGGCAATGGAAACTGGATTAGGCAAATATGTTGGTTTTCAAGATATTGAAACATTATGGGATGACTTAGGGCATCCAGTAATGACCTCGACAAAGTTTTCTGGAAATATTTTTCCTAGTATCACACATGATGATCATGAGATTATAACAGTTGTAGTTTTGGAGGAATTAGATTAATGGTTCCAGGAATTCATCGCCCAGCCGTAGTAAAGGTAAACTTGGGCGCTATTAAAAGAAATCTTGAAAATGAGATGGAGCATCTAGAGCCCGGACAAAAGATGCTTGCAGTTGTAAAAGCTAACGGTTATGGACACGGTGCAGTAGAAGTAGCTAGAGTTGCAGATAAGGTAGGAACAGCTGGCTTTTGCGTTGCAATTTTGGACGAAGCATTAGAGTTAAGACGTGCAGATATTACAAAACCAATTTTAGTTTTAGGCGTTGTTTCTCCTGAATATGCTCCAATTGCTGCTGTAAATAACGTTTCATTAACTGTTCCAAACTTAGAATGGCTTAAAGAAGCAGAGAAGTACTTAAAAGATGCAAATTTGCAATTAAAGATTCATTTAGGTATTGATTCCGGGATGGGTAGAATCGGATTTAATGAATATGCAGACTTTATTGCCGCTAATGAGTTTTTAGAGAATAACGATAATTTCTTTATTGAAGGAATGTTTGCCCATTTTGCTTCTGCTGATAGCAGTGATGAAACTTATTTCAAACATCAATGTGAAAAATTTAATCATATGAAGAGCTTGCTTACTGTAAAGCCAAAGTGGATTCATGTTGATAATACGGCAGCAAGTATTTTTCATAATGGAATTAAAAGTGATTTAGTTAGATTTGGTATTGGAATTTATGGTTTAAATCCTTCTTCTAATCCCAATTCTCCAGACTTAAAATCAAATATTCCGTTAGAGCCGGCCTTGTCATTTGAAAGTGAACTAACTCATGTTAAGACAATTCACCAAGGTGATGGTGTTGGATATGGCTCGACCTTTGTTGCAGATGAAGATACAATTATTGGAACCGTACCCGTTGGTTATGCAGATGGTTTTATTAGAAAATTTCAAGGTTTCAAGGTTAAAGTGGGAGATACGTACTGTCCAATTGTTGGCCGAATTTGTATGGATCAATTTATGGTTAAGATGCCTAAAAAGATGCCAGTAGGGACCAAAGTAACCATCATTTCTTCTAATCCTAATGATCAAAATAATATTAAAGCTGCGGCCGATTATGTTGACACAATTCATTATGAAGTTGCTTGCTTATTAAATGATCGTTTACCACGTGTATATTACGAAAATTAAAAATAAAAGCTTGTTTAACCAATTTGGCTAAACAAGCTTTTTTACTATAGTAATCAAGATAATTAGTCTTTTAATTCTCCAGGTTTTTCTGCGCTACGGATTGTTAGACCTGATTGAAGATCTTCAATTTCAGCAACAACAAAACCTTTCTTTTCAAGTCGGTTGACGATAGCAGTCATCGTTTCGCGAGAAACACCAATAGGAAGAGTAAATAAGTTACGGCGAACTAATTCACCAGTTTTAACATCTAAAGTTAAACAACCGGCAATATTACTATATTTAGAAATAATTTTTGCCATTTTAACTAAATTACCACGATCATTATCTGAAAGAATAGTCAAAACATAAGAACCATTTTTGATATTCCAAGCATCAGAAAGCATATCTAGTAAACGGGAGTGAGTCAAAATTCCATAGAAATGGTTTTCTTCATCCAATACAGCAATGTATGGGAGGTCTTTAATATTAAAGAATACACGGAAGAATGGTGAATTTACCTTAATTGTTTTGGTAGCGTTTTTAAGCAAGTAAGTTACAGGTAGATTCATGTCGCCGCCTTGAGACTTGTGACGGTAAATGTGCATTTTATAAATGTTTCCCCGGAAAATGGTTCCTGTATCATCTAAAATAGGGACACAACGAAAGCCGGAGTCTTCTAATATTTTTAATGCTTCGGCAAGAGTAGCTTTTTCGTTGACTGTAGTTAAGTAATCTTTTTTATAGACAAGAGATTTAATTAGCATGATTAGCCTCCATACATCTGAAATTTACAAGCCATTATACCATAGTTTTATATAAAAATTAAAGACTGATTAAACAACTTTAATTTAGAAAATAAAAGAGCATCCACAAAATGTGAATGCTCTCTTACAGAAAAAAGTCTTAATTATTATTGACGAACCTTTACGCCAGTTTCTTTGAAGGCTTTGTCCATAACTTCCTTTAATTGTTTTGCAGAAGCTTCCATCTTAGCTTGTTCGTCAGCGTTTAATGGCATTTCAATAACTTGTTCCAAACCGTGACGACCAACAACTGCTGGAGTACCGATATGAATATCGTGTAAGCCGTATTCACCATCCATAGGTACTGAAAGTGGAAGAACTCTGTGTTCGTTGTTCAAGATAGCCTTGGTAATGAATGCTAAAGCAGTACCGATACCGTAGAAAGTAGCACCCTTCTTATTAATGATATCGTAAGCCATGTCAGCAACTTCCTTGTGGATTGCTTCAAGCTTGTTTTCACCAACTTCTGGGTGAGCCTTAACCCAATCGCTAACTTTTACGCCACCAACATTGTTGTAGCTCCATACTGGAAATTCAGTATCACCGTGTTCACCAAGCATGTATGCATTAACAGAACGTGGGTCAACGTGTTCCATTTCACCGATAACTTTTTGAAGACGACCAGTATCAAGTGAAGTACCTGAACCGATAACACGATCCTTAGGGAATCCTGACATTCTCCAAGTTGCGTGAGTTAAGATATCAACTGGGTTAGCAGCAACTAAGAAAATACCATTGAAACCTGATTCAACGATTGGTTCAACGATTGAAGATAAAATCTTTAAGTTCTTGTTAACAAGGTCAAGACGAGTTTCACCTGGCTTTTGTGGAGCACCAGCAGAAATAACTACTAAGTCAGCATCTTTTGCGTCTGAGTATTCTGCAGAGTAAATAGTCTTTGGTGCAATCCAAGGAGTAGCGTCTGCTAAGTCAATAGCATCACCTTGAGTTCTTTCTTTAATGATATCAACGATACCTAATTCTTGTGCGATACCTTGTTGAACTAATGAGAATGCGTAAGTAGAACCTACAGCACCGTCACCAACAAGAATAATCTTATGAATTTTTTCTTCTGACATTTGCTAATACTTCCTTCCATATTAGTGATTTATTTAACAATAACAATTATATCATATTGGAATTTAAAAATTAAAAATATAATTTTAAAGATCTAATTAATTATTTGTAAGTAAGCGTGTGCTATAATCTCAAGAGCAATAAGCAGATTTAGAATGAAATATTTATCAAAGAGGATGAAAAAGAATGAAGTTAATTGCAGGTTTAGGAAATCCAGGTAGAAAATATGATCAGACTAAGCATAATACAGGTTTTATGGCATTAGATCATTACTTAGAGAAAAATGGTTTAACTCTAGATAAGGATAAGTTTGAAGGCTTATGGACAAAACAAAAGATCAATGGTGAAGATGTGATTTTTCTTGAACCACAGACTTTTATGAACGATTCGGGAAAATCAATCGCGCAAGTAGCCAATTTCTTCAAAATTAAGCCTGAAGATATTTTAGTTATTCATGATGATATGGACATGCCAATTGGAAAGATTAGAATTCGTGCAAATGGTAAATCAGGAGGTCATAATGGAATTAAGAGCATTATGGCTTGTTTAGGAACGAACAATTTTAATCGATTAAAAATTGGAATTCGCCATCCTGAAAACGAAAGTGTTGTTTCTTGGGTATTAAGTCCCTTTAATAATGACCAGCAAAAACTGATGGATACAGCTTTTGAGACAAGTGAGAATGTCATTAATGATTTTATTAAAGGGAAGAACGCCCAATATTTAATGAATCAGTATAATTAGAATGAACATTACAGAGTTAATAAAAAAAGATAAAGAGTTAAATAATTTTATTGAAAAAGCTCCAGTAGAAAAAAGATCACTTTTAACTGGAGTAAATTCAGGTGCTTTTGCTGCTGTACTGATGCAAATGCTAAAAGCTTGGCAGCAGCCATTGATTTTAGTTGAAGATAATGAAGAGAAGGCGCAGACGCTTTTAGATGAATTAGGAAACTTATTGCCTGATGATATGGTATTTGGCTTCCCAGTTGATGCTACAATTGCTACTCAAACGGCTATTGCATCTCCGGACGAACTTAGTCAAAGATTACAGACCTTAGAGTTTTTAGCTGAAAAGAGAGCGGGGATTGTTGTAGTAACGCCCCAAGCCTTACAGTATAAGTTGAGTGATCCGAGAGATTTTACTAAGGCAAAAAAGATATTTAAGCCTGAGGCAGAATTCGACTTAGATAAGTTAACTGAATGGCTTACGCAGGCAGGATATCGCAGAGAAAGCATTGTAGCCCGTCCTGGAGAATTTGCTCGTCGAGGAGATATTCTTGATATTTATCCTTGGGATCAAGAGAATCCGATTCGAATTGAATTCTTTGGGGATGAAGTTGATACCGTAAAGGAGTTTGATTCAGCTACACAGCGTAGTTTAGAAGAAATAGACAGTATTTCAATTGGCCCAGCTCTAGATCGAGTATTTTCACCACATAATTTTCAAGAAGCGGTAGAAAAAATAAAGCAGGATATGAGCGAATCAATTGCTGAAAAAGAGAGCGTTAAAAATCATTTTGTTAAGGCAATTGATTTATTAGAAGCTGGTGGTTTGCCAGATAACTATGCCTTTTTGATTGATTATTTACTTCCGCGATCTTTCAATTTAATTGATTATTTAGATAAAGATGGCTTATTACTATTTGATGATTGGCAGTCCATAAAAAAGAATGTAGCTGATGTGGATGCTCAAAATGAAGCTTTTATTTCCGAAGAAGTAAAAGCCGGAGCAATGCTGAATAGTCAAAAATTACGCCATAGTTTTGAGCGAGTTGTTCAAAAATCAAAGCAAGCTCAGATTTTATTCTCGCTTTTTCAAAAAGGAATGGGACGATTAAAATTTGATCAAATTCTTAACTTTACCACACGAGAAGTTCAACAGTTCTTTAGTCAAATGCCCTTGATTAAAAGTGAGCTAACACGTTTTTCTAATGAAGGAAATACAGTTATTTTGCAAGCTGATTCAGAAACTCGTGCTAAGCAAATCGCTCAAAATTTAGTTGATTATGGTGTTGATATTCCGGTTGTAAAAGCAGATCAACTTTTATCAAATAAAGCTCAAATAACTGTAGGTAATTTTGCACATGGTTTTGCTTTGCCTAGTTTAGATTTGGTTTATTTAACTGAACGAGAATTATTCAATCAAAGACCACATCACCGCAAACGTGTTAAAACTCTTGAAAATGCTCAACGGTTAAGAAACTATAATGAATTAAAGCCAGGCGATTATGTTGTTCATGTCAATCATGGTATTGGACGGTTCGAAGGAATTAAAACCTTAGATGTAGACGGTAAAAAACGTGACTACATCACTATTACTTATCAACATCATGATCAGCTATTTGTTCCTGCTGACCAATTAGGTTTAGTACAAAAATATGTGGCTTCTGAAGGCAGAGTTCCTCATATTAATAAATTGGGAAGTTCTGAGTGGACTAAGACTAAAAAACGGGTTCAGTCAAAAGTTGAAGATATCGCAGACGATTTGATTGAACTGTACGCAAAACGTGAATCTGAAAAAGGATTTGCTTTCAGTCCGGATGATGATTTACAAAAAGAATTTGAAGATGCTTTTCCATATCCTGAAACTCCAGATCAGCTTCGTTCAATTAGAGAAATTAAGGCTGATATGGAAAGTCCGAAGCCAATGGATCGACTTTTAGTGGGAGATGTAGGCTTTGGTAAAACTGAAGTTGCCTTGAGAGCTGCTTTTAAAGCAATTCGGGATGGAAAACAAGTTGCCTTTTTAGCTCCAACTACTATTTTGGCGCAACAACATTTTGAAACTATGCAAGACCGTTTTAAAGATTTTCCAGTAAATTGTGCGCTTTTATCACGTTTTCAAACTCCTACTGAAGTGAAGGAGATAGTTGAAGGTGTAAAAAGTGGCAAGATTGATATGGTTGTTGGAACACACCGCTTGCTCTCAAAAGATGTCCAATTTAAAGACCTAGGCTTGTTAATTATTGATGAAGAACAGCGATTTGGAGTTAAGCATAAGGAAAGGCTAAAAGAATTAAAAGCCAATATCGATGTTTTGACTTTGACTGCTACTCCAATCCCTCGTACTTTACATATGTCGATGGTAGGAGTACGAGACCTTTCAGTTATGGAGACGCCACCTACTAACCGTTATCCAATTCAAACTTATGTTATGGAAGAAATGCCAAGTATTGTTCGTGAGGCCGTCCTTAGAGAAATGAAGCGTAACGGGCAAGTATTTTTCTTACATAATCGGATTGATGATATCGATAAAGTTGTTAGTCAATTAGAAGAACTGATTCCAGAAGCCAAAATTGAATATATTCATGGCCGCATGAGTGAAAACCAAATGGAAGATATTATGTATCGTTTTTCAAAAAACGAATTTGATATCTTGGTAACAACAACAATTATTGAAACTGGCGTTGATATGCCAAATGTTAATACTATGATTGTTGAAGATGCAGATCATTATGGATTAAGTCAGCTATATCAATTACGTGGTCGAATAGGCAGAAGTGCCCGTTTAGCCTATGCCTATTTCCTTTATCAACCAAATAAAGTCTTAACTGAAATTGGTGAAAAACGGCTTAGTGCAATCCGCGACTTTACTGAATTAGGATCCGGCTTTAAAATTGCTATGCGTGATTTATCAATTAGAGGGGCCGGTAATATGCTTGGAAAACAGCAGCATGGCTTCATTGATAGTGTTGGGTACGATTTATATGCCCAAATGTTAGACGAAGCAATTAAGAAACGTAAAGGTAAAAAAGTTGCGAATAAATCTAATGCAGAAGTTCAATTTGATTTGGAAGCATATATTCCCAATGATTATATTGCAGATCAAGAACAAAAAATTGAATTCTATAAGAAAATTAAGGGGATCAATGATCAAAAAGAGGCGGACAATATCGCAGATGAATTAATTGATCGTTTTGGTGATTATCCACTTGCTGTAGAAAATCTTTTGAATGTATCTACAGTTAAGGCAGATGCAGATTTAGCTCAAGTTGTATCTCTTACTCAAAAATCAAATGATAAGTTGCAAGTCATTTTTAATAATCAGGCTAGTGAGGAATTAGAAGGACCAAATATTTTTAAGGCCCTAGAACACGTATCTCTAAGAGCACGAATTAATATGGATCCGCAAAAGAGATTGAACGTAATGCTTGAGCTTGAGAAAAATATGAGTACTAGACAATTATTTAATGAGCTTCATACATTCTTAGAATCAGCTAGTGAGATTGTTCAAAAATAAAGGGAGAAAGAAAGTAATGAGAATCGATAAGTTTTTAAAGGTATCTAGATTAGTTAAAAGACGTACTGTTGCTAAAGAAATGGCTGATCAAGGACGAGTAAAAGTTAATGACCGAGTAGTAAAATCTAGCTATGATGTTAAACTGGGCGATGTTATTGAAATCGGATTCGGTACAAAACAATTAAAAGCTCGTGTACTTGACTTAAGAGAAACAACTAAGAAGGCAGAAGCCAGCGATTTGTATGAGCTAATTAATTAATGACAAGGGAAGAGTAAGGTGTTATATTAATACCAAGTGGTGATATAATTAAGATTTAGAATATTAACGAAAAGGCAGGGACATCCGTATGCAGAGAGGGCCACGACTTTATAATGCCTTAAGCGATGAGGAACGCCTAGCACGTTTGCGACGTAAAGCGGCTAGAAAAGAAAAAGAAGTTCATCGCGTAAGGAAGAACCGAATTATTGCTTGTTTTGCAATTGCAATTTTAATTTTTGGACTGCAACTAATTATGGTCCATGTGCAAACTGGTAGAATTAATAGTCAAATTCAAACTAATAAAGCAGAATTAAACCAGGTTAACAAAACTAATAAAAAATTAAAATCACAAGTTGCGGACTTAAAAGATCCTGATTATGTGGCTAAAGTAATTCGTTATAAGTTCTATTATTCTAAATCTGGTGAATCAATTTATACTCTTCCTGAAAAAGAGGAGGATTATTAGTGAAATTTCCAATTGGATTAAGGCTCAATGCTAAAGTGAATAATATTACTAAACTTGGGATTTTTGTAACTTTACCACATCAACATCATGGTTTGATTTTCCATAAAGACTTTGGTGATAAGTGGGAAAGTGTTAAAAAGAAGTATAGTGTTGGAGACGAAATCCGTGTTGTTGTGATCAATAATCATGAAGGAAAAATTTCTCTATCATTGAGTCAGGTAAATAATCCTGATTTAGTTGATCCAACTAATGAATTTAAAGATAGTAAAGATTTTACTCCACTAGCTAAATTATTAGAGAAATCTACTGATAAAATAGCTAATTTAAAAAATCAATTGAATTTAAGTGACCGGTAGGGGTCACTTTTTTAATCTAAAAATGACAAAATTTACAACTTTTTTTACTGAAAATAATATTGAAATAAAAAATAAAAAATTTTTACTGGCTGCAAGTGGCGGTCCAGATTCAGTAGCGTTGCTGAAGATGCTGGTTAATTTTTTACCTAATCCATCTGAACAATTGATTGTTGCACATTTGGACCATTGTCTAAGAGATGATAGCTTTTTAGAAAGCCAACTTTTACAAAGATTAACTTCAGCCCTTAAAGTAAAGCTAGTAGAAAAAAAGTGGCCAGTTGAACTTCATCCGCAAGCTGGGGTTGAAGCAAAAGCTAGAGAGTACCGTTATGCATTCCTAGCAGAGGTTGGAAGAAAGTATAAAACTGATTATCTTTT
>NZ_GG670121.1:57957-168650 GCF_000159355.1 Lactobacillus johnsonii ATCC 33200 | reverse complement strand
AACAGCACATCACGGGGATGATTTAATTGAAAATATTTTATTGAAGTTTATTCGCTCTGGGGATGTAGCTGAAATGAATAGTCTTCAAATTGTGGGAAATCTCGGTTCAATGAAATTGTTGCGTCCTTTAGTTAAATATTCCAAAGATGAATTATTGAAATATGATGAGGACCATCATCTTGATTTCATTGAAGATAAAACTAATTTTGAAGATGACACTTTAAGAAATCGTTTGAGACATCACGTTGTTCCATTATTAAAGAAAGAGACAACTCATCTAGTTAAAAATGCTAACCATTTTAGTGAGAGTGTAGCGTTACTTTCAAAGTGTCAGAGTGATTTCTTTGATAGTTTACCTTCTCCAATAAATTTTAGTAAAGCGCTACGAGGTAAAAAGGAAGATTTAGCTCGGTTAAATACACATGAAGCGGCAGCTTTTTTCGATTATTTAATCTATAAAAAGTGGCATCAAAGAATCCATTTTGATGAAATTGACTTGAATAAAAATGTGATTTTCAATAAAGAAAATTTTCAATTACTTTTTTATCAAAAATATTACTATTTGATTAATAGAAATGAATTAGCTGTAATTGATCCTAAAAAAAAACTAGTTAAATTAAATGAAAAATTTTCTTTGAACGGAAAAAAATATTTAATTACCCAGGATGAAAAGTCACAAAAATTGGCTGGTTATTTTTATGGCGAAAAAGCAAAGTATTTAGAGGTAGGGAGCTTGCCACAAGGTAGTACATTAAAGTTAGCTACAGGAAAACAAACTAAGGCCAAGAAAAAATTTGCTGAAAATGGGATTCCTTTAGCTTTAAGGCCGTATTGTTTGACAGTCTGGCAAGAGGAAAATCCAGTCTATGTTGAAAGTATTTATCAAAATCAAGAATATAACCCCAATTTTGTACGCTATAATGTATATATTTATTTTTAAGTTTATGCAAAGTTCTATGGTAAAAGCATAATTTGTGGTAAAATCGTTGAAGTAATTCCAAGAAGTGTCGCGGAGGTTAATAGATGAAAAATAGAAGAAATAGACTGCTTTCTAACGGTCTTTTCTATATCATAGTATTCGTGATCCTCTTGGCTGGAATCAATTGGGCCGTGGGAGGCTCCGGTAGTAATGGTTCCACAGAAAATATCCGTTATTCTCAATTAGTAAAAGATTTAAAAGCGGGTAAAGTCAAGAGTATCAATGTACAACCATCTAATGGTGTATATACGGTTACTGGATCTTATAAGAAAGCTCAAAAGTCAAATAATCAAAATAATAATGGATTTGGACTAATTCCAAGTTCACAAAGTAGTAATGAAGTAACCCGGTTCAGTACTACGATGCTTCAAAATGACTCAATGGTTAAGACAATTTCCGATCTTGCCCAAAAGAGTGGGGCATCTATTTCTGGACAAGGTGAATCTCAATCTGGAACCTGGATCTCTACGATTGTGATGCTTGTCCCAACTTTGATTTTTATTGTCATGCTTTGGATGATGATGAATCAGGGTGGACAAGGCCGTGGCGGCGGTATGATGAACTTTGGTAAGTCACATGTTAAGCCACAAGATCCAAGTAAAAACAAGGTTAGATTCTCAGATGTAGCTGGCGAAGAAGAAGAAAAGCAAGAATTGGTTGAAATTGTTGAGTTCTTAAAGAATCCAGCAAAATATACTAAATTAGGTGCTAGAATTCCGGCTGGTGTTCTTCTTGAGGGTCCTCCAGGTACTGGTAAAACTTTACTTGCACGTGCAGTTGCAGGTGAAGCCGGTGTACCATTTTATTCAATTTCTGGTTCAGACTTTGTAGAAATGTTTGTCGGTGTTGGTGCATCTCGTGTACGTGATCTGTTTGAAACAGCTAAGAAAAATGCACCAAGTATCATCTTTATTGATGAAATTGATGCTGTTGGGCGTAAACGTGGTAATGGCGTAAGTGGTGGCCATGACGAAAGAGAACAAACTTTAAACCAATTACTGGTTGAAATGGATGGTTTCGAAGGTGATGAAGGTGTCATTGTTATGGCAGCTACTAACCGTTCTGATGTTCTTGATCCCGCACTTCTTCGTCCAGGTCGTTTTGACCGTAAAGTTTTAGTTGGTCGCCCAGATGTTAAAGGCCGTGAAGCTATTTTAAAGGTTCATGCTAAGAATAAACCTTTAGCTCCTGATGTTGATTTAAAGGAAGTAGCACGTCAAACTCCTGGCTTCGTTGGTGCTGATCTTGAAAATGTTTTAAACGAAGCTGCTTTAGTTGCTGCTCGTCGTAATAAGACTGAAATTACAGCTTCTGATATTGATGAAGCTGAAGATAGAGTTATTGCCGGCCCAGCTAAGAAAGATACTGTTATTTCTCCAGAAGAAAGAAAACGTGTTGCCTACCACGAAGCAGGACACGCAATTGTTGGATTGGTTCTTAGTGATTCAAGAACTGTTCGTAAGGTTACAATTGTTCCTAGAGGCCGTGCTGGTGGATATAACATCATGCTTCCAAAAGAAGATGAAAACATCATTACTAAGAAGCAGTTGATGGAACAAGTTGCTGGTTTAATGGGTGGTCGTGCTGGTGAAGAAGTAGTTGTGGGCGATAAGTCTACTGGTGCTTCAAATGACTTTGAACAAGCAACTAACATCGCTCGGGGCATGGTTACTCAATATGGTATGACTGATGTTGGTATGACTGAGCTTGAATCCCCAAGTATGCAATCACCTTATGGAACTAAGCCATATAGTGAAGCTACAGCTGCTAAGATTGATGAAGCAGTTAAAGAAATTCTTGATGAAGGTCATAAACAAGCAGTTGATATCATTAAGAGTCACCGTGAAACTCATAAGATTATTGCAGAAGCTTTACTCAAGTATGAAACTTTAAACGAAAAACAAATTCTTTCATTATTCAAGACTGGTAAAATGCCTGAAAATGATGAAAATGAATTTCCAAGTGAGTCTAAAGCTTCAACTTATGAAGAGGCAAAAGCCGCAATGGAAAAGAAGGATCAACAAAGAGAAGAAACTGAAAACAAGGATGATAAAGAAGATATTCATCCACTTCCTGATGATCATAAGAATATTGATAATATTCCACTTAATCCACCATCTGAAAAGAATGATTCTGAGGATCATAGTTCAGATGAAAATAAGGATGATTAAGAGTTTATTGTAAGAGTGATGTTTAAACTCCTTTCTAATACTGAAATTACAGATTTTAGAAAGGAGTTTTTTGGTATTAAGAATGAAATATTTAAGTAAAAAAGAAAAAAAGATTTTAAAGATAAGCCTAATAAGTTGTTTAACAACTATAGTTTTCTTTTTCCTTTTATCTACTTTGACAGATTGTAATCCAATCTTTGGGGGAGTTCTGTATAGTGGGGATTTACCAAATCAATATTTGTCCTTCTTTCAATATTATCGTCATTTAATGCTCGGTAATTGGAGTAGTGCAGGATTTAGTTTTCTCAATGGTTTGGGTGGAGATATGGCCGGAAATATTGGCTATTATCTTCTTAGCCCACTCAATTTTATTGTGTTCCTTTTCCCAGCAAGTAAAATGAATATTGCTGTGTATATTATTATCCTGATCAAATTAGGTTTAATGAGTGGAACCTTTACTTGGCTGACTTTGAAATTGTTTAAGTTTAAGTATCAAGCATATCCTGTCTTTTTAGGAATTGCTTATGGCTTGAGCGGATATTCGATTGCGTATGCTGGAAATGTAATGTGGTTTGATGGTTTAGTCTTACTTCCGTTAATTTCCTATGCACTGATCAGAGGAATCCGGAAGAATGTTTGGCTGGCTTACAGTGTTTTACTAGCATGTGCTATTATTTTTAATTACTATATTGGCTACATGATTTGTATCTTTTTAGTAATATTGTTTTTGGCATATACAGTTAACAATTTTGAAAATCGCAAAACTTTTCTTCATCAATTTACCGGTTTTGCAATTAGTTCAATCATTAGTGGGTTAATCAGCGCAGTAGTTATCCTGCCAACTTTCTTTAACCTTTCTAGCAATAAGTTATCTCAGGCAGACTTTAATTCTAATTTTGAAATTAAAACTTTAATTAGTGGCGGAAAAGCTGTTTCAAGATTATTTATTGGTGATACTTACAATGATTGGGCACCAATTTTTGTTGGTACGTTAGTTTTAATTGTATTTATTCTTTACTTTATTGATGGACGTAACTCTATCAAAGAAAGAATTACTAATCTAGTTATTGGACTATTTTTTGTGTTGAGTATTACTGTGCCAAAAATCTATCTCTTTTGGCATGGTGGTCAACAAACTATTGCTTATCCATATCGTTTTGGATTTATTATTGTATTCTGGTTTTTACTTTTGGCAGCAAAGGAACTCTCTAATTTAAGTGAGTATCGAAAAGAAAGTAAAAACGAAAGACTTATTGCTGCTGGAATTTACTTACTTATTAGTTTAGCAGCTGTATATATTCGTCGTAGAATTGGACCATGGAACGGTTATGCTTGGCTGGCAGTTGTCCTAGTAATTATATTTGGAATCTTGGTTTATTTCTCTGATAAACGATTTGTTCGTATAACTTTATTATTGGTAGGATTAGTTGAATTAGCTGGTAATGCCTATATTGGGTTGAATCATCTCGGAATGAAAAGTGGAGCATATCCATCTTATGTGTCTGAGAATCAGAGTATTATTTCTCGAATTCCAAATTCTGATAAAACGGGTAGATTGGCTAAAAACTATGAACTAAATAATGATCGCGGTGAGGGATACACTTTTAATTACCGGGGGATGGAAGAATTTTCATCAAATAATGATTCTCGCATTAGTTCATTAATGACAGATCTTGGTTTTTCAACTTTTCGTTATTTCTACTATTATCAAACAGGTACCGTAGTAACAGATGCTATTTTTAATGTAAAAACATTTATTAATAGTTCGCTTTCTAATCAAAGCGTTTCACCAGAATACATTAGCTATGGTTTGAGAAATGATTTAAAGAACCACCCTGTAATTCTAAAACAGGGTGATAAGACGGCCTATCGAAATGAAACTTTACCTTTTGCCTTTGCAGGTGGTTTAGCTAATAAGCTGAAGTTTAAAGAAGAAAATCCAGTATATAATCAAAATTTGGTTTTAAATTCTTTAACTCAAACTAAAAAAGATGTTTTGAGCTATAGCTCTAAAAATGCTGAAATTAATTCTAAGAATATAAATCTTAAATTTAAGAAAGGTAAGTTTAAAGCTAAGAGAACTTCCGAAAATCCTGGTACTATAACCTTTACATATAACAATTTGAAACCTGATCAAGTTGGGTACATCCGCTTTAGTAAGAATTTAATGGAGCAGATTGTGGTTTTAAATAGCTATCAAATGAAGCAAAAGCCGGATTACCGTTTACCATTTACTGTCTCAATTAATGGAAAAGATGTTCATCTTCAACAATACACAGATCAACTTATTGGAGTTCAAGCTGATAAAGACGGAAAACTGGTAGTGAAGATGACTTTAGACGGAAAGTCAAATGAAGTTGAGTTTAAATATCCACGTTTTGTGAATATTGATCAGACTGCATTAGAAGATAAGGTTAAAAAAGCTCAAAATAATCGCATGAAGTTTTCTGCGTTTAGGGATAGCTATATAGCTGGAACAGTAAAGACTGATAAAAATGAAAACTTAGCAACCACCATTCCTTACAGTAAAGGATGGCGAGCAGAAGTTGACGGAAAACCAGTTAAAATTAATCGAACTTTGAAAGTATTTATTGGCTTAAAATTAAAGCCGGGAACTCATCAAATAACTTTCAAATATAGAACACCTGGTTTCGTCATCGGTGCTTTACTAAGCATTATCGGTATTATTGCCTTAGCTATATATACGGTCTATCTAAAGAAAAATAAAACATCTATTAGTCAGAAAACTAATAAATAGGTGAAATAAAGATTGTACACCCCTCTAAAATTAGAGGGGTGTATTTAGAATTAAGGATAATAATGAAAAAGTTGAGTAAAGAAAAGAAAAATATTCTGAAACTGTGTTTGATAAGTTTCGGAATAACTATAGCGATTTTCCTAATTGTATCTAGTTTGGCAAATTGTAATCCGTTTTTAGGTGGAGTTTTATGGGGCGGAGATTTACCAGATGAATATCTATCATTTTTTCAATATCTTCGTCGTTTGATTTTAGGAAACTGGAACAGTTTGCAATTTAGTTTTGCTAATGGGTTAGGCGCGGATATGGCTGGAAACATTAGTTACTATCTTGCTAGCCCATTTAATTTACTAATTTTATTATTCCCAGCTAGTCAAATAAATTTAGCACTTTATGTAATAATTATTATCAAATTAGGTTTAGCTAGTGCAGCATTTACATTTTTAATCTTAAATTTTTTCAATTTTAAAAATCAGATCTATTCAGTTTTTCTGGGGATTATTTATGGATTAAGTGGATACTGCATCGGATATGGAGCAAATTTAATGTGGCTCGATGGGGTAATCTTATTACCATTAATTATTTATGCTCTGATCAAAGGTTTAGTTAAAAGACACTGGACTCTTTATATTGTCTTGCTAGCATGTGCCATAATTTTTAACTATTATATTGGCTACATGATTTGTATCTTCATGGTAATTGCCTTTTGTGCTTATACAATCAATAATTTTAAGGATAAAAAAATATTCATCCAGCAGATAATTGATTTTGTAATAAGTTCACTAATTAGTGGGCTAATTAGTGCGGTTGTTACTTTACCAACCTGGATGAATTTATCTAATAATAAATTTGCTGAACATACTATCAATGAAGGTTTTAGACTAAGTCCCGTTTCTTCAATTGCCAAAAGTATATCTGCTCTCTTTATGAAAAATACCTTTAATGGATCGCCCCTTTTATTTATTGGTACTTTGACAATAATTATTTTTATTTTGTACTTTATTGATAATAAGAATTCAAAAAAAGAAAGAATTATTAACTTAGTGATTGGTCTAGTTTTTCTACTAAGTTTGGTTCAAACAAAAATTTATCTTTTCTGGCATGGAGGACAAAAACCAGTTGGTTTTCCATATAGATTTAGTTTTATTATTATCTTTTGGATTTTATTATTAGCTGCAAAAGAATTAGCAAGTTTCGATTTAAAGAAAGAACAACTTCTATTAGCATCAGGAATCTATTTCGTTGTTGGACTTGTAGTGACTGTCTTAAGATTGCACTATGGAAAATACGATATGTATATGTTGGTTTCGCTGGGCTTAATTATTTTATTTAGTCTTTTACTTTATTTTTCAGACCATAAATCATTTCGTTTTGCTCTTGTGATGGTAGGAGTAGTAGAGATTGCTATTAGTAGTTATCTGATGTTGGATCGAATAGGGATGAGAAGTAACATATACTCTAATTATGTAACAGAAAACCAAGAGTTATTTGATCATTTGCCAGCCGGTGTTAAAAGTAAAAGAATAGCCAAAAATTATTTTTTAAATAATGATCGTGGTGAAAGCTATGCATTTAACTACAAAGGAGCAGAGATTTTTTCTTCTAATAATGATCCAAAAATTAGTAAATTATATGCTAACTTAGGATTATCAGCATATGGTTATTATTATTTCTATAAAACCGGAACAGTAGTGACTGATGCTATTTTAAATATTGGCGGTGTTATTGATAATTCCTTACCAAGTCAGAGTATCTCTCCTGAATATATTAGTTATGGGCTGAGAGATGATTTGAAAAATAATCAAATTTTATTAAAAGAAAAGCAGTACACAGCATATCGAACTGATACATTACCACTTATTTTTGCTGGTAACTTATCTAATAATTTAAAATTTAAGAGTAATGATCCTGTTTATAATCAAAATCTAGTTTTAAATTCGTTAACTCAAACTCAAGGAAATGTCTTAACTTATAGTCCAAAAGTTGCAAAAATTAAAGTAACTGATAGTAAGTTGAATCAAGAAAAGAAGAAGTTTACAGTAACTCGGACATCTGATAAAGCGGGAAGTGTAACTTTTACTTTTGACGGTTTGAAACCAAAAGAAACGGCCTATGTCCAATTTGGTAAAGATTTAATGGGATTTGCGGATCCACTAACTACTTATCATGCAACGCAGGATGGAAACAATAAGCCTGAATTAAGTATTACCATTGATAAAAAGGATGTTCGACTTCAACCACAAGTTAAACAACTAATTGGTGTTCGAGCAAATCAAAAAGGACAGGTCCAAATTAAGTGGAGACTAGCAGAAAATAAACGAATTCTGACTAGTGAAATGCCACGCTTAGTAAATATTAATTCAACTTTATTGCGATCTAAAGTTTCACAAGTTAATAATAAAAAACAGATGCACTTAACAACTTTTAGAGATAATTATCTATCAGGAAAAATAAATACCACTAAAAACGAAAATCTGGTAACTACTATTCCATACAGTAGGGGCTGGAAAGTAAAAGTAGACGGTAAACCAGTTAAGGTGAGCCGAACTCTGGATGTATTTATTGGTTTAGATATGAAACCTGGTAAACATACGGTAGTAATGAGATATAGGACTCCTGGATTGCTTATTGGAGTTATAACAAGTATCATAGGTATAATCTTACTAGTGGTATTTAATGGGTACTTGGAAAAGAAAAAATATTAGTCAAAGAATAAAGTCTATAATTTATAGGCTTTATTTTTTAGGAGAAGGAAAAAATGAAAGATTATTTAGTAAAAGCAATTGATAAAACTAAGAATTTACGATTAATTACGGTTGATGCTAAAGATTTAGTAAGTGAAGCACAAAAAAGACATGATACTTGGAGTGCATCTTCAGCTGTGCTTGGAAGAACACTTATTGGAGGATTGCTCTTGTCAGCAACTTTATTGAAAGATAAAGATGAATTAACTGTTAGGTTACTTGGAAATGGTCCAGTGGGAGCAACTATTGTAACAGCAAAAGCTGATCTAACAATTAAAGGATATATCCAAAATCCTCATATAGCCCTTCCACCTAAAAAAGATGGACATATCGATGTGGCAAAAGCCGTTGGAAAAGGTTGGCTTGAGGTAACCAAGGATCAAGGTTTGAAGGAACCATATACAGGTCAAGTTCCAATTGTTAGTGGGGAGATTGCAGAAGATTTTACATATTATCTAGCCAAATCAGAGCAAATTCCTTCAGCTGTTGGTCTATCAGTATTTGTTGAGCCTAATAATGAGATTGGGGCTGCTGGCGGATTTATTTTACAAGCATTACCTGGAGCTACTGATGAGCAATTGGCTGAAGTTGAAAAGAGAATCAAGGCTCTTCCTAATCTTTCTACTTTATTTTTAGATGGAATGACACCTGAAAATTTGGCAGAGAGAATCTTAGGGACTGATTGTAAAATTTTAGCTAAAGAAGATGTTTCTTTCGCTTGTGATTGTTCGAAAGAAAAATATAGTCAAATCTTGGCTACCTTAAAACCAGCACAATTAAAAGAAATGATTGAGAAGGATCATGGTGCAGAGTTAGTTTGCCGCTTTTGTAAGGAAAAATATCATTTTACTGAAGATGAGTTAAAAGATGTCCTTAAGAAGGCAAATTAAAGTGGTGTGTAATGAATAGTTTTGCTATGATATTAGGGTATTTGAAAGGGTGAGCAAGTGTGAAAAAAGATAGTTGGAAAATTAGGGATGTTGAAATTCCTAATCGTGTAGTAGTTGCACCGATGGCTGGAATTTCAAATGCTGCTTTCCGAGTAGTATGTAAAGAATTTGGCGCAGGCCTAGTAGTGTGTGAAATGATTTCAGATCATGGAATTATTTATCGCAATAAAAAGACCTTGGAAATGTTAACGGTTGATCCTCGTGAACATCCAATGAGTATTCAAATTTTTGGTGGTAGTGAAGAAACTTTAGTTGAAGCTGCTCATTATGTTGATACTCATACAGCAGCTGATATTATCAATATTAATATGGGTTGTCCGGTACCAAAGGTAACAAAAACTGATGCCGGAGCTCGTTGGCTATTAGATCCAAATAAGATCTATCAAATGGTCCATGCAGTTGTTCGTAATGTAAGTAAACCAGTTACTGTTAAAATGAGAACAGGCTGGGATCAAAAACATATTTTTGCTGTTGAAAATGCTTTAGCTGCTCAAGAAGCTGGTGCTAGTGCTGTTGCTATGCATGGCCGAACTAGAAAGCAAATGTACATGGGCGAAGCTGACTGGGAAACTTTGAAGGATGTAGCAGATGCTTTGACTATTCCTTTTGTTGGTAATGGGGATGTTACTACTCCTGAAAAGGCAAAAGCAATGTTAGAAGATGTTGGAGCAGATGCAGTAATGGTTGGTAGAGCGGCTTTAGGGAATCCATGGATTATTAAAGATATGGTCCACTATTTGGATACCGGAGAGAAACTACGTCCGCAAACTGTTGAAGAAAAAGTAGAAACTGCTAAAGATCAATTAAATGGATTAATTGATCTTAAGGGAGAAAAAATTGCTGTTCCTGAATTTAGAAGACAAGCAGCTTATTATTTAAAAGGAATTCCCCGTTCAGCTCGAACCCGTGCTAAAATAAATGATGTTTGGACGAAAAAAGAAGTTTTTGACTTGTTAGATGATTTTGTGGAAAAATATGAAGCGAGACAAAAGCAAATTAACCAATAAAAGGAGTTTTTAGAGTGGCAAAGAATGAAATGAACGACCAACTAATCGCTCGTCGTGAAAAAATGGACGAAATGCGTGAAAACGGTATTGAACCTTTTGGCGTAAGAAAATTTGATCGTCAAGACTTAGCTCGTACTTTGAATGAAAAGTATAGTAATGAAGATAAAGATGAATTAAATGCTGATATGCCTATGACTAAGATTGCAGGTCGTATGCTTGCAAAACGTGGTAAAGGTAAAGTTGGATTTGCAGATCTTTATGACCGTACTGGTAAAATTCAAATTTACGTACGTAAAGATATCGTTGGTGAAGATAACTACAAGATTTTTAAGAAGTCTGATATTGGTGACTTTTTAGGTATTGATGGTGAAGTAATGAAGACCGATACTGGTGAGTTGACTATTCGTGCTACTCACATTACTTTCTTGTCTAAGGCTCTTCGTCCATTACCTAATAAATGGGATGGTTTAAAGGATGTTGAACAAATTTATCGTCAGCGCTACCTTGACTTAATTACAAATCATGATAGTTACATGCGTTTTGTTCACCGTACTCAAATTATTCAAGCTATTCGTGATTATTTAAATAATAGAGATTTCTTAGAAGTTGAAACTCCAGTTCTCCACAATATTCCTGGTGGTGCTGAAGCCCGTCCATTTATTACTCACCACAATGCTTTGGATATTGATCTTTACATGAGAATTGCTTTGGAACTTCCATTGAAGCGATTAATTGTTGGTGGTATGGAACGTGTTTATGAAATCGGCCGTGTATTTAGAAATGAAGGTCTTGATACTAAGCACAACCCAGAATTTACTGAACTTGAAACTTATGCAGCTTACTGGGACTTCCATGATGTAATGGATGAGGCAGAAGGAATTATTAGAGCAGCTGCTAAAGTTGTTTCACCAGATGGTAAGATTACTTACCAAGGAACTGATATTGACTTAGGTAAGCCATTCCGCCGTGTTCACATGGTTGATTTAATCAAGGAAAAGACTGGTGTTGACTTCTGGAAGCCAATGACTATTGAAGAAGCAAGAAAAGTTGCTGATGAACACAACGTTCACTATGAAAGCTACTGGAAGGTTGGTCACATTATTAATGCCTTCTTTGAAGAATTCGGTGAAGGATCAATTGTTCAACCTACTTTTGTTTATGGACACCCAGTAGAAGTATCACCACTTGCTAAGAAGAATGCTGATGATCCAAGATTTACCGATCGTTTTGAAATCTTCATTATGGGTGCTGAATATGGTAATGCATTCTCAGAATTAAATGATCCAGATGATCAACGTCATCGTTTCGAAGACCAAATGGCTGAAAGAGAAGCTGGTAATGATGAAGCTGATATGATTGATGAAGATTACCTTCGTGCTATGGAATTCGGTATGCCTCCTACAGGTGGTTTAGGGATTGGTATTGATCGTTTGGTAATGCTTTTAACTGATGCTCCTGCTATTCGTGATGTCTTACTCTTCCCAACAATGCGCCCTGAAAAGGTGGAAAGTGTTGAAGCTGAAGTTCAAGAAGATTTGAAGAATAAAAAGAATAAATAATTTTTTAAATAGACTGTCGTAGAGGACGGTCTATTTTTTTTTATATTTTTTCAAAAAAATGCTTGCAATAAAAAGATGTTTTGCTATACTAATAAATGTACTGCGGAAGTAGTTCAGTGGTAGAACATCACCTTGCCATGGTGGGGGTCGCGGGTTCGAATCCCGTCTTCCGCTCCAGTATAAAAGACTCACCGAAGCGTGAGTCTTTTTTGTTATTCGGGATGTGGCTCAGCTTGGTAGAGCGCTACGTTCGGGACGTAGAAGTCGCAGGTTCAAATCCTGTCATCCCGATTGAATATTATTTTATTAAAAAGTTCGTCTTGGGTTAGAAAGACGAACTTTTTTGTATATAATGTTCATGAAATATCAAAAGGTTTACATTTACTAATTGTAAGTGATAAGATATTTGTCTAAAGATTGTAGTATGATCTTAAAAGAAGCAAGGCGGTGCAAAATGGAAAAATCATATAGTGATAGTGCAAAAAATGTTCTTGAAATTGCTAAAGAGCAAGCACAAAACTTTCACCATCGAATTATTGGAACAGAGCATGTTCTGCTTGCTTTAGTAATTGAAGCTAATGGGGATGCTGGAAAACTTTTGCGTGAAAGAAATGTAACACCAACCTTAGTGCGAGAAGAAATTGAAAGATATACTGGCTATGGTTCAAGTCCAAAGGCCACATATATGGAAATGTCCCCACGCTTAAGTTTAGTTTTGAATTTTGCTAAACAAAAGGCTGACGAATTAGGGATTGCTCAAATTGAGACAAAACATATTTTGCTAGGTTTGTTAGCTAGTGATCAAATTTTAGCAAGTTTAATTTTGAAAAATATTGGTGTAGATCCACGAGATTTAAGTCAGGATGTAAATGATAGTTTCATGGATGGTTCTGGGGAAGAAGATAATGTTCTTGGTATTTCTTCAGCCACTGGCATGAAAAAAGGTAAGTCATTGACTCCAAATTTAGATAAAGTTAGTGTGAATCTAAATAAAAGAGCCCGTGAAGGGGCAATTGACCCGGTAATTGGTAGAGATAAAGAAATAAAAAGAGTAATTCAAATCTTATCTCGAAGAACCAAAAACAATCCCGTTTTGGTAGGAGAACCTGGCGTTGGTAAGACTGCAGTTGCACAAGGAATAGCAGCCGCAATTGTAAATCATGAAGTTCCAGATACTCTAGCTAAAAAACGAGTTATGGCCTTGGACATGGGGAGTTTAATTGCTGGAACTAAATATCGTGGTGAATTTGAAGATAGAATGAAGAAGATTCTAAAAGAAATTCAACAGGATGGTTCAGTTATCTTATTTGTTGATGAAATGCATACTTTGATTGGTGCAGGTGGCGCGGAAGGTGCAATTGATGCTTCAAATATCTTAAAGCCTTCATTAGCACGTGGCGATATTCAAATGATTGGTGCTACTACTTTTGATGAGTACCAAAAATATATTGAAAAAGATCAAGCTTTAGCAAGACGTTTTCAACAAGTAAAAATTGGTGAACCTTCAAAAGAAGAAACTGTGGATATTTTAAAAGGCTTGCGCCCTAAATATGAAAAATTCCACAATGTAAAAATTGAAGATGAGGCAATTAATGATGCAGTTGAATTTTCAACACGTTATATTGCTAACCGATTCTTACCTGATAAAGCAATTGATTTGATTGATGAAGCAAGTGCAGCTGTAAAAATTCAAGCAATCGGTAAAAGTGATCCTCGTCTAACTAAATTGGATACACAAATTAATGATGTTATTCATCAGAAAGAACAAGCTGCAGAAAATCAAAATTTTGTTCAAGCAGCTAAGTTACGGGATGAGGAAAATAAGCTTACACAGGATCGGGATAAATTAATCGAAAAAGTAGAGAATAAAAACTCTAAAAAGTCGATTGTTGATTCTGATAAGATCGCTCAAATTGTATCTGAATGGACTGGTGTGCCCGTTACTAGAATGAAGAAGAGTGAAACTAAACGTTTAGCTCATTTAGAAAGTATTTTGCATGAACGTGTAATTGGACAGGACGAAGCTATCAGTGCCGTAAGTCGAGCAATTAGACGAAGTAGAAGCGGAATTAAGGATGAAAATCGTCCAATCGGTTCGTTCTTATTCTTAGGACCTACTGGTGTTGGTAAGACAGAATTAGCTAAGGCTCTTGCTGCAGCAGTCTTTGGCTCAGAACGGAATATTATTCGTGTAGACATGTCTGAATACATGGATCAGATTGCAACAAGCAAATTAATTGGTTCGGCACCAGGATATGTAGGATATGAAGAGGGTGGTCAGCTCTCAGAACGTGTAAGACGTAATCCATATTCAGTAATTTTATTGGATGAAGTAGAAAAAGCTCATCCGGATGTGTTTAATTTATTGCTTCAAGTTTTGGATGAAGGATTTTTAACTGATTCTAAAGGTAGAAAAGTCGATTTTAGAAATACAATTATTATCATGACTTCTAACCTTGGCTCACGTAGTTTACAAGAAGATAAGACAGTTGGATTTGCAGCTGATAATGCCGATAAAAATAAACTTCAACAAGAAAAAGTTACGGCAGCTGTTAAACAATTCTTCAGACCAGAATTTTTAAATAGAATTGATGAGACCGTGGTCTTTGATAGCTTAACTAAAAAACAATTGCGTGAAATTGTTAGCTTAATGACTGGTCATTTGGTAGATCGCTTAGCTAAAAAAGACGTAACCTTAAAGATTTCACCAGCGGCTTTAGATGTATTAGCTAAAGATGGATTTGATCCAGAGATGGGCGCTCGTCCATTACGTCGTGCAATTCAACATGAACTTGAAGATGTAATTGCTGAAGATTTAATTAGTGAAAAAATTAAGACTGACCAAATTGTAAAAGTTGGAGCTCATCAAGGTAAATTAAAATTTACAATTCTTGACGAATTAGTAATATAAGTGTAAACTACTAAACGTTTAAAAGGCTGAAATTCAGGATTTCGCTGATCTATTGTCCAGCGAGATGATAAAACAAAAACAACATTTACGTTGTTTTTGTTTTTTTGTACCCAAATTTTGGCTTTTTGCAATTTGTAACACAAATGTAATATTTAGATTCTTATATAAGAAAGGATGTTTTCTTTGTTAGGACACGCTGTGAACTACGGTAGTCACCGGACAAGACGTAGCTTCTCTCGAATTAAAGAAGTATTGAAGTTACCTAACTTGACTGATGTACAAACGCAATCTTACAAGTGGTTTCTTAATGAAGGTATTCGTGAAATGTTTGACGACATTATGCCGATTTCAGACTTTTCAGGAAAACTTTCTTTAGAGTTTGTTGATTACAAGCTCTTGAAGCCAAAATATACTCTTGAAGAAGCACGTGATCACGATGCTAATTACTCTGCTCCTCTTCATGTAACTTTGAAGTTAACCAACCATGAGACCGGAGAAATTAAGACTCAAGACGTCTTCTTTGGAGAATTCCCATTAATGACTGATTCAGGAACTTTCGTTATTAATGGTGCTGAGAGAGTTATTGTTTCTCAGCTTGTTAGATCTCCTGGTGTTTACTACCATTCAGATTTTGATAAAAATGGTCGCCAAATTTTCGGTGCTACAGTTATTCCTAACCGTGGTGCATGGCTTGAATATGAAACTGATGCTAAAGATTTAGCTTATGTTCGTATCGATCGTACTCGTAAGCTTCCTTTAACTGTTTTAATTCGTGCTTTAGGATTTGGTTCCGATAGTGAAATTGCGGATATGTTTGGTGAAAGTGACTCACTTCGTTTCACTTTAGAAAAAGATATCCACAAGAATCCTGCTGATTCTCGCGTTGCAGAAGCATTAAAGGATATTTATGAAAGACTACGTCCAGGTGAACCTAAGACAACTGATTCATCTCGTTCACTTTTATATGCTAGATTCTTTGATCCAAGAAGATATGATTTAGCTCCAGTTGGTCGTTATAAGATCAATAAGAAACTTTCTTTAAAGAATCGTTTACTAAGACAAACTTTGGCTGAAACTTTAGCTGATCCTGATACTGGTGAAATCATTGCTAAAAAGGGTGACGTTGTTACCCACGAACTTCTTGATAAATTATCACCTTACTTAGATCGTGATGACTTTAAGATGGTAACTTATGAACCTTCAAAGGAAGGTGTGTTACCTGATCCAGTAACAGTTCAAGAAATTAAGGTATATTCTAAAGTTGATCCTGAACGTGTAGTTAAGTTAATGTCTAACGGCCACATTGCAGATGATGTTAAACATTTAACTCCTGCTGATGTATTGGCATCACTTAACTACTTCTTCGACCTTCAAGATAATATTGGTACTACTGATGATATTGACCACTTAGGTAACCGTCGTATTCGTCGTGTAGGTGAATTACTTCAAAACCAATTTAGAATTGGTTTAGCAAGAATGGAACGTGTTGTACGTGAAAGAATGTCAATCCAAGACATTTCTACTGTTACACCACAACAATTAATCAATATTCGTCCTGTTGTTGCTTCAGTTAAGGAATTCTTTGGTTCATCACAATTATCACAATTTATGGATCAAAACAATCCACTTGGCGAGTTAACTCACAAGCGTCGTATGTCAGCCTTAGGACCTGGTGGTTTGTCTCGTGACCGTGCTGGATATGAAGTTCGTGACGTGCACTATACTCACTATGGTCGTTTATGTCCTATTGAAACTCCTGAAGGACCTAACATTGGTTTGATTAACTCTTTAGCAACTTACGCTATTGTTAACAAGTATGGTTTCATTGAAACACCATATCGTCGTGTTTCTTGGGATACTCACAAGGTTACTGATAAGATCGACTACTTAACTGCTGATGTAGAAGATAATTACATTATTGCCGGTGCTAACGCTCGCTTAAATGAAGATGGTTCTTTCAAAGATAAGATTGTTTTAGCCCGTCATAAGGAAGATAACCTAGAAGTTACCCCTGATAAGATTGACTACATGGACGTTATTCCTAAGCAAGTAGTTTCAGTAACTTCTGCATGTATTCCTTTCCTTGAAAACGATGACTCTAACCGTGCTTTGATGGGGGCTAACCACCAACGTCAAGCTGTTCCATTGATTAATCCACATGCACCAATTGTTGGTACTGGTATGGAATACCGTGCAGCACATGACTCTGGGGATGCATTAGTTGCTAAAGCTCCTGGTGTAGTTGAATATGTTGATGCAAACGAAATTAGAATTAGAAGAGACGATGATACTTTAGATAAGTATGTTCTTGAAAAATTCCGTCGTTCAAACGCAACTAAGAACTACAATCAAACTCCAGCTGTTAAGCAAGGTGAACGAGTAGTTGCAGATGAAGTTATTGCTGATGGTCCAGCAATGAAAAACGGCGAATTAGCTCTAGGTCAAAACCCAATCATTGCATTCTTGACTTGGAACATGTACAACTATGAAGATGCCGTTATGATTTCTGAACGTATGGTTAAAGATGATGTCTACACTTCTATCCATATTGAAGATTATGAATCAGAAGCTCGTGATACTAAGTTAGGACCTGAAGAAATCACACGTGAAATTCCAAATGTTGGTGATGATGCACTTAAAGACCTTGATGAAGAAGGTATTGTCCGCATCGGTGCTGAAGTTCAAGATGGTGACATCTTAGTTGGTAAAGTAACCCCTAAGGGTGTAACTGAATTATCAGCTGAAGAACGTTTACTTCACGCTATTTTTGGTGAAAAAGCTCGTGAAGTTCGTGATACTTCCTTGCGTGTACCTCACGGTGGTGGCGGTATTGTTCAAAACGTTCAAGTATTTACTCGTGAAGCAGGCGACGAATTGCCACCTGGTGTAAATAAGATGGTTCGTGTTTACATCGTTCAAAAACGTAAGATTCAAGTCGGTGACAAGATGTCTGGTCGTCACGGAAACAAGGGTACTATTGCCTTAGTTTGTCCTGAAGAAGATATGCCATACTTACCAGATGGTCGTCCAGTAGATATTTGTTTGAACCCAATGGGTGTGCCTTCACGTATGAACATTGGACAGGTTCTTGAATTACACTTGGGTATTGCTGCTAAGCAACTAGGTATTCACGTTGCTACTCCAGTATTTGATGGTGCTTCTGAAGATGATATGTGGAATATGGTTCGTGAAGCTGGTATTGGTAAAGATGGTAAGACTGTTCTTTATGATGGACGTACTGGTGAACCATTCCACAACCGTGTTTCAGTAGGTATTATGTACTACTTGAAGTTGACTCACATGGTTGATGATAAGATCCACGCACGTTCAATTGGGCCTTACTCACTTGTTACTCAACAACCACTTGGTGGTAAAGCACAATTTGGTGGTCAGCGTTTCGGTGAAATGGAAGTTTGGGCTCTTGAAGCTTATGGTGCTGCTTACACACTACAAGAAATCTTAACTTACAAGTCAGATGACGTTGTAGGCCGTGTTAAGGCTTATGAAGCTATTGTTAAGGGCGAAAGAATTCCAAAACCTGGTGTTCCAGAATCATTCCGCGTTCTTGTTAAAGAACTACAATCTCTTGGTTTAGATATCAAGGTGTTGGATATGGATCATAAAGAAATTGAGTTACGTGATATGGATGATGACTCTAACGATCATTTCAATATCGATACTTTATCTAAACTTGCTGAACAACAAGAAAAGAAGAAGTTAGCTGAAGAAGCTGCAAAAAAGGATGATAAGCCAGATGAACCTGTAGATGAAAGTGATTCTTCAACTTCATCTGATGATAAGGTTTCTAAGTAATATAGGAGGTTAAACTTTTGATCGACGTAAATAAGTTTGAAAGTATGCAAATCGGTTTGGCTTCTCCAAACAAGATCAGAAGTTGGTCTTATGGTGAAGTTAAAAAACCAGAAACTATCAACTATCGTACTTTGAAACCAGAAAAAGATGGTTTGTTCGATGAAAGAATCTTCGGACCAACTAAGGACTGGTCTTGTGCTTGTGGTAAGTACAAGGGTATTCGTTACCGTGGCATTGTTTGTGATAGATGTGGTGTTGAAGTTACTTCTGCTAAAGTTAGAAGAGAACGTATGGGTCACATTGAACTAGCTGCACCGGTTTCACATATCTGGTATTTCAAAGGTATCCCTTCTCGTATGGGATTAGTCTTAGATATTTCACCTCGTGCATTGGAAGAAGTAATTTATTTTGCTGCTTACATTGTTATTGATGCAGGTGATACTGATCTTGAAGATAAGCAACTTTTAACAGAAGCTGAATATCGTGAAAAGAAAGCAAAATTCGGTGACCGTTTTGAAGCTAAAATGGGTGCTGAAGCTGTAAAAGAACTTCTAGAACAAGTAGATATTGATAAAGAAGTTCATGAACTAAAAGAAGAATTAAAGACTGCTACTGGTCAAAAGAGAACTCGGGCTATCAGAAGATTAGACATCTTGGATGCCTTTAAGAATTCAGGTAACAAGCCTTCATGGATGGTTATGGATTGTATTCCTGTTATTCCACCAGACTTGAGACCAATGGTTCAACTTGATGGTGGACGTTTCGCAACTTCTGACTTGAACGATTTATACAGACGTGTAATCAACCGTAACAATCGTTTAAAGAGATTGTTAGACTTAAATGCACCAAGAATTATCGTTCAAAACGAAAAGCGTATGCTTCAAGAAGCAGTTGACGCATTAATTGACAACGGTAGACGTGGACGTCCAGTTGTCGGACCAGGTAATCGTCCTCTTAAATCTCTTTCTCACATGTTGAAAGGTAAGCAAGGACGTTTCCGTCAAAACTTACTTGGTAAACGTGTTGACTACTCAGGTCGTTCAGTTATCGATGTTTCACCTGAATTGAAGTTTTACCAATGTGGTGTGCCACGTCCAATGGCTCTAGAATTATTTAAGCCATTTGTAATGCACGAATTAGTAAAACGTGGTTTAGCATCTAACATTAAGAATGCTAAGCGTAAGATTGATCGTGAAGATGATGATATCTGGGATATCTTAGAAGATGTAATTAAAGAAAGACCAGTGCTTTTAAACCGTGCACCTACTCTTCACCGTTTAGGTATTCAAGCCTTTGAACCAGTTTTGGTACCTGGTAAATCAATTCGTCTTCACCCACTTGCCTGTGAAGCTTACAATGCCGACTTTGATGGTGACCAGATGGCCATTCACGTTCCGTTATCTGATGAAGCTGTAGCAGAATCACGTTTGCTGATGCTTGCTGCTCACCATATCTTGGCTCCTAAGGATGGTAAGCCAATCGTTACACCTTCTCAGGATATTGTTTTGGGTAACTACTGGTTAACTCAAGCAGAGCGTGGTCGTGAAGGTGAAGGAATGATCTTTGATTCACCAGCTGAAGCAGCTATTGCATATGCAAATGGTGATATTCACTATCATACTCGTATTGGTTTAGCAGCTGACTCAATGCCAGAAAAGCCATGGCCAAAGGGCTACGAACATGGAATTTTTGTAACTACTTACGGTAAGTTAGTATTCAACCAAATTTTCCCTAAAGATTTCTACTACATTAACGATCCTACTCAAGAAAATCTTACTCACCCAGTAGATGAAAGATACTTCTTACAACCTGGTGAAGATATCCATGAAAAGCTTGACAATATGAAACTTGGTCAAGCCTTTAAGAAGGGATTCTTATCAGATTCTATTGCTCAAATTTACAAGGATTACAAAGTTCAAAGAACTTCTGATTTCTTGGATGATTTGAAGGAACTAGGCTACACTGTATGTACCACTTCTGGTTTAACTATCGGTGTTGAAGATATCCCTACAATTAGTGATAAAGATGATATTGTAGCAGAAGCTCGTAAGAAAGTTGATGTTGTGTCTAAGCAATACCGTCGTGGTTTAATCACTGATGAAGAAAGACATGATCGAGTAATTAGTATTTGGAATAACTGTAAAGAAATTGTTCAAAATGAAATTGCTCAAATTCATGCACCAAGAAATCCAATTACAATCATGGCCGATTCTGGTGCTCGTGGTAACATTTCTAACTTTACTCAGCTTGCTGGTATGCGTGGTTTGATGGCCGCTCCTAACGGAGGAATGATGGAAATTCCTGTTACTTCAAACTTCCGTGAAGGTTTGTCTGTTTTGGAAATGTTCATGTCCACTCACGGTGCTCGTAAGGGTATGACGGATACCGCCTTGAAGACTGCCAACTCTGGTTACTTAACTCGTCGTTTGGTAGACGTAGCTCAAGATGTTATTATTCGTGAAGAAGATTGTGGCACTGATCGTGGTTTAACTGTTCACGCAATTACTGAAGGCGATGAAATGATTGAACCATTATTTGACCGTTTAGTTGGTCGCTACACTTCTAAGAGTGTTTACGATCCAGAAACTCATGAAGTAATTTGTCCAGCTGATGTCTTAATGGACGAAGATATGGCTCATAAGATCGTTGATGCCGGAGTTACTGAAGTAACAATTCGTTCCGTATTTACTTGCAACACTCAACATGGTGTATGTAAGAAATGTTACGGTATGAACCTTGCTACTGGTGACGACGTTGAAGTTGGTGAAGCAGTTGGTACTGTTGCCGCTCAATCAATTGGTGAACCTGGTACTCAGTTAACTATGCGTAACTTCCACAACGGTGGTGTTGCCGGTGCTGCAGATATTACTCAAGGTTTACCTCGTGTTCAAGAATTGTTTGAAGCTCGTAATCCTAAGGGTCGTGCTACAATTTCTGAAGTAACTGGTGAAGTAACTTCAATTGAAGAAGATCCAGCCGAACACACTCGTCAAATTACCGTTAAGGGACAAACTGATACTCGTACTTATGACGTACCATATACTGCTTCAGTAGCAGTTGCTGAAGGTGATCATGTTGTACGTGGAGATAAGTTGACTCTTGGTTCTATCGATCCTAAGGAATTAATTCGTGTACGTGATGCATTGACTACCGAAAAATACATTCTAAGTGAAATTCAAAAAGCTTATAGAATGCAGGGTGTAGAAATTGCCGACAAACACGTTGAAGTTATGGCACGTCAAATGCTTCAAAAGGTTCGCATTCTTGACCCAGGTGAAACTGATATCTTACCAGGTGAATTGATGGATATTGGTGAATTTAAGGCAAGAAACCGTGAAGTAATTATTTCCGGTGGTATTCCTGCTACTGCGCAAAGTGTAATTCTTGGTATTACCAAGGCCGCTCTTGAAACTAATAGTTTCTTATCTGCAGCTTCCTTCCAAGAAACTACTCGTGTTCTTACTGATGCTTCTATTCGTGGTAAGAACGATCCATTACTTGGTCTTAAGGAAAATGTTATTATTGGTAAGATTATTCCTGCAGGTACTGGTATGCCAGTTTACCGTGAAATGGAACCTAAAGTTGATGTTCCTGAAGATGAAAAGAAAAAGTCAGTTTATTCTATAGCTGATATTGAAAAGAAATTAGCTGCAGCTGATGCAGAGAAAGACAATGGTTCAGCTGACTAATCGTCCTTTCAAAACTTAAACATTTGTGTTAAAAAAGCCTATTCGTGTAGAAACGAGTAGGCTTTTTTGTGTTATTAGAGAAAATTATAAAATATAAGACTTAAAAAAATGAAAGGAACAAAGGGATAGGTGTTCCGTTTGTCACCAAGTATGTGATTAATAAGTAAAAGAATAGAAGCTAGAAGGAAAATATATTGTGCAGTATAAAAATCATAGTAAAAAATTAGAATAACAAAAATGATTGTATCACCATAGCCGAATTTATTTTTTAAATTCATTATTAAAAAAATTAAAATTATAGCAAATATTAATCCCCATTCTATTAACTCGTAGTTTAAAAAGGCACGAGTAAGAACGATGATACAAATTAAGGGGAAAAGGATAGAGATAGGAAAAGAGTGGTCAAAATAATCAAAGATACTAATTAGAAAAATAAAGGTAATGAATAAATAGGAAGATTGATCAAGATAGGGATTTAAGGGCAAAAATGCAATCCCACCGAGTAATTCACAATATAATGCTTCTATAGGAATAGTTGCATTGCAGAAAAAGCAATGTCCCTTATATCGTATAAATGAAAATATAGGAATTTGATTAAGAAGGGTAAGAGGAATTTTGCAACTATCACAGTGAGATTTCTCTGAGATAAAATTTTCCTGTCCAAAACGTTGTACGATTACTAACAAGTGGGAACCGATGATAGTTCCGAATATAAAATTAAGTCCATAAATGAATAATGTTGGCATTTTTTACCTCCAATATTTATATACGCAAAATCAAAAAAAGTTTTTTAAATTGTTTACTGAATTAAAAAATCGTGTTACACTAGCCATTGTGCTATTAAAAACATGATGTCCGTGAGGTCAGAAAAGAAACTCCCGGATGTGTGAACAATTTTAGGAGGAAATTTTAATGCCAACAATTAACCAATTGGTTAGAAAAGGCCGTCACTCAAAGACGACTAAATCTGATTCACCAGCTTTAAACTATGCTTACAACAGCATGAAGAAAAAGATGAACTACAACCCAGCACCTCAAATGCGTGGAGTTGCAACTCGTGTAGGTACTATGACACCTAAGAAGCCTAACTCAGCTTTACGTAAGTACGCTCGTGTTCGTCTTTCAAACTTAATTGAAGTTACTGCTTACATCCCTGGTATTGGTCACAACTTACAAGAACACTCCGTTGTTTTAATTCGTGGTGGTCGTGTAAAGGACCTTCCTGGTGTTCGTTACCACATCATTCGTGGTGCTTTGGATACTGCAGGTGTTGATGGTAGAAAACAAGGCCGTTCTAAGTACGGTGCTAAGAAGGGTTAAACAATTAATAGGAGGGACTACTAATGCCTAGAAAAGGTAATATTGCTAAGAGAGATGTTTTAGCAGATCCAGTTTACAACTCTAAATTGGTTACTAAGTTAATTAACCACTTAATGATTGATGGTAAGAAAGCAAAGGCATCTTCAATTCTTTACGATGCTTTTGGTATTATTCAAGATAAGACTGGTAAGGAACCAGTTGAAGTTTTTGAAGAAGCAATGAACAACGTTATGCCAGTTTTGGAAGTTAAAGCACGCCGTATCGGTGGTTCTAACTACCAAATCCCAGTTGAAGTTCGTCCAGAAAGAAGAACTACTCTTGGCTTAAGATGGCTTGTTTCATACGCACGCTTACGTAATGAACATACTATGGATGAACGTCTTGCAAATGAAATTATGGATGCTGCTAACAACACTGGTTCAGCAGTTAAGAAACGTGAAGACGTCCACAGAATGGCAGAAGCAAACCGTGCATTTGCTCACTACCGCTTCTAATCGTTAGTTTGTAAAAGGAGATTAATCTTATGGCTAACAAACGTGAATTCCCTTTGGATAAGACACGTAACATTGGTATCATGGCCCACATTGATGCCGGTAAAACTACTACTACTGAACGTATTTTGTACTATACTGGTAAGATCCACAAAATTGGTGAAACTCACGAAGGTGACTCACAAATGGACTGGATGGAAGAAGAAAAGGAACGTGGTATCACTATTACTTCCGCAGCTACTACTGCTCAATGGAAGGATTACAGAATTAACATTATCGATACCCCAGGACACGTTGACTTTACTATCGAAGTAGAACGTTCACTTCGTGTTCTTGATGGTGCTGTAACTGTTCTTGATGCTCAAGCTGGTGTTGAACCACAAACTGAAAATGTTTGGCGTCAAGCTGAAACTTACGGTGTTCCTCGTATTGTTTTTGTTAACAAGATGGACAAGATCGGTGCTGACTTCGATAAGTCTGTTAAATCATTACATGAACGTTTAAATGCAAACGCACAAGCTGTTCAAATGCCTATTGGTTCAGCAGACACTTTTGAAGGTGTTATTGACTTAATCGACATGGTTGCTGATGTTTATGATGAAGATAAACTTGGTTCAAAATGGGATACTATTCCAGTTCCTGATGAATACAAGGAAGAAGCTTTAAAGCGTCGTAACGAATTAATTGAAGCTGTTGCTGATGTTGATGATGGTATCATGGACAAGTACCTAGGCGGTGAAGAAATTTCTAACGATGAATTAAAGGCAGCTATCCGTAAAGCTACTTTAAACTTAGAATTCTTCCCAGTTTACGCAGGTTCAGCATTCAAGAACAAGGGTGTTCAAATGATGCTTGATGGTGTTGTTGATTACTTACCATCACCACTTGACGTAAAACCTTACGTTGCTCATGATCCTAAGACTGGTGACGAAGTTGAACTTATGGCTGACGATAAGAAACCATTTGCAGCTTTAGCATTTAAGATTGCAACTGATCCATTTGTTGGTCGTTTAACTTTCATCCGTGTTTACACTGGTTCACTTCAATCAGGTTCTTACGTATTAAATGCATCAAAGAACTCTCGTGAACGTGTTGGTCGTTTGCTTCAAATGCACGCTAACTCAAGAACTGAAATTCCAGAAGTATTCTCAGGTGATATCGCTGGTGCTATTGGTTTGAAGAACACTACTACTGGTGATTCCTTAACTGATCCAGCTCACCCACTTATCTTGGAAAGTTTACAAGTTCCAGATCCAGTTATCCAAGTATCTGTTGAACCTAAGTCAAAAGCTGACCGTGATAAGATGGATGTTGCTTTACAAAAGCTTACTGAAGAAGACCCAACTTTCCGTGCTGAAACTAACCCAGAAACTGGTCAAACTTTGATTTCTGGTATGGGTGAATTACACTTAGACATCATGGTTGAGCGTATGAAACGTGAATTTAACGTTGAAGCAACTATTGGTGAACCACAAGTTGCTTACCGTGAAACCTTCACTAAGGAAGCTAAAGCACAAGGTAAGTTTGTTCGTCAATCTGGTGGTAAAGGTCAATATGGTGATGTTTGGATCGAATTTACTCCAAATGAAGAAGGAAAGGGTTACGAATTCGAAGACGCTATCGTTGGTGGTGTAGTTCCTCGTGAATTTATTCCTTCAGTTGACCAAGGTTTACAAGAAGCTATGAAGAATGGTGTTCTTGCTGGCTACCCATTAATTGATGTTAAGGCTAAGTTATATGATGGTAGTTACCACGAAGTCGACTCATCAGAAGCTGCCTTCAAGGTTGCGGCATCTCTTGCTTTGAGAAATGCTGCTTCTAAGGCTGGTGCCGTTATTCTTGAACCTATCATGAAAGTTCAAGTAACTACTCCAGAAGAATACCTAGGTGATGTAATGGGTTCAATCACTGCACGCCGTGGTTCTATGGAAGGTATGGAAGATAGAGCTGGTGCTAAAGTAATCAACTCATTTGTTCCACTTTCAGAAATGTTTGGTTACGCAACTACTTTGCGTTCATCAACTCAAGGTCGTGGTACATTTACTATGGTATTTGACCACTACTCACCAACTCCTAAGTCTATTCAAGCTGATATCATCAAAAAACGTGGTGGCGAAGACGCTGAATAATTTTAATTAGATAGTTAAAGAAAAGAGATATCGAAAGATATCTTTTTTTTTGTACAAAAAAAATAAAATAAAATGCTGAGAAAACTTGCTATTTAAGGAAAGACACAGTACAATAGTAAACGTGCGAAAATATTGGAGGGGTATACCCCGTGCACAAAAGCAATGCTTTGACGCAAAAGGTTGCGGCACACCAGGCTGCATTGCCACAGAGGTGAGTCGGTAATTTTTGCCGAGCTAGTCATCTTTTAAAGAAGACGAAGGAGGTTATTAGATGGCAAGTCAACAAATTCGTATTAGATTAAAGTCATACGAACATGGTATTCTCGATGAATCAGCTGCTAAGATTGTAGCTACTGCTGAAAGAACAGGCGCACAAATTTCTGGTCCTGTTCCACTACCTACGGAAAGAACTTTATTCACTGTTTTACGTTCACCACATATGAACAAGGATTCACGTGAACAATTTGAAATCCGTACACACAAGCGTTTAATTGATATTTTGAATCCAACACCTAAGACTGTTGATTCATTAATGAAGCTTGATTTACCAAGCGGCGTTGATATCGAGATTAAATTATAATTTAAAACATATATGGAGGTGTAATCATGACCAAAGGAATCTTAGGAAGAAAGGTCGGTATGACTCAAATCTTCACTAAAAACGGTGTTTTGGTTCCTGTAACTGTTATCGAAGCAACCCCTAACGTTGTTTTACAAGTTAAAACTAACGAATCAGACGGTTACGAAGCAGTTCAAGTAGGTTACCAAGATATGCGTGAAGTATTGAGCAACAAGCCTGCCAAAGGTCATGCTGCAAAAGCAAAGACTTCACCTAAGCGCTTCATTCGGGAAATCCGCGATGTCGAGCTTAAGGACTACGAAGTCGGCTCAGAAATCACGGTGGACTCATTTAGTGAAGGTGACGTAGTTGACGTTACTGGAACTACAAGAGGTCATGGTACTCAAGGTAACATCAAGCGTTGGGGCCAATCAAGAGGTCCAGAAACCCACGGTTCAAGATACCACAGAATCCCAGGCTCAATGGGTTCAATCATTAACCGTGTACCTAAGGGTAAAAAGTTACCTGGTCACATGGGTGGCAAGAAAGTTACCGTACAAAACTTAGTAATTGAAAAAGTTGTACCTGAAAAGAACGTACTTTTAATTAAGGGTAATGTCCCAGGTGCAAAGAACTCATTAATTTTTGTAAAATCTGCTGCTAAAGCTGCTAAATAGGAAGGAGGACTATAATGGCTAATTTAGAAATTATCGATCAAAAAGGTAAGTCTGCAGGTAATGTAGATTTAAATGAAGAAATCTTCGGTATTGAACCTAATGAAAGTGTTGTTTTTGATGCTATCATTAGACAAAGAGCTGGTAAGCGTCAAGGTACTTCTGCTGTAAAGAACAGATCAGCTGTTCGTGGCGGTGGTAAGAAACCTTGGAGACAAAAAGGTACTGGTCGTGCTCGTCAAGGTTCTATTAGAGCTCCACAATGGCGTGGTGGTGGTACTGTATTTGGCCCAACTCCTCGTTCATACAAGATGGATATGCCTCGTAAAGCACGTCGTTTAGCTATGAAGTCAGTTCTTTCCCAAAAAGTTGCTGACAATGATCTAATCATTCTTGATCAATTAACTTTAGAAGCACCTAAGACTAAAGAATTAAAAGCTATCTTAGATAATGCTAATGTTTCTGGTAAGGTTTTAGTTGTGTCTGATGATAAGAATGTTCAATTATCAGGTAAGAACCTTCCAAAAGTGAAAGTTGTACCTGTTAATGGCTTAAATGTTGTTGATGCGGTTGACTACCAAAAACTTGTATTAACTCAAGACGCTATTAAGAGAATTGAGGAGGTTTTGGCATAATGGATGCACGTGATATCATCTTACGGCCTGTAGTTACCGAAAAATCCATGAACTTAATGGATGATAAAAAGTATACTTTTGATGTGCTTGTATCAGCTACCAAGACTCAAGTTCGTAATGCAATCGAAGAAATTTTTGATGTAAAAGTTAAAAATGTTAACATTATGAACGTTCGCGGTAAAGAAAAGAGAGTTGGTCGTTACACTGGTAAGACTGCTCGCCGTAGAAAAGCAATCGTTACTTTAACTGAAGATTCTAATGACATTAAGATCTTCAATGATAATAAAGAAAATTAGTAAATAGGAGGTCAGTCAATTGGCAATTATCAAATATAAGCCAACTACAAACGGCAGACGTAATATGACTTCTTCCGACTTTGCTGAAATTACCAAGAAAAAGCCTGAAAAGACTTTACTTGAATCTCAAAGTCATACTGCTGGTCGTAACTCATACGGTCATATTACTGTTAGACACCGTGGTGGTGGTCACAAACAAAAATACCGTATCATTGACTTCAAGCGTAACAAGGATGATGTAAAAGCAGTTGTTAAGGCTATCGAATACGATCCAAACAGAACTGCTAATATTGCTCTTCTTCACTACACTGATGGTATTAAAGCTTACATTTTAGCACCTAAGGGTCTAAAAGTTGGTGCTGTTGTTGAATCTGGTCCAGATGCTGATATTAAGCCAGGTAATGCATTACCATTATCTGCTATTCCAGCTGGTACTGAAATTCACAATATTGAATTAAAGCCTGGTAAAGGTGGACAATTAGTAAGAAGTGCTGGTACTGTTGCACAAGTTCTTGGTAATGATGGTAAGTACACTTTAGTTAGACTTCAAAGTGGTGAAGTTCGTAAGATTTTATCAACTTGCCGTGCTACTATCGGTTCTGTTGGTAATGAACAACACTCATTAATTCAATTAGGTAAAGCTGGTCGTAGTCGTTGGTTGGGTAAACGTCCACAATCTCGTGGTTCCGTAATGAACCCTAACGATCACCCACATGGTGGTGGTGAAGGTAAGGCTCCAGTTGGTCGTCCACAACCTATGACTCCATGGGGTAAGAAGTCTCGTGGTATTAAGACTAGAAACTCTAAGGCTAGAAGTGAAAAACTTATTATTCGTCACCGTAAAGGTAACAAATAATTAAACGAAGGAGGTTAATTAATGAGCCGTAGTATTAAAAAAGGTCCTTTTGCTGATGCAAGCCTTTTAAAGAAGATCGAAGCCCAAGAAGGTTCCGAAAAGAAACAAGTAATTAAAACATGGTCTCGTCGTTCAACTATTTTCCCTTCCTTTGTTGGTTTCACAATAGCTGTTTACGATGGAAGAAAACATGTGCCAGTATACATTACTGAAGATATGGTTGGTCATAAGTTAGGTGAATTCGTACCTACTAGAACTTTCCGCGGCCACAAGGTCGCTGATAAGGCCACTACTACAGTAGGTAAATAATAGGAAGGAGAGACATCTAAATGGCAGAACAAATTAGTTCAGCTAAAGCTGAAGCAAGAACAGTTCGCATCGCTCCTAGAAAAGCCCGTTTGGTAGTAGACCTTATTCGTGGAAAGAGTGTTGCTGAAGCTCTCGCAATCTTACAATTTACGCCAAGAGCTGCTTCCCCAATCGTTGAAAAAGTATTGAAGTCAGCTATTGCAAATGCTGAACACAACTACGATCTTGAAAGTGCAAACCTTTACGTATCAGAAGCATACGTTAACGAAGGTGCAACTTTAAAGAGATTCCGTCCACGTGCTAAGGGTATGGCTTCTCCAATTAATAAGAGAACTAGCCACGTAGTAGTTGTAGTATCTGAGAAGAACGATTAAGGGAGGTAAATTTAATGGGTCAAAAGATTAACCCAAATGGTTTCCGTCTCGGTGTTAACCGTGGTTGGGAAGCAAAGTGGTATGCAGACAAAAACTACGCTGACACTTTAAATGAAGATTTACGTATTAGAAAGTTCATCTCTGAAAAGTTAGCTGATGCATCTGTTTCCACTGTGGAAATTGAACGTGCTGCAAACAGAATTAACATTTCTATCCACACTGCTAAGCCTGGTATGGTTATTGGTAAAGGTGGTAAGGAAGTTGAAGCTTTAAGAAAACAACTTAGTGCTTTAACTAACAAGAACGTTCACATTAATATTGTTGAAATTAAGAAACCTGATTTAGATGCTAAATTAGTAGGCGAAGGCATTGCTCGCCAACTTGAAGCAAGAATTGCATTTAGACGTGCAACTCGTCAAGCAACTCAAAGATCTATGCGTTCTGGTGCTAAAGGTATCAAGGTTCAAACTGCTGGTCGTTTGAATGGTGCTGATATGGCAAGAAGAGAATGGCATACTGAAGGTAGTGTTCCACTTCATACTTTAAGAGCAGATATTGATTATGCTTGGGTAGAAGCTGCAACTACTTATGGTCAAATTGGTGTTAAGGTTTGGATTAACCGTGGCGAAATTTTACCACAACGTAAGAACAAACCTTCTAAGAAAGCGAAGGGAGGAAACTAATAGTGTTAGTACCTAAGCGTGTAAAGCACCGTCGTGAATTCCGCGGTAAAATGCGTGGTGAAGCCAAAGGTGGAAAGACCATTGCATTTGGTGAATATGGTTTAGAAGCTGTTGAATCTCACTGGATTACTAATAGACAAATCGAAGCTGCTCGTATTGCTATGACTCGTTTCATGAAGCGTGGCGGTAAAGTTTGGATTAGAATCTTCCCACAAAAATCCTACACTGCAAAAGGTGTTGGTGTTCGTATGGGTTCCGGTAAAGGTGCACCAGCTGGTTGGGTAGCTGTTGTTAAAAGAGGCAAGATTATGTTTGAAATCGGTGGCGTTTCAGAAGACGTTGCTCGTGAAGCTTTAAGACTTGCTTCAAACAAGCTTCCAATTAAGACTAAGTTTGTTAAGAAGAGTTCGGAAGTAGGTGGCGAATCTAATGAAGGCTAAAGATATCAGAGCATTAACCACTGATCAAATGTTAGAAAAGGAAAAGCAATATAAAGAAGAACTTTTTAATTTGCGTTTCCAACAAGCAACGGGTCAATTAGAGAACACCGCTCGCTTGAGACAAGTCCGCAAGAACATTGCTAGAATTAAGACAATTCTTAGCGAAAAAGAATTGAGCAAGAATTAGTTAACGGAAGGGAGTTATTAACTTGAGCGAAACTAACGAAAGAAATAATCGTCACGTATACCAAGGTCGAGTTGTTTCTGACAAGATGGATAAGACTATTACAGTTGTTGTAGATACCTACAAGAACCACCCTGTTTATAAGAAGCGTATCAAGTACTCAAAGAAGTATTACGCTCACGATGAAAACAACGAAGCTAAGATTGGCGATACTGTTCGTATCATGGAAACCCGTCCATTATCACATGCGAAGCGTTACCGTCTAACTAAGATTGTTAAGAAGTCAATTTAATTACGCGGATTTTATTGAGGGGAGGATAAACTAGTGATCCAACACGAAAGCCGTTTAAAGGTTGCTGACAACTCCGGTGCAAGAGAACTCCTAGTTATCAAGATTTTAGGTGGTTCTAAGCGTAAGACCGGTAATATTGGTGATATCGTAGTTGCTGCTGTTAAACAAGCAACACCAGGTGGCGTTGTCAAAAAAGGTGATGTTGTAAAAGCAGTTATTGTTAGAACAAAATCAGGTGCACGCCGTGAAGATGGTTCATACATCAAGTTCGACGAAAATGCAGCAGTTGTAATTAATGCTGATAAGAGTCCTCGTGGAACTCGTATTTTTGGGCCTGTAGCCCGTGAACTGCGTGAGCACGATTTCATGAAGATCGTATCTCTTGCTCCTGAAGTCTTATAATTTTTTAGGGAGGTGCACTGATGTTTGTTAAAACAGGTGACAAAGTAAAAGTTATTGCCGGTAAAGATAAAGGCAAAGAAGGCACTGTACTTTCAGTCAACGCCAAGACTAACCGTATCGTTGTCAAAGGTGTTAATAAGATCAAAAAGCATGAGAAACCTTCACAAACCAACGCTAATGGTGGTGTGGTAGAAAAAGAAGGTTCTATCCATGCATCTAATGTAAAAGTTATTGCTAAAAAAGAAGATAACAACAAATAGGAGGGAGGACGCACATGGCAAACAGTTTAGTAGAAAAATACTCAAATGAAATCGCACCAGCTATGAACAAAAAGTTTAATTACGATTCAGTTATGGAAATTCCTAAGATTGATAAGATCGTTTTAAACATGGGTGTCGGTGATGCAGTTTCTAATGCAAAGAATCTTGATGAAGCTGTAGAAGAATTGACTTTAATCTCAGGTCAAAAGCCTTTGATTACTAAAGCTAAGAAATCAATCGCAAACTTCCGTTTACGTGAAGGTATGTCTATTGGTGCTAAGGTAACTCTTAGAGGCGATAGAATGTACGATTTCTTGTACAAATTAATCAACGTTTCTCTTCCTCGAGTTCGTGATTTCCGTGGAATTAGTTCTAGATCATTTGATGGTCGTGGTAACTACACTTTAGGTATCAAAGAACAATTAATTTTCCCAGAAATTGATTACGACAAGGTAAACCGTGTTAGAGGTTTGGACGTTGTTATTGTAACTACTGCCAAGACAGATGAAGAAGCTCGTGAGCTTCTTACTGAGTTTGGTATGCCTTTTGCTAAATAATTTGGAGGACATTAATGGCTAAAACATCACAAATCGTCAGAAATCATCGTCCTGCTAAGTTTTCATCTCGTGAATACACTCGTTGCGAGAGATGTGGCCGTCCACACTCTGTTTACCGCAAGTTCAAATTATGCCGTATTTGCTTAAAAGACTTAGCACACAAGGGTCAAATTCCTGGTGTTAAAAAGGCAAGTTGGTAATTAACGGTAAAGGAGGCAAATTAAATGGTCATGACAGATCCTATTGCAGATTACTTGACTAGAATTAGAAATGCCAACATGGCAAAACATACTTCTGTTGAGATTCCTGCATCATCAATGAAGAAATCACTTAGTGAAATCTTAAAGAACGAAGGCTTTATTCGCGATTACCAAGTTGAAGATGATAACAAACAAGGTATGATCAAGATTTTCTTGAAGTACGGTCCTAATAACGAACGCGTTATTTCAGGTTTAAAGCGTATTTCTAAGCCTGGTTTAAGAAACTATGTAAGTGCTGAAAACTTACCAAAAGTTCTTAATGGTCTTGGTATTGCTATCATTTCTACTTCTGCAGGTGTGATTACTGATAAAGAAGCTAGAGAAAAGAACGTCGGCGGCGAAGTTATTGCTTACGTTTGGTAATTTTGACAGAAAGGAGAACTATTAATGAGCCGAATTGGTTTAAAGGTCATCGAGGTTCCTGAAAAGGTCACAGTTACCAAGAATGGTGACGACATCACTGTTAAGGGACCAAAAGGTGAATTAACTAGATACTTTGATCCACGCATTACCTTTGAACAAAAAGATGGAGAAATTCATTTTAGTCGTTCAAGTGAAGCTGACAAAGCTCTTCACGGTACTGAAAGAGCAAACCTTGCTTCCATGATTGAAGGTGTAAGTGATGGATATGTTAAGAAGTTAACTTTAGTTGGTGTTGGATACCGTGCAGTTGCACAAGGTAAGAAATTAACTTTAAATGTTGGTTACTCTCACCCAGTTGAATTTGAAGCACCAGAAGGTATTACTGTTAAAACTCCATCAGCAACTTCAATTGAAATCGAAGGTATTTCAAAACAAGTTGTTGGTCAATTTGCGGCAGAAATTCGTGACGTTCGTCCACCAGAACCTTACAAGGGTAAAGGTATTCGTTATGAAGACGAATATGTACGTCGCAAGGAAGGTAAGACTGGTAAATAATAAATAGAAAATTTTTGAGGTGAAATTGTGATTTCTAAACCAGATAAAAACAAATTACGCTTAAAGCGTCATAAACGTATTCGTGGAAAGATTTCTGGTACTGCTGAGCGCCCACGCTTAAGTGTTTTCCGTTCAAACAAAAACATCTACGCTCAATTAATTGATGATGTAGAGGGTGTAACGCTTGCAAGTGCCTCAACAAATGATAAAAATATTTCAGCAGAAGGTTCTAAGATGGAACAAGCTGCTGAAGTAGGTAAAGCTTTAGCTGAAACTGCTGCTAAGAAGAACATCAAGAGTGTTGTATTTGACAGAAGTGGTTACTTATACCATGGTCGTATTCAGGCTCTTGCTGATGCAGCACGTGAAAACGGATTAGAATTCTAGGAAAGGAGAATTAACTAATGGCAAACCGCAACGATTCTCGTAGAGATTCTCGTAAAGATCGTAAAAAAGACGATATTGAAGATCAATTAGTAGCAATTAACCGGATCACCAAGGTTGTTAAGGGTGGTCGTCGCATGAGATTTGCTGCTGTTGTAATCGTCGGCGATAGAAAAGGTCATGTAGGTTTTGGTACTGGTAAGGCTCAAGAAGTCCCAGAAGCTATCCGCAAGGCTGTTGAAGCTGGTAAAAAGAGAATGATTAAGGTACCTACTGTTGGTACTACTATTCCACATGAAGTTATGGGCCATTACGGTTCTGGTAACATTATGTTGAAGCCTGCTGAAGCTGGTTCTGGTGTTGCTGCTGGTGGTGCTGTTCGTATTATCATGGATTTAGCTGGTATTTCAGATGTTACTTCTAAATCACTTGGTTCAAATACACCAATCAATGTTATCCGTGCTACTATGGACGGTTTGAGTAAATTAAAGACTCGTGAAGATGTTTTGAAGCTTCGTGAGTCAGCAAAAAGCTTAGAAGATTAAGGAGATTAAATAATGGATTTAAAAGTTACCTTAATTAAAAGCGTCGCACACCGTCTTCCAAAACAAAGAAAAATTGTTAAAGCTCTTGGTCTTGGTAAGGTAAATAGCACTGTTGTTCTTCCAGACAACGCTGCAACTCGTGGCGCTTTATTGAAGATTGCTCACCTGATCTCAGTTGAAGAGGTTAATAAGTAATTAGAATCCAAGGAGGTGCCAATTAATGAAGCTTAATGAATTAAAACCAAATGAAGGTTCACGTCGCAACAGAAAACGTGTTGGTCGTGGTACTTCTAGTGGTTACGGTAAAACTGCTGGTCGTGGACAAAAGGGTCAATTAGCTCGTACTGGTGGTAAGACTCGTTTAGGTTTCGAAGGTGGTCAAATGCCATTATTCAGAAGAATGCCTAAGCGTGGTTTCAAGAACGTTAACCGCAAAGAATACGCTATTATTAATTTAAATGATTTAAACAGATTTGATGATGGTAGTGAAGTAACTATCGATACATTAAAATCATCAGGTTTAGTTAAAAAAGAACTTGCAGGAGTTAAGTTGTTAGCTAACGGTGAATTAAAGGTTAAGTTAACTGTAAAAGTTAACAAAGCCTCAGAAGCTGCTAAAAAAGCTGTTGAAGCCGCTGGCGGAACTGTTGAGGTGATCTAATGTTCTCGACCTTGAAGAACGCCTTTAAGGATAAAGATATTAGATCAAAAATCTTCTTTACTCTCTTTATCCTATTGCTTTATCGAATCGGAGCTAATATTACGGTTCCGGGTGTTAATGCAAAAGCTATTACACGGGTTGCACAAACTGGTTTAGTCCCAATGTTGGATACAGTCAGCGGTGGTGGATTAGATACTTATTCAATCTTCTCATTAGGGGTTTCACCTTATATCACTGCTCAAATTGTTATTCAATTACTCCAAATGGATATTGTTCCTAAGTTAGTTGAGTGGGGGAAACAAGGAGAAGTCGGAAGACGAAAAACAAATCAGGTAACGCGCTATCTTACTTTAGTCGTTGCTTTTGTTCAAAGTCTAGGAATTACTCTTGGTTTTAACGTTTTAACTGAAATGGGTTTGGTTAAAACGCAAACTCCCCAAACCTATATTGAGATTGCCATTATTATGACTGCTGGGACAATGCTTTTGACCTGGCTAGGTGATGAAATTACTGATAAGGGGCTGGGAAATGGTGTATCTGTTATTATTTTTGCAGGTATCATTGCTCGCCTTCCAAATGGAATTTATCAACTATATAAAGATTTCATCATTAATAATAGTGCTAGCGATCGTTGGCAAGGGATTTTGTTCTTCATCGCGATCATTATTGCCATTTTACTAGTAACTCAATTTGTTACATGGTTTCAACAAGCTGATTTACGAGTACCTATTCAATATACTCGTAGAGCAGCAACAAGTGGCTCCGAAAGTTTCCTACCATTAAAGGTTAACGTGTCTGGAGTTATTCCAGTTATTTTTGCCAGTTCCTTTATTATTACACCAGCTACAATTTTGATGGCTTTCCAAAGATCCCATGGAAATGAACAATGGTTTAAGATTTGTAATCAAATATTTAGTTTACAAACTACCCCTGGTGCATTGATTTATACACTATTGATTATTTTGTTCACTTTCTTCTATGCCTTTGTTCAAGTAAATCCAGAAAAGTTGGCTGAGAACTTGCAAAAGCAAGGAGCCTATATTCCTAGCGTTTGGCCAGGAAAAGATACACAAAAATATGTATCTAAAATTTTGATTAGATTATCTACAGTAGGTGCGGTATTTTTAGGTCTAGTTGCCTTGTTACCACAACTTGCTACAAATATTTTTGGTTTACCAAGTTCAATTGGTCTTGGTGGAACAAGTCTTTTAATCGTTATTGGTGTTGTTTTAGAATTAGCTCGTCAAGTTGATGGGTTACTAATGAAACGCGAATACGTTGGATTTATTAGATAGTAAGGATAAAAATGATTAATTTAATTCTTTTAGGTTTGCCTGGTGCAGGCAAAGGAACAGCTTCTGAAAGCATTGTGGATAAGTATCACTTAGCACATATCTCTACCGGTGATATGTTTAGAGAAGCTATGGCTAATGAAACTCCTGTTGGTTTGGAAGCTAAAAGTTATATTGATAAAGGAAATTTGGTCCCAGATGAAGTTACAGCTAAGTTAGTTGAAGAACGACTTAAGCAACCCGACACTAAGAACGGATTCATCTTGGATGGATTTCCAAGAACCACTGTTCAAGCAGAACTTCTTGAAGATATAACTAAACGGTTGGAAAAACCGTTAACTAATGTAATTGCAATTGATGTTGATGAAGATGTTTTGATCAAACGTTTATCAGCACGTTACATCTGTAAAAAATGTGGTGCAACTTACAATAAGATTTCAAATCCAACTAAAGTAGAAGGTACTTGTGATCGTTGCGGAGGACATGAATTTTTCCAACGTGAGGATGACAAGCCAGAAGTTGTTAAAAATCGCTTAGAAGTTAACAAGAAAATGAATACTCCTCTTCGTGATTTTTATGAAGAAAAAGGAATTCTTTCAACTGTTAACGGTGAACAAACTCCGGAAAAAGTATTTGAAGACATTGACAAAATTTTAAGTAAAGACTAGTCTGTTATTGTTTTTTTACAATTCCGTGTTATAATGCCTAAGTGTGACTATTTGTTCATGTGGAGGAACAATTTTGGCAAAAGAAGATGTCATCGAAGTTGAGGGTAAGGTAGTCGATACCTTACCTAATGCTATGTTTAAAGTTGAATTAGAAAATGGTGCAACTATTTTAGCTCATGTGTCTGGTAAAATTAGAATGCACTACATTAGAATTTTACCTGGTGATAGAGTAACAGTTGAATTATCACCATATGATTTAACTAAGGGTAGGATTACGTATCGTTTTATTAAGTAATTACGGAGGCAAACATGAAAGTTAGACCATCTGTTAAACCAATGTGTGAACATTGCAAGATTATCAAAAGACATGGTCGTGTTATGGTGATTTGCTCTGCAAACCCTAAGCACAAACAACGTCAAGGTTAATAGTTAGATATTTTTATTAGGAGGTGCAATTTAATGGCACGTATTGCTGGTGTTGACTTACCCAGAAATAAAAGAGTTGTAGTCGCATTAACTTATATCTATGGTATTGGTGAACCAACTGCAAAAAAGATTTGTAAAGATGCTGGTATTTCTGAAGACATTCGTACTAATGACTTGACTCCAGAAGATCAAGAAAAATTACGTAGCGAAGTAGACAAGTACCGTGTTGAAGGTGATCTTCGTCGTGAAGTTAGCCTTAACATCAAGCGTTTAGTTGAAATTGGCTCATACCGTGGTATTCGTCACCGTCGTGGCTTACCAGTTCGTGGTCAAAATACCAAGAATAATGCTCGTACTCGTAAGGGTTCAAAGAGAAAATAATTTATTAAATAGGAGGTTAAGTTAATGGCTGCAAAGAAAACAGCACGTAAACGCCGTGTAAAGAAGCATGTTGAAAGCGGCGTTGCTCATATTCATTCTACGTTTAACAATACCTTGGTCATGATTACTGATGTACAAGGTAACGCAGTCGCATGGTCTTCCGCTGGTGCTTTAGGTTTTAAGGGTAGTCGTAAGTCTACACCATTTGCTGCTCAAATGGCCGCAGAAGCAGCTGCAAAGTCTGCAATGGATCAAGGCATGAAGCATGTTGAAGTTTCAGTTAAAGGCCCAGGTGCAGGTCGTGAAGCTGCTATTAGAGCACTTCAAGCTGCAGGTCTTGAAATCACTGCTATTCGCGACGTTACTCCAGTGCCGCACAACGGTTCCAGACCACCAAAACGTCGTCGTGTCTAGTTTATTCCTGCGTGCAGGACATTACGTTTTGAAAGGGGCCCAGTAATGATTGAATTTGAAAAACCAAATATTACCGTAGTAGACCAAGAGGAGGCATACGGTAAGTTTGTTGTCGAACCACTGGAACGCGGTTTCGGGACTACTTTAGGTAACTCACTCCGTCGAGTTTTACTTACTTCTATTCCAGGTACGGCACTTTCTTACATTCAGATTGATGGTGTGTTACATGAATTTTCAACAATTCCTGGCGTTAGAGAAGACGTCACGAAGATCATTCTTAATTTGAAGAAACTAGAGTTAAAGTCACTCTCAGATGAAGAAAAAATTGCTGAAATCGATGTAACTGGACCAGCAATTGTAACTGCTGCTGATTTGAAGGTCGACTCTGATATTGAGGTCTTAAATCCAGATCAATATATTTGTAGTATTGCTGATGGTGGCCATTTGCATATGAACGTTGCGATCAAGACTGGTCGTGGTTATGTTCCCGCAAGTGAAAACAAGACAGATGACATGCCTATTGGTGTCATCCCCGTTGATTCACTCTTCTCACCAATCAAAAAAGTTAACTACCAAGTTGAAAGTGCTCGTGTTGGTAAGAGAGATGACTATGACAAATTAACTTTAGAAATTTGGACTGATGGTTCAATCACACCTAATGATGCCCTTAGTTTCGCTGCGAAGATTCTTGTAGAACACTTCAAAGTATTTATGTCTACTGATATGGATGCGCAGTTTGATGATGTAATGGTAGAAAAAGAGGACGATAAGAACGAAAAGAAGCTTGAGATGACGATTGAAGAGCTTGATTTGTCTGTTCGTTCCTATAACTGCTTGAAACGTGCAGGAATTAATACTGTTCAAGAATTAACTGATAAATCTGAAGCAGATATGATGCGCGTACGTAACTTAGGACGTAAGTCATTAGAAGAAGTAAAGAATAAACTTGCCGATCTTGGTCTATCACTTCGTCAAGATGACTAAGTAGGAATAATAAGGAGGGAAAACTCATGGCATACCGTAAATTAGGTCGCGATAGTGCACACAGAAAAGCAATGCTTAGAGAAATGACTACTCAATTGATCATGAACGAACGCATTGTTACTACTGAAACCCGTGCTAAAGAAATCCGCAAAACTACCGAAAAAATGATTACTTTAGGTAAACGCGGTGATTTAAGTGCTAGAAGAAAGGCAGCTGCTTTTGTTCGTAATGAAATTGCTGATATTCATGAAGAAAAAGATGCAGTTGTTGTAAAATCAGCACTTCAAAAACTTTTCAGTGACATTGCACCTCGTTACAAAGATCGTAATGGTGGTTACACCAGAATGTACAAGTTAGCTAACCCACGTAAGGGTGACGCTGCTCCAATGGTAATCATTGAATTAGTTTAATTAGGTAAAATATAATATTATTTTATAAATCTTTCACAAAAGCGAGAATAAGCGTGATGATGGTGGCTTTTGCCTAGTCTAGCTTAGATGTTAAATCATCCCTCTTTGTGGATGATTTTTTTTTGCTCTTTTTTTATATATAATTGATATAATGACATATTATGGAAAAAGAGCAGTGAATATTTATGAAAGATAATATAGTAACGGTTAAGCATCTTTCTTTTACCTATAAAGATAGTAAAGCACCTGCTGTAAATGATATTAGTTTCTCAATTCCGAGAGGATCGTGGACTACTTTAGTAGGTCATAATGGGAGCGGAAAATCAACAATTGCCCGTTTATTGGATGGCATTTTTTTACCCAATGATAATCCTAGGACGGTAATTAACGTTGATGGTATTGAGCTGACAGAGAAAACCATGTGGAATATTAGAGACCGTGTAGGAATTGTATTCCAAAATCCTGATAATCAATTTGTTGGTGCTACCGTAGAAGATGATGTAGCTTTTGGTCTTGAGAATCGTCAAGTTTCTCGTTCTAAGATGCAGACTATTGTTCATGATGTGCTTGAGCAAGTGAATATGCTTGACTTTCAAAAAAGCGAACCTCAATATTTGTCTGGAGGTCAAAAGCAAAGAGTAGCTATTGCTGGCATTTTAGCGATTGGACCAAAATTAATAATTTTAGACGAATCAACTAGTATGTTAGATCCAGCAGGTAAAATGAAGATTCTTAGCCTTATACGAGATTTACAAAATAAAAATGGTCTGACTATCTTTTCTATTACTCATGATATTAATGAAGCGGTACAAGCAGACCAGATGTTAGTTTTAGATAAAGGAAAATTATTGGCTAGTGGCTCTCCAAGAGAGATATTTGAAAACGAGATTTTAATAAAAAGTGCTGGATTAGAGCTCCCTTTATTTTATAAGGTTAAAAATGAACTTATAAAAAAAGAAATTCATATCCCTCGAGAAGTCAATAGTGAGGAAAAGTTGGTGAAGTATTTGTGTCAATTGAATTCAAAAATGTAGATTATGTTTATGCATCTGGAACTCCATTTCAAACTCAAGGATTGATAGATATATCTTTTAAAATAGAAAAAGGATCATTTGTCGCAATTGCTGGTCATACCGGAAGTGGAAAGTCTACTCTCATGCAGCATTTTGATGGCTTATTGCTTCCAAGTAAGGGTGAAATCACTGTAGCGGGTGAGCAGATTAATGCAAATACTTCAAGCAAGTCACTAAAAGCAATTCGAAAAAAAGTAGGCTTAGTGTTTCAATTTCCTGAAAATCAACTATTTGAAGAAACTGTGCTTAAAGATGTGATGTTTGGTCCACTTAATTTTGGCTTTTCAGAACAAAAGGCAAAAGAGCAAGCAGTAGAGTGGATTAAAAAAGTAGGCCTTTCTGAAGATATGATGGATAAATCTCCTTTTGAACTTTCTGGAGGTCAAATGCGTCGCGTGGCAATTGCAGGTGTGATGGCATATGAACCAGAAATTTTATGTCTCGATGAACCTGCAGCTGGACTAGATCCTGAAGGACAGAAGCAAATGTTTGAGATATTTAAGGATTACCAACGAGCTGGCCATACAGTTATTCTAATTTCACATAATATGGACGATATTAGTGAATATGCAGATGATATGTTAGTCCTTGAGCATGGTCATTTAATAAAACATGCTTGCCCACAAGAGATTTTTTCTGATCAGGAGTGGGTAAAAAAACATTATCTCGATGAACCAGCAACTAGTAGACTAACCCGGGAGCTACAAAAAGGTGGTTTTCAATTTTCAGAGATGCCACTAACTATTGAGTCGTTAGTAAGTAAAGTTGCAAATGAGCTAAAGAAGAAAGGAGCTAATTAACTGTTAACCAAAATATAGAAATCTATAGAAGATTAGGCTTATTTAGAAAGCTAAACATGGAAAATAAGCTTTAATTCAATACTTACTTGTTTTGCTTTCCTTCCTTAGATAAACTTATGTTTGTATTTTAGGAGGTGAAGCAATGATTAAAACTCAAGTAGTTAAGCTAAAAGTTAATAAGACCATGCAAAAGCATCTTGATGCTTTATGCGACTATCGCCGATACTGCTGGAATAAAGGACTTGAAACTTGGCAATTAATGTATGAAGCCCATAGCTTGAACAAGCAAGATAATCTAAGTCCCAATGAACGCAGAGTCCGTGATGAACTAGTTGCTAATAAAGCTGACTGGCAATATGATTTGTCTGCTAGATGTTTGCAACTAGCTGTTAAAGACTTGGCGAATGCTTGGAAGAACTTCTTTGATAAAGCTCAGCCTGATTGGGGAACACCTAGTTTTAAATCAAAAAAGGCTCCCAGACAAGGCTTTAAAACTGACAGAGCTAAGATTGTTAATGGCAAGCTTTGCCTTGATAAACCAAGAAGCATCTCAAAAGAGTCTTGGTTTGATCTAGTAAGTTATGAGTCTTTAAAGATGAGTGAAGTCAAAGTAGTAAGTATCTTCAAAGAAAAAGGGAGCTATTATGCTGCTTTGCCTTATGAAGAAGAGATTTCAAGTAAAGCTAAAACTCATCAAGAGACAGCAGTTGATGTTAATGTTGGTCATTTTAACTATACCGAGGGGCAAATCAATGTTTTGCCAGCTAAATTGCAAAAGCTTTATAAGCGTATCAAACATTATCAAAGAGTCTTAGCACGTAAAAGAGAAGTTAACGGTAAGTTAGCTATTAAATCAAATAATTATTTTGCAGTGAGAACCAAACTGCAAAAAGATTATCGCAAAGTAGCCAACATTCAAAACGATCTGTTACAAAAATTTACTACTAAGCTCGTGGATAATTACGACCAAATTGTAGTTGAAGACTTAGCAGTCAAAGAAATGATGATGACACATGTAGCTTCCAAAGGTATGCAGCGATCATTATTTAGTAAATTCAGGCAGATCTTAACTTACAAGTGTGATTGGTATGGCAAAGAATTGATCTTGGCTGATAAAAGATACCCATCAACTCAAAGATGTGCTAAATGCGGTTATGTCAAAAAAGGTGATGAAAAAATCACTTTGCAAGGCAATAAAAAGCATGGTACAAAGCATAATGAGTATATTTGTTATCAGTGCGGCTATAGTAATGATCGAGATGAAAATGCGGTTTTAAACCTTTTAGCTTTAGCAAAATAAAGAAAATTAAATGGGGCTGGCTAGGCCCTTAAACTGTAAGAGCTGGTCAATGTGATTACTCCTATTTGGAATATCAGAACACTAGTGAAGACGACAGTAAATGAAACAAAGAAAGGAAAAATATATCTTTCTGATATGTAGAAAATTCGTATTCTTCTACATATTTCTATGTTTTGTATAGCAGACATGGATGAGTAAAATTATTATTGGACGTTATATTCCTGGTAATTCTATTGTTTATAAAATGGACCCTCGAGGAAAGATAATTGCCACATTTTTATTTATTGTTATTATCTTTCTTGCTAATAATTGGTTGTCCTACTTCTTTTTATCGATATTTACTTTACTTGCTGTTTGGGCAACAAAATTAAAGCCTAAAGTATTTTGGGATGGAGTAAAGCCATTAATTTGGTTAATTCTATTTACTTCAGTTTTGCAATTATTTTTTACTACAGGTGGAAAAGTTTATTGGCACTGGGGAGTTTTCAACATTAGTGAATATGGTATTCAGAATTCTATTTTTATCTTTATTCGTTTTGTAATGATTATTCTGACTTCGACAGTTCTTACGCTGACGACCACATCATTAGAAATTGCAGATGGAATGGAATGGATCTTAAAACCTCTTGGCTACCTAAAAGTTCCAGTAGCTCAAATTGCTCTTGTAATGTCTATTGCTCTTCGTTTTGTGCCGACTTTATTAGACCAAGCAGTACGAATTATGAATGCTCAGAGAGCACGTGGAGCCGATTTTAATAGTGGAGGCTTAATTAAGAGAATTCATTCGATTATCCCAATTTTAATTCCCTTATTTATTAGTTCCTTAACTGTTGCAATTGATTTGGCTACGGCTATGGAAGCAAGAGGTTATCGAGAAGGGGCAAAAAGAACCCGCTATCGCGTTTTAAAGTGGTCAAAGTATGATTGGATTAACTTAGGCTATTTCGCGCTATTGACGCTAATTTTATTACTTACAAGGACGTATTAATTAATGACTACAAGATATAAATTAACCATGGCCTATGATGGTCATCTTTTTCATGGGTTTCAAATTCAACCGAATGAACGAACTGTCCAAGGGGTGATTGAAGAAGCATTAAAAAAGATGACTAAAGGAAAAAGAGTGGTAGTGCACGGATCTGGAAGAACTGATGCTGGTGTTCATGCTAAAGGACAAGTTATTCACTTTGACTATCCGGGAAAAGAAATCCCAGCTAAAAATATGATGCTTGCCTTAAATGCCCTCATGCCGATTGACACAGTTTTTTTTGAAAGTGAAATTGTTGATGAAGATTTTCATGTTCAATATTCAACTAAAGGAAAATGGTATCGATATGTAGTGGATCAACATCGTTTTACAGACCCTTTTAATCGTTTTTATACAGGCCACTATCCATATCCTTTAGATATTTCATTAATGCAGCAGGCAGCTAGAGATTTGATTGGTGAACACGATTTTACTAGTTTTGCTGCTAGCGGTGGACAAATTGTGGATAAGGTGCGAACAATTTACTATGTGAATATTACGCCAGACCCGGATAAAAAGCAGATCATTTTTGATTTTATTGGAAATGGCTTTTTATATAACATGGTAAGAATTCTAGTTGGAACTCTATTAGAAATAGGCAATCAAAAAAGACCTGTTGATGATATACCAAGAGTTTTAAAGACAAAAGACCGACAAGAAGTTCGAACTACTGCACCAGCCAGTGGATTATATTTACAACATGTTTTTTATGAAAATATTCCTAAAAAATATCGTTTGGACCTTAAAAAGGATTGACTTTTCAGGCAAAACGACGTAAATTAGTATACGTATGTTTGTCCACGATAGGCCCCGGAAACTTATTGTTTGTCAAACAGAAGAAAAACGGAGGAATTTAAAGTGCGTACTACCCCATTAGCTAAAACTAGTGATATTAAACGTAAGTGGTATGTTATCGATGCGACTGATGTTTCACTTGGTCGTTTATCAACTGCTGTAGCATCAATTTTAAGAGGTAAGAATAAGCCTCAATATACACCAAATGTTGATACTGGTGATTATGTTATTGTTGTTAACGCAGCTAAATTGAAGTTGACTGGTAAAAAAGCAACTGATAAGATCTACTACCGCCACTCAGATTACCGTGGTGGCTTAAGAGCTACTCCTGCCGGTGAATTATTAGCTAAGAACCCAGTAAGATTAGTTGAATTATCTGTAAAAGGCATGTTGCCAAAGAATACTCTTGGTCACCAAGAATTCATGAAGATGCATGTTTACGCTGGTGAAGACCACGAACACGCAGCACAAAAGCCTGAAAAGTTAGACATCAACGAATTAATCTAGGAGGTTTTAAATAATGGCACAACAAGCAGCTTACGCTGGAACTGGTCGTCGTAAAGATTCTGTTGCCCGCGTACGTTTAGTACCAGGTAACGGTCAAATTACCATTAACAAAGAAGACGTAACTAAGTACATTCCATACCCTAACTTGGTTCAAGATATGAAGCAACCATTAGCATTAACTGAAACTGAAGGTCAATACGACATTTTAGTTAACGTTAACGGTGGTGGTTTCTCAGGACAAGCTGGTGCAATTCGTTTAGGTATTGCACGTGCACTTCTTGAAGTTGACCCAGATTTCCGTGGTCCTCTTAAGAAGGCTGGCATGTTAACTCGTGACCCAAGAATGAAGGAAAGAAAGAAGCCAGGTTTGAAGAAAGCCCGCAAAGCTTCACAATTCTCAAAGCGTTAATATTTTATATTACGTTTTGTGCAAAAGACATCTCGAAAGGGATGTCTTTTTTACTATATGCTTAAAATTCAATAACTTATAATAAATAGCCCAATAACTAAAACTATATATTTAAACTAACATTAAGAATTTCTAAAGGTTTTGAACTATAATAATATAGAAAGTTAATCTTAAGAAAGGTTCTATGTTATTTATATGAAATACTTAATTACAGGCGCAACAGGCAATTTAGGAGAAAAAGTTACTCGTTGGCTGAGGACAATGACTCCGGAAACGAATATCCGAGTTGGAATCCATAACTTAAAAAAGACTAATAAATTTAGTGATCTTGCGGTAGAAAAAGTAAAATTAAACTATTTTGATATCAACACCCTTAAAGAAGCAGTTGCTGGCATGGATCTGGTAATTTATATCCCCAGCATTACTTATAACTTGCAGAAAATAATTACAGAATTTGAAAATGTCTTACAAGTTGTAAAAGAAGCTAAATCTAAATTGATTTTTGTAAGTTTTTTTGCAGATCAAGAAAATAATCCATTTGTAATGTCTCCATTTTATGCATATGTACCAAGAAGACTTGCTAGCTCAGGAATTGAATACAGTATTATAAAAAATAGTTTGTATGCGGATCCACTGGTCCCATATCTAGAAGAACTAATTAAACGAAAAAATATTATTTATCCAGTTGGGGCCGAACCATTATCCTTTATTACAAGAAATGATAGTGCTCATGCAATTGCTTGTTTAGCCATGCAACCAGTAATGCGAGATCAAGGGCAAACTTATCTGTTAAGTATGGATAAAAATTATAATATGGTTGAATTATCATATATTATGTCTCGAATCACTGACCATAAAATTGGCTATGCACCTGTAACAACTGATGAATTTGCAAAGATTTATGCTGCTGAAGGCGATGGAAAAGAACTTGCATCAATGTATGCTGGAGGAGCTAAGGGACTTCTTAGTGCAACATCTGATGACTTTCATCGCTTAACTGGTAGAGAACCAGAAGAAATGGAGCATTTTTTAAGAAATGGCTATCAAATCGCACGTTTATAAAATAAATTAGTTTAATCTAAAATAAAAGATATTACATTAAGTATAATAAGTGCTTAGAGAAAAATTAATTGTAATTAAGTGTAGTGCAGTGCTGAGACAAGACCGTAAGCTTGATATTAACTACACAAGCTTTTAATTTAAGTGATAGATTAAAAGCTATTTGCTTATTTTAGCTGTTATATACGAAAAAAGAGATCAGATATAAAATCTGGTCTCTTTTTCGATGTGGTTAACTAGAGGCTTTGATTAATATTTTTGGCTAGATAATCATAAAGCATTGCTTTTTCTAATTCTTTGGTGTCATAACCTAAGGTTTGAGCAATTGTATAAGCGTATGCCCAGGCTGTAGCTGGTCCACGACTGGTGATGATTTTGTGTTCTTTATCCACAACTGTAATATCAGTGCTAAAGTGGCCGTTTGGACATTCTTTTTCAATTTCTTTTTCAAAGCCAGGATAGCAGGTGTAGTTAGCTCCTTCTAGCAAGCCGTAGTGACCTAAAGCAATCGGAGCGGCACACATTGCTGCATCCCATTTGCCTTCTTTATTTCTTTGAATCATAAGCTTAGCTAGTTTTTCATTGTTTCTAAGGTTTAAAGCTCCAGTTCTTCCACCTGGAAAAGCTACTAAGTCATACTCTAAAAGTGAATCATCCACAACTTTATCACAGGTTAGTAAGATACGATGGTCTCCGTTAATTTCTTTTTTATCAAGACCGACCATGTCACAATCAATATCTAAACGACGTAGTACATCAACGACACTAAGTCCTTCAACTTCTTCACAGCCATCTGCGAAGACAACAGCAACTTTTGTCATAAAAAAGTCCTCCTTTTTATTAAGTACTATACAACTTTTATTTTAACCCATTAAAATAGTATTTTTTAATTTAAAGATTAAAAAAATAAACATACAATTGCGTATATAACTATAGATAAAACTAAGATATGTTGTACTAAGAATTTTGTGAAACACTAAATATAGGGTTGCTTTTAAAAATACTTGAATTAACGCAATATTCTGTTAACATTGAGATAATTGAAAGAAAATTTGTGAAACAATTTAAGAAAAGAGGGTAAAAATGGCTACTGAAGTTTATTTAGTAAGACATGGGGAAACAATGTTTAATCAGTTGAATAAAGTTCAAGGCTGGGCTGATTCTCCACTAACTGTAAAAGGAATTAATGACTTAAAAATAACAGCATCTAATTTATCTCAGGTTCATTTTGATAAAATGTATAGTTCTGACTTAAAACGAGCCATTGATACAGTTCACTTAATTGCTGATACAAATGAAGTTTCTGAGATTGGTAAAATAAAAAAACTTCCAGCTTTTCGTGAAGTATTCTTTGGTACTTTTGAAGGTGACGATATTGACGAAACTTGGGAAAAAGTTGCTGTAGCTGGAGGGATGAAACCAACAAATGATGTGGTAAAAATCATTCAAACCCTAGGAATCCATGATTTTCGTGAAGCAACTAAGAAAGCTGATCCACGTCATTTAGCAGAAGATGCAGAAGCCCTCAATAATCGAATGGACCAAGCTGTTAGCCAACTAGCTGAAGAAACAAAAGGGCTAGGACGAGTTTTAATTGTGTCTCACGGAGACTTTATTAAGACTTTGGGAATTAAATACTGGGATCAAACTACACATGATCACGATATTCCCTTTCCAGATAATGGCAGTGTGACACGTGGAATAATTGATGATAATGGAAAATTTAAAATAATTAATTATGGTGTAAAAAACACTGACATTCCAAATTTATAAGATGCAGCTATCAAGTTGCATCTTTTTTAGTATAAGTTTGTGGGATGTTCTTTGGCAGTATGTTCTACATGTTCAATCATGGCATCAATCATTGATAAAACGTCAGGGTCATTTAAAAAATAAAAGACATGAGTTCCATGTTTATGATGTTTAACCAAATTGTATTTTTCTAAAATACCTAATTGTTTTGATACAACCGGCTGCGCAAGGTCGAGAGTAGTGGCAATTGTTGAGACGTCGACTTCTTTTGAAGCATTCCGTAAAAAAAATAAAATTGAAATTCGTCTACCATTGCTTAAAACTTTATAGATTTTGGCTGCTTCACTGACTAAATTTGTATCTGTTTGTGTCATAATTTAGCACCTCTTATTGACAATATATCGAAAATGGAATATTATTACTTTCTGTAATAAGTATACCAAATTCGATATATTTATGGAGAAAAAATATGAAGAATAAATCATCACTACGTTATTTTTGGGTAACTTTATTAAATATTATTATTACAATTGCGGAATTTATCGGTGGAGCAGTTTCAGGCTCACTTGCTCTGCTTTCGGATGCCGTACATAATTTAAGCGATGTTGGATCAATTATTTTAGCCTTTGTTGCTAATTTAATTGCTAAGAGAAAGCGAAATAATAGCAAGACTTTTGGCTATGATCGAGCGGAAATACTAGCAGCTTTTACTAATGGGATAATTTTAATAGTAATCAGTATTTATTTATTTATCGAAGGAATTCAACGCTTTAGTCATCCAGAACCGATTAAAGGAAAAATCATGTTAATTGTTTCTTTAATTGGCTTAGCTGCTAACCTAATTTCTATGCTAGTAGTTATGAAGGAAGCTAAGACGAGTCTTAATGCAAAAGCTACATTTTTAAATATGCTTTCAGATGCAATAACTAGTGTAGCAGTTGTAATTGGAGCGATTGTGATTTCAATTTGGAAAATTTACTGGGTCGATCCATTCTTAACGATAGCAGCTTCTGTCTTTTTACTTAAAGAAGCTTATGAAGTTACTATTAAAGCAGCTAATATTTTAATGGAAACGAATCCTAGCATTGATTTAAATAAGATAAATGAATTAGTTTTATCTTGTCCACATGTGAATAACATTCACCATGTGCATGTTTGGCAATATTCAGATAATGTGACGATGTTAGATGCACATATTAATGTGGATAAAAATTTAGATGCTGTGCAATTAGAAAAGATATACACAGAAATTGCAAAAAAATTAAAGCCGCTTGGAATTAACCATGTGACACTTCAAGCAGAATGCACACGTGGAATTAGTGATAAAATGATTTTTGATGATAAAGAAGATTAGTTAATCTGGTTTTGCTGCTATTTGGTAAAATAGGGGCAAAGCCTTTTATTTTAAGGAGAAAAAATGAAATTCGATACTAATGATCTAAAAGAAAATCTAAAAAATTATCAAAAGAAAGCTACAGACCAATTTAAAGATTTTGCTGAAAATGATTGGCCCGATATCAAAGACCACTTAACTGAAAAAGGACAACAAGCTGGGGATTTTTTGAAACAAAACGGTGGCAAAGCTTATCAGAATTCGGTTAAAGCTTTTAAGAAAGCAGTTCGAAACTTAGACCAAAAAGTAAATGGCACAAGCATACACAAGGATGATAAATAAAATGAAGGTAAATATTTGGGTTGCAGTCATAGTTTTATTAATTGGATTATGGGATTTATACACTGCCTACAATCGTTATCAAAAACATAAAGTAGCAACGAAAGAAATTCAAAGTGATTCTATTAATGGAACAAAAAAATTGCTTACTGGTATTCCATCTGATAGTAAAGCTGATATCATTTCCTTTACAATATTAGGAGTCGTTTTTACCATTACCGGAATTGTTTTGTTTTTTATGATTTAAATGAAGTAGGTGAGAAGAAAGTTGGCCAAATTAGTTTTAGTTAGGCATGGTGAAAGTATAGCTAATCGTGACAATGTTTATACGGGCTGGAATGATGTGCCTTTAAGTAAAAAGGGGATTGAACAGGCAAAAAATGCAGGTCTTAAGGTGGAAAAAATAGCCAGATTTGTGCCAACGCATATTCATACTTCTGTCTTATCGCGTGCAATTATGACAGCTAATATTATTGCGGATGTTTGCAGCTTTTTATATTTACCTATTACTAAGACTTGGCGTTTAAATGAGCGTCACTATGGAGCACTTCGCGGTATTAATAAGGATGTTTCAAAGAAAATTTTTGGTACTAAGCAAGTCTTAGAATGGAGACGTGGTTTTGACAGTGTGCCCCCTTTATTAACGCAGCCCGTGCAAGATCGTAGATATCAAAAGTATGATATGCGTCTAATGCCCCAAGGAGAAAGTCTACATCAAACGCAGGAGAGATTAATGCCTTATTTTTGGGATCATATTGCACCTGAATTAATGGCAGGTCATGATCAATTGGTTGTAGCCCATGGCTCAAGTTTACGTGCCTTGATTAAAAAAATTGAAGATATCAGTAATGAGGATATTGTAAAAGTAGAGGTGCCCAATGCAGAGCCAATTGTTTATACTTTTGATACTAATTTGCATATTATAAAGAAAGAAATTCTACATTGATTGAGTAGCCGACTAGTCTACTCTTTTTTTAATAGTTTGTATAGGTATTTTTATGGTAAAATTTTTTACGAGTATATTTGAACAAATTCTTGTAGAGTAGGAGAAAATAATGCGTAAAATATTTTTACTAAGAGGAGCACCTGGATCTGGAAAATCTTCCTTTATTGCTCGTCACCACTTGCAGCCTTACGCTATTTCTCGTGATGAAATTAGGCTGCTATTAGCTGATTTGACGGTTTATTATGAGGAAAGTACAGATCACCTGCATCAAGTTATTCCACGTCATGTTACTGTACGTACAGAGCAAATGGTTGATAATTTGGTACAGCATAAGATGGCCTATGGAGAAACTATCATTGTTGATGGAACTCATATCACGCCAGATAAAATTGAACATTTTCGTCCATGGGTTGAAAAATATCGCTATGAATTATTTGTAGTCGATTTAATGCAAAATAACACTTTAGAAAGCTTACTGCAGCGTAATCAGGTTAGAATGCACTATGATTGGGTGAAACCTGACGTAATTAAAATGATGTATGAGCAATATAAAGCTCATCCGGAAGTTCCGTCTTGGGCTTATTCAATTTTACCGAATGGAATGGAACGGGCCTTAAGTCAAAAAGAAAAGAATTTAGATCAGTATTCACATGTGATTTGTGTACCAGATAAGGTAAGACCAGAAGATTTTCCACATGTGCATATTTCTAACTTTTACTTTTCTTTTAATGATGAATTTACTAAGAAATACGGAACATATAGAAACGTTATAACTTTAGGTAAAACTAGAGAAGAAGTAATCGAAAAATTTAGGCTTCCATATTTTGTATTTAAATTTCACCATAAGCACTTTTTAATTTCTGCATATCCAATTCGAAATGAAATGTTAGATCCTATTCGAAAAGTAAAGGGAGTTTGGTCTTATTCAACTGGGCTATATAATATTGCTGATTTTGTAAAAGAATTTCCAGAGAATGAACACCAGCATGTTCATCAATTTAATTTAAGTAAGATTGATCCCACACGTTTGCTACATATTTGGTAATAAAAAAGGCTCTTTGTCAAACACCCTAAAGTATAAAGGTAGATAGAAACATGACGATGTTTTTATCTACCTTTTTTCTTATACTTAGATTGAGGTTGAGGTCGACAACAGAAAGGAATGTTAAATTCGATTGTCAAACGGGCCCATTAATATTTATTTTTAATAAAACTAGATTAAGGGTGTGGATCTGAGAGATCGTATAATCAAGAAATTAAGCTAAAAATAAATATTTGCCTCAATTAATTTAAAATGAGGTGATTAGGTGAATATTATTGGTATTGATGTTAGTCAAGGTAAAAATCATGCGACCTTGATATCAAAAGAAGTGGAAAAAGTAACTTTTAAATTCGAACATAATAAAAGTGGTTTTCAAATATTAAATTCGTACATTAAGTCTGATACTGTAATAATATTTGAAACTACAGGTGTTTATTCAGCACAATTAACTGCTTATCTAAAAAGTAAAAAGGTTCGATTTTATGAACTAAATCTCTTAGAAGCCAAATTAAGAATGGCTTCTTTAAGACGAAATAAAACTGATAAGAATGATTCTTTTAAATTAGCGTTATTAGGTGCAACGCAATTGTCAGAAATAAAGAATCATTGTAATAAGCAATCTACTTAGCCATATGATTCATTGCGGATTTTGTCTTTGAGATACAGACAACTTATTAAGTGTAGAACTAGAATAATCAATTTTCTTCGGTCTGGATTGGAAATTACTTTTCCAGAATTAAATCAAATTTTTAAAAATGCTTATGCAGTTTTGGCTCTTCAAATGTTTAGAATGTATTGTCATCCTGATTTTTTGGTAGGACTAACTCTTAAGGAGATGACTAACAGGGTTTATCAGGCAGTTAATAAGCGAATACACAAGGATGTAATTCAGAATTATTGTGCTCAAGTTTGGTTAACGGCTAAAAACTCTTATCCTGCTGTTCCAGCAGATTCTCTAGAAGTTGAAATTATTTCAGAATATTGTGATGAGATAGAAAACTACAATAAGGAAATAGCTTATATTCAAAATAAATTGATTAAAACAGCTGCTTCTTTGGATAATTTTAAATTTATCTCTAGTATTCCTGGAGCTGGTCAGCTAAATAGTGCTTTATTATTGGGCTTTGCAGGAGATATCTCTCGCTTTGATAATTATAAGCAACTCAATGTGTTTTTAGGACTTGATCTAAATAGATATCAGTCCGGAAAATATTAAAAAAATGATACTATTAATCGCCGAGGTAGTAGTCAAGGTAGAGTTGTTGAGACCGATATGATTCGGAGCATGTTAAGAAACCAAGGAAGAATACAAAACCATTTAATTAATTATTATTACAAATTAAAAAAGCCACCTTTCAATAAGCATGACAAGGTAGCTTTAATTGCATGTGCTAATCATTTGAATCGTACCATTATAAATTTGGTTCACACACATCAATTTTATAATTATTCTAAGGCGATTCATTAATTAATGCTTAGCATATAATAAGCAGAAAACTGCCAAAAGACTAGTCTTTTGGGGTTATGTTTAGTATACACTTTTTTTCTTTTTGACAATACTTGACATTCTATAAGAAATCCTGTTGATGGATAGTTTTAAGAAGGAATTAAGCAGCTAAGAAAATTGATATGAACCCCGAAATTCGGACAAGAATTTCGAGGTTTTTATTATGTCTAAATTATCTAAGCAAGACACAATTGACATCTACAATAATTGGAAACATTATCATAAATCACTATCTCAACTAGGTAGAGAATATAGAGTAAGACCTGACAATTTATATTATTTAATCCGTCTAATAGACCTTCACGGCTTAAAAATCTTGAATAAATCATATTCTTCTTATTCAGTAGAATTTAAGAAAACTGCCATTAAAAGAATATTGATTAACGATGAACCAGCGAATCAAGTTTCATTAATCATAAGAAAGGCAGACCACATCATGAAAAGCAAAGACCGACAAATCAAAGAACTACAAAAACAAGTAAAAGACTTAAAACAACAGAATCTCAAGCTTACTGTCGAAAACGAATTTGTAAAAAATTGAGCGCCTTAGTTTCCAAAAGAAAAAACCAAAAGCACCAGAAATAGCTCAGGTGGTTACTGAACTAAGGCAAGAACTTCATGTAACCGTCAGTTTCATATTAAATGTAATCAATTCTAATCCTGACTTACCTCACCTATCTAAAAGTAATTATTACTATGTTCTAAAACAAAATGATAAAGATTCAAAAAATCATCAGATCATGAAACGTATCAAAGAAATATTTGAGGAACATAAACATCGCTACGGCTATAGAAGAATTACAGCTCAATTGCACATTGAAGGAATTAAAATCAATCATAAGAAAGTAAAGCGTCTGATGAAAAAGATGCATTTATTTGGTATTGCCCTTAGACGTAGAAAAAGATATTCAATTTATCGAGGAACTGTAGGTGAAATCAAACCTAATTTGATATGTCGCAATTTTTTAGCCATTTTACCAGATAGAAAGTGGTATTCAGATATAACTGAGTTTCATTTAAACGGCGAAAAATTATATTTATCACCAATTATGGATGGGTGTACCCATGAGATAATTTCTTATACATTAAGTCGCCGTCCAGTTTTAGAACAAGTAATGATCATGCTTGACCTAGCCTATAAAGCTCATCCTGCTTTAAATGGTCTTATTTTTCATACTGATCAAGGATGGCAATATCAACATTCTACCTTTCAAAAACGGCTTACAGATCATGGTATTGAGCAATCAATGTCTAGAAAAGGTAATTCATTAGATGATGGATTAATGGAAGGATTTTTTGGTATCTTAAAGCGAGAAATGTGGTATGGCTTTGAAAAAATTTTAAGAATTTAGATGAACTAGAAGATGCAATCAAAGAGTATATTTATTACTATAATAATTTTAGAATTAAGAGCTCAATAAAAAAACATACTCCGATTCAATATCGAAATATGGTTTTAAATCAAACAGTTTAATAATATATTCTAATTTTTGGGCTCATATCAAAGAGCTGTTTGATTCCTTTTTTCATCTCATTAGTTAAAGTTAAGCAAGGTTTTTAAACAAAAAAATCCTGTTGATGAAATATAAGAAATATTCATCAACAGGATAGAAATATATTTTGAGTCTACTATAAATTAGCTTTGATTCTCTTCAACTGACTCATTCCGTTTATCCGCATCAACTACTGATTTAGCTACTTGTTGATCAGGTTTATATGGGCGCTTAATCGGCATCCCCATTGGATTCTGATTTTTAGACATTAATACAGTAGGAATATTTGATATAACTTTTTCAGGCTTTGGTAATCCTTCAATTTCCCAAGTAAAGGGAGCAAATTCTTTTTTTGGATTTACTCAATTTGGATGCTTTTTAGAAAGAAGATAAAGTCCTAAACAGGTAAGTAATACAACCGCAACTAAAACTGCAATAACAATTATATAAGTTACTGGAGATCCGACTTCTGTCTTAACTTGTGCTGGTGGATAAAAGGCAAGAACGATACCGAAAATTGATAAAATGAGGCCAACACCGGCAATAATCCAAGCTCCTACTTTACCACTAGGTACTTTAAATGAACGAGGACGGTTAGGTTGTTGGTAACGTAAACGTAAGAATGCGACAAACATTAGAATGTAGTAGAAGAGATATAGAACAGTGACACACTGTGTTAGTAAAATTACAAATTCTTCTACGTTTGGAATTAATTTGAATAGATATGCAATAATAGTCATTCCAGCCATTTGGACATAAACTAGTCGACCCAGGCTTGTGTTAGAAAGACCAACGACTAATAAGGCAAGAGTTCTAAAGATTAAAATGCTGCAAAAGGCTTTAGCAATATTCTTATCGTTTGAATTAGACGATTTAAAGAAAACAATTAGATACTGAAGAAAGAGGGTAAAAGATAGTAAACTAGCAGCCAGGAAGAAAGTAGTTAAATCTTTTGAACTAGTATTGCTAAAAGAGTTGGACATATATAGCAAAATCATCATATCAATAAAGTAAAAGTAATATCTGTCCAACTCGATGATCCATAGCGGTTAGTAAAAACGGATTGAACCATCCAAGAATTAATGAAGACAATCACGATAACTGCAAAGATCAAAAATGAAACAGGCGAAATAGTTCCGTGCTGTAAATGATGAATCAAACTGGTTGCTTGCGAGATCATATAAGCAAACACAAGATCATAAAATAATTCAATCATTGAAACACGTTTTGTTAATATGTTAGGCATTGTATGAGATCCTTTTTTACTTAATGACTGCTATTATTATAAAGTAAGAGAGAAAGCTGTAGTGAAAGAAATTAATTTTATATTTTTAGATATGAAAGATAGATAAAATAAAAAATCATTCAGTTTGCTTTATGTTGCATTCTGAATGATTTTTTATTTCTAATAATTATTAGCTAAAGCACCCATTGGATCCCAAGGAAGTAATTGAATTGGATCTTTACTGCCTTCTTCAAAAGCCTTCTTCAAGTCATCACTAAGGTATTTCTTGTTGATAACTGCTTGGTAAACAAATTTATCGAACCAGCTGTCACTCATTATAAAGTAACCCTTAAATCCAGGCTTTTCACCCCAAGAATTTTCAATCTTCCACTTAGTTGGCTTGCCATCGACTAAATCAACACCTGTAATAACCATTGCGTGGTCCATCATGCTTTCGCCTGAATCAAGCATGTCAGCTTTAGACATGTCAAAGTCAACGTCAAATAAGTCGTCACGCTTGTATAATTCAGTATCAAGTAAGCCGGCTTGACGTTCGGAATCTTTAACAACGTTTGATCCAAACCAAACAACTTCACCGTTTTTAAGTTGAGTGATAATCAAATCTTTCATTTCATCAATTGGTAAGTTCAAGTGACGTACTTGACGGCCACCTTCCACATTTCCTAAGTATTCAACAGAAAATACTTTATGGAAAGGCTTGTCTTTAGTCGGTGCATTAATTGTGGAAATATATTCACTTAAGTCCCAACCAACATACTTTTTAAAGAAGTCTTGTGGACTTAAGGCAGCATCTCTATGGTAGTTACCATCATCATCTTTGTATTCAAAGTCAAAAGTTTTAGGTGGAACACCAAGAGAAATAGCTAAAATACGGTAAACTTCTTTAAGCATTTCGTTTTTGCGTTCTTGAACTTCTTCTTCACTCTTTCCATCTTGAACCATCTTACGTAATTCAAGACCATCTTTTCTAAGAAGTGTATTTAAAGTATCATTTAAAGCACTTGAATTAATTGCATTAGCAGTTTCTGGGTAAACTTTCTTTGGAACAATACCATATTTTTCAATTATTCCGCAAAGCATATCCCATTGACCACCGTCTTGTTGTGGGGTTGCAAATAGGAAAGCAACTTTACGATCGCCTAAGTCTTTATCAGCAGTAGCAATCACATTTTCGAAGAACCAGTTTGACTTTTCAAATTTGTCCCAGAAGTTAGTGTAATTTTGAGATAATTCAAAGTCCTTAATTTTGAAGTTCTTTTGAATTGAATGACGCATTGTGTTTAAAGCACTGAACATCCAGCAGCGACCAGATTGTTTTTGGTTAGCAACTTTGCCAGTATCAATTTCAATTGAAAAAGTTGGGTCTAAGTCAATCTTAGTTTGTAGATTTTGACTAGCTTTAAAAATACCATTTTCTTGAGCAGCACGAGCCGCAATTTTGTTAGCTTTACTTGAGTTAAAGTCATTTTCGAAATTATTAATAAGATCGTTTGTAATTTCTTTGCTCATAAGATCCTCCTTAATTAAAAAAAACTTAATTATATTTTAGCTTAAAATAAAGAGTTATGTCTAGTCACGGTATTTAAAATTTAAATATGATATAAATAATTTTTTTATTAGCCTAAAGCTTTATTAAAAAAATAGATAAAAGAGATAATTAGATGCTTCTTTTTGTTATTCTGATCACGGAATTTGGAGGAAAAAATATGAAACTCAAGAAAAAATATTTATTTTTCTCAATAGTTGGGATCTTAATAGTAGCGATTTTAGGAATTTTTGGTTATGAATACCAAAAAATTCAATCGACGGCTGATACTATTTCTACTAATCATTCTTTAGCCAGTCGTCAGCAATTAAAACAAGGAAAGCCATTTTCAATCTTGGTATTAGGTACTGATGTGGGAGCCTTAGGACGAGGAACTAGTTATGCTGGAAATACAGATACCTTGGAATTAATTACTGTTAATCCTAAAAAGCAAACTTTAACTACAACTGCTATTCCTCGAGATACATTAGTAAGGGTTGAAACTAAAAATAAGGTAGAATATACCAAAATTAATGCAGCCTATGCTTTAGGCGGACCTAGAGAAATAAAAAAGCAGGTTCATGAATTACTAGATGTTCCTGTTGATTATTATGCCTTGGTTAATATGGGTGGATTAGAAAAGACCGTAGACGCTGTTGGCGGCGTTACTGTTAATAATCCTTTTGCTTTTAAGTATGAAGGACATACATATCCTAAGGGAAAACAGTATTTAAATGGCAGCGAGGCTTTAGGCTACAGTAGAATGAGATATGATGATCCTGATAATGACTACGGCTGTCAAAAACGAGGACAGCAGGTTCTGCTTAGTGCTCTGACAAAAGTTAATAAATCAAAAAATTTATGCAAATGAATTCTTTACTCGATACGGCCAAAGATAATGTTCGGACTGATTTACCTTTAGATGATTTAATGACTCTATATAAGAACTATCATGGGGCATTATCCAATACTCAGAGTGATCATTTACAAGGGAAAAAATGCGACAATTGATAATTTTAGTTTTCAAATAGCTCCAAATCGGGAAATGCAGCGTTTGTCAGATAATACCCGTCAAGCACTAGGATTAACAAAGGTTAAAGTTAATAATATTCAAACCAAAATGAATGATATGCAAACTAACTGGAATGGCTATAATAATGTAAATTATGTTTTACCAAATGACGCTCAAGTTTATATTCCAGTTAATAAAGTATGATAAAAAATAAAGCACTTATTGGCCCAAAAAATAAGTGTTTTTTTCGTATATATAAGTAGGACAAGTATAATAAATTAACGTAAAATATAGGTCTAAGCGAATGTAAGAGAGGGTAAAAATGAAAAAACGTGGTTTTGAAATAGTATCTAAATACCGTAATGCAGGCCTCCACCTGCCTCAACGCCAAACAATTGCGAGTGCAGGCTATGACTTTGAATGTGCACAAGATATAGTTTTGCCATCAATTTGGTGTATGAACTTTGTTCGAATTTTTAGGCTAATTAGAAATGGTCATGAATTGAATGAACACGATCTAGAATTAGCTGAAAAAGTATTAAAACCTTTTTTAGTACCCACTGGAATTAAGGCATACATGCCAGAGGATGAAGTTCTAATTTTAGCTAACCGCTCTTCTAATACTTATAAGCGAAACGTTACTTTGCCAAATGGGATCGGTGTAATTGACAGTGACTACTATAATAATGAAAAAAACGAAGGTGAAATTTACTTCCAATTAATTAATTACGGCGTTCGTCCACTAAAGATCAAAAAGGGTGAACGAATTGGACAAGGAATTTTTATGCCTTACTTAAAAGCAGATAATGATGATCCAGTTCAAAGACAGCGTCTTGGAGGATTTGGTTCGTCTGGAACAAGGAATGATGACTAATGGCAAAAGTTAAAACTCGTTATAAGTGTCGTAATTGTGGATATATTTCTGCTTCCTATCTTGGGAGATGTCCCAATTGTGGTGCTTGGAATCAATTTGAAGAAGAGACACAGGAAATTAAAAAAGTATCAACTAAGGCAACTGCAAGCCGGTTGATGACTAAAATTGGAAATAATGATCCAGTAAAGTTAACTGAAGTAAAAGCTGAGAAAGAAAAAAGAATTGTGACTCCTTTTGAAGAATTAAATCGAGTTTTAGGAGGAGGGATTGTTCCAGGATCTTTAGTTTTAATTGGAGGAGATCCAGGAATTGGAAAATCAACCTTAATGCTTCAAATTACTGGTGCTTTAGCTAAAGAACATAGCGTCTTATATGTTTCAGGAGAAGAGTCTGCGAGTCAAATAAAGATGCGAGCAGATCGACTAGGAGTAAGCGATAGCGGAATTTTGCTTTATCCAGAAACAAATATGCAGAATATTCGTGACCAGATTGATGAAATTAAGCCAGATTTTTTGGTAATTGACTCTATTCAAACAATGAACGAACCTTCACTTGATTCAATGGTTGGATCTGCTTCTCAAGTACGTGAAGTAACAAGTGAATTAATGAAAATTGCTAAAAATGAACAAATAACTACTTTTGTTATTGGGCATGTAACTAAAGAAGGAGCAATTGCTGGTCCCAAGATTATGGAACATATGGTTGATACCGTCCTTTACTTTGAAGGAGATGGGCACCACTCATATCGAATTTTAAGATCAGTCAAGAATCGTTTTGGCGCAGCTAATGAAATTGGAATGTTTGAGATGAAAAATGAAGGGTTAGCAGAAGTAAGTAATCCTTCAGCTATTTTCTTAGACGAACGCTTACCTAATTCGACTGGATCTTCAGTTGTCGTTTCACTTGAAGGAACGCGGCCGCTTCTTGCGGATATCCAAGCTTTAGTAACCCCAACAGCATTCGGATATGCAAAAAGAACAACTTCAGGATTAGATTTTAATCGAGTAGCACTTTTATTGGCAGTTTTAGAAAAAAGAGGCAACTTAATGCTTCAAAATCAAGATGCTTTTCTAACTGCAACTGGTGGGATTAAATTAAATGAACCAGCAATTGATCTTGCAATTTGTATGGCGGTTGCTTCAAGTTACAAAAATAAAGAAATTTCTTCGACTGATTGCTTTGTAGGTGAAGTTGGCTTAACTGGTGAAATTAGAAGAGTTAATCAAATTGAAGCTAGAGTTAAAGAGGCTGCAAAAGTAGGCTTTAAGAGGATTTTTATCCCTAAAAACAACTTAAACCAGGACCTTAAGAATAACTCTGAGATCGAAGTAATTGGAGTAGCAAGTTTACCACAAGCTTTAAAACTTGTTTTTAACTAGCAGAGAGATTGAACTTTTGCTCGTTAAAAGTTACACTTAAATGGATGAATTTTAATAAATTTTGAAAGAGGCGCTTTAATTTTGGCAAAACAAAAAATCCGCGTTCGTTACGCACCAAGTCCAACAGGTCACTTGCACATTGGTAACGCACGTACTGCATTATTTAACTATCTATTTGCACGTCACAATAAAGGGACAATGGTCTTAAGAATTGAAGATACGGACCAAAAACGTAACGTTGAAGGTGGTTCTAAGTCCCAAATGGAAAACTTGCACTGGTTAGGTATTGACTGGGATGAAGGTCCTGATAAGGGTGGCGACTTTGGCCCTTACCGCCAATCAGAGCGTAAAGACATTTACAATAAATATATTCAACAATTAATTGATGAAGGTAAAGCTTACTATTCATACAAGACTGAGGAAGAACTTGAAGCACAACGTGAAGAACAACGTGCAATGGGAATTGCTCCTCACTACACTTATGAATATGAAGGCATGACCGCTGATGAAATTAAAGAAGCTCAAGCAGCTGCAGAAGCAAAAGGCTTAAAGCCAGTTGTTCGTATCCACATTCCTGAAAATAGAACTTATGCTTGGGAAGATATGGTTAAGGGTAAGGTATCATTTGAATCAGATACTATCGGTGGTGACTTCGTTATTCAAAAACGTGATGGTATGCCAACCTACAACTTCGCCGTTGTAATTGATGACCACTTAATGGAAATTACTCACGTTCTTAGAGGGGACGACCACGTAGCTAACACTCCTAAGCAATTAGTTGTTTATGAAGCACTTGGCTGGGAACCACCTAAGTTTGGTCACATGACTTTGATCATTAACTCTGAAACTGGTAAAAAACTTTCTAAGCGTGATGAATCAGTTCTTCAATTTATTGAACAATACCGTGACCTTGGTTACTTACCAGACGCAATGTTCAACTTTATTACCTTACTTGGCTGGTCTCCTGTTGGTGAAAGTGAAATTTTCTCACAAAGAGAATTAATTAAGTCATTTGATCCTAAGCGTTTATCTAAGTCACCAGCTGCCTTTGACCAAAAGAAACTTGAATGGATTAACAACCAATACGTTAAGAAGGCAGACCGTGATCTTTTATTAGATCTTGCTTTGAATAACTTACAAGAAGCAGGTTTAGTTGATAAAGAAATTTCACCAGAAAAGATGGAATGGGTTCGTCAATTAGTAAATATTTACGCTGTACAAATGTCTTATACTAAGCAAATTGTAGATATTGCTAAGATCTTCTTTGAAGAAGCTCCAGAATTATCTGATGCAGAAATTGAAGAAATCAAGAAAGACGATGCTCGTCCTGTAATTGAAGAATTCAAGAAGCAATTAAATGCTGTTCCTCGCTTTACTGCTGTACAAGCTATGAACGCAATTCAAGCTACTCGTCGTGAAACTGGCGTAAAGGGTAGAAAATTATTTATGCCAATTAGAATTGCTGCTACTCGTTCAATGGTTGGACCTGGTATTGGTGAAGCTATTGAGTTAATGGGTAAGGAAAAAGTTAACAAGCACATTGACTTAACTTTAAAGCAATTAAGTGATTTAGGTCTTTAATTATTTAATACAGTTAAAGCTACGTGAAAGCGTAGCTTTTTTTGTTAGAATAGTTATGAAAGAATGTCTTAAATGAAAGAGGAATGATCATGAAGGTCTTTAACACTTTAACTCGAAAAAAAGAAGAGTTTAAGCCATTAGTAGCTGGAAAAGTAAGCATGTACGTTTGTGGACCAACTGTTTATAATTATATTCATATTGGAAATGCCCGCAGTGTGATTGCGTTTGATACAATTCGTCGATATTTTGAGTATCGAGGCTATGATGTGAATTATGTTTCTAACTTCACCGATGTTGACGATAAGATGATTAATGAGGCCCATAAAGAACATACAACTGTCGAAAAGCTTGCTGAGCGCTACATTAAGGCTTTTATGGAAGATACCGAAGCATTAAATATTGAGCCAGCTACTCTTCATCCACGCGCAACTCATGAAATTAAAGAAATTATCGACTTTGTTCAAGATTTAATTGATAAAGGCTTTGCTTATGAAGTTGATGGGGATGTATATTACCGTGCTAGAAAATTCCCTAACTATGGTCAACTAAGCGATCAAAATATTGCTGAACTTGAAGAAGGTGCTTCTGAGCATATTAATGAAGAAGAACAAAGTAAGAAAGAAGATCCAATTGACTTTGCCTTATGGAAGGCTCAAAAAGAAGAGGATGAAATTGCTTGGGATTCGCCATGGGGAAAGGGACGTCCAGGCTGGCATATTGAATGTTCAGTAATGTCAACCAAGTACTTAGGCGATACTATTGATATTCATGGTGGTGGCCAAGATTTGGAATTTCCGCACCATGAAAATGAGATTGCTCAAAGTGAAGCTAAGACCGGTAGAAAATTTGTTAATTACTGGATGCACAATGGTTTTGTGACAGTAGGTAAGAAACAAGAAAAAATGTCAAAATCACTCCATAACTTTGTGACTGTGCATGATATTCTAAAGCAAATTGATCCACAAGTTTTACGTTTTTACATGTCTAGTGTTCAATATCGTCGTCCAATTAACTATTCTGAAGATGGCTTAAAACAAGCTGAAACTGTTCTTAAACGCTACCAAAATACTTTGCGTAATCTTGATGCTAGACTAAATGATGAAAATGAGACGCTTGAAGATAATGGCTTAAGAGATGATTTAACACAAGCAAAAGCTGAATTTATTGAGGCCATGGATGATGATTTTAATGTTCAAAATGCTTTGAGTATTATGTACGATTTGGCTACAACTTTAAATAATCACTTGCAAAAAGATCAAGTGGATAAGCCGGCTTTAAAGCGTGCTAAAAAATTATTGATTGCTTGGCTCGAAATTTTTGGAGTTAGCTTTAATGAAGAGCAAGCTGAAAATGATGATGAAATTGAAAAATTAATTGCTCAACGCGATGAAGCACGTAAAAATAAGGATTGGGCTGAAAGTGACCGCTTAAGAGCTGAGTTACAGGCTAAAGGCATTGTAATTGAAGATACTCCACAAGGAACGAGGTGGCACCGTGCTTAAGCCGAAGATTTTAACAGAAAAAAATACTAATCCAGATGGGTTAGGTCCTCTTACTTTAGCTTATTTAGGGGATGGAGTATATGAGGTTTATATCAGACGTCACTTGGTTAAGGGCGGAATTGTAAAACCACAAATGCTTCAACGATATGCAACACATTATGTTTCCGCCAAAGCTCAAGCAGCATTAATTACTAAAATGCAAGACTTAGAAATGCTAGATGAAGATGAATTAGCAGCCTTCAAGAGAGGAAGAAATGCTAAAAGTCATACGCATGCAAAAAACACTTCAATTAACACTTATAAGCTCTCAACTGGATTTGAAGCGATGTTTGGATACTTAGATTTATTAGGTAAAAAAGAACGTGTTGATGAACTTGCAAAATGGTGCATTGACCAAGTAGAACAAGGAGGACTAGATAATTATGAGTTCAAATAATGATGAATTTGTATATGGACGTCATGCTGGCATTGATTTTTTAAAAACACAGGATGCTAACTTAATTAATAAAGTATTTTTACAAAATGGCGTTCAGGAAGAATTTGCTAATCAAGTTTATCAATTAGCACGTAAAAAAAATCTAGTTGTTCAAAATGCTCCTAAAAATAAGTTGGATCAAATGGTTAACCATGAAAATCACCAAGGCTTGGTCTTAACTGTAGCTCCATTTGAATATGCTGATTTAGATGAACTCTTAGATAAGTTTGACCAAGAAGGAAAAGAACCATTTATCTTAATGCTTGATTCAATTGAAGATCCCCATAACCTAGGTTCGATCTTAAGGACTTGTGATGCGACAGGCGTGGATGCAGTCATTATTCCAAAGAGAAGAGCAAGTGGTTTAACTTCTGTTGTTGCCAAAACTTCAACGGGTGCAATTGATTATGTGCCAGTAGCTCGAGTTAATAACTTAGTTCAAACTACTAAGATGCTGAAAAAGCGTGGTTACTGGATTTTTGGTACTGCAATGGAAGGTGAAGATTATCGTAAGTGGAATGCCAAAGGAAAGACAGTGCTTGTGATTGGTAATGAAGGTAAGGGAATTTCTCCATTATTGTTAAAGCAAATGGATCAAACTTTAACCATTCCAATGGTTGGACATGTTCAATCATTAAATGCTAGTGTTGCAACTGGTGTTTTGCTTTATGGAATGTTCAATAGTCGTCATCCTGAAAAATAATTAAAGATTAGAAAAAATTGTCATTTAGTTTTATAAAGAACTAAGTGACAATTTTTTTATTGCTTATAGTTATAAAAACAAACACACATTAAAGTCTTGATCATTAACAAAGTACAGTTGCTCTATACCTGTGATTAATAAACATTCGTTCCCTTAGAATGAGATTTTTTCTTTTTTATTCTTATTACCAAATAGAAAAGGAGGAATTTCCGGAATGGAAAGATTGAATGAAGTTTATTTGATTCGACGTGTAAAAGAAGAGCAAGATATGGAAGCTTTGCATGAACTAGTAGAGCGGTATCGGCCTTTAATCAATGGAGCAAAACTAAGTTTTTTCATTCGCAATTTTGATCATGATGACTGGGAACAAGAAGCATTAATCATGTGTTATCAAAGTTGCTGTACCTACGATGAGAAACGAGCAAATAGTTTTGGGGCGTATTATCGGACAAAATTTTATAATCATCTCCGATCACTCTTAAGGTATGAATTAGCACAGAAAAGAACGTCTTTTACTAAAGCTATTTCCTATGACAATGTGGTGCATAAAAATTTGATTAAAGAAGAAGTTGAAGAGATGCAGATTACACCTAGAAAGGAAATGTATCAAAAATTTATTAACAAGTTGTCAGAAAAAGAGGTAATTGCTCTCAAAGTTTTTCTGGGGGAATTAACGATTGAAGAAGCGAGTAAGAAGACAAATTATAGTCGTTATCAATTACTACAAGCAAAGGCTCGGTGTAAGGCAAAAATGCGGAAAGAATTGTTTTAAATTCGCATAGAACGAATAAAAAGACTATAATAAGTTTTGTAGAATTTATTTAGGAGGTAATTTTAAGATGGCAGATGAAGTTATTAAGACAGAATTGTTAGACCGTCACATGAAGGAAGTTTTTGATTGGAGCGATTCTGACATGCCTGTTAGAGACGCACTTTGGGACTACTTTATGGAAAAGAATGGTAGAGATACCATGAAGACGGAAAGTGACATGCTTCCGTTCTTGAAAGACTCTGACGATAAGATCGAAGCCTTCGTCAACAAAAATCTTAAGAAGTAATATCACCTAAAAACAATAATTCTACGCACAGTGGTCACGTATTGTTTGACCACCAAAGAACAATCTCTAGGGATTGTTCTTTTTTTGTGAGAAAATATATTTTAAAAGAAAGGGGCGGCTTATGGACTATATAATTGGGATGGATATCGGAACAACAGCAAGTAAGGGTGTATTATATCAAGAAAATGGCAAGAAGATTGAAGAAATGTCACTTCCTTATCCTTTAATTCAAGAAAAAGTAGATCAAGCGGAAGAAGATACACAAGTAATATTTGATGCTGTTCAAAAGATTATTTTCGACTTAAGTAAAAGAGTGTCAGGAAAAATTAAAGCAATTTCTTGGTCGAGCCAAATGCATAGTTTGATCGGTCTTGGAAAAGATGATAAAGCACTAACTAACAGTATTACTTGGGCAGATAATCGAAGTAGCCAGCTTGTGGCCCAAGCAAAAGAAAAGGGGCTTGCGCAAGATATTTATCAACAGACAGGGATGCCGCCTCATCCAATGGCTCCTGTGTATAAATTACTGTGGATTAAAGCAGAAAATCCTAAACTTTTTGCACAGGTGCAAAAGTGGATTGGAATTAAAGAATATATTATTTGGCGTTTAACTGGCAAGATCGTTACCGATATAACTATGGCAGCTGGAACAGGCTTGCTTAACTTGCACACTTTAACTTGGGATAGGAAATTACTTGATAAAATTGAACTAGATCCAGAAAAATTGCCAATCATAGCTAAACCAGAATATGTGGTTGGAAAAGTAGAAGCAGAATATGTACAAAAATTGGGTTTAAATTCTGAAACAAAAATTATTTTAGGAGCTAGTGATGGATATTTATCAACAATTGGTGTTGGTGTTTTAGATAAAAAATACTTTGCACTAAATGTTGGTACATCAGGGGCTGTAAGAGCAATTGCACCTAAAGCAATAGTTGACTCAAAAAATCGCTTCTTTTGTTATCCAGTCGATAAAAGTCATTATCTTCTTGGTGGCCCAGTAAATAATGGAGGAATCGTATTTGAGTGGGCTAGAAAAACAATTTTTGGGCCCGATCAGACTGCAGAAGATTTTATTAATGTTGCTGAAACTGTTCCTGCTGGTAGTAATGGCTTGATTTTTCATCCCTATTTAGGGGGAGAACGATCACCAATTTGGAATGCTCAAGCTCGCGGATCTTTTATTGGATTAAGTCGAAACCACACTAAACCGCAAATGGCGCGGAGTGTTTTAGAAGGTATTGTCTTTAATCTTTTAGGTGCAGCTAGAGGATTGCGCGAAAAAATAGGGGAACCAGAAGCATTAAGAGTCACTGGCGGCTTTGTAAGAAGTGATTTTGTAAGGCAGTTAATTGCTGATATTTTTAATTTACCAGTAGTGGTAATTAAAAATGATCAAAGTGGAACTTTAGCAGCCATGTTTCTAGCACAATTAGGCTTGAATGAAGAGAATAGCTTAGACAAAATAGTGAAAGAAATAGATGACAGTAAAGTATATTTTCCAAATCAAAAAAATGTGCAGGTCTACCAGGATATAATTCCGATATATCGAGAAGTAGAACATGATTTAGACCAAAGCTATGACAAAATAGCTCAATTTCAGAAAAAATATCCTAAATTATTTGAATAATAAAAAGGTAAATTGTATCAAATTAGTACAATTTACCTTTTTTCTAATATAAATATGAATTTGACTTATTTTAGGATTTCTAAAATGTCACTAACAATTTGATCAGGCATTAAATGATCACGCTTGTAGATGGATTCTTTTGGTTCATTATCAGTGTATTCCTTTTTAGCACCATAATTCTTAACCATCATCTTAGTTGGACCATAGTAGCTAGCAACCTTTTGACCAAAACCACCATCAATACTGTTGTCTTCTAGAGTAACCACTAATTCATGGTCGTTTTGAAGTTCATCTAATGCGTCATAATCAAGGTGAGCAGCAGACTTTGGATTGATCAAAGTGGCATTAATGTTTTCTGTCTTTAATAAATCAACTACCTTTTCACCTAATTGATAAAAGTCACCTAAACCAATGATGGCAACCTTAGAACCGGGCTTTACATCATACTTAATAGTTGAATAGTCTTCATCCACTAGTTCACCTTCTGGAATTGGATTTACTGGAGATTTAATTGCTACGGGATGCTTTCTTTGCTTAACTGCCCATTCAAGCATTGATTTTAATTCATTCAAGGTGGTAGGAGCTAAGTATTCCCAGTTTGGCCAATTTGCGACCATGGCGTTGTCAAAAATACCTAAGTGGGTCTTAGAAGTGCCAGTAGTTCCGCCGCCAGCTACCACCATTACGACTGGTAGATCGTTAGCTGCTACATCGTGAGAAAGCTGATCATAAGCCCGTTGTAAGAAAGTGGAGTTTTCAAATAAGACGGGGATAATTCCTTCTTTAACAGCCCCTGCAGCAAAGGCAACAGACTCTTGTTCAGCAATTCCTACATCCTTATAATTCTTAGGATACTTATTCTTAATCTCTCCTAAGCCAAAGACGCCAGGGATAGCAGCATTGATGGCTAAGATGTTTTCTTGATTTTCAATATGTTTCTTTAAGAAATCCAAAACTACAGTAGTTGGATTAGGAGTCTTTGGAGCTGGTACAGTTGTCTTGTCCGTCTTAAGATCAAAAGGCAATACCCAGTGGTGACTAGCTTCATTTTCAAGAGCTGGCTCATATCCCTTACCCTTAAGGGTATTGATATGTAAAACAATTGGGTGGTCAATATCTTTAATTGATTTGAAGGCATCAATCATTGCTTTAATATCATTTCCCTGACCAACATATTTATAATCTAGTCCCATTGCAGTAAATGGATTATCAGCTGTTTGACCATTTGATTCACGTAATTTCTTCAAAGCAGTTACAACACCGCCGACATTATCATCAATCGACATTTGATTGTCATTTACTACAATAATTAGATTATGCTTTTCATCAGCTGCATTATTAAAGCCTTCAAAGGCTAAGCCACCAGTTAGAGAACCATCTCCAATAAGAGCCGTAATATTTTCATGTTCTCCGAGCATATCACGTGCTCTGGCCATTCCAGTTGCTAAAGCAACTGAAGTTGAAGTATGACCAACAGCAAAGTAGTCATATGGACTTTCCTCAGGATTAGAATAAGGAGTTACCTCTTCGTACTTATCATGATCAAGCCAACCATAAGCACGTCCAGTTAACATCTTGTGTGGATAAGTTTGGTGAGAAACGTCCCAAACAATCTTGTCTTTAGGTGCATCAAAAACATAGTGGTAGGCAATTGTAGCTTCGACAATTCCTAGATCTGGTCCTAAGTGGCCACCTTTAGCAGCATCTTTTTCTAGGATCAAGGTTCTAATTTCACTAGCTAATTGTTCTAGTTCTTTTAGATCTAATTTTTTAAGATCTTTTGGACTTTTAATCTTGTTTAATAAAAATTCTGGATGTTTGTTCATATTTTTTCACCCCAACATTAATAAAAAAAGCTTACTCATTTATTGTAAGTCAATGAGTAAGCTTTTACTAATATTAAGTTAGCATAGATAACTATAAGTTTAATCTATACTTTCTTTTAATGGTTGAGATGCATTTTGCTTTTTGAGAGTAAGGAACAAAGCAACAAAACTGAGCGCAAAAGCAGTTGCGTTGATTGCCCAACCGAAGTTATAAGAACCAGTAGTATCAAATAAAAGACCGTTCAAGTAAACAGATGCAGACATTGCAAATGCACCAGTCATATTAATTACTGAAAGAATTGTACTGTAGTCCTTAGCTCCGAATTCTTCTCGAATAAGGTAAGGAAGAGCAACTAAACACACACCTTGACCCAAACCTAAAATAAAGGCAGAGGCAATAAGTGGAAGACTAGTCTTAAAGAAAATTTCACCGCTCCAGCCTAACAAGCCAAATAGAGAATAAATAAATAAAGTAGCTCGTGTATTAAAACGATCAAGCATAAAACCGATAGAAATCTTACCAGCCGCTGCTCCAAGCATTACCCCAGAAACTACTGATGCACCAATTGTTAATGGGAGGCCTTGGCTGGTGATATGACCTGAAATATGTTGCACAGATCCAGAAACAAATTGCAGTGCAAGCATTGCAAATGCTAGAGCATAAAAGACAGGGGTCTTAAGAGCTGCCTTAAGGGTAATACCACTAGTTTCAAGAACTTTTTCTGGTATATTTTTCACTTTGCCATATGCTTGGTGTTTTTGGTTAGGTTTTTCTCTTAGGAAGAATGCTGAAGGAACTAAAATTCCGAGAATCAGTAATCCTTCGCAGATGAAGCCACCTCTCCATCCAAAGTTGGTAATGATGTTACCAATAATTGGGTTAAAGATGGTACCACCAAAGGCTGAAACTCCAAGGGCAATTCCCATCACAGTTCCTAATTTTTCATTGAACCAATTTCCTAATAGGACAGGGATGGATAAAGTAATAGCAATTGGTTGACAAATTCCAATGATGATCCAAGCAATGTAAAAATGAGTTAAACTTTGAGCTACTGATAAGCTAAGCATGGAAACTCCAATTACAGCAAAACAGAAAGTTAAAAGCCAACGCAAGTTAAGCTTGGTCATAATTTTACCTGCAAACAGCAAGGTAATTGCGGCAGCAGCATTTTGCAAGGTTGTCATTAAAGCAACGCTTGCTCGACCAACATGGAAACTTTTACTAATTGGTTCAAAGAATAAACCAATAGTATTAACAATTAATCCAAATCCTACTAAAGAAATTAAACAGGAGGCAATAAAAACCCACCAGGCAAAAAAATGCGAATTTTCTTTTTTCTTATTCACTTTTTTTCCTACTTTCTAGAATTATAATCCAAAAAAGATTATAGCGAATTAGTAAAGAATAAGGAAAGAAAAGAGAATGTCTTAACATTCTCTTAATTAATAGCTTCTCTTTAATAAAATACTTGTCAGCTCTTCAAGTTGCTGGCGAGTTTTGTTGTCTGGCCAATGCTTTTGCAAGTTGTGTAAAGCTTTATCAGTGAATTTATCAGCTAACTTTTGTGCTCGTTTTACCCCGCCAAGGTCATTAACCATTTTTTCTATCTCTTGTAGTTGTTCCTTAGTCAAATCTTTTCCTAATTTAACTAACTCATGTAAGCAGCCTGTAGAGTCGTTTTGTAAGGCGAAAATTAAGGGGCCAGAGTAGATACCATCTTTAACATCTAATAAGACCGGCTTTTTAAAAGTAGAACTAGTAGTTGTATAGTCTAAAATATCATCTCTTAGTTGAAAAGCTTGGCCCAAGTATTCACCAAACTTTTTAGCTTTTAGAGCCCTAGTTACTTTAAGACCACTCTCATAAGCGCCAATAAAACAAGCTAAGCCAAATAAGACTCCAGTTTTACCCTTAATTTGGTCTAAGTATTCCTTTTCAGAAATATTAATGTTATAGGCATTGTTATACTGTTCAGTTTCACCAACTAGGATATTTTGCATGGTTTTTCCATCTGCAATAACACTGTGCAAACTTTGAGCATTTTCACTTAAAAGAGTGAGTGATAAAGCAAATAAATAATCGCCAGCGTAAACTGCGATATGCTTGCCATATTTTGTTTGAATTGAGGGTCTTCCATGGCGCATGCTCGATTCATCGATAATATCATCGTGAATTAAAGTAGCATTATGGAGTGTCTCAATTGAGGTTGCTATTTTTTGTAGTTCTTCGCGTTTTTGGTTAGCGTTTGGCCCAAAAGAGCCAAAGAGCATTACACAAGCAGGACGTAGCATTTTCCCAGGGGAAGCAAAAGTATCTTTTAAGGCGTCTCCTAGTAGACCCGGAACAGTATTTACATGTTTTAAAATAATACGATTGATGGCAATCATATCTTTTTGAGTTTCTGGAAAATTGTCCCAAAAAGTGAAATTACTCTTGTTATTGTTTCTTTTTTCGGGAAGTAAATTTTGTAGTGGATGAGTTGAATTTTCTGCCATGATAAATATTTAATTAAAAGGAAAAAGTTGCTCCTTTTAATTAATAAATCCTCTCAATCAGTTGAATATCAGCATAAGAGCAGTTAAAATTAAACGGAAATAAAGTTAATGAAGTAAAATTGTTATTTTTTATTTCATTTTCAATTTTGAAGATAGCTTTATTTTTAATTAAAAAAGATCTTATAAGTATAATTCTACACTATCTATTAATATTATTTAAAAGGAGATATAATTTTTTGATGAGTAAATTAGATTCTTCTTTACTTTATTGATAGGAATTGCTAAAATAGCATTTTTTTGCTAAGATAAATGCAGTTTAGGAGTGGTTTTATGGCAGTAAAGAAAGCAGCTCTTGCATGTACTGTATGTGGTTCTCGCAATTATTCTATTGCAGCAAGCAAGAATAGAACGCAAAGACTTGAACTTAAGAAGTTTTGCAAGCATTGCGGAAAGCAAACTTTGCACAAAGAAACGAGGTAGGTAAGCAATGTTTAAGTTTATTAAGAGTGTTAACCAAACTATGGCAAAAGTATCATGGCCTACATGGAAACAAAATAGACGTGATACAGGTGTTGTAATCATCAGCTCAATTTTGTTTGGTGCTTACCTTGGTTTGCTAGATTTATTATTTAGCTACTTAACGCAAATGTTCTTATAAAAACAGTATATGTGTTATAATTAAATCAGTTAAAAAAGCCTCCCTCGGAGGTTTTTTTATTTGCATAAAGGTATTATTTTAAGGAGTTTAGAAACATGGTTGAAACCAGCGAAAAGAAATGGTACGTTTTACACACTTATTCTGGCTACGAAGAAAAGGTTAAGAAAGATTTACTTTCAAGAGCCCAATCAATGGGTATGCAAAATTATATCTTTCGAGTAATTGTTCCTGAAGAACAAAAGACTGAAACTGTTCGTGGTAAGAAGCAAGAAGTAGATGAAAAGGTATTTCCAGGTTACGTTTTAGTAGAAATGGTAATGACTGATGAAAGTTGGTATGTTGTCAGAAACACGCCAAACGTTACTGGATTTGTTGGCAGTCACGGTGGTGGATCAAAGCCATCGCCTTTATACGATGATGAAATTGAAAGAATTCTTGCTTCTCAAGGCCAACCGGCTAAAGAACCTAAAGCTGACTATGAAGTTGGTGAAACCGTAACTATTATTGATGGTGCATTTAGTGGCATGAGTGGTAAGATTACTGAAATTAATCCAGAAAAAGATAAACTTTATGTTTCTATTGATATGTTCGGCAGAGAAACAAATGCTGAACTTGACTATAACCAAGTAAAAGAATTTGACCAATAATAAAATTTAATTAGCTATTGTCAATTTAATAAATTGCTGGTAGTATATTAGAGTATCTTTATTATTGTGGGAGGAGAAGAAGGAAAATTCTCCACTATAACCGCATCACGGAATCAAGGAGGTATTGACCGTGGCAAAGAAAGTTATTAACGTAGTTAAACTGCAAATTCCTGCTGGTGCAGCAACTCCTGCACCTCCAGTTGGTCCTGCATTAGGTCAAGCTGGAATCAACATCGTTGGTTTCACTAAGGACTTCAACGCACGTACTGCTGATCAAAAGGGTATGATTATCCCTGTAGTTATTACTGTATATGAAGATCGTTCATTCGAATTCATTACTAAGACTCCACCAGCTGCTGTTCTTTTGAAGAAGGCTGCTAAAGTGGACAAGGGTTCTGGTGAACCTAACACTAAGAAGGTTGCTAAGGTAACTAAGGACCAAGTTAAGGAAATTGCCGAAACCAAGATGAAAGATCTAAACGCTGCAGATATTGAAGCTGCTATGCGCATGATTGAAGGTACTGCTAGAAGCATGGGCTTCACTGTAGAAGACTAGTGTTTTTAGGAACGTCGGATCGTTAATCAAAATTAACGAATCAAGGTGGGAGAGTGTGAGAAGACTCGTTTGACCACATTTTCAGGAGGATTTTTACATGGCAAAGCATGGAAAGAGATATTTAGAAGCAGCTAAAAAAGTTGATTCAACTAAATTTTATTCAGTAGATGAAGCTATGAAGTTAGCAAAAGAAACTTCATACGCAAACTTTGATGCAACTATTGAAGTTGCATATAACTTAAACGTTGACCCTAAGCAAGCAGATCAACAAATTAGAGGTGCATTGGTACTTCCAAACGGTACTGGTAAATCTAAGAAGGTTGTTGTTTTTGCTGAAGGTCCACAAGCTGATCAAGCTAAAGAAGCAGGTGCCGATGAAGTTGGTTCTGATGATTTAGTAGAAAAGGTTCAAAACGGTTACTTAGACTTTGACGTAGTTATTGCTACTCCAATGATGATGGCTAAGGTTGGGCGTTTGGGTCGTATCTTAGGACCTAAAGGCTTAATGCCAAACCCTAAGACTGGTACTGTTACTATGGACGTTGCTAAAGCTGTTGAAAACCAAAAAGCAGGTCAAGTTGAATACCGTGTTGATAAGCAAGGTTTAATCCATGCACCAATCGGTAAGGCTTCATTTGACGCTGAAAAATTAGCACAAAACTTTGATGCATTACGTGACGTTATTCTTCGTGCACGTCCTGCATCAGCTAAGGGTCAATACGTTAAGAGTGTTGCCGTTTCTGCAACCTTTGGCCCTGGTATCCACTTGGATCCATTAAACTTAGACTAATTAATAGTTGTTTAATTAAGCAAAAAAGACTTCACAATTGTGAAGTCTTTTTTTGTACTAAGGTTGAAAGTGTAATGAGATTTTAGTTAAAATCAAACAATATGCTATTTTTAGAACAGGAGGTGAAGGAAATGCTAAATTATATTTTTAGTATTTTACCTTCATTATTTTCCGGTGCTTGGTTAACTATTGAGATCTTTTTTTGGACGACAGTAGTTTCTATTCCGCTAGGTTTATTAGTTGCCTTTGGTTTACATTCAAAATTGAAGTTAGTTAAAGCTATTTTAAAATTTTATGTATGGATTATTCGTGGTACACCACTTTTACTACAATTAATTTTTATTTTTTATGGCTTACCAACTGTTGGAATTGTCTTTCCAAGATACGAGGCTGCATTAGTCGCATTTATTATCAATTATGCTGCTTACTTTGCAGAAATCTTCCGTGGTGGACTGCAAGCAGTACCCGTCGGTCAATTTGAGGCAGCACAAGTGCTAGGCTTAAGTAGATGGCAAACAATTAATCGTATTGTGCGTCCACAAGTTGTTAAGATTGTTTTGCCTTCGATTGGTAATGAGCTGATAAACTTAGTTAAGGACTCCAGTTTGGTCTATGTAATTGGTTTAGGAGACCTTTTACGTGCCGGAAATGTTGCGACTGCAAGAGACGTGTCTTTAGTTCCACTAGTATTAGTAGGGTGCGTATATTTGGCAATGACAGCAGTTTTAACAGCTTTATTGAGAGTAGTGGAGAAGAGAAGCAATGTCTGGAAATAAAGTTTTAGAGCTCAAGAATATAAGTAAGAGTTTTGGCACGAGAAAAATTATTGATAAGTTAAATTTGTCACTAGATCAAGGAGATATCTTAAGTATTATTGGCCCTTCAGGTGCAGGAAAAACTACACTGCTTCGTTTGATCGCAGGGCTTGAAAGTGCCGATAGTGGAAAATTCCTCCATAATGGAAAAGAATTTGATCCTACAGATCGTAATAATCATTTGGTAGGGATGGTTTTTCAAGATTACAATCTTTTTCCAAACCTTTCAGTAATGGATAATATTACGCTTGCTCCAATTATGGTAAATAAGATGAGTAAAGCAGAGGCTGAAAAAGCAGCTGCACCTGTTTTAGATCAATTAGACTTAGACAAGTTTAAAACTTTATATCCATACCAATTATCAGGAGGACAAAAGCAGCGTGTAGCCATTGCCAGAGCCCTGCAAATGAAACCTGAAATCTTGTGTTATGATGAGCCTACGTCTGCCTTAGATCCCGAGTTAGTAGGAAAAGTAAAAGATATTTTCTTAAAGCTTAAACAAACAGGAATGACGCAGGTAATTATCACTCACGATCACCAGTTTGGAAAAGCTGTTGCTGATAAAATCTTAAAAGTTGAGCCAATAGAAAAATGATGAAAAAAATAATACGATTTTTGAGTCTATTGATCATTGTGTTAGCTTCTGTTGGCGTAGCTGGGTGTCAAGGACAGGAAAACTCATGGCAGGCGATTAAATCACGTGGTACTTTAGTAATTGGTGTTGACGACAGCTTCGTACCAATGGATTTTCGCCAAAAGAATGGTAAGCTCGTTGGCTTTGATGTTGACTTAGCTAAGGCTGTTTGCAAGGAGATCGGTTTAAAACCTGATTTTCAAACAATTGATTGGTCAATGAAAGAAACAGAACTTCGCAATGGGACAATAAATGTTATCTGGAATGGGTATACTAAGACGAAGGCTAGGGCAAAGAAAGTAGCATTTTCAAAACCATATCTTGAAAATGATCAGATTCTGGTTACACGAAAAAATGAAGGAATAAATAATTATCGACAAATGAGGTGGAAGATTCTTGGAGTTCAAACAGGATCTTCAGGAGCCGATGATTTGGATAATTATCCGAAAGTCTTAAAGAAACGTGTCAAAAGTACAGTTTTGTATGATACTTATAACAATGCCTTCATTGATTTAAAAGCTGGCAGAATTGATGGCTTATTAATTGATGGGGTATATGCAAATTATTATTTAGCTCATAGTAAGTATCAAAAAGAATTTAAAAAAGAAAAATTACCATATCCAAGTGAAAAATTTTCAGTAGGAATCAATAAAAAAGATAAAACTCTTAAAAACAAGATTAATCAAGCTCTTGACCACTTAGAGAAGACGGGAGAGCTAAAAAAGATTCGCGAAAAATGGTTTAATTAAAAAAAGCTATTGACGACTTATCTAATTTAAGGTAATATATTGTACAGTAAATTCTACCTAAGACTCGGGTGGCTAACGTGCCTTAATATCCCGCCGAGGCCAGAAAAACAAAGAGTTTTACAACTCCATGTCTTTTTGGCATGGAGTTTTTATTTCGGCTGATAGAATTTATCTTAAAGTAAATTTGGAGGTGAATTCGTTGAGTAAAGCAATCATTGCTAAAAAAGAAAAGCTTGTTGATGACTTTGCAGCAGAACTTAAGGAAGCTAAGGCTATCTTAGTAATTGACTACTTAGGTTTAACTGTTGAAGAAGTAACTAACTTACGTAAGGATCTACGTGATGCTAACGTTAAGATGAAAGTTATCAAGAACACTTACTTAAAGCGTGCTGCTGAAAAGGCTGGTATTGAAGGTTTAGAAGATACTTTTGTTGGTCCTACTGCTGTTGTTTACACTGCTGATGCAGAAGACATCACTGAACCAGCTCGTATTGTTTCTAAATACGAAGATGATATCGACGCATTATCAATTAAAGGTGGTATGCTCGAAGGTAAGGTTGCCAGCCAAGAAGAAATCAAGAAACTTGCAGCTATTCCAGGTCGCGAAGGTTTACTTTCAATGCTTGTATCTGTATTACAAGCTCCAGTTCGCAACTTTGCATACGCTGTTAAGGCTGTCGCTGATTCAAAAGACGAATAATATTAGTAAATTTACACATATCTAATTTCGGAGGAAACTTATAATGGCTTTAGATACTGAAAAGATTATTGAAGATTTAAAAGGTGCTTCAATCCTTGAATTAAACGACTTAGTAAAGGCTATTGAAGACGAATTTGGTGTTTCAGCTGCTGCTCCAGTTGCTGCTGCAGGTGCTGCAGGCGCAGGTGCAGAAAAGACTGAATTTGACGTTGAATTGACTGATGTTGGTCAAGAAAAAGTTAAGGTTATCAAGGTTGTTCGTGACATCACTGGTCTTGGCCTTAAGGATTCTAAGGACCTTGTTGATGGTGCTCCTAAGAACGTTAAGGAAGGCGTTTCTGAAGACGAAGCTAACGACATCAAAGCTAAGCTTGAAGAAGTTGGCGCAACTGTTACTGTTAAGTAATAATGTCTTAACTGAACATCCTACTGAAAATGAGGACTCTATTTTACGGAGTCCTCATTTTTGTTTACAATAAAATTATGTTTAAGAAAAATTTTTATAAATGGTTTAAAGCTGCTTTAGCTATTATTTCAATTATTCTGCTTGTGTTAGATTTTGCGGCAATAATTGATATTAATAGTAGGAATAGTAAGTGGTTTTGGCTAAATAACCTTATTTTAATTATTTTGGCAATAGATTACTTTTCTCGGCTCTATCTTGCAAAAAATAAGAAAGTATTTTTTAGAAATAATATTTTTGAGCTGCTAGCAATTATTCCCGTTGGTCTTGCCTTTAGTTGGATGAAACTGGCTCAGTTGGGAGATATTGGTTTATATTTTAGGCTATTACGTTTAATCCGGTTGGCTGGTCTAGTGGGTATGCTAAAAGATATCTTACATACTCATGGGATTTTATATGTAATATACTTTAGTATTGCCTTTTTGATGTTAGGATCAGTTGCAATTTCGATTACTGAGCATGTTTCACTTGATCAAGCATTCTGGTGGGCAATTACTACAGCAAGCACGGTAGGATATGGAGATATTTCTAAACACACAATTTCACCACAATCTTTACTGGGAAAATTAGTGATTTTAGCGATGATTCTGATTGGAGTAGGGGTAATGGGAATCGTTACTAGTTCGCTTACTGCCTACTTGATGAGAAGAAATGAAGGTAAAATCAGTATTAAAGATAAAGATGCAGATTTGACCTTAATTTTAGATAAATTAGACCGGCTAGAAGATCAAAATAAAATGTTGGCTGAGCAAAATCAAAACTTGCAAAAGCAAATCCAAGAATTAAAAGAAAGTCGCCCTCCTCGAGAGTGGGATAAATTTAAAGAATGGATTGAAAAGAAAAAAGATAAAAATTAAAGCGTAAATTCAAAAATGAATTTACGCTTTTTTACATCTTCAAATAAAAATGTAGAATAATCATAAATAGAAGATAACATCCGGCGATAATAATGATAACCCAACCGGCGGTTAACCAAAATCTTGCCCAGGTTTGTCTATTTGTTGAAAGAACACGACCAAAAACTGCTTGATTGCCTTTTATTCTAAATCCTACCCATAAACAGATAATTCCAATAATAATTGCTAAAATAAATATAGGAATAGAAATCATCATTCTATCTCTTCCTTTCTGTAACATTCTAATTATAAGGCTTTATGGAAAAAAACAAAGCAGAATTGATAAACTATAAATAGAAATTAAAGAAGCGAGAATAATTATGACAAAAAAGAATCAAATGTATTTTGCGGCTAATCCTGATGCCAAGCATGATGAACACTTAGTTGACTATCATATTGATGATATTGATTTAAAGTTTACAACTGATGCGGGCGTTTTTTCAAAATTAAGAGTTGATTATGGTTCTGGCGTTTTAATAAAGGCAATGAAAAACGTTGATTTTCCTAAAGATGGCATCTTAGATGTTGGGACTGGTTATGGTCCAACGGGATTGTTTGCGGCCAAGTTTTGGCCTGATCAAGAAGTTGATATGGTAGATGTAAACGAGCGTGCCTTAGACTTAGCTAAAAGAAATGCACAGTTCAATCGAATTGATAATGTAAATATTTATCAGTCAGATATTTATGAACAAGTGGATAAAAAATATGGGCTAATTATTACTAATCCACCGATTCGTGCTGGTAAAAAGGTAGTTGACCAAATTTTAGCTGATGCAAAAGATCATCTAGTAGAAAACGGCATCTTATTGGTAGTAATTCAGAAGAAACAAGGTGCACCTAGTGCCAAGAAATTAATGACAAAGATATACGGAAATTGTGAGATTCTAGCTCGTGACAAGGGCTACTACATTTTAATGAGTACAAACAATTAAAAAAATAGCAATAAAGGTTTATAATGAAAGCGGATACAAAGTAGAGAAAAATACTTTGAAAGAAGTGAATTCATTATGAAACTGTTTATTAACATTATTTTAGTCTTGATTGTTTTAGCTGGTCTTGGTGGAATGATTTATTTATCAGTTAATGGTAATCGTTTCTTAGGTGCAGCCGGGTTAGCAATGCTTTATTTCATTGGATCAATCGGCTATTTTGTTAACTGTTATACGATTAAAAAACGTGGTCGTATTTAAATAGAAAGGGTCAGAGGATCTTTTTTATTTTTACTTATTATCCTATACACGAATACGTTTTATGATGAATTTATTTAATTGAGCTGGTTAATTTAGCCAGCTTTTTTTAGTTATAAAGGGTATTATATTACAAATACTAGTACTTATAAGCTCAAACATAGGAATAGATGATGATATGAAAATAAGAGAAGCTCTTCGAAAAGAAAGATTGGCTCAGCATAAAACACAAGCCGCTTGGATTAAAAATATACCTATGTCTGTTTTTCACTATTCAGAAATAGAAACAGGTTATGCTAAAAATGGAAAAGAAGCAGATATTGATAGTGAAAAATTAATTTTACTTCTTAAATCTAATCATGTAGATATAATAAAATTTTTTGAGTCAGTCAATGGCTCATACAAAATTGATGAACGTGCAAGGATGATAGAGAATATTTCTAATCAATTATCGGTTGCTTTTAATAATAATGATTTAGAAAAAGTCGAGAAAATTACTCATGAATTGGAAAATATGCCTGCTGTTCCAAAAATTACATATTATCGGGCTGTATTAATCAGGGCTTATTTAAAGGATGAAATGACTTCAATGGATAAAGCAACTCGAACAAAAATTAATCAATATATTTATCAAAAAGATAATTGGGTTACAGATAACGAGGCATTGACAATTTTTGGTAACTCTATGCCTATTTCTGATACAGACATTTTGATTGCTAGAATGGGAAAGGTCTTACGCTACTATAAAAATTTAGAAAATTGTCCAGCTACTTTTCAACGGAGAGTATCCACAGTTTGTGTTAATTATTTATACACGGCGCTTTGTATTAGAAAAATTGATAAATATGTGTCAGAAATAATGGCTCTTATTCGTACATTGCCTTTTGACGATAGGTTTGGATTAAAGATTCTCATTACTCAATATTTTGAATATATGAGAAATGGAGATAAAAAATCTATGCAGCAATTAAAAGATGTGTTGAGACATGCAGGTCTAACGAAACTTGCAAATCGATTACAGAATGAAAGCTGATATAAAAATAATTCGAAATATCGAAATTTAATTGTTGATGACGATACTTTCTTAGTAACACATAATCAATCTAAAATAATTAATCGATAAGTTTAGTGTAAGGAGGGTAAATATGAAGAAATTTAAAATAGGAGTTATTTCACTTCTGACTGTACTGGTAATAGCAATTATTGGCGTTTTGACTGTTCATACATCTGCTACCGATCGTTTAAATCCATTGGTTAGTGAAACAGTTAGTTATGCTAAGGTTCCAATAAACACTCAGAATTACAAACAAGTAACGATCATTAACCTAAAGGATGGTAAAACTAGGGCTTATAAAATAAAACAAGTGGGTGGCTATGATCCAAATCAGAAATATATTAAGATCCATCATAAGGGCCAATATGTAAAATCAATTTCATACATTAAAAAAAATCAGTTTTATAACCAACAATAAAAATTTTTAGCTAGCAGGTCGCTAGCTTTTTTCTTTTTGTTAGAATATAAGCAGAAATTAAAGAGGAAGATATATGTTAACTAAAGAGCAAAAAGAAAAATATATGCACCTAGCCTTTGAACAGGCAAAAAAGGCTGAAGAACAAGGTGAAGTACCAATTGGTGCAGTTGTTGTAGATAAAGATGGCAATGTGATTGGTGAAGGATATAATAGACGCGAGCTTGATGAAGATGCGACGCAACATGCCGAAATGATTGCGATTAGACAAGCTTGTAAAAAGTTAAATTCCTGGCGCCTAGTCGACTGTAGTTTGTTTATTACACTTGAACCCTGTCCCATGTGCAGCGGTGCTATCATTAATTCAAGATTAGTTGAAGTTTATTATGGTGCTTTTGATCCAAAAGCTGGAGCAGCAGGCAGTGTCATTGACTTATTTAAGGTAGAAAAATTTAATCATCATCCTAAAATTTATGGCGGTTTATTTAGGGATCAAGCAGCCCAAATGTTAAAGGATTTTTTCCGTGAAATTAGACGTAAACAAAAGCAAGATAAATAGTGGAAAAATAAATCAAAATACTGTATTATAGTTTGTGGGCAATGTCCGACCTCCAAATTGTGTCAGGACCGGAAGGTAGCAGCACTAAGGTTGCTTGGGCATGTGCCTTTTTTTGAGAATTTAAACAGCTCTTAGCTCGTTTGAGCTAGGAGTTTTTTTGATAAAGGAAGTGCAAAATGGCTTATCAAGCGCTATATCGTAAATGGCGTCCGCGAACTTTTGATGGAGTCGTAGGACAAACAGCGATTACTGATACATTAAAAAATGCAATCAAGCGTGGCAAGATATCACATGCTTTTCTATTCGCAGGACCACGTGGTACTGGTAAAACATCATGTGCTAAAATTTTTGCCAAGGCCTTAAATTGTACTAATCTGCAAGACGGAGAACCATGTAATGAATGCGAAAACTGTCTTGCAGCAGATCAAGGAACAATGAACGATATCATCGAAATCGATGCTGCATCTAACAATGGTGTCGATGAAATTCGAGATATCAGAGATAAAGTAAAATACGCCCCAACACAGGGTAAATATAAAGTCTACATCATCGATGAGGTTCATATGCTTTCGATGGGGGCCTTCAATGCCTTACTTAAGACATTAGAAGAGCCGCCGGAGCATGTGGTCTTTATCTTAGCTACAACAGAGCTTCAAAAGGTTCCAGCAACTATTATTTCTAGAACCCAGCGCTACAATTTCAAGCGGATTGATCAACATGATTTAATCGCTCGCATGACCTATATTCTTGGCCAAGAAAAAATTGACTTTGAAGAAAAGGCCCTTGAAGTAATTGCTCAAGTAGCTGATGGTGGAATGCGTGACAGTTTAAGTATCTTGGATCAGATTTTATCTTATGATCAAGATAAAGTTAAATATGAAGATGCTTTAAGAATAACTGGTTATGCGGCTCAAGAAAAAATTGAACAAGTATTATTAAATTTACTTAATGGCGAAACTTCAGCAGCTCTTGAAATAGTTCATGCACTTTTGCAGGATGGAGCATCAACTAAGAATATTTTAGATGAGTTGATTAGTTTAACTGTTAAAGGGATGCTGGCCATTAGGAGTAATAAGGAAGAAACTTTTTTAACTGAGGATTATGTTTCTGAATTAACTAAAATTCCAGAAGAAAAATTCTACTCTCTTGTGCAAGCAGCTAATAACGCCTTAAATGACTTGCGCTACACTAACCAGCAACAAATTCCGCTTGATGTATTTGTAGTTCAAGTGACTCAAGCTCCAGTAAAAGTTGATAATGCACCTCAACAAGCTGAAGCAATTTCGTCAGATGTTGTTCAAACTCTAAAAAATCAAATTGACACTTTAAGTAAGCAAATTGCGGAATTGAAAAACAGACCAGCACCTGCTAGAAGTACTACTTCAGACTTTTCAGGCACAATTAAAACTGAAACTAGGTCACAAATTAGGCGCGTTGTCGATAAAGAAAATAAGCCAGAACAAAAGCCGAAAAGAAGAAAGGCCAGTTCTAATAACCAAGCGGCTCAAGAAAATAACCGCCGGCAGGTATATCATGTGCTTGAAAATGCCACTAAGGAAGACTTAAATACAGTAAAAGATATTTGGCCAGACTTACTGTCTACGCTAAAGGTATCTCAAAGAGCTGTAATGGAAGTTTTAGATCCTGTAGCTGCAAGTCACGAGCAAATTGTTTTAAAATGTAAGTATGAATTATGGTTTGAGCGAGCAAATCAAGACGGAGATCTAATTTCTCAACTTGAAGCTGAAATTGCGAAGCTAACAAAGCATAATTATAGTATTGTTTTAGTTGCAGATTCTTCATGGTTGAAAGTACGGCATGATTTTGTGGCAAGTCATAAAGAAGAGTTACTTGCTAAAAAATTTCAAAGACTAGAAAAATCTGAACAAGAAGCAAATGGTAATCAGATAGATCCTCAAGCAAAAAAAGAAGTCATTGATAAGGCTAAAGAATTGTTTGGAGATCTAGCACAAGTTAAAGATTAAGGAGAGAAAACTATGGGTAAGAGACCTAATTTTGGTGGTATGGGCATGGGTAACATGCAAGGTTTAATTAAGCAAGCTAAGAAGATGCAACAACAAATGGAAGCTGAACAAGCAAACTTAGCTACTCAAGAATTTGTTGGTAGGTCTGCTGATGACATGGTAGTTGCTACTTTTAGCGGCGACCGCAAGCTAAAAGACTTGAAGATTAATAAAGAAGCAATCGATCCAGATGATCCAGATATGCTTCAAGATCTTGTTATCGATGCTGTAAACAAGGGAATCAAGGCAGTAGATGATGCTACTCAAGCATCAATGGGCAAATACACTAAAGGTTTGATGTAAGATGCAATATCCATTACCAATTGCCCGTTTAATTGATAATTATATGAAGCTGCCTGGTATTGGTGAAAAAACAGCAACACGTTTAGCCTTTTACACAATGGACATGCCAGAACAGGATGTGGAAGACTTTTCTAAGTCATTAATTCAGGTAAAAGAAAATCTTCATTCTTGTTCTATTTGTGGAAATATTACTGAAAGTGATCCATGTGAAATTTGCCGCGATCAAAACCGTGACCGTTCAACGATAATGGTGGTTGAGCAACCAAAAGATGTCATGGCTTTTGAAGAAATGGGCGAATATAATGGTTTGTACCATGTCTTACATGGTGTCTTGTCCCCAATGGATGGAGTAGGACCAGAAGAAATTAACATTAAAAGTTTAATCACCAGACTTCAGAAACAAGATGAAATTAAAGAAGTCATTCTTGCTCTAAACTCCAGCCCAGAAGGTGAAGCAACTGCTATGTATCTAGCTAAGCTGATTAAGCCAGCTGGCTTAAAGGTAACGCGTCTTGCTGCTGGTTTAGCCGTAGGTAGCGACATTGAATACGCTAACTCAATTACTTTGAAGCGCGCTGTTCAAGGGAGAACAGATCTATGATTGGAAAAAGGAACAAAGTTAAAAAAGCAGGCGACGAACGATTACTAAGAATTGTTGCTCAACTGCAAAGACAACTTGCTGAACAAAAAGTTTTCGATCAAACGACAATTGATTATTCATTTGATAATCGAGTTTTAAATAAAATTCTCCATGCAAAATTTATTTTTTTGTATAAAGAAGCTAGAAGAAGAAACACTAAATCTAGTAGCTCATCAAGCGTTATTACTAGATAATGTAGTCCACTGTGGTGGACTTTTTTTGTGGAAAAATAAATAATCTTGAAAAAACAAGTCTGTCTTTCTTTTTTCTTTTACAGTACAATGCCAAGTGGGGGTAGACATGAGAGGATATTTAATTACATTTGAAGGCCCAGATGGGGCAGGAAAAACTACAGTTATTAACGAAATAATTAAGCAATTACCGCAAAGTTTACAAGAACGGACTCTTATCACGCGTGAGCCAGGTGGATCTAAAATTTCAGAAAATATCAGAACAATTATTTTAGACCCAGAAAATAAAGAAATGGACGATCGAACTGAGGCTTTGCTTTATGCAGCCCAAAGAAGTCAACACGTAAGTGAAGTGATTCGTCCAGCCTTAGCAGCGGGTAAAGTAGTCTTATCAGATAGGTTCATTGATAGTTCACTCGCTTACCAAGGTGTAGGTAGAAATTTAGGCATTGAAGAAGTAAAGCAAATTAATGATTTCGGAACTGGCGGACTTGAGCCTGATTTAACCATCTTCTTAGACCTAGATCCAGCTGTTGGTTTAGCTAGAATTGAAAAAGAGCGCGCTGGTCAAGAAGATCGACTTGAACAAGAAAAAATTGACTTCCATAATAAGGTCTATGCTGGTTATCGTGAATTACTTGAACGCTATCCTGATCGAATTAAAAAAGTAGATGCTAATTTGCCGATCAAGGATGTTGCAGCTAATAGTGTTAAAATAATAAGAAAACAATTACCTGATATTTTTATGTAAGGATTTGGTAAGAATGAAACTTGTTTTAGCAATTGTACAGGATAAAGATGCAGATACCTTAGCAAAAGAATTTATTCAAAATGATGTACGTGCAACTAAATTAGCTACCAGCGGTGGCTTTTTGAGAGCAGGAAATACAACTTTTATCGTGGGTATTGAAGATGACCGCGTAAATGAAGTATTAGAAATCATTAAAAAGAGCTCCCATACTAGAGAACAATATGTCTCGAATATGAACATGGATGCTGCAGGCACTTCCATGCTTGGAAAACCAGTTCAAGTTACTGTTGGCGGAGCGACTGTCTTTGTATTACCAGTTGAGGAATTTAAACACTTTTAATGATTGATTTAAAAAATATCGGCCAAAAGCAGGCTAATCTTTTAAGGGATGCATATTTAAATAAAAAAGTTGCCCATAGTTACTTGTTTGTTGATCTCATGCAAAAGAAGGGAATTAATACAGCTTACTGGCTAGCTTGTCTCTTTAATTGTGTAGGAGAAGACAAACCGGATGGCACTTGTAACAATTGCCAGAGAATCTTAGATGGAAATCATCCAGATGTCTTCTTAGTAAAACTAGAAGGTAAGCAGACTCTCTCGATTGATCAGATTCGTCCTTTAAAAGAAGAACTTGCTAAGAGCCCTGTTGAAGGGAATCGCCGCTTTTTTATAATTGAAAATGCGGAAAAATTAACTTTAGCTGCAAGCAACGCCTTGCTTAATTTATTAGAAGAACCAGTAGCGCCGGTCGTTACCATTCTGATCACAAATAATGAAAATCAAATTTTACCAACGGTTAAATCTAGAACCCAGATTCTTAATTTCTCTGATGAAAAGATTGATAGTAAAAGAGCACAATTACTTGAATATGGCTTAACAGATGAAGAAATTGATGATCTAGGCGATACAAGTAAGCTTGAAGAAGAGAGTAAATACTTGTTTCAAGAGCTGTTAGAACGTAATGATTTAGCTTTGGTGCGTGTGAATCAGATTAGCAGTCTTGCTGCTAAGCCAGCGAGTCAAAAGTTTGTTTTTTATCAGCTTAAAACTTTGGCTATGAAGAGCTTAGAAACTGGTCAAAAGTTAAGGGAAAGTGCATCTTTATTAGAGTTATTAATGACTTGCGATAAGATGCGAGCTAGTAATGTTAGTTTCCACAATACATTAGATTATTTAGTATTGAGTTTTGAACGGTAGGTGTTTTTGAGTGGATCCATTTTCACAATTGTCACAATTACAGCACAATCTTCAGGCAATGACAAAAACTGTTGCCGGTCTGGAAAATGACATGCTTGAAGTATTGAAAGAAAATACAGAATTAAAAGTTGAAAACCAACTATTAAGAGAAAAGATTAGTAAGCTAGATGCAAATAAAGAACCAGCTGAAAATAAGTCACAAGCTGGTTTGAAGTCACTGAGAAATATTTACGATTCTGGTTACCATATCTGCAATATGTACTATGGTTCTCACCGTGAATCAGGTGAAGATTGCATGTTTTGCTTAGATATTTTAGATAATTTTGTAAATCACGGACAAAAGAGTAGGGGATAAAAATGATGCAAGTGCAGAGTAGTTTTAATGAAAAAGATAAGGGGCGTCTGTATCTTGTCCCTACTCCAATTGGAAATTTAGAAGATATTACTTTAAGAGCTAAAAGAATTCTAACTGAAGCTGATTACATTGCAGCTGAAGATACCAGAACTAGTGGGATCTTGCTTGAAAAGATTGGCGTTCATAATAAGATGATTTCTTTTCATAAGTATAATTCTAAAGAACGTGCTCCAGAATTGATTAAGCTGCTTAAGGAAGGAAAGACAATTGCTGAGATTTCTGATGCTGGGATGCCAGTAATCTCAGATCCTGGTTATGTCTTGGTGCAAGAATGTATCAAAAATGATATTCCAGTTGTCTCTCTTCCTGGTCCTTCAGCTTTTGCGACTGCCTTAATTGCTTCGGGGTTTGATGCACAACCCTTTACTTATTATGGTTTTTTGCCGCGTAAGAGCAGTGAGCAGAAGAAGTACTTTGAAATGATGAACACTTCGCGTGCTACTTCAATCTTTTATGAAGCACCGCATCGCTTGAAGAAAACCTTGAAGACTTTAGCTGAAGTAATTAAGCCAGATCGAAAAGTTGCCTTGGCTCGTGAATTAACCAAGATTCATGAAGAATATATCAGAGGATCAATCAGTGAAATTAATGAATACTTCACTGAGAACGATCCACGAGGTGAATTTGTGGTTTTAGTTTCTCCTAATGAAGAGGAAGAAAAGCAACTTTCTTGGGATGAGTTAATCAAGCAAGTAGCCGACCAAGTAGCAGCTGGTGAAAGTAAAAAAGATGCGATTAAGTCAGTTGCTAAGGCAAATAAGGTTTCAAAGAATGAACTTTATGACAAATACCATCAAAATTAAGCACGAGGATTAAGATGGAAAAGATTTTTAAAGAAGAGCACCAAGTTAGCTATGGTGATTGTGATGAAACAGGAAAAATTCAACTTTCTCATTTAATTGAGCATTTTATGCAGGTTTCAAATGATCAATTAACTTCAGGTGGTGCTGGGATTCATGATTTACTAAAGCAAAATCTAGGCTGGGTTGTAGTTGAGTATCATCTTGATATTGACCGCTTGCCTGAAGCTGGTGAAAAAATTACTGTTACTACCAACGGTAGTGGATATAATCGCTTTTTTGAATACAGAGATTTTGGTATAATTGATTCTACTAACGAAAAGATAGTGGATGTCAAAAGCCAATGGGTAATTTTAGATTTAAAAAATCGCAAAATTACTGAAGCAGATGATCAAATGATGCAGAAATTTGGAAATCCATACTTGAAACATATGCCGCGCTTTAAGAGATTACGTCCCTTAAAAGAATATCGCTCAAGTAAGAAATATACTGTTAGATATTATGATTTAGATACAAACCATCATTTAACTAATAGTATTTATTTCGATTGGATGATTGATACCTTGCCAAGAGAATTCTTGAATTCTCATACTGTCAAAAGTATCGATATTTCATTTAAAAAAGAAGTTCAATATGGAAACCAAGCACTAGCAGAAGTAGAGCTTGACCAAGATACATTGACTTCGTATCATTTGATTTCTAATCAGGGTGAGGCGTCTGCCTTGGCTGAAATTAATTGGAAAGAAAATTAAAGGCATGATTTGTTGTTAGTACAGTCGTGCTTTTTTTGAAAGGTAGGGATGTCAATGAAGACAGGAATAAAGAAATTAGATTTGCAGGGGTTAGTTACCCTAGCACTCTTTGTAGCAATGGATGTTGTGCTTGGGAAGATATCTTTTGGTTCATTAACCTTAAAGGTAGGTTTAGGATTTATTGGAAGTGCATTGCTTGCTTATTATTTTGGTCCCTTGTGGGGCGGAATTGGGGCATTAGTTAGTGACTTGTTGCGGTCAGCGATTTTTGGAGTTGATGGAGGTTTCTTCCCAGGCTTTACGCTGTCAGCAATTGTTGCTGTGGTAATTTATGCTCTTTTCTTATATCAAAAACCAATTAAGTGGTGGCGTATTATTGCTTCAACCTTATTAGTTACCTTAGTGGTTAATGTTTTAATGAATACTTACTGGATTCATCTATTACGTGGCTTAGATTTAAGAGCAGCATTTCTACAAAGAATTCTAAAAGAGTTGATCACTCCTTGGATTCAAATTGTCGTTCTTTACGTGATTTTAAATGCTCTTCAACGTGTTAAAATAAGAAGGTAATTTCGATAATAATCAAGGATAGAATTTAAATGAAAATATTAAGTATTACTACTGCAACCAATCATTTGAGCGTGGCTTTGAATGATGGAGATAAAATTTGGGAAAAGAACGAAGAAGATCATCGAAATCATAGTGAACATTTAGATCCTTTAATTAATGAATTGTTGAAGGAAAATGATCTTACTTTAAAAGATATTGATCGTTTTGCAGTTGCAGAAGGTCCTGGTTCTTATACTGGTTTAAGAATTGGAATTACTACTGCAAAGATGTTTACTTCTATTTTAAATAAAGACTTAGTTGGGGTATCAACTTTAGCTGCATTAGCTAATGGCGCAAGCGATGGCTTAATCGTGAGTGAATTAGATGCTCGTAACAAGAACTTCTTTGCTGGTGTTTATCGTAAAGCTGACGGCAAGTTAGAGAATCTAGTTCCTGACGGTCACTACTATTTAGATGACTTGATGAATAAGGTGAAAGACCTTGGCTTATCTGAACAAGTTATCTTTGTTGGTAGCCCAATTGAAAAATACCAAGATGAAATTAAGGACTTACTAGGTTCAGACAATTTCACTCAAGATGCTGGAGACAACCAAATTCATGCGGGTGAAATTGGAAAGTTAGCTCTTGATAAAGAAGCAGTAGATCCTGACAAGATGGTGCCAAAATATTTGAGACGTACGCAAGCTGAAATGGACTGGCATAATAAGACTGGAAAGGCATTTGGCCCCGATAGCGACTATGTTGAAGAAGTTTAGTTTATTTTTTCATCCGGTAGAAATAGACCTCAGCTTTACGCCCTTTGCATTAAGGCTAGATAATGAAACTTATCAGATTATGAAGGCTAGCGATGAGAATATTGCGGACTTGCTAGGTTTAGAGCAAGAAGTGTATTTTGGACGGACGCCTTGGAGTCGATTCTCTTTTAAGAGTGAATTAAAAAAGCATGCGAATTCCTTGTACTTGGTAGTTTATCAAGGCTCAACTTTGGTGGGCTTTGTGGGGATGAGAATGCAGGCTCAAGAAGGTCATATTACCAATATTGCGGTAAAGCCTACCTATCAACGAAGAGGAATTGGTGAGTTTTTGCTGAGAACGATGATTGGGATTGCTCAGAAAAATCGTGCAGTTCAGATGACTTTAGAGGTACGTAGCGATAACTATAATGCTCAGAGTTTGTATCGTAAGTTAGGCTTTAAGGATAATTTTATCCGGAAGAACTACTATACTACTGAACAAGCAGATGCGATTAGCATGATTAAGGAATTGACAGATTAAGAACAGGAAGAGATAAAGTGACTAAAAAAGATGTTCGAATTTTAGCATTTGAAAGCTCATGTGATGAAACTTCAACTGCTGTGATTAAAAATGGTCGTGAAATCGAAAGCTTAATTGTAGCTACTCAAATTAAAAGTCACCAACGCTTTGGTGGGGTTGTGCCAGAGGTAGCAAGTCGTCACCATATTGAAGTAATTACGCAGATTACTAAGGAAGCTTTAGATGAAGCAAATGCGACTTGGGATGATATTGATGCAATTGCGGTCACCTATGGACCAGGTCTAGTTGGTGCACTTTTGATTGGTGTTAGTGCAGCAAAGGCAACTTCAATGGCAACTGGAATTCCGTTAATTGGTGTTGACCACATTATGGGCCACATTATGGCAGCGCAATTAAAAGATGAGATTGAATATCCGGCTCTTGCCTTGCAGGTGTCTGGTGGACATACTGAGATTGTGTTGATGAAGGATCCGATTCACTTTGAAATTGTGGGTGATACGAGGGATGATGCAGCTGGTGAAGCCTATGATAAGATTGGCCGCGTTTTAGGAGTTAATTACCCAGCAGGTAAGACCATTGATGAATGGGCACATAAGGGGAAAGATACCTTCCACTTCCCAAGAGCAATGATGGAAGATGATGATTATGACTTCTCCTTCTCAGGTCTTAAGAGTGCCTTCATTAATACTTGCCACCATGCAGACCAAATTCACGAAGAACTTGATAAGTATGACCTAGCTGCAAGCTTCCAAGCTTCAGTTGTTGATGTGTTAAGTCACAAGACAATTAGAGCCATTAAGGAATATAAGCCAAAGACCTTTATTCTAGGCGGCGGTGTCGCCGCAAACCATGGTTTACGTGACCGTTTAGCCGAAGAGATTGAGAAGTTGCATGCTGATATTAAGCCGAAGGTGATCTTACCAGACTTGAAGCTTTGCGGAGATAATGCAGCTATGATTGGTGCAGCTGCTTATAACTTGTATCAAGCAGGTAAATTTAGTGATGTGAACTTGAATGCAGATCCATCACTTGAGTTGCCATATGCCGAAAGTATGTTGAAGTAAGAGCTAGAAAATAAACGATAAAGAATAGTTAACAGAATAAGTTATTTTATAAAGAACCAAATGATGTTGAAGAAGAACGTTTTTTCTTCGATGTCGTTTGGTTTTTTTGCTTTGTTCGTAAAACACCTTGACAAAATAAAAAATGGGAGGGGTAAACTAGGCATGAGTTTACCTTTTAGATCGAAACCAGTTATTTAATTATATTTGGAGGAGTAAGAATGAAAAGTAAAAATAATAAGTTAATGTATGTCTCCGCTGCAGTACTTGCTGCTGGTGCAGTAGCTGGCGTTAATACTCAAAATGCTCATGCGGCTGAAGTTCAAAAGCAAGCTAATAAGAATGCAGCACAAAAGACAATTGATCAAAATCAAAAAGATTCAATTCAAACTCAAGATCAATTAAACAAAGCTCAAACAGAGCATGATGATGCGGTTCGTAAAACTTCCGACGCGCAAGCAAATGTTTTAACCGCTGATTCAAATAATCAATCAGCTCAAAATGTTTTAGCTAACGCTCAAGATCAATTAAAGACTGCGCAAGATGCACAAGCTAAAGCTCAAGCAAGTTATGATGCTTCTTACGAAAATAATGTCAAGTCGGCACAAAATAATGTAAATAAAGCAAATGCTGATGTTCAAACTACGCAAGAACAAGTCAATGTTCAAAATGCTAAGCAAGCAGAAGCTTTAAACAATCAAAAAGGGCAAGAAGCAGCATTAAAGACTAATACTGAAACTTTGAACAAGACTAATGAAGAAATTAGTAAGACTCAAGGTCAAGTTGAACAAGCCCAAAAGACTTATGATGATGTCAACAAAGCTTATCAACCTGTTAAAGCAGAATTAGATAAACAAGCAAAAGAAGCGCAAGATGCACAAAAGGCTGCACAAGAAAATGCTAAAGAATTAACTCAAGCACAAAATGAGTTGAAGACTGAGCAAGACACCGCAAATAAAGCAGCAGAAACCATTAATAATGCGCAAGCAAAATTAAATAGTGATACTGAAGCATTAAATGGTGCAAAGAGTGAATTAAGTTCAAAGCAAAAACAAGCAAGCGACTTAACAAGTCAACGAGATCAAGTAGCTAAAGATTTGCAAGCAGCTCAAACTAAAATGAACACTGCAAAAGCAGAATTAGATGCAGATAAAGATGCAGTAGTCAACACTATGGTCATGCCACAAGTTTACAAAGATACCGTAAAGAAGTGGTCAACCAAAGATCATACTGATAACTACTACAAAGAAATGGAAGCCGCAAGTTGGATTGGCTGGACACAAAACGAATACAAGCATAATGAAGCTGAAAAGAATCATATGGTTGATTTAAAGCATATGTCAAGAGCTGACCAAATCGAATTGAACAAGTTTGGTATTGATTTAATCAATCAATTAAGACGTCAAATTGGGGTAGATCCATGGACATTTAATGAATCAGCATTAGATTTTGCAAATGCAATTGCAGATAGATATGTAAAAGATGACTGGGATTCTGATGCAAATCACCATGATAGTGAAGCAATCAATGAATTAGCACATAAATATGGCTTACACTCAGCAATGCATAGAGATGGTTCATTCAGTAAATCAAGTCAATATTATGAAAATATGATGACTGATAGATTTGGAGAAACAGAGCCAACATATGCACAAGCACAACAAATGGTGAAAGATTATCCGAACTTCGACCTACACAAGGAGGCATATAATGTATCATTGACATATAGTCATTCACAAGATGATTATAACAATCGTTTAGATGACATGGATCATTTAAAGAACCAAGTTTATAATGCAATCAAACGATTTGTATTCAATTATAATGAATGGATGCATGCATATGGTATTTTGTCACAAGACTTTTTCGATTATAGTGCAAAAGGTAAAAACTATGCAGCAATTAGTTTCAGTGCGAAACCAACACCTAACCATTGGGGCGATGACGATTTACAATTACATTTCATCAATGTCCATGAATCAATGGTTTTAGATCCAAAAGTATTTAATGTAAATGCAAATATTCCATTAGATTCACACAACTCCGATGCAGATAAACAATATTCTGAAAGCTTAGCACAAATGAATTAAGTGCTAAGAAATCAAACTTAGATAATCAAATTAGCGGTTTAACTAAGAGCATTTCAGATCTCACTTCACGTATTAATGATTTAACTAAATCAATTAGTGACAGTAATAAGACGCTTGAAGCAGCAAAAGCAACTAAGGCAGATGCAGACAAGAAGATTGCAGTTCTACCAGGTCGCGTTCAAGAATTGAAAGATAAACAAGCATCCCTTGATAAAGCTCAATCTAAGGCAGAAGCTGATTTAGCCACTTATCAAGCTAAGAATAAAGATCTTCTTGCTCAATTTAACGCTGCTAAATCTAACTTAGATAAGTTAACAGCTAAGCTAAATGACCTTAACAGTGCAAAGAGTAAGGCCGAAAGTGCAGTAGCAGAAAGCAAAGCTAACTTAGACAAGGCAACAAGTGAATTATCAGCTATTTCTTCTCGTTTAGATGAACTAAATGCTAAGTTATCAACTGCTAAAACTACTAAAGAACAAGCTGACGCTAACTTAGCTAAGGCTAAGGCTGCATATGATGAATATGTAAGCACCCATAAAGATGTAATTGATAACTTGAACAAGGCAAATTCTGAATTAGCAGATAAGACTAAAGCTTATAACGAAGCAAAAGAAGACGCTGCTAAGACTAATAAGGAATACCAAGCCGCTCAAGATGAATTGACTAAGTTAAACAATCATATTGAAGACTTATCAACAGCTATCACTAACTATGAATCTAAGATCAAGCAATTAAATACTACAATCAACAAGCAAAAGGCAGACCAAAAACGTGCTGCTCTTGATGTTCAAATCAACAAGGCTCTAGATAATGTTTCATCTCCTAAGCATGCTGCTACAACTACTAGTGTTCAAGCTGGCACTTCTAGCTCTGTAGTTTCAGACGCTGCTGCATCTACTACTAAAAGAAGTGAAGTCTTAACTAACTCTGTAGTAAGATCAAATAATGCATCTGTTTTAAGCCCTCAAACTAAGAAGTTAGTTGCCCAAGCTAATGCATCTAAGAATTCATTACCACAAACTGGTGCTAACGATAAGCTTAGCGTATTTGCTGCTTTAGCAGGATTGTCTTTAGCATCCCTAGGCCTAGGCTCTTTAATAGGCGACAAGAAGAGAAAGCGTAACTAAGCCGATGAAAGAGAGAGAGGTTCTAAAAAAGCTTGGCTTTAAAGATGAAGCATCATTACAAGCGGTAGATCAGTTAAAGAATTATGAGCTTAACTATGTTGATGACCATTTTGATCTGGTAGAAAGGAATAAAACAGCAGTACAGAATTCTTTGAATCGCTTATCCGATACTCAGCAATTTATGCCAATTTTCTATTACAGTGTTTATGGTCGAGTAATTATAAATGGTTGGCGTGCACTTTTAAATATCAACGCTAATAGCTCAAATAAGAATGAGCCTAAGAGTAAATCAGATTTACGTTATAATCAATCATGGATTAGCGCAAAATCTGATGAGAATAATGTTTCATCTATTGATAGACTAATGCTTGGTAAAAAGGCAACAGTTTTAATAGATGAAAAAGAGCAAGAAGCTGGTTTGAGTAGATTAAAAATTGATCGAGGTCATATCTTAGGAAAGTTTAGCAATTTGCTTTCACAAATTGAACAATTCCTAGGCGATGAGCAAAATGTCAACAACGTTGATATTTATCCTCAATTTAAGCGTGCAAATGAAAATGCTAAAAATGATCATGGTCAATTGTACTTTGAACATTTGATTGGCAAGCATAAAGATACTCCAATTTACTATGAGGCAGAAGCTATCTTCGCTAATTTTGATGACAAGGTTCCTATTGGAACAAGAATTAAAATTGTCAAAATTGAAAAAGAAAATGATAAATATATGGTGGCACCTGATGAGGATGCAATTTCTTTCCACGTCTTCATTCCTAACTGTGACTACGCAGAAGAGGATCCAAAGTCAGTTTTGAAACCCGAAAATACGGTAGATGATTATCGCGCCTTCTTTAAAGGAGGTGATTTGAACAGTCTAAAATGGAAATAGGCTGATACTCCAAAGAATAAATAACAGTTTGATTTTTTATTAGGGTGAAAGCTCTAATCCACTTATCTTTTATTTTATTTTTACATAAAATATCGTTTAACATTTTTCATCGAAAACAAGCAACTGAATGGTTGCTTGTTTTTTTGTGTTTAATAACAAAAAAGACCTTATTCTGCCTATAAATAAGGATTATTGTTATAATAATAAGTGAAAGATCAATAATCTTGAGGAGGAAATTTATTATGAAAGATGAAGTTCAAGCTCCACAAGAGGAAACTCCTAACACTTATTGGCGTTGGCTAGTAGAGTCATGGCGCTATCCTCTCGGCCACAACCTAGGGGAAAAGTGGTACGGAGTCGTTACCTTATTAGGTGAAGATATTGTATTATTCATTGGTTTAGCTATTACTAGTAATTATATTGCTAATATGTTTGATATTACGCTGATCCATCATGCATCAGGTTTTACCTTCTGGTCAATCGTAATTCTGTTCTGTGTTCAAATTATTACGATTCTTTGTTCCATGGTTGGTCACTTGTTCGTGTTCGGTAGTACCGGTGGCTTTTGGCAGTATGTCAACAAGGTTGCACAAGTAACTAACTGGAATTTCTGGATTGTAATTTGTGCATTCTTCTTCTTAATCCTAAGCTTAAGTTCAGGCTTGCTCGGATTTGGAGAAGCCTTAGTTTGGATCTTCTATGCACTGTTTTCTTTAGGTTCATTCTTACTGGTTGTTTGTCCTGATCCAGGAACCGAAAAGATGATCCATGATCCATTCTGGGGTGCAGTAATTTACCTAGTAATGATTGTTGTCATCTATGCTATTATTTGGGGCTTAGCCTTCAGCATTATGATCAACTTGTAGAAATATTAAACAAAAAAGATGTCGTTAATCTTCGCACTACGCGTTGATTAAACGACATCTTTTTTGTTGTGAGGGTTATTTGTCAGTTGTATTTTTAACGTTTGGGAGCATATAACTTCTGAAAATCCATTTGAATTCTTAAGGCCTCGTAGATTGGTTTTCCACCTAAGAGATCTAAAACGAAATAAGCAATAAAAGTTGCCACGAGCATTGGAAAGATCTGTTCAACTGAGCCAACCATTTCTGTTAGCAGGGTTAAAGCAGTAAAGGGTGCTTTTTCAATAGCACCAAAGTAAGCACACATGGAGGTAACAATAATAATGCCATAGCAACGCTTTGGAGCAATTCCGTAGTGAATCATAATCACGGCGAAGATAACACCTAGTAAGGCTCCTAAAACAAGAATTGGCATAAAAATACCACCAGGAACTGAGGCACCATATGAGATCATTGAAAAAATAAATCGAACAATAAACCAAATAAGTGGCAACAAAGTTAAACTTAGCATCCCAGTTTGGATATTTTTCATAAAGGTTGGTTCAAAAAGACCAGAGATAAAATCGTGAGAACCGCCAAGCAGCTTCGCATTCCAAAGGCCAATTGGAATTACTAAGATTAGCGGAATAATACTGTGGTAGATTTTAGGGATGATAGTAAGTTTTGAATAAATGGGTTTAAGGCTTAAGAGGCAGTATTGGTAGAAATAAGCAAGTAAGCCCAAAAGACCTCCCATTAAGATTACAAACCAATAAGAAGTTAAAGGTAAAGACTTATCTAAGGGAAGATAAAGGCAGGGAGTAGTGCCAAAAAAGCATAATGTCATTAGGTCAGATGTCATTGCAGCAGCTAGAGCAGTTAGGCATTCTTTCGGATCAAAACTAAAGGTTATTTCTTCTACTAAGAAGAAGACCCCAGCTAATGGAGCTGAGAAAGCTGCACTTAAGCCAGCAGCAATCCCGCATCCCTGGAGTCTCTTAAGATCTTCATCATCGGCATGAAAAAGATTCTGACCAAAAGCTTGTCCAACCATAGCGCCCATTTGAATACAAGGACCTTCTCGTCCAAGAAAAAGTCCCGGACAAATTGCTAAAAGTCCTCCAACAAACTTACGCCACAAGATGCTCCACCAATTCATTTTATTTTCATCAAGCATGATGGCTTCAACTTGAGGAACACCTGAACCAGTAATATTGTTGAGGACTGGTTTAATAACTTGAGCAAGAATCAGACAAATTATCACGGTCCCAAGCAGGTAAGGAACAAGATAGATCGGCTTTTGACGCATTAAAGGATAGATGAAAAATAGAAATTTCATTGTGTGGTCAATAATCCACCGGAAAGTCCCAACAATTAGGCCAGTAATTAATCCAATGATAATTCCTTGCAAAAAGATAAAGAAAAAATTTGATGTAAATGGTTTGGCTAAAATTTGTTTGGCCGTTTTAATCATTTTCTGCCAGCTTTCTAAAGATTGTGATAAGCCTAGTTTACATCAAATTAATAAGCCCAAAATAAAAATAACGATAGCGTTTTACTATCGTTATTTCTGAATATTAATATTTTGTGGTCTATCTTAGTTTTATTACTTATCTCCATCAAAAATAGAAGATTTAACAATAACATAGTCTACTACTCTGATTGCACTTAGATCTTTTCCACCAGCATAAGAAATTGAAGACTGGAGATCTTCTTGCATCTCACGTAAGGTATCTTTAATTGAGCCACGGTATGGAACTAACATTTGCTTACCTTCGACATTGCGGTAGGCACCTTTTTGAACTTCAGAAGCTGAACCCCAGTATTGTTTATAACGCTTACCATCGATAGTAATTAAGTTGCCAGGGGATTCCTCATGACCAGCAAAAAGTGAGCCAATCATAACCATTGAAGCACCAAAGCGAACAGACTTAGCGATATCACCATTATGGCGAATTCCACCATCAGCAATTAAAGGCTTTCTAGCGGCTTTAGAACACATTCTAAGCGCTGCTAATTGCCAGCCACCAGTACCAAAACCGGTCTTAAGCTTTGTGATGCAGGCTCTACCAGGGCCTACACCAACTTTAGTTGCATCAGCTCCAGCATTTTCTAACTCACGAACTGCTTCAGGAGTAGCAATATTACCAGCCGTTAAGAAGGTATCAGGTAATTTTTCCTTAATATACTTGATCATTTTAATGACATAGTCAGAATGACCATGTGCTACATCAATTGTTGTATATTCTGGAATAATGTTTTCCTTAGCAAGATAGTCAATAAAGTCATATTCGCTATCCTTAATTCCAACTGAAATTGAAGCAAATAATCCCTTATCATGCATCATCTTAATGAAGTCAGCGCGTTTTTCTGGGTAAAAACGGTGCATAACATAATAGTAGCCATTTTCTGCAAGCCAGATGGCTAAATCCTCGTCAATAACACTTTCCATGTTTGCAGGAACAACAGGGATTTTAAATGTTCGACTTCCAAATTTGATCCCTGTATCAGCCTCACTCCGGCTCTTAATAATACATTTATTGGGTACAAGTTGGATGTCATCATAATCGAAAGCTTCCATACTAAAGTAATTGCTCATTTAATTTACCTCGTGCTCTTTAAAAACTACATGAGTTAATATACGGGTGAAGTTAGCCAAAGTCAAGAATAAAAATGAATATTTATTTTATTGATTATTAAAAATGTTCGGAAATCAATTGACTATTAAGATATAGATTGTTAAACTAGTCTTCGGTTTTAAGAAAGTGATTTTTATGAGGTGAAATCAAATGACAGCAATAGCAGTTGTAGGTAGTCAATGGGGCGACGAAGGAAAGGGTAAAATTACTGATTTCTTAAGTAAAGAAGCAGCAATGGCTGTTCGTTCAAATGGTGGTAATAATGCCGGCCACACAATTGAAATCGGTGATAAGACTTTCAAGATGCGCCTAATTCCATCTGGAATTTTTGCTGCTAAGAAGGGTGCTGTAATTGGTAATGGTGTAGTTATCAATCCAGAAGTAATGTTCGGAGAATTAGATAACCTTGAAAAAGAAGGTATCGATATTAGCGGCTTGAAGATTTCTAACCGCGCACACATTATTATGCCTTACCACATTTTACAAGATACTTATCAAGAAGAAGCAAAGGGTGACAAGAAGATCGGAACTACCAAGAATGGTATCGGTCCTTGTTACATGGATAAGGCTTCAAGAACTGGTATCCGTGTTTGCGATTTACTTGAAAGAGATACTTTTGAAGAGAAGTTACGTACTAATTTAGCTGAAAAGAATGCTTTATTCACTAAGGTTTACGGTAAGCCTGAACTTAAATTTGAAGACATCTTTGAAAAGTACCTTGAATACGGTCAAAAGATGAAGAAATACGTTACTGATACTTCAGTAGTTGTAAACGATGCTTTAGACAACGACGAAAAAGTTCTTTTTGAAGGTGCACAAGGAGTAATGCTTGATATTGATGAAGGTACTTACCCATACGTAACTTCTTCAAACACTATTTCAGGTGGAATTGCTTCTGGTATCGGAATGGGTGCTAACCGCTTAGATACTGTTATTGGTGTCTGCAAGGCTTACACCACTCGTGTTGGTGAAGGACCATTCCCAACTGAATTATTAGATGAAGTTGGTGATCGCATTCGTGAAACTGCTCATGAATACGGTACTGTTACTGGTCGTCCACGTCGTGTTGGCTGGTTTGATTCAGTTGCTCTTCGTCACGCTAAGCGTGTTGCTGGTATCAATGCTTTAAGTTTGAACTTATTGGATGTCTTTTCTGGTTTTGACAAGATTAAAATTGCTACTGCTTACGAACTTGATGGTGAAAAGATTGACTACTACCCAGCAAGTTTGAAGGAATTATACAGATGTAAGCCAGTTTACGAAGAACTTCCTGCATGGGAAGAAGATATTACCAATGTAAAGACTTGGGAAGATTTACCAGAAAACGCTAAGAAGTTCTTGAACCGCGTTTCTGAATTAGTAGGTGTTCCTTTAGTTACTGTTTCAGTTGGTCCTGACCGTGAACAAACTATTGTTTTGAAGAATCCTTGGGAAATGTAATTTATGTTAGAACGTTATACTCGTCCAGAAATGGGCAAAATTTGGTCCTTAGAAAATAAATATGCTGCCTGGTTAAAGGTAGAAATCGCTGCAACTAATGCTTGGGCAGAACTTGGTGAAGTGCCAGAAGCAGATGCTAAGAAGATTGCTGACAATGCTTCTTTTACTGTTGAGCGTGTTTCAGAACTTGAAGCCATTACCCACCATGATGTGGTTGCTTTTACTAGAACAGTTTCTGAAAGCTTGGGTGAGGAGAAGAAGTGGGTTCACTTCGGCTTAACTTCAACTGATGTTGTTGATACTGCACAAGGTTATATCTTAAAGCAAGCTAATGAGATCATTTTGAAAGACTTAGAAGCTTTAAAAGAAACTATTGCAGATAAGGCTAGAAAATATAAATACACTGTTGAAATGGGACGCACTCACGGTGTTCAAGCAGAACCAACTACTTTTGGTTTGAAACTTGCTCGCTGGTATGCCGAGATTAACCGTGATATTGAACGCTTTAAAGTAGCAGCTAAAGATGTAGAATCTGGTAAAATTTCTGGTGCCGTTGGTACTTTTGCCAATGTGCCACCAGCAGTTGAAACTAGCGTTTTAAAGCAATTAGGTTTAACTCAGCAACCTATAACTAGTCAAGTTTTGCCAAGAGACTTACATGCTTACTACATTGCTACTATTGCTTTAATTGCAACAAGTATTGAGAACTGGGCTACTGAAATTCGTGGACTGCAAAGAAGTGAAATTCACGAAGTTGAAGAACACTTTAGAGCTGGTCAAAAGGGATCTTCTGCAATGCCTCATAAGCATAATCCAATCGGCTCAGAAAACTTATCTGGTATGGCTAGAGTAATGCGTGGCTACATGGTTCCAGCTTATGAAGATGTAGCTTTATGGCATGAAAGAGATATTTCTCATTCAAGTGCTGAACGTGTAATTTTACCTGATGCAACAATTGGAATTGATTACATGTTGAATCGCTTCAACAGCATTTTAACTAACTTGGATGTTTTCCCAGAAACAATGCTCAAGAATATGGATCGTACTTATGGTTTGATCTATTCACAACGTATGCTTTTGAAGTTAATTGATGAGGCAGGTTTATCACGTGAAAAGGCTTATGACATGGTGCAAAAGCTAGCTAATAAGTCTTGGCAAGAACAAACTTCATTTAGAAAGTTAATTGAAGACAGTGAAGTTATGAATTACTTGTCTGAAGAAGATCTAGACGATGCTTTTGATTATCACTATCACTTGAAGCATGTTGATGAAATTTTTGAAAAGTGCGGCTTAGATTAAGATAGAAGTAAGAACGTTTTGTTAGATATAATTGTGTCTGACAAGGCGTTTTTTTTGGAGGAATCATGAAAGCTGAACATTCTGCAGGCGCTATTATCTGGCGTAAAAATAATGAAGAAATCGAATATTTGTTAATTCAAAGTCAACCATATAAACAATTCAAGAGTGCTTGGGCATTTTCAAAGGGACATCTTGAAGCAGGTGAGACAGAACGGGATGCTGCAAGGAGGGAAGTCTTTGAAGAAGTAGGCTTAAAGCCTGAATTTGATTTTGATTTTCACGAGAGTTATTCCTACAAGGTTACTAGTGAAATTGAAAAGACTGTAACTTTTTTTTAGCCAAATATAGAGCTGACCCAAAAATAAAGCGGCAAGAAAGTGAAATTAGATCGACTGAATGGTTAAATTATAGAGATGCGCAAGATAGAATTAGAAAACAGAACTTTAAAGAATTTAAATTTGAAGATTTATCAGCAATTTTGGCTAAGGCTAATACTTATTTGCTTGAACATGAATAAAAAGTCGTTTTGATTGAACGACTTTTTATTTTTGCTAAAATTAAAATTTTTTATATAGATAAATGAATTTGAATAGAATGTTAATGAATTTGAATATAAATAGAGGCTTAATGATAAGAACTATATAGTACTTATAAAACCAAAACGGAGATGAGAAAAAATGATGATAGATATAGTGCTAATCCTAATAATATTGGGCATTATTTTGTTAATAAGTAAAAAACGGCCACAATGAATTTGGCTCTTGCTAGCAATTATTTTTATGGCATTTAGTATAGCAAATTTTATGTTAGTCTACTTTTCAAAAGATAATTGGGATTTAGCTTTATATGCAATCAGTTTTTATAGTTTGATTTTTGGTTTAATATTTTTAATTATTTTTTTAGTTAAAAGAAGGAATAAATAATAATGAAAAAAATTATCTTGTCATTGCAGCTGCTAGTTTAGGATTATCTTTAATTTATTCTAATTAGGTTCAAGCAGATGAAATGCCACCAACTAATCAACAATCAGTAAATAATAATCTATCTCAAACTGATATAAATGAATTAGATAAATATGTTAGTGTAGGAAATAATACATTTGTACTAAATGTTCCTGAAAATTCTAATATTTCTTCTGAAAAAGTACAAATGGCACGACAAGAAATTGAGAGTGTAAACAATAGTATTAAAAATAATAATCTTTTAATTGATCCTGAAACTAAAGAAATTGTTCAATATAATCCATATACTATGTTTGTTCAAGGAGCCTTTAATATTAAACCTGGCTTGCAAGCAAAATGGTTTTGGTGGGGACAACAATCTTATTACAGTTCGAATGCGGTTGTTGCCTATACAGTAAATAAGTATAGAAACTATAATGATGTTTTAGGACTGATTAGTCATGTTACTAAATATAAAATTGCCACTTTTGGATCTTTATATTATCAAGGAGTAGCATGGCAATTAGAATCATATAATAATGCTCATAGAAATAGTAAAATTTATATGGATATTAATTGGGTCTATGTCCCTTCGTTTGGAAAGTGGTAAAAAGAGAGGATGAAAATAATCATCCTCTTTTCTATTGAAAAAATAGATGATATCCTAAGATTTATTTTAGAAAGTTTGAGTAGTTATAATGTTTGCTATTTTCACTTATTTGCTATTTCTATTTTCCTATAGTTATCAGTTATTAATATTTTATAAATTAAATCAATATAGACTAGGTAGTATAAAGGATATACTAAAAATTATAATAATTTTAGTGATTAGTATAATTATTCTAGATTTTATAATTGGGCAAGCTATTTTTTTGATTTTAGTAATATTTTTTTATAGTAAGAAAAGTCAGTTAAGTAAAATAGTTAGTACAATTTTATTTGCTAATTTGATTACTTATGCGGCTGATTTGTTTATACGATTAATTGGACTGTCATTTCCAATAATTACATCATATTTTGTGCCAATAGCAGTTACTTATTATGTTTTGGTTTATTTTTTAATTAAAAGAGTAAAATTATACCAATTATTTATTAAAGAAAAAAACTATCTTCTTCTTGGATTAATTGTTTATGCATTTATAGCGCTCCATATAATTGGCTTAATAAGTATGAAAGCAAATCAAGATTTAACTGGAATTTTAATTACTGCGCTCCTTTTATTTATTCAATTTTTGTTTATGATATATGCATTCTATATTCAGAATAAGTTATTTGATAGACGATTAGAGGATAGACTTAATAAAGAAAGAGAAAATAACCTCAAGTCATATTTGAAAAACTTAGAATATAGTGAAGAAAAATTACGCAGATTTAAACATGATTATCGAAATATGTTAATAAGCTTACGTAATGCTATTAAAGAAGATGATAATGATATATTAATTAATAAGTTAGACAGATATTCAGAAAATAGATCAAGAAAATTTTGAAGAATACAAAGATTTGATAAGAGTAAAGGATCTGCAAGTTAAAAGTATTTTGATTAGCAAAATAAATGAAATTGATAGAAATAATATAAAATTTAGTTTTGAATGTGCCACTAAGATTGATAATTTAGATAAACTAGTTAATCCTTTTGATTTAAGTAGAATTATTGGAATTGCTTTTGATAATGCAATTGAAGAAAGTAAAAATAATCAAATTGGTGAAATAAATGCATATATATTTCAAAATGGAAAAACATTTACTTTTGAGATTAGAAATAAAATAAAAAATATTCCTCAACTGTCTAAAATTCAACAAACTGGTTTTTCTACTAAGAAGAATCATCAAGGATTAGGACTTTCAAATATTAATCAATTAAAACAAAAATATCCTACATTATTTGTAAATTATCGAATAAATAATAATTGGTTTTAAATATAGTTGGAGTAGATGAATAGATGAGAACTTTTAAAATCGCTATTTGTGAAGATGATAGAGATCAAAATGAACATATCAATTATATGATTAAAAAATCATGTATATTTTTATCTAGTGAACATCAAAAATTTGAGATAAGTAACACTTTTTATTCCTATGAGTCAATATTTCAGTTTATTAATTCTAGCTCTAAACTTCCTGACATTTATTTTTTAGATATTCAATTGAGTTCGAAACCAGATGATAAAAATGGAATTGAATTAGCAAATTTAATACGTAACAAGCAGAAGACCGCACAGATTATATTTATAACTACTCATGATGAATTAGCCTTATTAACTTTTGAATATCAAATAGAAGCATTGGATTATATTGTAAAAAGTAATGAAGAAGCTAAAATTCAAACTAAAATAACACAAGATTTAGAAAAATCAGCTTATAAATTAGAAGAATTTCTTGAAAAGAAAAATAATATTTTTACTTATCAAATAGGTAATAATTTTTATAGAGTAAATATAGACGACATTTATTATATTTCTACTACGCCGTTTCCGCATAGATTGAAAATTATTGCTAAAAATGAGATTAGTGAATTTACGGGTGATATTAAGAATATACAAGATAAAATACCCGGTTTTATTAAAGTTTCTCAATCTTATTTAGTTAATATGAAAAATATTACAAGTATAAATTTGAAGAAGAGATTGATTCTCTTTCCTACTGGTGAAGAAATTCAATTTGCATTTAGTGCAAAAAGAAAAATTAAAGAATATTTGATGGCTGATTAATAATTTAGGGGTGTGCGATAAGATAAAAATAAAAAAGGGTCAAATTCCATATTTAATGTCTTAAGTTAATGATATTACTATTTGGATAGGATGCCTTTTTATTTTTGGTATTTTTAACTAAAATAAATTTGAAGACAGATATTACAGAAAGTGTAAGTAAAAATGTCAGAACCAAATTATCCACATCTAGATAAAAATAAGCCTTATCCGTTAGCTGGAATCTTGGTAATAGATTTTACCCATGTCTTATCCGGTCCAACTTGTAGTAGAATGCTCGCCGATGCTGGAGCTCGCGTTATCCATGTTGAAAGAAAAACTGGCGATGATACACGTCACATGGGACCTTATCTTGCTGACGGTTCTAGTGAATACTTTAGAATTTGCAATACTGGTAAAGAATCGATTGCCTTAGATTTAAAGAACGCCCAAGATCATGCTTTGGCAGAAAAGATGATTGCTAAAGCTGATGTAGTAGTTGAGAATTTCCGTCCTGGCGTAATGGCTCGTTTAGGTTTTGATCCTGAAGAAATGGTCAAAAAGTATCCTAAATTGATTTTTGCTTCAATTTCAGGCTTTGGACAATACGGTCCTTGGGCAAAACAAGCGGCTTATGACACCATTATTCAAGCAATTTCTGGTTTAATGGATGCAACAGGTGAACCAAATGGTAAACCAACACGTGTCGGGACCTCAGTTTCTGATGTAGTAGCTGGAATTATGGGCTACAGTGCAATTACTACAGCTCTTTATGCGCGTGAGCAAACTGGAAAAGGGACAACAATCGATGTGTCAATGCTAGATTCAACTTTTTCATTAATGGTTCAAGACTTAATGCTCGTCCTAGGGCCACACGAAGTACCACACAGAATTGGTAATAGACATCCCGATATGTATCCCTTCGACACCTTTGACTGTCAAGATCAACCAATTGCAATTTGCTGCGGCGATGAAGTCCTGGGTTCTCCTTTGAAATATGGAACTTGGAATTCATATGGCTTGCAAAAAGATGCACCAAAATTGAATGAACAAGGTGAACAAATTCGAAAAGAGTTTGAGTAAAATAGGACAGATAATTCTGATTAAAAATATATGGTAAGAATGTAAGACAATACTACAAAAATATTAACACTTACCCTCGATAGCAGATATGTAGACAATAATCACAAAAAATTATATAATTGTAAAAGAAAAGAAGCTAGTGAGTACCGGTCACTAACTCCGATCGTAACTTAAGATGGTTGTTGGAGTTAGCTAATCCTCGTGATTAGCTTTTTTATTATTGTGTAGGCAATAGCAACACGAATAATAAAAGTGCCTAGTGCGCCTAAGAGGATACTTAGTGCAATAGAGTCTACTATCACTTGGCAACCTAGCTCTCCAGTCTACCCAATTATGCATAGGCTTTCACCTCCGTAACTTAAGTTGTTTGAGGGGTGTGTAGTCATGCTAAAGTTACTAAGTTCTAGCAGGAGCGGTCTGCCGCTGAACCTGAATATTGTTTTACTAAAAAATTATCAGTAGATATATAAATTATACGAGAATTCTGTTTTCAGAATTCTTTTTTTATTATAAAATTAATGAAAAATAAATAAAAACTAACAAGGAGATGAAAGTATGAAAAACAAAAAGTTACTCGCAGCTTTCTTTGTAGTATTACTACTCTTAGCAGGTGGCGGTGCATGGTTTTATCATAATCAGACTACCGTTCCTAAGGGTTGGGTGAATCAAAGTCTAATGACTCTAGAAGAATCGGACAACAAGTTAAGCAGTTCTTTTTATTTAATGTTTGATAAAAATACTGCTTATCTGACTGCTCGCTTAGGCGGTAACGAAGAAAGCAAACCATCAAAATTAAGTAAGGACATCCTGATGCTTTTTCAGTTAAGGGTAGTGACCGTCCTCAAGCAGGACAATGGGTAAAACTAGGTCGCGTAAGACTGAACGAGTGAAAGATGGCTACAGAATTAAAACTAGAAAAGTAACTTTTGATTTTAAGAAAACTGCTGACGGTGCCTACCGAAGTCAAGATGGTACTTACTGGCAATTAGTTCCTAAAGGGGTGGAAAATAAACAATAAAAATGGACATTAGCGATATTAATATTAACCGTATACAAAAATATGCCTGATTAGACCAAGATAGATCTAATTAGGCATACTTTTTATGTTTAATTATTGTTTCCAGCTAGCATCAAATTTTTGCTTGGCAGTCTGAATAGCTGGATTAATATTTTTCTTCTTTTTAGCATCAGCTAAGATTGCTTGCATACTTGCTTGAACTTGGTCATAAGCAGGTGTGGCATTCTTAGTTACTGGTAAGAAGTACAAGTCTTTAGTAGTCTCAGCCAAGATTGCTGGCACTTTACTTGTATTAAGTGACTTGTAAGCTTGTGAGTTTAGGACTTGCGTATTAACTGGCATATAGCCGGTAGTTTTAGTCCAGTAGAATTGTTCTTTCTTACTGGTCAAGAATTTTAGATACTTGAAGGCAGCTGACTTTTGTCTAGCGCTAGCCTGGTTAAACATATAAATATCAGTTCCTTGTTGCGCATTAACCTTGCTTGGACGAGGGGCAATGCCAAATTGATATTCTTTCTTCAAGCCTTGTTTTAGATATGCTTCATTAGCAGTTGAACCGATAAACATTGCTACCTTACCAGAATTAAATGGGGTAGACATATATTTTTCAGTACCAGCTTGCATGAAGTAGCCCTTACGAACCCCATCAGCGTAGTAGTCAATTACTTCTTTTGAATCTTTACCAGAAAAGTTAATCTTCTTAGTAAAGTTGATGCCTTTTTCCTTCATCCCCAACATATAGTAATTGTTTAAAGCATCAAAACCAGCCCCAGTTACTTGATGGTCACTCTTTTGATAGATCTTTTCAGAAGCAGACTTAAGCTCGCCCATTGTTTGCGGAACTTTGAGATTATATTGATCTAGTAAAGTCTTATTATAGAAAAGTACTTCAACTGACTTATTGAATGGGACTCCGTATTGAGTATTGTTAATTTTTGCGCCGTTCCAAAGTGCTTGCTTAATATTACTTTTAGCATAGGAGCCCCAGCCAAGGTCATCATTTTTAACATAAGGAGTGAGGTCAACTAGCATTTTTTGCTTAGCGGCATTATACAACCATCCTGGATAAGCCTGGGTGATAGTCGGCAAATTATCAGGTGATTGCATTGTTGAGGAAAGCTTAGACTGAAGATCCGCATAATTACCGCCTTGGCTTTCAAGCTTGATCTTGATTTTTGGATTTTCTTTTTCAAATTCCGCAGTCATCTTCTTGAGGGCTTTTTCAGAAGAACCGGTTAATGAATACCAAAAAGTTACCGTAGTATTCTTGGTAATCTTAGTCGGAATTTTGCTACTAGACTCCTTAGTTTGAGTCTTAGAGCATCCAACTGCTAAAAGTGCCGTTCCAATTGCGGCAAGAGTTAACATCTTTTTTCTAAATTTCATTTTTCTTCTCCCGTTAATTCATTTTGACAGGTACTATTTTAACATGAATTTAAAATTAGCCGAAAATTTTTAAAATAAT
>NZ_GG670121.1:0-57793 GCF_000159355.1 Lactobacillus johnsonii ATCC 33200 | reverse complement strand
GGTTTTTATTATTCAAATTCATCTAGTGCTTCTAAAGCATTTTCCCAGTCAGTATTTGCTTGATCTAGTTGCTCTTGAACAGCAGATAATTTTTCTTGAAGAGGTCCAAGCTTTTCAAAAGAAGCAGCAATATCTGGATTAGCCATTTCAGTTTGAATCTCTTGTTCTTCATTTTCTAATTTTTCAATTCTAGCTTCTGCATCACTAACAGCGCGTTCTAACTTACGTTTTTGTGAATCACGAGCCTTTTGCTCTTGATAGGAAAGTTTACCCTTATTTTGATTAGCACTAGTAGTACTTTCAGTTTGTTCAGCTTCTGCTTCTTGAACTGCAGCAGCTTGTTTAGCTTTTTCATCTAAGTAGTAAGAATAATTACCATTATAGATCTTAGCGTGACCATCACGAACTGAAATAATCTTATTAGCTAACTCGTTAATAAAGTAACGGTCGTGAGAAACAAAAAGAAGAGTGCCGTCATAAGTATTTAAGGCTTGTTCAAGCACTTCTTTTGCTTCAATATCTAAGTGGTTAGTTGGCTCGTCCATTAGCAAGAAGTTGTCTTTTTCAAGAGACAAAACAGTTAAAGTTAAACGAGCTTTTTGTCCACCAGATAATTGACCAACAGTCTTATCAATATCTTCAGCAGTAAATAAGAAGGAAGCTAAGATTGAGCGAACGTCTTTTTCTGGCATCGTCTTGTGACGATCCCAAATGGTATCAAGAACAGTCTTTGAAGGATCAAGACTTTGAAGTTCTTGGTCGTAATAACCAATGTCTAAACTAGCACCATACTTAATTGAACCATCTTTAGGTTCAATTTTTTTCATAATTGTTTTAAGTAGGGTAGACTTACCAATTCCGTTTGGTCCGATAATTGCAACACGGTCATTTTTATTAACTTGAAAGTCAATGTCAGAAACCATTGTTTTGTCTGGATAACCGATAGTTAAGTCTTTGGCAATTAAGACTTCTTTTCCTGAAGGACGGTCACTAGTAAAGTTAATACGAACTTTTTGCTTGTGCTTAGGTGGCTTAATTCGCTCCATCTTGTCTAAAGCCTTACGTCTACTCTGAGCACGTTTAGTAGTCGAAGCACGAACTAAGTTCTTTTGGATGAACTCTTCTTCTTTTTTGATCTTTTCTTGTTGCTTCTCATAGGCAGCTTCTTGCTGGTTATTCATCAATTCACGTTCTTTAACGTATTGACTATAGTTACCTTTAAAGGTAGTTAGTTTTCCAAAGTTTAATTCAAAGATTTGGTTAGCTAAGTGATCTAAGAAGTACTGGTCGTGAGAAACAGTGATAATTGCGCCTTGGTAGTTCTTCAAAAATGCTTCTAACCAATCTAAAGTATCTAAGTCAAGATAGTTAGTAGGTTCGTCTAGCAAGAGAACTGGTGGCTTTTGCAACAGTAATTTCACAAAAGCAAGGCGCGTTTTTTCACCACCGGAAAGAGTTCCGATAACTTTCTGCCAGGTATTTTCTTTAAAATTAAAACCGTTAAGAATGCTCTTAATTTCAGCTTGATAAGTAAAGCCGCCTTCTTGTTCAAAGTCGTATGCAAGCTGGTCATAGCGCTTGAGCAGGTCTTCATCTTCAGGATGTTCAGCAATTTGTTCCTGCATTTTAGTGATGCGCTTATTCTTTTCAATTAAATTATCAAAGACAGTAAGCATTTCATCCCAGATAGTCTTATCTTCATCTAGGGCATTTTCCTGGGCGATATAACCGACTTTTAATCCCTTATTAATGGTAAATTGACCACTAGTAGGTTCTTGCTGGCCAGTCATAATCTTTAATAAGGTAGTTTTTCCGGCTCCGTTAGGACCAACCAGACCGATTCTGGCATTATCAGGAACAGAAAAAGAAATGTTACTGAAAATAGTATTGCCTCCGAAACGTTGTTCGAGGTCTTGAGCTTGTGCAATAATCATAGTTTGTTCTCCTAGAACTTATTTTAACATAGCAAATGTTTTAAATTTTATGAAAATATTATCTTTGTGAAAATTGTTTCTTGATTTATCCTTGAAGAATGCCTATTATTAGTTTGATTAGTAAATATTTCACATTTTATTTTATGAAAGAAAGAGGCCTCTCATGGATGAAATTAAGATTCCTAAGGCTACCGCTAGACGTTTGCCACTTTATTACCGCTATTTGATATTTTTGAATGATGAAGGAAAAGAAAAAGTATCTTCAACTGAACTTGCTGAAGCTGTTCAGGTAGATAGTGCTTCAATTCGTCGAGACTTTTCTTATTTTGGTGCTTTAGGTAAGCGTGGATACGGTTATGACGTTAAGAACTTACTTAATTTCTTTAAAAAGATTTTAAATCAAGATACTTTAACCAATGTTGCCTTAGTTGGTGTTGGTAACATGGGTCATGCGCTTTTAAATTATAACTTTAAGCGTACTAATAATATCAGAATTAGTGCCGCTTTTGACATTAATCCTGAAATTACTGGCACAATTATGTCAGGTGTGCCTGTTTATGACATGAGTGAGATGAAGAAGCAATTGCGTGAACAACAGATTACCATTGCTATTCTCTGTGTTCCCCAAACGGCAGCCCAAAAGACAGCGAATGAAATGTTTGACGCTGGAATTAAGGGAATTATGAACTTCACGCCGCTTCGTTTATCTGCTCCATCTAGTGTTCGGGTTCAAAATGTTGACTTAGCAACTGAACTGCAAACTTTAATTTACTTTTTGGATTCAGATAAAGATAAGAACAAAAATAATTTACTATAATATAGTCCTTTTGCACAAGTTTAGGTAGGCTTGTGTATTTTTTATGCGCTTTTATTTGTAATTAAAGAGAAAATAATTTTAAGATAGATGAGATAGACAAAGTAATGAGATAGAAATCAGGTAGATAAAATGATTAAAAAACTTGCAGTATACTGTGGTGCCAGGGCTGGAAATCGTCCTGAATACACCAAGGCTGCCTATAATTTTGGTAAGAAAATGGCCGACCACCAAATTGAATTAGTCTATGGTGGCGGAAAGTTCGGCTTAATGCGGGCAGTTGCAGACGGTGTTTTAGAAAATGGTGGTATCGTCCACGGCATTATTACTGAAGAATTAAAGAATCGCGGAGCTGCTTACGACGAAGTACAGGATTTTCGTGTAGTACCTAATATGGATAAGCGAAAAGATACCATGATGAATCTATCAGATGGAATGGTAGCTTTACCTGGAAGTATTGGAACTTTAGAAGAAATAAGTCAGGCTATTTCTTGGACCGCAATTGGTGACAATGCTAAGCCAGTAGCTTTTTATAATTATGAAGGTTTCTATGATTATTTAGATAAGCTCCTTAAGCGAATGAATCAAGATGATTTTTTGGAGAATATCTATTTAGATGCAATTTATTTTGGAACCGATTTTGATAAAATTCTGCAATTTATGGAAGACTATCAAGCACCTGCTTATCGGAAGTATTAATAAAAGACTGACTAAGGTAGAGAAAAAGTATGAAATTAAAGCTATCGCAGCAGCTCAAGTGGAAGATATTATTGAAAAAGATGCACCAGATTGTATCTTAATTGGACCATAAATTAAGTATATGGAAGACCATCTTAAGGCGGATGCAAATAAGCATAATATTCCCTTAGAAACTATTGGGGGCAAGACTATGGCACAATGAATGGTAAAAATGTAATTGCCCAAGCCGAGCGATTACTAGGATAAAGCTTAAAAGAAGTATGAAACAAGATCACCCTCTTGATTCATACTTCTTTTTTTGACCACTTAGAACTATAAAATGACCGCTTAGTTAATTTCACTAGATTTTAATCTTACATTCATGTTTAATATAATTATCGAAAATGAAACAAGGAAGTGAGAATTGTGAAAGTTAAGCTTGAACTTGATCCAGATCAGAAGGAAACAGAAATAACCATTCATGCTGGTCAGTTAACGCCTGAAATAGAAAGAATTTATCAACAGCTTCAAATGGATTCCGATCATCCTGACCAAATTGAAGGAATGATGGACAACACTTCCTACTATTTAAGTATTAATGATATTTTGTTTTTTGAAACAGATGCTAAGCAAGTAATGGCGCACACGACTAGGAATGCATATTTTGTTAAATATAAATTATATGAATTAGAAAACTTATTAGGTGGACAGTTCATGCGAATATCAAAATCGACAATTTTAAATTTAGATCAGATTTATGCTATTACTAAATCGATCTCTAATTGTCAGATTAAATTTCATGATTCATATAAGACAGTCTATGTTTCTAGACGATATTATCGAGATTTAAATGATAGATTAAAAGAGAGAAGGGCATTATCATGAGAAAAGCCAGTTTTGGAAGGGTTCTTTGGGGCTTAGGCCTGCTTGCAGCAGCAGCATTTTTAGTTTTAGATCAGTTGCATTTAATTCCAGTAGAATTAGGGTTCTGGACAATTTTTTGGACCGTAGTATTTGCGGCAACATTAATTACTTCCTTAATTAATAGAAGTTTAGGTGGAACAATTTTTTCAATTGCATTTTTATTAATTATCTATGCAAAGCCTCTTCATATTGAAAGTATTGTTCCTTGGACAGTGCTTTTAGCAGCATTTTTGGTTTGGGGAGGTTTAAGATTAATCTTCAAAAAAAGTTGGAAGCCAACTGTAATTATTAATGGTGAAAAAGTCAGTACTAATTGGTCTGACTTAAAGGCACCTCATAAATTTAAGGCTGAACATGTATTTTCTGATACAACAAGTTCAGATAATGGTGACAATATTGTAATTAGCGAAAAAATGTCGTCTACTTCACGTTATGTTCATTCACAGCATTTAGAGACAGTAACGATAAATGTTTCAATGGGAGACGTTAATGTCTACCTTGATTCAGCAAAACCAGCTGGGGATGAAGTGATTGCTAATGTAAATATGTCAATGGGAGATTTAACGTTCTACATTCCAACCTCTTGGCGGGTGGATAATCAATTAAATCAAGGATTCAATGATATTACTATTGATGGTGATCAACCAGCAGAGGGTCCAACCTTAGTGCTTCAAGGCCGCGCCAATATGGGAGATATTACTGTTAAAAGAGTTTAATATATTATTGTTTCAATTTGAATAAAAAAGAAGTAAACTAGTTATAGCATAAAAAAGAGAGCTACTCCTAATAGCTCTCTTGAAGCACAAGCCGCTAAAATGCGGTGGCAAGATTAATAACAAACTAAAAGTCGCTATCAACTCCGCCAAAAGTTATCAAGCGGCTTTTAATCTGCTCTATTTTTTCTTCCACAAATCGTGGAGAGTCTCTATTAGTTGTTTTACAGCTTCCGCTAACTTGTTTGTATCGTTGGTTAGTTTGATAAAAGCTACCACTACACAATCCAAGAAACCAATAAAGGCAAGGACAGCACCAAAAAAGGCTGTCATAAAGCAAAGTGTACCTCCCTTCAGTAAGACTCTGAACAACAGTTATTACACCATTGGCATCATCCTCTCAAACGAAAGTACCACCGCATATTTAACTTTTTGTGTTTGTTTAATTTTATCAAAAAATTACCAAAATTAATCTACATTTATCAGTAAATTAGCACCTTTTTAGCACTCTGATGATAATCTGAACAATATAATTTTAGATATAGCTAAAGTAGTTTAGAAAGCTAGTAATATAAGCTTTTTGTCTCTTAGTGATTTTCAAAAATTAAGTTGAATTAAACTAAAAAGGAGCAATATTAGGAACAATATTTTATTTTGCGTAAATGTGCTATTCAAAGGGTTTTAGCATGATATAATTGACTTACCTTGTTTAAGAAAATCTTTTTTTATTTATTACCCTAACGACCTTAGCAGGTCGTTTTTATTTTGCTTTAAGTTCTTTGCATCACTAAAAATAAAAAGCTTTTAATAGCCTGTATAATATGCCTAATATTTAAAATTTACGTGTTGAAATCAGTTTTTTAGTTGATTTAGTATAATTACACTAAGATAAATAAAATTATCTTAAACAGGAAAAATTTTAATAATTTTAAATGTATCGTTGTTTAGGTGGTCAAAGTGGATAATTACAAGCTAGGATATTACTTTTTAAATTATTGCTTACAGCATTATTTAAATTTTTCAGGAACTAAGGCAATAGAATTAAAAAATAAAGATTATAAGCCCTTTGATAGTAATGGAATTGATAAAAGAGTAGATTATGCAAGTACAGTGATAAAAATTGTTATTAAGACAATTCATACTTTACCAACGCCGTATAAAAGCATTCTCTTATTTGAATATGCCGAGCAGGTACGCTTAAAAGATTTACCTGAAATAATAGGCAAGTCTAGAAGTAGGATGTATGACTACAGGAAAAAAGCTATTACTTTATTTGCTGATATCTTTTTACCTGAATTTAGAAAGATTAAGCGTGATTTTTAATTAAGGGGGATGCAGAATGAAAGACCAAGTAGCAAACAACACACGAAAGTTTTTTAAGAATAAAGTCCCTGAACTATTGGCGTATGCTGGCTATAGTGAAAGTGTATTGATATCTAGTCATGATTTAAGCGCCCCTAAAGTGAGCAGTAGCAATAAAAACAGTGCTGAAAGTCTTATATTTAGGGTTGATATGTCTCTGCAGTATGTTCAGGCTATTAAATTAGCTTTAAACACGATGCCACCGCTATATAAACAAGTAATAGAATTGACGTACTTTAAACATTTAAAAATGTTTCAAATAGCACAACAAATTGGATATGCTGAACGCACAATAGCTAACTCAAAAAATAAAATGCTGAAAGAGTTTGCTATTAGGTTCTTTGCAATGCAAGCACGATTAGGCATTGAAGATAAAGATATTATTGACCTCACAAAAATTAAAGAAGTAGCATAAAAAAGCCGTCCAAGTAGTACTTAACAACTACCTGAACGGCTTTTTGTTTGAATTAGTCAAAATCTAATCACATTGAAATAAATCAATAATTTAAGTCTGCAGTTTTCCGCCTGCAAAATTATTTTATCATAATGAATTTAATACTAATCAATTTACTTAACTTTTTTGCTAAATATTTCAATGCTAAGCTATTTTTATTTGATTAACGTGTAATCATACTAAAGCATAATTAAAGCTCTTAGAAGTTAAATTAGAGCATAAAAGGGATGCTGGCTTAATTTAGATAGATAAATAGAGTTAGATGTATTGGTTTAGTGCTAAATCATCCCTATAAACCAAAATAAGCCCTATAAACAATAAAGACCGTCTAAAGTGGTATCTAGTAGTTATTGCATCCCTGAACCACCTTAAACGGTCTTATTTGTTAGAACTAATTAAATTTGAAAATGAGTAAAACTTTGGTCTAAGCTTTACGTTTAAATTTTATCATGTTGAATAGTAATTCGATAAGTTAGTTTTTTGCTGTTTATTTCTCAATAGAGTTTTAATAAATAATTTTAATAATTAATTTTTATAAATAATTTTTATCTGCTTGCGCTTTTAGCAATACCCACTTGCTAAATCGTCAATACCCACTTGCGCTTTTAGCAATACCCACTTGCTAAATTATCAAGGCTGTTAATAACTTTTTAACGATATAAATTTAATTTAGACGGTATAAAAATACCGTCATAGATCATGACGGTACAACAATATATTAAATATTTAATTGACCTTTTAACCATAAGGAAACCCCGTGCGTACTTAAAAAATTATCACGGTGCATTTTTAAGTATTGTATTAATTCTTTTTGTGAATGGTATTCTTTTATTTTTTGCTGAATAGCTTTTTTTATTTCTGTTGTTGGCTTGATTGGTTCAAAATCATGTTCTTCTTTAAACATGCCGTTTATATAATTGATAACTCCATTTATTTCGCTTTGTTCTGTATAGTGGGATGCACGTTTTACTTTCAATATGCGTTTAGTCTTGTTATTGTTTTTGCGCTCTAACCGCACCGTTATATATCCTTTATCTTTTAATTTAGTTATATTTCTTGAAACAGTGTAGACGTTAATTTCAAAAAAACTTGCAAAATATTCATTAGTGGCAAAGCAACCTTTACCATTGTCTAGTGCCTCAATCGACCTTAATATTAATGACTCAATTGGTGTTAAGCCCTTTTTAAATATGCTTTTTGTTAATTGATATTGAAACCAGTTTCTTTTGTTTGTCACATATAACACCACCTCACATTACTTGGAAGATTAATCATTTAAGCATCCCCGTTTTTGCTGGCTCTTTGGTAGTTATATGCTGAATGTTTGGAACTTGTTGTAAAAAGATAGTTATATCTTTATAGGTCTTTTGGTAGGTAATAGGCATAATTTGAAGATGTATCCATTCAAATAATTTTCTAAATGTATCAGCTTGAATGCTGTTATTACCGCTAATAAAGCGCATTAAAGTTCCACGTGAAACATTTGTCATTGCGGATAATTCGGTGTAATTAAGTTTTAATTCTTCTTTTCTTGCTATTAATTTTGTCCTTAATTCTGCCAACGTGATATTGTAAAAATATTCTTCACTCATTGCTTACCTCATTCAAATATTAAAAGTCTTTGATTAACACATTTACGCTTGTTTAAAATCTGCTATAATCAAAAAAGAGAATATAAACCAAAGGTGTTAAACGGCTATTTCTCTAGTCTTTGATTACTGCTATAGTCAAAGACATTTTTTGATTTTTTAATGCTTTAGATTTGTTAGATGCCCCTTAGTGGGCTTTTTTTGTGTTCTTTTTTAGGCTCTTCTTTGCTTTTGAGCCATTCAGTGATGCTTTGCTTGCCATATAACTTATGACCATTAATATTTGCAACTGGCATCCCTAAACTAGCCCAATATCTTATAGTACTTTCGGCAACTCCAAAATATTTTGCGGTCTCTTTACGGTTTAAATAGGGCTTGCCTTGGCTACCTATAGCTTGTTTAACGCTTGTTTTGACTAAATTAATAATACGGTTTGTTAATTCCTTTTCTTGGTCTGCATCTAGCTTAATTTCCATTGTGATTATTCCTTTCTAGTTTCTAATTTTTGCTAAAACCTCTAACCAATGTTTACGACCAACAGGGGATAAGCTCCCATCTTTTAAAGCTGATAAGATAGCCTTTTTAAGTTCGGCTGTATCCATTGCATAACTGCCTTGATTTTCTATCCATGTAAAAGCACTAGGTGGCATTCTACTAAAAACAGCATCTAAATCTTTTTCGCTACTTGTTGTAGAACTAGTTTTATTTAGTTTGGCTTGTCTTTCGTTTACTGTTGGGATTTCTGCAATATATCCATGTTTAATAGCCCACTTAGTGGGATTGCCTTGATAGTCAATCATATTAGCCTCAATAGCTTTCTTGTAAACGTCTTGTTTAGTTACATTCTTATCTATTTCGTGCATGAATTTATACATCTGTTCAACTAAAGGTGGATAAATAATATTCATTGTTTTCACTCTTTCTTTTTAGTTCGTTAAATCTAATAGCCCTTAGTGGGCTTTTTATTTTGCTACTCGTTAACTTGGTTAAATAAAGATTGTTGACCTATTAACGGCTCTTTTTCGTTAAAAGTTTCCATCATTGCCGTTATTGTCTTGCTTAAAGTATCTCGTTGACTTGTCAGCATCCCTATATTTTCAAAAAATTCCTCGGTGGTTTTGATTTTGTAATAGCCGTTAATAGATGAACGACTTGAACCAACTAGACGGCCTTTTAGCCTTAGCTTTCTAACGGTGCTAGTAATATTGCGTCTTGTTGTGTCGTTAGCTAATGCTAAATCCTGTTGACTAATAGGGTGTTCTTTACCTGCAGGGATGCACTCAAAAACTTGTTTTTCAAACTTAGTTAATTGCTTATTCATTGTCTAAACCATCCTCAAAACTATTTTTACGCACAAATACAACTTCATCGTTATCGTTTTGCCCGTCCTTATCGTATCTATCGAACCAATCTGCTAAATCTGCTAATGCTAACGCAGTAGATGCAACTTCACGCCAGATAGTAGAAATAGGGTAATTAGTACCATCAATGTTGTAATTACCTTCATTTTCAGCAAACATAGTAGACCGCTTTAAAAATTTTATTTTGTTGGTATATTCATTTTCTTGTTGAAATTGTTTTCTGTGTACCTCATTCTTTAAACTCCAATCTATCTAAACAATGCTAGGAAGATACCTAGTGTTCTGGTAAAGCTTACGATTGCCACAATGGACGATAAGGCAAGGATGCCAAACAGCAATAAATTAAATATTTCGTTGCTTGCTCCATCTGGTAAGTAAAGCCAGTTCTTAAAGGCTCTATACAGTCGTTTCATGTTGTGCCGTCCTTTTGTGCTTACTCATAAACTCATCAATATCGCTTTTACTTATCTTCTTAGATTTACCTACTTCAATAACTGGTAAACCTGCATCAATGTAACTTCTTAAAGTAATCGGGGACTTCATCCCCAAATACTTCATTGCCTCTTTGAACGTTAAATATTCAATAGCCACTTTCTAACCTCTTTTCTATAAAAATACGTTTTGTATCTTTTAACAAAGCAAATATTAAATTATACATTTTGTATTGTCAAGACAATATGTATTAAATAATAATATTTTGTGTTAATATTCTTTAATAAAGGGGGCGAGAAAATGAACAGATTAAGAGAATTGCGCAAAGAAAAAAAGCTAACTCTTAAAGAAGTTAGCTCTCAATTAGAACAAAATAATTTAAAAATTTCTCCTGATGCCTTAGCAAAATATGAACGGGGCGACCGTGAACCAAAATTGGAGACTTGGCAAAAGCTAGCCGACTTTTTCGGGGTTTCTGTGCCATACTTGCAAGGAATGAACGGTTTTTCAAAAAAAGAGATACTAAAGATATTAAATAATGCTTATTTATCCAATGATGAACTAGGTAAAGAAATAGAAATTTATTTAAAGTCACAAAACAAAGAATTACCTCTAACCAAATTTAAAAAAGAAAAACTAGAAGAATATCCACTTGAAGTTGTTGATTATTGGCAAAAGAATTTTAATTTTATATTCAGTGAAAGCGAACTAGTTAAAATCTTAATAGCTAAAAATATATTTTATGCTGGTGGAGCTAGTGAAGAACTAAAACAGAATTTGAAGTTAGTAATAAAAAAGCATCGTTTAGATGTTACTAGCACGCCAATTAGCAAAATGATAGATAAAAATTTAATTAAATTAAATATCAACGATGCCTTATTAGAATATTCAAGAATAGCTGATAAAAAAGATTTGAAATTATTTATTGAGATTATTCAAGGTAATTTAGAAAAAATAAAAAAAGAACTTAAATATCTACCTGAAAACCCACAACCAACAGGAATTTATAAAGAATACAACGAAATTTTAAAGGAGTTACTAAACGATAATGATATAAATAAAAACCTGAAAAGTTTTATAAATAAGTATTCTAAAACTGAACATTAACTCGTATCCCTTAAACTTTCTTTTTTAGGGTGTCATGATGTCCGCAACTGCGGTTACGCTTGTTAACAACTGCAGTTATAACTGCAAATGTTCAATATTAAAGATAAACGAATAATTAATAGATTACCTTGAACGAAGTAACTTATAAGTTACCTCGTTGTTGTTAACAAGTTGCTTTGAATTAAAAATATTGGCATCCCTCAAAGTGATGTAATTAATTGATGTTATCAAAAGTTATCATTTTACCGATAATTTCAACGGCTCTTAGTGTCTATAGATTGCTACTTGCTGATTGCACATAAAATAAAGCGAGTTGCACCTTTGAACCTGACAAAACCTGACTTTTTTTGCTGAATTATTAGTATTTGAACCTGAAAAAACCTGAACGATGTTAGCAAAAGCTAGCATTTAGTAATTTTAACCAATCCAAAAATGGATGCGTCATTAACTAAAATTATTTCTGATAATCCGATATTAAATACAAAAGAAAAGGACTTATAACAACCGTACACTCTGCACGCTTGTTTTTTATCTAGTCTGCGGTACTAGTTTGGTAGTGCAGGTCTGAACGTTTTGTTCATCCCTGAAACTTTTCTTTTTAGGGTGTCATGATGTCCGTAGCTGTAACTACGCTTATTAAATTTTACAGGTGTAATCATAATTACGGCTGTACCTACGTACTTTTACATACGCTGGTAGAGAATACTTAAAAATACAAGCTAGCAACGAGTAGCTACAAATACGCCTTGAAATGTAAATGTTGACTGATACAGATAAATAAAAAACATCCCTCAAAGGGATGTAGTTAATTGATGTTAGCAAAAGCTAGCATTATACCCCGACTTTAACGGCTCTTGTTGCCTATATCTTGCTACTTACTGACTGCAACTAAACTAAAAAGTGTGCATCTCAGAACCTGACAAAACTTGACAATTTTCTTGTTAAAAGCATGTTTCAAATATTAGTAACTGCTATTGCTAATGTTTGTGTTAAAAGCCTTTGATTAGCACATTTACGCTTGTAGCAAAAAATAAGGGTGGTAAACATGAAAAGAAACAAGGATATAAGCGAATACAAAACACCTAGCGGTCAAGTTCGTTATAAGTTTAAGATTTATGTAGGCAAGGACGAAGAAACAGGCAATAGCATACAAGCACGAAAGCAAGGCTTTAAAAGCTATGATGATGCCCTAAAGTCTTACTTTGAAATTAAAGACAAAATAGCAAAGGGAACTTATACAGGTAAAGAAAACAAGAAACATAAATTTAAAAAGATTTATGAGATGTGGCTTGCTAATTATGAGTTAACGGTAAAGCCTACTACTTTGCTGAATACTAAAGCATGTTTTAAAAATCATATTTTGCCTGTATTGGGCGAGTTATATGTAGAAAAGATAAGTACATTTAGATGCCAGAAAGCTCTTAACAAGTGGTTTAGTGACTTGCCAAAAATGTATAGGAAAGTCTATAGCTTGTCTTCTAAAGTTTTGGATTATGCCGTTAATAATGACTTGATTGTTAAAAATCCAATGAAAAGGGTAATTAAACCCAAAATGCAAAAAGATAAGCGGGAGTTTACTAATTTTTACTCAAAAGAAGAGTTAAATAAATATTTAGACGCTTGCAAGCAGAAGAAAAATCCTAGAGTGTATTTATTCTTTAGACTTTTGGCTTATACAGGGATGCGAAAAGGCGAGGCGCTAGCATTAAAGTGGAGTGATATAGATTTTGAAAATGAAACAATAAGGATTAATAAAACTTTATCTTTAGGAACGCATAACTCTTTAGTGATTGGTACGCCTAAAACAAAAGCAAGTAATCGAACTATACAAGTAGATGAACAGACTATTTATTACTTGCAAGAATGGAGAAAGAGGCAACGTAAAGAGTTGTTTAAGGTGGGGTTTAATGCTCTAACAGACGACCAGTTACTTTTTAGCAACGGCAATAATCAGTTAATAAGACCGTGGTTAGTTCAATATTGGAATAAAACAATAGCAAAAGACGCACGACTTAAACATATTACTGTACACGGCTTTCGCCACACTCACGCCTCTTTATTATTCGAGGCTGGAACACCAATGCAGGACGTAAAAGAACGTTTAGGGCATTCAGATATCACAACAACAATGAACGTATATACTCACGTCACTAAATCCGAAAAGAAGAAAACTGCTGAAAAGTTTGCTAGATTTATGGAGGGTTAGGGACTACTAAGAACAAAATTAGGAGCAATATTATTTTTTTATTGTTTGAAAGTAGTCTAAAGCGTTGATATATCAATAATCAGAAAAAAATTAGCACTCTGATGATAAAAGTGCTAATTTTTGTGTCTAAATACTTGCTTTTCTTTTATAAACAATGTACTATCGTAATTGTAAGTTAGCACTTATAATATATGAGTGCTAAGTAATATAATTATAGATTTAAATTATGTACAGGAGGGACTAACGTGTTACAACCAATCGGTGATCGCGTGATCGTTAAAGTAAAAGACGAAGAAGAAGAAAAAGTTGGAGGCATTGTCCTGGCTTCTAACGCTAAAGAAAAGCCTCAAATGGGCGAAATTATTGCCGTAGGAAATGGTAAGCGCAACGCAAATGGCGACTTAATTCCTATGTCAGTTGCAAAAGGTGAAACTGTATTCTTTGATAAATACTCTGGCACTAACTTGAAGTACGAAGGCGAAAAGTACTTAGTTCTTCGTGAAAGCGACTTATTAGCTGTCGTTAAGTAATAAAATTTGAAATAAAAGGTGGCATATAATATGGCTAAAGAGATTAAATTTTCTGAAAATGCAAGACACTCATTATTAAAAGGTGTTGATAAATTAGCAGATACTGTTAAGACAACTTTAGGACCTAAGGGTAGAAATGTTGTTTTGGAAAAGAGTTATGGTGCTCCTGACATTACTAACGATGGTGTTACTATCGCCAAGAGTATTGAATTAGAAAACCATTTTGAAAACATGGGTGCAAAGCTTGTTTCTGAAGCTGCACAAAAGACTAACGACATTGCTGGTGACGGTACTACTACTGCTACTGTTTTAACTCAAGCAATAGTTCGTGAAGGTATGAAGAACGTTACTGCTGGTGCAAACCCTGTTGGTATTCGTCGCGGTATTGAAATTGCTACTAAGGCAGCTGTTGACGAATTACACAAGATTAGCCACAAGGTAAGTACTAAGGACGAAATTGCTCAAGTTGCTTCTGTTTCATCAGCTTCAACTGAAGTTGGTAACTTAATCGCTGACGCAATGGAAAAAGTTGGTCACGATGGTGTTATTACTATTGAAGAATCAAAAGGTATTGATACTGAACTTTCAGTAGTTGAAGGTATGCAATTCGATCGTGGTTACTTATCACAATACATGGTAACTGACAACGACAAGATGGAAGCAGACTTAGACAACCCTTACATTTTGATTACTGACAAGAAGATTTCTAACATTCAAGATATCTTGCCATTATTACAAGAAATCGTTCAACAAGGTAAGAGCTTATTAATCATTGCTGATGATGTTGATGGTGAAGCTCTTCCAACTCTTGTTTTGAACAAGATCCGTGGTACTTTCAACGTTGTTGCTGTTAAGGCTCCTGGCTTTGGTGACCGTCGTAAGGCAATGCTTGAAGATATCGCTATCTTAACTGGTGGTACTGTAATTTCTTCAGACTTAGGTCTTGAATTAAAGGACACTAAGATTGATCAATTAGGTAAGGCTGGCAAGGTTACTGTAACCAAGGATTCAACTACTATTGTTGAAGGTGCTGGTTCTAAGGAAGCTATTGCAGAACGTGTAGATCAAATTAAGAAGCAAATTGCTGACACTACTTCAGACTTTGACCGTGAAAAATTACAAGAACGTCTTGCTAAACTTGCTGGTGGTGTTGCTGTTATCAAGGTTGGTGCTGCTACTGAAACTGAATTAAAGGAAAGAAAGTACAGAATCGAAGATGCTTTGAACGCAACCCGTGCCGCTGTTGAAGAAGGTTACGTTGCTGGTGGTGGTACTGCATTAGTTGATGTTATGAAGTCCATCCAAGATACTGTTAAGGGTGACAGCGAAGACGCAGAAACTGGTGTTAAGATTGTTATGAAAGCTTTAGGCGCTCCTGTACGTCAAATTGCTGAAAACGCTGGTAAAGATGGTGCTGTTATCTTAGACCACTTAGAACATGAAGACCCAGAAGTTGGTTACAATGCTGCAACTAACAAGTGGGAAAACATGGTTAAGGCTGGTATTATCGACCCAACTAAGGTAACTCGTTCAGCACTTCAAAATGCTGCTTCAATTGCTGCCTTGTTATTAACTACTGAAGCTGTTGTTGCTGACGCTCCAGAAGATGACAAGAACCAAGCTCCTGCAGCTCCAAACCCAGGTATGGGTATGGGAATGTAATTTAGAAACTAATTACATTTACTAATTTAATAGATTGATAAAACACTCCATGATTTTTGATGATCATGGAGTGTTTTTGTGTAGTAGAGTATAATATCTTAATAAAAAATTAAACTGTAATTTTTTGTTAAGAAAGAAGATGACAGTGATGACCATTGGCGAAGCTTTAAAAGAAACTAGAAAAAATCTAGGATTATCTCAAACCGAGATGGCATATCCTATTCTAACGAAATCTTATTATTCTAAAATTGAACGAGGAATCCACGAGATTAATGCCAGTGATTTAATTAAGATTTTAGAAATGCATGATGTTGATATTAGTGAATTTCTAGTAAAATGCGGGGTTAAGGATAATAGAATTGATAAAGATCAATGGATGTCTAAATTACGCCAAGCATATTATGGCCAAGATTTAGAACAAGTAAAAAGCTTAAAAGGTAAAATAGTAGAAGTTAAAGGGAGCGAATCTTTGCAAAAAATTTTAGAGGCCAATGCTATTTTGGCTGAGTTCATTATAAGTAGAAAAATTGATCAGATTCCAAATAAAAAAAGAGATCAAATAAAAGCTTTAATACTTGAAGGTGAGTGGAATGAAGATAAATTAAGACTGTTCTCATTAAGCCTATCCTTTTGGACAGATGGAGAAATGAAAACATTGCTATCTTCATTTATCAAAAAATATAATAATATTGAGAACTTTCCTCGTTCAACTCAAGTTTTGGTTTCTTCTATTATGGTCAATTATTTATCTCACATGATCAGGTCTTCCTATCAAAATGTAGAATTTATAGGTGAGATATTTAATTTGTTAGACCGCTTACCTATTGAACCTGCTAATTGTTTTAATAAAATCATGAAGAATTTTTATCAAGCATATTTAGAGCAAGATAAGAGAAAGATACAAGATATATTATCTTTTTTGAGTAATAACGATATGAACAAAATTGCTGAAGTTTTAAAAGTGTCAATTTAGACACTTTTTTCTTTTGTGTATTAATGTGAATATAATTATAAATATAAAAAAACAAATTAAATTAAAGATAAAAAATATGAGGTGATAGTCATGTATCCATTGTTTCCCTTTTGAGAATTAGCTTTTATGATAATATTTGTGGAGGTATATCAACATGAGTTTATTATTAAAATATAAAGATAAAACAGAGTTTAATACACATGATCAACATAAAAAATTAGGTCATCAAAGCTCAAATGTATCATATGTAGTAACTTTTGTATCAAATAATAATGGTAAGGAAGCAATTTTTACGGATTTAAGCGGAGTGGTGCATAAACTTAGATCGGGAATGGCAATCTCAGAAGGAGGATTGTTAGAGACTAATAATCAAAGACTTGAAATTAGAGCTTCATCTGGTATTACATTTAGATTAGACAAAAATAGTGAATTTAGTATTGAACGAACGATTGCAGGAGTAGTACCAGTTTATTATGGCAAAGTATATATCTTTGGAACTTCAAATAATGAGTTTGTAGATGGTGGTAAATATCGTACTAGTTGTTATAACGACATTAAGCCAGGTATTAATTTATTGATTATGAATGTTTCTGACGATGTAGATGCATACTATGGACTAGATGAAGAAACCGTAATTTATGAATATGATGAATCTGGTAAAAAATTTCCATTGTTTATTTCCGGTGAACTTATAGTAACAGAACTGAAGAAAGATAAAAATACACCTATGAGAAATAGGTATAGTGTAATTAAACAAAGAGAAATGACAAATTTGGAAATTAATAAAATATATAGTTATTTTGTTAATCCAGTAAATTGGCGGTAGGCTTTGGCACTTGACAATTGGAGGAAAAGTAAATGAAGCACGTTAAAAAATTAAATCAGTACTTCAACGAATTAGCTAGAACCTATCATTTGTTCTTTAAATCAGCACCTCTAATTGCGACTTGCGTTTTATTATTAGCACCCTTGCAAGCGGTAGTTCCGTTAATTGCCGTGGCAGCCGGACAAAAGGTAATTGACCAGGTTACTAATCATTCTCCCTTTATGGAAATGATCATTGTATGGATTGTAGCGACTGCGTTTCAACAGTTTTTACCATCTTTATCAACAATGGTGCAGGGAATTTTAACTGATAAATTAACAGGTTTTATTAACATTAGTTTGATGAAGAAATCTGAAGATTTACAGTCAATTAGGATTTTTGACGACAGTAAATACTTTGATGATTTACAAATGCTTCGAGATGATGCAAGCTGGCGTCCAGTTAATTTAATTGTTTTTGGAGTATCAGTTTTGCAGTCGTTTTTAACGTTAGCTTTTATGTTAGTGTATTTGGCTCGTTATAATTGGTGGCTGGCGCTCTTATTATTAGTTGTAATGGTGCCGCAGAGTATTTCTTATTACCGTATTCAGCAGCAATCATTTGAGACAATGGTTGAAAGAAGCAAGAATGCGAGATACTTACATTACTATAGTAGTTTGTTGTTAGACCGCAGGGATGCTAAAGAAGTTCGACTTTTCAATATGTTTCCTAAAATTATTAAAAAGTATACGACCTTATTTGAACAGACTAAAAGGGATGTAAATCAAATTCGTAAAAAGCAACTTGCTGTTAGTTCAGCATTTGTTCTTCTAACTGTTGGAGTGTTTGGTTACGGTTTTTATTGGTTTACTAACTCGGTAAGAACAGGTGCTCTAGAAGTTGGCGTTTTGTTAATGTTTGTTTCTGTAATTGGTTATATTTCCACAAGTATGGCACGAGTAGTGGAAGATAGCAGTCTGCTCTATGATTCTTTACTGTGGATTGAAAAGTACTTTAATTTTCTTGAATATCACGATAATTTTGAAAATGGAAAGCAAGAATTTCCTGATGAGTTTAAGAAGATTGAAGTTAAGGATCTTTCATTTACATACCCATTTTCTGATGATGAAGTTTTACACAATGTTAGTTTTTCAGTAAAAAATGGTGAAAAGATCGCAATTGTTGGTGAAAATGGATCAGGAAAATCTACTTTAGTAAAGTTGTTAATGCGATTTTATGACCCGACTACTGGAGCTATTTCAATTGATGATGATAATTTAAAAGATTTTAATATTTTTGACCTACATAAAAATTTATCAGCTACTTTCCAAGATTTTTCTCATTTTAAGTTAACGCTTAAAGAAAATGTGATTACGGGATATTCATTTAATGAAGAGCGAGTAAATAATGTTTTAAAAGCAGCAGGCCTAGAGAATTTGCTGGCTAATGATCATCTGCAACTAAGCATGATTCTTGCTAAAGATTTTGAAAATGGAACTGACTTATCTGGTGGTCAATGGCAGAAGATTGCTTTAGCACGAGACTTATATGCAAATGGTAAGATTGAATTTTTAGATGAACCGACAGCAGCGTTAGATGCTAAGAGTGAAGCAGAAATTTATGAGCGCTTTTTAAGAGAAAACAACCAAAAGACGATCTTCTTTGTTACGCACAGACTATCTGCAGTTAAGTTTGCTGATAAAGTACTCTTTCTTGATAGTGGAAAAGTTAGTGGCTTTGATACTCATGCTAATTTATTGAATAAAAATGCAAAATATCAAGAAATGTATAACTTACAGAAAAATGCATATATTTAATGTTAGAAAAATTCTTCATGCAATTAGGCATGGAGAATTTTTTTGCGCCACAAGAGTTAACATTTTTAAGTGATTTTTACGTTATAATAGAACATAGGTTTTTGGAAGAAAGGATATTTGGTAACGAATGGCAAAAAAAGATACGACACCAATGATGAAGCAATATTACGAAATTAAGGAACAATATCCCGATGCGTTTTTGTTTTATCGTGTTGGTGATTTCTATGAATTATTTGAAGATGATGCAATCAAAGGTGCACAAATTCTAGAATTAACCTTAACTCATCGTTCAAATAAAACTAAAAATCCAATTCCAATGGCAGGCGTGCCTCATTTAGCTGTGGATACTTACGTTAATACTTTAGTAGAAAAAGGCTATAAAGTAGCGCTTTGTGAACAACTTGAAGATCCGAAAAAAGCTAAAGGGATGGTTAAACGCGGAATTATTCAATTAATTACGCCAGGTACCATGATGCAAGAGCGGCCAGATCAAGCAAAAGACAGCAACTATTTAACTTCTGTTATTTCTACAAATTCTGGCTTCGGTTTAGCCTACAGTGACTTATCCACTGGGGAAACTTTTTCTACTCATCTAACTGACTTTGAAGGAGTAGCAAACGAATTATTATCCCTTCAAACACGAGAAGTTGTGTATAACGGCCGCTTAACTGACTTAAATAAGGATTTTTTGAAGAAGGCTAATATTACTGTTTCTGAGCCTGTTGAAGTTGAAGGTGAACATGCAGAAATCTCTTACGTAGCTCAAAACTTAACTAATGATGCAGAAATTAAAGCTACTAAGCAACTAGTCGCATATCTTCTTTCAACCCAAAAGCGTAGCTTAGCACACTTACAAGTGGCTCAAAGCTATGAACCAACGCAATACTTGCAAATGTCTCACACGGTTCAAACTAATTTAGAGTTAATTAAGTCAGCTAAAACCTCTAAGAAGATGGGTTCTTTATTTTGGCTTTTAGATAAGACTAGTACTGCCATGGGTGGACGGTTATTAAAATCTTGGATTGAACGACCACTTCTTTCAGTTACAGAAATTACGCGTCGTCAAGAAATGGTTCAAGCCCTTCTTGATGATTACTTTACCCGTGAAAAAGTTATCGACAGCTTAAAAGGTGTGTATGACTTAGAACGATTAACTGGTCGAATTGCCTTTGGTTCAGTTAATGCACGTGAAATGCTTCAATTAGCGCATTCTTTAGGTGCAATTCCTGAAATTTTGAATGCACTGCTTGAAACAAGTAATCCACATCTGCAAAACTATGCTAAACAAATTGACCCACTAAAAGGGATTCATGACCTAATCGTCAACACCATTGTGGATAATCCACCACTTCCAACTACAGAAGGTGGATTAATTAGAGAGGGCGTTTCAGAACAATTAGACCGCTACCGCGATGCCATGAATAATGGTAAGAAGTGGCTATCTGAAATGGAGAGTCATGAACGTGAAGTAACTGGAATCAATAATCTAAAAGTTGGTTATAACAAGGTCTTTGGCTACTATATTGAAGTTACAAATTCGAATAAGAGTAAGGTGCCAACTGATCGCTACACTAGAAAGCAGACTCTAACCAATGCAGAACGTTACATTACGCCTGATTTAAAGGAACATGAAGCTTTAATTTTAGAAGCTGAGGCAAAATCAACTGGTCTAGAATATGATTTATTTGTAAAGCTGAGAGAAGATGTTAAAAAATACATCCCTGCCTTGCAAAAACTAGCTAAACAAATTGCAAGTCTAGATGTTTTAACTAATTTTGCGACAGTCAGTGAACAAAATAATTATGTTCGCCCTAACTTTGCGACTGATAAGCAAGAAATTAATGTAGTTAATGGACGCCACCCAGTTGTTGAACAAGTTATGACTGCAGGTAGCTACATTCCAAATGACGTGAAGATGGATCAAGATACTAATATTTTCTTGATTACGGGACCAAATATGTCTGGTAAATCAACCTATATGCGTCAGATGGCTTTAATAGCAATCATGGCGCAGATTGGTTCTTTTGTTCCAGCCGATAGTGCAACCTTACCAATTTTTGACCAAATTTTTACTCGAATTGGTGCAGCAGATGATTTGATTTCTGGCCAGAGTACTTTTATGGTAGAAATGAGCGAAGCAAACGACGCTTTGCAACATGCAACTAAGCGGTCGCTAGTTTTGTTTGATGAAATTGGCCGAGGTACAGCTACTTATGACGGAATGGCACTTGCTGGTGCAATTGTTAAATACCTTCATGATAAGGTTGGCGCAAAGGCCTTGTTTGCTACACACTACCATGAATTAACTGATTTAGATCAAACGCTCAAGCATTTGAAGAATATTCATGTAGGAGCAACAGAAGAAAATGGAAAGTTAATTTTCTTACACAAGATTCTTCCAGGACCTGCCGATCAATCTTATGGTATTCATGTTGCGCAATTAGCAGGTTTACCACACAAGGTTTTGCGTGAAGCAACAACAATGCTTAAGCGGTTAGAAAAGCAAGGCGCTAGTGAATTGCAACCAGCTAGTGAACAACTTGATCTCTTTGTTCCTGAAGAAACGAGTGTGCCAGCAATTTCAGATGATGAAAAAGATGTATTAGATGAGATTCAAAATGTGTATCTTGCTGACAAGACACCTCTCCAAGTTATGGAATTAGTGGCTCAGTGGCAGCAGGAATTGAAAGATAAGGACTGAGAATCATGAGTAAAATTCATGAACTGTCACCTGAACTAACTAATCAGATTGCAGCTGGTGAAGTTATTGAAAGACCGGCGAGTGTTGTAAAAGAACTATGTGAAAATTCTCTTGATGCAGGAAGCAAGCGAATCAGAATTGACTTTATTGACGCTGGTTTAAAGCAAATTACAGTTCAAGATAATGGTAGCGGAATTGCTAAAGATCAAATTGATTTAGCCTTTACTCGTCACGCAACTAGTAAGATTGCGACTGAACGAGACCTATTTAATATTTCTACTTTAGGATTTCGCGGAGAAGCTTTGGCTTCAATTGCAGCTGTTTCTCATGTAGAAGTAACGACAAATAATGATAATTTAGGTGGCGTACGGGCAATTTTTTCAGGTAGTGAAAAGAAGCTTCAAGAAGATGCAGCTTCGCCTAAAGGAACCAAAATTACAGTTAGCGACTTATTTTTTAATACGCCAGCTCGTTTAAAATATTTGCGCTCTGAAAGAACTGAAATTTTAAAGATTGTTGATATTGTTAACCGTTTAGCTTTAGGACATCCAGATGTTTCGTTTACGTTAACCAATAATGGAAAAATCTTGTTAAAGACTAATGGACGTGATGATTTAAGGCAAGATATAGCTAATATTTATGGTCGGCAGCTTGCTGAAAAAATGGACATCCTTAAGGGAAAGAGCCCAGACTTTGAGATTAGCGGCCTAATTTCTGACCCTAATACTACTCGTTCAAATCGTAACTTTATTTCCTTATTATTAAATGGACGCTATATCAAAAACTACCGGTTAACCCAAGCAATTATGGCTGGCTATGGCAATAAATTAAGACCGCGTCGTTATCCGATTGCAGTAGTAAAGATTGAACTTGATCCACTTCTAGTTGATGTCAATGTTCATCCAACTAAGCAAGAAGTGCGTTTGTCAAAGGAACAAGAGTTAGAGCGTCTGTTAACTACTAGTATTTCTGAAGCTTTAGAACAAAATAATCAGATTGATTCAGGGTTAAATAATTTATTAGCGCCTAAAAAATCAACTAATATTGATCAATTGAAATTCAACTTAAATAAAGATGTAGTTAATACTGCTCGTCCTGTTGAATTTACTCCGCGAGTTGAACCTGACCAAAGTGCCGAAGTGCATGAAACTGCTGCTGATTTTGTTAGCTTAGACCAGGTGCGTAATGATGATAAATATGTGATTACGTCAACGTGGGATGACAACGTAGATCAACAAATACAATTGAGTCCTTTTGATGAAGAAAAAGATATTCAAGGAAAAGATGATAGTATTATCCTATCTGGAGATGAAATTTTAGCTAATAATCTACCTGAATTGACCTATATGGGACAAACTAAGTCTTATTTGATTGCTCACCATGAGGAAGATCTGTATTTAATTGATCAGGTTAACGCATATCGTCGTTTGGCTTATGATCAAATTCTTCAAGATTTAAATAGTGAAAATATTTCTCAGCAAGGTCTTCTTAGTCCCTTAATTTTGGACTTTAGCAATGTTGATTATTTGAAATTAAAAGAAAATCTAGAAAATCTTCAAGAATTTGGCTTATTTTTAGAAGATTTTGGTCAAAATAGCCTGATCTTGAGAACATATCCTATGTGGCTTCAGCCAGATGTGGAAAAAAATGTCCGGATGATTTTGGACTTATATTTAAATCAAACTGAGCATGATATTTCTAAGCTTAAAGCGCAAATTGCTGGCGAAATAACTATGCGTCAAAGTGCTAGAAGAAGAATGCTCAATCCAGTTGAAGCACAAGAGTTGTTAAAAGAATTAAGAAATAGCAGTGATCCTTATCAAGATTTTGAAGGAAAAATAATTATTATCCAGTTAAGCAAAAATGATCTTAACAAGATGTTTAAAAAAGATGAGTAGGTAAAATGTTTGAATATCTCAAGGGAATAGTAACAAAAATTTATCCAGCTTATATCGTTCTAGATGTAAACGGAGTTGGCTATAAGATTCTTTGTCCCACTCCTTATAGTTATGATGAAAATCAACCGGCAACAATTTACGTTGAGCAAGTTGTAAGAGATACCGGAATTACTTTATATGGTTTTTTGTCTTTAGAAGATAAAGAATTATTTTTAAAATTATTAAGCGTTTCAGGAATTGGACCTAAGTCTGCTGTGGCAATTATGGCTGCTGAAGATACTGATTCTTTGGCTAGTGCAATTCAAAATGGTGAAGTAAAATACCTGACTCGTTTCCCAGGAGTAGGAAAAAAGACTGCTTCCCAGATTGTCTTAGACTTGAAGGGAAAACTAGGCGACTATGTAAAAAAATCAGCAGCTGCTGCCGATCTTACTCCAAGTCTGCAAGATGCTTTACTTGCCTTAGTAGCACTTGGTTATACCCAAAAAGAAGTTGATCGAATTACGCCAAAATTAGCAAAATTACCTGAAAATACTGCTGATGGTTACGTTAAGGAAGCATTAGCTTTACTACTTAAGAAATAAAAGTTAGAAATTAATTGATGATAGGGAAGTGAAAGATGTGAACGAGGAAGAACGAATTATAGGAGCAGAAAGCAGTGAAGAAGATGAAACAATCGAATTATCGCTGCGTCCGCAACTACTTGCTCAATATATTGGACAAGATAAAGTTAAGAGCGAGATGAAAATCTACATTAAGGCAGCAAAACAACGTGATGAAGCTTTAGATCATGTTCTTTTGTATGGACCTCCTGGATTAGGTAAGACTACTTTGGCCTTTGTAATTGCTAATGAAATGGGGGTTCATTTAAAGAGTACATCCGGACCAGCAATTGAAAAGGCTGGAGACTTAGTAGCGCTGCTTTCAGAATTGAATCCTGGGGATGTCTTATTCATTGATGAGATCCACCGTTTAGCAAAACCCGTGGAAGAAGTTCTCTATTCCGCAATGGAAGATTTTTATATCGACATTGTTGTTGGAGAAGGTCAAACAACACATGCAGTACATGTACCGCTACCTCCTTTTACTTTAATCGGGGCAACCACTAGAGCCGGTCAATTGTCTGCACCGCTAAGAGATCGTTTTGGAATTATTGAACACATGCAGTATTATTCTGTTGAAGATTTAGAAAAAATAATTCAAAGATCTAGTGTAGTCTTTAATACAAAGATTGATCCTGAAGCAGCAATTGAACTAGCACGTCGCTCTCGTGGAACGCCTCGTGTTGCTAACCGCCTGCTTAAACGTGTTCGTGATTTTGCTGAAGTAAAGGGTGAAGAAGCTATTTCTTTAGTAACAACTAAGCATTCACTTCATTTGTTAGAAGTTGACGATGAAGGACTAGATCAGACAGACCGGAAACTTTTAAGAATGATGATTGAAAACTATGGCGGCGGTCCAGTTGGAATTAAGACAATTGCAGCTAATGTAGGGGAAGATACAGATACAATTGAAGAAGTATATGAACCGTACTTACTGCAAAAAGGTTTTATTACTCGAACTCCTCGAGGCAGAAGCGTTACACAAAAAGCTTATCTACAATTAGGTTATCCGCCAAAAGATGAAAAGTAAGTTTTTAGTTAAGCTAAAAATACGGTATAATTATTATTTGAAAGTTAATTAATAAAAACAATGAGGTGTAATACTTTGAATACATTTTTCTTAGCACAAAGTGCTGCTGGTATGAATAATATTTTTATGATCATTGCAATGATTGCAATTTTTGTTTTCTTCTATTTCTCAATGATCAAGCCACAAAAAAAGCAACAACAAGAACGTATGAAGATGATGTCTGAACTTAAGAAGGGCGACCAAGTAATTATGGTTGATGGTCTTCATGGTAAAGTTGATTCAATTAATGATAGTGATAAGACTGTCGTTATTGATGCAGACGGAATCTTTTTAACATTTGAAAGAATGGCTATTCGTCGTGTTCTTCCAACTGCTGCAGCTCCTACACAAGACCTTAAGTCTAATGAAGCTAAAGAAGAAAAAGTTGAAACTAAAGAAAAGACTGTTGAAAAAGACAGTAAGCCAGAAGAAAAAGCTACTGATACAACTGAAAACACTAATTCAGAAGATAAATAAAAAACGTCCGCAAGGACGTTTTTTATTTTTTTATTGTCATGACTAGTATTGTAAAATAGAATTGGTAAAGTTAATTTTTATTAAGTAGGTAGTTAGAATGAAAAATATTCCAGTTGTTATGATTATTTTTGGTGGCTCCGGGGATTTAGCTCATAGAAAGCTTTATCCAGCCTTATTTAATTTGTATCAAAAAGGTTTAATTCATGATCATTTTGCTGTAATTGGTACAGCTAGAAGACCTTGGAGCCATGAATATTTGCAAGAACAAGTAGTTGAAGCTGTTAAAGAAAGCTGTGACAACTTTGATGAAAAAGAAGCAAAAGAATTCGCTTCACATTTTTATTACCAGTCTCACGATGTAACTGATATTGGCCACTACATTGCCTTGAAGGAATTAGCAGCTAAACTTGATGAAAAATATCAAGCAGAAGGAAATCGAATTTTCTACATGGCTATGGCACCAAGATTTTTTGGTACAATTGCTACTCACATTAATGATCAAAAATTGCTTGGTAGCGGCTTTAACCGTTTAGTAATTGAAAAGCCATTTGGTCATGACTTAGCTTCAGCAGAAAAGTTAAACCGAGAAATTGGCGAAAGTTTTGATGAAGAGTCGGTGTATCGAATTGACCACTATCTTGGAAAAGAAATGGTTCAAAATATTATGCCTCTAAGAATGACTAATCCAATTGTTAAGAATATCTGGAATAATGACTATATCGCAAATATGCAAGTAACTTTAGCAGAAAGTCTAGGAGTAGGGACTCGTGGTGGTTACTACGAAACATCTGGTGCTTTACGTGATATGGTTCAAAACCATATTTTCCAAATTATTACACTTTTAGCTATGCCTGAGCCTAAAGGACTTGATTCAGACCATATTCACCAAGCTAAACAAGAATTATTAGATAGCCTAGTAATTCCAACTCCAGAAATGGTTAAAAGGCATTTCTCACGGGGACAATATTTGGCTGATGATAATGAAGTAGAGTATTTAAAGGCTGATCAAGTTGCACCAGACTCTAAAGTGGAAACATTTGTAGCTGGAGAAGTTAAATTCAAAAAGGGTCCAGTAGCTGATGTGCCAATTTACTTTAGAACTGGTAAGAAAATGAAGGATAAGGTTTCTCGCATTGATATTGTTCTTCACCATATGAATAATTTATACGGTAGTGCACATTCAAATAATATCTCAATTATTATTGATCCGATTAGTGAAATCTATTTCACAATTAATGGAAAGAAGATTACCTCTGAAGGGTTAAAAAGAGAAAACCTTAGTTATAAGTTTTCTAAGGAAGAAATGGAGCAAGTTCCAGATGGCTATGAACGATTGCTTCATGATGTGTTTGTAGCAGATAGAACTAACTTTACTCATTGGTCAGAATTGAAGCAATATTGGAAGTTCGTGGATGCAGTTGAAGATGCTTGGCAAGATGAAAATAAAGATGTTAAGCAGCTTGAACAATATCCAAGTGGTAAGTTCGGTACGGAATCAAATAATCATATTTTTGAAAAAGATAGCGAGCACTGGATTTACCGCTAATGGATTTACTGCCTAAAAACAATACGAGCCGTAAGATTATTCATATTGATATGGATGCCTTCTATGCTTCAGTAGAAATGCGGGATAATCCATCAATTAGAAATAAAGCTGTCTTAATTGGTGGAGATCCGAAGAAAAATAAGGGTCATGGGGTTGTAGCGACAGCGAATTATATTGCCCGGCGTTATGGAGCTCATTCAGCGATGCCGACGGCTAAGGCGGTAAGATTAATACCAGCAGAGAAGTTGGTAATTATTCAACCAAATTTTGAAAAATATCGTGCTGTATCAGCTGAAATTCATCAATTGATGCATAAGATAACTGATCGCGTAGAATCTGTTGCGTTAGATGAAGCATATTTAGATGTTACTGAAAATAAGCTTAATTTAACCGATCCAGTTCGTATTGCCGCTTTACTTCAGGAAAGAATCTATCAAAAAATTGGTTTGACTAGTTCATTTGGGGTCTCTTATAACAAGTTTTTAGCTAAGATGGGCTCAGAATATGCCAAGCCTTTTGGGAGAACTGTAATTAAACCAGAAGGTGCTCGCGATTTTTTGGCAAAACAACCAATAAAGAACTTCCCTGGTATTGGACCAAAGACCCAAGAAAAACTGGCAGAGATGGAGGTTTATACTGGGGCCGATCTAAGAAAAATTCCAACTGATATTTTAATTAAAAAATTTAATCGAATGGGTTATCTCATGGCGCAGCATGCGCATGGTATCGACTTAAGAAGTGTCGTGACTGATTCAGAAAGAAATAGAAAGTCAATTGGCATTGAACGTACTTTTCATCAAAATTTATTTGATGAAAATACTGCTTTAACAAAATTGCGGTCATATAGTAGAGAACTTGAAAAAAGCTTAAAGGAGCGCCACTTTCTTGCAAATTGTGTTGTCTTAAAAGTACGCGATGCTAATTTTAAGACAATTACTAAAAGAAGGAAGCTAAAGCAGGGCACTAATGATAAAATTGTTATCTACGATACTGGGCGTGCTTTGTTTGCGACAGAAAAAAGCATGCTTTCAACTGGAATCCGGCTTTTAGGCCTTACTGTTACTGATTTTGAAGAGCATCCCGTTGAGAATATATCGCTAGAAATTTTTGATAATGAGTAATGATAAAATAAAAAGAAAAATTTAGGAGAAAAAATTAATGGCAACTTTTGATGAAATTTATGAAAAGATAAAAGAATATCCAACAATTATTTTGCACCGTCACACTAGTCCAGACCCAGATGCAATTGGTTCTCAAGCTGGTTTGGCTAGATCTTTGAGACTAGCTTTCCCTGATAAAAAAATCCTTTGTGCTGGTGAAAATGATGAAGGTGACTTAATTTGGATTAACAAGATGGATGAGGTTAAGCCAGAAGACTACAAGGGTGCTTTAGTTATTACAACCGATACTGCAAATACTCCTCGTATTTCTAACAAAAATTATGACAAAGGTGATCTTCTAATTAAGATTGACCACCACCCAGATGTAGATCCATATGCAGATATGAGCTATGTTGATCCAGATGCACCAGCTGCTTCTGAAATTATTTTTGATTTCTTAAAAGCAGAAAACTTACCAATTACTAAGGAAGTTGCAGCAGCTTTATATGCAGGTATTGTAGGTGATACGGGAAGATTTATGTATCCTGAAACTTCAGCTCATACTTTTGATGTTGCAGCTGAATTAACTAAAACTGGAATTAATATTACCGATATTGCTAGAGAAATTGCTGATGTTACTTTTGATGAAGCGAAATTACAAGCTTTAGCAATGGATAAGATGGATATTGATCCAGTTGGGGCTGCTTATACAATTTTGATGCAAGATGATTTGAAGAAGATGGGGTTAACTGACGATCAAGCAAATGTTGCTGTTTCAACTCCTGGTCGAATTAAAGATGTTTTAGCTTGGAATGTATTTGTAGAAAAGCCAGATGGAACTTTCCGCGTTCATTATCGTTCAAAGGGACCTGTTATTAATCATTTAGCTGAACAGCACGATGGTGGAGGTCATGCCCTAGCATCTGGAGCTAATGCAAAAGACATGGATGAAGTAAAACAAGTCTTTAATGAAGTAGTAGAAGTAACAAAGAAGTATAAAGAAGAACATGGCACAAACAAGTAGTATATTTCAAAATGAAAAAATCCGGCCAGAACTACAAGCCGGATTAGAAAAAATTAATTTTAAGAAACCGACTAAAGTACAGTCTTCGGTTATTCCAGCACTTTTAAATAAAAAGAATGTTGTAGTGCAAGCTGCAACGGGATCTGGAAAGACTCATGCTTATTTGATTCCAATTTTGAATATGATTGATGAGAACGCACCTGTAACACAAGCAATTGTTACTGCACCGAGTCGTGAATTGGCTAATCAATTATATAAAGTTGCGCGTCAGTTAAGGGATGCTAGTGGTTTAAATATTTCAATTGAATATTTAGGCGGTGGAAATGACCGTAATCGCCAAATTGAAAAGGCTGAAAGTAGAGCTCCACAATTAATTATTGCAACCCCTGGTCGTTTACATGATTTTGCATCCAAAAAGTTTATTAACTTGGAGAATGTAAAAGCTTTTATTATCGATGAAGCTGACATGACTTTAGATATGGGCTTTTTAAGTCAAATGGATGAAATTATGTCTAAGTTGGACAAAAAAGCAGTCTTAGGTGCATTTTCAGCCACGATCCCTGTTAAGCTCGAAAACTTTTTAAGAAAGTACATGTCAAAGCCAGAATTTATCGTTATTGACAATCCGGCAATTATTGCGCCAACGATTCAAAATGATTTAATTGACGTAGGTTCAAGAGACAAGAAATCAATTTTGTATAAGTTATTAACAATGGGACAGCCATATTTAGCCCTTGTTTTTGCTAATACGAAAAAGACTGTTGATGAATTAACGGACTACCTTGTAGAACAAGGCCTTAAAGTGGCAAAAATTCATGGTGGAATTACTGAACGCGAACGAAAGAGAATTATTCGTCAAGTTAGAGAAGGACAATATCAATACGTCGTAGCTAGTGACTTAGCTGCTCGTGGAATTGATGTACCCGGTGTTAGCTTAGTTGTTAACTATGAAATTCCAAAAGACTTAGAATTTGTAATTCACCGAATTGGTCGAACAGGCAGAAACGGGCTTGAAGGACATGCCATTACCTTAATCTATGATGATGAAATGAGTCAGATTGAGGACTTAGAAAAATTGGGTATTCATTTTGACTTTAAAGATCTTAGAAATGGTGAATTAGTTGAAAGAACTCACTATCACAGAAGAGATAATCGTCAAACGCGCAACCATAAACTTGATAACCGCATGATTGGTATGGTTAAGAAAACTAAGAAAAAAGTAAAGCCAGGCTACAAGAAGAAGATTAAGCAGGCCATTCAAAAAGATCGTCAGCAAAAACGTAAGCTTGAAGAACGTCATCAAATTCGAAAAGCAAAGCGTAAACGTAAGCGTGAACGTGAGCAAGCACGTAGTAATTTTGACAACTAGAAAATTTGTAGTAAAATAAAGCACGTTTAGGACATATTATTAAAGTATTTTCTTCAAAGAGAGGACTGCTTGGTGAGAAGGTCTAGAAAATATTTAGTAATGCTACCTAAGATAATTAGAGAAATAAATATTTAAAGAGGTAACAAACACTGTTGCAATCAAGGTGGTACCGCGCTGGGAGCGTCCTTGTTTTATGCAATAGTGTTTTTTATATTTGTAGGAGAACTTTTTATGAAACAATTGACTAGTTCACAAGTACGTCAAATGTTCTTGGACTTTTTTAAAGAGCATGGCCACATGGTTATGCAAAGTGCATCATTAATTCCACAAGATGATCCAACCTTGTTATGGATTAACTCTGGTGTTGCTACAATGAAGAAATACTTTGATGGTTCCGTTGTGCCTAAGAATCACCGAATTACTTCTTCTCAAAAATCAATTAGAACTAACGATATTGAAAACGTTGGTAAAACCGCTCGTCACCAAACTTTCTTTGAAATGCTTGGTAACTTCTCAGTTGGGGATTACTTTAAAAAAGAAGTTATTCCTTGGGCTTGGGAATTTTTGACTAGTCCAAAATGGTTAGGTCTTGATCCAGATAAGCTTTACGTAACTGTTTATCCTAAGGATACTGAAGCATACCACATGTGGCACGATGTTGTTGGTTTACCTGAAGACCATATTGTTAAGCTAGAAGATAACTTCTGGGATATTGGTGAAGGTCCATGTGGTCCTGACTCAGAAATTTTCTATGATCGTGGTCAAGAAAATAACGATGTGGCTGAAGATGATCCAGAAAACTTCCCAGGTGGAGAAAATGCTCGCTACCTTGAAATTTGGAACATCGTATTTTCACAATTTAACCACTTACCAAATGGTAAATATGTTGACCAACCACATAAAAATATTGATACCGGTATGGGATTAGAACGTGTAGTATCAATTATTCAAGATGCTCCAACTAACTTCGAAACTGATTTATTTATGCCAATCATTAAGGAAACTGAAAAGTTAAGTGATGGCAAGAAGTATGCCGCAAATAAAGAAGATGATGTTGCATTTAAGATTATTGCTGACCATGTTCGTGCAGTAAGCTTTGCGATTGCTGACGGTGCACTTCCTTCAAACTCAGGACGTGGATATGTTTTACGTCGTTTAATTAGACGTGCTGACTTAAACGGTCAACGTTTAGGTATTAAAGGGGCATTCTTGTACAAATTAGTACCTGTAGTTGGCGAAATTATGAAGAGCCACTATCCAGAAGTTGTTGAACAACAAGCATTCATTCAAAAAGTAATTAAGAACGAAGAAGAAAGATTCCAAGTAACTCTTTCATCTGGTCTAAACTTACTTGATAATATCATTGCTGAAGCTAAGAAGAGCGATGATAAGACTATTTCTGGTAAAGATGCCTTCAAGTTATTCGATACTTACGGCTTCCCATATGAATTAACTTTTGAAGCTGCTCAAGATGCAGGTCTTAAGATTGATAAAAAGGGCTTTGATGAAGAAATGAAAGCTCAAAAGGAACGTGCTCGTAAAGCTCGTGGTAACTTGCAATCAATGGGTTCACAAGATGTTACTTTGATGAATATCAAAGATAAGAGCGAATTTGAATATGGTACTTTAGAAGAAAAGCATGCCAAATTAATCGATATTGTTGTTGATGACAAGTTAGTTGATAAGGCAGATGGTGAACATGCAACTTTAATCTTTGATAAAACTCCATTTTACGCAGAGCGTGGTGGACAAGTTGCTGATCACGGTGAAATTTTGAACCAAAATGGTGAATTAGTTGCTCGTGTAACTGATGTACAACATGCACCAAATGATCAAAACTTGCACTTTGTAGATGTTATTTTGCCACTTGAAAAGGGACAAGAGTATGTCTTGAAAGTTGATCAAAAACGTCGTCGCGGCTTAAAGCATAACCATACTGCTACTCACCTATTGCATGCAGCTTTACGTGAAGTTTTAGGTACTCATACTCACCAAGCTGGATCTTTAGTTGAACCAGATTACTTACGTTTTGACTTTACAAGCTTAGAGCCAATGACTAAGAAAGAAATTGCCAGTGTTGAAAAGTTAGTTAACGAAAAGATTTGGGAAGAAATTCCAGTCAAGACCACTGTTACCGACCCAGATACTGGTTTAAAGATGGGCGCCTTAGCATTATTTGGTGAAAAATATGGTGACACAGTTCGTGTTGTTCAAATCGATGACTTCTCCACTGAATTTTGTGGTGGTACACACTGTGAAAATACTGATCAAATCGGTATGCTAAAGATTGTTTCTGAGTCTGCTGTTGGTGCTGGCACTCGTAGAATTATCGCTGTTACCGGCCCAGAAGCTTACAAGTATGTAACAGACCGTGACGAAATCTTGAAAGAAGTTCAAGATGAAGTTAAGGCAACTAAGGCTGAAGACGTAGTTAATAAGATTTCTTCTATCGAAGCTGATTTACGTGCAAGCCAAAAAGAAGCTGAACAATTAAAGGCTCAAATTAATAAGGCAAAAGCTGGCGATCTCTTTAATGACATTAAGCAAGTTAAAGATTTAACTGTAATTGCTGCGCAAGCTGATGTTGAAGGCATGAATGATTTACGTGAACTTGCTGACAACTGGAAGAGCAGCAATAAATCTGATGTTTTAGTTTTAGCTGCTGAAGTGAATGGTAAAGCTAATATGGTAATTAGCTTAGATGATAAGGCTATTAAAGCAGGCCTTAAGGCTGGCGATTTGATTAAAACTGCTGCTCCAATCTTTGGTGGTGGTGGTGGCGGCCGTCCAAATATGGCACAAGCCGGTGGTAAGAATCCGGCAGGATTAAAAGCTGCTATCGCTAAAGTGTTACAAGAAGTTGAAGAAAAACAAAATTAATTGAGTTCGTTCGATATTTCAAGTAAAATTAAGAAGAATAGGAGGAATTTTATTATGAGTTCGCTAGATAAAACAATGCATTTTGACTTTAACCAAAATAAGGGTAAGAATGTATACGATACTCTACAAGACGTATACAATGCACTTGAGGAAAAGGGCTATAGCCCAATTAATCAAATTGTTGGTTATTTACTTTCAGGCGACCCTGCATATATTCCTCGGCATAATGATGCACGTAATTTGATCTTGAAACATGAGCGTGATGAAATTATTGAGGAATTGGTTAAGAGTTATTTAGGTAAAAATAAATAATGCGATTACTTGGACTTGATGTTGGCTCTAAAACTGTCGGTGTTGCAATCAGTGACCCTTTGGGAATTACCGCTCAAGAGCTTGAAACAATTAAGATTGACGAAAGCAAGTTTAGCTTTGGTCTGCGTCAGATTAGAAAAATTGTACGTAAATATGATGTTGAAGGCTTTGTTTTAGGTTTACCTAAAAACATGGATGGTAGTAGTGGACGTTCGGTAGAAAGAAGTAAACAGTATGGTGAGCGCTTGAAAGAAAAGTTTGACCTACCTGTTTATTACATGGATGAACGCCTTACAACAGTGCAAGCTGATCGAATTTTAGTTGAAGAAGCTGGCGTCCATGATCGTGTTGAACGAAAAAAAGTTATTGACCAAATGGCTGCTGTTTTAATCTTGCAAAACTATTTAGAAGCAACCAGAAAGGATAATTAAAATGAGTGAAAAAATTAACGCTAACCAAGATAATGATCGTCAAATTACTTTAGTTGACGAACAAGGTAATGAAGAATTATTTGAAATCTTATTTACTTTTACATCTGAAGATTATGGTAAATCTTACGTTTTACTATATCCAGCAGCTGTTAGTGACGATGATGATGTTGAAGTACAAGCTTTCAGCTATGATGCAGATGCAGATGGCGATGTAACTAGTTCTGACTTACATGAAATCACAGATGATGATGAGTGGAACATGGTACAAGGAGTTTTAAATACATTTTTGTCAGACGATCGCTTAAGCGGCGAATAATCTTCAAAAAAGACTGGCGATTGAAGCTAGTCTTTTTTGCTTAATCAAGGATGAGCAATGATTTCTTTTTTCATTTTATTAATTTTTATCTATTGTTGTTATGTAGGCTATCGGCGTGGTGTAGTATATGAAGGCTTAGCAGCTGGTGGATATGTAATCGGGCTAATTTTAGCCACTTTAATGTATAAACCATTTAGTAACTTTTTAAATTTGTGGGTTCCATATCCATCCGCAAATGATCGAAGCAGCTTTGCTTTCTTTGATAAAACTACGGGATTAACCTTAGATAAATCATTTTATGCAGCAATTGCTTTTTCAATTATTTTGTTGATTGTTTGTTGCTTATGGCGTTTTGTGATGCTAGGGTTTAATCAATTAAGATATGTTACGGTAAACTCTAACCTAAATCTCTGGGGAAGTTTAATTATTTCTTTTATTGTGACACAGATTAGTGTTTATTTGCTTTTGTTTATTTTAGCCACAATTCCTAATGATGGTTTGCAAAATATGCTAGGGCATTCTATTTTAGCAAGTGGTATCTTGCATTTTTCTCCTGTAATTTCCCAAGTTTTTATAAATTTATTCATTACAACAATATAAAAAATGGTCCCAACTCTGGGGCCTTTTTGCTAGGTGGAATATATGAACTCTAAAATTATTGAAAAATTAGAATATAATCGCATAATTAAACAATTAAGTGATTTGGCTATTACAGCACCTGCAAAAGAGCAGGCTTTAACGTTAATGCCAAGTAGTAATTTTGATGAAGTAAAAAAATCAATTGATCAAACTAGGGTCCTTTCTAATATTTTACGAGTTAAAGGACCAATGCCGATAACTGACTTTAAAGATGTTAGAGCTAGTTTGAAGCGTTTGAAGGTCAAGGCAAATTTAAATGGGGAAGAATTAGGTAATATTTTTCTAATTCTTAGCTTAGCTAAAGATGTTTCTCAGTTTACTGATGACTTAGAAGAGCGTGAAATTGATATCCGACCGATTGAAAAAACTCTTAAAAATTTAGCAATTCCAGAAGACTTATTTAAGAAGTTGAATCAGGCAATTGAATATGACGGAACTGTTAAGGATACAGCTTCTTCTAAGTTAATGCAGCTGCGACATGATATTCAAAGCAATGAAACTGATATTAAAAATCACATGAATGATTATATCAGTGGAAAGCATACACAATATTTGTCAGAAAATATCGTAACCATCAGAGATGGTCGCTATGTATTACCTGTAAAACAAGAATATAAGAATAAATTCGGTGGAGTTGTTCATGATCAAAGTGCCAGTGGACAGACTTTATTTGTTGAGCCACAAGCAGTTTTAGTTCTTAATAACCGACAGCAAAATTTAATGGCTCAAGAGCGTCAGGAAATCAACCGTATCTTAATTGAATTATCAGAACTTGCTGGTATGTATCAAAAAGAAATAAAAAATAATGCGGATGCATTAACACAATTAGACTTTTTAAGTGCTAAAAGCAAATTAGCTAAAGCAATGAAAGCTACAGAACCAGTCTTAAATCAAGATCATGTCATTAAGTTGAGAAAGGCTCGACACCCATTAATTAATCCTAAAAAAGTTGTTCCTAATAATATTGAACTAGGAACTAGCTTTGATACCATGCTGATTACGGGCCCTAACACAGGTGGTAAGACTATCACGCTGAAGACTTTAGGGCTGCTACAATTGATGGCTCAAGCGGGATTATTCATCACAGCTGAAGAAGGCAGTCAATTAACTGTTTTTAATGAAATTTACGCCGATATTGGGGATGAGCAATCTATTGAACAGTCATTAAGTACTTTCTCATCACATATGGACCAAATTATAAAAATAATGAAAGATGTAACTGAGGATGATTTGGTTTTAATTGATGAATTGGGAGCCGGAACTGATCCTGAAGAAGGAGCTAGTCTAGCGATCGCTATTTTAGATGATTTACGGGGAGCACAAGCTAAAATTGCGATTACTACACACTATCCGGAATTAAAGCTCTATGGCTATAATCGTGCAAGAACTACGAATGCCTCAATGGAATTTGACTTAAAGAAACTTGCTCCAACGTATCGTTTGAGAATTGGTATCCCTGGACAAAGTAATGCCTTTGCCATTGCACATCAATTAGGGATGAATGAAACTGTAGTCAACAAGGCTAGAAGTTTGATGAATGACGAAGATAGTGATATTAATAAGATGATTGAACGATTGACGGAGCAGACTAAGGCTGCTGAGCAACTTCATGAAACTTTAAAGCAAAATGTTGACCAAAGTATCACTTTGAAGCGTCAACTCCAGAATGGTCTTGACTGGTATAATCAACAAGTACAAAAGCAACTTGAAAAAGCTCAAGAAAAAGCTGATGAAATGCTTGCTAAAAAGCGTCAAAAAGCTGATAAGATCATCAATGATCTTGAAGAACAAAGAAGAGCTGGTGGTCAAGTTAGAACCAATAAAGTTATTGAAGCTAAAGGTGCTTTAAATAAACTTGAGCGTGAAAATCAAAACTTGGCCCAGAACAAGGTCTTGCAACGTGAAAAGCGGCGTCATGATGTAAGTGTTGGTGATACTGTGAAAGTTCTATCTTATGGACAACAAGGTGTAATTACAAAGAAACTTGCTGATCATGAATTTGAAGTTCAAATTGGCATTTTGAAAGTTAAAGTCACTGATCGGGATGTTGAAAAGATTAGTACACAAGCTGCTCCTAAGAAGGCAGAAAGAGCTGTTCGCTCGAGTCGTGGCCTTCGTTCTACGCGTGCAAGTAGTGAGCTTGACTTAAGGGGACAACGCTATGAAGAGGCTCTAACTAACTTAGATCGCTACATCGATTCTTCCCTCTTAGCTGGTTTAAATACCGTCACAATTATCCATGGAATTGGAACTGGGGCAATTAGAAATGGTGTGCAACAATACTTGAAGCGAAATAGGCATGTAAAGAGCTATAGTTATGCGCCTGCTAACCAGGGTGGAACTGGAGCGACAATCGTTCAGTTACAGTAAGCAATATACTTGCAAAAAGTAAGTCGTTCTACTAAACTATACTTATAATTTAAAGAATTTATTTGTGAGGTAATAACAATGGTTGATGAAATTACAGATGCAACTTTTGAAGAAGAAACTAGCGAAGGCGTTGTTTTAATTGATTTTTGGGCAACTTGGTGTGGTCCATGTAAGATGCAATCACCAGTTATTGACCAACTTTCTGAAGAAATGGATGATGTAAAATTCACCAAAATGGATGTTGATCAAAACCAAGAAACTGCTCGTAACTTAGGAATTATGGCAATCCCAACTTTATTAATTAAGAAAGATGGAAAGATTGTTGACCGTTTAACTGGTTATACTCCTAAGGAAAAACTTGAACAAATTTTAGATCAATATACTGACTAATATAAATAACAAAAACCGGGTAAGCCTCTGTATTGAGACTTACCCGGTTTTTATTATTGCTATTCTCTTACTTGGTTAATAGTTAGTCAAATTGCGCAGTGATTTGAACTACATGCTTTTTAGTAACAGTAGCTGAAGCTTCAGTTGGAGTACCATTTTGGCGCTCTAAACATTCCGCAATAATTCCACTTTCAAGTGAAAATTCATCACTTTGGCTATCCAGTCGATCAGTTACGACTTGGCCGGATAATTCAAAAACTGCGGTATGTTTGCGATCTTTAAGTACTTTTAAAGTTCCAAATTGAGCCATATCGAAAAATTCGATTAAATCATCGATATCTGATAAATCATATTTACGACTAACATGTTTTCCGGCCCAGTAAAGAATTTCTTTATCTTCGCTACCTAAAATGGTAGGTAAGATAAAATCACGATATAATGAATTTAAAAAATAAAGATGTTCGTTTGTATGTTCCATGCTTTCATTTCCTTTTGTCTTCTATATCATTTTAACTTAAAATAGGTGGAGTAGAAAAGAGAATTTAATCATCATTTGTTTAAAGGAGTTTTTTTAATGGATAATCGACCAATTGGAGTTTTAGATTCAGGATTAGGCGGCTTAACCGTTTTAAAAAAAGTAATTGAAAAAATGCCTAATGAGTCAACAATTTTTATTGGCGACCAGGCTAATATGCCGTATGGGGATCGCTCAAGAGAAGAAATTATTTCTCTAACTCGCGATAGTGTAAACTTCTTATTAAGTAAAGATGTAAAAATTATTATTTTTGGTTGTAACACAGCAACCGCTGTAGCAATGTCAACTATTCAGAAAGAAATACCACTACAGATAATTGGTGTTGTTCAATCTGGTGCTTTAGCTGCAGCAAGAACTACAGAGACTAAAAATGTAGCTGTAATTGGTACTAAGGCTACTGTGGATAGTCATTCTTATTTAAAGGAAATTCAGTATCGTGATCCAGAAATTAAGGTCAGTGAATTTGCTCAGCCTAAATTGGCACCACTAGCTGAAGAAGATCCCGATGAAGATACTAAGAATGCAGTGGTTAGTGAAAGTTTAACCCCATTGAAAAATGCTGATTATGATACCTTAGTTTTGGGCTGCACACATTATCCTTTATTGAGAGACGAAATTGTGGCTGTGGTGGGTCAAGATAAAAAAATTGTAGATCCAGCTGATCAAGTGGCACAATATACATATAATGTTTTGCGACGTGATGATTTATTTGCTGAGAGTACTGCTCTGGTAAAACATGACTACTATACAACTGGAGAAGCAAAGAAGTTTACTGAAATTACCCGTCAATGGATGAATGACGACACGATAGTTGGTCATCATGTAGATGCTGAGGATTAAAAATGGATACTTTATTATTTGCAACTAACAATAAAAATAAGGCTAGAGAAGTTGAAGAGGCTTTAAAGAAAATAAATTTTCCCATTCATGTAATTACTAATCAGGATCTAACTGATCCTCCTCATGTTTTAGAAACTGGGACAACATTTTTAGCTAATGCAAAACTAAAAGCTCATAAAATGGCAGAGTTCAGTAATTTGCCAACTCTTGCTGATGATTCAGGTTTATCAGTTGATAAATTAAACGGAGCTCCTGGAGTTCATTCTGCTCGCTATGGAGGAGAAGCTCATAATGATGCCTTAAATAATGCAAAATTGTTAGCTGAACTAGGTGGTGTTCCTCAAGAGAAAAGACAAGCTACCTTTCATACAACTATGGTAGTTTCTTGGCCTGGTAGATTTGATGATGATTTAGTAACGCAAGGTGAAATTAGAGGCGAAATTTTGACTTATCCGCGGGGGGATGGTAATTTTGGCTATGATCCACTTTTCTTTGTTCCTGATAAGGGGAAGACATTTGCTGAAATGACAGTAGATGAAAAAAATGCTATTTCTCACCGTGGCCAAGCTTTAAGAAAATTACTTGCTGAGCTACCAACTTGGTGGAAAAAAATGGAAAATGAATAATTAATAGTTATTTAAAAGACTTAGTTCTGATATTTTATTGGAATTAAGTCTTTTTGTTATTTATATGTTAAATAATATCTTTTATTTATATATGAAAGCGCTATACTAAAAATGAAAGAATAGTTATATAAGTTTAAGTAGATTTCGAGGTTATAGCATATGAAAAAAGTTCTGGCGATTAATTCTGGAAGTTCGTCTTTCAAATATAAGTTATTTTCTTTTCCTAATGAAAAAGTAATTGCTTCGGGAATGGCCGATAGAGTAGGAAAAGAAAATGCTGTCTTTAAAATTAAATTGAGTAATGGTCAAGAATATATAAAAAATCTGCCTATTCATAATCAAGAAGAGGCAGTTAAATTATTAATTGAGGATTTAAAAAAATTTCACGTAGTTGAAGATTTGCGAGAAATTAGTGGTGTTGGTCATAGAGTAGTAAATGGAGGAGAAATTTTTAAAGAATCCGTCCATGTTAAAGAAAAGGAACTACAGGAAATATTTGATCTGGGAGAGCTAGCACCGTTGCATAATATTCCAGAAGCAAATGGTATTAAGACATTCATGAGGATCATTCCTAATGTACCTCAAGTAGCAGTTTTTGATACTTCATATCATCAAACTTTAGATCAGATTCATTATCTTTACTCCATTCCTTATGAGTATTATCAAAAATATGGTATTAGAAAGTATGGTGCGCACGGAATTTCAATTTCTTATGTGGCACAACGTGCGGCAAAAATGCTTAATAAGAATCCTAACTTAGTCAATCTGATTGTTTGTCATTTAGGATCTGGGGCTTCTGTTACCGCAGTAAAAAATGGAAAATCTTATGATACTTCAATGGGAACTAGTCCACTTACTGGGGTAACAATGGGAACTAGAAGTGGTGACTTTGACCCAGCTGCCTTACAACGTTTAATGCATAAAACTGGAATGAATATCGATGAAGCTGTTAAAGTTTTGAACTATAAATCAGGATTATTGGGGATTTCAGGTATATCTTCAGATATGAGAGATTTAATTGAGAGCAAAGATAAACGTGCAAAGCTAGCTCGAAAGATATTTATTAATCGTGTAGTTAGGTATGTTGGTGCATATGCAGCTGAATTAAATGGTGTTGATGCAATTATATTTACTGCTGGAATTGGAGAACATGATCCTGGCATTAGAGCAGGAGTGATGGCATCATTAAAATATTTAGGACTAGATCCTGATTTTAAAGCTAATCGGACAGATGGAGAAAAGTTTATTTCTAAACCTAATTCAAAAGTAAAAGCAATGATTGTTCCTACCAACGAAGAATTAATGATTGCTCGTGAGGTAGTGCGAGTTTTGCAATAAAAAAAGATTAAGTAGGATTAGACAAAGGTCTAACTACTTAATCTTTTAAGAAGTAGTAGTATTTTCTTGTTTTGTAGGTATAGAACTAAATTTTATATCTTGTTGATTAAACTCTTTGATATAGGCGCCCAGATAAGCATTTTTTACCTGGCTTTGACTGTTAGTCACTACTTGAAAATGAATCTGGTAAGTAATACTTGAACCGGTTTGATTGATAATGCCAATAATTTGTGGTCCCTTTTTAATTTGATTTTTAAACTTATCTTTGAGTGCTGCATTTACTGTGTTAATTGCATGGTTAACGGTTGTAAGATCGTTATCAACAGATAAATTCAAATCAATGTTCATACTCCATCCAGAATGTGAACCATGAGTTAAATTTTCTACAATAGTAATATTGCGATTGGGAATATAAATAACTGCCCCATTGGTAGTTTTAAGACGAGTATTACGTAAAGTAAAAGAAAGAACAGTTCCAGTATAGGTTCCAATCTTGACAGTATCACCAATGTTATATTCGCCCTCACTGAAAATATTTATTCCCGTTATTACGTCACTTACTAGGCCTTGTGCTCCCATCCCTAAAGCAAGAGAAACAAGTCCCACACTAGCGATAAGAGTGCCAACTGGAATACCTAGAAGTGTTAAAAGACTGTATAAATAAAACAAAAGAATTGTATATTGAAAAAGAGCAACACCAAGTTGAGCTAAGGTCCTTTTTCGACCAGTCATGTTTTCTTGAAACTTTGGATTTTTCAGTAAGTAGCGAGTTAATAAGCGTTTACCTATACGCCAAATCAAGAAAAAGATTCCAGTTGTAATTAGAATTTGAGTACCACGACTTAAGAGCGTATGAAGTACACTATTCCAATCAATTAGAGAATCAACATTACTATTTTTTTTAGTTGTAGATGTTCCTTTTAAAATCGTTGACCAGTTCAAAACATCATCTCCTTAGCAATTTCTTTAGATAGTATATCAAAAAGTAAGGTACTATTTCATTGCTTGAAGGGAGGAATAATGCTAGACTTTTTATGAGAGGAATAATTAATGGAGGATAGATTATGTCAATTTCATATGGTGCATTAGCTGGCTTGATTGCAGCAGTTGCCTTTTTAATCTTAGTCTTATTTACTTTGCCTTTAATTGTTAGAGCAACTAAGACAATGAAGAAAGTTGACTCAACTATGGATAGCGTTAATATAGCTGTTGATGACTTAACTAAGCAGACTGCAGTATTGATGAAACAAAGTGAAGATTTATTAGAAAAAAGTAATGCTCTTCTAGCCGATGTAAATGGTAAAGTAACTGAATTAGAACCAGTTGTAAAAGCAGCTGCAGATTTAGGTGAAAGTGTGTCAGATATTAATTCTTCATCAAGAAGAATGATTGAGCGCTTCTCTGGTATGGGTATTAGAGGAGCTGGAATTGGCATCTTTTCATCTCTAGTTAGTCGAATGTTCGCAAGACGTAAGCGTCGTCGTGGGGAAGACTAATATTTATTAAAGGAGAACAATTATGCGTAAATTAGGTGGATTTTTATTAGGTAGCGTTGTCGGTTTAGGTGTTGGCTTGATTGCTGGCTCATTATTATTACCAGAAGAAACAACTGATGATGTAAAGAAAAAGCTAGCTGAAAACGAAAAGTTACAAGACTTAAAAGAAAAATATGACAAGGGAACTGAAGCAATTAAGAATCAATTAGCCTCATTCCCTAAATCAGTTGAAGATGATTCAGAATTGAAAGATTTTGATGATATCGTAATTGATGATACTAACAAAGATCTTGGTGAAGATGAAAAATCTGACAAAGAAGCTGTTAGTGATCTAAATAACGCTGAAAAAAATTAATTAATATTAAAGAATCAAGTTTTCACTTGGTTCTTTTTTGTATAAAAAACTGGTGATAGAGATAATCTATCACCAGTTAATTTAGTATAAATTAGTCTTTAACGGGAATGTATTTCAATTCTTTGCTTGTTTTAGTAAAAGTCTCAAAACCATTCTTTGTTACAACCCCACAGTCTTCGATTCTAACACCAGCTACGTTAGGGATATAAATACCTGGCTCAATTGAGAAACACATGCCTTCTTCAAGAACAACATCATTTCCTTCCATAATTTGTGGAAATTCATGAACGTTCATCCCGATACCATGACCAAGACGGTGGATGAAGTATTCACCATAGCCTGCTTTAGTTATGATATCTCTAGCAACAGCATCAAGTTCGCTAGCTGTAATACCAGGCTTTGCGGCTTCAATCGCTGCTTGTTGAGCTTCACGATCAACTTCGTATATTTCTTTTTCTTTAGCAGTTGGTTCTCCGTAAGCAACAGTTCTACTTGAGTCAGAAGCATAGCCATTATGCATTGTTCCAAGGTCAAAAAGAACTAATTCATTTGGTTCGATTTTATTCATGGTTGGACCAAGATGAGGGTTAGCAGCATTTTTACCAGCTTGAACGATTGTTTCAAAACTAGTGTGCATTACACCTTTTTGAAGTTTTAACTGGTAATCAATTTGACCAGCAACGTAGCGTTCAGTTACACCATTTTTAAGTGCATTAAAGCCAATTTGAAAAGCAAAGTCTGCTTCTGCACCAGCAGCCTTTAATTGTTCAACTTCCTCTGGTGTTTTACGTAAGCGTGCTTCAGCAACAAATGGGGATACATTAGTTGTAAATGAAGAATCAGGAAAGGCGATTCTTAATGCTTCTAAGCGATCAACTGAAAGATGGGCTTTTTCAATAGCAACATTATTTGGAGTACCAATACGTTGATTTACCAAGTCAGCGATTTTTGACCATGGATTTTCGTGATCAAGATAGCCATAAACATCTCCATCCCAGGCCGAATTTTTAGCTTCTTCAACGTTTAACTCAGGTGCAAAAATAAAGGCTGCCTTATCTTTAAAAGCAAGTAAAGCAAAAATTCTTTCATGAGGATCCATACTGTAGCCGGTAAAGTAATTAATACTAATTGGATCAGAGATGTAGGCAACATCATTATTGGTTGAAATTAGCCAATTTTGTAACTTATCTAAGTTCATAATTTTAACTCCTTTTTTAACATATACTGGGAGTATACCATATAATATGGTAAAATAATTAGTTTTTAGTCGTAAACGGTTGCAATGTCTTGATATTCTTGATAAGTTATAAAAGAGTGTTTTTACAGGAGTGTGAGAAATTTATGCAAAAACAAGAAGTAACTATTTATGATGTTGCTCGTGAAGCAAAAGTTTCTATGGCTACTGTTTCAAGAGTAGTAAATGGAAATAATAATGTACGTAAAGAAACACGTGAAAAGGTATTAGCTGTCATTGATCGTTTGCATTACCAACCTAATGCTGTAGCTCAAGGATTAGCTTCAAAGAGAACTACAACAGTTGGTTTGATTGTTCCCGATTTAACGAATATGCACTTTGCAGAATTATCTAAAGGAATTGACGATATTGCTACTATGTATAAGTACAATATCTTACTTTCTAGCGTTGGTAATACTTTGTTAAATGAAGATCAAGTGATCCAAAACTTACTTAATAAGCAAGTTGATGGTGTAATTTACATGTCAAACTTAATGAGTGAAAGTGCACAAGAGATTTTTAAGCGCACTAATACACCAGTTGTTTTGGCAGGTACTGCTGATGCAAATCAAGATTTTCCTAGCGTAACAATTGACTATAAGGCAGCTGAAAAAGAAGCTTTAGGCTTATTATTAAAGAATGGTAAGAAAAATCTTGCTTTAGTTGTTGATGATGGAAAAGCTTATGTTAATAAGAACAATCGCTTTGTAGCTTATAAAGATTTTATGGAAGAACATAATTTAGATAATGTTCATATCTATGAAGATGCTAAAACTTACGAAGATGGCTATGAATTATTCGAAAAAATTAAAGCAGATAAAGTAGATGGAATTATTGCTACTCGTGATGTAACTGCAGCAGGTATTATTAATGCAGCAGTTGATGCGGGCGTATCCATTCCAGATGACTTAGAAATTATCTCTGCAGCTTCAACTAATGTGGCTAAAATTGTTCGTCCACAATTAACCACTGTTCAACAACCGCTTTATGATATCGGTGCTGTTGCAATGAGAATGTTAACTAAATTAATGGGTGACGAAGAACTAGATGAAGCTCATGTTATCTTGCCATATACTTTAAAGCAATCTCGTTCTACTAAATAAAGTATAGTTATACCAAAAATCCTCTTAGGTTGAATTCAACCTAAGAGGATTTTTTAATATGAAAATTTCTAATTATGGAGCAGTAGGAGCATTATCTGCTGCCGTATCACCTGCAGTAGCTTCTGTGCTAGCAGATCCGCTAGTAGGAGCACTTTCACTTGGACTAATATTTGAATTTACTTCATTAGCTTCATTAGCTTCATTAGCGTTACTACTTTCTGATCTGTTATTTTGAGATGAAGAAGGAGACTCACGAGTAGAAGTGGTACTTCTCGTAGTTGAGGAAGAATTATTGTTTCCACCTTGTCCTGTACTCCTAGCTTGTTCATCATTGGCTCCTACATTCCGATTAGTTGAGGAAGAAGAATTATTATTAGATTCACGATAAACTTCATGGTTTTTGCCATAATAATTTTTTGCATTTTCTGAAGTTGATCCATCAGCTACAGCAAAGAGACTATTAATATTCTTTTTCTTAGAAATCGTCTTACCAGTGTAGATTAAGACTTTACCATAGTCATTATTTTTACCTTCTAAGTAATCATAGAAGAGGTTGTAGTCTTTAGTTGAGCCACCAATACCAAATCTAGCAGTTGCATTTGGTGCTGGTGAAAGACTTAATGCAGTAGTTTTTTTGCCACTAAGATTAATATTATCGCCATCGTAGCTTACTGTTCCAGGTAATGTTCCTGTTCTTGTTAAGACTCTATTTTTATAAACAGAGCTTGGACGGCTAGGCGCATCATTTAATTTAAAGATCGATGGATCTTCCTTATATAATGCATTAGCAATATTGGCCCATAGATTTAAATTAGTCTCACTAGAATTAGAATCTAAGTTGTATGAATGACCGTAGAAGTTATCATAGCCCATCCAACTAGAAATTGTAATTCCAGGAGTAGATCCATTAAACCAAATATCACGATAATCATTACTGGTTCCAGTTTTACCAATTAAGTTCTTATAGTCAAACTTCAAGGTACCCGTTAAGCTTGAAGCTGTCCCTTTAGTTACTACTTGGTGTAGCATCTTCTGCATAATGTAGGAAGTGCCTGTAGAGAAGACTTTCTGTGGATTTTGTTTGTGCTTATAGATTACTCGACCTGATGGATCTTGAATTTCTTCAATATAGTATGGATCGGCACGTTTACCATTGTTATAGAAGTTAGAAAAGGCACTAGCATTATCAGCTACTGAAAAACCGTAATCAGTACCACCAAGAGATAATCCTAAGTTTTCAAATTCGCTCTTACTTAAATTTAAGCCTAATTTCTTCATATCTTGACGCAGATTGATATTTTTATCGTTAACTAGCTTACTGTATAAATTTACAGCAGGAAGGTTATAAGACTTACTTAAAGCTTCCTGAGCTGAAATAAATCTGTTTTCAACAGTTGAGTTATAGTCAGTTGGAATATAGTTACCAAATCTGGTAGGGAAGTCAGAAATTGCAGTTTGGCTTGAAATAAGCTTATGCTCTATAGCTGGTCCATAAACTAAATATGGCTTAATTGAAGAACCAGGAGAGCGGTAAGTATCAAAGGCATGGTTAATTTGAGAATTTTTAAAGTCAACCCCACCGCTAAATGCTAAAACTTTACCTGTTGCATTATCAATTACGACACTACCGTTTTCCACGTGTTCGGTGGTATTAACCCACTTGTTAGTAGAAGAATCAAAATCACGAGAAGTTCGGTCTTGACCATACTTGTTTTGCTTAACAACCTGTTGCATAGTCTGGTATAGTGGCTTTCTAATTGTAGTTTTGATGTGATAGCCTTTTTGATGAAAAAGCTCAGTTGCACTAGTTAGGTACTGATTATAGCGGTTTGTATCTTGTTTAACGTCAGATACTTTTAAACCATCTTGTTCAATCAAGTTTTCGGCTAAAAGACTGGCACTCTTATTCATTACTAGATTGTATAAATAACCGCTTTGTTTCTTTTGCTTCGGTGCTTTTTCAGGAGCAAGGAAGTCAGCGCGCAAATCATATTTTTTAGCTGCAAGATAAGCTTTTTTACTAATGTCGCCATTTCTGTACATACGGAATAAAACAATGTCTTTTCGCCGCATTACTAAGTCAAGATCACTTTTAACTTTTCCATTTAAGCGATATGGAGTATATACAGACGGACTTTGAGGTAGACCGGCAATAAAAGCAGCTTGCGGTAAATTAAGTTCAGAAATTGATTTACCAAATATACCTTCAGCAGCAGTTTTAATGCCGACAATATTTTCTCCGCGATTATTTTTACCATAAGGAGCAGCATTTAAATATGCACGGAGAATGTCTTCTTTAGAAAAATGTTTTTCGATCTTATGAGCATAAAACATTTCAGTCACTTTTCTTCTCCAAGTTGTCTGGCTAGTTAAGAATTGCATCTTAACCAACTGCTGAGTTAAAGTTGACCCACCAGTCTGCACACCAACACCTGTTAATTCAGAAAGTACAGCTCTAACTAAAGACTTAGGTAAAACACCCTTATGAATATAAAAGTTTTCATCCTCAGTGGCTGTTACAGCATTCTTAACGAGGGGAGTTAATTCACTTTCACTCGCCTTTTTAGTAACTGTATCTGGTCGAACAGTAGCAATTTTTTTATTACCAGCATAGTAGAGTGTAGCTGAATTTTGAGCATGATTTATTTGATGATTTAATTCGCTAATAGTTGGAATAGGTTGATTACGAACAATACCAAGTGCATAACCGCCGCCAAAACCAATTAGTAAAAATAAACCGAAAAATGCAATTAAGATAAAATAATGAAAAACACGGCGAAAAGTTAAATAGACGATACCACTGTAAAATTTCCACTGGCTTTCATCTGATTCGCTTTGCAGTGTTTTAACTTCTGGCCCCGCAGTTAGGAACTTTCTGATTTTCTCTTTTAAATTTTTCACAGATCAGGATCCTTTGTTAATTACTTTTCACCTATTATAGCAAAAAAAGGACTAGCATTGATGCAGTCCTTCTTTACGAATTTATTAATATTTTTGGTTTACTTAGTTAATTCATAAATTGCTTCGGCGTAAATAGCAATTGAATTAATTAAATCATCAACCTTCATGTATTCATTTGGTTGGTGCATAACAAGTGGGGCACCTTCTGGTTGAGCACCAAAGGCTACACCATGTTTGAATAGGCGACCGTATGTACCACCACCAATGATAACCTCATGTCCCTTCTTACCAGTTTGTTTTTCATAAACAGAAAGAAGTGTCTTAACAATTGGATCATCTCCAGGAACATAGTGTGGAGCTTCAGCAGAGCCTTCAACTCTAGCATCTAAAATATCACCAAACTTTTCGTTGATATTTTTCACCATTTCTTCTGGTTCAATACCTTGAGGGTAGCGAACATTGTTTAAGAGGTATGCATTTTGACCTTCAAAGTTAAACATACTTGGTGAACTGGTTAAATCACCCATTAAATCATCATGGTGGAAAATGCCTAATTTCTTACCATTGAAGTCTTTATGTTCAACAGTTGCTAGGAAGTGTAAGAAGTTCTTTGTTTGGCCATCAAAGTTAAGACCATCAAGGAAGAGGGCAAGGTAAGTAGCAGCATTTCTACCAGTTTCAGGAGCTGATGCATGAGCGCCATGACCAATTAATGTTAAGGCAAGGCGACCGCTAAGCATTTCGGCCTTACCTTCAAGTTTGTGTTCTTTAAGGAAAAGATCAAATTTTTCTTTAATGCCGTCAATATCGCCTTCAAGTTGGGCATGAGCGGTTTGAGGGATGACGTTAGTAGCAATACCGGATTGGAATGTCCAAAGCTTAACGTCACCTTGGCTTGGGTCAAATTTGAAGTCAAGCTTTAGAGTAACAATTCCTTGTTCACCGTTGATAATTGGAAATTCAGCATCAGGTGAGAAGGCGACATCAGGAGCTGGTTGATGCTTGAGGTAGTAATCAATTCCTACCCAATTAGTTTCTTCATTAGTTCCAAGGACAAAATCAATCTTCTTTTTAGGCTTAAATCCATGTTCCTTTAAGATAAGCATTCCGTAGTAAGCAGCTAAAGAAGGTCCTTTATCATCAGCACTACCACGACCATAGATTTTTCCATCTTTAATAGTCATCTTAAATGGATCAGTCTTCCAGCCTTCGCCAGCAGGAACAACATCCATATGTCCAATAATACCTACACGTTTATCACCAGAACCCATATTGATTCGACCTGCATAGTTATCAAAATTTTCAGTGTCGAAACCATCGCGTTTAGCAAAAGATAAAAATTTCTTCATTGCTTTAACTGGGCCAGGACCAACTGGGTATTCTTTACTGGTGTTGTTTAAATCTTCAGAAGAATCAATTGCGATTAATTCTTTTAAATCATTTAAAATAGCGTTCTTTTTTTCCTGAGCTAATTTTTTATAATCTAGTTCTTCCATAAATATACTCCTTTAATTTTTATCTCTGATTAAATATTACAGCATTTACATCAGAATAAGTCGACCAAAAGTTTTTAATTGGGACTTTTTCTACTGGTAAATAAGGAAATAGTGCAACGTTGGTTTGACGATAAGCTAGATCAAGTTTTCGATAATTCTTATAGGCAAAAGTGTTCTTATTGAATAGACCATAATATAAGATATTAGAAGATTTTACCCAGCCATAGTCAGTAAGAAGCCATAAATCATTGACTCCGCCACTTACACCTAATATTTTATAGCGTTTATTAGGCATGAGTTGGGCTTTTTTACCAGACTGCCTATCAGGTTTATTATAAGTGAAAATCGGATTTTGGGTAGGATTAATAATACTTAAATTCCAATATGGCAAAATCCATTCAGGCTGCAAATCTAAGCTAACTAGATCTGCAGGAACAAATTCCTTATCACCAATTTGATAAAAAGTTTGTCCTGATGCAATAACAGCTGAAGAAACATGGACAGGTTGTAAGAAACTAATTTGCTTTGAAGTTTTCACTTTTAGATATGGATTTACGCTAACTCCAGTCGGAGTACGACCAAAGTAAATACCATCTTTATTAACAGTATATTTTTTAGTACCACTCTTAGCTAATTTATATTTATAGCCTCTTGCAGGAAAGTTTGTTACAACACCATCTACATCATTGTTAATTAACCAGTTCCATAATTTAGGTGATTCATTCATTTCGGCCCAAACAAATACTTTTTGATGTAGAGCATGAAGCTGACTGATAAGTTTAGGATTTTGGGTGACTAAATCAGATGAAATGTTAATTCCATTTACATAGCTTAATACATCAAAATTAATTCTTTGCAAGGAGCCAACAATAAAAATTCTAGGTACATCAGGTAATAATTGACTCATAGTCTTTAGACTAGGGGCAGAAAAGCTATGGATCATGACCCGATCTTGCATATGATATTTTTTGATACTGCTAGCAAGAAGCTCCTCCATATTTTTAGGGCTATTATGTTTAGTCTTTTTCGTTTCAAGAAGGAACTTAGTATTAGGTTTATCTTTATAATAATCAAATAATTGATCTAGCGAAATGATTGACTCACCGTTAGCTTGTTTTAAGGTATTTAAATAGGAAAAATTATTTTGTGATACAATAACCGGTGATCCAATAACTCGGCTTAAGTCGCGGTCATGAGAAACGACTAAGACGTTATCTTTTGAAACATGAAGATCAAGTTCAACATAATCTGCACCATCTGCGAAAGCTGAGTTGTCACTTTGAATTGTTTCTTCCGGATATTTACTGGGGTTGCCTCGGTGTCCGATAACCAGAAATCCAGATTCAAAAATAAAAATTAAACTAAAAAAAAGGGCTAAAAAGTAAAGCCGGCTTGTTTTCATGTGTACACCTCTATTCTTTTTAACAATAGCATGGATGTATACTTTTTTCTATAATTAACATAGTAGTTAAAATCATTTTAAGAAAGTAGATGCTGAAATATGGCTTATGAGCAACTAGACTTGATTGAAGAAGTTACTCGCAATGACGGATCGAAATATTATGAAATTTCAAATATCGATCAAAACGGAATTGCTGAACTAGCTGTAGACCGTGGGTTAATTAAAAAAGTTCGAATCCTGCAGTTGAATTTAGCTAGAACTAAATCACTACAACTATATGAAGAATATATTAATAAAACCTACCAATTAGAGACCTTAACTAATGAGGATGATTGGAAAGACCCACAATGGGTGGAGTGGGAAAAACCTAAAGGAAAAGTATTAGATGCCTATAACACAGTATTAAAAGCCAATCATATTGGTTAGAAGAGGAAAAGTATGGAAAAATTACGTATTGTTCATACTAATGATCTACATTCACATTTTGAACAATTTCCTAAAATAAAAAGATACTTGCATAAAGCTCAAAACGATAAGAGCGTTGATCAAACATTTACTTTTGATGCTGGTGATTTTATGGATCGATCACATCCTTTGACTGACGCAACAGAAGGACAGGCTAACATTAAATTAATGAATGAATTTAATTATGATGCAATTACCATTGGAAATAATGAAGGTATTTCAAATTCTCATGCAGTTTTAGAAAAATTATTTGATCACGCTAATTTTCCCGTTGTATTAGCTAACCTACGTGAGGAAGATGAGAGTATGCCAAAGTGGTGTACTCCCTATAAAATATTTGAAACCAAAAAGAAGACTAGAATTGCAGTTGTTGGTTTAACAGCTGCATATCCAATGACCTATGGTCCCAATCATTGGCACGTGAATTTGATTTCTGATACTTTAGATAAATTACTGCCGAAGATAAAGGGTCAATATGATATGTTAATTATTGTTAGTCATATTGGTTTAAGGGTGGATCGATATATAGCACATCATTATCCTGAAGTAGACTTGATTGTTGGCGGACATAGTCATGACTATTTAGCAAAAGGTGAAAAAGTAAACAATACTTGGATCACTCAGACAGGAAAATGGGGTCAACATATTGGTGACATTAGTGTTGAATTAAATGATGAGCATCAAGTATTATCAATTAAACCAAACACTGTCACTAATGATGACTTACCAAGTTTAGATTCCGATCAAAAGCAAATTGTAGATTGGCATCAAAAAGGTGAGCAGATGCTTAAAGCACGAAAAATTGCTTATTTACCAGGTAAATTTGATCATGACAAGATGGCAGCAATTCAAGTTTCACTTGATGCAATTAGTGAATTTGCTGGAACTGATGTTGCTGTCTTGAATAGTGGTTTATTTTTAAAACCATTTCATCAGGGAGTTTTAACGGAAGCTGACTTACAAGCTGCTTTGCCTCATCCAATGCATGTGGTACAAACTAAGCTGCTTGGAAGTGATGTTTGGCGCATGGTAATGGAGATGGAAAAAAATCGTCATTTTCTAAGTAAATTTGCACTTAAGGGAATGAGTTTTAGAGGTAAGATTTTTGGAGATCTTGTATATAAGGGAATACAAGTTGATCATGCAAGTAGAACAGTTTACATTAATGGAAAAGAAATTGACCCTGAAAAAGAATATACACTTGCCTTGCTTGATCACTATGTTTTGATTCCATTTTTTCCTACAATTTCAATTATGGGTAAAAATAAATTTTTATTCCCCGATTATCTAAGAACCGTAATAGGAAACTATTTAAAAAAGAAATACCCAATAAATAAAGAGAAAGAAAAATAATGGAGTATAAAGAAGCAGATAAAGACCAGCCGCTATACCATCCTTTAGCTCATGTCATTATTAATGAAGATATTGTAATGATTAACGGGCGAGAGTATGAAATTATAGCTAACGTAAAAGATGTTCTAGACATTGAAATGCTTAAGGAGAAGTATGACCCTTATTTAGATCAATATGATTATTTAGTAGGGGATGTATCAAGTGAGCATTTGAGATTAAAGGGCTTTTATGATGAGAATGATCGCGTTGCAATTGATAAAAAAGCTAATGCAATTGTGGATTATTTAGAAGAATACTGTAATCCTGGTAGTGCATATTTTATTTTGCGTTTAGCTCAAGAAAACCAAATTAAAAAAATTGCTTTTGGTAGGCAAAATAAGAGAAAGAGCACAAACAATAACCGCTACCGTGCAAAGCGTCCTTACTTTAAAGAAAGACGCGTTCATAAAACAAAGATTGGCAGTCATAAGACAGCAGTAAAATTTCAACGTGGAAATCATAAAAATAAAAGCTTTGTAATTAAGAAGAGAAAGGGATAATTGTGGAACATAAAGACTATAAATGTTACTTAATTGATTTAGATGGAACTATTTACCGTGGCAGCGATACGATTGAAAGTGGTGTGAGATTTGTACATCGTCTCCAAGAAAAAAATATTCCACACTTATTTTTAACTAATAATTCAACTCGTACACCACAAATGGTAGTTGATAAGCTTAGAGGACATGGCGTTAATACTGATATTTACCATGTTTATACGCCAGTTTTAGCTACAGAGTCTTATTTACTTTCTCAAAATCCAGATGCAACTAAAATACCAATTTATATTATTGGTCAAATTGGCTTAGTACAAGGTTTATTAAAAAATGAACGTTTTTACTATGATGATCGAAATCCAAAATATGTGGTTGTAGGGATGGATACAGATTTAACCTACCACAAAATTCGTATAGCAACTCGAGCAATTAGAAATGGTACAACGTTTATTGGAACAAATGCAGATAAAAATTTACCTTCTGGAGATGAGCTACTACCTGGAAACGGCGCCCTTTGCACGATGATTGAAGTAGCAACGGGGGTTAAGCCAACTTACATCGGCAAGCCTTCATCGATTATTGTAGCGAGTGCATTGAAAATGTTGAATGCACAAGGACAAGATGCAATTTTAGTCGGAGATAACTACGATACCGATATTATGGCGGGGATTAACTGCAATATTGATTCACTCTTAACGTTGACAGGCGTAACAAATAAGGAGCAGTTAAAAGGAAAAGATAAAAAGCCGACATATATTGTAGAGAATCTAGATGAATGGAAACTATGAAAAGAAAACCAATAATTGCAGTTGTTTACAATTTAATGATGGCGCTTGCTACCGCGGCTTTAGGAGCAGTTGTTTTGAGCTGGCCCTTACTAGCAATTTTTGTAAAGGCTCAAAAGACTGATTTAATAGTAAGAAAGTCACTGGGAACAATAATGAAAAACTATACTCAACTTTTGGATTATTTGTTGCTCCCCTTTAAAAATAAATTGCAAATGTCTGATTTTCCTACTTCTCCGAGTGCAGCACGCCATTTTTATGAGTGTAAATTATTGTTTGAATTAGCAATAATTGTCTTTATTGTTGGATTAATTATTCTTATCTTCTTAAAAATGAGAAAGAGAATGAATTATATCTATATTTCGAAAACTACAGCCTTAATCTTTATGATTTTACCTGTAATTATTTTGCCTTTTGCTTTAATGAATTTTGATGAATTTTTTATTTCTTTTCATCATTTATTATTTAACAATAGTGATTGGCTTTTTGATCCTACTACCGATCCCATTATTAATGTACTAACAGAGGAATTCTTTGCAGGATGCTTTGCAACTGGTGGGATAATTTATGAATTATATTTTTCATGTTTTATTTTGACAAAAAAATAAAGGAGCTTTAACCAAGCTCCTTTTTTAATACTAATTTTTTCTTTATCCAAATGATCAATACTGGTACCACGGAGATTAAGATGATTGCTAGGACAATTAATGAGAAGTGTTCTTGAACAACTGGAATATTTCCAAAGAAGAATCCTAGAGCAGCAAATAAAGTTACCCAGAGAAAACCACCAAGAAAGTTATAGCGGATAAAAGTGCCATAGTGCATTTTACTTGCACCAGATACAAATGGAACAAAAGTACGAATAAATGGAATGAATCTTCCAATTACAATAGTAATACCGCCATGCCTGTCGAAGAAATTTTCGGCAGCTTTTCGTTTATCTTGATTAATCAACTTATTAAACCAACTGTGTTTAGCACCTTCAGCTTGTGACCAACGACCGATTTCATAATTGATTGTATCGCCTAAAACAGCAGCTGCAAGAAAAACTAAATAGCAAATCCAAAAGTGAAGATTGTATTTTGGTGTTGCTGCCATTGCACAAGCTGCAAATATAAGTGAGTCTCCTGGTAAGAATGGAAAGATAACTAAACCTGTTTCAATAAAAACAATTGCAAACAGAATTAAGTATGTCCAGTTTCCAAACATATTCACAATTGTGACTAGGTGGTCATCAATATGAAGAATAAAATCAATAAGTCCCATAAATAACTATATATTCCTTTCAAAAATTAGATACTCGTAGAATGAAAAGTCATTGTTTTTTCTGGAAATAGGTCTTGCATAATGCTGCTAATTGCAATTTGAGCCTCGCCAAAACCTAGAGCAATCATTGGTACCCGGCCTGGGTAAGTAATAGCATCACCAATTGCGTAAACATGAGGCAAATTTGTTTGCATTGTTTGAGAAACAGAAATTAAATTATTTTCTAATTCAATGCCCCACTTACGTAATTGACGATTATCACTTTTGAAACCATATGCAACTAGAATTTCATCAACGTCTTTAGTAATAAAATCGTGACTTGCACCAACTCTATGCAAAACTAATTCTATTCTATTATTGTTTAAGTGAAGTTCTTTTGGAAGGTAAGGAGTTAAAAGTTCAACATTTTTTAAACTTTTAAGTTGACTAACAGAACTTTCAAGTCCACGAAATTCATTTCTACGGTGTACTACATATACATCAGATGTTTTACTTAATTCCACTGCCCAATCAAGCGCAGAGTCGCCACCACCAAGAATGGCGATTTTTTTATTAGAAAAGATTTCGGGATGTTGCATGGAATAGTGAATATGGGCTTGGAGCTCTGGAGTAGTAGATAAAGGCAGAGTTTTTGGCTTAAATGCTCCTAAACCTGTAGCAATAAGAAGACTTTTCACTTGATAATCATCATCAATGATAATATCTTCTCCTGTTGAGAAAGAGATTTTTTTTACTTTATGTGAGAGGGTTAATTTAGTATTCTCGGTTTGTTCAAATAATCGAGAAACTAATTCTTTTCCTTTAATAGAAGAAAAAGCTGGTACATCTTTAATATATTTTTGTGGATAAAGCATATTAATTTGACCACCAACTTCATCTAACGCGTCAAAGGTAATAGTTTTTAATCCATGTAAATTAGCAAAAGAAGCAGCAAATAGACCAACCGGCCCAGCGCCGATAATAGCTAAATCATATTTTTCCATTGTAATAAGCAATCCTCCATAAGAATTAATCTAGAAGTCATGTCTTTAGCGTTAATTAAAAAGACAGTTATAATTAATATTAGTAAGGGATGAGATAGTATGCAAGTTAAAATTGGTGATATAGTTCATGGAAAAATTAGCGGTATACAACAATACGGAATTTTTGTAAGATTGGACAGTCAGATAGAAGGATTAATTCATATTTCTGAGATTCATGGTGGCTACGTAAAAGATATAGGAAGAGAATACCAAGTTGGAGAAACTATAAAGGTACAAGTCATTGATATAGATCCATATTCTAATCAAATTAGCCTATCTCGACGAGCGGTACTTCCAGAAGTCGAAGAAGCGAGAAAAAAGAGAGTTCATTTTTGGACCTCAAAAAGAGCTAAAAAGGGTTTCATGCCATTAAAAGAAGTTTTGAATAAGCAAATTCAAGAAGCTAAAATTAGATATTCAAAAAAAGATTAAAATAAAGTGTTAAGCAGTAGTACTTAACACTTTATTTTTTATATCCGAATTTTAAAACTTAAATCTCAATTAAAATAAGAATGAAAAAATATAAATCTGAACAATTAAATTATTAATTAAATG
>NZ_GG670122.1:157491-167346 GCF_000159355.1 Lactobacillus johnsonii ATCC 33200 | reverse complement strand
CTTTTTGCAAAAAATTAGCAATATTTTTTAGAGTGCTAATTTCAAGCCTTTTCTCTAGTATTTTAGATATAAAAAAATGGTATTCTTTTGCTATTTTAGCAATTGAATACCATTCTTACTTTATTAAATTTTATTCACCGAATTTTGGCTCTTTAGTAATGACTTTCATTCCATGCATATATGGTTGTAAAGCTTCTGGAACATTTACAGTTCCATCTTCATTTTGGTAATTTTCCAAAATAGCAGCTACTGTTCTACCTACAGCTAGACCAGAGCCATTTAAAGTATGTGCTAAATGAAGTTTACCATTTTCGTCTCTGTAACGAATTAAACTACGACGTGCTTGGAAGTCAGTACAGTTTGAACAACTTGAAATTTCACGATACTTATCTTGTGCTGGCATCCAAACTTCTAGATCATAAGTTTTTGCACTAGTAAAACTTGCATCCCCAGTTGAAAGAGCAACAACATGATATGGTAAACCAAGTTTTTGAAGTAAATGTTCAGCATTATGGGTTAATTTTTCCAATTCATCCCATGAACTTTCTTCGTCAACAATTTTTACCATTTCAACTTTTCTAAATTCGTGCATTCTGATTAATCCACGAGTGTCACGTCCAGCTGATCCTGCTTCACTTCTAAATGCTGGAGAGAATGCAGTTACATTAATTGGTAATTGCTCTCCATCTAAAATCTTGCCACGGAAGTAATTAACTAATGGTACTTCAGCAGTTGGAATTAAAGTTAAATCACGTGGTTTATCAGGATCATCATTATCTACAATTGTATAAACATCTTCAGTAAACTTAGGGAATTGACCAGTTCCTTGCATAGAAGCATCGTTAACTAAGTATGGTGGAATTACTTCCGTATATCCATCTTTAGTATTTTCATCTAAGAAAAAGTTTGAAACTGCACGTTCAAGTAATGCTCCTGCGCCTTTGTAATAAACAAAACGAGCACCTGAAACTTTAGCAGCAGTATCCCAGTCTAAAATATTCAATTCTGTTCCAATTTCCCAGTGAGGTTTTGGTTCAAAATCAAGTTTAGTAGGCTCATGCCACTTACGAACTTCTTCATTGTAACTTTCATCAGGTCCGATAGGATCTGAGTCTGCTGGGAAGTTAGGTAAACGAAGTAAGATATAGTTTTGCTTTTGAGTTAAATCTTCTACTTCTTTATCTAAATCTTTAATTTCTTTACCTACTTCACGCATTGCTTTAATGGCATCACTTGCATCTTCTTTATTGCGTTTAGCTTGAGCAATTTGATCAGATACTTCATTACGCTTTTGTTTTAATTGTTCACTCTTAGTTAAAGCTTCACGTCTTTCTTTATCAATAGCTACTAATTTGTCCAATTCCTCTGGTTTAATTCCTCGTGTAGCTAATTTTTTCTTTGACCAGTCTAAATTCTCTCGAATTACTTTAATGTCTAACATATTTCCTCCTTAAAAATAAAACAAAAAAGCCGACTCATCCCTACACTGGGACGAATCGACTTACACGGTTCGCGGTACCACCCACATTTGGTTAAAAAATACCACACTCAAAAAGCGATAACGGTGCTAACCGTGTAGAATTACCTACCCACATTCGAAATCTGGAAACGACTTTTTTTACTCATTTACACCAACCATGAGCTCTCTGAAACTAGTCTTAGGATTTCATGTTTATTTGCATTATATCATGCCAATCCTGTGGTGTTAACAAATAATATTTTTCTTGATAATTAAAAAGTGAAGAAACCATTGAATAATCAGTGGTATAGACATATCTAAACCCTAATTTTTTTAACAATTTTTGTGAATTTGTATTAGATACAAATGTACCCGCCCAAATTTGATTTTGCTCTAATTCTTTAAAAGCAAAATCAATAATTAATTGTAATGCCTCGGTCATTAAACCTCTGTGCCAATATTCTTTATCTAACAAAAAACCTAAATCTTTTGTTAGTAAAAGACCATTGTATTCATCTAATCCACGTTCATATAGTTCAACTAAACCAATTAAGCGATTATTTTCTTTTAGTACTATACCGTAGCTATAGGGACGTACTTGATATTGAAGGGTACTTTTTTTGGCCGCATCTAAATCTTGTAAATATTGGTAGCCTGCACTTTTGTGATAAATATTATCTTGTCCCCACTTAAGAAGCGTAGGAGCATCTTTAGGTTCAATTTTTCTTAAAATAATTCTCTCAGTTTCTAGCATTACTTGCCTACTAACTTTACTAACCATTTTGCACCATAAACTAACCCTAAACTATAGGCTGCAATGGTCCAAGGTTTTCCTAATAAAATTATCCATAAATATGTTGAGAACTTCATTTCAGTTAATCCAGCAATCATACATAAAATGTCATCTGGCGCCATTGGCGCAATAATACACAGACCAAAAAACCAATTAAATTTTTTCTGATTGGCTGTCCACTTCATGTATTTTTCATACGTCTTTTCAGAAACTAAATGTAGGATAAAGGGTCTACCATAATGTCTGGCCAAGAAGAACAAAATAATAGATCCTAAACATATCCCGACATAATTATAAATAAACCCCCATATTGGACCAAAAAATATTACTCCTCCAAGCAGCGAAACTCCACCAGGGATAATCGGAATTACAACTTGTATTATCTGAATTAATGTAAAAATTAAAGGACCGATAATTTGCTTGTCTGCTAGATAGGCCTTCATTTTTTCTTGGCTTGTAAAAATTCCTAACCTATACCAATAAATACTTAGCAAAATTAGAATAATTGTAGTAACAATGGTCAAAATATTAATTAATTTACGACTCGTTTTAGTAGACATTTTTCTACCCTCCTTGGTATGTTAAATTAATGATAACAAAAACAAGGTAAAATAGACGCACTAACCTATGAATTAAACTTAATTATAGTGAAAATAAGATATGACTTATCATTAAAATTTATTCTATAATATTAATGTATTATAAAATAACTAAGAGGCATAACTATGGTTGTTATAAAAAAAGATATAATTTACGATGAAAATAACAATTTGAAGACTGATATCTATTTTCCAAATGATACTACTTCACAAACAAAACTCTTAATCTTTTGGCATGGAGGAGGCTGGTTTGCTGGGTCTAAAAATGACGTTAAGGACCTAGGAATAAAGTTAGCAAATGCTGGCTTTATGACCTTAATTCCTGATTATCGTTTAGCACCCGCTTTTACTTATCCAGCTACTCATCAAGATAGTAAGAAATTTGTGGAATGGCTTTTAGATTCTGATTATACCGATGATGACGATCAACAAAATATTGTACAAATTGGTGCAAGTGTCGGCGGCACACTAGCTTTGTATATTGCTGGAATTTACGGTTTTCCTACGGTTACGTGGTCAGCATCGGTAGACTTCTCGAACTGGATGAAAAATCATCAAGATGTTATTCCATCAAGATACGGTGCCAATGAGTTAAAACTAACAAATTTATATGATATTTTTGAATCATTCTATAAATTTTTTGTAAAAACCTATGCTGGGAAAAATGATCAAGCTATTTTCAAAAAAATGGATGTCGAAAATTATGATCTTAGCCATTTGGGCCGGCTAAAAATGATTAATTCTGCTCATGAATTAGTTCCACTAAATGGTGTTTTAAAATTTATCGACTTTTTAGCTAACAATGATCATGAGGTTGAATTATTAGTCATTAAAGGTCATCGGCATGCAATGGATTACGCCATGGATTATATTGATGAATCTTTAGATTTTTTGTATCAGACAATCAAGGAGAAGAAGAATGATCAACATTAACAAATTTGTTTTCATTCGTAAAAAATTAGGTTTGTCTCAAACTGAACTATGCAATGGAATTTGTACTCAATCTACATTAAGTAAATTTGAAAATAATGGCCGTATTCCTTCTATAAAAATTTTAAATAGTCTGTGCGACCGAATGAATATTAATGTAGCTGATATCATGGACGTTGACTCTAATAAAAAAACATCCCATAAATTATTTGAGGCGGATTTTGCTGTTATTCAGCTTGATTTTCCAAAAGTTGCTCAAATTTTAAGCAGTGTTAATAAGGATGAATTAGTCCGCCAAGAAGATATTCTTCACTATTATTATCTGCGCGGTCTACTAGCTTTAAATTTAGATCATGCTAAAACTGACGCACTTTACTACTTTAATTCAATTCTAGATACAAACCTATCAAAACGAAATAAAATCTATTATCTTCTTGCCCTTAAAGGCTGCAGTCAAGTCTATGACTTACAAGATGATGTTTATAAAGCACGACATTATTATGACATCATTTTGTCTTCAATATCCAATGTTCCGCTTGAAGATGAAGACTCTTTACTACAATTTCTTTCTATTCTTTGTAATGGTGGAGAATTTTATGGTCGTAATGACGATTATGAGCAATCGGATAAGTTATTAAATATGGGATATGATCTATGTAAAAAACGACATGTAATTTATTTTGCTGCTCGCTTTCTTTATCAATTGGCACAAAATAATATTGCTGAAAATGGATCGCCGCAAAAGACTGCTCAATATTTAAATGACTCGGCTGCCTTTGCTCGTCTGAATAATAATCATGTTTTACTGGAAAAAATTGATAAGTTAACTTAAATGTAATCACTTATTTTTAATTTCTTACTAAAGAGAAGTGATTTTTATATGCATCTATAAGAAAGCGCTTTATAATATATTGTATTGAAAAGAGGAAATTTTATGTCTAAATACGAATCAATTAATCCATATACAAACCAATTAATTAAAAGTTATCCAACTGCAACTCAAGAAGAAATTGAGCAAGCACTTGAAACCGGAGAAAAATTATATCTAACTTGGCATAGTCAGATGCCAGCTACTAGAAGCGAGTTACTTCACAAGATAGCAAATAATTTTCAAAAACATCGCAAAGAAATGGCAAAAACCATGACTTTAGAAATGGGAAAATTATATCGTGAGTCGCTTGAAGAAGTAGATCTATGTATAAATATTTGTAATTATTATGCTGATAAAGCTCCTGAAATGTTAGAGCCTACTCCTTTAGAAACAGATTTAGGAAATGCCTATTATCTAAAACAATCTACAGGTATTATCATGGCCTGTGAACCATGGAACTTCCCACTTTATCAAGTAATTAGAGTCTTTGCCCCTAATTTTATGGTTGGAAATCCTATTATCTTAAAACACGCTCATAATGTTCCAGGCTCAGCCCAATTAACTGAAGAAATTATTGAAGAAGCTGGTGCTCCAAAAGGAAGTCTACAAAACTTATTCCTATCTTATGACCAAATTGGCGATGTTATTGCCGATAAACGTGTTCAAGGCGTTGCAGTAACTGGCTCAGAACGTGGTGGTAGTAGTGTCGCAGAAGCTGCTGGTAAAAATATTAAAAAGTCGACAATGGAGTTAGGTGGAAATGATCCATTTATTGTTTTGGCAGATGCTGACTCTACTGTATTAAAGAATGTACTAAGTGATGCCAGAACCTATAATTGCGGTCAAGTCTGCACCTCTTCTAAACGAATTATTGTTGTTGAATCCCGTTATGACGAAGTAATGGATATCTTGCACCATACTTTTGCTGGACTTAAACCTGGTGATCCTTTAGATGCAGATACTAGTCTTGCACCAATGAATTCTCAAAGAGCTGCTGATAAGTTAGCTGAGCAAGTTAAAAAAGGAATTGAACATGGTGCAGAAGTTGCTTATCAATATCCTGAAATTAAAAGTTCTGGTGCCTTCTTCCGCCCAATGATTTTAACCAATATTGATAAGAAGAATCCATTATTTGATGAAGAGTTGTTTGGCCCAGTTGCTGAAGTATTCAAGGTCAAAAACGAAGAAGAAGCAATTGCTCTAGCAAATGCTTCAAGTTTTGGTTTAGGATCTAGTGTTATTTCTGAAAATAGAACTCATGCCCAAGAAGTTGCAAGTGAAATTGAAACCGGGATGACTGTTATTAATGGGCGCTGGATTACCGCTCCTGAATTACCATTCGGTGGTGTTAAAAAATCTGGCTATGGCCGTGAACTTAGTGAACTGGGCTTGATGTCATTTGTAAACGAACATTTAGTTATTGACGTTTCAAAATAATCTTTAAGTGTACAAAAAAAGCTTAGATCAATATTGATCTAGGCCTTTTTAATTTTGTCTCATACTGCGAAAAGCAACTACTGTTAAAAGAATACTTGATACAAATAATAAATATGTCGAAACTCCGAAAGAAATTGCATTCGCAACAATACGTTGAATTTCAATGCTATTGGCTACTGTATTATTGGTAATACCTAGAGAAGATCCAGCATTCATAAAGATCAATTCTACAGCACAAACTATTAAAACAATCGATTCAATTAATGAAAGGAAGAAAACTAATTTCTTATTATTCTTACCATTTTTAATTGTCAAGATAATGATTGCAATTGGTACACCAACTAAAAGTAGCCACATCCCATAACCAATAAAAATATATTTTCCATTAAATCTACCAATTGAAAGGAGCGCCTTAGAAATAGATAGTGCTTGGTAGCCTTGCATCATTCCAGATGAAAATGGACCACTGAAAACCAAAAGTAAGTTTAATACTGCAATTAAGATCACTCCTAATTGAGTTGCAGTTCGTTTTTGCTTAACAACTTTTTTTATAGCTTCTGGATCCCGACCCAATTTATCATCAATCTTTTGACGGTGAGCCCTTACTTTATTCTCCCCTTCTTCAAAAGAATTAACTACATCGGAACCAACCTTATTAACATGTTCCGTCAGTCGTTGATCAACCGTATACTGCTCAGTTTTCTTTCCTTTATTCTTATCAGAAACTATAAATAACCAAATTAATAAAGCAAAGAAACAAGACCATCCTAGAGATGGAGAAAAACTTGTTAAAATCAAAAGAATAATTCCAACTACAAAAACAATCATTGAATTCACTTGAATCCAATTAATCATAGTCGCAATGGTAGAATTCTGTTTCTTTGGCTCAACTTTCTTAACAGAACGTGTTTCTTGTTTCTGATGATCATCATTTTTTTCATTACGTGTAGTATCCTGACCAGTAAAGAATTCATTTCTAAACTTTTCTAGGTCAAAGTGACAATTAGGACACTGCTTGTCAGTTGGCTTTACATCTTCTCCACAATTTGGACACTTCATTTTTTATTCCCTCATAAACTTTTTTAGCTTATTATAGCATTCTAGCCCTTAAACTAAAAAAACAGAAAGCATCCTTATGCTGCTTTCTGTTTTTTTCTTGACGCGCGGTTAACTAACCACCAAGCCATAATAAATAAAATGGCGATCCCAATTAACGCACCAGCTAATTTTTTGATATCACCATTGAAGATCGCATCCCCTCCAAAGGCATAGATAAATGAAGTAGGAAACATTCCCACAATCACCATTGACAAAAACTTATTAGGCGGCGTTTTTAGCCGTGCAGCCGTATAATCAACTAATACGCTTGGTATAACTGGTACCATGAAACCTAAAGTCATTCCCAAAGTGGGATGTTTCTGATTCATTAACCAATTAAGAAATCTATTTTTCTTAAACTTGTGCGAAAAACTAACTCTCTTTATTAGACTTTCTACGATACAGTTTCCAAGAACATTTCCACACCAATTAATGGCTAATCCAATCCACGGACCATAACAAAGACCGGCTAAAATACAAAAAACAGAATTCGACATTCCCGGAATCGCATTTAAGATGGTTATTAATCCTAGTAAAAATAAGCCATCCCGTACTTCATGTTGTCGAAGCAAATAGAGTAGTTTTGTTTTCATATCCTTCCCTGGGTGCATTAACAAATCAATTTCAGGACGATAGTCACGATAAAGCAAGTATAATAAAATTCCTGCTGCTAAAATCCCACAGATTATAAATAATATTTTTCTCAATTTTTTTGTCATTATTTCACTCGTTTATTCTAAATTCATATGCCATAATCATATTTTTTCACGTTTCAGACCAATTATCAAAACTATTATTATCCATTCGTTCTTATACTTTATCGTATTATAATAGTAAAAATAAAGCTATCTCAAAAGGAGGAAAAAATGTCCGCAAAACTTATCTTTAGTGATATAGATGGAACTCTTATTACTTCTCAAGGTATCGTCTCTTCTACTACTATTGAAGCAATACGTAAACAAATTATAGCTGGTAATTTATTTATTCCAGTTTCTGCCCGTTTTCCTAAAGGAATTATGAATGTAGTAGATAAAATCACCAATTTCTGTCCAATAATTGCCTATAATGGAGCATTAGTTTTAGATGAAATGGGGCGTCCACTTAATTCACAATTCTTTGAAGCTTCACTTGCTCTTAAGTTAATTAAAGAAATTGAAGCACTTGATACTAATGATCTTGCCTGGAATGTTTACAGTGGCTATAACTGGTTTTCTTCTCTTAATAAAAACCCATTAATTGCCAAAGAGGAAGAAACAATAGGAGTTAAATCCTTGCCAGTTTCTACAGAGCAAATAAAAGAATTAAAGGGAATTCATAAAATGCTAATTATCGGCGAACCTACTCTTATAGATAAAATTATTCCTAGCCTTGAATCTAAGTTTCCTAGCCTAGTTTTTGTTAAATCAGCATCTCATCTTTTAGAAGTCGTTCTTAAGGGTGTTAATAAAGGAAATGCAGTTAAAATTGTTATTGATAGCTTTGCAATGGACAAAAGCAACGCTTGGGCCTTTGGTGATAATTACAATGATGAATCAATGTTTAATTCAGTTGGCCATCCCATTTTAATGGGAAATGCTCCAAAAGACTTGAAAGAGAGCTTATCTATTCCAATAACTCTTGATAATGATCACGATGGAATTGCTGCAGTATTAAATAAAATTTCTAATTAAAAAAGATTGAAGTTTTAATCCTCATTAGCAAAAAGGATAAACTTCAATCTTTTTTTGTCTAAGAGTACTAAATATTATTTAGCCTCTTCTTTATTCTTTTTTCTGCCTAAGCCTTCATAAGTAATCTTCATAGCAGCAGACATATTAATTGGAAGTAAGAATACCAAAAGTAATAATCCAATATCCACACATAATGCAACTTCAATTAAAGTTGGTACACCAGATGGGATTAAGGCGGCGAAAGTACCACCAAGGATAATAGCTGCTGATATTACAACTGTTCCGATAATGTCGCAGGCCTCAAGCATTCGTTGACTTGTACTCCAGCCAGGGTTTACTTCTCCCAACTCACGATAACGCATCATTAGGAAGATTGAGTAGTCAACACCCAAAGCAACAATCATGATAAAGCTGAAGAATGGAGTGTTCCAAGCCAATAATGATCTACCTAAAACAGCCTTAACAATCCATTGATTAATTGATAAAGAAGTTAGGTAGGCAATTACTAAAGTACCTAGGATAAACATTGGTTGTAATACAGATCTAGTAACAAAGATCAAAGCAATACCAATACCTACTAACATAATAATTGCAGTTCTTAAGAAGTCGCTACTTGCAGTTTCTTGAGTATCGTAAATCTTTTCAGATTGTCCACCCATTGCAACTGTTGAACCAGCAAGACTTGTACCCTTAACTGATTTTTTAACCATGTTACTAATTTCATGAGCCTTCTTTGCTCCTTCAGTTGAAGCAGGGTTCATCTTTAGAATGATGATGATCTTAGTAGATTTAAGATCTGAACTCATGTAGTTATCAAGAGCAGGTTTAAAGCTAGATGAGTGAATCATGTTTGCTGGGATGTAGAAAGTCTTACCAGCTGCTGAATCAGCTAAGCCAGTTAAGTATTCTTGACCAGCACCTAAACCGCTGTTTACTTTGTCAATTCCGGCGGTAATCTTAGGATTATTTGATGCAATTTGACCAGCACCGTTTGCTAA
>NZ_GG670122.1:0-157344 GCF_000159355.1 Lactobacillus johnsonii ATCC 33200 | reverse complement strand
CTGGCCAGCGCCGTTTGCAAGCTGACTAGAACCAGCTACACCTGCTTGTAAGCCACTTGCAAGTTGGCCTGCTCCACTGTTTAAGCGAGCTGCGCCTGAATTGATTTGGCTTGCACCATTTGCGCTTGCTGAAACAGCAGTTTGAATTTGATTCAATTGAGAAGTTAGTTCATCAATTTGACTATTTGTACTTTGTGACATCTGTGCTGAAGCACCACTCAGTCCAGAAGTGGCTGACTTCAACTCTACGAGTAAGCCTTGCATTTGTTCAATATTGTCTAAAGCTTTACTTGCTGCCTTAATTTTACCACCAGCTACTGCCGCATTGTGCAAATCGCCAGCAATGCTTGTAATTGCATCTTTTTGTTGCTTAGTTTGTGTTTGCACTTGCTCTTGAGCTTGTTTTTCAACAAGAGGCAATATTGTCTTTAATGCTTTTTGAGCATCCTCATCACTAAGTCCTTGTGCTTTCAAAGCTGCTAAGTATGTGCTTGTATCAACATTTAAATTACCAGCTTGTGCCGATTGCCCAGATAATTGAGATATGGTTGATACTGCATGGTTTAAACTACTATCTAAATCATTGGCAGCCTGCTTACTTTCAGCAATAGTATTTGAACTTGGCAAAGTAATTCCTTGGACAACGTTATTTAGATCAGATAATTTACTCTGAAGTAGTTCTAAAGATCCCTTCATCTTCTCTATTTTTTTGCTAGAAGCAGGAATCTTTTGATTCAATTGTGAGTTTAATTGATTCAAACCATTTGCCAATTGATCAGTACCAGCCTGCAAACTCTGAGTACCACTTTGTAAACTTGCAGCCCCATTAGCCAACTTAATAGTTCCGTTTTCAAGTTGTACAGCACCTTGTTGTAAGTTCAAAGTACCACTTTCTAAACGACCAGCACCAGTTGCTAAACGCATAGTTCCTGATCTAAGTGCTTCTGCACCATTTTGAAGACGTGTAGTTCCGCTAGCTAATTGATTTGCACCAGCTTGCAGACGGCCAGTTCCGTTAGAAAGTTGATTTGCACCATTTTGAAGTTGAACAGCACCATTAGTAATTTGCTTGCTACCGTTACTTAAAGTTCCTAAACCATTTCTAGCAGTATTAACACCTGAGTTAACAGTACCTAATTGGTTGTCAACGTAAAGACGTTTAATTGATTTTCCATTTGGTTCAGTTACAGAAGATGCAAATTTAACATCTGGGTCTGCCTGAATCTTTTTAACAATCTGATCGATTTCTTTTAAGCTCTTTTCGTTATCAAGCTTATCTTTACTCTGAATGTATAAAGTTGAATATTCAGGAGTACCAATTGAGAAATGATCTTGTAAAACTAATAGTCCAGCTTTTGATGGTGTAGAATTAGAAATTTCATCTGCATCATCATAATTCAAATTATTTGAATAGAATAAGGCAAATGGCAATACTGCGACTGCCATTACAACTAAGTAAATAATCGGATGAGTCAAGCTCCCTTTTGAAAGAGCATGCCATAACTTAGAGTTGCTTTCACCTTCAAACTTCTTAACTGGCCAGAATAATTTCTTACCTAAGACAGCCATAAAGAATGGGTTTAAAGTTAAAAGTACTACTAATAATACAGCGACCCCAACAGCAACCCCAACAGCTGAACGGTAAATTGAGAAGTTAGCTAAACCTAATGCACTAAATCCAATTAAGATTGAAGATCCAGAATAAAGAATTGTCTTACCAGCTTTACGCAACGCATCATTTGTTGCCTCATGGTTCGACATCCCCTTACTCAAGTTCTCTTTAAATTTATCATACAGCAGGATATTGTAGTCAGTACCAATACCAAACAAAACAATAACCATGAAAACTTGAGTAAAGTTTGAAAATGGAAAGTTAAATTTCTCTACTAAATTAGTAACAATTGAGAATGAAGTAATAAATGAAACACCAACTGTTAATAATGAAATTATTGGTACAATTGGCGACTTGAATACAATTACTAAAACAATAAAAATAAAGAAAATAGTAATTAATTCAGTCTTTTTAATACCTTCTTGAACCGAAGCAGAGAAATCATCTTCAAGAATTCTAACCCCAGTTACATATGTTCTAACTCCTGGAGTTTTAACAGCCTTTGTTAAAGTCTTATTAACGTTAGAAACAGTCGAATGATCATTAGCAATATTTAATTGCACAATTTCTGTTGTTTTATCTTTAGAAATTAATTGTGCTTTTGTTGCATAGTTGTCATTAGGGGTCATCATTGACTTGATACCAAGCTTTTTCTTATTGTCCTTTAAAAAGCGAATTGTATCGTCAATTTTCTCCTTATCACTCGAGGTTAGTTTCCCGTGTTTTTTATTAAAAACTACCCCTACAACATAGGTATTATCTTGTCCATGCCCCCACTTACTTTCGATGTTAGTTGCAATAGAACTTTGAACATCCTTAGGAAGTGAAATTTCTGAATGCTGACGTGTCAATGCATCCACATTTGGCAACGAGAAGACAGCAATTAGCAAAATTGCTATCCATGCTATCAAAGCACCAAGATGATTTTTCAGCAATTTCATGTGCTACTTTCCTTTCCCCTTATTTTGTACCTTCAACTTGAAGTTTTGGCGCTACAAGTCTTAAAAGCATCTCATGGTAATTATCGTCAGCTTCTTTTTCTGTTTCATCGATCACATATCGATCTAAGAAAACATAACCCAAAACAGCTCCAAGTAAACTATGCAAAGAGACAACGTTCTTCTTGCCTACATCCAGCTTTTCTCCTAGATCTACTATCTTTAAAACCTCTTCACGAATTTGCTCATTTTGAACATATTCATTTAGTCCATAGTAAATACTAGAAATAGCCTTATCATGTAGTAAAAAGTCTCGTATTTCATCGGCAAATCTAAACAAAGCATCTATACCTGAATGGCCTATTATCTTCTTTGTTAGGTGCTGACGCAAAACTTGCAGTCTATTAACACAAACTAAAACTAATAAATCATTACGATTAGCAACATAGTGATACAAAGATTGAGACCTAATCCCCAATGCTTTAGCTAAAGCTGGCATTGTTAATTCGCTTAATCCCTTTTCACTAATAATTGTTATAGCTTGATCAATCACTTTTGAGCGGTCCAAAGCTCTTTTTTTAGCCAAGATAATCACCTTCTTTTTTGTGTACTCATATACTTTAACACGTCAATGTGTAGAAAACAATCTACAATGTGTAGAAATTTATCTACTTTTTGAAAAAAATAAAAAGGAGTTAAAAACTCCTTTAAATCTATTTTTGTTTAATCATCCAATTATTAATCGAATCACCAATTTTAGCTAGATCCGCATCTTCTTCACTAACCATTGCCATGGTATAAGTCTTACCATCTTCTTGAATTATGGCTGCTCCTTGTTTTTTATCAGCTATTTTATAAACCACACCACTAATGTTTTTCGCTAAGCCTTTTTCAGGAAAATTAGCTAATTGTCCTAAAATTTGATTATCCACATTAGTTCCCAAAATTTTTCCCTGGTAAAGCTTTTGCATAGTATTAACTAAATCACCACTACTGGTTTTTCCGGAAAAATCTTTACCAAAATTATCAGTAATTTCAGTATTGCCTGCACCAAACTCTTTTGCAGTTTGATTTACTTTTTCTTTTCCAATTTTATTCAAAATAATATTAGCTGCATTATTATTTTGCTGACGCATCATTAAATCAAGTAAATATGTATAGGAATAGGCCATATCAGTCTTTAATACCTTATCTCCGCCATTTAAGTCACTTGATTTAACTTTATAAGGAGTTGCTGAGTTTAAGCTTTTATCTTGAACTGCCTTGTAATAAGCCAGCAACACAAATAATTTTAGAACATTCCCAGCATTTAAATTATTCTGACTAGTATTTGTTAAATCGGCAAATATTTTAGGATTATTCAAGTCCTTTACACTTACTTGATAGTTTCCTTGAACGTTGGAACTAGCTTTAACAATATCTTTGGCTAAATTTTTATTACTATTTTTTGAAATAGCGGCCTCTCCAATCTCGCTTTCTCCATTAGTAATACGAGTTTGTTTAGTACCCTCTTTCATTTTACTTTTTTGAGCTACTTTTGCTGTTGAATTCCCATAAATTTCTAAAGTTTGTGTCTTCATATGATTAATACTAGTCATATAAAAAGCTAATGCACAAAAAGAGGATAAAATCGCCCCTAAAAATATTTTATTTTTCATTAAAAATCTCCTTAATCACATATTTTTTATTTTATCATGCTAATACCTAAAAAAGTTTTAAAGACTAAGGATTATTCTATTTTTTAAGATTATCTTTTCTTTATATAGGATTTGCTGAATGCGTTCACAAATTGTTCTTTTTTTAGTACAATAATTCCAGTATTAATATTTACAGTGAGGGATTATTATTTATGTTGAAATATATGATCGGTATTGACGCAGGTGGTACACACTCTACGGCAATCGCTTATGATGAAAATGGTAAAGAATTAGGTCGTGCTGAATCCGGCCCAGGTCAAATCAACAATGACTACGAACTCGGTATCAAAAATATTGCTCAAGCAGTTAATGAATTGCGTGACAAAATTGATGGCGATTGTATTAAAGTTTTAGCCGGAATTGCCGGTTTATCCGTTGTTGGTAATGCACCAGAAGTTGCAGCAACTATTTCTTCAATGGTTGGTAATATTCCAACTCGTGCTATTACTGACTCACTTCTTGCTCTTTACAATGGTCTTGAAGGAGCAGACGGTGCTTTAGTTATTGCTGGTACTGGATCTGTTGTTAATGGTCGTCAAAACGGCTCTTTAATTGCTGTTGGTGGTTACGGTTCTTTACTTGGAGATGAAGGTAGTGGTTACGCTATTACCAAGGCTGCTCTTCAAGCTGCTCTTCTTAGCTGGGACAAGCGTGAAAAGAATTCTTTAATTGATTTATTCGTTAAAGAATTCAATGTTGATAACATGGGTGAAGTTCCTGCTAAATTCTACAACTTAACTAGTCCAGAAGTTGCTTCAAAGGCTGTTAAAGTTGCTAAGTTAGCAGATAACGGTGATGAAGATGCCCGTAAAATCATTGCAGATCAAGCACATCTTTTAGCACGCGATATTATTATGTGCTTAGACCGTTACGAAGATCCTAAGCCAATGCGCGTTGCTTTAACTGGTTCAGTTCTTTCAAACAACGCTATGATGCGTTCATACATGGAAGCAGAAGTTAAAGAAAAATACCCAGACGCTGTATTTAGCGTTTCAAACGGTGAAAACGCACGTGGTGTAATTTTTGATAAGAGCAAAGATTACCGCTACTTCACTAATCATAACGATGATGAATAATTAAATTAAAAACATAAAAAAACCTCGATCTCCGAGGTTTTTTTTTATCTATAAATCTTTATACATTAATACGTGTTCTATACCACCCTCATCAAATATCTCACCTTTAACTTGATAGCCAAGACGATCATAAAAAGGCTTCGCTGTTATTTGCGCATGGCAGTATATCCGATTAACATTCTTGTCTTTTAGGTACTCATGCACCTCTTTCATCATCTTGCTTCCAAGATACATCCCTCGTGCATCTTTTGAGACCACAACTCGACCTAAATACCAATCTCCATTTTCATCTTTAAAAATTCGACAAGTAGCTAAAGCATCATCTTTTCCGTCATTTAAACTAAAAACATGAATTGCATGAAAATCTTCATCATCTATTTCAGGTAAAGTGATTTTTTGTTCACTAACAAAAACCTCATTTCTTAGCCTTTCGACGCAAAAGGCCTCATATCCAGTCATTTCATCAATTGTCTTAAAACAAAATTTCATTACTTCAACCTCTTAACTAAAATCAAATCCGTCTGTGAATCTTCTCCAACTACAAAAGTGTGTTGACTAACTCTTTTAAAACCATCTTTTTCATAGAAAGCCTGAGCTTGATAATTTTTCTCCCAAACTCCAAGCCACATATTGTCCTTCTCTTTTTCTTTAGCTATTTTCTCAGCTAATTTGATTAGCACTAATCCTAAACCTTGATGTTGAAAAGCTTGCTTCAAGTATATTCTTTCGACTTCTAAAGCATTAGGAACTACCTGCTCTGTTTGCGCATGTCCTTCATTCACCTTTAGATAGCCAGCCACTTTATTATCTACAGTTAAAAAGTAAAAACTACTATTCGCATTTTCAACTTCATCTTTTAATTTTTCTTCTGCATATGCTGTATCCAAAAATTCTTTCATATCTTCAGCAGTATTTTGTGATCCAAACGTTTCTAAAAATGTTTGTCTTGAAATTTGTTGTAATTCTTTAATATTATCTGCTAATACTTCTTTAATCTCATATTTTACCGTCATATTAATACTTCCTCTTGCTGCCATTCTTTACAAAATTCCAATTTTCACGTGCATTTTTCTCGAGAACGCTTAGATATTTTTGTAATCGAGCCTGTTCATCTTTAGTTAAGCCATTTGTTACTAACGTATTTGAATAGACATTTTCTCTTTCTATTTCTTTAGCTAATTTTTTACCTGTATCGGTTACAAATAAATGTTTGATTTTCTTATTAGTTTCATCATCTTCTTTAAAAATAAGTCCTGCTCGTTCAAGTTTTCTAATTCCACGGGCAGTCGTTGTACGATCAATATTTAATAATGTAGCTAGATGATCAGAAATAATCCCTGGGTGTTCAAAAACGCGAGTTAAATATAAGTATTGACCACGATTTAATTCCAAATCTTTAAAATCAATATTAGCAATCGAATCCAAGGCTCGTGAAATTGAACCAATTTCTCTCAAAATATCTTCTTCTGCCATCTTTATGTCTATCCCTCCTATTTGTTTGTTCTAGTGTAGGTTATTATTGTTGCAAATGCAATAATAATAAAAATGATTATTACTCTATTTGATTTCTATGTTAACAATAAGTAAAATCTATCTGAATAGTTAAATAAGGGGAATTATAAAATGATTTTAAGAAATATCGGAATTCTTCTAACAATTGTTGTTGGAATTGAGCATATTGGAATTATGTGGTTAGAAATTTTTGGGAAACCTGACTTACAAGCTAAGTCGTTTGACATGGATGTAGATTTTGTTAAACAGCCTGCCGCAAAAACAGCTTTAGCTAATCAAGGTATCTATAATGGAATGCTAGGTCTTTTAATCTTAATTGTATTTTTCTTCTTCAGAGTGCCAACTTTAATCACTGTATGGCAACTTTTGCTTGCCTTTGTTGTAGTTGTCGCTATTTTTGGGGGCTTTACAGCAAGTAAAAAGATTTTTGTTGTTCAAATGCTACCTGCATTAATTGCCTTCATTCTACTTTTCTTCTAAAAAATCTATAAAAAAATGAGGATTGTCATAATGACAGTCCTCATTTTTTACTTAATATTCTGTTTTTATTGATTCCAAGCACTTTGGAACTTAGTCTTACCGGCATCAATTTGTGAATTCCAGTTTTGACCCTTCTTTGCTTGTGCAAAGATGTTTTGCATAATTGAATTCAATTGAGTGTATGCAGCGTTGCTATTCTTAACTACAGGAACACTGTATAAGTTCTTCATTGCCTTGTCTAATTGAGCAGGAACTTTAGACTTAGTTGAGTTCTTGTAAGCACTAGAGTTAATTACATTGTTGGTTACAGGGATGTATCCAGTTTGATCAGCCCAAGTCAATTGTTGGTTCTTACCTAACAAGTACTTAATGTACATGAAGGCAGCTGCTTTTTGTTCTGCAGTACCCTTGTTAAACATGTAGATATCAGTACCTTGTTGCATGTTGTACTTAGAAGGACGAGGTGCAACACCGTATTGGAACTTATTACCAACACCCATCTTAACAAATCCTTCACCAGCACTAGTACCTACAAACATTGCAACCTTTTGGTTAGAGAAGTCACCAGAAAGGTAACCAGCTGAACCAGCAGTCTTGAAGTAACCAGCTTTAATACCATCAGCATAGTAGTTGATTACTTTCTTAGACTTAGAACCAGTAAAGTTAATGTTCTTAGAGAAGTTTACGCCTTCATCCTTCATACCTAAAACGTAGTAGTTTGAAAGTGAGTCGAATCCAGCACCAACAACCTTGTGGTTACTCTTTTCGTAAATCTTCTTAGATGCTGCCTTTAATTCAGACATTGTCTTTGGTACTTTAACACCATATTTATCTAATAAATCTTTGTTATAAGTTAACATTTCAACAGATTTATTAAATGGGATACCATATTGAGTACCCTTAATTTGTGCACCCTTTAATAATTCTTCACGGATGTCACTCTTCTTAGCTGAGCCCCAACCAATCTTACTATTGTTAATGTAAGGGGTCATATCAACCAAGCGTTTGCTATTAGCGGCATTTAAAAGCCAGCCAGGATAAGCTTGAGTAATTGTAGGCAAGTTATTTGGTGATTGCAAAGTTGAGTTAATCTTTGCTTGTAAATCATTATACTTACCTTGGTTTTCAAGCTTAACAGTAATGTTAGGATTCTTCTTTTCAAAATCCTTAGTCAAGCTTTGTAAAGTCTTTTCCTGAGTTCCAGTCATACCATGCCAGAAAACAATAGTAGTTTTCTTGGTAATCTTAGTTGGAATATCAGCTGACTTACTACTTGAGCTATCATTACTCTTAGAATTTGAGCAAGCAGTAGTGCCTACAAGGGCTAAAGCAGCAACTGCAACTGCTGCAAATTTTTTAGTGAACTTCATATGTTCCTCCCAATAAAAACAAACAACAAAATAAAATTTTAATTTTAACTAAGCGTAAATGTCTCTCCGCGCTTAGGTAAAATCCTTTCTCCAAATGGGTTTTCTTCTAATTCTGGATGCAATGTGTGCACAGGAGCCAAAATTTTTGGCTCAAAACCCGCAATTATTTCTTTTAATTCAGCTACGTCCGCATGTCCTGAACAACGCAGAGTTATCAATTCAATTCCACGTTTTTCAATATTTTCAATAAACGGAGCATAAGCTGGATCAAAATCCCCAAGAGGCTCAGCATTACTGTGAATGTATAAGCCACCTTTTTGTAGTTGATCATAATGACCAACTACTTGCCAGAAATATTGATGATCGTCTTTTAGAAGATCTTGATAACTAATTTCAAGATTTGGATCGAGCGCATCAATTTTTTCATCTTCTGGCAAGTAGTAATAAGGAACATCCTGCTTTAATGCTAATTTTAATAATTCAGCACGTTTAGCATGAAGTACTACTTTTCGAGGCGAATCTGAAATAATTCTCAAAATTCGCTCTACGTTTGTAGGATAAGTATTAAAAGTTAACTGGCGCTTTGGATTATCTTTTTGGTATTTAACTACTCTTTCAGTAAGCTCAACCTCATTCTTAACCCCTTTGAACTCTTCACTATCCTCTTCACTACGTTCTGGCCATGAAACACCAGTACCTTCGATAATTAGCATATCACATCCCTTACCGGCCGCCATAAATTGACGCACCCAATCGGGATGATAACCATGCAAGCGAATATCTCCAGTATGAACGATTGTTTTATCAGGTGTTTCGATGATTAATCCAGTTGCCCCGTAAGCATCATGATCACTAGGAACAACTGTTAAAGTTATATCTCCAACTTTAATGGGGTAGTTTAATCTAGCAGCAATTATAGGACGAGTATAATTCTTTGGTTTATCAGCTGCTGGTAATAAAAATTCCCCATCCCGATTCAACACTGGTAGCAAGGCCGCAGTTAATGGACCAGCATACAATGGAATCTCTGGCGCTAAAAGATTCATAGCTTTACTATGATCTAGATGAAGGTGAGAAATATAAGCTGCGCTATGTTGCCAACGTTCATGATCTATTTCTTTTCCCGTAATCTTTGGATCATAAAAATTTGGTACATCACCAATCAATTGATATTTAAGAAGAGTTGAAAAATCCTCATCTTCCATTTTCAGTCCCAGTTCTGGACGATACACTTCTCCTAAATCAAATAATACATGTGACTTATCATAAGCTACTTCAATCATTGGGCCGCCAATAGTCGTTAACCCATTATAAAAAGTAACTGTAGTTTTAGGCTTTGAGGTCATTACGTACTACTCCTCGAATAATTTGCTTTCTAAAAATGAAGTAAACAATTAAAACAGGTACTACTGTTAAAGTTGCTGCTGCTAGTTGAAGTTGCGTTTGAGCACCCGCATCAGAGGCAAAGGCAGCTAAACCATTGTTCAATAAACGCATCTTATCTTCATTTGTTACCAATAATGGCCATAAGAAGGAGTTCCATCCTGAAATAAAACTAAGCAAGGCAACAGTAATTAATCCACCTTTAGACATTGGAACTAGAATTTTCCAAATATATTCCCAGTCAGAAGCTCCATCAATCATGGCTGCTTTATAAATTGTTGGTGAAATTGCTGTGAAGTAGCTTTGTAAATAGTACATATAAAAGATAGATGTTAAGAATGGTAAAACCAATCCTAAATATGTATTCAATAAGCCTAAATGAGCAATTGTATTGTAGTTAGTAAAAATTATTGCTTCTCCCGGAACCATTAAGAGTGAAAGAAAAATTAACTGAATAAATCCTTTTCCCTTAAATTTCAAGTTGGTCATTGCAAATGCACCTAGAATTGAAGTAAACAATGTAACAATTGTTGTAGTTGCCGCTGTAATAAATGTGTTTAAGAAGTATCTTGCAAATGGTGCTTGCTCAAATACTTTTTGATAGTTACTCCACCTCAAAGTCTTTGGAATTAAAGTTGGTGGAATAGTAGTGGTTTCTTGATAGGACATTAATCCACCTAAGATCATATAAATAAATGGGAAAACAGTTATAATGCCAAAAATTCCAATGAATAGATAGACAAAAATCATTCCCCAACGTAGTTTTTTCTTCTTCATTCTAACTGTTCACCTTTTTCATCAATTTTCTTTGTAAGAAAGTTACGAACAATATAAATAGGAACAAGACTACTGTTGCAGCCATTGCTACACCAGGCGTACCAACAATTTGGAATTTATTATAAATATAGTAAACTGCCGTCATTGCCGAATTACCCACACCAGCTTGTCCATTAAATAATGCATAAACTTGAGTATAGATCTTAAATGCCCCAATTAAGTTAACAGTTAAAAGAAAGGCTAAAGTTGGGACTAACTGTGGCACTGTTATGCGCCAAAACTTTTCCCTACTTGTTGCACCATACATATCAGCTAAAACATAGTAATTTGGTTCAATATTTCTTAACGCACCCATCAAGATAACGATGTTAAATGCCAAAGATGACCAAACACCAAAGATAATCAATGAAACAAGACTTAGACTCGGATTATCTAACCAATCAGGTTGTGGTAAATGAACAAGTTTTAATAAGAAGTTCAATAAACCATATTCACCATTAAAGATATAACGAAATACAATTCCGATTGCGATCGTACTTGTAACATATGGCATAAAAAACATAGTTTCAAAGAAGACGGTATGTTTAATCTTTGAAAAGATAAACCATGCTAACGCAACAGAAATTATTAAGGCAATTGGTACAGCTAAAAATGAATAAATGGCGGTATTCATAATTGCACGCCAAAATTCTGGATCGCTAAAAATATATTGATAGTTAGAAAGTCCATTAAATTGTAGGTCAATTAATGGTCCACCCTGAAAACTCATCGTAAAAGCACGTAGAATTGGCCAAATACTAAATACCGTAACACAAATAATGGCCGGTGCTAAAAATAACCAAGCTTTTTTCTGATTATCTTTCATTAATAGATTCGCTCCCCATCTGGCTTAAATAAGTAAACGCGGTCTAAGTTCATCTTAAATTTCACGCTATCTCCAGGTTTTATTTCTTGCTCTAAATCAATCAATGCACGCTGATTTGTTCCAGCATGAGTAAATTTCAATACTCGTTCGCGTCCAATCAATTCGACATCATCAATTACTTCGGAAAGTTCGCCTTCATCACTTAACTTTAAGTTTTCAGGACGAATACTCAATGTATAGTCTCCGGCTATTAAGTTGCCTCTAAATTTTGTACTATCTAATTTTTCAACTGGAATCTCAAAGTCTGTCCCAATAATCTTATTGTCTGCTACCTTTACATCAAAATTATCAATTACTGGATTACCAATAAAGTTAGCAACAAATTGATTATTAGGTTCAAGATAAAGGTCTTGACCCTTATCGTCTTGTTGAATTACTCCATTATGGAAAAGAATAATCTTATCACCAATTGAGAGTGCTTCTTCTTGATCGTGGGTAACGAATAAAGTAGTAATTCCTACTTCCTTAACCAAATTACGAATTTCTTCACGAATCTTTAAACGTAAGCGGGCATCTAAGTTACTTAATGGTTCATCCATTAACAAAATTTGTGGTTCTTGCACTAGTGCACGTGCAATCGAAACACGCTGCTGTTGCCCCCCCAGAAAGGTTGCCCGGCTTTTGATCAGCTAATTCTTCAATATGAGTTAATTTCATAAATTTTTGGGCAATTTTTTCAGCTTCATCTTTTGGCTTCTTATTCTTTCCCACTGTCATTGGAAACATTACATTCTGTAAAACAGTCATATGTGGGTATAAGGCATAATTCTGGAATACATAGCCAATATTACGATCTTTTGGCGCAACATTAAGAAGAGACTTACCATTTACAATAATGTCTCCACCGGTCGGATTCAATAATCCGGCAATCATATTTAAAGTTGTAGTTTTTCCACAACCACTAGGCCCCAATAAGCACACTAAGTCGCCCTTTTTTACAGAAAAACTAACAGACTTAATTGCTTGGTAACCATTCTCATAAGTTTTTTCTAGGTTATTTACCTGAATGAATTTATCTTCGTTCATATATCTCTCACTACTACATTTAGATTTAAATCATATTACACCACAAATTTTATGATAAAAGCAACAAAATCACAAATATTTTTTCAATAAATAATTCGTACTTTGTGAATTTTTGCTGCTTTTTCATGGATAAGATATGGATGATAATATCATTTTAGGAACAATATTTCCATATAAATATAAATAAATCGTGTTTTTCCTCTTGCATTTTTTAGATATCCTTTGAAGACCTAGTTTACCAACATACAAGATAGAGAAAGTCGAACAATAAAAAAACACTACATCTTGTGCAGTGTTTTTCAAAAAATTACAAATTATCGCCACGTTCAAATTGAAATTTAGAAGAATTTAGGGCTTGTCTCGTCAAATCACTTATCAATTTCGTAGTTTCATTAGTAATATAAGCAGCAGTTTCAGCATTAGCAGCAGTTAAATATTTAGTTTTTTCTTTTCCAGCTAATTCTCCAGCTTTCTCATCGGTTGCTGAAATGCGGCTAACAGCGTAACTTTGACATTCATCTCTAAAGTTCTCAACTTGGTAAATAAATTGATGATATCTTGGCTCTACTAAAACTTGCAAACTCTTATACAACCAATATGCACTAGATTCTGGAGTAACCATATGACTAGCCGTTTGATAATTTAATGGCGTGTCATCAATATTTGTATAGAAAGGTACATAAGGACTGTAAGCATAAAAACCAAAGTTAACCCATTGAATACCTGCTATTTTTTTAGGAACATCATTTCTAATTTGGAGAATACAACTAGATTGATTTCTGTCCAAAGCAATTGATCTAAACATTTTTTGCTTCTTATCATCCCCTGAAGCAAAAGATCCCATTGGGTCATATTCAGTACCGTTATAGTGACTAGACAAGAAAAATTCTACATCCTCAACGCCAATTTTCTTTTCTGGCTTTCTAATAAATGGCATTTCTTGACTTAATGGGTCTTGCTCAACACTTGGATTAAAAAGCTTCTGACCGTACCAAGTTCTTGGGGTGTTATAGTAACTGTCTGCTTCTGCTTTGGTACCAAAAATATCTCTAAAACTCCACTTACCATCAGTACTTGGATTTAAGTGATTTTTTTCTACAAAATCACGAATAGTTGGTGCATACATAAAATTATCATGATCATCAAAATCAATATCTTGAATCACCATTATATTAGGACAAATTGCATAAGAATCTTCAGGAATTCTTTGTGCTACCCATTGATGACCAGCGCCAGTTTCAAAATACCAAACTTCATCGTGGTCAGAAAAAGCGATACCGTTACTTTCACCAGTACCATATTTTTCAATTAATTTACCTAAACGCTCTACCCCTTCACGAGCAGTCTTAACAAATGGTAAGACAAGATAAACCATCGAATCTTCATCTATTCCATTCTCTACTAACGGATCGTGACCTAAGCAGCGCGCATTTGTGGCCTCTGTTTCAGTAGCCGACATAGCAACGTTATATTCATTAATTCCCTGTTCATCCCAGCGGCCTTCTGATTCATCAGCTGTTGGGGTTGCGGTCCACTTGCAACCATGTCCCTTTAAATGAAGCTTTAAACCATTATATTTTGAAACATATTCTTCATCGTAGTCTTTTGCTTCATGGACAACAAAAAGCTTTTCATTAATACCACCATAACCGTCTTCATCACGGGCAATAATAGTTGAGCCATCAATTGTAGCTTTTTTTCCAACAATCATTGCCGTACAGTTATCCTTGCTTTTGTTCATTATTTTCTCCTAAATTAAATATAAAAATTAACTATTGATTAACTACCATATTACGATCTATTTTAGCCCTACCATTATTATAATCAAATACATAATCAGGCTGCACGTTATAGATATAAACGTTGAAATCTAAATTATTATTTAAACTTATAGCCTGCAAATTAATACCACGTGCCATTAATTCATTTCCCCTAAAAATTGGCGTTGCCTGAAAAATAACCTTATTTCCTTGTTTTAAGGCATTACGTACTTTTCCTTCAAAAATAGTCTGGATTTTCTGATTAGAAAAAGCTGTTTGCGTAAATAGGTTTTTGGGATTATTTTGATCGCCTGATTGATTATCAGGATTATAATTTCCATCTTGATCAATTCCTGCAGAAACTGAATAAGCAATTAAGTGTCCACGATTATAAATTTGAGTCCCATTTTCACGATTAGAATGCCATGCAGTTGGATTGATGAACTGTCTTACACGTAAAGAATCATTTGCCACATTTCTTGGCTCTAAGAAGGCAGTATTTGAATGAGAAGTTCTGTTCAAATTATCTAAATTAGAATAGATTACTTTATTAACCTTCCAGGCATTTTTAATCAAAGTTGACTTATTATTATTTACATAGACATAGGCCTTGTCCCCGCTCTTAAAGTCTAAATTAGCTAATTTTTGATAGTCAGCACTGGACAATCCGCCATAGTTGGTATCCGCTGTTGTAGCATTCTTTACTACTTGCTGGGAATTATCTTGGTTTTGATTTTGATTCGCTACTTGATTAGAAGAATTAAGCTTAAACCAACCACCCCAAATAATAATTACTAGCGCTATAATCCAGTTTACTACTGTATTTGTCTGTTTTTTTCGATATCTTTTTCTCTTTGCCATTTATTCTTTCCCCTAATATTATTTCTTTCAGTATAGATATTTGAACGTACGTTTGCAATGCAATTAATAAGTTTTTGTTTATTTAGACTGTTACAATAAACGTAATAAGTATATTGAAAACAGAAAGAAGATTAAGAATGGAATACTTTAATTTAAATGATGGAAATCGAATTCCTAAAATTGGTTTCGGAACCTATAAATTAAATGGTTCTCGGGGAGTTTTTGCTATTCAAACTGCATTAAAGAATGGTTATCGTCTACTTGATTCTGCTGTTAATTATGAAAACGAAGGAGCAGTAGGTCGTGCTATTAAAAATAGCGGTATAAATCGTGATGATATTTTTATAACATCTAAATTACCAGGTCGTCATCATAAATATCAGGAAGCCATAGAACAAATTCAAGAATCGCTTTATGCTGCTAATCTTGATTACTATGATCTCTATCTGATCCATTGGCCAAATCCAAAGGAGAATCATTATCTTGAAGCCTGGCAAGCCATGCTAGATGCCCAAAGATTTGGCTTAATTTGCTCAGTAGGTGTTTCTAACTTTGAACCAACACATATTGAACATTTATACCGTGAAACAGGCGTTATGCCCGCTGTTAACCAAGTAGAACTTCATCCCTACTGGTCCAGCAAGACAATTCGTGAGTATGATGATAACCATAACATCATTACCGAAGCATGGAGTCCATTGCAGCGTGCAGGTGAAGCTTTTCAAGAAAAAGAAATTATTGACTTAGCTCAAAAATACCATAAGTCACCCGCTCAAATAATTTTACGGTGGGAAACTCAACTTAATGTTGTTCCTATTCCCAAAGCTAGTTCCTATGAACATCAAATTAGCAATTTGGATATTTTTGATTTCAAATTAACGCCTGAAGAAGTCCAAAAACTTATCAATTTAGACAAAATTTCTGCAAGAAGATTTGATCCTAATGAACATGAGGAATTTTAGAAAGTAGGTAGGCTGGAGGCAAAATATGTTAAATAAGCGAGTCTCAAAAATTGCCTTGTTTTATGACCTCGTTTTTGTCTACATGATATCTAAAACAACCTAGATTCTTCATCATCTAGAGCATGGTTTAGTTTCACCTACCTCTTTTGCTCTTTTTGCATTGATTATAATTATTTTTATTAATTCATGGATGATTCAGACTGTCTTTACTAATAGATATGGGATCGGTAGTTGGGCTGACATTGCTTTTTACTTTATTGATATGATGATCCTACTCTACATGTCTAATTCCTTTGATACTAATAATCTAACTGAGATGAAAATCCTATTTATTTCTGCTGGCTTACTATCTCTTACTCTAGCAAGTCACTATTTAATTAATTACTTTCAGATTAAAAATCCCGTTGATCAAAATATTTCCCGGGCATTTTTCATGATTTTAATTTTTAGAGCCATTACCTTAATTATCGGAGGAATTTTAGATAATATTTTTGGCTTTATTTTAGCTGTTATCGGCATCATACTAAGTTGGTTAATGCCACTTCTCACTACAAAATATACCCTTAAGCATCCAATTATTTTTCCCCATTTACTTGAAAGACTGAATCTTTTAGTAATTATTATCTTTAGTGAAAAAATTATTGGTATTGCGGATTACTTTCAACCTAAAACTTTTCCTTCTATTCTATTCTTATCTTTTTAACTGTTGCCTTGCTCTTTTTCACGTATGCACTACAATTTGATAAATTAATTAATGAAGACCAAGAGGATGTAACAGGTAATATACTAATCTATCTTCACTATTTAATAATCTTTGTCATTAGTTTAATTACTGTAAGTATAAAATTTATCCATGAATCGGATGCTAACTCATGGTTTGCTGTTTTATGTTTATATCGTGGAATTGGTTTATTCTATTTAGGACTATTATTTTCAACTCATTACAATAAACTGCAATTTAAGTTAAAAAAATCAACTATTTTTCTTTTTATTAGTACAACTTTAATTGGAACTATTTCTTGTCTCATCTGGTCAAGCTTTGAAGTTATTACTATTCTCACTTTTATTATTGTTTCAATTAATATTGATTGGCTCGTACATGTAAATCTTCCCCATATCAAAAAAGGAATCCTGCTTTAGGATTCCTTTTTAATGTAAAAATATTTTAACTACGTGCCCAATTATCAAGAACATTCAAGAAAAATTGTTCCGACCAAATTCTAATATTTTGACCTTGTTTCTTTAATGCTCTTGCCTTATTTAATTCAACGATATCAGTTCTGAAGAAATCATGATCTCCAACTAAAAGATAGTCTGTATCTTGACCAACTTCATCCCGAATAAAGCCACCCAAATTCTTTACAGCATTAGCTAGTTCATAGTCATCTACATCTAAGTCACCAGCAATTACAACATTCTTATGAGCAAAAGGACTACGAAAAGCTTGGCTTTGTTTAACAATCTCAGGCCATTCACTAGTTAAGTCTAGTGTTTTGACCATTTCTTGCGCTCTAAGCATATGTTCCTGTCTAAATAATCTATGAAATTCATCAAAAACCTTTTTTGTATCTAGACAATCATCTAAACCGCGGTGCTCTTGCGTTTCTGCGATATCTAATCGGTGCATGCAATCTAAAAGACGATTGTGTTGTTCTTGTGGGTAAAAACTACGAGCCAAACGATAAACATCAACATAATCATTATTTAAGACAGTTAAGTGATATTTTTCAGCCAGGTCATAGACAAAATTCAAATCAAAATTCACATTATATCCAACAATCGGATCACTACCGATAAATTCACGATATTTCTTTATTGCCTCTTGAACCGGTAGACCCTTTTCTTCAATCGTCGCTTCATCAATTCCATTTAATTTGGTAATAAAAGCAGGCACCTTGTTGCTATCAGGAAACTTCACCAATTCTGAAAAAGTTGCAACTACTTCTCCATGGCGAACCCTTAAACCACCCATCTCTGTAATTCGATCACGGTATGGACTAAGCCCCGTAGTCTCCACATCAATTAAGGTATAGTTATCAGGAAAACCAGGCTTTTCAATGCCTTTTTGCCGTATTTTTTCTTGAGCTGCTGGAATTCGTAAAACACCTTGAATAACTGAAATACTCATTTTTTACCTTTCATTATTTTGAAATCTTTTCAATTGCTTCAGGAAGAGCCATTTCTAGGCCGACACTTCTTTTTTGGATATCGTCCGGCAATTCATCTTGACTTAAGTCTGCTGCTACATAATGCCAATCTTTGAACTGCTCAATCAGTTTTACCATTGGATCAAGAAGCTGAGGACTAGTTGGATCAACTCCTAGTTCAAGCACTACGACCTTCTTAGTCTGATTTCTTGTTAAAAACCAACGAAATCTCGTATTTGCATCTTCATCTGGAAAGAAGTGAGCATTTAGCGGCATATGAAGTTCCATTGGTGAATTACAATTCTCGCATCTTGGAACCTCACCCTGGCCATTAACGTATCTCTTCACTGTTGACAAATCAGAACGTGTACCGTGATTTAAACCACTAGAGCACTGCATCATTGTCCAGTCACCAAAAACATTAAAGATTTTTTCTTGATCAAAGCCAGCTTTTTCAAAAAAATGGCCAAAAGTACTAGTAGCAATAAAATAATTCTTTCCATTTAACAGATCTTTTAATTGCTTCATTGCTTTACTTGGCTCATATTCAACTGAATACTCATTAATTAGTTGACTCCAGAATTGCCACTTTTCATCCCAAGAATCCAAATCTTTATCTAGTGCATCCGCAATTGTTTTTACATGATATTTTTCACTTATATTTTTATATTCAATCGGAAAGGCCAAATTGTCAAACATATCAAGACCTTCCATCTGTGCAAACCCATTACCTGCAGTCACAATAACCGCATCGGCATCTGCTAACCATTTTTTTATTTCTTTAAAATCTTTCATGATCATTTCTTCCTTTTTATTTTTCAGAATATCCTATCAGACGTAACTGTCCATCAATATATTCTCCTAAAAAGACATCATCAGGACTATTATAACCAGCTTTAGTTACTTCCTGTTCAAGCCAAGCATTAGATTTATGAATTAAATCCAAAACGTCTTCATTTATCTGCCCATCACTAATAATCGGAAAGCGAATATTATCTTCATCATTTTCAATTATCGTTAATTGCCCATTTTGTTCAAAAATACAATTTTTCACTTTTTCAACTGAATAAATTCCGCGACTTCTAAGTCTAAACATTAATTCATTGGCAGAAATACCAGCTTTCATACAATTTCCTACCAACACATGACCATTTTTAATTACTTGAACCGGTTTTCCATCAATCAAATTACGAATCCAATTGCTGCGCTCACGACCAAACTTAAAAATAAAAACTACTAAAGTCCAAACAATTAATACCAATAAAAATTGAAAAACGGTAATACTTTGATTATATATTAAACCACCGATAATTCCGCCCAGTACATAATTTTGCAGTTGATCCAAAGCCGTTGTTGGAGCTAAATTACTTTTTCCAAAAGCATTAATTTGAATAATCAAGGTTAATATTCCTAGAGAAAACTTAATAAATAATTGTGTATAATCCATCTCTTACCTACTTTTGCACATATACATGATGATCAATCACGTGCGCTCGATTTAATGTATAGCTATTATTGTCTTCGTTTAAATTCAATTGATAGTCTTCATTTTTCGAATCAATTCGCACAATCATCCCATCCTGCAAACTCATTGAACTGACCATTACGTCGCTTTCTTTAACGTTTTCATCATCAGCAACTGATTTAATAAAGGGAACGATTTGGGCAGCTTTAGACTTCTGTTCATTATTTTGCATATATTTTTCATATTGCGTCCCGGTAAATAATAATAAAAACAAAAGGGCAATGATTCCTAAATCCCTATATCTGGTATTAAAACGATCACGCAAATATAGAATTGCAAAAATAATCATCGCACTAGCAGCAACAATCATTAAAATATATAAAGCTGTTCGATCTGTATTTTGATGGTTCTGAATATAATTTATCGTATAGAAATTCATTTAAATCTAATACTTTCTCTTTAATGGACTTTCATCACGTTTATCATTTAATAAAACATGCTGCTTCGTAATTTCAATTAATGTTTTAGCTAAAAGAGCCATACTTTCAGTTGTTACATATTCATATGGTCCATGAAAATTTGCCCCACCATTAAATAAGTTAGGTGTAGGTATCCCCTTTTCTGAAATAAAATCGCCATCTGTTCCTCCACGAAACGGGATAATTTTTGGCTCCAATCCAAGGGACTTATAGGCATGTAAAACTAGATTTACTACATAGGGATGCTCTTTAATCAAATCTCCTGGACTACGATATTGATCATGCATTTCAAAAGTTACTCGATTTGCCCCATACTTTTTATTCAACTTATCCACTGTACCTGTGATTAACTTTTTCTTTTGCTCAAAACCATCAGTATCAAAATCTCGAATGATTAATTGAATTTTTGCATGATCGACATTGCCGTTATTGGATAAAACCATAAAATAGCCATCAAAATCTTTACTATTTTCAGGGACCTCACTTGCTGGTAAAGCTTGAATAAATTCACTAGCTATCAATGCTGCATTGATCATAAGCCCGTATGCCTCGCCAGGATGAACTACTATCCCATGAAAATCAATCGTAGCCGCTGCTGCATTGAAGGTCTCAAATGCAATATCTCCTGGATCACCATTATCTAATGTATAAGCAAATTCAACAGGAAAACGTTCCACGTTAAAACGAGCAGCACCCTTACCAATTTCTTCATCTGGGCCAAAAGCAACCCAAAGATCTCCATGTTCAAGATCAGGATTTTCTTTTAAAAATTTGAGCATTCCTAGTAATCCAGCAATTCCCGCCTTATCATCTGCACCAAGTAAAGTCGTTCCATCAGCGGTAATCAATGTTTCACATAAATGTTTTTTTAAGCTAGGAAATTCACTTGTGGATAAGACACGTCCCTCTTTTAAGAAAATATCCTTTCCATCATAGTTTTTATGTACTAATGGCTTAATATTTTCTGCATTAAAATCAGCCGTATCTACATGTGCTACAAAACCAATTGGAGTTACTTCTTTCTTAGTTGTCTTTTTTAGTTTTCCTACTAAATAGGAATCTTCTTCTGAAAATGAGATATTTTCTAAGCCTAATTTTTCTAATTCTTTCTCAATAATTTTCAACAAGTCAACTTGACCGGTAGTCGTCGGCACAGCTGTACTTTGTTCATCTGAACGAGTATTTACTTTACAGTATTCTATAAATTTATTTTGAATATATTTTTTATCAATTTCAGGCATTTTTACCATCCCCCAAATTATTTTTAATTATATTTTAAGAAAAAGTAGTTTTCTGTCAATTCACTATAGTTCCGAGGCCCCACTTTCTGCATCAATTCTTTGATTTTTGCGATAAATATCTCCTTTAGGATTATTGGCATCATCAACCAATTTTTGTCCGGTTTCTTTTAAGTAGTATTCCACAAGTGGATAAATATCTTGAACAGTTTCATTAATTCCAGCAAAATGATGGTCTTTATCAAAAATAGCCCGATATGTGTCTACCATAAATCTTTTTTGGGTATTAGTTTGATCTACAAAATGCAATTCTTTTGCTTCACCTGTGCTTAACTTATGGAATATTTCTGTTAATTGCTTCTTTTCACTCTCTGTTTGGCCAAGAGCCGCAATATTTTCTCCGAGTTCTGGAGGAGTATAATTCATCCCTGGTAATTGTTTATAATATGTAAATTCTCCAGTCTTATTAAAACTAAGCAAACTACTAGGAAATGAAGAAAGGTAATTATCGAGATCTTTTACTTTCATTAGTCCCGCATTTAACTTTACATAGTCATTACCTTGTGCAGCTTTTTTATAATTTTCAGTCCAATTTTCATTCATCTCTGATACCTCACAAATAAAAAAAGCATGTCGAACTCGACATGCTAATTTTAACTTATTTTGATTACTGTTAGTCTTTAATAGACTTTAATCCTTCACGTTTTCTTCCCATATTGAACCATGGTGAAACGGTAAATGCTAAAACATCATTAACAACGTAAATTAAGGAGTTAACAGCCATTGCTAAAGTTGCATCTCCTTGTGCATAAGTAACACCCCAAAGAATTAGTTGGAAAATTCCGCTAGCAGTCCACCAGAAATATTGATTGTTGTAGCGTAAGAAACACATAATACCAGCAGTTAACGAAATCGCAAAACTAATAGCATCGATCCAAGGACGTGGATCATTAGTAAATTTACCGATCAAGTAGCCAGATACAGCGTAAACAACTAATGTACCAACAATAGCAACAATCCATTCTTTAGTACCAAACTTACGTAAGTGATTCTTAGTATCATCATTCCAAGATCTAACTGAAATAATAACTGGTAAGTCTAAAGTTAAAATATAAGCAATTTGTTCAAAAATCGAAAGGTAATTTTTAGCAGCTAACCCGGCATAAATAAAACAAGCTGCTGAGATTAATCCTAACCATCCATTAATTGCTTTCGTTGCATTAATAGCTAAAACACATAAAGTCCCAAGCAATGTACCAATAAAAGTAATTACTGTTAAAGTAGTAATCTTATTCTGAATCAAAATAGCTAATTGGAAGCCAAAAGCAAAGAACCAAAGCATATAATTTTGAACTGGCCAACCGTGTAATTGCTTAAAGAGCCAAACGAAGTAATTATCCTTTCTTTCTTTACGATCTTCCTGTAATGATGTGGAATTGTCCATGTATTAACTCCTCTTTCTTTATATTAGGTCACACAATATATTGTGCCTTATCCGCATTTTTATCAAAAAAGCATCTTTATCTAGTATAGTAGTTAATAAATTGAAAACAAGAGTTTACAATTTTCCTTAAATATGCGGGTAAGTGTCATTTAAATTTTAGATAGCGTTTTCTTTATCTTGGTAATCATCTTCACTTAAATTTTTATATATTTTTCTACTCTTATGATTCAATAAACACGTATTTTTTATCTTTATGTTTACTTTTTTAAGTCGTTTTTTTACCTTTAGCTTGTCTTTTTCCCTACTAGCACCAGACTATTTTCCTTATCTAATAATACATTATTTAAATATGGAGTATAATGTTCTTTTAGAAAGCTAAAATGTTATTTTATTAAAAAACATTCATAATTGAGGAAAGAATAAAATGGAACATAAAAGTGAGCCGTCAAAACACTAAGAATGTATCAGTTCAAAAGAAAAAGATTTTACCTCAAACTGGTACAAAAACAACGGATATAAGTATTCTCGGTTTAGCCTTTGCCACTGCAGCCTCTCTACTTGGACTTATTAGCGATAAAGTTAACAGAAAAAAGCATAATTAATTATCTTAAAAAACGTTAGATTGATTTCTAACGTTTTTCCTAGCGTTACCATTTCTACTTTTGATATAATTTTTAATTAATAAGTATTTTTTTGAAAGGAGATCAACCATGGTTAAAGAATTCAAAAAATTTATTTCTCGGGGTAACATGATGGATTTAGCTATCGGGGTTATTATCGGGGCTGCTTTTACAGCAATTGTAAATTCTTTAGTCAAAGATTTAATTAATCCTCTAATTGGATTATTTATTGGAAAAATTGACCTTTCCAACTTAAAATTCACTATTGGTGAAGCTACATTTAAATACGGTAGCTTCTTAAATGCTGTTATTAACTTCTTAATTATTGCTTTAGTTGTCTTCTTTTTAATTAAGTTAGTTAACAAAATTACACCTAAAAAAGAAGTTGAAGAGGATCCTGCACCAACTAACGAAGAAATATATCTTCGCCAAATTCGTGACTTATTGCAAGAAAAGAATAAGTAGAATAATAATATTTTTATATAATTCAATTTCTCTATATTGATCAAAACAAAAATACCGCTAAATCAAGGTTCACTACTACCAAGATTTAACGGCATTTTTATTTTCAACTTCTATTCAATTAATACTCTGAAGCACCGGAACTTGTATCAGTTTCTTCTTGCTTCTTTTCCACATGCTCTTCATGCTTAGATGCACCAGTTGCAGTATCAACTTCATCTCTCTTATAAGTTGCACCCGTTGTAGCATCCGGATCATCTACTAGCTTTTGACCAGTAGTTTCACAGAAGTACTTCACAAATGGATAAATATCTTGTACCCATTCATAAGTTCCCACGTAATTTCCTTCGTCATCTTCAATTCGCTTGTAGTCATGGAGAATCAACTTATGGCGATTGCCGTTAGGTACGGGCATCTTCACTTCATCATGGCCATCTATCTTGTTTCTTAAAGCATAAATAACTTTCTTGGCTTCAGGAATAACATTACGAATATCTGGATGAACAGCGCCCATTGTATCACCAACTTGATCTGGCGTACGTTTAGCGAGCATTTTCTTATTTGGATCAGTTGGTCTGTTATACCACAAGAATTGATTATTATCATCTACATAAGTTAATTCACCAAATGCACGACGAAGCATCCAGTTAATTTGGTTAACAGTAAGAAGACCTGCATCAAGCTTTACATAATCGTCGCCTTCGGCTGCATGTACTTTTTTAGCAGCTTTATTTAACCAATCTGGATCATTTTTATCTACACCTTCGACTGTGTAGCGTGATTTACCAGTAGCATCAAAATCCTCTTTAATATAATCTTCTTCTTTTAAGCCTTGTAACCATTTAGGTTCTGCCATTTTATTTCACCTCATAAATCTACGTCTCTTCAACTTGATTATACCCACTAACGAAAGGGCTTGCAATGTTTATATGCAGTATTTTATATATAAAGTTGACATAATATATATTTATGGAATATAAATTATTTTTAAAATTAGATGTTGACTAAAAGTAAGTTATACGATAATATAACTTGTGAAAAGTAAGAAAGGAGCTAATGATTATGTTTAATGTACGTCAAGCAAATTCTTGTTGTTGCAATTGTCAAAAAATTTGGCAATTATTTGGCGTACAGTCATTAGTTCATTCAAGAATTTCTCTAGTTAGAAACTAGCTTTTCAAAGTTATAACTATGGTTTTTCTCAAGAGCTGTTGGCATTAGGCAAATGGCTCTTTTTTGTTTGCTTAGAATTGGAGTTGAATAAAGTGCAAACTACTCTCGTTGTTTTAGTGGCCATCGCTATTCTAGCTGGTATAGCTTACTTGCATAAAAAGAATTGGGGATTTACTAAATTAGTATTCCTCTCCCTTATCGTCGGAATCGTCTTTGGCGTTTCCCTTCAATTAATTTTTGGTGCTAATAGTAATATTGTAAAAAATAGTATCGACTGGATTTCCATTGTTGGAGATGGCTATGTTTCCTTACTACAAATGCTAGTAATTCCTCTAATCTTTGTTTCTTTAGTTGGTGCATTCACTCAACTAAAAATGACTACTAAGATTAGAAAAATTGCTACCAGTGTTTTAGCTATTTTGTTAGGAACTACAGCTGTTGCTTCCTTCTTAGGTTTCAGTAGTGTAGCTATTTTTAATTTAGGTGGGGCTGGCTTTGCTAAGGGAATGTCTGCATCCTCCACTGCTCTTACCTCTATTAAAGATCATCAAGCTCAATTAAAAGGCTTGACCCTTCCTCAACAAATAACATCCTTCTTCCCACAAAATATTTTTGCAGATTTTGCTGGAATGCGCTCAACTAGCACAATTGCAGTAGTAATTTTTTCTATTTTTGTTGGAATTGCCTTCTTACAAATTAAGAAAGAAAAAGCAGATGTAGCTGCTACATTTGCACGCGGTATTCAAGCCTTACGTGCAGTTATCATGCGCATAGTTAAGATTGTACTTGAACTCACTCCTTATGGAATTTTTGCTTTGATTGCTAGAACTACTGCAACTAACAGTTTTGCAACAATGAGTAAACTACTTGTCTTTATCGTTGCTGCTTACCTTGCAATTGCTGTTATGTTCATTGTTCATGCAGTTCTACTTTTAATTAACGGAATTAATCCAATTACCTACTTCAAGAAGGCATGGCCTGTCTTAGTCTTTGCTTTCACTTCTAGAACTAGTGGTGGTAGTTTACCACTTAACGTACGTACTCAACGTGAATCAATGGGAGTAAGTGATACGATTGCCGACTTTGCTGCTAGCTTTGGTTTAACTATTGGTCAAAATGGATGTGCAGGTATTTATCCATCAATGGTAGCAGCAATCACTGCCCCACTTGTTGGAGTTAACATTTTCTCATGGCAATTTGTCTTAAGTTTAGTTGTAATTGACGTTATTTCTAGTTTCGGCGTTGCCGGTGTTGGTGGCGGTGCTACCTTTACTACTCTAATGGTCTTAGGTGCTCTTAACCTACCAGTAACAGTTTTAGGTGTTTTAATTGCTATTGACCCAGTTGTTGATATGGCTAGAACTGCTCTTAACGTTAACGACTCAATGGTTGCTGGTGTTATCACTGCTAAGCGTACCGGAGAACTAAACTGGAATACTTTTAATAATGAAAAATCTGATGTAGATGCTGAAGTTGAATAGCTTACTAAAAACTTTTATTGACATTATTTTTTAAGCGTTGTAATATTATGACAACAAAATTAATTAAAGCTTATAAAAGATGAGGAATTACTTAAAGCATCCCCCAGAGAGTCGAATTAGGTGCAAGCCGATGTTGCTGATGTAATGAAGATGGTCTTGGAGCTAAATTAAAGTGCAAGCTAATTTAAGTAAGCAATTTACGATTGACGTTCGTTATCATGTCCGAGTCTTCCAAATGTTGGAGTACTTAGTGAGGAATTAATTGTAAGATTAATTCGAATGCGGGGTGGTAACACGCTATTAAGCGTCCTAGTGTAGTTTAAAAACTATACTTGGGGCGCTTTTTCTTTTGCTTAATTAGTTTATTAAATTCAAAGGAGGGATTATTTTGAATATCAAAAAAGAATATTTTAGTGAACAGGTATTTAATCGAATGTGCAGCTTACATTCTCTGATCCCTCTTGTCAGCGGATCTTCAGATAATATTTAAAAGAAATTTTTAGTTAAAATTAGGAGGTAGATTTGATGACAAAATTAGCACATTACGATATTGTTGGTAGTTTCTTAAGACCAGAAGAATTAAAAGAAGCAAGAAAGAATTTCAATCAGGAAAAGATTTCACAAGAAGAGCTAACTAAAATTGAAGATCAAGAAATTAAAAAGCTAATTCAAAAAGAAGAAGAATTAGGACTAAAAGCAGTCACAGACGGTGAATTTCGTCGTAGTTGGTGGCATCTTGACTTCTTGTGGGGATTAAATGGCGTTGCTAAATATGATTACAAAGAGAGCTATAAGTTCTACGGTGCTAAAACTAGGACCGATAATGCAGAGCTATCTGGAAAAATTGCTTATAATCCTGACCATCCTTTTTTTGAAGCATTTAAATTTGTTAAATCTAATGTAAAAAATGCAATTGCTAAGCAAACGATTCCTTCTCCAACTCTACTATTTCGGGACAATCGCTCTGATAATTGGCCTAACTTCTACGATAATAAAAAAGCTTACTTAGATGACCTAGCTACAGCCTACAATAAAACAATCAAACATTTTTATGATTTAGGTTGTCGCTATATTCAAATTGATGATACTACTTGGGCTTTTTTGATCAGTAAATTAAACGAAACACAAAATGATTCCAAAGAATATGAAAAATATGTTCAATTAGCAGAAGAGTCTGTTTATGTAATTAATAAGTCAATAGAAAATCTGCCTGCTGATCTAACAATTGCTACACATATTTGTCGTGGAAATTTCAAGTCGACTTTTCTTTTTTCTGGTGGATATGAACCAATTGCGAAATATCTTGGTCAGTTAAACTATGATCGCTTTTTCTTAGAATATGACAGTGATTGTGCTGGTGATTTAAAACCAATTAAGCAAATTTGGAATAATCGTGATAATGTCACTATTGTTCTAGGCTTGATTACTTCAAAAAATGGCGAATTAGAAGATCCGATTACAATCGCAAAACGCATCACGGAAGCCGGCCAATTAGTACCCTTGAATAATTTGGCTCTAAGTACCCAATGCGGCTTTGCTTCTACTGAAGAAGGAAACATTTTAAGTGAAGTTGATCAATGGAAAAAGATTAAATTTGTTGTTAAGATAGCAAATAATATTTGGAAAAGTTTTTAACGGAGGGAAATATTATGGGTAAAGTTGAAAGTTTTGAATTAGATCATACTAAAGTTAAGGCACCTTACGTTCGTTTAATTACTGTTGAAGAAGGACAAAAAGGCGAGAAAATTAGTAATTTTGATCTTCGTTTGGTTCAGCCTAATGAAAATGCCATTCCTACTGGAGGCTTGCATACCATTGAACACTTATTAGCTGGATTATTATGTGACCGCATTAATGGTTATATTGATTGTTCACCATTTGGTTGTCGCACCGGCTTCCACCTCTTAGTTTGGGGTACTCCATCTACTACAGAGGTAGCTAAGGCACTTAAAGAATCGCTTGAAGAAATTCGCGATAACATTACCTGGGAAGATGTTCCAGGTACTACAATTGAATCTTGTGGTAATTATCGCGATCACTCCCTTTTCTCAGCTAAGCAATGGTCAAGAGATATTTTAGAAAAAGGTATTTCCGATGATCCCTTTGAGAGACATGTTGTAGAATAATTTTTCTGAATAAATATAAAAATGCATTATTACTAGTTTGAAACTAGTAATAATGCATTTTTTAATTATTTTTCTTATATCTATTCCACAAAACTATATTGCCAATTACCAGCATACATATCCAGATAGTTGCGAGAAATACGTTGTTTTGATAACTTTGTTTACTTTGAATATTACCCCAAATCACACCAATATATATTCCACTCAGAATTGCACTTAATGTAATGCTAGTTAAGATAACTACTAAATTTGGTATTTTTTTCTTATAGTTTAGCAGCTGAAGGCAATTGTAGACCATCTCACAAATTACGATTAACACTACTAGTAGGTCATACCACCATTCTTGTCGCTTAACAAACATATTTATCGTATCAATAAAATAATAGCCACAAATCATTGCAAATAAATCTAAAGTAAGCAATTGTCCTACAATGGTGTTCTTTTCTTTTTCTTTCATAAAAGTCCCTTTATCAATCTTATTGTTTCTTTTAATTATAGAACAATAGCCTCCATTTCAGCATTAAAAATATTAAAGCTGGCTTTAGGCACTTAAGATATGGAAGTAACTTAAAACAATTCCTAAAATCAAAACAAACCAGATCATCTTAGTGGACGTCACATGTTTCTTTCCTAGTAACCAGTAAACTAAAGCTACAAGTAAAACAGGTACTAAAGATGGCATAATTTGATTTAAAATTGTCTGCATCTTTAATGTTACTTTGCCTGCTCGATATACAAAGGGGACTTTCCCATTAACTACCGTTGGTATCAAAGCCCCAACGACGGTAACCCCAAGTAAAATAGCAGAGTCGGTAATTGCATTTAACTTACCTGAAGCAGAATCAATTAATTTTGCTCCCTGTGAATAACCGAGGTTTAAAAAGCCAAATCTTGTGAATAAAACAATCAAATTAACAATTATCCACAAGAAAGCTCCAAAAGGATTTCCTCGTAATCCCATATATGCACCAATTGATCCACAGATTGTAGGAATAATAGCACCAAAAATTGTGTCTCCTACTCCAGCTAAGGGGCCCATTAAACCTGTCTTTAAGCCGGCGATTGTTTCATTAGCTTTACTTCCTTGCTTTTCTTCAATTGCCAGATCCATTCCAATGATAAAGTTTCCATCAAATGCATTCACGTTGAAGAATTGTGACTGCATCTGCATCATTTCAACTAATTCTTCATCTTTGTACCAGCGCTTTAAAAATGGCAAAACAGTATAAAAGTAACCGGGAGCCATCATTTTTTCATAGTTCCAAGATAACTGACTAGCCCAGAGCCAACGCCAATTTGCTCGGAAAAGATCCTTTTTTGTTAATTTATTTGAATTAGTTTTCATATTCTCCCTCTTCATTTGTATATTCTTCACTCTCAGTTACTTTTTCTGAACTATTTTTCTTTGTATTTAATTTTTCTACTTCACGAGTGTAGTGAAGGTAAGCTAAGGCTGCTCCCAGCAACGCTACCCCTAGCATTGGCATTTTTAAGTAAGCTGCTGCAATGAAGCCTATTGCTAAATAAGAAATAAATCTTTTAGTTGGTAAGTATCTAAGTAAAATTGCAATACCAACAATTGGCAAAATATGCCCCGATACTTTTAACCCATCAGTCAACCAAGCTGGAATTATTCGTAGAATTGCTTTAACAACATCATTTCCTACTACAAGTAAGATAAAAACTGGGATTGCACGTGAAAATCCCCAGGTAAATGTTCCCCACAATGCATTTCTTGCTGCAGCATTTGGCTTATTTTCTTTAATAAAAGTATCAATTCGATGTTGAAAAATAGTATTAGCAAATCTGGCCAAAACATCTAGTTGGACCATTAAGAGTCCTACTGGAACTGCCAAACCAATTGCAAACTGCACACCTTTTCCTGAAATAACGGCGTAAACTGTACCAACAATTGCACCAGTCATAAAGTCCGGCATTGAGGCTCCTCCATATGTTGAAACCCCTAAGACCATTAATTGGAGCGTTGCTCCAACTGCCAGCCCAGTTGTAATATCACCCATAATAATTCCTGAAATCATCCCAATTGCTAAAGGATTATTCACAATTGATACAGTCAATTGATCAATAATTGCCCAAAATGCTAGGCAAGTTAGTAATAAAATCTGCCACCATTGTATTGTCATTGTCTTATCTTCCCTTTACTTTTTTAATAACTCCATAAATTCTTCTTTGTCTTCTGCCGGCACCATTTGATGATAAAGATGACAACCGTGCTCATTTAAGTAGTTAAAATTATCCACATCTTCTGCAGTAACAGCCACACTCTTAGCAACTTGACGTGAATCAGCCTTAGTAGACATATTTCCAACATTAATTTCAGGCAAGTTCACACCATTATCAACCATTTGACGTAAAACTCCAGGATTTTTAACTAATACTAAAACGGTTTGACCCTTATATTTTCCTTCATTAATTCTTCTGGCTGCACCTTTAGCAGTCAAAATACTTAAGTGAACGCCATGCGGACATGCGGTCTTTAAGGCTGTTTTTTGAATATCATTCTTTACGATATCATCTCCAACTACCATAATTCGCGTTAATCGCAATGCATTTGTCCACATCGTCGCAACTTGTCCGTGGATAAGTCTTTCATCAATTCGAACGTTATGCATAGTTTGTGGTTCTACTTCCGCATTTTCATTTAATTCGTTACTTTGATGAGACTCTTCCTTGTTTGAGGTGGCCTTATCTTCAGTTACCTTTCCAACAGGCGCCATATTTTCTTTAGCTTGTTTGATTGCTTCCTCCATCGGAGTTCCCATTACTGCTGCTAGCAAAAGTAGCAAGCACAGACCGCTGTATACTTTTACTTCAGGATGTTCTTGCTGATATCGTAATGCAGCGTTAGCAGGAGTTCCTCCGGCAATATCCACAATAATAGTTGGCACTTGTTCAAAACTTTCGGCAGTTTGAGCAATCTCATCGAGTAAATCATCTTGATTCATTGTTTGTTTAAAAGCAATCGCTTTTACATTTGATAATTTTCCTGCAATCATTTCACAGCTAGCTAGAGTTGCCTTAGCATATTCACCATGACTAACTATTAAAAAGTTATCCACATTTAATTCCTCCAGAATTCACAATGTTTATATTTTATCCTAATTGGTATATAAATTAAAGTTAAATATAATAGCGCTTTGTAGTCTTTTATCAAGTATTGGTATAGTTCAATTTTATTTTTTATACTTGTAATCGGTATCATTATTGATACAAAAAGAAGACCCTACTTGGCAAAAGTAGAGTCTTCTGAAGGAATATAACTATGAAAATTTTATTTAATGAAATATTATTTAAAAATTTAATTTTTGTTGATATATGAGGATTATAGGAAAATTTATTTTAATTACTTAGTAAAGCCAACATCATACCATGAATTTGCAGATGGCTTAAGTGACCAGCCAGTTACCTTGTTGTTAACTGCAGTTACTGACCAACTGTTTGTGGTAGGTACAACATAGGCATTGTCATACATCCATTGTTGCCACTTATCAAATGCTTGTACACGGTACTTGTGGTTGAAGGCCTTAGTTGAATCAATGTTAGTAAGAAGTTTAGATTGAGTTGGAGAAACAAAACGAGCCATGTTGTATGGAGCACCTTCACTGTAAAGGTCCATTGGTGATGGTTCAGATGATAAACTCCACCCACCTTCAAAGACATCAATCTTAGGACTATCTGCTTGAACATCTTGTACCCAAGAGTTGAATTCCATTGGACGACCACCAACAAATTTAGCATCTAAGCCAATCTTTTGCCATTGTTGGAGGTAGTTAGTCCAGATCTTTTCAGCATTAGGTTGTGTACCACGAACAGCAACGTTAATAGTTAACTTCTTACCATTTGGTTGACGACGGTATTTTTCACCCTTCTTCTTCTTGTAGCCGGCCTTGTCTAATAACTCGTTAGCTTTCTTCAAGTTGTATGGGTAACCCTTAATACTCTTATCAGAGAAGTCGCCAAATTGTGCTGGGATTAATGTGTTAATTCTAAATGACAAACCATTGCCGTAACGCTTGGTAACAGCGTCAATGTTCATTGCATAAGCCATCGCCTTACGTAATGAGACATTGTTCATCTTAGCGTTCTTATCCTCAACGTTCTTACCAGTCTTCTTGTCAAACTTACCTACCTTAAAGCCTAAGTAGTTGCAAGATAGAGGAATCTTACCAATGAAGTTAACGCCCTTAGTATCCTTAACATTGTTCCATTGAGCGTTAAGCACACCAGTAACATCAAACTTATGACTCTTAATAGCTTGAGAAACAGAGTTAGTTCCGATTACTTCCATAGTAACCTTGTCTAAGTTTGGCTTACCACGCCAGTAACGTTCATTTGGTACATAAGTAACTGATTGACCACGAACAACTTTTTGAACCTTGTATGGACCAAAGAAAAGTGGTTGTTTACGAACCTTATCATCTGATAAAAGTTTATCAAATGGAACGTCTTTCAAGTAGTGGTATGGTTCTGCACTTTCAAGGAAGTAACCATTACCAGATTGAAGCATACCTGGTTTCATTTCCTTAAAATGAAGAACGACTTTTCGCCCATTTTCACCATTTGGCATTTCGATACCAGAAATCTTGTCACTATTTCCCTTGTGGTATTCTTCTAACCCAACAAGGTTAGCTAAAGAATCTGTATATCTTGAAGTCTTAGTCTTAGGATTACCAACAATTTCGTAAGCATATTCAACGTCCTTAGCAGTTACTTGTTTACCGTCAGACCACTTAACGCCCTTCTTAACTTCAATGGTAATAGTCTTAGCATCCTTATCTAACTTGAAGGTAGCTGCACCTTTGTTGTTAATTTTATAGGTATCATTAACAGCGAAGAGTCCTTCTAAACCTGGCCCTTGAATTTCACTATCAGTTGAAGTGTCAGATAATTCTGGTAAGAAAATACCTGTGAAAGGTGAGTCACTTTCAATTGCGTACTTTAATGTTCCACCTTTTTTAACTTGTTTCTTAGGAACTGCTTCCTTAAAGCTAACTTCTTATCGCTAGCATTATTATTGTTGTTATTCCCACAAGCAGTTAAAGTTAATGCCGCACCGGACAATACTGTAATTGCTCCTAACCACTTAACTTTTTTCAATTTGTTCTCCTCCTTTATGAGATGACTTAAATTTCTTGTTTTTGATTATATGATATTAAAATGAAAAAACAATATAAAATTTAAAATATTTTAGTGATAAATTTTATTTAGCTTAAAATTACAATAGAATTTCTTCCTTATTTATAATATTTAGACTGAAAGTCATTAAAATAAAGATGAGCAAATAAAAAAACTGATATATTTTTTATTAATTAAGATTTCTTTTTAATATTTCTTTTAGGAGTAAAATTTAAAGCCAATACTGAACCAATTACTAAGAAGGTTCCTAGCCAATCCATCCCCGACATTACTAAACCAAAAACTAAAACTGAACCAACTGTAGCTGATAATGGTTCAAATGCATCTAGTAAACTTACAGTCGATGGTTTTACGTAGCGTAGAGCGTTAGCCATAATTTGAAATGGAATAATCGTTCCAATAATAATTATTGCACTTACGTCCAGCCATACTCTAGGTGTATTGGGAATTGATGGAAACTGCGGATATACAAGCATCAGTCCAATTCCCGCCAATAGCATTCCCCATCCCGTTACAACCAAACTTGATACTCTTTTAACAAGTTTAACCGGGATTAAAGTATAACTTGCTTCTCCTAATGCCGATAGCAACCCAAAAAATAGAGCCAGTGGAGTAATTGCTAATTGATTAAAATTTCCATGAGTTGATAATAAGAATACGCCAATAAAAGCTAGGATAGCAGCTAATACATCCAATTTTCTTAATACTTGTTGATGAGTGACAGCCAAATATGTCAGGACAAAAAATGGTCCAATAAATTGTAAAATCGTTGCAATTGATGCGTTTGCCATCTCAATTGCAATAAAGTAAAAGACTTGTACTGGTAACAAGCCAAAAATTCCATAAGCAATAATATGAATAGTATTTTTCTTATCTTTTAAAACTGAAAATGGCTTTTGGTGTAAGACTGTCGCAATAATTAATAAAACAATCCCAGAGATAATTAATCGGATTTGTGTTAACCAAATCGGTGTAATCTTACTACTCACTTTAAATAGAGATTCTGCAAATAATCCAGATATTCCCCACATTACTGCTGCTAAAGCAGCTAGGACTGTCCATAACCTACCTTTTGACTGTTTATCCATCCAACTTTTCCTCACAAATTAAAATTGATCTAAATCATCATAACATACTTCCTTTGTTACTTATTTCTCGCTTCATAAAAAAATACTGCCCGAAAAATCGAGCAGTATTTTTTTGTTTTCCATTTTATGAATTTTTTCTTGATAATTATTTCTGGATAATATTATTTGCCACAAATTAAGTAAGCCTTTTTACCACACAATATAGAACCTCATTTACTGATAGTCAATAATTAAGTAGCTTATCTTATTTAATAGTTGATGCCTTATGTTTCATAGCTAATAAAGCTCTATACTTTTCCAGTCAGATAATTACAAAAGCTAAAAACAGCCCTTATTTTTATAAGGACTGTCTAAAATCGAGTGAGACAAATTCAGTAAAATTTTTATATAGAAAAAGGAACTGCTTTTACACAGTTCCTTCTCTACTATCTAGTAATACTATCTGCACGGCCTTTATAATCACCGTTTTCAGTTCCAATAATTAATTCTTCGCCTTCCTTAATGAAATCTGGTACAGTTACAACTAAACCAGTATCCATTGTTGCAGGCTTACCACCACCAGCAGCAGTTGCACCCTTGATTTCTGGTTGAGTCTCTTTAACTGTCATCTTTACAGTGGATGGTAAGTTAATTCCGATTAATTTACCTTCATCAGTAAACTTAAGGTCTACTTCAATATTTGGCATTAAGAATTTAGCTTCTGAAGCTAAATGTTCTTTAGGAATTAAATATTGTTCATAAGTATCTGTATCCATAAAAATAAAGTTAGTGTCATCATCGTAAAGATATTGTGCCTTTTTCAAGGAGACATTAACTAAGTCTACTTTTTCACTTGGACGCATTGTTTTATGTACAACTGCACCACTTATAACATCACGCAAATCCATTTGCATAACTGTATTACCCTTACCAGGTTTGTGGTGATTACTCTTTAATACTTCAATCAACTTACCATCTTGGTTAAAAATCATACCTTTTTTTAATTCAATTGCTTGCATTAACAAGTACCTCTAAAATTTCTTAATATACATATCACTAATTTCATGATTACCATACTTTTTAATAATCATGTCTGCTCGTTTTTTAGTTGGTTCAATATACTCGTGTAAGTTCTTCAAATTAACATCTCGCCAAACTTTTTTGGCAAAAATATCTGCTTGTTCACGTGGTACATGAGCCCATTGATAAAAATAATTGTCTGGATTATTGCGATTAATTTCTAACATTAAATGATAGCGATCAAGATACCATCTTTCTAGGTCCTCTTCACTAGCATCTAGATAAATCACATAATCTAAGAAATCACTTGGCGGTGCTTGGCCGTTAGGAGGAACTTCTAGTAAATTTATTCCTTCTACTACTAAGATATCCGGCTGTTCAACTGATCCAACTTCATTAGGAACTAAATCAGAAATTTCCTGTGAGTATAGTCGATATGGTACTCTTTCTTTACCAGCTTTAACACTTGACAGAAAAGTAGAAAAGGCATCCCAATTAAATGATACTGGGAAGCCCTTTTGATCCATTAAGTTTTTAGCTTTAAGTTCTGCATTAGACATTAAAAAGCCGTCAGTAGAAACTTGAGCAATCTTTTTATCCGGTTCAAGGCGTTCAAATAACCGCGTTATTTTCTTGGCAAAGGTGGACTTACCAACAGCAACAGATCCCGTCACTCCAATTATAAAAGGAATCTTTTGCCACTGTTCTTTATAAAATGTTTGTTGAGTATGGTAAACAGCATTTTTTTGACTCATGATATATTGAAGATTCTTCATCATGAAAATTTCTGCACTAAATTCATCACTTGGAGGAATTAATGCCTGCCACTTATCAGGTGTCAAGTGTAAAAATTGCTCTTGCATAAAAAGCCCGCCTTCCTTCTGCCTTGTTCCTAGTATTTTTACATTGTTCAGCCTATCATATATATTGAGAGAAAGAAAAGAAGATATCTATGAAAAAATTAATTCTTTTTGGTGATTCCCTACTTGCAGGGTATATTGATGGACACGCAACTAATATTGTAACTCAAGGACTGCAAGAAAAATTACCTAATTTTACAATTATTAATAATTCTGTACCTGGAAGTACAACTGAGGAGGCAATTGACTTTTATGATTTAAGGATTAAACCTTTCAATTACGACTTGGTTATACTTGCCTTAGGTACTAATGACGCAAACATGCAATTTGGCTTAAGCGCTGGACGCTATGCACATAACTTGCAAGTTCTAGTAGATTTAATTGGTGTCGACAAAACAATTTTAATGGGACCTTCCTATACTAATTGGAAAATCGCCAAAGATCAAGCATGGCCAAAAACATTACAATTTGAATTAGTAGCTGAGCAATGTCATATCGAAAATAATATTCCATTCTTAAACTTTGCAAAAGTAATGCGTGAGACAGGTCATCCAAATGATTTACTTCAGAAGGACGGTATCCATTTAAATCAAGAAGGTAATAAATTACTAATTGAAAAGCTTGCTGAATTAGTCAAAGAGAAAGAAACAGCTGCTATATCATAAAAAAGCGTCCCAATAACGGGATGCTTTTTTACTAATTTATTCAGCTATATTTTCTTGCTTTCTTAATTCATTTTGTTCAGCCACCTTAAAGAAAGGTAAATAGATAAATATACCTATAATGATTAAGATAATTTCAAAAATAATATTTCTCCAGTCCATTGAACTCATATATGCTTGGAAGAAAAATGGAGTAAATGAAGGATCGACAATGTATCCCATACCAATCCAATGAAGACTTTCAGCTATATATGTCAAAATAATATTAACAATCGGAGCAATTAAAAATGGAATTCCTAAAATAGGATTAAAACAAATTGGTGTTCCAAAAATTATAGGTTCATTGATACTACAAATTCCTGGAATAATAGATAGCTTACCTAAAGCTCGATATTTTTCTACCTTACTTCTCATCATCAAAATTACTAAAGCAAGTGAGTTTCCTGATCCACCTAAAACAGCAATTCTAAACATTTGTAAATTCATCAGATGAGTAGGTGCTAATCCTTTTGCCACTAATGCTGCATTGGCACCAGTTGCCGCAATACCAGTTGCAAACACAATTGGAAAGATAACGTTACTGCCGTTAACCCCAATTAACCACAGTAGATTTCCTAAAGTTACTATCAAAATATAGCCCCACAAACTATTAGCTAAAAAAGTTGCTGGCGTTAAACATTTCATAATAAAAGTTGTGAAATCCGCATGTGTTACACTAACTAAAATTAAATTAGCTCCATAAAAGATAAAGATGTTAGCTACCAAAGGAATCAGAGAATTAATGAAATTAGCAACCATTGGAGGAATTGAATCTGGTAATTTTATCTTTAATTTGCTTTTTTCAATGCCACGATTAATTTCAACAGCTAATAGTCCAATAATAATTGCTACAAATAACCCATTTGTTCCTAAATTATTGAGACTAATTTTATTATTTTTATCAACAGTAGTTGCTACCATTAAGAAGGTAACTAATGAAATCATTCCATCAGTTGCAGGGTGAAGACGTCGATACGCTTTGCTTAATTCATAGGCAATTCCAAACGCACAAATCATCCCAAACACACCCATAGTCATATTATATGGAATAGTTATTTGCGCATAATGTGCCATTGCCCAATATTTCCAACCTGCAAGCCACTGCATAAAAATATTAGCGGTTCTTGGATCATACCGATCAAGTACAATCGGAGGATTGGCAACAATTAAGAAGAATGAACCAATTACCAAAAATGGCAATCCGAAAAGCATCCCATTTGAAATAGCCTGTAGATGCTTTTCATTTCCAAGTTTTTGTCCAATAGGCGTTAAAACTTTATTCAATCTAGTAATCAGTGAATCTTTTTTAGCAGTAGTTTCAGCCATGAGAGAGTACCTATTTCCTTACTAAAGATAAATACAACTTAAATTTGATATGGATTAAACTTAAAAGCATTGGGAATAACTTTACTATCATCCCAATTTTCACGAATTTTATGGTATTCGTCCCAATAATCATTATCAACTTTTAATTGAGGTGTAACTTTAGAATCAACCTCTAGGAAATGCATACTCCCTCTTCCCATTTTTTGACCACGAGTAGTATGTTTATCTAATGCATAATCTGGAATTTCAGGAACATAACCTAGAGCAAAATTCTTAATAATGATATTCTTAAGTAAATCAGACGAACGATCTTTAGTTGATTCACATAAGTAACGAATTGCGTGTACAAACATCATTGCACGATCCGGCTCATTGTAACTAAAGTTTTGTCTCATTTGATTCAGATTATTAATTAGAATTGGTGCTTGTGGATTTCCCATTCCAATATCTTCAACTGAAATAGCTTGAAGTCTACGCCATAATTTTTCTTCCATTTGAGGTGAAGAAATATACATCTCATAAGCAAACTCACAAGCAGCCCGTTCTTTTCCTTTTCTGATTGATTTTTGTAGTGCAGAGATAACCTCATCGGCTGCTAATCCATTTCTAGTTCTGGTTCTAGCCCATGGATCTGCTAAAAATTCTTTATCTCTATTTTGTGGTACTTTATTTTTCTTAACATCTTTTTCTGACATCGTGAGTCCTTCTTTCAATCTATAGGAGAAAGCAATGAATATTCAAACTATTAGTGAAAAGTTTCAACTAAATACTGATGAACAAAAAATATTAATTTATATGAATCAACACCGTAACGAAATTAAAAACATCAATATTCGTGAACTGGCCAAAAGAACTTTTACTTCTCCTAGCTTTATCGTTAAGACCTGTAAAAAGATGAAGCTTTCAGGATATTCTGAATTGGTCTTTCTAATAGCAGATGCACCAAATTTCCCTAATAATACTGAAAACGACTTAAAAGTAGAGTCATACGTAAAGCCTTTTTCCAACTTAATGGATAAGCATAGAGACTCAATGATTATGATATTGGGTAGTGGATACTCTCAAAATATTGCTAATTATATGAGCGAATATCTCAATTTGAATGGCTTTCGTTGCACATCAAATTCACATCTTGAAATGCTTAGAAAACACAAAAACACTCTAGTAATTATTATCAGCAATTCTGGGGAAACAAAGCGTCTTGCTGAACTTTGCACACAAGCCGACGAAAATAATTGTGATATTTTATCTTTCACTGGAGATAAAAATTCAACAATTGCAAAACACTCAACTCTTGCAATAAGTTCAGATACTTTTAATCCCACATCTTTTGATAGCCATTATCCTCAGCTTTTTTTTGGTCTAACACTCATCTATTTTGAATTATTAATGAGTAACTTTTTGTCTAATTAGGTACCTTCTTAAGACAATTCTTATACTACATGTCATTATTAATAATTTGAATATATTAGTCAGTTTTGAAAACATGTTTCTATTTTGAAAAACATTTTTATGCAAGCATCATAAAAAAGCATCCCAATAACGGGATGCTTTTTTTACTGCGCTATTCAATATAAAGTGCTTGTTTACCTTGCTGGTTATAGCTTGCCTCTATCTTCTTTAAGCTTACCTTTTTATTTTTAACGCCATAAGGATCATTTACATACACAATCCCCTTTTTCTTGTTGTAACCTGTAATCACACAAGCATGAGATGACGGCGTCACATGAACTTTTCCTTGCTTGGTAGACCAGGTCTGCATATCATTTACCCAATCAAACTTCAAAGTTGTAATGATTACTACGGGATGCCCTTTAGAAACCAACTTCAATACCTGAACGAAATCATTGCCTGTATAATTGCGAATTCGCTTTGTGTATTTTCTAGCCACATTATATAGGGGTTCATTATACACACACCAGCCTGCATTCTTGATACTCATGTAACCAACAAATCCAACGTGTGGATTTCCTCGATAATTATTGCCAACAAAAGACGATACATGCTTGATATTCGATGACAACTCTAATTTACTTACATTAATATCATAGTATTTCAACAGCATCGCAAGTGAGGTAACCTCACAACCATTTGGTAAGTCTGGTAATTGGTTTACTAAGGGAACATTTAACTTCTGTTCTGGCTTTAAAGTAAGCCAATCATATTCATTTTGAAATCTTTTAAAATTAAATCCTAAGGCAATTACCCCAGCAGTAATTAAAAATATAACTGTATGCAGAATTCTTCTTCTACGCCGATATTTTCTAGCTCTATTTAATCTTTTCATGCTAAGTATTTTAACTATTATGTATTAAGTCTGTCAAAATGCATAAGAATTAAATAGAATTAACTTTCAATCCCTATCTGCTTACTTTAATAATAAAAAATCCCTCTAAATCAAGGTTCTAATGATACCAAGATCCAAGAGGGATTTTATTTTTACTTATTTACGTAAGTTTTTTCATCTAAATTATCAAACAAAGGACTCTTCTCACCTGTATAAATTAAGTTTAATTTATACATTGCACGTGAAGCAATAGTGTAAAGCAATTGAGTTTCATCTAATTGATGATAGTTTTCTTTTGAAACGCCCCAAGCAACTACTGCATCAAATTCTAGTCCTTTAGCAAGATAGGATGCCATTACTAAAGTACCAGGCACTAAACGCTGGTTTGCCGACCCAATCAAAGTTGCCTTAATATTTCTTTCTTTTAATACTTTAGCAACTTCTTGAGCTTCAGCCAATGTCTTAGTAATAATTGCTGTTGTTAGCTTTTGTTCATCGTTTTCTACTAATATATCTTGCAAGGCACTGTATTCTTTTTCAATACTATCACGCTTGTAAAAGGCTGGCTTTGGACCACGTCTATCAAAAGCTTCAATCTTTTCACCTTGACGCAAGATTTGCTTAGTGAAGTTAGTTATTTCCTTAGTTGAACGGTACGACTTCGTTAATTGAACAACATCGGTCTTCTCGGGATCAAATAATTTAGAGATTTGACTCAAAAGGGTTTTACTTTCATCTTTAGTAAAAATAGCTTGATTCAAGTCACCTAACATCGTGAACTTAGCTCTAGGGAAATTGTACTTAAGGTACGCTAATTGGAATGGAGTGTAATCCTGAATTTCATCAATAAAGGCATAGCGCATTTCATAATCTGTTCTACGTCCGGTTACTAGATCATATAGGTAAAGGTATGGAGAAATATCAGCCATCTTGATTTTTCCAGCCTTAAATCGCTCTTTAACATTTTCAATATGAGCATCCCATTCTTCTTGGGTAATATCCCATTTACTTAAGTCAATTATCTTAGGAACGGCACGCAAAAAACGTAAGTATTGTGCACGAATATTTAAAAAGCGATTCTGACGAATCTTGCGACTAACTTGCTTTAATTGATTAATTACAATCTTACGAGCTAAAAAGTGTTCTTCTTTTGCGCTAGATTCAAATTCTTGATCTGGACGATCATACAGCTTATTTAATTGTTCTTGATCCAAAGATTCAATAGTTTTATCAACCCATGGCTTCTTAGTTTCAGGTTCAATTCTTCGGTTTAAGCTATTAATCAAAGCTTCTTTTGTAGCTTCAATTCTATTTCTCAGATGGTAGTTTTCGTTAAAGCCATAGTAAATTTCCTTGATCTTTTCTTTATCAAAAAATGGTTTTTCTTTACTCTTAAAGTAAATGTTCTTAAAAATCAAACCATTCTTTTCAAGATGTTTAGCATAGCGAGTTACTGCATTAAAGAATTGCAATGAATTCTTCAAGTTAACAATCTTATCGTTTTGCTCATTATCTTCGAATTGTTCAAATAAGTTTTCAACATTCATTCCGGGAACACGGCGTGAAACAAACTGCCAGTAAGTCATTTGAACCATATTCTGTTCTCCCATTTCCGGAAGAACATTTTTAACATAATCATTAAATAATTGATTTGGGCTGAACATAATAACATCGCTAGAAGTCAAATTACCACGATAGCGATATAGTAAGTAGGCCACACGCTGCATAATGGCAGAAGTCTTCCCCGAACCAGCAGCTCCTTGAACAAATAAAAGATCAGCACTAGTATTTCTAATAATTTTATTTTGCTCACGTTGAATGGTAGTAACAATTGACTTCATCTGTGTAGATGATTTTTCATTCAAGACATTTAAGAGCATTTGATCCCCAATGGATTCATTGGTATCAAACATATTAGTAATCTTGCCATCTTTAATTAAAAATTGACGCTTCTTAGTCATATCAACAGTTTGCACACCATCTGGTGCATTATATGATACTTTTCCTAATTTTCCATCATAGTAAATAGATGATATTGGGGCACGCCAATCATAGATTAAAAAATGATCTTCCTTATCTGCAAAAGACCCTAATCCAATATAAATAGTTTCTGGTTCTTCATTAGGTTCTTGAAAATCAACTCTTGCAAAATATGGCTTCTTTTCTAAACGCTGCAAAGTTGATAATTGCTTAGCTGAATGTTGCCAAGCATTTTGTCGTTCCGCTAACATTTGTTGTTGCTGGTGAATAGAAAGTGCAGTATCCATTGAAGTGGAGTAGCCATCATAATCTAATTTCACATCATCAAAAAAATGTGAGTTGATATTTTGAGCTTCATTTTGTGCATGTTCGATTGAATGATCAAGCTCTTTTTCTTTCTTTTTAATTAAACCAAGAACATCATCTAAATGCTTTTGTTCTTTTTGTTGTTCAGTTTCTTTTACCAAAATTATGTCACCTATTTCTAGCATTAGTAAAAACGTTGCATATTATTTTATCATATGTATACGCTTTCTAAAAGAATTTATAATTTTCAGAAAGTCTCAACTGTTATTTAGTATTTTCTTAAATAATTAGTTTTATAATTAAATAAAATTACATTGCGAGATGAGAAAGTGAAACGATTTTTTAAAACAATTCTAGTTCTAGCCCTCCTTTTTGTAGGGCTTGAGTTCGCCTATCAAAAAGCAGCTCCAAAAATTGAAAAAACATTTGGAACTAGAAATCCCCTCCCCTATCTAACTGCAAAAGTACAGCAATTTATTTCACCTGAAAAAATCCAAAATGATGACAAAAATGCAGACAGTTCTAAAGGACATACTTTTGACTCTAATACAGCCACTGTCTACATAGATCTTTCTGATCCAACTCTAAAACAAGCTGCCCTTGATGGAATTAACGTTTGGAACAATACAGATGCCTTTAATTTTAAAATCACAAATGATAGAAATAATGCCAAAATCATTATTAAGTCAATGAATGATGGTGAAACGAATGCGGCTGGATTAACTGATACTCAATACAACTCTTTAACTGGACACTTACTTAAGGCCACGGTTCGCTTAAATTCATATTATCTTTTAAATCCAAGCTACGGCTACAATAATGGCCGGATTGTGAATACAGTTGAACATGAATTAGGCCATGCAATAGGATTAGGACATAAAGATAGGATTTCAGTTATGTATCCACAAGGATCTTTTTATACAATTCAACCAAGTGACGTCCAAGATGTTAAAAAACTATATCAAGAACAATAATAGCGACTCTGCTGAGAGTCGCTATTATTTTGTATTTTTTTTTTAATTGACTTTGCTTTTTAAAATATGGAATCCAAAATGTTATCACATAACCAACTGCAATTCCAACAAAAGTCCAAACCATAATATTTTTGACGAATAAGCCAATAAACAGACCAATTAAGCCAAAAATTCCAATAATAACTGATTGATCAAGTTGCTTCATGTTCCTTCCCTCATTTCTCTCTTAACTATAGCAAAATTATATTAGTATAAGCATATTTTTATACTTAAATCGCCAATTATTTTATACTATATTTTATGAACATAATCAGCTTTAAATCTATAAATATAAGAATTTATTAAAGCTATACAAATTGAAATTGTATATTTTTAACATAAGAAAGGAATGGTATATCCTTTATGGATAGTCAGAAACAACCTCCCGCGTATTCTCAAACAAAAGACGAATTATTTTCAAATCTAGAAACAAGCTCAGCTGGTTTAAGCGAGCCAGAAGTTGACAGGCGTTTAAAAAAATATGGGCATAATGTTCTAAATAAAAAGTCTCCTAAGTCAATTTTAAATATGCTCAAAGAGCAAATCTTTGATCCAATGATTTTAATTTTATTAGGGGCAGCTACTTTTTCTGCTCTTTTAAATGAATGGGTAGAAGCTGGTGTAATTTTCTTCATTGTGATAATCAACTCTATTATTGGTATTATCCAAGAAAAGAAAGCCCAAGCTTCTCTTGCCGCTCTAAAAACAATGAGTGCTCCAACTGCAACAGTAATTAGAAATGGATCTGAAGAAATTGTTTCAGCTAGTGAATTAGTAGTCGGCGACCTAGTTATTTTAACCAACGGTGATATGGTGCCGGCGGATCTACGCCTAACTCAATCCAATAACTTGAAAATTACTGAAGCTTCTTTAACCGGGGAGTCAATTGCCAGTGAAAAGAATGCAGCTGCTGTTCTTTCTCCTGATTGTCCCTTAGGCGATAGAAAAAATATGGCCTACACTTCTTCAATTGTTACTTATGGTCGAGGAAGTGGAATTGTAACTAAAACTGGGATGAATACAGAAATTGGTCAAATTGCTGGAATGCTAGAAGACGATGATACTAGTGATACTCCACTGAAGCGGAAACTTAACGCTGTGGGCAAAATTTTAACAATTATTGGTTTAATCATTTGTGTTTTAATTTTTGCCATCGGTGCTTTTTATGGACGTCCTCTTCTACCACAATTTTTAGTAGCAATTTCTTTAGCTATTTCAATCATTCCAGAAGGACTTCCAGCAACTGCAACCATCATTATGGCACTTGGAGTACAGCGAATGGCTAAGGAACATGCCTTAATCAAAAATCTACCCGCAGTTGAAACACTTGGAAACGCAACAGTTATTTGTTCTGACAAAACAGGAACTCTAACGTTAAACAAAATGACAGTAACTCATTTAGCTAACGGAGATGATTTTCTTAACAAAAAGATCTTAAAAGCTCAAAAAGCAGTTAAAAACAATAATGCTTATAAAGACTTAATGTATGCTGCTAGTCTTTGTAATGATGCTTCTCTTAGTCCTGCTAGTCCAGAAGAAATTATTGGTGACCCTACAGAAGGGGCCTTAATTCCACTAGCACAAGATTTTGGATACTCTGTCTCCAGCTTAAGAAAAGAATATCCAAGACTTGGCGAGTATCCTTTTGACTCAATTAGAAAACGTATGTCTACAATTCATGAAATAAACAATGAATATGTTGCCTACATTAAAGGAGCACTGGACGAACTACTACCACTCTGTGACTCCATTGCTACAAGCAATGGAGTGCAGAAATTAACTAAGACCGATAAAGAAAACATTTTAGCCTTATCACATAAGATGTCTGACCAAGCCCTGAGAGTTTTAGGTTTTGCCAGCCGAACCATTTTGAATTTACCGCAAGAAAATGAAAACATTGAACAACATTTAGTTTTCTTAGGAGCTGTTGGGATGATTGACCCAGCTAGAGATGAAGTTAAAGCATCAATCAAAATGGCTCGCGAAGCAGGCATTAAAACTATTATGATTACTGGTGACCATAAAAATACTGCGGTTGCTATTGCTAAAAATTTAGGCATTTATGCTAATGGAAATACTGTTATTTCTGGTACTGAATTAAACGAGATGACAGATAGCGAATTAGATCAAGCAGTTAAGTCAACCACAGTTTTTGCTCGTGTTTCACCTAATGATAAGTTAAGAATTATTCAAAGCCTAAAGCGAAATGAAGAAGTGGTAGCTATGACAGGTGACGGAGTTAATGACTCTCCCGCTTTAAAAGCAGCTAATATCGGAGTCGCGATGGGAATTAGTGGTACTGACGTTGCTAAAGATGTCTCAGACATGATTTTACTTAACGATAGTTTTACAACTATTACTGCCGCCATTAAAGAGGGACGAAAGGTTTACCGCAATATTCAGAAAGTAATTCAATTTTTACTAGTCGGTAATATTGCAGAAATTACTACTTTATTTATTGCTACCCTCTTTAATTGGGACGCACCACTACTTGCTGTTCATATTCTTTGGGTCAATTTAGCTACCGCCAGCTTACCGGCTCTAGCTTTAGGAGTAGACCCCGCAAGTAAAAATATTATGAAGCATAAACCAGTGAAGACTGGAACCTTATTTGAAAGAGATCTAGTCTGGCGTGTTATCAGCCAAGGAATCTTTGTTGCCTTAATGACACTATTAGCTTATTGGATTGGAGACACTTTTGATAATCCGATTGCTGGTCAAACAATGGCCTTTTGTGTTCTAGCTTTATCTCAAATGCTCCGCGCATTTAATCAACATTCTAATACTGATCCGATTTGGATTAGAGGAAATAAAGTTAATATTTGGTTAATCGTATCCTTTATCGTTTCAGCAATTTTGATGGGAGTTATTCTATTTACTCCTAACTTACAATCTCTCTTTCATTTGACTAACCTGACATCAAGACAATGGCTAGTAGTCATCATTCTTTCTCTATTCTCAATCTTACAAGTTGAATTAATGAAGCTAATCAAGCGATCTGTTAAAGCTCGTCAACAAAGCCGAGCACTAGAATCAGTCACCGATTAACAACATTATATTAATAGAATTTTAGCAAGCATATTTTTAAACTTAATATTAAATACCCTGTATAATAAAAATATAAATTTAACACTTACATAAGCATAAAGGCACAATTAACTTTATGCTTTCTACTTTTCTGTAATTAAATAACTAACACATTTTAAATATAAAAACAGCCAAATTACTCTATCTTGAGTAGTTTGGCTATTTTTATTGTCAGAATTTAACTTTTTATGCTAAATAGATTTTTTCATAACTGCTGCAAGTGCCTGCTCCTTAATTTTATCTACATCAACTTTATTAAGCTTTTCATATTCTCGCGCTAAAACATCGCATAAATATAATTGTGATACCTGACCAGCTACGGTACCAATATTCATAAATTCACTAACGGACGTCTGCAAACTTACATCCCCTAATTGAGCAATTGGTGACGTAAGATCGTTAGTAATAGCAATAATTTTAGCGCCGTATTCTTTAGCAACTTTGAGTGAATCATAAGTGTCTTTAGTATGACCAGAGAGTGATAAGCCAACTACTAGGTCATCTTTACTTAATAAGGTCGCAACTTGAACTTGAATATGCGGATCAGACTCCGCATTGGCAATCAAACCAATTCTAAGCCAGGTTCTTTCATAGTCTCTAGCTGATTCACCTGAGTGTCCTAAACCAAAAATATGAATTCGGCGCGCTTTAGCTAATAAACTAACTGCTTGTTTTAAAACAGAAGGATTGATCAATTCTTCTGTTTTTTCAATTGAAGAAATTAAAACTTTACTACTTAACTCTGAAGATGTTTGAGCTTCTTCATGACTTTTTGAGGTAGTCATCATTGAATCTTGTGCTAAAGCTATTTTTAGATCCGAGAAACCTGAATAGCCTAATTTTTTACAAAGTCTAACAATTGTGGCATCTCCAGTATTAGTTGCAGTCCCTAGCGACTTAATCGTGTCATAAATCACATGTTCAGTATGAGTCGCAATATAGTTAGCCAATTTATTTTCTGACTTAGTTAGCTTGTCTTTATTTTGATTGTATCGCTGTATAAATTCCATTGTCTCACATCCTGATTACAACTATATCATGCTTTTATAAGAAAACGCTTGCATAAAAACAAAATTCATTATATTATTTATTTAGGAGGAAAACTCCAAAATGATATTTATTTGGAGTATATTTACAAATGAACAAAGAAGAATTTATTAACAAGATCCATGGTGGCTTAATTATTTCATGTCAAGCTTTGCCAGGCGAACCACTCTATACAGAAGAAGGCGGAATTATGCCCCTAATGGCTAAAGCGGCCCAAGAAGCAGGCGCAACAGGCTTAAGAGCAAATTCCGTTAGAGACATTAAACAAATTAAAAAAATTGTTGATCTTCCAATGATTGGAATTATCAAACGGGACTATCCACCAGAAAAGCCCTATATTACTCCAACTATGAAAGAAGTAGATGAATTAGTTGAAACTGGCGTAGAAGTAATTGCAATTGATGCAACTTTGCGTCCAAGACATGATGGTAAGACAGTAAATGAATTCATTAAAGAAATAAAAACTAAGTATCCAAATCAACTTTTAATGGCTGACACTTCAAATTTTGAGGAAGCAAAAAATGCTTATGAGGCAGGCGTTGATTTTGTTGGTACTACTCTTTCTGGCTACACTGAAGAAAGTCCTAAAACTGATCACCCAGACTTTGATTTAATTAAAGCTCTAGTTGATGCAGGTCTTCCAGTAATTGCCGAAGGGAAAATCCATACTCCAGAACAATTAAAGCAAGTTATTGACATCAACCCAGCAGGAATTGTAGTCGGAGGCGCAATCACTCGCCCATTACAAATTGCTAAAACTTTTACTTCAGTTTTCGAAAATTAACCGAGCGTAACGAAATGAGGCGTAATCATGTCTAAGAAATTTTCTCATATTGGCCAAGCCTTCTCACAACTAGGGCAAGCCTTTATGCTTCCAATAGCTATTTTACCTGTAGCCGGCTTACTCCTAGGGCTAGGCGGAGCTTTAACCAATAAAGCTGCCGTTACCTCTTATCCTTGGCTTAATCAAGAATGGCTTCAAACAATTCTAAAGATAATGAATTTTGCAGGAAGTGCTGTTTTTAATAACTTAGCTCTTATTTTCTCAATTGGTTTAGCAGTTGGTTTAGCAAAAGGGGATAAGGGAACTGCTGGCTTAGCAGGTGGCGTTGCCTATCTAGTATATACAGCTACAATCTCAGGACTGCTCCAACTATTTTCACCTAAAAACACTATTGATACAGGAGTATTAGGGGCAATTGTTATTGGATCAGTTGTTGCCTACCTTCATAATCACTATCGTAAGGTAGAATTACCACAATTTTTAGGCTTTTTTGGTGGTTCAAGATTTATTCCTATTATTTCGTCTTTAGCTGCGATTGTCATTGGCGCCATCTTCTTCATTATTTGGCCTCCAATTCAAAGCGGTTTAACCAGTGCTGGCTACGCAATAGCTAAAATGGGAAGTTTGGGAAGTTTTCTATATGGCTTCTTGCTTCGCTTAACTGGAGCAGTTGGTCTACATCACACAATTTATCCAATGTTTTGGTACACAGCCCTAGGTGGCACTGCAGATGTAGCTGGTAAAACTGTTGTTGGGGCTCAAAATATTTTCTTTGCTCAATTAGCTGATCCTAATCACCATGGTTTGTTTACTTACGGTACTAGATTTTTTGCTGGGCGCTTTGCAACTATGATGTTCGGTCTTCCAGGCGCTGCTTTAGCAATGTACCTTTGCTTACCTAAGAGAAACCGGAGGACTAACGGTGGTCTATATCTTTCAGGTGGTTTAACCTCATTTTTAACTGGTATTACTGAACCAATTGAATATACTTTCTTATTCGTAGCGCCTTGGTTATATGTTATTCATGCTTTTCTTGATGGATGTTCATTTTATGTTGCTGATATTATGAATATTAGAATCGGGAATTCATTCTCTGGCGGTTTAATTGATTATCTTCTCTTTGGTGTCTTACAAGGAAAAGATAAAACTAATTGGCCAAATGTCTTAATTATGGGAGTTATCTGGTTCTTCCTTTACTTCTTTATTTTTACTTTTTGTATTAAAAAATTCCATGTTGGTATTCCAGGGATGGTTGTAGAAGAAAATCAAGATGCTGAAAAAATTATGTCAAACAGCCCCAAGACTGACGACAAACTATACAACGAATCTTGTGAGATTATCACTGCTCTTGGCGGTTTAGAAAATATTGAAACTGTCTCAGCTTGTGCAACCAGATTGAGAGTTTCTTTAAAGGATAATAGTTTAGTTAATGATGATGTATTTAAAATGTTGGGCGCTCCTGGAGTATTAAAAGTTGCCGGTGGTGTTCAAGCTATTTTTGGTGGAAAAGCCGATCTATATAGTCAAGAAATTAATGACATTATCGCCCATCCAGATATGCAGCCCGTGAATAATCCACAAGTGAATAAAGTTCCTAATTCTCAATCAAATTCTGTGCATAAGTCGGAAGAGGTTATTTTCAAGGCACCTGTCAAGGGAACTTTTGAAGATATATCTCAAGTTAATGACGAAGTATTTTCACAAAAGATGATGGGTGAAGGATTTGCAATTAAACCAGAAAATGGAAAAATTTATAGTCCGGTTACCGCTACAGTCGTATCAATCTTTAAAACAAAACATGCTGTAGGTCTTAAAACCGAATCTGGTTTAGAAGTTATGCTTCATCTTGGAATAAATACTGTTGAACTAGAAGGTAAGCCATTTACCTTAAAGGTAAACGAAGGCGATCAAGTAACTCCAGAGACGCAGTTAATTGAAATGGATCTAAAACAAATTGAAACTGCTAAAAAAGATCCAACAGTTATGACTCTTATTACTAATAGTAGTGAAAGAGTTGAACAAATCGAAGATATCGTTACAAGTGGACAATTAGTCGAGGCACATAATGATGTCTACTCCGTAACTACTAAATAACTTTAATCCCTCTATAAACAAAAAATGTACTCAAGCTTCTATTTTCTTGAGTACATTTTTTGTTTTTCTATGTTTATCTAGTAGTAATGTCTACATCCAATTCAATTGGACAGTGATCTGATCCCATAATGTTACTTAAAATCTTAGCATTAGTTAATTTATCTTCCAAATTATTCGATACTAGGAAGTAATCGAGTCTCCAGCCAAGATTTTCTGCCCGAGCTTCCTTATCACGATAGCTCCAATAAGTATACTTAGCTTCATCTGGGTGGAAGTAACGGAAAGTATCAATAAAACCAGCATTTAACAATTCAAAAACTTCTTTTCTTTCAATACCAGTAAATCCTGGACGGTGGTGGTTATCATCTGGTTCAGCTAAATCGATTCTCTCATGAGCGACACTCATATCTCCACCAATAATTACTGGCTTGTATTGCATTAATTTAGTAACGTAATTTCTAAAAGTTTGTGCCCATAATTCTCTGAAGTCTAATCTTTGAAGCTTTTCTCCTAAAAATGGTACTTGAACATTAATAAAGTAAAAGTTTGAAAACTCTAAAGTAATGCTTCTTCCTTCACCATCAACTTCTGGAACATCGAAGCCATTAGCCACAGTAATTGGTTTTTCTTTTGTAAATACTGCAGTATCGGCATAGCCCTTTCTTTCAGCATAATTCTAATATTGATAATATCCTGGTAAATCAATTTTTACTTCATTTGGCTCAACACGAGTATCTTGTATTCCAAAAATATCTGCATCTAAATCAGTAAAAGTGTTAACAAAGCCATGACGTAAAGTAGCCCGTAAACCATTTACATTCCAAGACATAAATTTCATAATAATTCTTCTTTCCATCACAAAATAATAGGTCTTATCAACTCAATTGTACAAACTTAATTCCCATAGATGAAATATTTCGACCTAAAAAATCGGATTAACTATTTAAGCTAATCCGATCTTTTCTTATCTTGTTTTAAATGCCAAACAAAGAATCCAATTCCAATTACTAATGCTAAAATTCCAGTCCAAATTAAACCAGCATAAAAGCCGCCAATAATTCCTAGAATTCCAGCAACAATCATCATCGCTAAGCCAGCAATATCACCGCCTAGCCCATCACTATTTTCAGTTGAAACATAAACAATACCGCTGGCCATAAACAGACCGCAAAGGAGAACTCCAATAATTCCTGCTACCATGTTTTTCTCAGCAATTATCCCCAAGAATCCACCTAGTAGTCCCTGAATAAATAGCCAAACTGAATAGACAATCATTAAAATTCCAATTACTAATTTTGTAACTCTCATAAAAACCTCTCTTCTTTCACCTATTAAGTTAATATACTTAGGCCGAATATTCAAAATTTTTGATACAATACTTCTATGCTACAAATGAAAGACACAAAACACAATGAAAATATTTGAGTTTATTGGATTAAGTATTTATTTATTGCTAATTGCGATTTTAATAGTTCGTCAAGTTAATGTAAGTCGTAATTTTAGAAATAATAAAATTGATGAAGAAACACATCAGAAATTAACTAAAAGAAACACAATTTTATTAGTTATAGTAGGCATTTTACTGATTTTATTTTTATATACACCGTTTAAAATTTTGATTTTTTAGATTTGTTATAATGTAAATTAGTGTTATTCAAGGAGTTTATAAATGAAGAGAATTTATATTGTTCGTCATGGTCAAACTTATATTAACCGCTACGATAAAATGCAGGGTTGGTGTGACACACCCCTAACTGATGAAGGAATCCAAGGTGCAAAGGATGCAGGTAAAGCCTTGAGTGAAGTTCCTTTTGATATTGCTATCTCAAGCGACTTAAAAAGGGCTAGTGATACTTGCGATTATATTATTAATGAAAACTGTAACCGAGATGAGTTGCAACACATTGCAACACCTTTTTTTAGAGAACAATTCTATGGCTTCTTTGAAGGGATGAATTCAGACGAAGCATGGCGTATGATCGGTGGACCTCACGGTTATCCAAGACGAGATAAACTACTTAAAGAAGTAGATATCAACACCATTAAAGACTACATGAAAGAAGCAGATCCATATCACGAAGCTGAAAATGCGGAAGAATACTGGAATCGCGTTGATAAAGGCTTTGACTTAATCAGCCAATTAGATGGAGCTGAAAATATTCTTCTTGTTACCCATGGCTTTACAATCAGAAGTATTGTTTCTCGTTTTGCTCCTGGAGAATATAATTTAGCTCATGGTCCAAGAAATGCATCAATTACAATTATGAATATGACCGACAAAGATATGAAGATTACTTCCTACAATAAAATGTCAGTTTAAATTCCATATTTATAACCAATAAAACCGTTGAATCTTACTAATAAAACTAGTTGATTCAACGGTTTTGTTGTATTCAAAATATCACTTAATTAAAGATTACTATTCTCACTATCATTTTTCGCTTACCCTAATATTTTATTTGAATATTCATTACTTTTCCGGATCGGTAGCATTTTTAATGGTAGAAACTAGTTCTTCCCACGGATAAATCTTAGTCACCATTTTTGAGATATCTTTTTGATTTTCCTTTAAAATATAAAAAACAATGGCAACGTCACTTGGTCGATAACCACCTGAGCCAATTAAAGACTGTGAAGCAAAGATCATCCCCAAAAGATTAATATCCTTCGGATTATTATCAACACCTACCATGACAAAACGGCTATCAATTATTTGGCTATCAAGAAAATCTTGTAAAAAATCGGTAATGCCAATTGCGTCAATCGTAATATTAATATTAGGCTGATTTTCCTTCAAACTATAGCCTTTTCCAAAACAATCGAGTTGTGTCTGTTTAACATTATCTTTCAATGTATTAACTACACCACATCCAAAACTTTTAGCTAAATCAAGGCGATAGTCACTTCGATCAGCAACCATAACTTTACAGCCAAAGTGTCTAATAGCAAAAGCGGCTGCTAAGCCAATTGTTCTCGCTCCCAAAACATAGGCATTCTCTCCTGCTTTGGGATGAGCTCGCTTAACTGCTCTTGTAGCCACAGTAAAAGGTTCTGTTAAGGCTGCTACTTCATTTGAAAATTCTTCCGGTACCAAATACAAATTATGATTTAACTTAGCATTCTTAATTAATAAGCACTCAGTAAAACCTCCTAGTGTACCGGCTTTTTGAGGACTATTTGCCGCAAAAACTGGATAAGGATAAACACGTTGTCCTACCTTAAAATCTTTAACTTCCAATACAACTTCAGCTACCTCTGATACCATTTCGTGACCGAATTTTTCACCAATTGAAATTTTATGTCCGGTTCCCGTTCCATGCTTATAAACAGCAATATCAGAGCCACAAATGCTAGCGTTAATATTTTTGATTAACACATCATTTGGGCCAACTTTCGGCTTCGGTACTTGTGTTAATTCAATCTTTTCTTTTCCTTGATAAAGGGCTGTTCTCAGCTTATTTTTCCTTCCTTTAATTTATTTCTTGCTTTGATTATAGGTAGATAAGAGTAAAAAAATAACCAACACTTTTTGAAAAAATGTTGGCTGTTTTCTAATTTTTATAAACTTGAAATCCTAATTGATCCAATTTGTTAATAACTAATTTGTTAATATCTTCAGGACTAGTTTGACAATTATCCTCAATCCAAGTGGCAAGATCTGCACGAATTCCCGCCTGAATAAAAGCAATATCATATTTATTGACATTAGTAGGATATCGAACCCATTTTTTAAAGTTATATTGGTTAGAAAAATGCAAATCTAGTGATAAACGAAAAAATAATTGATATATTTTCGGATTAGCTTGTATCCTCCTAAGCATTGTTAAAAAAGTTTGATCTTGATATCTCTTTAAGTCATCTTCATATTGCTTAGCTACATAATCACGCAATTGATCAATCATATCATAAATATCTTCATAATTATCATAGAAAGTTGAACGATTAATATGGGCTAGCTTACAAATTTGCGTTACCTTTAGTTGATCGACTTTTTTTGTTCTTAATAATTCAATCACTGCATCTTGAACAGCTTTTCGCGCTTATTTCATTTTCTTTTGCTCAGTCATTTATCTCACCTCTTTAAAATCTTCAATCAGACTATCAGAAACTTTGTAGATTTACTTATATCTCTACCTAAATTAAAAACACTTGAATTGGATGACTCAAGTGTTTTTAATAATATCAAATATAATATTTTAATCTTCTTTTTGTAAAACAATATGTTGATATAAAACTACTGTTAATAAGTAGTAAAGTACGTAAAGAACTCCGAAAATAGTGAATGGAATCCAAAGTTTGTCGTAAGTGTTCATCCCTAAAATAGACTTGAATAATTGAAGTCCAAATAAAACGTCAACTACTCCTAAGGCAGCAGGTAAAGCAAATAAAATTCCAATTTCTTTTGCAATAGATGCTTTTAAGAGGCTCTTTCTTGTTCCAACCTTCCAAAGCATTTGGTATCTTGGTTTATCGCTGTTTGCTCCAGATAAAACTTTGAACATTAATGTTGAAGCAAGCATTGCTAAAAATGCTAACCCTAAGAAGAAGCCCATAAATTCAAAACCAGAGGTCATACTTGAAACTAAGCGATATTGTGCTGATTTAGAATTGGAGAGATTTACATTAATTGCGTCTTTATCAACTTCTGGTGAACTCATCATTTGAGTTGCTGATAAGTTTTGGAGTTTCTCAATATTATTAAAGTTACTTCTAAAATTGTTAACTCTTAAAAGCTCAATTCTATTTACTTTAGCCTTAACTTGATTATATTGAGTTTCTGGTACAACTCTAGCTTGAGCATCAATATATGGAGTTAAAGATACTAACTGATATTGTGCTGCATTAGCATCAGTCTTATTCTTAAAATCACTTGCTTTAATACGTCGAGTATCATAATGATTCATATCGTTTTTTCTTGAATAATGTTGATACATGATCTGATTATTCTGGATTTGATTTTCTGGAATATAAAGTACTCTAGTTTTTTCTTTTCCTTTACCTCCTACCACCATCTTATAGTCAAACGTTGTAGTAGATTTTACAGAAACTTTCTTTAATTGATTATCTACTTTTTTATTATGACCATACAGAACTACATCATAATAGGTACTTTGCATTGACTGCTCAGTCATATTATTAAAGTTCAATCCAACAGTAATTGCTCCTAAAGCAAGAGCAAACAATAATGATACAGTAGATAAAATTCGAGTATAATCGCTCAATCTAAACTTAAGTTGTCCTAAAGTGAAGGAATGTAACTTCTTATATTTGTAAGCTAAGTTCTTACGAAGTAAATCAATAATTGCTGTAAAGAAGGAATCAAAAGTAAAGTAAGAACCAAAAACAATTGTAAAGAAAGCTATTGGAATAGTTTTTGTTCCTAATTTTGCTGCATGCATCATTGCCCAATAACCAATAGCAAGTAATGCAATTCCTAAAATTGCTTCAATAAATTTCCATAATTTATTTCTATGTAATTTAACCGGTTTTTGATCTTCATGAAGTAAGTTAATCACGTTTGACTTAACTAATTTATGACGATTCCAAAAAGCTGCTAAGAAGAACAGAATTGCAAAGAAAGCTATTGTCCAAAGTAAGGCTGGTAAGTAGAAACCAACAAATTTATGAATTTGCAATCCTAGCTGGGAAATCAACACACTAGAAACTTCCTGTGTTAATCCAACACCTAAGACTGTACCCAATAAGGTAGCTAGCAAGCCAACAACAAGAGTTTCGGCAAAGATTAATCTTCCAATTTTACTTGTTCTAGCTCCTAGCATCATATACATCCCATAGTCTTTTTGTCTCATACTAAGCAAAAAACTATTGGCATATACAATATAGACAAAAGTGATAATAGAAAGTAATACAATTCCAAAACCAAAAACAATTTGGGTAATTTTAAAAGCAATACTTAGTGAACCCTTTAAGAAAGCTGGGTTTGTAGCTAGAGTCATGAACATATAAAAAATGGCACTAGCAAAAGTTAAGCCTGAAAAAAGGACTAAATAGTCTTTGAACCGGATTTTAATCCCGGTTAATGATAATTTCCAAAGCATAATTATTTCCTTTCTATTCTTAACGTCTACCTAATTCAGCAATAATTTCTTGATAAAATTCTTCTCTACTTTTACTATCTTTTTTAATTTCTTTTCTGATCTTACCATCTTTAATAAAAAGAATTCGACTAGCATATGAAGCGGAATATGGATCGTGAGTAACCATTAAAATAGAAACTCTATCATTTTCATTTAGACCTTTCATTGTTTCAAGTAATTCAGTAGCACTCTTTGAATCAAGTGCCCCAGTTGGTTCATCTCCATAAAGAATAGCTGGTTCATGAACTAATGCACGCGCTGCTGCAACACGTTGTTTTTGTCCACCAGAGATTTCTGCTGGATATTTATTTAAAATATGATCAATTCTTAGTCGCTTAGCAATTTTATCCACTTTAGGATTAATCTGACTGCTCTTTACATTTTGAAGTGAAAGAGGAAGAGCAATATTTTCACGATTTGTTAGATTTTCTAATAGGTTAAAATCTTGAAAAATAAATCCAATTTCTTGACCGCGGAAGTCTGCCATTTGATTTTTATTTAAGCCAGTAATATCGCGACCATTAATGTATACATTTCCAGTTGTAGGTTGATCTAATGTAGATAAAATATTTAACAAAGTGGTTTTACCAGAACCAGATGCACCCATGATTCCAACAAATTCACCACGTTCCACATCAAAGCTAACGCCCTTTAAAGCTTGGTATTGTTTTTCACCTTTTTTACCATAAGTCTTAGTAATATTTTGAACTTGAACTACTTCACTCATTTTGGCTCCTCTTTTTGTTATAGTGTATTACGAATCTGTTACACTATATAATACAGACACCGTGCAAAAAAGTAAAGCTTGTTTTTTAATTTTTTTATCTTTTCTTCTTGTATAATAGAAACCGTGATTATAAATAAAATGTGAAATGAGGTATAGAATGCAGGGAAGCTACTTCTTCAACCCACCTCCTAAATTTAGATAAATGATAATAGTATAGGATTTTTAGGGGGAAAATATTTTTGGATACTTTTGATGAAGCACAAAAACGTAAAAAACTAACTTGGCCCGTGATTGCCTTAATGGACTTTGTTACAGTTATTGGTTTTGATGACATTATCTATAACTTTCAAAATCAAGGATTAGCTGTAGTTAGTGACTGGATATTACTGTTAATTCTATTTGTAGTTCCATACGAATTAATCGTCGGACAACTAGGAGCTACTTTTTCAGATGATGGCGGAGGCTTATCTTCTTGGTTAAGACACACCTCTGGCGATCGAATGGGATATATTACTGCTTGGTGCTACTGGGTAGTTTCACTACCATATTTAGTTGATGTAGCTAATTCAACAGTTGTTTCTTTTGCATGGCTTTTTAAAGGACATGCATTAAGTGACAAAGAAATGAGTAATTGGGCTTTTGCCTTATTTACGGCAATTATTTTTGTCATCTTTATATTCTTCCAACACCGATTTGCTAACTCGCTACAATGGTTATCTATCATCGGTGGTGGTGCCATGTTTATCATGACCATTCTTTTTGTAATTATGACTATCGTATATTTGGGTGAAGGCCGCCGAATTGCTACTCAACCCTTCCACTTCAAGAATTTCTTACCAACTTTTGATATGAAATTCCTAATGTCATTAGGATTATTAATTTTTGCCATGAACGGGGCTGAATTTGTTGCTCCTTATGTTACTGAGATGAAAGATGGACCTAGAAACTTCCCTAAAGCAATGTACATGCTAGCAATCATGACAGGTTTTCTAACCATCTTTGGTTCATTTGCACTAGGCGTCTTCTTTAATGCACATCACTTACCTGACGACTTAAAGATGAATGGTTCTTATTATGCCTTCCAAGCCATGGGGGAAAAATTCGGTATGGGGAAATTTTTCTTATACACTTTCATCATTACCCAAGCTCTTTATATGCTAGCCCAACTAGCTGTTTTAGTTGATGGTGGTGCTAGAATCTTCTTATCAGATACTGCCAAAAAATACTTACCAAAACAATTAACTAAAACTGATAAGAATGGCTTACCAATCAACGGATATTGGTTAACAACAGGAATTTGTTCTGTACTTCTATTTTTGAGTGCTACTCTTCCTTCAGTGAATGATATTTTTAATCAGTTATTAAACTTAAACGGAATTGTTTCTCCGTACGTTACTGGATTACTCTTCTGGGCATTTATTAAAATTAGACTTCACCCAGAAAAATTTCCATCTCAATATGTTTTCATTAAGAATAAAACATTTGCTGTTATTGTCGGCTGGTGGTGTCTAATTATTACTGTTACCGGAGCAACCTTTGGGATCGTGCCAATCGATGCTAAAGCCGGATCATCTACTTGGTGGCATATGTTAATCTTAAATATTGTTGAACCGCTTTTGATGATCGGTTTAGGTGTGCTCTTACCATTAATTGCTAAGTGGCAAAGAAAAAGAGAAAAACAAAATTAAAACAAAAGCCAAATCATTAGTAGATTTGGCTTTTATTATAGTTTAATAACATAACAATATATGGAAACATTTTATTTACTATTCTTGTATTAAGGTCTTATATTTATAAATGAAGGTAGTCTTCATAGAGAAGTAATAAATAACATATATCTATTACTATTACTTTATATAAATATTTAGTAATTATATCAAGAAGAAGTTTTTGATATTCTGAATCATAATAATCATTCACTATTTTCACTACTTTTTCCCATCTATAGTTCAATAAAATTAAAAATAGTGAAAGTTATTTTTAGTAAAAATACAGTTTAACTAAATTCTTCAGGAAGCTGAAATATATTTTAATGTATAGCTTCAGTTTAAACTATGTATTACAAAGATAATAAATTTGTCACCCTATATACCCTTAAGTCGTGAGCTTTCCTATTCCCCCATAATTGTATGACTTAAGTGATTTTCCTAATTAACTACCTTTGATACAGTCAGTTTAATTTCATTTACAAGTATAAAATTTATTATGATTTCAGGATAACAACTATATATTCCACTCATATTTATGTGCACGGTTAATTAAAGTAATTATCTCTATTCGGATATTACCGTGTTCAAATATCCTAAAGGTCACTTCGTTTTTCGGAGTGGCCTTTTTTGTGTCAAAATTGATTTTTATTTAAAAAGAAATTATAATTTTCATACTATCAAATAAAGGAATGGTTATGATGATTTTTTAAGTTATTAACTCTACGTAGAAATACTATTTTTTGAAAGCAGGTGAATTATTTGATCGACAATCAACCAAAAAAAATTAAAGCATTTATTGCGGGCGTAAATTTAAATGATCCTAATTTTGACTATTATATGACTGAACTAAGAGAATTAGCCCTTGCCAACAACCTAGATGTTGTTGGTCAAGCAAGTCAAAAGGCTGAAAATATCGTTGCGGGAACATATTTTGGTGTTGGTAAACTTAATCAAATTAAAAATATGGCTCGAGAATTACATGCTAAAACTTTAGTCATTAATGATGAACTTTCACCAACTCAAATTAGAAACATTGAGAGCATGACAAAACTTAAAGTGCTTGATCGAACTGAATTAATTTTAGAAATTTTTTCTAATCGAGCACGTAGTAGACAAGCTAAACTACAAGTTCAACTTGCTCGATTACAATATGAACTGCCTCGGCTTCATCCATCAGAAAATAATCTAGACCAGCAGCGTGGTTCTGGTGGTGCAAGCGGTGGTTTTGCTAACCGTGGTTCGGGTGAAACTAAGCTTGAATTAAATAGACGAACCATTGGTAAACAAATTAGTGCAATTAAAAAAGAACTAAAAGACATTAGCAAACAAGAAGAAATAAAATCTGCTAGACGAAACAATTCTCGTCTACCACAAGTCGCCCTCGTTGGCTACACTAATGCTGGAAAATCAACAACTATGAATGAGTTGTTGAATGTCTTTAGTGATGAAGCTTCTAAAAAGCAAGTATTTGAAAAAAATATGCTATTTGCGACTTTAGATACTAGTGTTAGAAGAATTGACTTAAAAGATGACTTAAGTTTTATCCTTTCAGATACCGTTGGTTTTATCTCCAAGTTACCTCATAACTTAATTGAATCATTTAAAGCTACTTTGCAAGAAGCCAAAGATGCTGACTTGATAATCAATGTCGTAGATGCTTCTGATCATAATATGGTTCAAATGATTAAAACGACACAAAAAGTTTTAGATGAGTTAAAAATTACCAATGTACCAATGATTACTGCTTATAATAAAGCTGACTTGACAGATCGCAATTATCCACAAATTGAGGGAAATGATATTTTATATTCGGCGAAAGATCCCGAGTCAATTAAGCAACTAGCTGATTTAATTGTTAAGAAAGTTTTTGATAATTACGAAAAGGTAAACTTGGTCTTACCTTTATCAGATGGTAAAAATTTAGCTTATCTTCATGAATATGGTCAAATTTTAAATGAAGATTTCAAAGATGACGGCGTTCATGTTACAGTAAGACTATCACCAAAAGATCTAGAAAAATTTAAAACTAAAACTGTTTAGCAAACAAAAAGACGTAGATTTTAAAATCTACGCCTTTTTTCATATTATTTATAAATAATTACAGCTTCGTTTTTCTCTACATTATCCCAAACTTTGGGAGCATCACTTGGTCTTAAGTTAACACATCCATAAGAACCATCATTTAAATAAGCTGTTTTTGACCAATTCTTTCGCCAGCTATTATCATGGAAGCCGCAACCTGTTAAGGTAAACGGCATCCAGTATTTAACATCAACCGAGTATTTCGAACCATCATCATTTGTTCCCTTTAAAACACTTGGAGATTCTTTATAGTGAATATACCAAACTCCGGTAGGTGTTTCTAGGTTCTTATGAGCAAGCTTAGTCTCCACTGTACCAGTAACAATTGTATCTAATGTTAATACACATTTGCCATTCTTATAGACCCACATCTTTTGATCAGTTAAAGAAACAACAACATAATTATTACCAATTCCATTATTGCTTAAACCATAACCAGTTCCATAGGTACTAAAACCTTCCCCATAGATATAATTCTTTCCATTAAGTGTTTGAACATCATTAGCTAATGCATTCTCAATACCAGCTAATAATTTCTTTTCATTAATAGCCCAGCCATAGCTTTCATTCTTAACCTTCGTAACTTGACCGTTTGGAAGCTTGAAATCATAAGATTTGTGAAGAGTAGATACTTCTTTGTTAATGCTGTTAATTTTATCTTCTAGAATTTTTGTATCTAAAAATACATACTTATTATTTCTATATGATACATTTGGAAATACTTCTGCCCTTTTAAATACGAAAGATTTGCCATTTACAGTATATTTTACTTGACGATCTTTAATCTGATTTAATTTATCCTTTGCCTTTAATAAAGCATCATTTTGAAAATTCCATTTCTTTCGGCTAGGGTAGCGAGTATGTTGAATTTCAAAATATGATTGAACTTCTTTACTCGTAATTACTTTATTACCGGTCTTCTTCAATACGACTTTATCTCCCTCTAAAATCGCATCATTTTTTGCTTTTTCATTTATTTTTGCAGTAGCCTTTTTGACCGTTAGCTTTCCGACAGGAATATCATAAATTACAACATTCGGATTAAAGTGGGTAGAATTAAATTTTTCTGCTTCAGCATTTCTTTTAGACTGAATATGACCAAAAATTAACCAACCTATTAAAATTATTATTAAGCCAATTAAAATACCTATTAGCCACTTACGATAGTTATTTGTGGGAAGGGTATTTTTTTCTTCGTTTTTATTATTCATTAAAAATACCTATTTCCTTAAAAAAGTTCTTTTAATTATATCATAAAAAAGAAGGTTAATCTTCTGATTAACCTTCTAAAATAACTATCTTTATTTCAATTAATTAGTTTACACGAATTGCGTAATCTGGCATGAAGTAACTTGAGATAGAAGCTTGAGTTACGTTTTGACCTGGTTGTGGTGCGTGTACGTATTGGTTGTTACCTACGTAAATAGCATCGTGGTAGTCACCCCACATTAAGATGTCACCAGGTTGTGCTTGGCTAACAGAAATGTGTTGACCTGCACCAGCTTGTTGGTAAGTAGTACGTCCAACGTTCTTACCAGCTTGGCTGTATGCGTATTGAACTAAACCAGAGCAGTCGTATGCGTTAGGACCAGTTGCACCCCATACGTAAGGCTTACCAATTTGTGATTGTGCTGCGCTAACTACAGTTTGTGCAGTACTGCTGTTTGATTGAGTTGAAACTTGTGGCTTAGCAGTTTGAGTAGTTGCTGCTTGACTTGAAGCTTGTTGAGTTGGTTGAGGTTGTTGTTGTGCAGGCTTAGCAGCAGTGTTGTTTTGTGCAGGTGCAGTGTAAGTAGTGTTTGATTGAGTTGAAGCAGTAGATACTTGCTTAGTAGTTGCTGCAGTATTAGTTTGTACGTAGTTAGTTTTAGCTGAAACAGTAGTAGTTGCAGTTTGTTGTGCAGGTGCTGCAGTATTAGTTTGTACAGGTGTAGTAGTTGCAACAGATGCAGTGTTAGCAGTTGTAGTAGCTGCTTGTTGTGCGTTGTTAACGTTTGCTGCTGGAACTTGACTTACAGCAGTAGCAACTGCAGATAAATCAGCAGTAAATGCGATTGGAGCTTCTTCTTCAACATTGTCAGATGAAATCCATTGGTTTCCACCTAAGTTGTACCAAGTTTCACCCTTAACAGTCTTAACTTTCTTGTATGTCTTCCAACTTGATTGGTGTGGTAAGTACTTACCAGTTTGTTGCTTACCATCTTCGTAGCTGTTCCAAACAGCAATACTTTCACCAGTCTTAGAGTTTACCTTTACGACACCAATTTCTTTTGCAGGTGCTTGAAGAGTAGAAGCTTGAGCAGTACCGTTAAAAGATAATGAGTTTAATTTAGCTGCACTTAAAGTTGCGATACCTGCAACAGCGAATGAAGCAGCAGTTGTAAATTTGATTACTTTAGATTTGATAGTCAAGGGTTATTCCTCCATAAAATTCATTTTCTTAATTATCAACATAGCCGTCATTAATTAACTAAAAAGTTATACTATGTGTCTCTTTTTTTAATTGACAACGGTTATTGTAGGGCATAAATATTACAGCCCTGTTACAAAGCTAAATCATTGTCGTTACATTTAGCTTATTATCAACCTTTTTCATATTCAAAATCTATTTATTTTCCAGCTTTTTTACGATCTTATCTAGTTCTTTAGCTGTCTTTTCCCAGTTGTCATTATTTAATACATGTGCTTTTTTAGCAAGTTCATCTGACAAATGTAAATCACGCTTAAATTCAAAACTATTTAATCTCTTATCAATTTCACTAGCTTTATCTCCGCGTCCTAATAATCGCTTTTTTAGAACTGAAAAATCTGAAACAGTTAAATAAATAAAATATGCTTGCTTTCCTAATTTTTCTAAATAGGACTTAACTCCGTCAGTCTCAACAATTAAAGAAACCAAGTCATTCTTTGCCCAGGCTTTTTCTAAAGCTTCTTTACTGGATCCATATTGATATTCCCCATATTTTACATGTTCAAAAAAATGAAGTTTTTTAAAACTCTCATCAGTTTCAAAATAATATGACTTCCCCGGAATTTCTCCTTGTCTAATTGGCCTAGTAGTATGTGTTACTACACGCGGAATATTATATTTTTCCGTTAAGTATTTTGAGACTGTTGTCTTTCCTACTCCACTTGGTCCCGCAATTATGATAATTCTTTGCAAAATATTACTCTCCCGCTTGAAATCGACTATCATATATAATAGTATTTCACTATTGTAAAACATTTCTGTACAGAAAAGGGAGTTTTTTAAATGAAAAAAGCTGATGTAAAAATTGGTCAAATTTTAGCCGCTACTTCTGAGGAAGAACTTAAGCATCCTTTTCAAGGAAAAGTAGAAAAAATTTATGAAAATTCTGCTTTGCTAGCTATTACTTCATATGATCCAGAAGATGAATCTTCAGTTAATGAATTAAACAATAAAATGGTCATTAACTTCAAGAGCTTGAAGAAGGTAAAATCACCTGCACGTGGAAAGACTGCCGCAACAAATGATGTAAAGATTTCTAAAGTTGAACCTGATAAAAAGGATAAAGAATCAAAATAAAGCCTAAATAATTTTTTGTTTTATTAAAGGAACCTAAAATCATATGAAAAAACGGCTTCAAACATTCTTATTTTGGTTTATTTTAATTCAGCCATTTTTAGATATTTATTGGTTATCTAGACCACCACTTCTAAAATTTTCAATACCTACTATTTTGAGAGTTTTAGGAGTTTTTATTGCTATTATTTTATTCTTTAGTATCAAAAATAATTGGCAAAGATTCAGAAAACAATGGTGGATTATAGCTTATATTGGCGTTTTAATCTTATACTCAATCTTTCATCTAATTTCGGTAAGAAATTTTACTGGTGTGGATGCAACAGGCTTCCATTATTCACCAAAAGTTGAAATTTTTTATCTAGTGAGAGCTTGTCTACCACTGATTGTTATTTATATTACTTCATATAGCGACTTTAAGGCTAAATACTTTTTCCGGGTAATTCAAGGTATTTCAGGCATATATTCATTAACAATTGTTATCTCGAATCTATTTCTTTTCTCATTAACTTCATACCATACTACTGAAGCTAAAAGAATTAGTGCTAATATTTTTTCTTGGTTTACTCAAACAGATTATCCTTTTAATGCCTTAGCTTCTAAAGGAATTTTCTTTCAAGCTAATACTTTATCGGCTATTTTGTTCATGATCATGCCTATTATGCTCTATATTCTTTATAAAGAATTTAATATTTTGAATATAGTTTTAGTTAGTGCTCAAGCATTAGCAATGTTAATGCTTGGAACAAAAGTTGGAAATTTCGGACTGATTATTAGCTTAGTGGTATTTTTATTAGTTTACTTAATCCACAGCTTAATTTTGAAGAATACTAAATTTTCAGCCAAATTCTTAATTACATTAATTTGTATACTAACTGCCTCGGCTGCTATTTTCCCTTATAGTCCAACTCTCAGACGATCTTCACTTGAAAGTGGTGTAGCTCAAAAGAGAAGTCATCTTGGTGACAAGAAGAAGCTTGACCAAGAACTTATTGCTGGACTGAAAAGATATAAGGGAAAAAAACAAGAAGAATATCTAAAAGAATTTATCAAAAAAAATTACTGGGTCTATTCTTTAAAACATGATCTAGTATTGGAGCATTACACTTATCAAAATGATCCATACTACTGGCTTGAAGTGATGAAAAGACCAGCAAATGAACGCCTAAATTATCGACATCTAGAAAAAGATATCTTAAGCCGCGTCATGAAAACTGATAAAAACAAATCAAATAAATTGTTTGGTATTTCTTTTAGCCGTGAAAATAATATTGCCCCACTAGAGCGAGACTTTTTAGCACAATGTTATTCAATGGGAATATTAGGAGTCATCCTCTTAGACGTTATTTACTTATTTGTTCTAGGCTATAGCATCTTTTATTGGCTGTTCAATAAAAAAGTAAGATCCTTTTTAAACTCTTCGCTATTACTATCAGGAGGATTTATCTTGTTTGCTGCTTTTTATGCAGGTAATGTACTTGAATACTTATCAGCAACTTTAGTAATGGCATTTATCTTAGGATTTTTATTGCAAAATATTCGCTATAGTCGTTATTCAGAAATATCTTCCAAATAACTAAACAAAAGACCTTATTTCGAATTGTATTCATCGAAATAAGGTCTTTTTATTGCTAAATTATCTTTATTATTTTAATTCTCTTACAAAAGTACGGTCAGGTACTCTAATTAAATAATACCTAGCTGCTGTCTTACCAGCATGCATTCTTAAGCCATTCTGCCAGTTTTTCTTATACGTAGCTGTATAAGTTGCTACATATGCATTTTGGTAGCGTGCATCTGCTTGAACTAATTGCTTAGATGAATAAGGAATAACTCCCGCTTGAACAGACATTGGATTTTTTCCGTCAGAAATTGTAGCATAATTACTCGTAACAGTTACTCTGTTTCCGTTACTATAAAAAGTATATGTCTGAATTGGAGTTTTTTTATTGTCAGATTTAGCGGTGACATAGTATGAGCGTTTATTGCCCGCTGTTAAAATTAATGGTTGATATTCAATTTTACTAGATAAAACCTGTTTATTTTCTAAATCAGGATTGTAAAATAAAGTAATGCTAAACATATAGATCGCACCGCATAAAAAAACTAAAACTTCTAAAATATCTAACAAGGTAGTTTTCCATTCAAAGCGTTTGCGATCTTTAACAATCATTATTAAGTGACGTTTTCGAATATTTTGTACAATAAAAATTAAATATAAAACCAGAATTAACCAGGCCAAAATACCTAAAATATTCCATCCAAGTGTCATAAGGGACCCTCCATTTTCTTTAAGTTAAGTATACGGTACTTAGTAGCGTTTTTAAAACTTTTTTTTGATTTGACTTTAACTTTAAAAATCGCGACAATTGAATATGTAGAAGATAGTTTTGGTATATAACGATAGGCAAAACTATGGTAAAAATAGCTTTTTATACAATTACAGGACAAACGCAACAATTCATAGATAAAACGGGGCTTGATGCACATCGAATTGAGGATGCTAATCCTCAATATCAAATGAATGATAAATACATTTTGATTTTACCTTCATATCAAGACTTTATGATGGATTCCGTTGTTGATTTTTTAACATATAAAGATAATAAAAAAATCTTTTAGGATTAATTGGATGTGGTAATCATAACTTTAACGATCTTTTTGGTCAAACAGCAAAAAGATCTCGGTTACATTACATGTTCTTATTCTTTACTTACTAGAACTTAGTGGTAATTCGACTGACGTCAAAAATGTTCGTCAAATTGTTATGGAAGCTCGAAAAAAAGAAAAACGTGCACAAAAAGATTTATCAATTCAAAATCCAGCTCTTAGCAATATTAGCTTCTTAAGTGACTTCAGGCAGAAAAATGAATAAAAAACCTTATTATAAAGCAAACAACTGGAACACTGTAGAAGAGCAAGTAGATCGTTCTGCTTGGGCAAGATTAAATGATATTGTTTACGAACCTTGTCGTGTTCCAATTTATAAAGATCAGAAAGAGTTTCTTCATCTCCCTAGAAATGAACAAACTGTGATTTTGCACAGTTTTGGCTCTTTAACGCTCTCTTCTACCCTCCAAATGAAAGTAGCTCTATCCGAAATAAAAAAAGATGCTGAAAATTCTGAAGAAGTTGCTGTATATAATGCACTTCAATATCTAGAATCCATTAATAATAAGGCCTATAGCTATGTATTAGCTGAATTTTCTGATTCTAAAAAACAAGAAGATGCCTATGAATGGGCAAACCAAAATCCTTATCTACAAAAAAAGATGAAACTTCTAAATACAGTATATCAATCAGGAAATGCTATTCAGAAAAAAGCTGCTCACGTTTTTCTATCAACTGGCCTTTATCATTCATCATTTTTTGGCCCGTTATATTTATTCGGACAACATAAATTACCAAGAACGGCAGAATTGATTAAATATGCCCTTAGAATTACAACTTTAAATGGCATTTATACCGGAATTAAGTTTCGGCGAGATTTTTTCAAACTTTCTAAGAAAGAACAGAACAAAGTGCATGATTGGGTATATGATCTATGTGATAATTTATATGACAATGAGCTTAGCCATATTAAACTCTTGTATCAGAATACTGATCTTGAAAATAAGGTAGAGCATTATATTCATTACACATTAAATAAAGCTCTTATGAATTTAGGACAAGAACCAAAATATCCAGAAAATGTTGAGACTTTAGATCCAATTTTGACCACTGGTCTGATGGAAAGTGCAATGATTGAGGATTTTTTCTTTTACACTAATGCCCATCCCATCCTAAAAATGCGTGAAATAACAAAATAAGGAGTTAGCATAAAGGCTAGCTCCTTATTTTGTTTTCTTAGTTTTTGTTTCGGGTTTTTGATAGTTGCGAATTACTTCAATTTTTTCTTCAATTGCTTTTACTAGTAATGCACTATACTTTTCTGGATCAGCTACAATTTCATCACTTGACCCCAGAATATCGATTCGGAAGTGAGAAACATTTACATACTCTGAAATAGTTTCAAAATAGATATTTACTTCATATTCATCTTCATTATTACAAAAATTACTAATTTTTTTGTAGTTAGCAAATGGAAGATTAATGATATTACTTTCAAGGGCAAAAGTCATTGGTCTTCTTCCACTAATGGCCAGCTGCGTTTGAATGAGGGAGTCATGTTTAAAAGCCTGCACAGCTTCATTAATCATTTTAGTTGCAATATTTTTTAATTTTGTCTTGGTTATTTCGCTATATTTAATTGTCTCAAGATCTTGAAGATAATCTTGTTCTTCAATTTTTTTAGTTATTTCTTCTTGTTTAATTTTCACGATAAAAATTCCTTTGTGTATCCTTTTTCATTACTAAGATACTCAATAAATCTTTTTCATGCAACTACAAAAATTAACTACTCGTCTAATCAAGTTGCAGAGCAAAAATAAGTAATTCCATTACTTTAAGCATATCTTCTGGCCTAAGATGATCTGCTGGCTTTTCATCTAGCAATCTCATTCTAGAAAAAGTTTGAATTTGAGCTGCATTTACACGACCATGAATATGATATCCGAATAAGTCCAAGTAGGTAGGGAAATGGTTGCCGTGGGATGTAATTGGACAAACCATTAGGTAATTAGTCTTTTCATTATATGAATTAGACGATACTACTACCGCAGGATGTTTTCCCTTCATTTCTTGTCCAACTGACGGTGAAAAATCCGCCCACACAATATCTCCCTGTTTAAATTTATTCTTCGGCATGACGTAATTCCTCCATAGCCATATTTTCCCAAGCTTCCCTTTCTGGTCCTGGTACATCTTCAAATTTAGCATCGGAGGTATAAGGATTAGAAATTTTCGGTATTAAGATCAAACTTCCATCAGCTTTCTGATGAATTGCATACTCAGTTCCTACCTCTACTTTAAAAGAAGCAGGTAGTGAAAAGCCAGCTGAATTACCGACCTTTTGAGTTACAATATGATGAATAGATATTTTCATAAGTTTTTACCTCATTAAGTTACTTTCAAGGATATTGTAGTACTAAAAAAGACTAACTTTCAAAAGAAAGCTAGTCTTTTTTGCGAGAAACATACAAAAGTATGTCAGGGTCTTTGTTTCACAGCCAAAGTAGCCCATCATCAGCACTTCCCGTGCTTTGACTTCGCAAGTCTAGATGATCTCTGTCAAAGAACGCATCTCGCGTTTTCCTCGACTCGTCGCATTTAATATTATACCAAATTCTTCTTATTTTTTCTATTTTGGCGCTTCTTGAAAAAGATTTCTCCAATTAACTGTGCAAGCATAAAGCCCATCGCTATTGCTATCGTGACAATTGCTACCCGTAGGATCAGATTTTCTGCATCAGATAATTGACCTTCTACCATAGCACGCACTGCCTGATAAGCGGGCACACCAGGAACTAGGGGAACTACACCTGGAATATTAAAAACGGTTACCGGACACTTTTTAATACGAGCAAATACCAGACCTAGAATTCCAACACAGAGTGCCCCTAAAAGATTAGCCCCCAATCGACCAACACCAATTCGATTTGCCAACCAGTATAGAATCCAACCTGCACTTCCGCTAATGCCGCATAAAACTAAAGCGCGGTGCGGGACGTTAATAATTAACCCAAATCCAACAGCTGCAAGCCACGCAAATACTATATTAATAACTATTTCTAACCAAAAAGGCATTACATCACACCCCACAGTAACTTAATTGCAACACCAATTCCGCCACCTAAAGCAATTGCTGTTAGAACTGCCTCAGTGGTTCGAGCCATTCCGGACAATAAATCGCCACCAAATAAATCACGCAATGCGTTAGTTATTGCAACTCCCGGTACTAAGGTCATCAAGGAACCAATCAAAATATTATCAACTACAAGCTTAGGGAAGATTTTACACGTCAAAATAGTAATAACTCCCATAAATATTGCAGTTACCATCTCAGCTAAGAAGCGAATACTAGTATAGCGCTTAATAGCTAAATAAAGAGCATAAGATACTCCGCCGATTACAGCAGCTGCCGGAAAATCAATCCAGTCATAATCATCCATAAACAAGACCATTAAAGTAGGGCTTAAAATAGCCGCTCCAATAATTTGAAGCCATATAGGAAAATCTGGAATCGAAATGGAAACTTGCTGTAAACGCTCTTGTAATTCTTTTAATGTTATTTCTTTAGCCGCAAATTCGCGTGATAATTCATTAACTCGATCTACTAATTCTAAGTTAATATTTCTTTTTTTAACTTGTGTAACCTGAGTATAAGAGTGTTCACCCAAACTCATAAAAATTCCAGTTGGAGTCGTAAAACATCTTGCACCAGTAATTCCGGCATTACGCGCTATTCTCATCATCGTATCTTCAACTCGATAAGTTTCACTGCCGCCTTCAATCATTAGTCTCCCCGCTTTTAAGCAGGTATCTAAAACCTCAGCAGCATAATCTTGGCTTACACGCTCTTTATCCATTTCAGTCCTCTAAATGTTATTCATTATTCATTTTTTCAATATCAATCGTCTTATCCACCCAATTTCCTCTAAAGAAATCTCTTTCGTGGCTAACAATAATTACTCCACCATTAAATTCAACAATTGCCTTTCTTAAAGAATCTTTTGTAGCAATATCTAAGTGATTTGTTGGCTCATCTAGGAATAGTAAATTAGATGGTTCAAACTGCATCTTAGCTAGTTTAACCTTCTCTTGTTCTCCACCAGAAAGTTCTTTTAAAGGGCTCATGGCCTGCTGCGCAGTTAATCCCATTCTCGCTAAGGCTTGCCGTAATTCTCTAGGACGCAAACGTGGAAATTCTTCCTGCAAATATTGCAAAGGCGTCATATTTTTATTAGGCCAAGCTAAATCTTGTTGAAAATAAGCAAGCTTAGCTGTTGAAGATAATTCAAAACTACCATAAATTGGTTTTAATTTTCCTAGTAAGGTCTTTAGCAGGGTTGTTTTTCCGATTCCATTAAAACCTGTTACAGCTACCTTTTCTCCATTTCCAACAGAAAAGTTAAATGCTGATTTTACTAAGGCCTGATCATATCCAATTACTAAATCTTGAGTTTGCAAGAGTAAGTTTGATGCGGTATCAACATAAGGAAAAAGGACATGGGCCTTTTTATTATTTTGCGGTGGCGTTAAAATTTCCATCTTCGCTAGCTGTTTTTCCCGCGATTTAGCACTTTTAGATCTAGAGCCAGCCTTATTTTTTCTAATATATGCTTCAGTCTTTTGAATTTTTCTCTGCTGGTTAGCATAGGCCTTTAAATAGCTTTCTCGGTCAGCTTCTTTTTGACGAAGCGCATGCTTTAAATCACCTGTATAGCGTGTAATAGTTCCAAAATCAATGTCAATAATACAATTAGTAATTCGACCTAAAAAGTCATAATCGTGCGAAACGACGATAAAAGCTCCCTCAAAATTATTCAAATAATCAGCAAGCCAGTCAATATGATTAACATCTAAGTAGTTTGTCGGCTCATCTAAAACCAGTACGTCTGGATTTTGTAAAAGCAGCTTAGCTAAGATCAATTTAGATCTTTGTCCACCAGAAAGTTTTGATACATCCCGGCTATAACCCAAATCCGCTAATCCTAACCCTGTAGCTACACGATCAATTTTGGTATCAATATCGTAAAATTCTTTTTCCTCAAGCAAAGTCTGAATCTTACCTGCCTTTTCTAAGAGAGCTTCATCCCCATTTTCACCATATTTCACATAGAGTTCATCTAATTCTTTTTCTTTTTCAAAAAGATCACTAAAGGCAGTCTGCAAAAATTGTTTTAGCTCTAAACCTTCTTCAAGTTTGGCATACTGATCTAAGTACCCAACATGAATTTTATTTTGCCACTTAACTTCCCCATCATCTTGCGTGATTTCACCGGTCAAAATTTTAATTAAAGTTGATTTACCAACTCCGTTTTGCCCGGTTACGCCCATATGGTCTTCTTTATTTAAAACAAAGTTTGCGTCTTCGTATAAAGTTTTATCAATAAATGTCTGACTTAAATTTTTAACTGTTAGTAAACTCATTATTTTCTCTCTTTTTCATTTGATAATTGACACTGCCGATCATACTCTTGAAGCGCATTTAAGACTTTTGGCCATTGTCTTTTAGGGATAATTAATTGAAGCTTATTGTGATAGATCGGAAAATCACTAGCCTTCATTCCGGTTATTTTTGCAAGTTCTTCATCTGTTAAATGATATTTAGCTACAATTGTCTTAATTTCATAAGAAGCATGTCCTCTAAAATATGATAGAACATAAAAGAAAGCCGCAAAAATTCCAGCACTTAAAATAGCCATCGATACAGAAATATGGAAGGTTCTCTGTGCAATAAAAAACACTGCAATAAATGCAATAAGGGCAGATATTACCCCATAAATAACTGGAAAATACTTAGTTTGCTTCATTTTTCATCATCCTTTTTATTACACTGATCTTTCAAATATTACATTAAATTTACGCAATTGAAGTTTTTGTAAAAAAATGTAAATTTCGCTTTATTTTACTGCAATAATCCTCTTCTATAATACAGTTTGTTAAGTAAATTAAAAACGACTTTTTAAATATCACTAGTGTAACATGATTACCATTTAATTATTACTAAATTTAAACTTAAAAGGAGTAAAATACTTTGACACACAAAAAAGGAATTTCAACAGCACTTATTGTATTATTAGGCTTTGGCTTTCTAACTAATTCAGTTACTACTTCTCAAGCAGCTGATCAAGATACCAATTTTAATGTGTCTAAAAGCTTAGTTGAAAATACCATTAAACCAACTCTCCTAAGTAAAAAGTTCAAAGAAGATCAAATAAAAGAAGAAAAGGAAAATAAGTTAGCCGATATCAAGTTTGAAGAAAAAAGAATTAATCAAGAAAACCCAAATTCTGAATTAGGTAACTAAAACTTTACAAACAACAGTTGCAGTTACGGGCTAAAATCACTAAGATAGAATCATCAACAGATATACTAAAAAAAGCAGTTAGCATTTTGCTAGCTGCTTTTTTTCTTAATTACCATCCCATGGAATAGTGTCAGAATCTTTATCATAAATTACATAATTTCTAAAGTCTTCTGGATCATTCCAATTTAAACCTTGCTGCAGACTATTTTGTCTTGTTTCTTGATTATGGAGTTTTTCTTGTTTTAATCCTAAACTAGAACGAACTAAATCTGATACACGTTGTAGTTCTTTTGTAGAGGCTACTTGCATTGCTGCCGCTCCAATCCAAACATTATGTCCTTGAATATAGCCACTCTTAATATTCTGAGTACATCCGCGGTAATTCATTGCAATTGAAAGCATATCATCAAAGGTCAGATTAGTTTTAACATACTTGGCAAAGACCTTAAGAATCTTACGATAGTTAGTGATTGAATTAACTGACATCCCTTTACGTACAGTGTCGTTAATCACTTGTCTTTGTCTCATTTGTCGACCATAGTCACCTTTTGGATCTTCTTTACGCATCCGCACATAGTCTAAGGCCTCTTTACCATTTAAGTGCTGCTTCCCCTTCTTAAAATGCGTATGATAAGTAAAAGTAAATGGCACATTAACATCTACTCCACCTAAAGCTTCTACCATACTTTCTAGAGCCTTCATATTAACTTCCATGTAGTAGTTAACTGGTGTATTTAAAAGTGCTTTTACTGTGCGAGTTGCTCCTTTACTGCCACCAACTTGATAAGCCGAATTGACCCGGAACATGTAGTACTTCCCTTCCCCACTTCCATCACCTTTGATATCGGCTAACAAGTCTCTGGGAATTGAGGTCATTGTTGCTTCTTTTTTCTCTGAATTCATAGTGGCTAAGATCATCGTATCGGAATTTCCCCGGTCATGCCTGCCTTCAATTCCTTGATCGACGCCAAGAATTAGAATTGAAATTGGCTTTTTCTGAGAAATCAATTGGGATGTTTTTCCTGTTCCTCGATAAGCTTGTTGAACTGAACTCATGGCTGAAAAATAGGCATGAGCAAAGTACGCTACGCTTCCACAAACAAGTAAAATTGATAAGAGACCTACCAAACGAGCAAAACTATTTCCATTTTTATAATCTTTTTTACTCGCCGCAAACACATTATTTCTTCTTAGTTTTTTGCTTGGTCTTTTGGGTTCCTCAGGTCTCATTAATTTTTAACTCCTCTGAAAATCAGCTTACCTTTTCATAATACAAAATTACTTAGTTAAGCGCATTAAATTCATTATTAAAAAATTTTTATTTTTTAGCAAGCGAAATAATGTTCTATAATGATGATTAATAAAAATTATCTGGCAGAAAGAAGGAAAAGATATGGCTCTTCCAAAAAGAAATGAAGTATCTGATGATCTCAAGTGGGATCTTAGTCGTGTTTTTAAAGACGATCACGAATGGGAACAAGAATATAATCAGCTCACAACAGAAATCAAAAATTTAGGTAGATTTAAGGGAAATCTTGCTAAATCTGCTAAAGATTTATATGAGGGGATTACAGAAATTTTATCTGTAAATCGTCGTTTAGAAAAAGTGTACGTTTATGCTACTATGTCAAGCGACGTTGATACTAGTAATACTCATTATCTAGGCCTTGTTGCTAAAGCTCAAAGCTTAGCTAACCAAATGAGTGCTGCTATCTCTTTTGTCGATCCTGAAATTTTATCTATCCCAGAAGAGACACTTGCTAAATTTATGCAAGATGAACCTCGTTTAAAAGAGTATCAACATCGACTTGAACAAATTACTAAGAAACGTCCTCATACTTTACCAGCAAGTGAAGAAAAAATTATTGCCGCTGCTGGAGATGCAATGGGAACTTCAGCTAATACTTTCAATGTTTTAACTAATTCTGATATGGAATATGGCTATGTTCAAGATGAAGACGGAGAGATGGTCCAATTATCTGATGGCTTATATTCACTTCTAATTCAGTCCCAAGATAGAAATGTTCGCAAAAATGCATTTGATGTTATGTATGCAAGCTATGGTCAGTTTGAAAATAGTCTCGCTTCAACTTTATCAGGTGAAGTAAAAGCCCACAATTTTAATGCTCAAGTACATAAATATAATTCAGCTCGAGAGGCTGCTTTAAGTGAAAACGGCGTACCAACAGCTGTTTACAATACATTGGTTAAAGAGGTAAATAGTCACCTCAACTTACTTCATCGCTACGTTAGTTTAAGAAAAAAGATTTTAGGTCTTTCTGATTTACAAATGTATGATATGTATGTTCCATTAACAGGTGAGCCCAGTCTTTCTTATAACTTTGAAGAAGCAAAAAATGAAGCTAGACGAGCCTTAGCGCCATTAGGAAAAGATTACCTCGAACATGTTGATTACATCTTTAATAATCGTGTAATTGATGTGGTTGAAAGCCAAAATAAGGTAACAGGCGCTTATTCTGGTGGTTCCTATGATACTGATCCATATGAATTATTAAATTGGGAGGATAATCTTGATTCTCTATATACTCTAGTTCATGAAACTGGACACTCAGTACATTCCTGGTATACAAGAAATACTCAACCATATGTATATGGAGACTACCCAATTTTTGTTGCTGAAATTGCATCAACAACTAATGAAAATATTTTAACTGAATACTTCTTAGATAAAATTACCGATCCTAAAACACGCGCATTTGTTTTGAATCACTATCTTGATTCATTTAAGGGTACACTTTTCCGTCAAACACAATTTGCAGAATTTGAGCAGTTTATTCATGAAGCCGACGCAAATGGTCAACCATTAACTGCCGATGTTCTTGATGAATTTTACGGCAATTTAAACCAAAAATATTACGGTGATAGTGTAGAACCGGGCGGAGAGATTGCTAAAGAATGGGCCCGTATTCCTCATTTCTATTACAACTTTTATGTTTACCAATATGCAACAGGCTTTGCTGCTGCTACAGCTCTCGCAAATAATGTTGTTCATGGTACTGACAAAGAACGTACCGCTTATATTAATTTCTTAAAGGCTGGCTCTTCAGATTATCCAACAGAGATAATGAAACATGCCGGTGTCGATATGACAAAGGCCGATTACTTAAAAGACGCATTTAATACTTTTGAAAAACGACTTAATGAGTTTGAAAAAATCGTTAATGAATTGAAAACAATTTAGTAAAAACACAAATATATTTGTAAACAAAAAGTTCTTGATCTAATTTCTAAGATCAAGAACTTTTTACTTTATACTAATTTAGTAATCAAACCAACTAAGTATAGAAATACACAGGTAATTAACAAGTAAATACTGCCCCACTTAGTCGTTTCTTTTAGAATTTTTCCTTCTAAACCTTCTTTATTAATTGCACCAGTAGCTACTGCAATATTCTGTGGTGATAACATCCCAGCAGTTGCACCAGTCATATTTGAAGCAACAATCCAATATTTGCTTACTCCTAATGATTGAGCAGCAGAATACTGTAAATTACCAAATAGAACGTTGGCTGACGTTGCAGAGCCTGTTAAGAATGTTCCTAGAGCCCCAATTAATGGTGCAAATAAAGGATAAGCTGGTCCAAGTAAGCTTACTAAGGCTACCGCTAATGCTTTAGTCATTCCTGCATATACCATAACTTTAGCTAAACCCACAATTGCACAAACTGTAATTGTTGTCATACCAATTGTTTTCAAAACATTGAGCAAGATTTTGAACATTTGGCTTAAGCTTAAGCCTTGAATCTTTCCTCCAATTATTCCCGCTAATAAGATTAATGTTCCTGGAGAGGAAAGCCAATTAATTGGTAAATCATTAGGATTTTTTCCTAAGTAAACATGTAAATGGGTAGTTACACTAGTTAAAAAGTTATTCACAGGTGGACAAAGAGAGGAAGCCAGTAGAACGAAAATAAAAACCAAAATAAATGGTGAACAAGCCTTGATAATTTCGCTGACACTTTCATTTTCTACTTCCTCTACTGAACCAGTTTTTCTTTTAGTCAGCCAGACAGTAACTAAAATTGAAAACAATGATCCGACTAAGGCTGGAAGCTCAGCCCCAGTAAACTTAGCAATAATAACTTGCGGAATTGCCATTCCAACCCCTGACATTAAAGTAATAAAAACAATACCTTTCAGGGCCTTAATACTTTTGCCAGTAAGAATAACTAAAATAAAAGGTACTAAAATAACTAAAATGACCAATTGCAAGGTTACAATAAATCCTAATTGCACATCATTAAGATTAGTTACTTCAGCTAATGTCAAAACTGGCAAGCCAATTGCACCAAATGCAGTTGCCGTACTATTGGCAACCAAACAAATTACTGAAGCTTGGATCGGTTCTAAACCTAAAGAAATTAAGATTCCTGCACAGATTGCTACAGCAGTTCCAAAACCAGCGATAGATTCTAGAAAGCCACCAAAGCCCCAAGCAATTATTAATACTAAAATTCTTTTATCGGTTGTGATTGATGATAATAATTTTTCAATCGTCCCCATACTACCTGAATCAGTTGTAATCTGATATACAAAAAGCGCAGCCAGAATTACATACATGATCGGCCAAATTCCCATTATAATACCTTCTAGGGCTCCAGAAAGAGTATTAATTATGGGTTGTTTAAACATTAAAACAGCATCAGCAATTGTAATAATTAAACCAATCGTACATGCCCTTGAAGCCGGCATTCCAATAATTCCAAGAGAAATTATCAACCAGATGATTGGCACTAATGCCCATAAAAAATTTATCCACATAGTTTTCCTCATCTAAAAAAGTAATACTATTTAATTTTATCCTTTTTCCACATATTAATGAAATTTAAAAACAAAAAACCTGCAAGAGCAAGAGGGCCCTTGTAGGTTCTAAATAACAGTTTTATTTCTTAAAAGCATGAGCGCCATAAACAAATAAATAAATTCCAACTTCAATAATCGAAATAAAGAAAGTGACTGGTAAATTAGTTACGTATCCTAAAACTAAACCTGCCCAAACTCCAAACAAGGCGATCCCGACTGACCAACATAACATAGCGGGAATTGTCTTACCTAAGTAGCGAGCACTTGAAGATGGCAAAGTTAATAAAATAAAGACTAGTAATGATCCGACAACTTGTGCACCAATTGAAACAGCTAAAGCCAAAGCAATTAAAAATACTACTGAAACTAAACCTGTATTAATGTGATGGCTAACTGCCCCTACATGGTCAAATGAATCATAGTTTAATTGTCTTAAAACTAAGAAAATTATTGCTAAAACAAAGAGAGAAAGAATAACTAGTTGAATAACGCCCTCTTTATCAACTCCAATAATTGAACCAAATAAGATATTAGTAGCGTACCGACTATTACCGCCAGCAATAGCTAAAAATAGCACACCCAAACCAATAAACAAGGCTGAAATCGCACTAATTGCGGATTCTTTCTGATCACTTCTCATGGATAATTCACCAACACTGATTGATCCGAGCAAAGTAAAAAGAACCATGCCCCATAGTGGAACCCAACCAATCCAAACCGCAAAAGCGGCTCCAGCAAAACCAATTTCCGATAGAGTGTGAGCTAAGAATGAAAAACTTCTAGCTACAACATATACACCCACTATTCCACAGGTAATCGCAATAAAAGTACTGGCTAGAAATGCATAGCGCATAAAATCATATGCAAACATTATTCTTCACCCACCTCCTCAGTTAAGTCCTTAATTTTACCAGCAACTAGGCCTTTATCTTTAAATAAAAGATAATCTTTCATGTATTTCTTAGCTAGAGGAATGTCATGAGTTGTAAACAACACAGTCATTGCATGTTTTTCATTTAAGTGCTTAATTAATGACATTAACTCTTCTTTAGCAACTGGATCTAAACTAGCTGTTGCCTCATCTAAAATAATGAAGTCTGGTTTATCTAACAAAGCTTGAGCTAGGTATGCACGCTGCTTTTGTCCTCCGGAAGCTTCGCCCATCCTAGTATTTTGAATATCTAGTAAATGGGTCTCTTTTAAAATTTGATTTACCCTCGCCTTTACCCGAGCATTCTTAAATAAAGGAGTATTAAGTTCTACAAAAGCCCGAATTGAGAGGGGATAATCAGCATCTAGATTTCTAAACTGCGGTACATAGCCAACCTTTGTATCTGGCGCAAATTTAAATGATCCTGTAGTCGGTTGCAGCATTCCCATCAAAATTCTAATCAAGGTTGTTTTCCCTGTACCATTTGCACCAAGTAGAGCTGTCATTGACCCTTTAGATAAAGTAAAATTTAAGTCTTTAAAAATTACCTTATCCTCAAATTTCATCCCCAGGTCTTTAACTGTCAATATATCAGTCATCTCACTCCTCCTCTTCTAATAAACCAATCCTATTTAATTGTTTTGAATATCAGCTAATTTTTGATAATTTTCTTTCATCCAAGCTAAGTAAGTAGTGTTATTAGGAATAGTTTCCCGAACATTTAAAACCGGAACATTGTTCTTTTTTGCAAGTTTAACAAAAGACTTAACTGTTGAGCTACTTGCCTGAGTATTATTAACAAAAAAGGCAATCTTCTTTTGTTTAATAGCATTATTCATTTCGTTAATTGTCTTAGGACTAGGATCTGTACCATTTTCAATGGCTTCTTCAAATTTCTTGTCGCCTATTTTATAACCAGCTTCTTGTAAAGCGTAGTCAAAGACTGGTTCACTAACAAAAACTGTTTTTTGATCACCCTTATTAGCCTTAGCTAGATGTTTGATTTCGTCGATCTTAGCTAAGTATTTTTCGCCATTTTCCTTAAAATAAGCGGCATGCTTCTTATCCAACTTAGATAAGCGCTTAACCAAATAATCAACATACTTAGTTGGCATATCTAAATTGTACCAAATATGTGGATTATCTCCGCTCTTTAATCCCATCAAGTCTTCACCGACTAAGACAGGCTTTTTATCAACAGATTTCGCTAACTTATTCATCCATGAATCGTAGCCTAGGCCATTTGAAACAATAATATTTGCCTGAGCTACCTTTTTAGCATCGGCTGTTGTTGGATCAAAATCGTGTGGATCAACGCTACTTTTATCAATGATTGCCGTTGCTGTTCCATATTTTCCAACAATATTTTTAGCAATATCTGAATAGACATTAGTTGTAGTAACTATAGAAATTTTATCTGATTGTTTGGCAGAATTTTGCTTATTCGAACATCCTACCGTTATCAATAATACAAGTGTCACTAAGCCCATAATAGAAATAAATTTTGTAATTTTAGATTTAAAATTTTGCATATATATCCTCCTGTGCAAAACAAAAAAGCATTAAGTTAGAAAATTCAGCATAAGTTCTAACTTAAAGTTAGACTAAGCTAAATTTTTTATTATGTCAACATTTTTCTAGATAGACAAATAGCACCAAGACGTCTCAGACTTGATGCTATCAATAAGTGTAAATAATAAAAAATTTGCTGAATTTTTAATTTAATACTTTTTCTCTAAAATTACATCTTTATATAAACATATTTTTATATGTTTGTCAAAGGTGTTTAGAAAAAAGACAGTTAAAATTGCTGTGATTATTCCAGTCCTTGAACTAAAAATCTTCATTAACATGCCGTCTCAAGACATCTAGAATCTTAATTACATGTTTATCTTCTAAGCTATAGTAGCGCTCTTGCTTAACTTGTTCACTCTTAACTAGCTTAGCCTCTTCCAAGATCCTCAAGTGTCTAGAAATAGCTGGCTGACTAACATCAAACTGTTTTACCAAGTTATTTACACTACTTTTTTGATTGTCATTTAAATAATAAAGAATTTGAATTCGAATGGGATGATTTAAAGCTCTAGTAACTCGAATAATTTGATCGTTCAACTTGTTCACCTATCTCAACTTACATTTAATTATGAGAGTAACTCAAGAATTTTCTTTTGCACACTTGATTCTTCACTAGATCCAATAATTTGATTAGCAGCTTTCTTTGCCTCTGGAAGAGCAGTAGCTGTAGCAAAACTGCTACCTGCAAACTTAAGCATACCAACATCATTACCACTATCACCAAATGTTACCATTTCACTAGATTTAATCTTAAGTTTTTTACCCAAATATTCTAAACCTACAGCTTTATTCATTCCTTTAGTCTGCATATCAATAGCAGTACTTGCACCTGAGACAAAACCAATCTGTGGATAGTCTTCTCTAAGTTTATCTAAGACCTTAGGCATCTCATCTTCTGGAACACGAAGACTTACTTTAAAAATACGATCATCAATATCGTTAAAGCTATCAACAACTTGAATTTTCTTAACGTACTTTTTTAGATCTTCCGCAAATTCTTTTCCACTGCTTTTTTCAACATATGCACTAGTTACACCAGCAACAATAGCCTTATATGGTAGTTTTTCCACAATTTCAAGCATTGTTTGATAATCTTTGTCAGATAAATCAGATATTTGAAGAATTTCATTTCCATGAGCTACTAAAGCACCATTTTCAGCCACAAAATACATATGCTTATTAGCTTTTGGAAAACGATCGAGGATATTTTCATACTGATTACCACTGGCAATAACAAATTTAATATCACGATCCTGCATAATTTGAAATTCTTTTTCAAAGAGTTCCTTATCATAAGTCTTATCTTCTCTTAGCCAAGTACCATCCATATCAGTTGCAATAAGCTTAATCATTTTCAGTCTCACTTTCCACTTTTATTATCCACACTCCACTATACTAAAAAACGCCACCCGGAGGTAGCGTTTTTCATAAAACTATTTTATTCAACTAGTTTAATCCTTCTTGCGTTTTCTAGTGCCTGCTAAGCCTAAAATTGACGCAATGGTTGCTAAACCTAGTCCAATAATTTCTGCATTAGAATGTTTATGACCCGTTTGAGGCAATGAGACATCCTCAGTTGTAGCTACTTCTACTTTACCAGATTCTTTGTTTTCCACAGTTTCTACTTTATTAATAGGAGTATCAGTGGAAAGTTGTTTTGGAAGAATAGGAGCATCATTCGTTGATTCAGTTAGAGTTTCAGCTTGAACTGGATCTTTTGAATCCTCTGGTTCTTCTGAATCTACTGGATCCTTTGGTTCTTCTGGATCTACTGGGTCAGCTACGTATACTACTGTATCTTCTTTATCCAAGTTTTGGTCAAAGTTACTGTTGTCCACTACAATATCGTAAGCATCTACTACTGGACGATCTGTGTGGTAGCCCTTAATCGTTGGGCTAGCTACACTTTCGAATCTTTGACTTTGTGTCCATTCGCCCTCCCAGATAACTTCACCAGTTACTGTGTCTCTTGTTCCTGTTTGCGTGAACACTAAGGTTACACCTTTGTAGTCTGGAGCTGCTTGGCTACCGTTTCCGTAAACATAATGAATCACTTGGTTAACCACTTTATCGCGGCTAACTTCTTCTGTTAGGTTCGCTACATATACTACTGTATCTTCTTTATCCAAGTTTTGGTCAAAGTTACTGTTATCTACGACAATATCGTAAGCATCTACTACTGGACGATCTGTGTGGTAGCCCTTGATCGTTGGGCTAGCTACACTTTCAAATCTTTGACTCTGTGTCCATTCACCGTCCCAAACAACTTCACCAGTTACTGTATCCCTTGTTCCTGTTTGCGTGAATACTAAGGCTACTGAGGTATGATCTGGTGCAGCTTCACTACCATTTTCGTAAACATAGTGAATCACTTGGTTAACCACTTTATCGCGGCTAACTTCTTCAGTTGGGTTCGCTACATATACTACTGTATCTTCTTTGTCCAAGTTTTGGTCAAAGTTACTGTTGTCCACTACAATATCATAAGCGTCTACTACTGGACGCTCGGTTTGGTAGCCCTTGATGACTGGACTTTCTACACTTTCAAATCTTTGACTCTGTGTCCATTCACCGTCCCAAACAACTTCACCAGTTACTGTATCCTTAGTTCCTGTTTGCGTAAACACTAGGGTTACTCCCTTGTAATCTGGAGCTGCTTGGCTGCCGTTTTCGTAAACATAGTGAATTACTTGGTTAACTTCTTTACTACGAGTATCTTCTACACTATTATGTTTCAAATAAACATAAACATGCTTTTCATTTTCTGTAGTTGTACCTTGAATAGCATCTGGATGTACACTGTCAGTTGCTAAGATATAGTTAGCACTTTCCCAATTCCATAAGGTATTAGAATATTGATCATTGATAGCCAAATCATGGTAACTCTGCTTTTGATCGACTAATTCTTTACCATGCTCTGGTTTAAAGTCAGTGGTTCCTTTTTTAGCTTCTTCGTGTACATCAACATAGTGAATATGTACAGAAGTTTGGGCATTAAGGTTAACTTCAGTCTTATGCCATGGAATTAAATAACTTGGCATTTCTGGCACAGCCGCTTCAAAAGTAATCTTTGGTATGTTAGTTGAAAAAGTAGACCATGCTGAACCAAGAGCATTACTAAATCTAATTTTTACCCCAATACCATTTACTTTAAATAGCCCTGAACCAAAAATTTCTTTTTTACGATCAACTTCATCCCAGCCGGTGTACTTATTAACAGCTGCTTCGCCCCAGATAGCAATTGCTGTATTCTTATCTTTAACATTGTATTTTGAGATAATTTCATTATTTTTTTCTGAGTATACAATGTCCCCACCATGTTCTCCTTGGCCTTTATGTACAGTAACGGAGGATTCTGGTAATTGTACCCCACTACCTCTATAGCCACCTGTATTGATTATTTCAGCCTTTTCTATATAATCAGTGCCGTTTCCAGTACTGTTTAAAGATCCAACAGTTATATAGGCCGTATTTTCTGCTAAAGTAATTAGGTTATTATCAGCATCATAGAATTTAAGGTCCATAGTAACCCCACTTGCTCCTACATAAAAGAAGCCATCTAGTGGATTTTTACTAAAGTATATACCTGATGTACGTCCATCATTCAGATTTTTTCTAGTCCAATCACTGTAGGTAATGACAATCTTACTAATCGTTTTACCTGCGTATGTAGAATTTTGGATATTAGTGTAGGTAACTCTAAGAAAATCACCAGTTTGATTGCCACTAACTTTATAGAAAATATTTAATTTTCCATCTAAAAGCGAACCGCTTCCTTGAGTAACACCATTCTTTAAGGCCTCTACTTTTGCAACCGCATTTTCTTCATTACCTAAAACTAAGAGTTGCGATAACTTAAGTGGATCTTCATCTCCTTCTTTCCATAATCCCAATTCCTTAAGATGTTCAATATAAGCATTTCTAGCTTCCTCATACTTAGCTAAATCATACTTATATTTATCCATGGCATCTTTATACTGTGCTAAAATCTCATCAATATTAGCAAATTGTTGGTTATTTTCTTTTTCTGCTTCAGCAATGCTATCATTAACACCACTTATATTGGTGTTAATAGTTACTTTATCTCCTTCTACAATGGTTAATCCAGGTGCATTTTCATAACCATTTAATTTATCGTTAACGGACTGGTTATAATTATTTACCTGATCTTTAGCAGTATCGTAATTTGGAGTGGAAAGTATTACTTCCTTTTTTTGTACAGTATTAGTTTCTACATTCTCAGTTGGTTGTGTTTCTTCTACGGAAGCTGTATTGCTTTCTACGCTTTCAACTGGCTGTACATCTACAGAAGCAGCATTTTTCTCTACATCTTCAACTGCTTGAGCTTCTTCTACAGGAGTAGTATTTTCAACTAAATTAGTTTCAGTTGTATTAGTATTTTGATTATTTACTGCTGTATCTCCATTAATTGTCTCAGCATTATAAGTTACTACTTCGTTAGTTGCTTGTTCTTCTACATTATCTGTTTCTAGACCAGAAATAGACCGATTATTTTTTACTTCTTCATTACCAGTCTCAACAGAAGCAGATCCATCATTTTCTACTTCATTATTTTCTTCTGTCGACATAACTTCTGTTTGATTTGCAGTAGTAGACACACTTTGTTCTTCAGTATTTACTACACTCTCTATTTTTTCGGTTATGTCACTAGCTGTACTACTTTCTACTTTTACGCTTTCCTCTGGAGCAACTGTAGTGTCAGCTTGAACTTCCTGATTATTAATCCCCATAAAGGTTAAACCAATTAATACAGAAGCAACCCCTACAGTAAACTTACGAATAGAGAAGCGTTGCTTTTGCGGTCTAATTTTTCGCATTTTTTCACTATAATTGTTCTTGGAAACCATAATTTTATCCTCATACTTCTAGTATTAGGTGAGTATTAAGTTATAGCTTTCTTGCTAGTAAAGAGCATATATAAAGCGCTTACTTTCACCTTTATAATAAATGTTTTTTACATTAAGTAAGTATACGAACAATTTATGATATTTGCGTGAATTTGTAATTTATTTATATATGATTTTTCTTTATATACCAATAAGAATTCGATTTCAAAAATCTTACATTTTCAATACTATACATTACTATAGCGAATATATGTTATTTATTAAACAAAAAAGTAAGATTCTAATTTTTTAGAATCTTACTTTTTAATTAGTTATTTTTATTCATCTGGGTCTTCAGAAACAGGTTGCTTCCAGAAACTCATAATTAGACCGGCTACAATAGAACCAACAATTGTAGCTACGAAGTAAAGTAAAATATGGTTAGATAATGGTGATACCCATAGTCCTCCGTGAGGAGCTGGTACTTGGATGTGCCATAATCCAACAAGCAAACCACCAACTGCTGAACCAATTACGCAGGAAGGAATTACACGACCTGGGTCAGCTGCAGCAAATGGAATAGCACCTTCAGTAATGAATGAGAAACCTAAAATCCAGTTTGATATACCAGCACGACGCTCTTCCTTAGTGTAACGGTTCTTAAAGAAAGTAGTACCAATTGCAGTAGCAAATGGAGGAACCATACCACCAACCATAACAGCAGCCATCATAATTGCAGCAGTTGCAGAATGTGGATCGTTAGCAAATGCACCTGAAGCAAAGACATAAGCAGCCTTGTTGAAAGGACCACCCATATCGATAGCCATCATACCAGCTAAGATCATTGTTAAAATTACAAGGTTACCAGTACCCATACTGTTCAAGAAGTGGGTAATAGCAAAGTTAACTGAACTAAAGATTGGGTTGATGATGTAGAACATAATCAAAGCAATGAAAAGCAAGCCCAAAATTGGGTAAAGCAACATTGGCTTCATACCTTCTACTGATTTTGGAAGTTTAGCAAATAACTTCTTCAATCCAATCATCATATATCCAGCAATGAAACCTGCAGCGATACCACCTAAGAATCCAGCTGGAGAGACAGCATGTGCTTGCGCGTTAACTTGTAAGCCGTTAGTACCGTTAACAATGGCTGCCATGTATCCACCAACAAACCCTGGCATCAAGGCAGGTAAGTCCCCGATTGATTCAGCAATATAAGCGGCTAATACAGGAACCATAAATGCAAAGGCTAAGTTACCAGCACTATTTAAGAAAATAAATGCAGGGTTCTTAGCACCACCAGCCATATAGTTTTCCACTATGAAGGAGATGGCCATTAAGATACCACCACCGATAACGAATGGAAGCATGTGGCTAATACCACTCATCAAGTTCTTGTATATAGATGCCCACAAACCTTGTTTTTCTTTTGCATCATCGTCGCTAGAACTTGCGCTACTATCAGCATGGTAAATTGAAGCCTTATTTTCTAAGATATCCTCGATTAACTCTTTTGGATGGTTAATACCATCTACAACAGGCTTCATAATAAGTTCTTTACCATTGAAACGTGGCATATCAACTTTTTTATCAGAGGCAATGATGACACCTTTTGCTCGCTTAATTTCTTCTGGAGTAAGCTTATCCTTTACACCTTCAGAACCGTTAGTTTCAATACGAACATCAACGCCTAATTTTTTACCAGCCTTAATTAAAGCTTCTTGAGCCATGTAAGTGTGTGCAATACCATTGATACATGCAGTAACACCAACAATTAAAGGCTTTTGCTCGCTAGCAGGCTTAGATGCTTCTTTTGCAGCTTCGGCCTTTCTCTTTTCGGCATCGGCCTTGTCCTGAGCATCCTTTTCAGCTTCTGCTTTTTTAAAGATATCAATAACTTCTTCTGGTGTAGCTGCTGCCTTTAAAGCATTAACAACATCTGGATTAATTAATAAACTTGATAACTTAGCTAAAGCTTGTAAGTGTGTGTTATCAGCACCGGCTGGTGCAGTAATCATAAAGAATAAATGAACTGGTTGTCCATCAAGAGCTTTATAATCAATTCCTTTAGGACTTTTTGCAAATAAAACAGCGGCACGATTAATGTACTTGTTTCTTGCGTGTGGCATGGCGATTCCTTCACCAATACCAGTTGTTGATTCTTTTTCACGAGCCCAGATTGATTTAATGAATTCTTCTTCGTTATTTACAACACCTTGCTTTACTTCAAGATTAGCCATTTCTTTAATAGCTTCTTCTTGAGTAGTAGCCTTCAGATCCATAATCATTAAATCAGGACTTAAAAGATCTTCAATTTTCATGAAAATAACTCCCTATCCTAACTGTATTATTTAGTTTTAACTACTTTACTTCTTCAACTGTAATTTGTGGTAAAACAGCATCAATTTGACTCTTAACTGCAATATCTTCAGTAAATGCAGTAGCACCACCACAAGCAGATCCGACCTTTAATGCTTCAACAACATTATGAGTCTTGTAGTAAGTTCCTACAAAGCCGGCAATCATTGAATCTCCAGCGCCAACTGAGTTAACAGCAGTACCAACAGCGGCACTTGCATGGTAAACATGATCCTTAGTTACTAAGTATGCACCGTCGCCAGCCATAGAAATCATGACGTTTTGTGCACCCATGTCTAAAAGTTTCTTAGCTGCTTCAAGCATTTCTTGATCATTAGCAAAGCTTGTATCAAATAAAGCTGCTAATTCATGATGGTTAGGCTTAATAACTAATGGGTGGTACTTCAAAGTTGCAAGTAAAGCTTCCCCAGTAGTATCAATTGCAAATTCAGCACCAGCTTCTCTGATAGTTGGTAATAATTGTTCATAGAAGTCAGTTGGTAAACTTGGTGCTAAACTACCACTTAATACAACAATATCGCCTTCATTAAGATCATCCAAACGCGCCTTAAATGCAGTAATTTCTTGTGCATCAATCTTTGGACCAGCCGCATTAATTTCAGTTTCTTTTTGAGCATGAATTTTCACATTAACACGGGTATCGTCAGAAATAGTTACAAAATCACTTTCAATTTTTTTAACGTTTAATTGGCGAACTAATTCTTTGCCAGTAAAACCACCAACAAATCCCCAAGCAGTGTTATCAACATCAAGTTGGTTCAAAATTTGAGAAACATTAATTCCTTTACCACCAGCTAAAAATTGACAATCATTTGAACGGTTAACACTACCAGCTTCCACCTTTTCTAATTGCATAACATAGTCTAATGCTGGATTAACTGTAACAGTATAAATCATGACCGAGCCTCCTCAACTCTGATTTGTTCAGGTAAGATATTTTCTTTACCTGTACTTAAATTGTTAGTGATGAGTATTGCCTCATTGATATGTGCAAAACTTGCAAAATTTGCTGCACCAATCTTACTACTATCCATTAAAATAAAAGATTCTTTAGCCTGCTTAATAGCAGCTTTTTTTATACCAGCTTCTGCTGGATCTGGCGTAGTAAATTGACCATCTGCTGTTAAACCATTAGCCCCAATAAATGAAACCGTAAAGTTCATTTCTTGTAGCTGCTTCATGGCTGTGTTGCCTATGACTGCATGCGTTTCAAGCTTAGCCTCGCCCCCTAACAAGCGAGTATGAATTCCATTGTCTAAACATGCTAGTGCAACATCAACACCATTAGTAACTACATGTAAATCATTAACTTCCCGCAAGAATGGCACCATTTCATAAGTTGTCGTTCCAGCATCAAGAAAAATATGATCTCCATTAGTAACATGATTTATCACAGCAAAACGTGCAATTTCACGTTTATTGTCAACATTAAGATTAAATCTCACTTGTTGTTCAACATCACGTGAATAATCTTGCAGTGAGCGTGCTCCTCCGTGTACCCGAACAATCACGCCACGCTTTTCTAATTCAATGAGGTCACGGCGAATTGTTGACTCTGATGACTTAGTCAACTTACATAATTCATTAACACGACAGATACTGTGTTTATTAATATAGGTTGCTATAGCTTGTTGACGTTCCTCAGTCAGCATCGTTCATCATCACCTCATTTAATATGATAAACGCTTTCAGATATAAATTCAATCATTTTTCGCCAAAATCATTCATATTCATTCAATATTAGTCAAAACTAAAGCTATTAAAAGTGAAAAGTTTTCCATATAAAAAATGAGCTAGCACATCATCGCACTAGCCCTTTTTCATTAAATTAATTAACCTGAATATATTTTTTATCTTTATAAATAAAATTCATTTTTTCATTAGTAGTCCTAATTTCAATTCTTTGATAATTTGGCTCATATCCATGCTTTTTCAAATTGATAGTAATTTTATGACCATCGACATTTATCTCATAAAGATTGTACTCACCCTTTTGATAAGCAAAATCGGTTCCATTATCCTGATAATGAGTATATTTACCACGTTCACCAAACACTCTAAATGTCATTTTTTCATCTGGTCTACAGGAAACATGTTCCTTAACTTCTCCCCATGGCAAAATAGTATTTTTCTTAATAAATAAGGGTAACCTATCAATCGGAGCACTAACTAAGATCGTATTATTACCACTATAAGTAACATTATTCCAAAAATCAATCCATTCCCCTTCTGGTAAGTAAACAGCTCGCCACTTTTTACCTTCTTCAACAATTGGCGCTACCACAATATTTGTACCAACCATGTATTCGTCATTCATATTTTTAACTGCTGGATCAGTTGGATAGTTTAAAACCAAAGGTCGCATAATCGGTAAACCCGACTTATTTTCTTGAGCAAATAAATCATAAAGATATGGAATAAAATGATATCGCAAATGTAAGTACTTGCGATATATCGATAGCGTTGGTTCTCCAAAGATCCATGGCTCTTGCGAGCGTGTACCCATAGCCGCATGATTTCGAAGAAGAGGACTAAAAAGTGCTGCTTCAATCCATCTTGTTAATAGTTCTGGTGTAGTATCTGCACCAAATCCTCCGATATCTGTCCCAGCAAAAGCAAAACCGCTCATTCCTAAATTACATAGTTGCGGAATCATTATTTGTAAATGGACCCATAAACTTTGATTATCACCAGTCCAAACTGTGGAGTATTTTTGTGTTCCCGCATAAGCAGCACGGGTAATCACAAATGGGCGTTTACCAGTTAAATTCTTTAAGCCATAATAGGTTGCTTTAGCCATATTGTGACCATAAACATTATGCATTTTAGCATGTGTTGATTCTTTTTCTTCATCATTAAAAATAATATCTTTCGGAATTTCTCCATTAAATGAGGCCGGCTCATTCATATCGTCCCATATTCCATCAACACCTAAATCAACTAAAAACTTACAATTTTCTGACCACCATTTTCTGACCGTTTCACGCCCAAAATCCGGATAGACAGCATCCCCAGGCCAAACCTTATTAACATAAACTTGCCCATTTGGTGCTTTTACAAAATATCCCTTTTTTAGTCCTTCTTGGTAGATCTGATAACTATCGTCTTTTTTGACACCAGGGTCAATAATTGTAATCACATGGAAACCTAATTTGTGAAGTTTATCAATAAATTTTCTGGGATCATCATAGGTATCTGTCCTCCACGTAAAAACTCGATACCCATCCATATAATCAATATCTAAATGGATAGCATCGCATGGCAGATTATATTTTCGCATTTTAGTAATAATTTCCTCTACCTTTTCAGCGCTTATACTATATCCCCAACGAGATTGTTGATAACCTAATGTCCACTTTTGTGGCAGCGGTGTTTTTCCTGTTAAGTAAGTATAATTTTCAACAATTTCTTTTAAGTCTCTGCCGCCAATAATGTAATAATCAATATTTCCATTATCAGCTGCAATGTAGTAATATTTATTACTTTCTTTACCTAAATCAAAATAACTATGATAAGTATTATCAAAAAAAATTCCATATGGATGATTGTTCTTCAATCCAATTAGAAATGGAACAGACTTATATAAGCGAGTAAAACTTTCCACCTGCGGCTCGGGATTATCTGTATTCCAGTTTTCATAGGCATAGTGTCGTTTATTTAAAAAACCGGTCTTATCACCTAAGCCATAAAATTGCTCATCGTCTGCTAATTCTTTGACTAAGTCATAGTAGTGGCCGTCTTTTCTTCTACTAGTAACCACATCATGCCCTTCCGACTCGGCCAACTTTTGTTGGCTAGAATCTATTTGTCGGTCAATTGGAATTCGAGAGCCCCGATAGTCAATAATTAAGGGATTTTCTTCTGCATCATAAACATCTATTTTTTCGTTGTGATAAATTTTAATGATTAATTTTGAAGTTTTTATTTCAAGATAGTCATTCTTTTTCTCAACTTTAAATTTAGTTTCTTTTATCTTATTTCCTTCAATTGCATATGAATTAGTATGCTCACCGCGATTTTGAAATACACGGATTATTTCAGGTGTTAAGATTGTTAATTCAATACTAGAATTAACAAAATTTATCTTTATTTTGTTTTTATTAATTGCATATGTTTCCAAACTATTTGTATTCATAATTAAGCCTCTACATCTTTTTGTATTCGCTTTCAATTTTATCACAAAAAAACTACTCAACTTTTGAAAGCTGAGTAGTTAAATTTTTATTCCTTAATGCCTTGTAATGCACGCTTCATATTCTTCCACATACCGTTATCATCAGTTTGCAAAATAAGGCTTGGATAAATTTTTCTAATCCACCAAATCGATCCTAGCAAAAATACGAATAGAATTATTAGAGAGATTGCTGCCTCTAAGCCAGTCGCGTTTCCTTTAATTAGTCGAAGGGGCATTAAGAAAGATGATAAAAATGGTACGTAAGACATAATCATGGCAAAAATGCCATCAGGATTATTAGATAAGCTCATACTACTAAATAATCCGAGTAGAGTTAAATAAACTAAGGGTTGTACTGCCTTGTTAGCATCTTCAGCTTTAGTGACAATTGCACCACAAACAGCCGCATAAACGATATATAGGATCAAGCCAAGCACGACGAATAATAGTCCCCAAGAAATTATTTGTCCTAAAGCTTGATCGATAGCAGGCTTTATTTGAGCAAATGTATCTTTTACTCCATCAATATGAGGAGCCATATAATAAAAGCCAGAAAACATCACAGCATAAATTAATAACTGAGTTAGAATTTCAAAGAAAATGCCCAACACTTTACCATCAAAATAATTTCCACCAAGCATGCTTGAAAAGATCATTTCCATAATTTTAGTTCCCTTTTCACTGGCAATATCCTGTGCCATGATGGTGCTACCAAAAAGTACAAAACAAAAATTAGAATCCAAAAAGTAGCTGTCTTTAAATTCTTTTCATCACTTGCATTCAATTTTTTATCATTAGTTTTCTCGGTAAATTTAACTTTTTGAGAAAGGGACTGCATCTGTTGCTCACTGAGCTTAGCGTTTTTTAGATTAAATGCTTGCTGCTGAGTGTTTAAAACTCTGAACAACTCAGTCTTAACATTATTATCAAGACTTTCTGTACCATAATAATTTGCGACTAATTGAGTAGAAGTCTCTTTAACCACAATATAACCACTAATATCACCATCTTTATAGGCCTTTTCAGCTTTTGCCCTGTTTTTATATCCATCAAAATCTTCTGTTTTCTTTAATGGCTGAACAATACTCTGATTTTGACTTACTATTCCTACTTTTGTATCACTGTCGAAAGCTGAAGATGAACTCATCCCAAAGAAAAAAGAAATCAATAATACAAGAAATGGTGCGAAAATCATCAATAAAAATGACCAATTTTTACTTCTCTACGATATGTTTCTTTAGCAACTAACCAAGTTTTATTCATTCTCTTCACCGGCTTTCATTTTGAAAATTTCATCTAAAGTTGGTGGCTCTTGATCAAAAGTTTGCAAGTATTTTCCATGGGAGAACGTATTAAAAATTTCTTTTCCGTAACTAGCGTTGTTAACCAAAGTTTGTAGATACCATTATTCTGTAAAATAGCATTTTCAACCCCAGGTAAATTTTTAACATTATCAAGATTCAGGCCAGTTCTAATAAACAATCGAGTTAAACCAAAATTATTGCGAACATCATTTACGGCACCGTTTAACACAATATGTCCATTATTAATCATTACTACATCGTCACACAATTCTTCAACATTAGACATATCATGATCAGAAAATAGAATAGTAGCTCCGCGTTTCTTTTCTTGTAAGATTACCTCTTTAATTATTTCGACGTTTACCGGATCGAGCTCACTAAAAGGCTCATCCAAAATAATTAAGTTTGGCTAATGAATAAGAGCCGCAATTAATTGAATTTTTTGTTGATTACCTTTAGATAAATTTTTTATTTTATCGGTAATTTGGCCTTTAACTTCTAACTTTTGCATCCAATCTTACAAATCATGTTTTACTTCATCTTTTTTCATTCCCTTTAAACTAGCCAAAAAACTTACTTGCTCTAAAACAGTTAATTTAGGCATTAAGCTACGCTCTTCAGGTAAATAGCCTACAGAGTTATAATCCCGACTTGAAAAAGAATGTCCATCAATAGTGATTTTTCCCTGATATTTAACAAACTTTAAAATGCTATGAAAAAGAGTTGTTTTTCCTGAACCGTTTTTACCAATTAAGCCTAATATCTTTCCATTATCTGCTTTGAAGTTAATATCAAACAAAACTTGTTTGCTTCCAAAGCTTTTATTTAAGTTCTCTACTTGTAACATAGTTTTTTCTTTCTAAGTAAATTTATTAAAGTTAGCCTTAATTATATCAATATTTTTTCTTAAATATACTTTATTGGATCAAAAAAGCCTCTCAGTTGTCCAAATCTGAGAGGCTTTTATCTTTATTTATACATATATTTTGCAGTAGCTTCTTTAGGATCCATCCCATTTCGAATCTTTAAAGCAAGTTCAATTGAAACATCTGCGATAATTGACTGCGGATCAATAACGTTATATGGGTGATCTGGCGCTTTTTCCTGGGCGAGAGATAACTCAGTACATCCAAGTAAAATCACATTACAACCATATTCATCGTGCATTGTTTTTAAAATTTTGTGGTATAAATCATGATCAACAATACCTTTTTCTTTAATATCATGATAAATTAGCTCGTTCACCATTGGTTGAATTTCAGGACCACCTAGTTCAGCTTTTTTACCAACTCGTTCTAATTCATCTACATATAAATGATCGTAAATAGAACCTTCAGTTGCAATTAAACCAATTTTCTCTTCTTTTGGAAAATCATCCACAAACTTATGAACAGCAATACGCATCATATGTAAAAATGGTACGTCTGTTAATGCTGCCAAGTCATCATAAAAGTAATGAGCAGTATTGCATGGCATTACGAAAAAGTCAGGATTAAGTTTTGATTGACTTAAAACATCATCCTTTAAATCATAGAAAAAATTAGGTTGACTATGATCCATAATGTATGCAGTTCGATCAGGAATTTGAGCATCATTTACTAAAATATAATTTAAATAGTCCTGATCCTTAGTAATCTTAACTCGGTGATTAATTAAACGGACATAACTTTCAGTCGCAATTGTCCCCATTCCACCGATAATTGAGAAAAAGTGTTTCATTCCTATTCCTCATCATCTTTTTCTAGTTCATTAATTACACTTTCCGCAACTTTGATGTCAGTTGGATATGGTGTATCTACTCCGCGAATCTTTTGGTATGGGTCGGCTCCCTTACCACAAATCAAAACGATGTCATCCTTATCAGACATTGCAATTGCATCATGAATTGCCTTTTCACGATCTAACTCAATTGTGACATCAACTTTTTTATGATCAATGCCTGCATCAATTTCCTGTGCAATATCCATTGGATCTTCAAAACCAGGATCATCAGTTGTTAAAAATGCTTTATCTGCATAAGCAGTTAAACTTTCACTAAATCCTGGACGACGTGATACTCCTTTATCACCAGGAGCTCCAACAACTACGATGATTTTTGGAGTGTTAAATTCACGCTGCATAAAGCTCATTAAAGCCATCATTGAAGCCTTATTATGTGCATAATCAACAATTACAGTACCATGATTCTTTGATGGCAAAGCTTCCATTCTTCCTGGAATAGTAACGTGACGAATACCTTTAGCACATTCTTCATAATTTTCGCCGGCAAGTCCAGCACCAATAATAGCAGCAGTGCCATTCATTTCGTTGAAATCACCAATCATTTGAAGAGTGTAGTCACCAGCAATTGGTAATTTCTTAGCTTTATCAGATGCACAGAATAATTTGAATTCAGTTTCTTTCATATCAGTTTCAACTGATTGGAAACGGAAATCAATTGGTTGCTTTAAGTTAGGATTTTCAAAATCATTTCTGGCAAATAAATAGATACTATCTGGATTCGTAGTAGTAGTTGCAGCCGCATAAATCTCATCGAAGTGATCAGACATTGCATTGATAATACACTTACGTGAGTTAACCATTAATTGCAACTTACAGTGCAAATAATCTGCAAAGTTAGGGTGCTCATTTGGTCCAATATGGTCTGGAGTAATATTTAAGAAAAAGCCGAGATCGTAAGTCAAACCAAAGACACGATTTTTCTTATAAGCCTGACTAGAAACTTCCATTACTAAGTGAGTCATACCGTTATCAACAGCTGTTCTCATATCTCTGAACAAGTCTAAACTCTCAGGGGTAGTTAAACTCGCCTTAAATTTATCCTCAGGCTTTGGTCCCACAATATCGTCTACTGATGAAAATAGTGCTGTTCGACCACCATTAATTTGGTCAAGCATCCCCTTCAAGAAGTATGCAGATGTTGTCTTACCCTTGGTACCGGTAAAGGCTACCACATACAAATCATCTTGCGGAAATCTGTAAAAGGCAGCAGATAAAAGAGCCATGGCTTTAGTTACATCTCTAACAACTAAAGCATGCATTCCTTTACCTTCTGGATATGGTTGTTCTGCTACATAACAAGTAGCTCCACTATCTTTAGCCATTGATAAATAAGTAGGTCTAAAGCCTTTACCTTTACAGAAGAACAAGGTATTTGTTTTTATATCACGTGAATCATAGGAAATATAATCCATTTTAGTTGGAACCGCATCTTGAACAGCACTTGATTTAAGCAAGTGGTGTTCCTTCAATATTAAGATGCAAGTGTTTAAAGAAATGCTAGAATCGCTCATTTTTTCTCCCCAATTTTTAAATCAATTCAGCCTAAATTATAGCACACCATCATTTTTCTTTGGGCTATTGAGTGGTAGTTGAATAATAAAACTAGTTAATTCTGATGTTGATTGACATTTAATATTACCACTATGCAAATCAACAATACTTTTAGTTATGGCTAAACCGAGACCAGTTCCACCAGTTTTTAAATTTCTTGAACTTTCTACACGATAAAAACGATCGAAGATCTTTTGCAAAGATTTCTTAGGGATTTGTTCCCCATTGTTTTCAACTCTAAGTTCTACAAATTCGTTATTTACCTTATTTGCAATTAAGTTAATTTCAGTAGCTCCACGTCCATACTTTAAAGCATTTGAAATCAAATTATTTAACATGCGAACAATCATCTTTGCATCCGCATCAATTACGAGGTCTCTTGGCCTAGTTACAACATTAAAAGCGATATTTTTCTTTTCAGCTTCTAATTCAAAACCAGCAGCTACTTGTTCAAGCATTGAATTAACATGCAGAGGTGCCAAAACCAATTTATTATTTGTTGAAGAGCGTAAAGTAGTATATTCAAATAGATCTTCAGCTAAAGCTTTCATTTGAAGAGCTTTATCATAGGCTATTTGGATGTACTTAGTTTGATCTTCATTCAGCTCACTACTCTTTAATAAGCCAAGATAGCCAATAATTGAAGTTAGTGGTGTTCTAATATCATGAGAAACATTAGTAATCAAGTCATCCTTTGATTGCTCTATCTGCCGCTCCTCTTCCATTGAAGCAACAGTACTATCAACTAACGCATTAATTGAATCAATCACTTTTTGCAAATCTGTCTTTACTACAAAAGGAATTCGATGGTCAAAATGTCCATCTGCAATATAGTGTAATTCTTCAATAACGTGACGCAATTGCATTTGTCGATATCTTCTGATTAAGCGCCAATATACTACAATGACATCGCCGACTAACATAAAACTAATAAAAAGCCGTTGCCAAGACCACAAATGCATCCCATTAGCAAAAGTAATGGTTTTCTTCAAAAAGAAAATTCCATTTTCTAATCTTGGATCATTTAAGACAGCTAAGTTAATCAAGATAATGATCGAAAGGTTTAATAGTAAAAGCAAAATAACGGTTATTACGCCTTCACCGAAAAGTTCGCTTTTTTCTTTTGTGGTTAGGATTACTTTCTGCTTTTTCATCCCTACTAAGCCTCTACTTTATAGCCTACTCCCCAGACTGTTTGAATAACTTCTTCACCATCAGTTGCTTTCTGAATCTTATCGCGTAAGTGAGAAACGTGTACCATAACAGTTTTAGCAGAAACCACTGATTCTTGTTGCCACACTCTTTCAAAGATTTCATCAGCACTAAAAACTCGATTAGGATGGCTAGCAAGCATATATAAAATTCCAAACTCTAAGGCAGTTAATTGGATAACCTTACCTGTTAAAGTTTTAACTTCATGTGAATCTTTATTGATCACTAAAGGTCCTACTTCTAATACATCTGGCTTATCATCTTTTACTTCCTTCTGGCTACGACGAAGGAGAGATCTTACCCGTGCCATTACTTCTAATGGATTAAATGGCTTAACTACATAGTCATCTGCTCCAGTAATCAAACCCTGAATCTTATCCATATCACTAGTCTTAGCAGAAACTACCAAAATTGGAATCTCCGAATCTTTTCTAACTTCCTTGATAACTTCGATTCCCGACATTTGTGGCATCATAATATCAAGAATCATTAAGGCAATTTCCGGATTAGTAGAAAGTTTCGTTAAAGCTTCTTTACCGCTATAAGCCGCAATTGGTTCATAACCTTCATTTTTTAAATATATACTTAATAATTCAACGATTTCTTTATCATCATCAACAACTAAGATCTTCATGAGGATTGCTCCTTATCTATAATTATTTATCACATTAAAAATCTATTATTAATATTTTACCCGTTTTCCTTTTAATTACCTAAATTAAACCACGTTTTTAAAGAATTATAAAAAATGGACCCTAGAAAAGCATCTAGACTCCATTTTTAATTAATCTAATTCTTTTTTACCAGTGTACAACTCGTAGTAGTAACCTTTTTGTTTCAAAAGTTCTTCATGAGTACCACGTTCAATAATATGACCATGGTCTAGAACTAAAATAAGATCTGAGTTAACAATTGTTGATAAACGGTGAGCAATAACAAAACTAGTTCTACCAGCAAGTAAGTTATCCATACCGGCTTGTACCATACGTTCAGTTCTAGTATCAATACTTGAAGTTGCTTCATCAAGAATCATCACCGGCTCATCCGCAATCATCGCTCTAGCAATACTTAGCAGCTGCATCTGGCCTTGAGACAAATCGCCCCCATCACCATCAATTACAGTTTCATATCCATCATCAAGTTCATGAATAAACTCATCTGCATGCGCTAAACGCGCCGCTTGATATACTTCATCATCACTAGCATCAGGTTTACCAAAACGAATATTATCCATAATCGTTCCAGTAAAGAGGTGAGTTTCTTGTAAAACAATCGACAAAGAATGTCTTAAATCATTTTTTCTAATTTGAGAAATTGGAACACCATCATAGGTTATCTTTCCAGATTGAATTTCATAAAAACGATTAAGCATATTTGAAATAGTTGTCTTACCGGCACCAGTTTCACCAACTAGAGCCACCTTCATCCCTGGTTTTGCATCAATATTGATATCATACAAAATTTGATGCTCTGGAACGTATGAAAAGTTAACATGATCAAAAATAATATGTCCCTTAATTGGTACCTTTTTAATGTCACCGTTCTTTTCCGGAACATCCCAATACCAGCTATTCTTGACTTCCTTATTAGGAGACATGATAACATCTCCATTATCAACTTCAGAAGGCTCATCTTCTAGTTCAAAAATTCTTTGAGCACCGGCTAAAGCTAAAACAATTGAATTCAATTGTTGGGAAATTTGTGCAATCGGCATACTAAACTGACGTGATAACTGTAAGAAAGATGCAATTGCACCTAAAGTTAAAGGAGCCCAACCATTAATTGCAGCAGCTCCTCCAATAAAGGCAATTAAGACATACAATAAGTTACCCATATTACCCATAATTGGAAATAAAATTGTGGCATAGGTATTAGCTTTTCCAGATGCTCCACGCAATTCTTCATTAAACTTATCAAAGCCTTCTTCAGCTTCAGGTTCGTGAGAGAAAACTTTAATGACCTTTAACCCATTTAGCATTTCTTCGTCGTAACCATTAATTTGACCCAGTTTATTTTGTTGAACTTTAAAGTAATGACTAGATCTAACTGTTAAAAATCTAACAATTCCAAAGGATAACGCAAAAATAATAAATGAGAACAAAGTCAATTGCCAACTTAAACTAAACATAGCTACAATAACAAAAATCAAGCTTAGTGCCGAGTTTAAGAATTGAGGTAATGATTGGGAAATCATCTGCATCAAGGTATCGATATCGTTAGTATACCGACTCATGATATCCCCATAGTTATTTTGGTCAAAATAAGCAATTGGTAAAGATTCCATATGGGTAAATGTTTCATTACGAACCCGGAATTGGACTTTTTGGGCTAATACCCCCATCAACATACTAAATAAGTAGTTAGAAAGGAATCCAATTGCATAGATTCCAAACATTACTAAAATGGCGTTTAAAAGTGGTCCATAATTCGGAACTTTTTCATGTAAGAGTGGTGTTACGTAAGTATCAATCAGTCGCTCAATAAATAGTGATCCAATTACAGCAGAAGCAGCTGCTAAAATAATAGTAATTATTGAAACAACTAACATCCAAGGGCTCGTTGTTAAAACTAATTTTAATAAACGACCAAGGACTTTTATTCGATTTCCTTTAGGTTGTGTTTTTTCTTTTACTTGATCCATAACTTACTCTCACCTACTTTCCCGCATTATTTTCTTCTTGGAACTTAGCAATTGAACGATAAAGTTCATTGGTTTTCATTAATTCTTCGTGAGTTCCAATTGATTGAATCTTACCGTGATCCATAACAATAATTCGATCTGCATCCTTAATGGAAACAACTCTTTGAGAAATAATAATCTTAGTAGTGTGCGGCATGTCTTTTGCTAAGGATTCACGAATTTCACGCTCAGTTGTCGTATCCACAGCAGAGGTTGAATCATCTAGAATTAAAATTTCCGGATTCTTCAAAAGTGCACGAGCAATAGTCAAACGTTGTTTTTGTCCACCAGAAACATTATTTCCGCCTTGTTCGATCATTGTATTATAACCATCTGGCATTTCACGGATAAAACCATCTGCATGAGCGACCTTAGCTGCAGCTACAACTTCTTCATGTGTTGCATTTTCGTTTCCCCATTTCAAGTTTTCTTCAACAGTTCCACTAAACAAAACATTCTTTTGTAAAACCATTGCAACTTTATCACGAAGGGCCTTCAATTCGTATGATTTAACATTATGTCTAGCTACTCTAACCGCACCAGATGTTACATCATAAAGACGAGGAATCATTGAAACTAAAGTTGATTTAGATGATCCAGTTTCACCGATAATACCGATTGTTTCACCAGGGGTAATATGTAAGTTAATATCCTCTAAAGCATAATGCTTCTCATCTGGTGAGTATTTGAAGTTAACATGATCAAAAACAATATCTCCATTAGTTACGTCCTTAAGAGGTTTTCGTGGATTTTCGATTGCTGGCTTTTCGGTTAAGACAGCTGCAATACGTTTACCACTAGCCTCAGAAATAACTAATTGAGTAGTGATCATAGCTAGAATATTCAAACTAAACAAAACAGAGTTTGAATATGAAAACATAGAAACTAATTGTCCAGTTTGCAAACTTCCACCAACGATTTCCTTAGCACCAAACCAGCAAATCGCTAAAGTAGAAATGTTAAGAACAGCCATTACAACCAACGCATTAAGTGACATAATTTTCTGCGCTGTTGAGAATAATTTATAAATAAAGCCAGAAGACTTCTCAAACTTTTCAATTTGAGATTCTTCTTGTACGTAAGTCTTTACTTCACGAATTCCACGAATATTTTCACGAACATCTTGGTTCATTACATCATATCCTCTAAAAATACGTGGAAAGTAAGGATATGCACTTTTAATAATTAATGCCAAAATTAAAACAAAGATAGGAGCAATTACCACAAAAATCAAAGATAGCCTTGGACTAATGATAATCGACATAATAATTGAAAAAATCAGCATTAACGGTGCACGAACAGCGATTCTAATTAACATTTGATAGGCATTTTGAACATTGGTTACATCTGTAGTAAGTCGTGTTACCAAGCTGGCACTGGAAAACTTATCAATATTGCTAAAAGAAAAATCTTGGATATGGTAAAACATATCTTTTCTCAAATTAGCCGCAAAACCTGCTGCCGCGTGTGCAGAAACATAACTGGCACTCGCACCCAAAGCTAAAGAAATTAAGGTTAGCACGAAAAGAATTAGGCCCCACTTATTGATATAGCCCATATTTCCTTTCATAATTCCCCTATCAATTAGAATACCAACCAAGTACGGGATCAACATTTCAATTAAAGCTTCACCTGCAACTAGGACTGGGGAAGTCAACGACAATTTTTTGTATTGTCTAATTGACTTACGCAACACATTAACCATATAAAACCCCCGTTCTTTACTTAAAAAAGATAAAAATAAATAGACGCCTCGCGCCGTCTATTTACTCCCCTAACAAATAAATTATTTGTTATCTTTATTTATACTGTAGACTAATTTAAATAAATAGTCACGTTTTTAATTTCGACGATTTTGTCTTCTAGCAGCAATTTCATTTTGACGCTTAATTTGCAATGGATCAACAACATGGTACTTTTGACGGAACCATCTACGAACAAAGAAAGCAATTACCGCTAATACAATGTAAACCCATGGGTTTAATACAGGGTTAATCATCTGCATAAATGGCATTGATGTAAATGTAATCCAAACCATTATGATTCCGACTAAAAATACACCTATTAAAATAATTTGCCACATTGGTGGACGTTTACTTTTATCCCTAGTAATTAAATCATTATAGTATGCCATTAAAATACCAAATAAAATTGTAACTGATGCAACAGTTAAAATACCCATTTGTTGCATACCATCTTGTTGCTTAGAACTGTTACTAAATAGTTGAACTACACCAAAGAATCCGGCAAAGATAATAAAGTACAATAAACCATTATCTACGGCATGCATCCAAAACTTAGTCTTAGGTGCTTCTTTTTTAGGATTAGCAATTTCGATTGCTTTTTCTCTTGGAGCTTTTTGATATAAGTTAGATGCTGGAATTCCTTTACGTTGCGCAACAATAATTTCTGGCAAAATTTGATCAATTGCTGGCTCAACTTGATCCATAGTATAGTTTTGATCTTCTGTCAAAAACTTCTCCAAACGAAAAATGTAATCTTGGTTTTTATTACTTAACTTATTACGCAATTCTTTTGGAGACATCTTTTTAATCTCTTCATCACGAGAATTTTGTTCATGCGCCTTTTTTAATTTTTCTTGTTGCGCATTACCTACTGTTGAGTTCTTGGCAGCTTCAGTATGTTCACTTTTATTTTTATCTTTTGGATCCATTCAAAAAACTCCTAAACATTAAATCTAAATTCAATAATATCACCGTCTTGAACTACATAGTCTTTTCCTTCAAGACGAAGCTTTCCAGCCTCTTTAACTTTTTGCATGGTTTCAAGTTCATTTAAATCATCAAATGAAACAACTTCTGCTCGAATAAATCCACGTTCAAAGTCTGAGTGAATAACACCGGCAACTTGTGGTGCTTTCATGCCTTCATGGAAAGTCCATGCACGAGTTTCAGGACCACCAGCAGTAAAGAAAGTACGTAGACCTAAAATGTGGTAAGCAGCCTTAATCAAACGATCAAGCCCAGATTCTTCAACGCCTTCCATTTCAAGAAATTCTTTTCTTTCATCTTCATCCATTGAAGCAATTTCTTCTTCAGTAGCAGCACTAATTCCTAAAGCCTCTGCATTTTCACTTTCAGCATGCTTTTTGACAATTTGGTAGTACTTATCGCTTTCTGGATCAGCCATTGAACTTTCAGCAATATTAGCAACATAAATAACTGGTTTAGAAGTAAGTAAGAATAGTCCCTTAACGATCTTTTGTTCATCTTCATTAAAGTCAATTGAGCGAGCAGCTTTACCTTCTTCAAGAACTGGCTTTAATTTATTTAAAACAGTTAATTCAGCTTTAGCTTCTTTATCGCCTTGTTGAGCAACCTTTTGCACTTTTCCAATTCTACGGTTAACTGCATCTAAGTCCGCAATTGCTAATTCAAGATTAATGGTGTTGATATCTTCTTCTGGATCAACCTTACCAGTAACTGAAGTAATGTTGTCATCATCAAAAGCTCTTACTACGTGAACAATTGCATCAGTTTGACGGATATTTTCAAGGAACTTATTTCCAAGTCCTTCACCTTTTGATGCGCCTTTTACCAAACCAGCAATATCAGTAAATTCAAATGTAGTATGAACAATCTTCTTAGCTGGAATTAATTCTTGAATACGAGCTAGACGACTATCTGGAACTTCAACCATCCCCACATTTGGCTCGATTGTGGCAAATGGATAGTTTGCCATTTCGGCACCAGCTTTAGTAATCGCGTTAAACAAAGTAGACTTACCAACATTTGGTAATCCAACAATACCTGCAGTTAATGACATATTATTCTCCTCTTAATTGGTTTTATTCAAAGTGTGGCACAGCAATATTTTCCTTAGGAACGTAATGTTCCTCTTTTAAGTTAACAGGATCATTTGCTGAGTGCAGCACTTTTTTTAATTTTTTATTAAATTCTGCTCGGGGCATCATAATTAAATGACCACACCCTAAGCACTTAATGCGAATGTCTGCACCCATTCGCAAGATTTCCCACTTATTTTCACCACATGCATGTGGTTTTTTCATCTGTACTACATCGCCCAAATGATACATGAAAAATCACTCCTATTAATTATTTATCTAAATTAATTCCTAGTAAATCTAAAATTCGATTTAATTCATCAGTTGATGCAAAATCAATGGCCAAATGACCATTTCCTTTTTTACCCTCGGTAATATTTACACTAGTACCAAATTTATCAGTTAATTGTGATTCACTAGCCCTAATGAAAGCTGATTTTTTAATAGCCTTTTTCTTAGGTTTCTTTTCTTTTTCGTTTAATTTAGCTACCAGTGATTCTAGTTGACGAACTGTAATTCCGTTCTTAACTACTTTTCTTGCCAAGTCATCAATACTGTCCTTATCTTTCAGACCAAGCAATGTTCTTGCTTGTCCCATTGACAGCTCTCCTCTTTGAAGGAGACGTTTAGTTTTTTGAGGCAAAGTAAGGAGACGAAGATAATTAGCAATGTATGGGCGAGATTTCCCTAATCTTTTAGAAACTTCTGCTTGAGTTAACCCTAAATTCTTTTGCAGCATCTCATAAGCTTGCGCTTCTTCTAATGGTGTTAAGTCTTCACGTTGCAAGTTTTCTAAAACTGCAACTTCCATCATTTGTGCCTCATCAAAGTCTCGAATGATAGCTGGAATTGTTTTCTTCTTAGCTAACTTAGAAGCACGAAAACGACGCTCACCGGCAATAATTTCGTAGCCATTAACTGATTTACGAATAATAATTGGTTGAAAAACACCATTTTCTTTAATGGATTCGGAAAGTTCCTTTAAGCTTTTGTTATCAAACGTTTTTCTTGGTTGATATGGATTAGGTCTAATTTCATCTAAAGAGATTTCAGTAATCTCCTCAGTTTCTTGAACTTGTGGGCTCTCATCAAATAAAGCTTCTAAGCCTCGTCCAAGACCACGTTTTTTAGGTTCTTTAGAGTTTTTTACCATGAGCTTTCAACACCTCTTTTGCTAGAGAATCATATACCTGGGAACCGCGAGATTTTGGAGCGTATTCTGTAATTGGTTTACCATAACTTGGAGCCTCAGCTAACTTGGTAATTCGCGGAATAATTGTCTTATAAACCTTTTTATTAAAGTAAGATTGAACTTCTTTAACAACTTCTGCTCCTAGATTAGTTCTAGCATCCAGCATGGTTAGCAATACACCTTCCACACCCAAATTCTTATTAAAGTGCTTTTGGACTAAGCGAATTGTATTCAATAACTGGCTTAAGCCTTCCATTGCATAATATTCACTTTGAACTGGGATCAAAATCGAATCTGAAGCAGTAAAAGCATTAATTGAAAGCTGACCTAAAGAGGGAGGACAATCGATAAAAATAAAGTCATATTCATGGCTAACCTCATCGATTCCCTGCTTCAATCTTGTTTCACGTGCCATCATTGATGTTAATTCCATCTCAGCACCAGCTAATTGAATAGTAGCAGGAACTGCATCTAAATTTTTAGTTTCTGTATGATGAATGGTTTCAGATAAAGGAATTTCATCAATTAAAACATTATAGATATCTTTATCTACAGTTGACTTTTCAATACCTAAACCAGAAGTTGCATTCCCCTGGGGATCAATATCAACTATTAGAACTTTATAACCATGATTTGCAATGCTGGCACCTAAATTAATCGTCGTCGTTGTTTTACCAACGCCACCTTTTTGGTTAGCAACCGAAATAATTTGAACCATATTTACTCCCTTTGCCTACTTTTTAAGCAATTCAATAGTAATTTTGTAGGAATCACCCTTTTTATCTTCCTTGTATTTCACGGTCATTCCTGAATCTTTTGCCATCTTAATTGCTTTTTTAATTGTATTTATTTGTACTTTAAAATCATTAGCTGTCCGAACCTGAACTTTCTTCTTAGGCTTTTTAGTTTGTTCCGGCTTATTCTCTTCGAGCTCTTCTTCTTTTTCCTTTTCTTGAGCAGCAAAATAACCATCAAGATCTTTTACCATCTCTTCAGTTTCTTTTACAGTTAAGCCACTTTTAATAATCTCGCTAACAGCAGTATCTTGATCTTCTTCATTCAAAGCTAAAAGTGCACGTCCATGACGTTGAGAAATCTTTTTATCAATTAAGAACCCTTGCACTTTTGGCGTTAACTTGAGTAGTCTAATCTTATTAGCAATATAAGATTGAGTCTTCCCCATTTGTTCTGCCAATTCAGTTTGAGTTAAATTATTAACCTTCATCAATTGAACGTAAGCTTGTGCTTCATCAATAGGGTTAAGATTTTCACGTTGTAAATTTTCAACTAAGGCTAAAGAGGCTGCTTTTTCATCATCCATATCTTCAACAATTGCTGGAATTTTTGCCCATTTAAGTGATTGAGCAGCACGAAAACGACGTTCACCCGCAATAATTTCATATTCACCTTCAGGACCATCAGCTGGCTTACGCAAAATAATTGGTTGAAGTAAACCTTGTTCTTTTAGTGTAGTAGCTAATTCTTCAATTGATTCATCACTAAAAGTATGACGGGGCTGATAGCGATTAGGCATAATTTTATCGAGCTCAATTTCTTGAACTTGCTTACTTTCAAGGATCTTTTTTTGACGATTGCCAAATAATGAAAATGCCATAAATTATTCCTCCAATTAAATTTAAAGTGGTTTTTTATTCGGTGTACCAGCTTGACGCGGATATTTCTTAGGGGTCGCTTTTATTTTTTCAACAACAATTAAAGTGCGGTCATCATCTGTATCAGGAAGGGTTAATTCTTTCACATCTTCTACTTTTCCTCCCAATACATCAATCGCATGCTTAGCTTCCGCTAATTCATCTTGTGCCTTTGGTCCTTTTAGAGCAACTAAGTAACCACCAACCTCTGCTAGTGGTAAACAATATTCACTTAAAACACTCATTCTTGCCACTGCACGTCCAGTTACCAAATCAAATTTTTCGCGTAAATCTTTATTTTGACCGGCATCTTCCGCACGGCTATGAACTAAAGTAACTTTATCTAAACCTAAGTCGTTTACAAGTTCATCTAAAAACTTTAATCTTTTACCCAAAGAATCAACAATAGTGATACTTAAGTTAGGACACAAAATCTTAATCGGTAAAGAAGGAAAACCTGCTCCTGCTCCAACATCACATAAAGTTTTCTCACCTTTAAATAGGTCTGGAAATTCTAAAAGTGGAGTAATGCTATCAAAGAAGTGCTTTAAGTAAACCTCATTTTTATCAATAATTCTGGTAAGATTAACCTTTTTATTAAATTCAATTAATTTATCATAATATGTCGCAAATTGTTTTGTTTGCTTCTCATTAAGTTCAAAGCCATATTTTGCGAGCTCTTTTGCAAAAATTTCTGGATTCATTTTTCACCTGTGAAACCTAGTTTCACACTCCTAATTTACCGCAATTAAAGGCGGTTAACAACACTATTATCATCATAAACTAACGTATTTAATTATGTAGTATTTTTTAAGAATCGTCAAAAAACAAATAAGTATTTAAAAATATGTATTTAAATTAAAATCGATAAGCTATAATGATTAGCAAAAGGGGTTAAATGCATGATTGTTACGCTTATTGTGATTCTTTATCTCGGTTATCAAACTTATAAAGGATATCAACTGGGATTTGCTCAACGTGTTATTAATATGATTTTTGGTGCAATTGTATTTGCAGCAGCTATTCTAGGCCAAAATAGCTTGGGAAATTGGTTCTATCAACAATTTTCTGGTAAGGTTGTTCCCACAACAGGCAATATTAGTCTTGAAATAATCGGTTACCGCTTCTTAGCCTTCTTTGTAATTTGGTTTATCGGTAAAATGATTTTAAAGATTTGTAAGGGTTGGCTGCCTAAACGTGATCGTACTAAAAAGGGAATCGGTAATCTATTAGACAATGTTTTAGGAGCAATAGTATCTTTTATTGCTGCTTACTTCTTAGTTTATGTAGCCTTATCAATGTGCCAGGCTTTTCAAAATCCTTGGTTTATTCAACAAACAGTTGATTCACCAATTTTACGAGTAATTATTTATAACACACCAGGTTTGTCAAATGGAGTATTTAAGACAATATTTGGTATTAGTCGAACAGTTGGTTAAAATACTCAGCAAAAATAGGATTCGGAATTACCGAATCCTATTTTTTATACACCAATTCTTTCCATTGAATCATCGTCATATACAAAGATTGCACCATAGCGACCTGCTTTATCATTTTTCCAGCCCGGAATAGGACCACCAGCAAAAAATAGTCGCTTACACTCAATTTCAGCTTGAACAGAATCACGAGTAAATAAGGTTACACCAGCCACATGAGTCTTAACGGGATATCCAGTCTTAGGATCAATAATGTGGTGATATTTTTTCCCATTAATTTCTAAAAAGCGCTCATACGTCCCACTCGTTACAGCAGAACATTCATGAACAGTAGCGGTTGTTAAATTATTACCACGTTTCTTTTTCGGATCTTGCACGCCCAGAATCCATTCCCCACTTGCTCTTTTAGGAGAACTGTTTACAAATAAGACATTCCCACCTAGATTAATAATTCCAGCACGAACATCATAAGCACGCCATAAATCTCTAATTCTATCTGCTATATATCCTTTAGCAATTCCGCCTAGATCCAGCTCCATCCCTTTTTTAGTTAAAAAAACAGTCTGATTATCATCATCTAATCTAACATCTCCTGGATTCGTTAGACCCATCTTTTCTTTAATCTGTTCATCAGTTGGAACATTGGCTCCTTTAAAACCAATATGCCATAATTTTACAACTGGTCCAATCAGAGCATTAAAGCCGAAATTTTGTTTACTTTCATAAACAGCCAGCTTAATTAGATTATATGTACTTGCAGAAACTTGTACGGGATGAATACCAGCTGCATGATTAACGTCCATTACCTCAGAATGGTCTCGATTTACCGTTAATCGATCTTCATATCCGGCAATCAAATCAAAACTCTGATCCAAAATCTTTTTATTCTGGTCACCATAAACCTGTAGCGTAATAACAGTTCCTAATCCGCGACCAACTTTTGAAATTGGAGTTGAAGCATAATTTTCTATCATTTTGATGCCTTCTTTGGTTCTAAGTATAATTCTCTCAAACTTTGAATCATCTCATCATCAACTTTAAGAACATTTTTAATGTAACTATCTATTCCATCATACTTTTCATCAATTAATAAGAGAGCTGTATCCAAATATTCGTTTGCGACACTTGCTAAACTTCTAACGTTAGCACGCAAAATTACACTTCCCCCTTCATCGATTATCTTTTGGTTCATCTTAGCCTGATAATTTCCTAGCATTAAGTTAGAAAATAGATAATCTTGTCTGATAGTTTCCATATCAACGCCCAAAATATATAGGATCAGAACTGTAGCCAATCCTGTACGATCTTTTCCCTCAGAGCAATGAAAAATAATAGCTCCATCTTTAGTATTAGCAAAGATGTTAAGTAAACTATTAAAGGCTTTTTGAGAATATTCCTTACTAACAGAAGAATGGTATTGGTGACACATCGTCTTAAAACCAGCATATTGATCTTCAGTATAGGTCTTTTTTAATTGCAATATCTTTTGATCTGTTTCTGCACTTTGATTTCCATGAATTGGATTATCAATATTTTCAACTCCTGCTGGCACAACATCAGGAGCTAATTCAATTTCTTTAGGTGAGCGTAAATCAACAATTTTAGTTAAGCCATAATTAAGTAAAAAAGTTTCATCTTCTTTAGTCATTTGGCATAACTTTCCTGTTCTTAGAAGTCGATGCATCTTAATTTTTCGACCATCAAAACCTACATAACCGCCCAAATCACGTGCATTTGGCACATGTTGCAGTGGTAAAATGTTTGGCCTAATCATTTTGTAATCCCTACTTTTCTAAATTTTTAAAAATAACTTTTTGTCCTGGCTCGATATGAGGAAGCAAGCTACACTCTTCATCGCAGACTCTTCCAAGAATCCTTCCATCTTTATTAACAGGTAAATTTCTCTTAGCAATATGAATTTCGTTACTATTTAAGCCATTGCTATTGATACTAATTGTTCCCACAGGTCGATCCAAAGGTAAATCCTGCGCTTCAAATTTTGGAAGTTCGCCTTCACTACGAAGTCTAACGATATCTTGAGCAAGATACAAATAATTATGCCATTGATTTTCATTGAGAAAAGTATTTTTTTCATCTACATGAAGCGTGATTGCATGATCCTTCGTATAGCGCGCAAAAGACTTAATCGTTTCACTAGTTAGACGATCGCCAACAATGACGTTATTGCATGCCAAATCTTTTAAGTTGAGAGCTGCTGCTAATGGATATACGCCTCTTTGTGACTCAAGAGTAGTTTCTCCAGCAAAAAATGGTCCTCTTTTAACTCCATCTCCAGATATAAAAGCTGCTGTTTCTAAATTACAATTGTGAAGCCATTGATTTTTTTCTTCAAACCACTTTTCATCCATTCCTGTTTCTGGCTGGGAATAAAAATCAAATAGGGCTCTAATATGATCAAAGTTAGCCGCCTCTTCTTTTAAATGAGTAATATCTTCTGGTTGTAAGTAAATTGCATTTAAAGATACCCACATAGTTTTAGACAATTTTGATACAAAGCGCATTAATACTTGATCGTTAATTCTTAACCCAGTAACATTAAGCTTCTTTATTTCTTCTGCATCCGCTAAATCATAGCCTAAATAATGTAAATCATCTTGTGAAACATCTGCCATGACCTTTAATTCTAAATCCTTACACCAGCTAGTTAACTGATCTAATCTTTTTAGTACTACGTCTGCTTCATCTTTTAAGCCGGTTAATGAAGTAAAGACTTCCTTAAAACCAGCATTCCTCATTCCAAGCAAATAATTATGATCATCTGCAGTCAAATCTTTATCTAAGTAAACTGAAAAACCGAGCATATAAATCTCTCTTTTCTAAGCTTTGTGAAAATGCTTTCTTTCATTAAAATAATAAACTTTAATGACAAAAAAAGCTAGATAGAAAATTCTACCTAGTTTCTTTTGTACTATAGGAAAATAAGGTTTTAACTTATTTTTGAGCTTGTTCAACAAATTTAACAAAATTATTAAATGCTAAATCAATAGCATGAATAGTCTCTTGGTCTAATAAGTCTCCAGTATTCTTGTCAAACTTATCTGCAGCATGACCAATTAAAACTTCATTTCCTGGCAAAACATTTGCACTTTGATCAGGAGAAAGCAAAATTTCACGCATTTCTTCTTGCGCTCTTGAAGCTCCCTGAATTCCGTAAGATGTACCTAAAACCATTACTGGTTTCATCTTCATTACATCTGCATTTCCTTGAGCATGGCTTCCCGTCCACTCCATTGCACTCTTCAATGCAGAAGGAATACCATGATCATATTCTGGAGTAGCAAAAATCACACCATCTGCTTCACGGATCTTATTTTTAAATTCTTCAACTTTACTATCTGGTTGTGCTTCTTTTTTAAAACGAGGTAAATCAGCAATTTCATATACTTCAATTTCAGCCTGATCTTTATACCGTTTAGCCATAAATTGATCTAAAAAACGATTATATGAAAAATCTGCATTCGTACCAACAATTGCTAGTAATTTCATGGGTCGTTCCTCCTACTTACTTACTTCAGCATAAAAACTATCAAATTCATCAAAGAAATAATCTAAAAACTTAACAGTTCTAGCTGGTAAGTTTCCGTTTTCGTCAAATTGTTCTGGAGCTGTTCCCATCATAAATTCATCACCATTAAAGACTTTGGCACCAAAGCCAGGAGTGGAAAGCACCAGCTTTAAATGACTTTGGCCACGAGCTGATCCTTGTGGTAAAACTGAAGTACCCACAATAACTACCGGCTTATCTTTAAAAGGATGTTCAGCTGATGAAAGCCATTCTAGTGCACTCTTTAAGGATGAAGGAACTGAGTGTTGTTGTTCTGGCGTAGAGATTAACACTGCATCTGCATCAGCTACCTTTTTAGCAAAGCTAGCTACTGCAGCAGGTTCTTCAACTCCTTCTTTAAACATTGGAAGATCTTTAACCTCTCCCAATTCAATATCATATCTATCAGTAAAATGCTTTTTAATAAAATTTAGTAGATCGCGATTATAAGAATGATCGGCGTTGCTACCTACAATGGCAAAGAGTTTCATTTCTATGTCACCTTTCTTTTAATTATCTTTCTATTAAATTATACTTTTTAATCTCACTATTTTAAAAGACATATTTTAATTTTAATAAAAAAGCACCACTTTCAGTGAATGTGATGCTTGATCATTTTTAAAACTAACCTAGACGTTCTTCAAGAGAAGCGTCACTGTCGGCAGCAAATAGTGAATTTTCTTCAACATTAGTAAGACGGTCATTTAACATTGCTTCATGAATTTGTGCTTTTAAAACACTAATCATTTGAGCTTGTGTAAAGTTTGCCATCTTGTTAATGAGAAGAGTTGCTAAACCTGTAGCAGCAATCCAGTTAGAAATCACAATATGATTGAGTCTTTCTTCAGAAAATTGTTCTGCGTCAAATTGTTGCTTGAATTTTTCAAGTCCAAGTCCCATTAAAGTATCAACAATCATTTGATTTCCAAATTTACCGTCTACAAACATTGCTCTAAACAAATCAACATGTTCTTTAGCAAAGTACAAGTATGAAAGATCTAAATCGATCAAAGGTTCACCTGTAAAGTTCTGTTGAAGAGTGTTAGACTTCAATTCATCAGAAATTTTTGCTAAAACTTGATTACGTAAATCTTGCATGTTTTCAAATTCAAGATAAATTGGTTGAGTTGAGCAGTTAACTGCTTTAGCAATATTTCTTGCAGTTAAACTTTCAATTCCACCACGAACTGCTAATTTATAAGCAGCATCCAGGATTCTTTGCTTATCTATTTCTTTCTTTCTAGCCACTTTAATTACCTCACTTAATTCATATTCATCAACATCAACACATCGAGATCATCTAAAAATAACAGAATTTCCTAACGTATGTTATTTTCTCCGTGATTATATTATAACAAAAATATGAAAATGTGGAGAATTTTATATCAAATTCTATAATCTTTTAAACAAACTTGAATCATTATCCCCAGTAAATTGATCATAATGGGAATTAATCATTTCAATAACTTGTTGTTTATCTAGTCCTTCATTTGCAGCAAATGCTAAAAATGCAGCTGAAAGAATGTATCCTTTTTCACGATTATCAACTAAATTATCAGAAAATTCCATATTAATGGTATTATCTTTGTAATCAGTTGTAAGAATAATTTTTTTATCTTCTGGTAAGTCTGCCATTTCAATGCCCTCACTTATTTTTAAGTTTTATACGTTACAATATAGATTATATTATATCAATAGAAAGTGTGAAACCTATGACTTCTCCCGTTGGACGTTCATCTTGTACATCTATTTTAATCGGTAAAAACGCTACTGTAGATGGTAGTGTTATTATCGGCCGAAATGAAGATGCTAAGACTGCTTGGCCTAAGCATCTTGCTTTTAATTCACATAAAACAATTAAAAATAACATTTTTAAGTCAAAAGACAATAAGTTTCAGATGGAATTACCTAACGAACGTTTTTCTTACTCTTCTACTCCTGAATGGACAGATAAATATGGAGTATTTGAAGAAGATGGAATCAATGAATATCACGTTGCAATGAGCGCTACTGAAAGTGCCTATGCTAATGATCGTGTAATGGCTATGGATCCTTTTGACGAAGAAAAAGGTATCTTAGAAGAAGCAATGATAACAATTGTTTTACCATATATTAAATCTGCTCGAGAAGGTGTAGAACGTTTAGGTAAGATCGTTCAAAAGTACGGTGCAGCAGAAGCGGATGGGATTTTATTCGCAGATAGAGATGAAGCTTGGTATATGGAAATTGGTTCGGGCCATCATTATGTTGCTCAACGCATCCCTGACGATTCATACGCAGTAGTTGCTAATCAACTAGCTATTCAAATCATTGATTTTAATGATAAAGACAATTTTATAACTTCTCCTGGAATTCAAGAATTTGTTTACCAAAATAATCTTTGGCCAAAAAATAAACCATTTAATTTCAGATTAATTTTTGGTACACATGATGATTCGGATTTAACTTATAATACTCCACGTGTTTGGAGTGGCCAAAAGCTTCTAACGCCTTCCGTAAATCAAGATCCAGAAAGTTTTGATTTACCATTTATTAGAAAGCCTGATCATCCTGTATCTATTCAAGACGCTCAACGCGTTTTAAGCGATCACTTTAATGGGACACAGTATGATCTAACTAATTCTAAAAACGAAGGTCAACCTGCCTATCGTCCAATTGCTGTAGCTACTACTCAAGAATCTCACCTCCTGCAACTTAGAGAAGAAGATATGACTCATTGGCTAGCAATGGGAATTGCCGCACAAAGTGTTTACATTCCTTTTTATCCACAAGGAACTAAAGTACCAACTATGTTCAAATATGGTAAAGAAGAATTTTCAACTAATTCTGCTTACTGGGTATTTAAAATGGCTAGCGTTTTAGTAGACCGAAATTGGAATAAATATGCAACTAATTTAGTTAATACACAGAAAGCAACGAATCTATCTTTGAATAAACTACGAGCTGAATATGATAAGAAATTGACTCAAGAAAAAGATAAGTATAAAAAAGTAGAGCTCGTAAACGAAGCTAATAAGAAATTAGCTGATGTTGCTATTAAGAATTATCAAAAATTGAATGCCAAATTGATTACTGCTCAGACCGCAGATTCACCACTTCAGTTTAAGATTGATCCTAATTTGTAGAATTGAAGCATTACTAAATGAAAAGAATTCAAGTACCTGCTACAGGCACCTGAATTCTTTTTTATTTGTCTAAAAAATCTTTGGGAATTTTATTTTTAAAAGATAAAAGTTTCTGATACCAAAAATATGAATCTTTCAAGTATCGTTTATAAGTTCCATCTCCAAAATCATCTAAATCAACATATATTAAACCGTATCGCTTAGAAATTTGTGTTGTCGATGGCTGATACCATATCAGTCATTCCCCACATACAATAGCCCATAAGCTCTATTCCATCGTTTTGTATAGAGACTAACATCTGTTTAATATGTTGTCGTAAATAATCAATTCTATAATCATCGTGAATTTTTCCACTTGTAGTCAGACTATCCTTAGCACCTAATCCATTTTCAACAATAAATAGGGGCTTTTGATATCTATCGTATAAATTAATTAATATAGTTCTTAGACCAATAGGATCAATTTGCCATCCCCAATCGTAGGAATAACAGCAATTCCTTTCCCCATTACTCCACTTGCAAATGTTTCATCCTTTACCTCACTAAGCGGCTCTACTTTCCAATTTACAGGACTCTTTAAATCATGTTTTTCATGTACTTGATCAAACTTCTTTTTTTGATTATTTTCATCTACTGGATCATCAAAACCAATCATCCATGTAGCAATAAATGTAGCAACAATAATTACAATAATAGCTTGAATAACGAAATTTTCAGTTTTAGAAACCCACATTGGCAAACTTAAAAAGGCAGGTGTGACATAAATAAATGCCTTAATTTTCATAAAACTTGCAACTACACCTGCAATTGCACCACCAATCATTGCTCCATACATAGGTTTCTTTAATGGTAAATTAACACCAAATAGAGCAGGTTCAGTAATTCCACCTAAGTATGCAGTTGCACTAGATGAAAGTGCTAAACTCTTTAGTTTCTTATTTTTACTCTTTAAACCAACTGCTAGTGAAGCAGCTGCTTGAGACATATTTGAACATAATGCAACTACACGAATAATTGGATCAAAACCTTGTGTAGCAACTAATTGAATACTAATTGGGCTTAAAGCTTTGTGAATCCCAATAGATACAAACCAAGGATATGCTGCAGCCAAAATTGGAATAGCAACAATTCCTGCATTGTGGAATAACCACATAGATATAAATCCAATACCTTCAGAGATCATATTAGATATTGGCCCAATAATTAGGAAAATTAAAGGTGCAGTTATAAGCATTGTTAACATGGGAACCATAAAGATTTTTACCATATTTGGTGTATATTTCTTTACATACTTATAAATATAAGACATGATCCAAACTGAAATAATTGCAGTGATTAAAGTAGAAGAATATTTAATTAGCTGTACTGGCATCCCAAGAAAATCTACTGGCTTTTTAGCTGCAACCATTGCTGTCCAAATGGGATGTTCAGTTACTAATCCCATAAAAGCACCTAAATATTGATCAGTATTAAAAACCTTAGCAGCTGAAAATCCAATAAACGCTGGCATAAAGAAATAGCCTGTATCAAAAATTAAATTTAATATTTGATAAGTTTGGATTTTATCTGACAACAAACCGCTAATTGTCAAAATCAAAAGCAAAACTTTTCCCATTCCGGCTCCAGCAAGCAATGGGATAGCAGGAGCAATTGATCCAGTAATCACACTAATTACAGTATCAAAAATATTCTTCTTTTCTTTAGGTGTTGACTTATAACTATCACCATTTTCGATGTTAATCATCTTAACTAAATCGTTATAAACATCTTCAACTGTACTACCAATAACTAATTGATATTGTCCTGCTTTTTTTACTACTTGCAATACTCCAGGAATTCGTGCAGCTGCCGCATCATCTGCTTTACTTTCATCTTTTAGAACAAATCTTAGTCTTGTCGCACAGTGAACAACAGACTGAATATTATCTTCTCCTCCAACAGCAGCTATAATCTGCTTATTCATATTTTCATACATTTTTCTTCTCCACTCACAATTTTATTAATGTGTATTGCTAAATACATAATCTCTTCATTGTTTAGTTCATAATTATATTTTTCTAAAATATATTCCTTAATCTTCAAAGCACATTTATATGCTTCAATATCGCTATTTTTTATTACATTTAAAATTTCTTGGCTCAAATCTCCAAAACTAGATTGATCCTTTTTATACATCATAGCTTTCCAAAAGAATTTCAAGTGGACCGCAAAGCGGTTATAGTTCAAAGATTGGTAATCAATATTAATGTGAAAATAATATCTAACAATTTTAGTAATTGATTTGATAAAATCTACTGATTTACTAAAATCACTAATATCATTTTCTAACTCCCCACTAATGATATGTACTGCAATAAATCCAGCTTCGTCTTCTGGAAAACTCAAATCAAATTGTGCGTCTAACAACTTTAAAGCCCATAAACCATATTGATATTCTTTTGGATAATAATTTTTTACTTCCCAAATAAATTTATTGTTTAAATACAATCCCTTCTTTGCTCTTTCTACACTTGTAGCTAAGTGATCTGTCAAAGTTATATATACGCTATCAGCCAGTTCAATATTTTCTTCAAATTTCAATCTATCAACAATTTTTTGTGCAATTTGAAAGAAAATAGGATCTGTTTCATGGATTATTTCTAATAGCAGTTTTCTTTGATTGTCAGACAAGGGTGTGAAAATTTTATACATTTTTTGTTTATCAAACTCATCCCCCGCTTTTTTTCCATAAGCAATTCCTTTACCAAGTGCAATTATCTACTCATGCTCCTGGTTTTCACTAATAACAGCACTATTATTTAAAACTCTTATTATTTTCATCGTACCTCCTTAACATACAAAAAAGCCCACTTGTCCCTTCTTAAACTAGAGACAAGTGGGTTTTGTGCAAAATATTGTTACAATCTCACTTTATTCACTTTTTAAATATATGATATCGCTTTCTTTATTATTCAATACTTAATTACCTTTTTTCAAGTTCAAACGTCCATCTAACATTTCATAAATCTTATCCGAATACTTATTCAGTCTTAAATCATGGGTAACTAGAATAATAGCTTTTTCTTTTTGTTTAGCTAAAGTCTTAAATAGTTTTCCTACTTCTTCAACCTTTTCACTATCTAATGAAGCAGTAGGTTCATCAGCTAAAATAATGGCTGGATCCGCATATAATGCTCTTGCAATTGCCACTCTTTGCTGCTGACCACCTGACAATTCCTTAGGATATTTATTTACCAGTTGAGAAATTCCTAATTCATCTAGCAATCCATCAAGCGCTTCTTTACTTAGATTGCCGCTCTTTTTAACCTTATCTACTAAGATGAACTGTTCCCTAACAGTCAAATAAGGAACTAAATTATAAGCCTGTAAGACAAAGCCGATTTTATCTAGACGTAGTGCATCAGCTTGTTTAGGAGAATAGTTAGTTACGTTATCTCCTCCAATAAATACTTCACCAGAAGTAGGCTTTTGCAGTGCTCCTGCAATTGTTAGGAAAGTACTCTTGCCCGCGCCAGAAGGTCCTTCAATTAAGACAACTTCACCTTTTTGAGCTTCAAAGTTTATATTTTTTAGAGCATTAACCTTGGCATCTCCTTGACCATAGGATTTGCTTACATCTTTTAATTCAATTACTGACATATAAATTTCCTCCCTTACACAGCCTTTGAAGGGTCAACTTTAAGAATTGAACGAATTGGAATTAATCCACCGATTGCTCCCATTAAAATCATCCCTATAAATGTTGAAATCATGATCCATGGGGCAAAATCAATCGGTACAGTAGCTGGCATTACGCTAACAGTAAGCAACATCAAAAGATATGCTAAGACCGTACCTAAAATTACTAAAATTAATGATTGACTAATAGTAGCACCAATTAAAGTCTTGCTTGGGATACCTTGTGCTCTTAAAACAGCATAATTTGGCATTTTTTGGATAGTTAAAATGTATAAAAATACTGCAATCACAATTAACGAAATTACAAATAGAAAACCAATCATTAATTCAAAAGTTGAATTTTGAGCTGTATAACCTGGTAATTTATTAATGAAAGTCTGCTTATCATAAGATTTAACATTCTTAGCTTTAAAATCTAAGTTATTCTTAGAGATAATTCCAGAAGCTTCAACATTCGGAGCCATTGGTCTTAACTTCTTCCACGTTGCCATCGTACCATAAGCAATTGGCGCAATATTAATCTTGGCATTTTTTAAGAAACCAACAATTTTATACTTTTGATCGCTACCATTTAGGGTTACTTTATCTCCTAAGCGGTAACCTCTATTCCAAAGAATTTGATCAACAGCTATTTCATCATTATGCTTTGCTTTACGACCAGAAACTACTTCCAGATCTTTATAGATATATTCATCTTTATTTAACCCAATAAATTGAGCTGAAACTGTTTGATGTTTCTTTTCTTTCATTACAATCGGAACTATCCCGATGTAGCTATCATTCTTTGTCTTTTTAAAATCTTTTAGATTTTCCTTCGTTAACAGAGATTGACTCAAACTTACATTCGAATTATCATTCAAAACAACCGATTGAGTTTGCCAGCTATTAACTGCTTGTGTATTTTCTGAAGCTAGACCTACTGCCAATGATGACAGCATAAAAATTAAATATGCAATTAAAAAAATCATCAATGTAATTAATCCGTAACGCAGCTTCTCGTATTTTATTTCTTTTAGAGCTAAAAACATTTTTGTCTACTTCCTTTGTAATAAACATAAACTTTCATGGTATCTTTTTAGAATTTTTTCTTTATTCTTTTTATCAAATAGGGCTAAATCTATTGCTTCATGAGTTAAAACCATAGCAGCCCAAACTTGAGAATTTAGATTAAGAAAAGCTTCCTTCTGCCTTTTATCATCTCCAATAAAAGCTTGATTCTGACTAAGATGTAGTTTGATTAGATCAAAATAGATACTATTCTCAGTCTGATTAATAAAATCAACTGTCATCTTATAAAAAGCTTCAGGGTCAAAATCTCTCAACCTTGTTGGAAGTCCCATATGGACATCTTTCATTGCAAGACCATAGAGATAAGTATATGAATCTTTCAAGTCACCAAAATACTTATAAAATGCTCCTCTAGCAATCCCTGCATCCTTTACAATGCGTGCTACTTGCGCTTTAGCTAAGGGATAAGTACTAAATTCTTTTAAAAGCGCTCCTACAATCTTTTGCTTCTTTTCATCTGAAAGATTTATAAAAGTTTCACTAACCATATCTTCCTCCTGTGACACCATGTCACTTTTGATATGCCTTAAGTCTATTCCTAAAGTGACATTGTGTCAATACTTAGAAATAAAAAAAGCTTAATTTCGATAAGATATCAAAAACAAGCCTTAAAATTATTATGCTAAGACGCGGTTATAGTAAACCAAAGTTCCATATTCTTTATTAATGTCTAATTCAGCTAGACCGCAATTCTGCATTTGGTCAAAATACTTAATATCGCCATTAGTTAAAAAATGAGCACAAATCATTCGACTTACTACACCATGACAAACTACCAAAACTGTATCATTAGCATGTTCTTTATATAAATCGTCAAAAAATGCAGCAATTCTTTTTCTAAAATCTTCACGCTTTTCTACATCTGAAGCATACTTATAAATATTATCGTTAATTAGTCCGTTGCTATTAAAAGCATCTGGATGCTTTTTACGATATTCCAAAGAAGATTTTCCATCCCAAGAACCATAATTTAGTTCTTCAATTCGCTTATCGGTTGTTATTGGGGTCTTATCTCCCACAAAAATCCTTGCAGTTTGTTGCGCTCTCTTTAACGGGCTTGCATATACTGCATCAAATTGACTAGGATCAAAATTCTTAGCAGCTTTTTCTGCATAAGCGCGCCCTTCTTTGCTTAAATCAGAATCAACATTTGATCCTTGAATCATTCCTTGCTTATTTAATTCAGTAGTTCCATGACGTAAAATTACTACTCGCATAACATATTACCTCTTAATTCCGTAATACAAGGGTTCCGTCCGATTAAAGGTCATTAATCTTGGTCGCTCAATATCATTTTTTTCAAAATGAAGCTCAGTAAAACTAACATTTCTTACTGTCATTACATCTTCAATTTTTAGTTTAAACCACCGAGCTATTAAACTCCTAATCACAAATCCGTGACAAACAATCATAATTGTCTTGTCATTAGCATGGGGTTGAATCTCAGATAAAAATTCTTCAACTCGATCTGCTACTTGACTAAAAGTTTCACCATTTTCAGCGTATTCTGCATATTTACTATTAATAGTTCCTAAATCATCGAAGGCATCAGGATATTTTATCTTCAGCTCTTCGGCATGTTGGCCGTCCCAAGAGCCAAAATTCATTTCTCTAAGTCGGTCATCAGTAATAATCTCTTTTTGAAAATCAGTTAAAATTTGTGCTGTTCTTTTAGCTCTAATTAATGGGCTTGCATATACTCGATCAAGTTTACTATTGTCAATTAACTTACTTACTTCTTCTACTTGTTTAACACCTGCTTGGCTTAAGTTAGGGTTACTAGTACCGCCGGAGATCACATCTGAAGTATTATGTTCACTAACCCCATGTCTTACTAATAACAGATCCATTTCATCACAATCCTTTATATTTTATCCAAGAAAATATTATACTAAAAATTTATTAAGCTACTAAATTATCTCACATGTCAGACTATAATAAAGTTAGACAAAAAGAAAGTAGGCATTAATATGGCAACAATTACACTTGAGCGTGATGGATTACACTTAGTTGGAACTCGGGAAGAACCTTTCGGAGAAATATATGATATGGCAATTATTTTTCATGGTTTTACCGCTAACCGTAATACTTCTTTGCTAAAAGAAATTACTAACAGTCTTCGGGATGAAAATATTGCTAGTGTTCGCTTTGATTTTAATGGCCATGGTGATTCAGATGGTAAGTTTGAAAATATGACTGTTTTAAATGAAATTGAAGACGCAAATGCCATTTTAAATTACGTTAAAACAGATCCGCATGTACGTAATATTTATCTAGTCGGTCATTCTCAAGGTGGTGTTGTTGCTTCAATGTTAGCCGGGCTTTATCCTGATCTGATAAAAAAGGTAGTATTGCTAGCACCAGCTGCCACTTTAAAAAGTGATGCTCTTGAAGGTAATACACAAGGAGTTACCTATAATCCAGACCATATCCCAGACCGCCTCCCTTTTAAAGATTTAACCCTAGGTGGATTTTACTTACGCATTGCTCAACAATTGCCTATTTATGAAGTATCTGCTCAATTTACTAAACCTGTCTGCTTAATCCACGGTACAGATGATACCGTTGTTTCCCCTAATGCCTCAAAGAAATACGATCAAATTTATCAAAACAGCACTTTACACTTAATCGAAGGTGCAGACCATTGTTTTAGTGATAACTATCAAAAAAATGCTGTTAATTTAACAGCGGATTTTTTACAGAATAATAATGCGTTTTAATTTATATAGAAAAAGAGAAATCATCTGATTTCTCTTTTTTTCTATAATTTTTTAAATATATAATTTTCCTTTGAGGAATCTGCTGCTGAAAAAACATAACCAAAATCAGAAAATTCTTTTAAATCTTCCGGTCTATTAATTCCTTCTTTGGCCGCAAAGCGAACCATCTCTCCTCGCGTCATCTTAGCATGTGTAGCACTTTGTCTCCACTTTCCGTTTTTATTTTCCAAAAACTTAATTGTAATCATTTTTTGACTATCCTTTAAATATGGAGAAATCAAACGAGAATATTCTAAAGACGCTAAGTTAATAACTGTATCTGTATCGGCAAAAAGCTCTTGATACGGAAGATCTTTCCAAAAGTTATAGAGACTGTAGTATTTAAAGCCAGTCATTTTAGTTTTTAATTCCAAACGATAGGGAATTATACCATCAAAAGGTCTCAAAATACCGTAAAAGCCTGACAAAATACGCAAATGATCTTGAAGATAGTCTAATCCTTCTTGCGGTAAAACATCCCCAGCTAAATACTGATATTGAATTCCTGAAAAAGCTAAAAGTGCTGGAGTTAAGTTAGAATCAAGTTCACTTGTTACAAGATTATTTTGATTTGTACGAACAATATTATCATTCGCCTTCCATAGCTCCTGTAACTGGTTAAAACTTCTTGTTTTTAAAAAGTCTAATAGCTCCTGAGTCTTATCTAAAAAAGCAGGCTCTGATTTAACCAAAAAAGCATCTTGATCAACTCTCATCTTTTTAGCTGGAGCAATAATTATCTTCATATTATTATCTGACATTGGCAACCACGATAAATAAAGCAATCAAGCTAATAACTGCCAAAACAGCAGAAGCAATTAGCTCTATCTTTCTTTTTTTCTTATCCTGCAAGTTAGCGGTAATATATCTAGCACTAGCAGCCACACTAATAAACAAGAACATAATAAATAGCCATAAAAATAGGCCAATAATATTAGGGAGTGCCCAGTAAATTTGTAAAGAAACTAGCACTGCTAAGACAAGTGTACTGATAATTAAGCCACGGAGAAAATTAACATTTTCATGTTTATGATAATGAAGTACAGTTTGGTAACCAAAATAAACAATGAAACCAATGGTAATATATAAAATAATATTAAAAATAATCATTTCTTTGTCCCTTCTATAGTCCTCCCTAATTATACGTGAAACCATTTTGCTTTGCTTAAAATTTCTTTTCCACTTATAATCAATCTTGAATATGACATAGAAAGCGAATAGTAAAATGAGTGAAAAAGAAGATTTAAATATTGGACTTGTATTGCAGTATCAAGTTGCTCCAAAAGGTGTAATTGATGCCGATGCTCTTGTACGTCATGCACGAGACTGCGGCTTTAGAGGCGTAAGTATCAAAGATACTAATGATGCACAAATGGCAGACATACAAGCAGCTTGTCAAAAATATGCAATTAAATTTTGTCAAAAAAGACCTGCAGAAAAACTAATTTCTCCTGATGTTCTAGCAAAATTAATCGCTGCTCGATTAGACAATATGAATATCTATTTTGAAGTTGAATTAAACGCAGATGGATCAATTAAAGCCGAATCAGATCCTGCAATGGAAACTTTGCGTAATTGGATTAGTCGCTTTGGACATGCTTACTACGAAAGTCGGGCTGACCATGAAATAAAGGCAGATGAAGACAATGTTCATGTCTTTTATAATGCCATTGCTAAATATCAACGCTACGTTTTCATCCATATTCCACTTGAAGAAAGTATCGAATTAAAGCATGTTCCTCACGTTGAAGAGGCAGCTTGGATTGACACTAGAAATGAAGTGGAGTTCGAACAAGATGGAGACCATTTACGTATTAAACTTAACCGCCAAGAAGACGGTGAAGAATTTTCTGTCTACGGTCTACGTCTACAGCTCCACCGCCTAGAAGATGATTTAGGTAAAACTGAATATTAAAAACAAAGAAGATATCAAAGTAACTTTTGCTAAGATATCTTCTTTTTATATATTATTTATTATCTTTTTACCGATTAATTGAACGTGCCATCCGAGAAATCGTATGATTCATCCCACGAATTGTCTTACTTAATTCGAAAATAGTATCCGTTGGTGGCACTACTCCCCAACCTGCATCTCCAATATGTTGGATATCAACACCGCAAATTTTATTTTGTAAGGCAATATCATGAACTGTTTGAGCTCCAGAACTTTCTTGACTAGTTCCAATCGTGCTCATTACTAGTCCACCATGTTTATGAACAATTTTTACTATCTTAATTAATTCTTCACTAGTAAAACCTGGAACTGTTCCAACAGCAGGAACCAAAATAACGTCTGCACCTGCATCTAAAAAATCTTTAACTGATTCTTCACTAGCTACTGGTTCATCCACACCAGCTCCATGCATTTTTCCAGCAATAATTAAACCTGAAAAATTTTTCTTAGCTGTTTTTACAGCTTTAGCGATCATTCTATTAGTTACACCAGTCCCAGGATTTCCAGTAAAACAAACGAAATTAAAACCTAATTTTTCAGCAGCTTTCATTGATTTAACGCTTGCAGTTCTACCAGAAGAAATCTGCAATTTAGTTGATTCCATCTCTGCTTTCTCATCAACTGGCTCCAAATTTACTCCAATTGGGCGTCCAGTTAATTTTTGAAGTTTTTTAACTGTATTTTCTGGTTTATCCACTTCCAAGCCACTTACTTTAGGATTTAAGGTATCAAATAAATTCAATAAAATTAAATCTGCTCCAAAAGCGGCCGCAATTTCTGAAGTAGTTAGATTATCAATTGCTGGCTCGGTAACCACGTTTTCACTTAAAACAGTTCTACCTTCACTAGCCTTGATACTTTGTTTCAATTGAGTACCATTCATTTTTAAAATTTCGCTAGCATTTGCACTAATTATTCTCGTAACCATATTTTTAACCCTTTCTACTTTCTTCAACAATTTGCTGTTTATTTAGAGCAGCTGAAAATAAAAATTTTTGAAATTGGTATATACCTATAGTAGCATAAAATACTTTCTTCTACATAAAAAAGCATCCCTTCTAAGGGATGCTTTACTCCTAATTATTTATTATCATCAGGCAATATTAAAATAAAGTTTAATAGCTTATTAGCATAACTACGACTATCTTCAAAATCTTTAACTGTCTCATTTAATTCAGCTAGTCGATCGGTGATAATTCCATTGGCATTGTCATACATCATCTTCATCATCATTTGTGGACTATTAACTGTCCAAGCATATACCAGCTTATTCTGGAGTTGAGCCTGCCATATAAAATCATTGTTTAGCGTAGAATATTCCATTGAATACCCATCTGCAACACTTTGAGGATAAGTAAAATTATAGGGCTGGATATACAAGACAAATAACTTAGGGTTAATTTGATGTAATCCCTCAATAACACGATAATCTAATGACTGAACTTGATATTTACGCTTAACAATTAGCTTGCCATATTTTTGATTAAAATTCTGGAGCATTTTTGGAGAATCATTGGGCGTTGTCTTAACTTCGATTAATAATTTTTGATTTAATTTCTTAGCAGCTTTCAGGTATTGATCAAAACTGGCGATTTTAGCTTGGTGCCCATCTTCATGAAGTGTAATTCTGGTCAACTGCTTTAAAGTTAAATCTTTTGGAGTTTTATTAATGCCAGCTAACTCTTTCAAATTTTCGTCATGCATAACTACAAACTGATTATCTTTTGTTTCATGCAAATCTATTTCCACATAATCTGGATGAAGTTTTGCTGTCTTTTCTAGAGCTGGGATAGTATTTTGAACTCCATTTTTATCACTTACACCTCTGTGTGAAATAGTGACTGGGCGCTGCATATCCGCTCCCTTTAAATACAAGGCACTATTGATTCCTGCAGCCAATACAAAAATGATTATTAAGCAGGAATCTACTATTTTAACTGTCTTTTTACTTTTTACTTTTTTCTGATCTTCCCACTTAAAACTATTTAACGGTGTGACGACAATTAAGATAGAAATAACACTAATCCAAATTGCAATTAACTCACTGAATATCTGAACCAGTAACAGATTAAAAATAGCAAAACTAAAGCTAAGCTTTTCTGGCAAATGATCTAATCCCAATTGACAGAAATAAATTATTAAATTGCAGCTAACTAAAATTACGCTAACACAAATTCCTGCAACTAATAAGCTACTTAAGAGGGTCCACCAATTTTTGTGGCTAGTTAATTTCCAGCTTTCTTTCATCGCAATCCATGTCTTTTTTTCTTGATAAATCATCAAGGGAAGCGTCAGAATCAATCTGATACCAAAAATAAAAGCTAGCAAATAAAAAATTATCAATCCACTAATCAGCCAAATGTTTCTAGTCATAAAATCCAAAATAAATTCTGGAATTTGAACTTTGGCTAATAACGGCGTTCGATAAACCATATCTGCAAAAGGTACAATTAATAAAAAATATAAGCCTAGTAATAAGATGGAACCTACTCGAACAGAACGATATGTCTGCCATAATTCTTTAAATAGTAATTTAAGTGAAAATTGATTCTGAGAAATTTCTCTAATTCCCAATAATATTAAGGCAAATACACCATAAATTACTAAAAGCAGGATAACTAATTCCAAGATTAGTAGGAGGGCAACTCCAGTATGCGTGGTAATAATGATAACAATGTTTTGGTATGAAACAAACGGAATTACACTAGCTTTTAAAATTCCAGTCGTTACATATCTGAATAACGGAATGATTAGCATCTGCGTAAAAATATCTATTCCGATAAACAAAGCGACATACTCTAGCCAATGTATTCTAAAATTTTTAGAATACATATCTATTTTTCGAAAAATATTTTTCAAAAATTATTCCTCCACTCCCTATTTTCTACCATTGCAATTTATTTTATAAAAAATAGGAATCCTTATCTATTCTTCGGATTCCTATTTTTCAAAGTCAGCACTCTTCACATGTGAGAAAATCAACTTACTTAATTCTTGAAAGAATAATATATCCTCTATATTTCTTCCCTCATAACTGCTCAAAACCGTGCAAAATACTGGCGCTTTTTTCGTCATAAAAGCACAAACCTCATGGCGTGCCTGACGATCTCGTCCCAGTTTATTGTAGGTAAGAAGATTGTCCCCATAAAAAGTTAAATCTGTTGGAATAGTATGATTGCTTAACCCTTTACGCACTAAAGCACAAAAAAGATTTTGAGTAGTCATTAAATATGTAATTAACTTATCAATACTAATAGCTGTACATTCGTTATCTTGACCGTTAGTCGAATAGCGCATTAACTCTTTTCCCAATCGGATGCTGGGATAATTCTGTTTTAACCACTCATCAATTTCATAAATATCAAATTCTTCAATTAATAGATTAGTAGCTACATTATACGATAGTGCACTAGTTAAATAAACTATGTCTCGAACGCTCCAATTAGTACGACGTAAATCACCAATAATACCAGCGCCACGCACACGAGAAAGATTAGTAACTTCCATTTTTTCATCCACAACTTCAGGGGTCTTTTTCCACTGATCTTCAATATATGCAGCAATAGCTAAGTCAATCAAATGCTGGAAAAATTTTTTCAGCTTGATGTTGATACATAATTTGATCGCCATATTTAACAATTACACCTGCATCAATATCATACCTTTGGATAATTTCAGTAATTCCATCCTTTAACATAAAGCAATCGCCTTTCTTATTAGAATTAGACAAAACTTAACTTATGTTATCTTATATATTATGTCAGTATCTTTTATTATAAAGTTATTTTAAAACTTTTTGTTATCCTATATCAAGATAGCTTTTAATTTCAAAAGAAAAAGATGCTTAAGTGCATCTTTTCTGGTAGATTACAGCCTTTATTTAATTCGTTATTAGAATACTACTCATCTAATTGTTTTAATTGATTAGTTACTAGTTCTGTTTCTTTAAATTTTTCTTCCAATCGAGGCAAATCTTGATTAATCGTTGCTAAAAATAAAACACTTGAGACAAACACTTCAGAAAAAAGTGAATTTATCGCACCTACTCTAAGCAGCTTTTCATCGGTTGATACACCTAAAACCACATCACTGATTTCAACCAAGGGAGACTGATGAGAACGAGTGATAGCAATAATCGGAGTATGGTTCTTACGTGCTTGTTCAGCCAGTAATAGTATTTCTTGAGTCAGTCCACTATAAGAGAAAATGACCAAAACATCTGTCGAATGTGAATAACAAATCCGCTCTAATGCAATATGAATATCTTGATTAAAAATGACATTTTTATCACTACGAATAAATTTATAGTAAAGATCTTGAGCTGGTAAACTGGATGCACCAACACCAGCTAAATAGATTCGATCAGCATTTTTCAAAAAATTGATAGCTTGATTTAAGGCCATTCCGTCAATCAAATGAGCTGTCTTTTCAGTATTATGTTCAATACTTGACAGAAGTTTTTGTAAAACGATATGTGGATTATCATGATTATCCACAATCGGTTCAATTGTATTCTCATTTTCTTGTGGTGTATCTTGAGCAAGTTGAATTTGAAAATCCTTTAGACCCTTAAACCCCAATTGTTGACAAAAACGAATCATCGAAGCAGCACTAGTTTTAGTAATTTTCCCCAAGCCTTGTGCATCTTCTTGTAAAAAAGTCTTTGGATGAGCCAATAAATAATCGGCAATCTTTTTAGATGCTCCCTTAAAATTAGGATAATTGTTTAAAACTTTAGTAGATAAATCCATAACGTACCTCTATTTCTATTCAACATTTTAAGGTACTGAAATATTATTTCAAGATTTTTGTACAAAATTTAATAATCTCTTCGCTTCTTTTCTCAAGGTATTATTATCATTACACTCAGATAATTTATATCCTACAAAATAAGGCGGCGCATAAAAACGTGGGATAATTTTACAACAAATTCCGCCTTTATTGGGATAGAAAAACAGGTTATATGAATCACATTTTCCCCCATACATCTCTTCTAAAGTATAACGGATAGCGTATTGAATCCAATCCGCCCAAAGATTTAAGCCGTTTTTATCTATTAAATTAACATTTAATTCCTGAAAGCCTTGAACTGGATGTGTCGCGAAATTAACTTCCATATTATTTGTCTTAAAAACAGTAATTCCAGTAAAATTATTTTCATGAATATATTTATAGCCATCTTCTTTATACAAACCAACAATTTGCATATGCGAATGAGACAGTGATCCATTAGACTTAGGTCCAAAATTTTTATACCAAAGGACTGATCTAAATTCTCTGTTTTGCCTAATCTTGTCGAAACATTCAAGAGCAAACTTCATTAAGCGGCGATTATATTCTTGTGAATATGTAGCAACATCCCCATGATGTTCATCTGATTCAATTAATACCGTTTGTTTTGTATCTTTTAAAGTTGGAAAACGATTAGCCAGCCAGATCATTGGACCATTGGTTTGATAAATATCCCTTAAATTTTCCACATCACAAAAAGGACAGGTAATATCCTTACTACCATTAAAACTAGATGGTTTATCTTTAGCTATCGCAAATTCAAATATAAGTGGATCGTTATTCAAATCTATTCCTCATCTCTGAAAAAATATTTGCACTTCAGCTCACACTCTACTATAATAATCTATGAAGGCGATTGAAGCGCTTTCATATAACATTTTGTAGCTTTCCTTAACTTTACTCTTTCGGTCACTTTTCCGAAAGAGTTTTTTTTATCTAAAAAAGTACCACTTGTACTTCCTTAGATTTCGCATCTTTAATTAACCCTTTTACTCTATCCGACACATGTCCTTGCTCGATATCAACGGCATATCCCAATTTAAAATCAATTATAATTTTTACTAGGTTTAAATATGCATCTTCACTATCTAATTCAGTTTTGCCGCCGAATTTTTGGCTACGAAATGTAATTAAAATAGGAATAGTCCCCATCACATTTTTCACTTTTCCTGCAACTTCAAGTAACCTATTCATCAAAACTACGTCTTTAAAATAATCAATTCTCCACTCCATCATCTCAGGCTGTAGTTTTTTTATTTCCTCTGCTTGCTTTAAAATATCTTTTTCACTTACACCAGTATTAATGGGCATTAAAATCATTTGCTTGTTAATTTCTACTTTTCTTCGATCAAAACTCATCTTTTTTCTCCAAATAAAAAATTGCTACCTAAATTATAGTAGCAATTTTATCTTCATTCATTAAAATTTATCTCGTTTAATGCTGCGAATAATAGCAATTACAAATACTAGAATACTACATCCCATGCCAAAATAGGCCATATAGCCAACACTAAACATTTGACCGATCTGTGCTGGATTAATTTGATGGTTAATGGCAAATTGATATGCCCATTGATGAATTAAGGTTGGTGTTAGAACAAATAACACTGTTGAAATACCAGATCCCACCAACATAGCACGACGTGAATACGGTTCTCTAAAGAATTGTGCCAAAACACAAATAGCAGGGGCTACCATTAAAAGGAAAGTCCAAATCATAATCCATCTACCTGTCGGATCATTCATAAATTGACCACTATTTGTCGCATAGCGGTAGGTGCCCCATAAACTCCCCCCTAATAAGCTATCAAGTAATCCAACTACATTTGCTCCTTGAACCGCATAAACATTATTGGTGCTAGCAGCCGCACCTTGGAGCATTTTTAACATATCTTGTGAGCCAGTAGTTTGAAAATTAATAGTAACAACTTGTCGCATATAAGTGGACAAAAACATGATCATTGAAGCTCCTAACTGCAATGCTTTAAGTAAATGAAGTGTCTTATTCCCACCTAATTTAAATTCCAAACTAAGAGTTCTGTCAGGGTTTTTACTTTTTACAATGATAAATGCTCCAGCAATTGCAGCAATTATTAAAATTACTAGACCAAGCCACCACTTGGTCATAATAAATAGAATTGCTAGCACAATTAAAGCTACTGAAATGTATGGCCGGTTTAAGAACAAGTCCCAAACGTTCACTTTACCATGGCTTGCTAGTCGCTTTCGATACTCTTCTCTAGTTAAAACTTTTTTCTTATCTTTAGAATCTTCCATCTTATTCACTATTCTCTACCTTTACCTTATTGTGCTAATCAATATTAGCATGTTAGAAGACTATCCGCATTACTTTTTTAAGAAAATTAAACAAGTTAAAAATAATTACTTTTAAAACACTGTGCTAAAATAATCCTATTATAAATTAAAAAGTAATTTAGAATTGAGATGACTAGGTGAATAAATCACAAGCCAGCATTTTACCAAATGGTTGGCATAAAACTTTTTATACTCTGTGGCTTGGCTGTTTTATTACAGGATTAGGTTATTCAATGACAATGCCATTTATTTCTTTATTTATGGCTGAACTAGGTCATTATAATAAACTACAATTAAACCTTTACTCAGGGTTAGCATTTGCCATGACTTTTATTGCCCAGGCCATTATTTCCCCTTACTGGGGTAATTTAGCCGATCGTAAAGGTAGAAAATTAATGTGCATGCGTGCTGCTGGCGTTATGAGTTTAACCATCTTTATTACCGGCTTAGCTCAAAGTGCTCTTTTCATTATCTGTATGCGCTTCTTACAAGGCTTATTTTCAGGTTATATCAATAACGCAACGGCGCTCATGGCAGGTGAGACACCGCATCAGCGTAGTGGCTGGGTAATGAGTCAAATGATGACTGCAGGAACTGCGGGTAACTTAGTGGGGCCTCTAATTGGTGGTGCTTTATCAAGCGCATTCGGTTATCGCATTCCCTTCTTTATTACTGGCGGACTAATGTTTCTAACTTTCTTAGGAACATGGTTATTAGTAAAAGAGGACTTCACACCAGTTTCCCGAGAAAAGATGAAACCAATGGGACAAATACTGCAAGACTTACCTAATGTTAAGTTAATTATCATTATGTTTGTAACTACAATGATTGTTCAATCTTCAACTATGTCTATCGATCCCATTGTCTCTCTTTATGTTAAATCTTTAATGCCACACAGTAATAATATTGCCCTAATCGCCGGGATTGTTGCGGCTACACCCGGTCTTGGTACAATGCTCTCTGCATCACATATTGGTCACTTAATGGATCGTGTTGGTGCTGAAAAAGTTTTGCGATGGGGATTATTAATTGCTACTATTTTATTTATTCCAATGACTTTTATTCCTAATGCCTGGTCATTAGGTTTCTGGCGTTTCTTATTAGGAATTATCAGTGCTGGCTTACTTCCAGCTGCTCAAACAATTCTTACTTTGAATGTTCCACCAGAAGCATTTGGTAGGGTCTTTTCTTACAATCAATCCTTCCAAGCAGTTGGGGCAGTATTGGGGTCTTTACTAGGTTCAACTATTTCTGGTATGTTTACTTATGAATGGGTATTTGCAGCAACTGGGATTACCTTACTGATTAATTATTTAATCATGCAATTTTCTTCCCAATCTCGCAATGCCTAACTTGTTAAAGGAGTGTTTCTTTATGAAAACTATCGGTATTACTGCAGGTATTAAAAATAATGAGGTAATTATTGATCGAAGTGTTGTTGACACTGTTGTAAAACTAGGATTTCTTCCTCTTGTCTTTGCTCCAGTAAGCTTAAAGACGATGCCAGTGCCTAGTATCAACTTCGATGCTCTGATTCTTAGCGACGGTCCTGACATCACACCAATTTTTTATAATGAAGAGCCACTTCCTGAGCTTAGAGAAACTGATCCACATCGAGACCAATTTGAGCTAAACTTAATCAAAAATGCCCATGATTCCAATTTACCAATTTTAGGAATTGGCCGCGGAATGCAAATGTTAAATGTTGCTTTTAACGGTACACTTTTCCAAGATATTTATGCTCAAAATTCTGGTGCAGGTGTTCAACATATTCAACCAAATGATCTCTCTTTAGAAAGTCACCACGTTAATGTAACTGATGAAAGTGAACTTGCTAAAGCTGTAGGAACTCATCCCTACGTTAATAGCCATCATCATCAAGCTATTAAGACGATTGCCAACAACTTTAATATTGTTGCTACTGCTCCTGATGGTATTATTGAAGCTATCGAATCAACTGATCAAACAATGTTAGGTATTCAATGGCGACCAGATAAGCTATTAAACGATCCGAAGCAAGAAAAAATCTTCACTAACTTTTTTGCAAAATTAAACTAAAGAAATAAGCTTGAGAGGTATAAAACTTCTCAAGCTTATTTTTAATTATTTTTGTTTTTACTTCCTTCACTCATGTCTAAGTGAACAATTTTATTAAACATCGCTTTTTCTTTTGGTGAAATTTTGTGAGCAACTTCAATTACTGCAACATCAGGATTTTTCAAAAGAGTTTCATGGATTGCTAGAGACAAGTTCGGATCTAGAGCACTCGTAGCTTCATCAGCTAATAAAATTGGTCGTCCTGACAATAAGGCACGAGCAATTTCAATTCGTTGGATTTGTCCACCTGATAACCCATTGCCAGCTTCGCCAACTTTATGATCAAGTCCCTCTTTTTTGACTAATTCATCTAAACCAGCTAGATGAATAACTTCCTTTAATTTTTCGTCGCTAACCTTTCTACCTAAGGTAATATTGAACCGCAACGTATCATCGAACATAAAAGGTTTTTGATTAACATAAGAGAAATAATTATGAGCTTTTGCCCAGTCCCCAGTTACATTCTTTCCGTTAATCAAAATTTTACCCTTTACTGGCTTCTTTAAACCAAGCATTAGGCGCAACAAAGTGGTTTTGCCCCAACCACTTGGGGCCATGAGCAGAATCTTTTTTCCAGGTTTAACTTGTAAATTAACATCTGTAAAAATTGTATGCTTATCTGACTTAGTTTGATACGAAAGATTTTTTACATATAGTCCTTCAAACTTCTTGGCTTTCTCTGAATTTTCTTTTATTTCATAATTAAGGGCTTTTTGTGTTTTCTTCCACATTGGAACAGTTGATTTAACTTGATTAAATTCATTAAACAAGGTTACGACTGGCGTAATAAAGTTCATTGCCAAATCTACCATCATAAATAAGGTACCAACACTTAAGCTTCCCTGCATCATCATTATGCCACCAATCGTACATGGAATAATGAAACAGAATAATTCAGCAGCAGAATAAATTAATTCTAAGGCCCAAGCTTGAGTTAAGTTCATATTTCGCAGAGCATTTTCCATATTTTGAGCTGATTTTGTTGCTCTTACGACAATATTATCTCTAACATTATAGAGTTTAGCTGATTGAGCCCCATTTAATGAATCAGAAACATTCTGAGTATAATTAGCATTTGTTTTAGCCCAAATTTTAGATTTTTTGGTAATAATTCTACTAGTAAAGATTTGTACAACAGCTGGAGCCGCCATCGCAACTACAAAAATAATAGTCATTTGCCAGGAATTATATAAGGCAAAAGCTAATGATCCAATAAAAGTTAGACCTTGATAAATCATATCAAGTTGAGCTGTAATTCGATTTGTTTCAATTTGTTTCAAATCATTAGTCATAAGTGACAAACCATTTTTTATATCTGGTTCACCTTGGTCAACCAAATATTGTAAATTAGCCTGCTTGAAAACCATATTAACATCACGAATGATCCCCATTTTTACACGCTCATAGATGAAATTACTCATCATGAAGCATAGCTGCCCTAAAGCCGTTAAAGCTGCTAAACGCACCAAGTGCATTACATCCTTTGAATGCGATGATGCCACATTCAGCATAATCTTGATCATATAAGCCACAAATAAGATATTACAAGCCTTAATTGCAGCTAAGATAGCAAACCAAATCACCTGACTTCGTTTTGCATATTTTAAACTCATCTAAAACTCCTCACTTTAGTTAAGACGTTAATTTATTATATATGGCTTTATTTTCTGAATCAAATACACAAAAGTAGACCTTAATATTAAATTTTTGTTGTTTAAGCCAGCTTCTTGTAGTTTCAACAGCTATTTTGGCAGCTTCTTCTTTTGGATAGCCATATACACCAGTTGAAATACAAGAAAAAGCAATTGAATGTAAATTATACTTTTTAGCCAGATTGAGACTATTGCGGTAACAATTTGCTAAAAGTTCTGCATCTTTTTGAGCAAAATTAGGATTATAAACTGGTCCTACAGTGTGAATAACATATTTAGCTGGTACATTGTAGCCTTTAGTTATCTTGGCTTCCCCAGTGTCGCATCCCTTGAGCGTTCGACACTCTGCTAGTAATTCTGGGCCAGCAGCCCGGTGAATAGCACCGTCTACCCCTCCGCCGCCTAAAAGGGTACGATTAGCGGCGTTAACAATTGCGTCGACTTTTAATTTGGTGATATCTGCTTGAATTACGTGAAGATTAGTCACAATTTTTGAACCTTTCTGTTAATTTAATTAATCTTATATCTATATTCTATCTTACTCACAAAAATAAGCTCATCCCCTAAAACGGAAATGAGCTTATTTCATTTTATTAATAAAATTTATCTCTTAGTAACTGCGATTAAGTCGTCACCATGCTTCTTTTCTACGCCATCAATACGTTGAACATTTGCATAGCTAGTAGTGTTAGTAATTACAGTCATGACAGTTGTATCGTATCCTGCTTTCTTCACAGCATCTAAATCAACTGTTCCAAGCTTTTCACCTTTTTCAACATGTTGGCCTTGTTTTACATCAGTAGTAAATCCTTCACCCTTCATGTTAACAGTATCAATACCAATATGAATTAGAACTTCTGCACCTTCGTCTGATTTAATTCCATAAGCATGCTTAGTTTCATAAGCAACTGTAATTTCACCAGTTACTGGGGAGTAGATAGTACCTTCACTTGGTACCATTGCAGCACCCTTACCCATTGCTTCAGTAGAGAAGACTGGGTCATTTACATCTTTCAAGCTTTCTGCCTTACCTGAAACAGGAGCGGCAATTACTTCATCATGTAATTCTTTATCTTCTTTGATAATTTGTTCAGCTTTTTCTTGTTGTGCTACTTGATCACCAGCAGATTCAACAGTACCGGATTCTTCTACTACGTCTTCCTTAAAGTGACGTTTACCATATACAAAGGTTAAACCAAAGGCAACAATGAAACTAATTGCTACAGAAAGTGCCCACATTGGGATGCTCTTTGGAACCATTGATAAGAATCCAAGAAAACCAGCTGAGCCAAGAGCAGCGGCAGTAACATGCATTAAGCCGGCAAAAGCAGCACCAACACCTGCACCAATTAAAGCACAGAAGAATGGAAACTTGTACTTCAAGTTAACACCAAACAAAGCTGGCTCGGTAATACCAAGTAATGCAGAAACACCAGATGAACTTGCTAAGCCCTTAACCTTTTCATTCTTAGTTAAGAAGTAAATAGCAAATGTAGCAGCACCTTGCGCAACGTTAGCCATACATGCGGTAACAAAGATAAAGTCACCGGATCCACGACCACGTGCATATTCAGCTAAAAGTTGAGTTTCAACTGCTGGGAAACTTTGGTGAAGACCAGTAGTAACAATAGCTGAGTAAGATAAACCAAAGATACCCATACCAAAGGCACCAGTAGTATTGTAAAGCCAAACAATCGCAGTAGTTATTGCATCTGACACACCTTTAAAGACTGGTCCAATAATTGTAAAAGTTAAGAAACCAGTGATCATAATTGAAAGAAGTGGTGTGAAAGTAAAGTCAACTGCAGATGGTAGCCACTTGTGGAATCTCTTTTCTAAGAAAGCTAAAAGCCAAACTGCTACTAGGACTGGAATAACTTGGTATTGGTAATTAGTTTGAGAAACGTGTAAACCAAAGATATCCCAATATTTACCCGCTCCACCTAAAGCTGGAGTGGTCATGATCATACCAATAGTTGCACCCAAGAATTGGTTAGCTCCAAAACGTTTAGCAGCAGACATACCAACTAAGATAGGCATGAAAATAAATGGAGCAGCGGACATTACCTGGATAATTTCAGATAATCCTTTAACGCTAGGTGCCATTTGAACAACTGACTTAGCTCCAAATAAACCTGGAGAAGTTAAGAAGTTGTTCAAGGCCATTAATAAACCACCGGCTACTAATGCTGGAATAATAGGAACAAAGATATCAGATAAAAGCTTAATAAAGGCCATTACTGGATTGAACTTTTGATCCTTTTGAGCAACCTTCTTCAAATCATCAGTTGAAAGCTCTGATAGACCTGTCATTTTAATTAATTCATCGTAGACGTTATTAACATCCCCAGGTCCAATAATAATTTGAAACTGACCGTTAGTTTTAAAAGTACCCTTGATATCTGGATCGCTATCAAGCATTTTCATATTTACTTTACTATCGTCTTTTAAGACTAAACGTAGACGCGTAGCACAGTGAGCAGCGGCTACTAAGTTGTCGCGACCAACAGCTTCAATAACTGTTTCAGCAACTTTTTTGTGATCCATGTCTGTCTCCTCCTTGAAAATGTGTAAGCGTTTTAAATATTTACATGTATTATGATAGCGCATTTCAAGATTATGTCAAGCGCTTATCATAAAAAATGTTATTATTTTGAAACATTTTAATTTCTAATTTTTTAAAATACTAGTTTAATACTGTTATTCGTTTGACATATAGACCAGCTTTAAGTTAACATTCTTATATAAGAATGCGTTTACATATTCAATGAGGTGAATAAATTATGGAATGGACAAGAGAACGACGTTATCGCAAATATAAAGATTGGGATGCACAGACTTTATTAAATCTTCAAGCTCAAGCTGCAACGTCTCCCTATCAAATGCACTATCATATCCACCCACTTTCTGGATTAATCAATGATCCTAATGGATTTTCCTATTATAATGGTGAGTACCATCTATTTTGTCAGTCTTATCCATTTGGACCAGTTCATGGAGTTAAATCTTGGATTCACTATGCTTCACCGGACTTAGTGCATTGGCATTATCTTGGTTCAGTAATTGATCCAGATAGTGATTTAGATAATGCAGGTGCCTACTCAGGTTCAGCAATGGAACATGATGGAAAACTTCTATTAATGTATACAGGGAATCACCGCGACAAAGACTGGACTAGAATTCCTTATCAAGTAATTGCGGAAATGGATAAAGATAATCATATTACTAAACCTAAGGATGCCGCAATCCTACCTCCAGACCATGTTAGTGAACACTTCCGTGATCCACAATTATTTGAACATGATGGAAAATATTATGTTTTACTTGGGGCCCAAGATGCTAAGACTAAGAAGGGTCACATTGATATCTATGAATCAACTGATCTCAAAAATTGGCATGAAAATGGATACTTAGACTTAGGCAAAGACGAAATGGGCTATATGATTGAATGTCCTAACCTAGTTTTTGTTAATAATTATCCTGTTTTAATTTTCTGTCCTCAAGGATTAGATAAGTCAGTTGCTGACTACAAAAATATTTATCCAAATATGTACTGGATCGGAAAAGATATTAACTTAAGTGAAGCAAAATTTACTCCTCTTCAAGACCATCCAGCTAATTTAGATGATGGCTTTGATGTCTATGCCACTCAAGCATTTAATGCACCGGATGGAAATTCTTATGCCATTTCTTGGGTTGGTCTTCCAGATTGTACTTATCCAACTGATAAAGAAAACTGGGCTAATTGCTACAGTCAAGTTAAGCGATTAGAAATTAAAGATGGGGCGTTATATCAACATCCAGTAGACGCAATTAAGAAATTACGTCATAATGAGAAACAGCTCAATAATGAAAAGATAATTAGTCAAGCAGCTGGTAAGCAATATGAACTAAAACTTCACTTACTAGCTGGTCAAAGTGGAAAATTACACTTAGCTTCTAATGAAGATCTATCATCAAGTCTAGTACTTGATTTTAATACAGATAAAAACGCAAAATTAACAATTGATCGTACTTCAAGTGGTCCAGCTGTTAACCCGGATTATGGAGCAACTAGAACAATTGACCTGAAAGATGATCAAGATCTAGATTTAGATATTTTCATCGATGGCTCATTATGCGAAATTTTCATCAATAATGGTCGTCATGTTGCAACTTTAAGATTCTTTGCACCAACTCCAAACCAAAAAATTGCTTTTGACAAAGATACTAAGTACACGGGACGACTATGGAGCATGAATTCTATACTATAGGAAGATAACAATGGTCAAATTAACCGATGTAGCTGCCAAAGCAGGCTGCTCTGTTACTACAGTTTCACGCGTAATTAATAATTACGGCTATATTAGTCAAAAAACACGTAAAAAAGTTCATGAAGCAATGAAAGAGTTAAATTATCAACCTAATTCAGTTGCTCGATCTCTACAAGGCAAGAAAACCAAATTAATTGGTTTAATTTTTCCTGATGTTTCTAATCCTTTTTTTGGAGAATTAGTTTCTAAAATAGAAGATCAACTTTTTAAACACGGCTATAAAACAATTCTTTGTAACGCGGGCAATGACAAAGAAAAAGAGCGTACTTACCTGCAAATGTTAATGGCTAATCAAGTCGATGGCATTATTGCCGGTGCACATAACTTAGGAATTGAAGAGTATCAAAGAACTGGCTTACCAATTGTATCTTTTGATCGAAAACTATCGGATAATATTCCAATCGTTAGTGCCGATAACTTTAAAGGCGGTAGTTTAGCTACGCAAGAGCTTTATAATCATGGTGCACGTCACATTTACTTTGTAGGAAATCCCACTTTAGATGGTCATCCTACTCAAAAGCGGCTCCTGGGCTATAAAGAAACAATTAAGGAACTCAAGTTAACAGAACATATTCATCCAGTGATCTTTAATGAAACCCTTGCCTTAAAAGAAATGGCAATTAGAGACTTACTAGAAAATCATAAAGTAGATGGAATAGTCGCTTCTGATGACCTCACTGCCCTTCTTATTTTAAATATCAGTCATGATTTAGGTATTCATATTCCTAAAGATTTAAAAATTATTGGCTTTGATGGTAGTAAAGTTGTCCGTGATTTTGAACCACGTTTATCTACAATTGTTCAACCTATTCGCTCAATTGCACAATTACTTGTTAAACTTTTAGAAAAAAGAATTGATAATCCAACTGAAGAACTGGATAACTATACCTACTATTTACCGGTAGAACTACTTAAACGTGAATCTAGTGGAAACTAAAAAACATTAGACACTTTTAGATGTGTCTAATGTTTTTTGTTACTCTAAATATAATTTTCTAAAATCTTTTAGATCTTGTTTTGAAAAACCAAGTTCTTTCGTAAAGTAATTTTCAAAACCACCATACCCGCTATCAATTGTCTGAGTAATTCCTTCAATAGCGGTACCTTCTCCTTCAGTAACATTCATTCGATTAACCATTTTAATCATCTCAGAATCACTTGGGAGTTGTTTTTTAAGACCAAAAGTATACAGCTCATTTGTTAATAAATAGTCACGAGCAATTGTATGTTCATCAACACCAAGGCCCTTTAAAATTAATGCTGTGGTCATTCCTGTCCTATCTTTACCAGCGCTGCAGTGATACACTAACGCTTCATTTTCAGGCAATGTAAGTAGAGAGGCAAACACACGAGCAAAAGCTTTTTGACTAGCAGGACTTAAAATCACATTTTGATAAATTTCACCTAAATAACTATTAACTTTAGGAATATGATGTAAAAAACGATACAGTTTATGGCTATCATTAACAAAATTACCGCTACTATCTTCTGCGTAGACATGACAATCGAGAACTTCTACTCCACTCCATTTTTTGTCAGGAGCCATTAATTGTTCATTACTTGTACGCAAATCACAATCCACTGTAACCTTCATTTTTTCTAACTTTTCTTCATCGCTTTTAGTTAGACTACTTAAGGAATCAGAACGATAAATTTTATTCCACTTAACATGCTTGCCTTCATCATTTTCATAGCCACCAATATCGCGAAAATTAACAGTACCATCAAAGGTAACTAAACGATTATGTTCCATACTTTTCATCCTTCATTCTCCATATTATCTCTCAATCTATATTCTAGACTATTTTCTAAAGTAATTAAGTATTTGAGATTTAAGTTCAAGAAAAGTTCTGCCTTGCGTACAGAACACTTTCACTTTGTTAGTTTATTTTTTATAATTGATAGTAATAACTTGCTAAAAATAAATTTTAGAAGGGACGGCACAATATGTCAAAAGAACACATCGAAGCTTTAACAATTGCAGGTCATGATAGTGACGGAAGTGCTGGAATGCCAGCAGATTTACATGCTTTTTATGCACGTGACGTTTATGGAATGGGTCTTTTAACTGCTGCTGTCGCAGGAAATTCTCAAGGTATTTTTGCACAACAATTAATGCCATTAGATTTTATTCAAAAGCAATTTGATGTTTTAAATGAAGACTTTAAAATAAAAGCTGTTAAAACAGGAATGCTAGCTAATAAAGAAATTATTGATGTAGTTGCTAAAAATTTAAAACATTATCAAATGCAAAATATTGTGCTTGATCCAGTAATCATCACTAAGCATGGAGCTACCCTTTTGGCAGATGATGCCTATCAAGCTTTTCTTGATGAATTGGTTCCCCTTGCAACAATTATTACACCGAACTTTTTTGAAGCTCAGAAATTGACTGGACTTGAACTAAAGAATGAAGATGAAATTAAACAAGGCGCAAGAAAGCTACAAAAAATGGGCGTTAAAAATGTTTTAATTAAGGGCAGTCACCACAATAACAATCAAACTGAAGTTAAGGACTACCTTTTATTAGCAGATGGTTCAGAAGAATGGTTAACTAAGCCATATTTCAAAACAGATCGAGCTAACGGAACTGGTGATACTTTATCAGCAGTAATTACAGCTGAATTAGCTAAAGGGACTGATCTCAAAACTGCCGTTAAAATTGCTAAGGATTTTACTTATGAAGCCATTTCACATCCAATAAATGTTGGCTCTAAATATGGCCCCATTAACCATCTAGCTGCTCAAGAAGAAATGAACTAATATTTTTTACTAACTATGATTTAAGACAATTTTAAGTTATACTTTGAACATACAATTTAAATAAGGATGATAATTATGGCAGATAAAACAATAAAAATTGCATACTTATACGAAGATTTAATGAATACTTACGGAGATTCTGGCGACGTTAAAGTAATTCGCTACCTATTTGGCAAGCAAGGCTATCAAACTGAAGTTGATAACATTTCATTAGATGATAGTTTTGATGCTAATGACTACGACTTTTTATTCTTTGGTGGTGGTCAAGATTTTGAACAAACTGTTGTAGCTAAAGATCTGCCACGTCATAAAGAAACAATTGAAAACTATATCAAAGCTGGTAATCCAATGCTTTGCATCTGCGGCGGCTATCAATTGATGGGAGATTATTACAAAACCAATTCTGGTATTACCATCAAAGGATTAGGTATCTTACCTTTACATACAATTTTCAAGGCAGACAAGCGAATGATTGGTGATACTCGCTATATGACTGAATGGGGCGAAGTAAAAGCTTTTGAAAATCATTCAGGACAAACTTACTTTGATAATACTAATATGCTTCATCCCTTTGGTGAAATGATTGAAGGCTACGGCAACAATCCACAAGATAAGGTTGAAGGTTTACGATACAAAAACTTTATTGGATCATATTCACACGGACCGCTACTTCGAAACACAAATGTGGCAAACGCAATTGTTAAAATGATTTTAGAACGTCACAAGGAACGTACTGCTAATGAAGTTGAATCCGTTTAGAAAAGAAAGCCTCAAGCGTTATCTCGGTACTGATAAGCACTTTGTCAAAACGCTCGGGGCTTTTGACTTATTAACCATTGGTATCGGAGCAGTTATTGGGACAGGAATTTTTATTTTACCAGGTACGGTTGCTGCTAAAGAAGCTGGTCCTGGTGTAACACTTTCATTTCTTATTGCTGCTTTAGTTTGTACTCTAGCAAGTATGTGTTACGCTGAACTCTCTTCTAGCATCCCTGTTGCTGGCTCGGCTTATTCCTACGGAAATATCCTTTACGGAGAAGTTATTGGCTGGATTTTAGGTTGGGCATTAATCTTAGAATATATGCTCTCAGTTGCTGCAGTATCAGCTGGATGGGCTTCTTATTTCAACTCCTTACTACACAGCTTTGGTTTACACATCCCGCATCATTTTGAGGGGCCATTCGATCCGTTAAATGGTACGTACCTAAATTTATGGGCAGTCATTAGCGTTTTATTAATTGGAATCTTACTTTCTCGTGGAATGAAAGCATCCATGAAATTTAATAATGCTGCTGTTTTAATTAAGATAGCAATCATATTTATTTTTATTGGTGTTGGTTTATTTTTTATTAAGCCTAAAAACTATCAACCTTTCACGCCATATGGAACTACAGGCGTTTTACGTGGAGCTACAACAGTCTTTTTTGCGTTTTTAGGTTTTGACGTTGTTTCATCTTCAGCAGCTGAAGTTAAAAATCCTAAAAAAAATATGCCTATTGGAATCATCGGTACTCTAATCGTAGCAGCTCTTCTCTATATGGGAGTTTCAGTAGTTTTAACTGGGATGGTAAATTATAAACAACTCGATGTAGCCAATCCGGTTGCCTACGCTCTAAAGGTCGTTAACCAAGGTTGGGTAGCAGACTTATTATCGATTGGTGCCATTGTCGGAATGAGTACAATGATGTTAACTATGATTTACTCAAGCTCACGTCTAATTTATTCTATTGGACGCGATGGACTCCTACCTAGCTTTTTAGGAAAAATTGATAAGCATGGTCTTCCAGAAAATGCCTTATGGATTGTAACTATTGTGATTGCAATTATGGGTGGTCTCTTTTCTCTTAAAGAACTTACTAGCTTAGTTTCAATTGGAACACTACTTGCCTTCACTTTTGTTTCATTTGGGGTCATCTTATTACGTAGAAGAAAAGATATTCCTGAAGGAGATTTCAAGGTTCCATTCTATCCAGTAATTCCTATTCTTTCCGGACTTGCCTGCATTGGAATGATGTGCTTTTTATCTGTTAAAACTTATATTTTTGCTAGCATTTGGTTCTTATTTGGACTATTTATCTATTGTGTCTATGGATATGAACATAGTAAAATCAGCAAAAGAAATAACTAATTACCAAAAAAGTAGTTACTCAAAAATCATGAGTAACTACTTTTTTATTTATGGTGCTTTGGTTCCCAATTAAGTGCTAATACTGCACAAATGATCATTATTGAACCAACCCAATCAACTGGAGCCATCACTAATCCAAAAATAATTACTGACCCAATTGTTGCGGAAACCGGCTCAAAAGCATCTAACAAACTAGCAGTTGATGGTTTGATATAACGAAGTGATCCCATCATCCATTGAAATGGAATTAGAGTTCCAATCACGATTATACCAGCCATTAGCCAAAAAACGTTAATATTATTCGGAATCTTTGGCCATACCGGATGTGCTATTACCAAAGCAATACCTGAAAAAAGCAAGCCCCATCCGGTTACTACTAGACTAGAAGTATGATCAAGTAATCTACGTGGAATAAGAGTATTAGTAGCTACACCTACTGCTGAAATTAGGCCCCAAAATAAAACTGAAGGAGTTAAGGACAATTGATTAAAGTGCCCATGTGTAGCTAAAAAGAAAACTCCTATAAAAGCAACAATAGCAGCAATTACATCTACTGCACGTAATACCTGATGCTCAAATACTACCATATAAAATAATACAAAAAATGGTCCAATAAACTGTAATACAGTAGCAATAGAGGCATTTGCTTGTTGAACAACAATGAAGTAACAATATTGCACCGGTAATAATCCTAACAAGCCGTACGCAATGACAGTAATTGCATCTTTTTTATCAGTCATCGTTTTAAGTGGTCTTTTGCCAGTAATTTGAGCAAAAATCAATAATAATACTCCACTTACTACCATTCGAACTTGTGAAATCCAAATCGGCGTTATACTTGAGCTGATATTAAATAATCCCTTCGCAAATAACCCTGAAATGCCCCAAAAGACACAGGCTAATGCTGCCAAACACGTCCACAATCTCTTTTTTGTCATATTTTTCCAACTTTCCTAGTCTTATGCAAGATTCATCATAACATACTAGAAAAAAATTATCTTTTTACCTCTTGCTTTTTCAACGCAAATCGAGTTAAATATAATTAATATAAAAATTAAAAAGCAATGAAGAGACGAGTAGATAATTTTATTCTTTCAGTGAATTAGCGTTAGTGAGAAGCTAGTAGACCCTGAATTATCGAATAACACTTTTCCGCTGTGCTGCTAGCCCAAATTAAAGTAAGCTACGCCGTCATCGGTACGTTATCAAGCCGAAGAGCATGATTGTGTTCTATTAAGCTGGTCTATTTTTAGACAATTTAGGTGGTACCGCGGAAAAAAGCCTTTCGTCCTGAGAAACTCAGGAGTGAAGGGCTTTTTCTTTACTCTTAAAATTTTTCTAAGGAGTACAGATAATTATGACATTAATATTACCTAAGGACTACCATCCAAGTTTAACCATTCGTGATACTGAAGCCGCAATTGTTTTCATTAGAGAAACTTTTCAAGATAAAATTGCTGACAAATTAAACCTTCAAAGAATGTCAGCACCAATGTTTGTTGAAAAATCTACTGGATTAAATGATAACTTAAATGGGATTGAACGTCCGGTTGCTTTTGATATAAAGGCTATGCCAGATGATACAGTCGAAGTTGTACACTCATTAGCAAAATGGAAACGTCTAGCACTTAAGCGTTATGGTTTTGGAATGCATGAAGGTCTTTATACTAACATGAACGCAATTCGGCGTGATGAAGATTTAGATAATTTTCACTCAATCTACGTAGATCAATGGGACTGGGAAAAGATTATTGCTAAAGAAGAAAGAAATATTGAGACTCTTAAAACTACTGTCAAACAAATTTTTAAAGCAATTAAAGAAACTGAAAAAGAGCTCAGCGCACGCTATCCTGGTTCTACTTACTGCTTACCTAGCGACATTACTTTTATTACTACACAAGAACTGGAAGACCGCTGGCCAGATTTAGGACCAGAAGAACGTGAAGATAAAATAGCTAAAGAGAAAAAAGCAGTATTCTTAATGAAAATTGGTGATAGATTAAAGCGTAGTGGTAAGCCACATGATGGTCGTGCACCAGATTACGATGACTGGCAATTAAATGGTGACTTACTATTTTGGTATGAACCTTTACAACGTAAAATAGAAATTTCTTCAATGGGAATTCGAGTTAGCGAAGAATCGCTGAAAGAGCAACTCAAAAAAGCTCATACTGAAGAAAGATCTGAATTACCTTTCCACAAAATGCTTTTAGAAGGTAAACTTCCTTATACAATTGGTGGTGGTATTGGCCAATCTCGTTTATGTATGCTTTTACTTGGAAAAGCTCATATTGGCGAAGTTCAAGCAAGTATTTGGCCTCCCGAAATGATTGAATCATGTGAAGCTGCCGACATAAAAATTCTATAGCACAAAAAAGACTGCTAAGCCAATCGGCTTAGCAGTCTTTTTCGTTATTTACTAGCTTTACGATCTTTTCTAGAGATAATAAACATAATTAGAGGTAAAAGGATAAATCCAAAAATCATCATAGCAATTGCATACCAATTAATTCCAGTTACTTGTCCTTGTGCATTGACCACCCCAAACTGAGCCTTCCAATTATATTCTACTAGTAAGAAAATTACTAAAGCAATGGAAAGAATTGGAACTACAATATCAGTCCACACATTCTTTTGCGCATTTAAAACTGGTTCTGCAGTTTTTCCACGATAGAATTGAATAACTGCCAATGGAACTACAATAAAGCCTAAGAAACGTACCATAGCACTTAAAGTAATCAAGTTAACCATATTATATTCAAATGCCATTGGAATTAAAATTGCAAGTAATACAGAAATAAAGAAAGTTCTAATTGGAAAATTATTCTTGGTTCTTTTAGTTAAAGCTTTTGAAAATTGGTTTTCACGTGCCATAGCCTCTAAAATTCGTGGAGCATTGAAACTAGAAGCAACATTAATACCAAACATTGAAACTAAAGCACCAACTAAGATAACATCCCTTAAAATTTCATTCTTAAAGATAGCAGCAATTGCGACAACTTGCTTAGTTGTCATTAACGCCTTAGGATCAAGCATCATCGCTACAGCAACAACTCCAATATAAATTACCGCGATAACAATAATAGCTAAAGGAATAGCGCGTGGTAAGTTTTTAGCAGGATTCTTCATATCGTCTGAACCAGAAGCAACTGATTCAAATCCAGTAAAGGCATAAAAGGCAGATACGATTGCCATTACAAAACCTGTAGTAGTTAAAGTAGGAACAATCTTTTGACCATTTTGAGTAATTTGATCTACCTGACTTAAATTACTTGAAGCACCACTTACAATTAATAAAACTACTCCTGCTACAATAATCAATACTAGAGCGGCTAATTTACCAATAGTTGCTAAGTTCATAACATACTTAACAACTTTTTGACCAAATAAATTAATTATCGTAATGACAGCCATTAATATCAAAAAACCAATAGTTACGCTCGTAGTTTCATTAGGGTTACCACCAAAAATAGAAATAGTAGATTTAATAACCCCAACTGCCATTACACCCCAGGCAACACTAGCTGAAAAATAACGTAAAATTCCCATATAGAAACCAACATTATTTCCAAAAGCTGCCTTTGAGTATGCATAAGCTGCTCCAGATTTAGTTACATATTTTGCTGCTGCTGCAAAAGAAATAGCTAAAATAGATGCAAAAATTGCAGCTATAAAATATACGATTAAAGCTTTAGATCCAGCCTGTTGAACTACGTTCCCTGGCGTTAAAAATATTCCTGAGCCAATAATCGAATTAATGGCCAACAAAACAATAGACCAAAAGCCTAATTTACTTGTTTCATTTTCGTTCATCTATTAATAACTTCTTTCTATTTTTTCTTTGCATTATCAATAATATATTTAAACAGATTATTTTGATAAGGAACTACACGATGAAGCATTTCGGGATGCCATTGAACCGCAATAACTGATGCATCTTTGTTTTCAATTGCCTCTACTACCCCATCTACACAACGAGCTGAAACCTTAAAATCATCTGCTACATCCTTAATTAATTGATGGTGGAAAGAATTTGTTTGCATCTCTTTCTTGCCTAACAATTCTGCAATCTTAGTACCTACTACTGTTTTTACAGTATGAGTAAGCAAGGTTGGAGTTTGACCTTGACTATGCTTTAATGTTTTTTCTTTTCTATAACTAAGATCTTGATATAAGGTTCCACCATGATACACATTAATAATTTGTGCACCACGACAAATTCCTAAAACAGGAATTCCATTTTCTTCAGCTAGTTTTAAGAGCCGCATATCAAATTTATCTCTTTCAGGCCAAATATCTCCCAATTTTTGTTTAGGCTCTTCACCATAGTTATGAGGATCTACATCATGACCACCAGATAAAATTAATCCTTGAACATTTAAAAGTTGCTCTTTCACAACCTCTTCATCTTCATTGAAAGGAATGATATAAGGAATTCCACCATTTTGGATTACAGAATCAATATAATCATCATTAACATAACTCCGACGATAGCCTGGAAAAATACCGCCATCATCAATAATTATAGAACCAGAAATCCCAATAATTGGTTTCATATTTACTCGCTCCTTTAACTTACTTTTTACCAGTTAGACTTAATTATAAATTATATAGTTTAATGCGTAAACACTATAACTTAAAATTAACACCTTTTTCTCATTATAAGCTAATATTATGTCCTAATAAAAAAAGACCATCCCTAAAGAAATGGTCTAATTAATTATTTTTTATTACGATGTTTAAGCATATACACAAGGCTTGCTAACACTAAAACTCCAGCACCCACACCTACAGAAATTCTTGTCTCTGGATTGATAAACATAAATACAGCAATCACTAATAACATTGCAAATGCAAAATAATTTGAGTATGGGTAGAGGGGTAACTTAAATGGATGTTCAGCCATTAAATGTGAATTATTTTTTCTGAATTTCAATTCAGCAATCAAAATTACAAACCATGCTACCATTCCTGGTAAAACAGAGGAACTGTAGACAACCACAAATAATTCTCCCATTGACTTATTCATAGTTGACATTATCAAATTCAAAATAAAGCCGATTAAAATACCTGACGTAATTCCAACGATAGCTCTGTCAGGAACAATACGCTTAGATAGTTTTCCAAAAGCCTTTGGCGCTTCTCCCTCATGTGCCAATTTAAATAGCATTCTACTAGATGAATAAATACCGGAATTCGCACCTGACAAGGCTGCGGTTAAAACTACGAAGTTAATAATCCCAGCAGCTGCTGTGATCCCTACCTTAGTAAAGGTCTCTACAAATGGAGAGCCAATATTACTTAATTGATTCCAAGGATAAATTGTAACGATCACAAAGATTGCCCCAACGTAGAAAATCAAGATACGCCATAAAACTGATTTTACGCTTTTTACAATTGCCTCTTGTGGGTTGGCTACCTCTCCAGCAGAAATACCAATTAATTCTATTCCCTCATATGAACCAGCAATAATTGCCATTGAGAAAAAGAATCCTTTTACTCCACCAGTGAAAAAGCCACCATGTGACCATAGATTACTAAAGCCGATTGGTTTTCCGTGATTTCCTACGCCGAGTAAAATCACCAGCAAGCCTAAAATAATCATTATCACAATTGTTACTACCTTAATCATCGCAAACCAAAACTCTAGTGTTCCATAAGCTTTAGCACTAGCTAAGTTTGCCAGTAATAAGAACGCAATAATTATTATTCCAGACCAAAAAACACTAACTTCAGGCCACCAAAACTTTAAGTACTCTGTTGCGGCCACAACTTCTGAAATACCAACAACAATATATTGAAAGACATTAGCCCACTCAGCTAAATATCCCGCTAATGGTGAAATGTACTCTGTTGCATAATCCGCAAATGACCCTGTTCCAGGACTAACATATAGCATCTCTCCCAGTGCTCGCATTACGATATATAGAATTAGTCCTACAAACATATATGCTAATAAAACCGATGGACCTGTCCATTTAATAGTTGATGTAGATCCCATGAATAATCCAACACCAATGGCTCCACCTAGAGAGATCATCTCCATTTGTCCAGCAGTCATCGATCGTTTTAGTTTAGGGGGATGATTCTGTTTATTCTCCATCATTTACACCATCCTTTTTATGTCGAAATAGATAAACAATTGTAGCTATAAGTAAGACCGCAGCTCCCACTAATACAGAAACTCTAGTTTCAGGGTTAATAAGCATAAAGACAACAATAACAATCAGCATCAAAAATGCGAAGTAATTGGAAACAGGGTATAGCGGTAATTTAAAGGGATGGTCTACTAATAAATCTTGATTATTGCGTCTAAATTTTAGTTCGGCAAGCAAGATAACAAACCATGGAATCATACCTGGCAAGACTGAAGATGAGAAGACGACAACGAATAAGTCTTGAGTAGACTTATTAATTGTAGCCGCAATCATATTAATAATAAATCCAATGAGTATTCCCCCGGAAATACCTAAAATTGCATGATTAGGAACAATGCGCTTAGAAATATGTCCAAAGGTCTTAGGAGCATCCCCATCATGAGCTAATTTAAAAAGCATTCTACTAGATGAATAAATTCCAGAGTTTGCTCCTGACAACGCTGCCGTTAAAACCACAAAGTTAATAATACTTGCTGCTGCGGTGATTCCTACCTTTGCAAATGTAGTTACAAATGGAGAGCCAATATTACTTAATTCGTTCCATGGATAGATTGTAACAATAACAAAAATTGCTCCGACATAGAAAATCAAAATACGCCACAAAACCGATTTAACACTTTTAACAATTGCTTTTTTAGGATTGGCTACCTCTCCAGCAGAGATTCCAAGCAACTCAATTCCTTCATATGAACCCACAATAATTGACATTGAGAAAAAGAAACCTTTTACTCCGCCTGTGAAAAATCCGCCATGTGACCATAGATTACTAAAGCCAGTTGGTTTTCCACCGTTCCCCACTCCAAAGAAAATTACAATGAATCCTAAAATAATCATTAAGATAATAGTTACAACTTTAATCATTGCAAACCAGAATTCAAGAGAAGCATATGCTTTAGCACTAGCCAAATTTGCTAAGACTAAAAACAAAATAATAATAATTCCTGACCAAAACACATTAACTTTTGGCCACCAAAATTTTAAATATTCAGTTGCTGCAACTACTTCAGACATTCCAACAACTATATATTCAAATACATTAGCCCACTCAGCTAAATATCCCGCTAATGGATGGACATATTCAGTTGCATAATCTGCAAACGATCCTGTTCCTGGATTAACATATAACATTTCTCCCAATGCCCGCATTACGATGTATAAAATTAAGCCAACGAACATATATGCCAGTAAAACAGACGGGCCTGTCCACTTTATAGTGGAAGTGGATCCCATGAACAATCCAACCCCAATTGCCCCACCTAAAGATATCATTTCCATTTGACCAGCAGTCATGGAACGTTTCAATTTAGGCATTGACTTTTTATTTTCCATTACTTAATGCCACTCCTATAAAAAAAACTAGCAGTCAGTTGAGAGCTAGTTTTAGATATCAAAAAATTGATTAATGTTATTTTAATACAGGTAAGCATTAATGCCAAGGCCTTTTTAATAAAAAAATAAAGAGCTTAGCCCTAGAGCTAACTCTCCTTATTATTTGTGCTTAAAATTCCGTTTGATTTTTTGCCAAATGGTAAGAGCTTTTCTCATGTTATCTGCTGATACATGCTTTCGAATAGCACGCAAAGTCGGCTTTACATGTCTTGCAGCAAAAATAAAGCTCCCATTTTTTCTAGTACAAATCTTAAAACGAGGAATATATTTTCCACCAAAATATACATCGGCTACTACAACAGTTACTTCATCCCACGGAATCTGGACATAGTCATTTGGATTATTATCACTATAAAACTCAAACCCTTTATCTCCGACTAAAACTTTTCCATATGTAGGAATTCCTCTAAACCAAGTCGCAGCATCTACATACTCTGATTTTGTATTTAATGATTGAACCATATAAAAAACCTTTTCATATATAAGAAAAACGGTCTAACTAAGACCGTTTCTTATCTGATTAATTGTTATAGTAAGCCAATTACGTGACCTACAATACCAACAACAAAGATACCAATGATGATAACGATTGGTGAAACTTTCTTCTTTAATAACCACATACATAAGAAAGTTAATAGAAGTGCAGTAAGACCAGGAATCAAACTATCTAAGTTTTGTTGTAAGGTTGTTTCCTTAATTCTATCTAAGGCCATACCATTACCTAAGTTGTATTCACTCAAAGCCTTATGAATACCTTCTGCTCCCTTTGGAAGGGTGTTCCAATCAATATAAGCACCCTTTTGAAGTGGAACACTTGAAACAACTGGTTTGAAGTTAATTGTTACCCAACGCTCAATTAAAGCACCGATAACAAACATACCCATCATAGAAGCTCCACGGGTAATTTTTTGTAATAAACCACCTGAAGCATCTTCTGTAATTTTAGTACCAGCTTTGTAACCCATTTCTTGAGTGTACCATAAGAATGCCATACGAATTACATTCCATAATACAAAGAACAAGATAGGTCCTAAGATATTACCACTCAAAGCAAGTGACGCACCCAATGATCCAATAATAGGACGAATTGTATACCAGAACACAGGGTCACCAACACCGGCTAAAGGTCCCATCATACCAATTTTAACACCTTGAATAGCAGTGTTTTCAACTTGAGCACCATTAGCCTTTTCTTCTTCTAAGGCAAGAGTAACACCAATAATAGGTGATGCTAAGTAAGGGTGTGTGTTAAAGAACTCCAAATGTCTCTTTAATGCAAGAGATAAGTCTTTCTTTTCAGGATATAATTTTCTTAATGCTGGGATTAAACTGTAAGCCCAACCACCATTTTGCATTCTTTCATAGTTCCATGAACCTTGAAGAAAAGTAGAACGCCACCAAACCTTAATACGATCTGATTTACTTAAAGTTAATTTCTTTTGTGCAGTTTCAGTCATTGTATAATTAGCCTCCTTTCGCTCAAATTTTAATAGTCATCCAGGATATCGCCTAATGGATCACCTGAACCAGAATTAGAGTTATTGTTGTTTCCACCTTTAGAACCTTCAAGAGCAAGGTACATAATAGCAAGTGAAATACCAATACCACCAAGAGCGATCAAAGTTAATTCCTTAACGGCTGCCAAACAGAAACCAATGATGAAGAATGGCCATACTTCACGGCTAGCCATCATATTAATAACCATAGCGTAACCAACAGCAACAACCATACCACCACCGATGGTCATGCCTTCATTTAACCAAGAAGGCATTGCATTTAAGCCAGCACGAACAACAGAAGCTGGAATAGCAAGTAATAATGCGGCTGGAATAGCAATTCTCAAACCTTGTAAAGCAACAGCAATCATTTGCCAGCGGTCAATAGCTCTCCAGTTAGCTTCTTCAGCTTTTCTATCCATAATATGAACAATAGCAACAGAAATAGTACGAACTAACATAGTTAAGAACAAACCAGCAACGGCCAAAGGAATGGCAATACCAATAGCGGTACCAATTCCCTTTTGTCCTTGTCCACCTTGAACCAAAATAATAGTTGAGGCAACTGATGCCAAAGCTGCATCTGGAGCAACAGCAGCACCAATATTAGCCCAACCTAAAGCAATCATTTGTAGTGAACCGCCAAGCATAATACCGATAGTTAAGTTTCCAGTAACCAAACCAATTAAAGTACATGCCACTAGAGGTTGATGGAATTGAAATTCATCAAGAATTCCTCCCATACCTGCAAAGAAGGCAACGATCACTACCAGAATCATCTGAATAGCATTCATTTAACAAATCCCCCTATAAATTATTTCTTTTCATCAACTAATTTTTGAGCTTTATCCAAAAGTTCATCCATATTTTGTTTACCATCAGAAGGAACTTTACGGACATCAAATTTAACGCCCAAATCTTTTAATTTCTTATACGTATCAATATCTTTTTGATCCATTGCCAAAACAGTATTGACATTAACTTTACCATCACTATATGCCATGGATCCGACATTCAATTCTTTGATGTCCATTCCACCTTCAATAGCTTTAAGTGCATCTTCTGGATTTTCAAATAAAATCAATGCCTTAGTATTTCCAAAACGTGGATCTTTTACCACTTCAAGCATCTTATTGATTGGAACAACATTTGCTGGTACACCAGCTGGTGCTGCTTCCTTAATCATTGTTTTACGAATTTTATCTTTAGCAACATTATCTGAAACAACAATGATTCGATTTGGATTCATAGCCTTAGTCCAACCAGTTGCAACTTGTCCATGAAGAAGACGTGAATCAATTCTAGCCAAAACATACTTAATGTGACCATCACCAATGACAGTACCCTCAGGAATAGCACCTTGTGGTTGTGCATTATTGCTTGGGGCTGCCTTTGTCTCCTCTTTAGGCATAAGAGATTCAGGTTGTGTTTTAATTCCATCACGACCCGGTTTAACAATAGCTTTGGCAATATCATGAGCATTATCGCTTGCCATTCTTTGACCCAAAGCTTCGATAACCATAGGTAAATTCATACCCGATACAATAGCCCAAGTATCTTCATGTTCTTTAACAAGATTATTTGCTTGGTTAAATGGTGTACCTCCCCATAGATCAATCAAAAACAATACTTGATCTTGATCATCAAAAGAAGCAACAGCTTTTTCCATCTTAGCTCTAATGTCATCTGGACCTTCATCAGGCTTTAAAATCACATGAGCCAGATTCTCTTGCTTACCAAAAATCATTTCAGCAGATTGAAAGATCCCATCAGCAAAGCCACCATGACTAGCTAGGACAATTCCTACCATTTGATTTCCCCCTTAATCAAAATATCTCCACGAATACTTTATAGCAGAATAAATGTATACGCTTGCTTTTAATATCATACCATTTTTTTATTGAAAATGCTTGCATAAAGTTAAAAAAGTA
>NZ_GG670123.1:3336-5054 GCF_000159355.1 Lactobacillus johnsonii ATCC 33200 | reverse complement strand
AGAGCTAAACGATAAAAAGCTCATTTTCAAAAGGAAAATGAGAGTTTGATCCTGGCTCAGGACGAACGCTGGCGGCGTGCCTAATACATGCAAGTCGAGCGAGCTTGCCTAGATGATTTTAGTGCTTGCACTAAATGAAACTAGATACAAGCGAGCGGCGGACGGGTGAGTAACACGTGGGTAACCTGCCCAAGAGACTGGGATAACACCTGGAAACAGATGCTAATACCGGATAACAACACTAGACGCATGTCTAGAGTTTGAAAGATGGTTCTGCTATCACTCTTGGATGGACCTGCGGTGCATTAGCTAGTTGGTAAGGTAATGGCTTACCAAGGCGATGATGCATAGCCGAGTTGAGAGACTGATCGGCCACATTGGGACTGAGACACGGCCCAAACTCCTACGGGAGGCAGCAGTAGGGAATCTTCCACAATGGACGAAAGTCTGATGGAGCAACGCCGCGTGAGTGAAGAAGGGTTTCGGCTCGTAAAGCTCTGTTGGTAGTGAAGAAAGATAGAGGTAGTAACTGGCCTTTATTTGACGGTAATTACTTAGAAAGTCACGGCTAACTACGTGCCAGCAGCCGCGGTAATACGTAGGTGGCAAGCGTTGTCCGGATTTATTGGGCGTAAAGCGAGTGCAGGCGGTTCAATAAGTCTGATGTGAAAGCCTTCGGCTCAACCGGAGAATTGCATCAGAAACTGTTGAACTTGAGTGCAGAAGAGGAGAGTGGAACTCCATGTGTAGCGGTGGAATGCGTAGATATATGGAAGAACACCAGTGGCGAAGGCGGCTCTCTGGTCTGCAACTGACGCTGAGGCTCGAAAGCATGGGTAGCGAACAGGATTAGATACCCTGGTAGTCCATGCCGTAAACGATGAGTGCTAAGTGTTGGGAGGTTTCCGCCTCTCAGTGCTGCAGCTAACGCATTAAGCACTCCGCCTGGGGAGTACGACCGCAAGGTTGAAACTCAAAGGAATTGACGGGGGCCCGCACAAGCGGTGGAGCATGTGGTTTAATTCGAAGCAACGCGAAGAACCTTACCAGGTCTTGACATCCAGTGCAAACCTAAGAGATTAGGTGTTCCCTTCGGGGACGCTGAGACAGGTGGTGCATGGCTGTCGTCAGCTCGTGTCGTGAGATGTTGGGTTAAGTCCCGCAACGAGCGCAACCCTTGTCATTAGTTGCCATCATTAAGTTGGGCACTCTAATGAGACTGCCGGTGACAAACCGGAGGAAGGTGGGGATGACGTCAAGTCATCATGCCCCTTATGACCTGGGCTACACACGTGCTACAATGGACGGTACAACGAGAAGCGAACCTGCGAAGGCAAGCGGATCTCTTAAAGCCGTTCTCAGTTCGGACTGTAGGCTGCAACTCGCCTACACGAAGCTGGAATCGCTAGTAATCGCGGATCAGCACGCCGCGGTGAATACGTTCCCGGGCCTTGTACACACCGCCCGTCACACCATGAGAGTCTGTAACACCCAAAGCCGGTGGGATAACCTTTATAGGAGTCAGCCGTCTAAGGTAGGACAGATGATTAGGGTGAAGTCGTAACAAGGTAGCCGTAGGAGAACCTGCGGCTGGATCACCTCCTTTCTAAGGAAGGCGAAAGATGATGGAGAGTGCGAGAGCACTAAGAGAAGTCATCGAGAAAGCCAAGCGGAAGCACACTGAGAAACTTTGTTTAGTTTTGAGGGTATTACCTCAA
>NZ_GG670123.1:0-3184 GCF_000159355.1 Lactobacillus johnsonii ATCC 33200 | reverse complement strand
TAGTACATTGAAAACTGAATATAATCAAAAGCAAAAAACCGAGACAATCGAAAAAAACAGATTGAAGAGCGACCGAGAAGAGAGAGAAACTCAACTTGAAATAGGTCAAGTAGAAAAGGGCGCATGGTGAATGCCTTGGCACTAGAAGCCGATGAAGGACGTGACGAACCACGAAAGGCTTCGGGGAGCAGTAAGTAAGCAATGATCCGGAGATATCCGAATGGGGGAACCCAATACCGCGAGGTATTATCATTAACTGTTAAGGTTAATGAAGGAAGACGCAGTGAACTGAAACATCTAAGTAGCTGCAGGAAGAGAAAGAAAAATCGATTTCCCAAGTAGCGGCGAGCGAACAGGAAAGAGCCCAAACCAGCTGGCTTGCCAGTTGGGGTTGTAGGACTGCGATATAGTACTTGAAGTGATAGCAGAATTATCTGGAAAGATAAGCCAGAGAGGGTGAAAGCCCCGTAAGCGAAATTGCGGAGAGACTTAGCAGGATCCTGAGTAGGTCGGGACACGAGAAATCCCGATTGAAACCGCGAGGACCATCTCGCAAGGCTAAATACTAACTAGTGACCGATAGTGAACCAGTACCGTGAGGGAAAGGTGAAAAGAACCCCGGAAGGGGAGTGAAAGAGAACCTGAAACCGTGTGCCTACAAGTAGTCAGAGCACATTAAAGTGTAATGGCGTGCCTTTTGTAGAATGAACCGGCGAGTTACGTTATGGTGCAAGGTTAAGTCAGAAAAGACGGAGCCGGAGCGAAAGCGAGTCTGAATAGGGCGAAAGAGTATCATGACGTAGACCCGAAACCAAGTGACCTACCCATGACCAGGTTGAAGGCGTGGTAAAACACGCTGGAGGACCGAACCCACGTGAGTTAAAAATCGCGGGGATGAGTTGTGGGTAGCGGTGAAATTCCAAACGAACTTGGAGATAGCTGGTTCTCTCCGAAATAGCTTTAGGGCTAGCCTCGTGTGAATGATAATGGAGGTAGAGCGCTGTTTGGACTAGGGGCCCGTCAGGGGTTACTGAATCCAGATAAACTCCGAATGCCAGATATCAATGCACGGGAGTCAGACTGCGAGTGATAAGATCCGTAGTCGAAAGGGAAACAGCCCAGATCACCAGTTAAGGTCCCCAAATCTATGCTAAGTGGAAAAGGATGTGGAGTTGCGTAGACAACTAGGATGTTGGCTTAGAAGCAGCCACCATTTAAAGAGTGCGTAATAGCTCACTAGTCGAGTGACGCTGCGCCGAAAATGTACCGGGGCTAAGCATAGTACCGAAACTGTGGATGCATATATTATATGCGTGGTAGGAGAGCGTTCTAAGTGCGGCGAAGTTAGATCGAGAGGACTAATGGAGCGCTTAGAAGTGAGAATGCCGGTATGAGTAGCGAAAGATAGGTGAGAATCCTATCCGCCGAAAGACTAAGGTTTCCTGGGGCAGGCTCGTCCGCCCAGGGTAAGTCGGGACCTAAGGTAAGGCCGAGAGGCGTAGCCGATGGACAACAGGTAGAAATTCCTGTACTGAAATTGTTCGATATGAGCAAAGGAGGGACGCAGGAGGCTAATGACGCATGTTGCTGGAAATACATGTGCAAGCAGTAAGAAAAAAGATGAGTCAAATGCTTGTCTTTAGATTTCAAGCTGTGATGCGGAGCGAAATAAAAGTAGCGAAGGTCATGATGTCACACTGCCAAGAAAAGCTTCTAGCCAGAACAATTTTACCCGTACCGCAAACCGACACAGGTAGTCGAGTGGAGAACACTCAGGTGAGCGAGAGAACTCTCGTTAAGGAACTCGGCAAAATGACCCCGTAACTTCGGGAGAAGGGGTGCTGATAGTAAAATATCAGCCGCAGTGAATAGGCCCAAACAACTGTTTATCAAAAACACAGGTATCTGCAAAATCGTAAGATGACGTATAGGTGCTGACACCTGCCCGGTGCTGGAAGGTTAAGAGGAGAGCTTAGCGTAAGCGAAGGTTTGAATTGAAGCCCCAGTAAACGGCGGCCGTAACTATAACGGTCCTAAGGTAGCGAAATTCCTTGTCGGGTAAGTTCCGACCTGCACGAAAGGTGTAATGATTTGGGCACTGTCTCAACGAGAGACTCGGTGAAATTATAATACCCGTGAAGATGCGGGTTACCCGCGACAGGACGGAAAGACCCCATGGAGCTTTACTGTAGCTTGATATTGAGTATTTGTTAAACATGTACAGGATAGGTAGGAGCCAGAGAAAGTAGGACGCTAGTCTTACCGGAGGCAATGTTGGGATACTACCCTTGTTTGATGGATCCTCTAACTCACAGAGCTGAGCGTTCTGGAGGACAGTGTCAGGTGGGCAGTTTGACTGGGGCGGTCGCCTCCTAAAGTGTAACGGAGGCGCCCAAAGGTTCCCTCAGAATGGTTGGAAATCATTCGCAGAGTGTAAAGGTATAAGGGAGCTTGACTGCGAGAGCTACAACTCGAGCAGGGACGAAAGTCGGGCTTAGTGATCTGGTGGTACTGCATGGAAAGGCCATCACTCAACGGATAAAAGCTACCCTGGGGATAACAGGCTTATCTCCCCCAAGAGTTCACATCGACGGGGAGGTTTGGCACCTCGATGTCGGCTCGTCGCATCCTGGGGCTGAAGTCGGTCCCAAGGGTTGGGCTGTTCGCCCATTAAAGCGGCACGCGAGCTGGGTTCAGAACGTCGTGAGACAGTTCGGTCCCTATCCGTCGTGGGCGTAGGAAATTTGAGAGGAGCTGTCCTTAGTACGAGAGGACCGGGATGGACATACCGCTGGTGTACCAGTTGTCTTGCCAAAGGCATCGCTGGGTAGCTATGTATGGAAGGGATAAGCGCTGAAAGCATCTAAGTGCGAAGCCCCCCTCAAGATGAGATTTCCGATGCGAAAGCAGTAAGACACCTTAAAGACGATGAGGTAGATAGGCTAGGAGTGGAAGCATAGCGATATGTGGAGCGGACTAGTACTAATCAGTCGAGCACTTGACCAAAGCTCAAAGGTTTAAAGGCTAGAGATTATATTCAGTTTTGAGTGTAAAAGCTCAGAAAGAGTACGGTGGCGATGGCAAGAAGGATACACCTGTTCCCATGCCGAACACAGAAGTTAAGCTTCTTAACGCCGAGAGTAGTTGGTGGGAAACTGCCTGCGAGGGTAGGCAGTCGCCGTGC
>NZ_GG670124.1:2985-6289 GCF_000159355.1 Lactobacillus johnsonii ATCC 33200 | reverse complement strand
ATTTTGAAACTTATCGAGAATTCCTCTGGACTTCATTTGGTCTAGAAATGGTTCAAATGTTCTAAAGTCAGTCGGATTAGGAAACAGGACAAAATCAACTATATATTGATTAGTAGTCGTTGCCTGAATATTGTAGCCTGGCTTTAGCTGCCCGTTTTTCATATGATCTTCTTTCATATGCATGAAGGTGGCATCATGATCTGTTTTAGAGTAGCTGTTACGGCCAACAAAGATCTCTTCAGCTTCTTCGTACTTTTTAGCACGCGGAATAAAACCTTTTCTGAGTTTATGTGCGATCTTCTTTAATTCACGGCGCTTGGCCTTATTTTTTGATCCGCCTGGAATGGCTTTAGGTTCTCGATCAATTTTCTCGGTCAGCTTCTCAACTTCTTTTTCCGTTTCTTGAGCCAGAATCTCTAAGCCTTGACTAGTTTGGGCTTCTTCTTCGGCCATGGCTTTGACTACTTCTTTATTGATCAGTTCTTCATATAAAGCAGACACGTCTTCCTTTAACTTGGCATGATACTTCTCAATAGCTTTTCGCCAGACAAAAGTGTACCTGTTGGCGTCCGCTTCAATCTTAGTACCATCGATAAAAACTGATTTTCACGAATTAATCCCTCATCTTCTAATAATGAAGTAAAGTAGACAAAGCACTGCTTAATTACCTTATCGGCATGGTCGCTTGATCTGAAATTATTGATCGTGTGATAAGAAATCTTTCTATTGTCAGCCCCAATCATCATGGGCAGATTCTCTTCTAGCATTCTTTCAATTTTTCTGCCTGAAAAAACTCTTCTAGAATAAGCAAAGAGTAAAATATTAAGCATCATTGCCGGGTGATATGCAGGTCTGCCTGTATTAGAAGTAGTCTCTAAGATAACTTCGTTAGGAATAGAATCAACGAATTCAATGATAACACTGGCAATGTGATTTGCAGGGATAGAAAAATCTAAATTTAATGATAAGTAGTTTGTCCTGTGATATAATTTTGATACATGTTTAAGCCCACTTTCTATTGTTTTTTTGTGGTGATTAAATAATATCAAGGAATGGGTTTAAAGTATACAAAAAGAGCGATGGCTTCTTATGAAGTTCATCGCTTTTTTCATGGCCTGGAAATTAGTTTTTTCCCAGACACTTTCTTATTCCTAATAAAAACTTCAGAAAAATACAAAAAAGAACTATGAAACATAAACAATGTGATATATTTAGACTGTATATGAAAGTTTTAAGAAAATTTAAGTAATTAGATTATTAGTTTGAAGGGATAATAATGTTTAATAAGGAACAATTACAAAGATTTTCAATTAGAAAATTAACAGTAGGGGCAGCTAGTGTGTTGATTGGTGTATCATTAATGACTGAAATGAACAACAATAAAGTCTATGCTGATGTGAGAACAACCAACGAAAATAGTAATTCTCAAGTACATGATAATTCAGATCGAAATACTCTCAATTTATCGACTGATTTGAAGAGTAAGGCTGATGAGGCTGGTACCGCAGATTCTGAAGTTACTAACAATAGCAATGCAAAAGTTGGTGGAGATGGTGTTACTGATAATAGCAATGCTAGAAATGTAGAAATTAAAAATATTGATGATTCAAAGAAAGATCAACAGTCTGGTGATGCAGTAGCACCAAAAGAGAAAACGGCTAATACTATTCAGAAGCATGAAGAAAATGTTGCTAAAGGAACTACTGTAGACTCAAATGATTTGCAAGTTGCAAAAGCTCAAGCTGATTTAGCTGCTACTAAGATTAATGGAAAAGCTAGTTCGGTAGTAAGTCCTCAAATAAAACAAATTCAAGCAAAATACCAAACTTCAAAAAATCTACCTTTAGAAAAACAGATAAATCCAACGGATAAGAATTCAGACGGAAAAGTTGTAGTTAAAGCAGAGGATCCTTCTAATTATCCCAGTGAGTTAAACAACTTAATTGGTAAAGATAAATATATTTATCAAGTTTTGTCACTTAATAATGATGACAGTCGGTATCCGGATTCTAAATTAATTTTGTCCGTTAATAGAAATGATTCTAATGACAAAAATATTTATGCTTATGTAATTGATAATAATGGAGAAATAAAGACTACTGATACTGTTGGAGTAGATCAGAATAAAAATATTGATATTAATGGGCGAGGATATCGAATTAATAATGATGGTAGTAGCAATATCATTATTGACGGTAACAAAGAATCAACTCAAAATTCATCTACCGTAACTTCTGCCTCTGGATATTACTGGTGGGGTGGTTATTATCAATATAGTAATTTAAATCCTATTAAGCAGGGTTATGGTTTAGGAAGTACCACTAGCAATGACTGTTCAGCTATTGGTGAAATTGTACCAGTATTTACAAAAAACTCCGTGATTAAGTATTACTATCTTGACAATGAAAAGCATTTACAAGAATTTAAAAATTTCAAGCTGCCTAATGTGAGTGTGGAGGGATTTACTGGTCAAGAGCTTGAAATTGATGATGTAGGTCAGTATATAAAAGTAATCCAAGGCTATTCTTTAATATCTGCTCCTAAAGGTAATTTTAAAGGAACACTTTCTCAGTTCAGTGATGATAAGTATTATAAAAAAGTTTATTACGATTTTGGTACTAACAAAGTTGAATATTCCGTGTTGTATCATCAAATTTATCCAGATGGAACAATGGAAGTTTGGTTGGTTGATGGTAAGGGCGATGCCCTCACTGAGACAAGAGAAATTGCACCGAATAGCTCTACTAAATTTGAACGTTATCATTGTACTGTACGTAACCCCTATGTAACCGCAGTTCAACACGAAGTTCAATTTATTTATAGTCCTGATGCACAGCACATGATAATCACTTATGTTGACGATACAACCGGTGAGATACTTCGTACTGATAAGCGTGACGGTTTCTCTGACCAAGATGCTAAGTACACAACAGGCGATACTATCAAGCAATACGAAGATCAACATTATAAGTTGGTTAGCGATTCAACTAAAGGCCAACCTTTAATCTTTGATCATGACGATAATGTAGATCAAACTTATGAAGTTCACTTGAAACATAGCACTGAAAATGTAACTAGAAATGATACTGTAACGCGTACAATTCATTATCTTTATGATAATGGCAATACAGCTAAGCCAGATAAAACTCAAACTGTTTCCTTCAATGAAACAGGTACTAAAGACGATGTAACTGGCAAGACAACGTGGGACAATGATAACGCTCAATCTGTCGACAGTGTAATCACACCAAGCATTACCGGCTATACGCCTGATAAGGATAAAGTAGCTGGTCAAACTTTCAAA
>NZ_GG670124.1:0-1761 GCF_000159355.1 Lactobacillus johnsonii ATCC 33200 | reverse complement strand
ATGGACACCAGCTGACAGTCAAAAGTTTGATGATGTTGTAACGCCTGCAATCACCGGTTACACACCGGATCAAGATAAAGTAGCTGGTCAAACAGCTAACTTTGATACGCAAGATCGTAAAGTAACGGTTACTTACTCGCCAGATATTCAATTAGGTCGCATTAATTATATTGACGATAATACGGGTAAGACTTTAACTCATGACGACTTCTCAGGCAGAACCAATGAACATGAAGACTACACGCCAATTGATCGAATTAAAGAATTTAAAAATAAGGGCTATGAACTTGTTTCAAATGATTATCCAGGTGGCGGTTTTAACTTTGACGATAACGATCAGCAAGATCAAGTCTTTAATGTCCATTTAAAGCACGGCACAACCACAGTAACGCCTGAAAACCCAGGTAAGCCGGGTGAACCAGTAGATCCTGATAACCCAGATGGCCCTAAGTACCCAGATGGAACGGACAAGACCGGCTTGACTGACACCGTTAACCGGACGATCACCTACGTGATGATTGACGGGTCAAAGGCACCTGATGCGGTTCATGACTCACTGTCCTACACTGCTTCTAAGGTCATCGACAAGGTGAACGGCGAAGTGCTAGAAACTAAGTGGTCAGCAAATCAGGACTTCAAGGACGTGGATTCACCAAGCGTAAAGGGCTACACGCCTGACAAGAAGACCGTATCCAACAAGAACGTGGCACACGACGCAGCCGACATTACCGAAACCGTCAAGTACAGTGCCGATGCCCAAAAGGCTAGCGTAACTTACGTTGACGACAAGACCGGGAAGACCCTGAAGGTCGACAATTTGAACGGCGTAACGAGCGCCAAGAGCGGCTACACCACCAAGGCCGCAATCGACACTTACACTGGTCTTGGCTACACTTTGGTAAGTGACGATACCAACGGCAACGAGGTTGTCTTTGACAACGACGATTCCAATGATCAAGCCTTCACGGTTCACCTGAGCCACGGCACGATCACCGTTACTCCGGAAAATCCGGGCAAGCCTGGCGAGCCAGTAGATCCTGATAACCCAGATGGCCCTAAGTATCCAGATGGGACGGATGAATACCAGGTTAAGAGAACAGGTACTCAAACTATCCATTACGTTGGCGCTAGTGATAAGACGCCTGCTGATAACAATCAAACTTTCATATTTACTCGTGAAATTACCTTCGACAATGTAACTGGGAATATCATTAGCGTAACTCCATGGAATGTGCAAAGCCATACCTTTGGCAATGTTGATACTCCAGTAATTCCTGGATACCACGCTGATAAGGCTGTAGCAGGTGGTGCAACAGTAACTCCAGATGATTTGAACAGGGTAATAACTGTAACTTATGCACCAGATGGTAACCCTGGTAATCCTGGTGATCAACCTGATTCTGAAATATCGTCTGATGAACATTTTGAAAATGTAAAAGCTAAGGATAAATTAGATAAAACTAATCCAAAGAAGATGGATGCGTATAAGAAGGAAAGAAAGATTATTAAGACTAAAATTGCAAAGCAAGACCATACTGAAATAGCAGAGCCTAAACTCCCACAGACTGGTGAAGCTGATAATAGCATTATTGGTTTACTCGGAATGTTATTAGCAAGTTTTGCAGCAATGTTTGGTTTTGATAGTCTTCATAGTCATGATAAGAAACACAAAAACTAAATCTCAATACTAGTCAAAAACAAGACTTCCTTTATTTAGGGAGTCTTGTTTTTTTGAACTTTAGATTAAAATGATTTTTATTT
>NZ_GG670125.1 GCF_000159355.1 Lactobacillus johnsonii ATCC 33200 | reverse complement strand
AAAGTAAACACACTAGTGATGTCACTAGTGTGTTTTTTTGTATCTTTAAAAGTAAAAAACTCTTTGTTCAAGTGTATGGATGAAGAGACAGAAAAAGAATCAAATAACTATGAAGTTAACCCCCGAGTTGGATATAAACCCAACCTGGGAATTTTGCTATGGACAAATATACAGTTGAAACTAAATTAAAAGCAATTGAATTATACGAAAGTAGTCTTGGAAGTAGATAAATCGTAGTTTTCTTCCAGGCACTTACCTTGATTGAACTAAGAAAGTTTTTTAGTCCCCGTATTATAAGTAAGACGACGCTTGTGGGAAAGAGAGCAGCGAAAGTTCAGTAAGCAGAGAAAATTTGGGTGTCTATTATACGACCAAAAAGAGAAAAAGCAGCTATATCTTGAAAATTTAGAGTGGGAATCTCCTTTATGCGGTAATGAGCCTTATATCTTCTCTATATGGCTTTTAAAGGTTCCTGAGGAGAAATTTGGCTTTAAAATAAAATAAAGAGTTTACAGAGCGATTTTTACATATTTCAAAGTCGTATTTTTGTTAGTCTAAAAAAGACACATGGTTCAGATGGAACGAATGTGTCTATAGTTATATGGATTAGCTAGTTTCTTGTATTTAATTCTTTAAGCAGGTTAATTATTTCTGCATTTTGCTTGATTAAGATCCAGTTTTGAAGCTTTAATGTATCTTCTGGGGAAGTATTTTCCATTAGATCACTTTGAGCCGCTCTATGAAGAAGAGACTTGTATGATGCTTCCATATTTTCTAAGCCATATGCAGCTAAATGGGTATTAGTCATTTTATCTATATACTCATTAACTTGATTTGCATCTTTTTCAATTAATTCTTCTCTTTGCCAAGGAGTAAGTTTTGCATGATCTTCACAAATCATATTTCCATCAGCTAATTTAATTAATTTTTTACCTTTTTTATTGTCAACAATACATCTTTCATTAGACATAAAAAAAACCTCCGTATACGCTTAGTGTAGCACCATATAGGCTTAAAGAGATAAAAAAGAAATAAAGTAAAAAAATTAAAATTAGGGGTTGCATAGTTAGAATGTTTTTAGTAATATAGTTATTGCTGATGCGGAGAGCAAGAAAAAACAACAATTCAAAAAAGTTTTTGAAAAAAGTTGTTGACATCACTTTCTAAATCAAGTATGATTAATAAGTACGTTAAAAACGTATGACCCGTTGGTCAAGTGGTTAAGACACCGCCCTTTCACGGCGGTAACATGAGTTCAAATCTCGTACGGGTCATTACCATATTAAAAGATGGTATAAATGGAGGATTACCCAAGTCCGGCTGAAGGGAACGGTCTTGAAAACCGTCAGGCGGGTTCTGCCCGCGCGTGGGTCCGAATCCCACATCCTCCTTAATCATCGCGGGATGGAGCAGTCTGGTAGCTCGTCGGGCTCATAACCCGAAGGTCATAGGTTCAAATCCTATTCCCGCAATATGGTCCCTTAGTGTAGTGGTTATCACGCCTCCCTGTCACGGAGGAGATCACCGGTCCGAATCCGGTAGGGACCGTAATGGCTCGATAGCTCAGTTGGTAGAGCAAAGGATTGAAGCTCCTTGTGTCGGCGGTTCGATTCCGTCTCGCGCCATTCTGGAGGCCTAGCGAAGTGGCTAAACGCGGCGGTCTGTAAAACCGCTCTCTCTGAGTTCGGTGGTTCGAATCCACTGGCCTCCATTAAATAGGGATATCGTATAAAGGTAGTACATCGGTCTCCAAAACCGCTAGTGTGGGTTCAATTCCTACTATCCCTGTTTTTAATATTATGGCGGAATTGGTGAAGTGGTTAACACACCGGTTTGTGGATCCGGCATGCGTGGGTTCGATCCCCACATTCCGCCCTAACATTGGGATATAGCCAAGCGGTAAGGCAATGGACTTTGACTTCATCATGCGTTGGTTCGAATCCAACTATCCCAATTTGTTAATGATCAGAGGTTGGCGGTGTAGCCAAGTGGTAAGGCACGGGTCTGCAAAACCCTAATCATCGGTTCAAATCCGATCACCGCCTTCGCCTGAATTTCCTGATTAATTTCATTTATGGCGGTGTGGCGGAATTGGCAGACGCGTCAGACTCAAAATCTGGTGTCCCCTGGGACGTATCGGTTCGACCCCGATCACCGCTATTTATTCAGACATTCTGGCAAAAAGACGTGAGTTAATTCTCACGTCTTTTTTTTATCCAAAATTGCAACTCCTTTCTACTAACTTTATAATGTTCTTTAATGGAGGTATTTTTATATGAATATTGGGTTATTTACCGATACTTATTTTCCTCAGCTTTCTGGGGTCGCAACTTCAATTCAAACTTTAAAAAATTCTCTTGAAGCAGATGGACATTCTGTCTTCATTTTTACTACAACTGATCCTCATTTAGGAAAAGGGACTATTGAGCCAAATATTTTCAGAGTTAGTAGTGTACCTTTTGTCTCTTTTACGGATAGAAGAATTGCAGTTAGAGGTTTATTTCAGGCAACGAAAATTGCTAAGGAAGTAAAATTAGACATTGTGCATACTCAAACCGAGTTTGCAATGGGTATGATTGGAAAATATGTTGCGCATTCGTTAGATATTCCTGCTATTCATACTTACCATACTATGTATGAAGACTACTTACATTATGTATTAAATGGACACCTATTAAAGCCGTATCACGTTAAACAAATTACGAAGGCCTATCTCCATAAGATGGATGGAGTGGTTGCACCAAGTCAGCGTGTAAAAGAAACATTGAGGCGATATGGAGTTACAATTCCAATGCGTATTATTCCAACAGGAGTTGATTTAACAGCTATCAATGAAAATCCCCGTCGAGATGTCCGGAAGGAATTGGGGCTTAGTTCAAAAGATAAAGTTATTCTCACGCTAAGTAGGGTAGCAGCTGAAAAGAAAATAGATCAAATTTTAGATGTTTTACCTGAAATTTTAGAAAAAGAGCCTAACGTAAAGTTTGTAATTGCCGGCGATGGTCCTGATGTACAGCCATTAAAAGATCAAGTTGCTCGACTTTCTTTAGAAGACGATGTAACTTTCGCAGGTAGTGTTGAACACAGTGATGTTGGAAATTATTATCGTATGGCCGACTTATTCGTATCCGCAAGTGATACTGAAACGCAAGGTTTAACCTATATTGAGGCATTAGCCGCTGGAACAAAAAGTGTAGTGTACAGTACAGATTACACGGAGAATGTTTTTGATAATAAGGAGTTAGGCTGCACCTTTAAAACAAAGGATGAGATGAAAAATGAGATTCTTGATTATTTAAAAGAAGATCGATTTACCATTCCTGAAAATATAAAGAAAAATAAATTGGTAGATGTATCAGCAGCTACTTTTGCACATAGAATAGAAGATTTTTATCAAGATGCAATTCAAAATAAACGAACAACTGAGGTAAATTATGATTAGAATTAATATGTTTTCCCAGGCTGATTCAGTTCAGGGACAGGGTGTGGGATCTGCGTATAAAGAGCTAGTTCGCTTACTTAGGTCCCGCTTAGTAGAAGATTTTTATGTAACTATTAATAAATATGGAGCAAGCGATCTAACGCATTACCATACTATAAATCCTACATATTTTGTTAATAGTTTTTTACCTAGTCGTGGAAGAAAAATTGGATATGTGCATTTTCTGCCGGAAACATTAGAAGGATCTGTTAAGCTCCCTGAACCAGCAAAAAATATCTTCTATAAGTACGTTATTGATTTTTATAAAAGAATGGATCAGATAGTAGTAGTTAATCCAATCTTTATTGATAAATTAGTGAAGTACGAAATCAGCAAAGACAAAGTAAAATATATTCCTAATTTTGTAGCAAAAAGTGAATTTTATGAGCAAAGTCAAGTACAAAAAAACGCCTTTAGGAATAAATTGCATATTCCGTTAGATAAGTTTGTGATTGTCGGAGATGGACAAGTTCAAGAAAGAAAAGGTGTGGATGACTTTGCGAAGTTAGCAGAAGCTAATCCAGATGTTCAATTTATTTGGGCTGGTGGATTCTCATTCGGTAAAATGACGGATGGATATGCTCATTTTAAGAAGTTAATTGATGATCCTCCAAAAAATTTGAAATTTACTGGTATTGTGCCACGAGAAGAATTAGTTAGCTATTTAAACATTGCTGACTTATTTTTACTCCCATCTTTCGATGAATTATTTCCAATGTCAGTTTTAGAAGCTTTTTCATGTAATACTCCTGTTTTATTACGTGATTTGGATTTATATCAAGCTATTATTGACGGGTATTATATGAAAGGCAAGGATTTTACTGAGTTAAACGCTCAAATTAAATCCGTAGTATCATATCCTGAAAAATTAAAGAAGTATCAAGATTTATCTGCTCAAGCCAGTCAAGAATATTCTGAAGACCATCTTGCTAAAATATGGCATGACTTTTACATGGAACAATATGAAATTGGTAGAAAGTTAGGACAAATCAAATAATGAACAAAAAACATTTTATAGGGATGCTGATTGTTCTTTTAATTAGTGGCTTTGTTATTTGGCAAGAATTACGGAAAACACCAATTAAGGCATTATGGGGAGCAAGTAAAAAATTAAATTTAACTTTCTTGCTGTTAGTTTTATTGGTAATGGTTTTGTCGTATGTCTGTGAAGCTGCTATTATTTGGATTTTAGAGCATAAAAAGGGAGATCCACATCGCTCGGCATGGTCTTTTTTCAGAATTCCAATTATTCAAGCTTTATTTAATGCGATAACACCCTTGTCTACCGGTGGTCAACCTTCTCAGTTAGTAGCCATGATTCAGATGGGAATAGAAGGTGGACGGGCGACATCTATTCTGTTAATGAAATTTATAATTTATCAAATTTGCGTTTTATTTGCGTACGTATCGACAATTATTTTTGGTTTTCATATGGTAGTAACCAAATTTTCAGGGTTAGCCTTGTTTATTTTAATTGGTTTTATTCTTCATGTAAGTTCCATAATTTTTCTATTAGCAATTATGTTTGCATATCGATGGACAAAAAATACTACTAATTGGGTCATGGATTTACTGGAAAAATTTATGAATAAAAATACTGTTGAAAAATGGCGTAAGAATACGATGGAGAAAATTGAAACTTTTTATGCAGAAGGACAGAACTTAAAACGTGAAAAGAAAAAATTATTAGGTGCCAGTATTTTGACTATTGGTCAACTTCTATGTTTCTATTCAATTCCGTACTTGATCTTGTTAGCATTAAATTTAACACCTTCTTGGCTAGACGTTACGCAGATGAACATTATGATTATCATGTTTATGGCAATTGTTCCAATTCCAGGAGCATCTGGTGGAGCAGAATTTAGTTTTCAGACATTGTTTTCTACTTTTATTCATTCAAATATTTTGTTGACTCTAGGGATGTTCTTATGGCGTTTTACTACCTACTTTTTTGGAATGATTTTAGGGATATTCGGTTGGCTCTTTAAGCCCAAGAAAGTAAAAAGTCATTAAAATTCCTTAAATTTGCTATTTTAATTTATCAAAACCATTTTTTAGTAGTAATATCATGAAAGAACAAAGTTGAGGAGGACTTAGATGGGACGCCTAAAAGCATCATATAATTGGTTAACTAAAACTAAATTAGGCTTTTTCACTGTAGTTGTTGTATTTTTTTGGATAAAAACATATTTAACCTATATAACAAAGTTTAATTTAGGTGTAGTGGGCTCAATGCAAAATTTTTTGCTACTGATAAATCCACTGCCAACTGCTATTTTATTAATTGGAATTGGTTTATTTTTTAAGGGTAGGAAATCCTACTGGATTATGGTCATAATTGATTTTCTTTTATCTCTTTGGCTATTTTCAAATATATTATATTATCGAGAATTTTCTGATTTTTTATCTACTTCTATCATTAAAACGTCCGGATCTACTTCTGATAATTTAGGAAAAAGTATTGCGGGCATCACAAAAGGAACAGATTTTTTAGTATTTTTAGATGTAGTTATTATTGTTCTACTAATAGCTTTTAAAGTTTTTAAAATTGATGTTCGACGTCTAAAATTAAAGGTTTCACTTTTAATTGAAGGCTTAGCTGTAGTATTGATTGGTACTAATTTAACTATGGCACAAAAGGATCGTTCTGGTTTATTGACTAGAACTTTTGATAATAACTATATTGTTAAATATTTAGGATTAAATGCTTTTGCAGTGTATGACGGAGTAAAAACTGCTCAAAATAATGCAATTATGGCTAAAGCAAACCATAGTGATCTAAAAACTGTTCAGTCGTATATCAAGAAAAATTATATTGCCCCTAATCCGGAATATTATGGCGTGGCAAAGAATAAGAATGTATTGGTAATCCACTTAGAGAGTTTCCAGCAATTTTTAATTGATTATAAGTGGCATGGAAAAGAAGTTACACCTAACTTGAATAAGCTATATCATGCTAACGATACTATTAGTTTTGATAATTTCTTTAATCAAGTAGGACAGGGTAAGACTTCCGATGCTGAAATGATGCTAGAAAACTCTATTTTTGGTTTACAATCAGGATCTGCTATGTCAAGTTATGGAACATCTAACACTTTTGAAAGTGCTCCAGCTATACTAGGTCAAAAGGCTGGCTACACTAGTGCAGTTATGCATGGTGGGGCAGGTTCATTCTGGAATCGTGATAATGCTTATAAGTCTTTTGGCTACAATTATTTCATGCCTTTATCTTATTATCAAAATAAAAAAGGATATTACTTAGGATATGGAATTAAGGATAAGCTTTTCTTTGATCAGTCGATTAAATATATGGAGCATTTACCACAGCCATTTTATTTAAAGATGATTACGGTAACGAACCACTATCCATATGATTTAGATAAGAAAAATCAATCCATTGATAAAACTGATACTGGTGATAAAACAGTAGATGGATATGTTCAAACTGCTCATTATCTTGACCAAGCAATTGGAGAATTGATGAGCTATCTGAAGAAATCTGGTTTAGAGAAGAATACTCTAATTATGCTTTATGGAGATCACTACGGAATTTCTGGAAATCACCATAAGGCGTCTGCCCAATTATTGGATAAAGATAGCTTTAATAATTTTGATAATCTCCAATTCCAACGGGTACCATTAATGTTCCACATGCCTGGACTTAAGGGTGGTATTAATCATACCTATGGTGGCGAGATTGACGTTAGACCAACTTTATTTAATTTATTAGGAATTAATGACCAAAATATGATTCAGTTTGGACATAGTCTTTTGGCTAAAAATGCTCCACAAATTGTTGCCCAGCGAAATGGTGACTTTATTACTCCAAAATATAGTAAAGTGGAAGGAAGTTATTACTACACGCAATCAGGAAAGCGAATAACTCATCCAAGCAAGAAAGTAAAGGCCCAATTAGCATCCATTTCTAATACAGTAACGACCGAGCTCTCCTTATCAGACCGAGTAATTACAGGAAATCTTTTGCGCTTCTATAAGCCAGATGGATTTGAATATGTGAAGAGAAAAAATTATTCATATAAGAAATCTGATTCGTTAAAACGATTGAAAAAGGCTGAGAAGAAGAGTAAGAATAGTGTCTGGTATCAGAATGGTAAAAAGACAACTCAAAGTGATTTCAAGACAGATGCCCCAGAATTGAAAAAATAATTAAAAATTGTGTTAAGTGATTATACTTAACACAATTTTTTTATATCCGAATTTTAAAACTTAAATCTCAATTAAAATAAGAATGAAAAAATATAAATCTGAACAATTAAATTATTAATCAAATT
>NZ_GG670126.1 GCF_000159355.1 Lactobacillus johnsonii ATCC 33200 | reverse complement strand
ACGACTTAGAGCATTTAATTGATGATATTGCTCAGCTTGCAGTTGACTAACTGGATGGTGATAAAGCTTTTGAATTAATGCTAAGTGATAAGCATCTGTCCTATCTGTTTTATTATGTCTAAGCCTTAAATCCATCTCTTTCTTAGCCTTTAATGGATTCAGAACTACATATTCGTAGCCATAATCATCTAAGAAAGTCTGCAGTCTTCTTGAATATACGCCGGTGGCTTCGAAAATAATTTGAGGATGTTGAGTGAAAGCTTTCAGATCATTGAGCAGTTCTAAGAAACCAGGCCGATCATTAGTAATTGTTGTAATAGATTTACTATCATTGATTAATTCACAAACAGTTGATGTACTCTTGCTTACATCAATGCCAAAGATAACTTTCATTTATAAAACCTCCTAAATATAGCAGTAAAGCTATTTTACTTAAGAAATCAGGATCTAATTTTCTAAACTCGAAATTAAATGTCCACATTCTTCGAAGAGATTGCATAATTTCTCAGTAAAACTGCCAGTTTTTTATACGACGTCAAGCGTCTAAAGATCGCATGACATATGGTTTTACTACTATTTCAAATTCTACGGCTAGAACAAAAAATAGTGAATCAACTATCCCGTCGGATAGTCAATTCACTATTTAGCTTAGAATGTTTTTT
>NZ_GG670127.1 GCF_000159355.1 Lactobacillus johnsonii ATCC 33200 | reverse complement strand
TAAATGGAGGATTAGCTCAGCTGGGAGAGCATCTGCCTTACAAGCAGGAGGTCACAGGTTCGAGCCCTGTATCCTCCATCGAGTCGTTAGCTCAGTTGGTAGAGCATCTGACTTTTAATCAGAGGGTCGGCAGTTCGAGCCTGCCACGACTCATTGGCCCAGAAAAAACTCAAGCGGGTGTGGCGGAATTGGCAGACGCGCTAGATTTAGGTTCTAGTGTTTTCGGACGTGTGGGTTCAAGTCCCACCACCCGTACCATGCCGATTTAGCTCAGTTGGTAGAGCATCTGTCTTGTAAACAGGGGGTCGAAGGTTCGAGTCCTTTAATCGGCATAAAAACTTAATAAAAATGCGGAAGTAGTTCAGTGGTAGAACACCACCTTGCCATGGTGGGGGTCGCGGGTTCGAATCCCGTCTTCCGCTTATCATTATCATGCCGGGGTGGCGGAACTGGCAGACGCACGGGACTTAAAATCCCGCGGTTGGTGACAACCGTACCGGTTCGATTCCGGTCCTCGGCATATAATGATGCACCCTTAGCGCAACTGGATAGAGTGTCTGACTACGAATCAGAAGGTTGAAGGTTCAAATCCTTCAGGGTGCACACTTCGGGAAGTGGCTCAGTTTGGTAGAGCACCTGGTTTGGGACCAGGGGGTCGCAGGTTCGAATCCTGTCTTCCCGATTGTAGCTTAATAAGAAGGAAGTTACAGATGGCGGTGTAGCTCAGCTGGCTAGAGCGTCCGGTTCATACCCGGGAGGTCGAGGGTTCGATCCCCCCCGCCGCTATAGAGGTAAGCTTGGACCTTTAGCTCAGTTGGTTAGAGCAGACGGCTCATAACCGTCGGGTCGTAGGTTCGAGTCCTACAAGGTCCATAGGATCTTGGCTTTTTTTATATAAAAACATCGCGGGATGGAGCAGTCTGGTAGCTCGTCGGGCTCATAACCCGAAGGTCATAGGTTCAAATCCTGTTCCCGCAATATGGTCCCTTGGTGTAGGGGTTATCACGCCTCCCTGTCACGGAGGAGATCACCGGTCCGAATCCGGTAGGGACCGTAATGGCTCGATAGCTCAGTTGGTAGAGCAAAGGATTGAAGCTCCTTGTGTCGGCGGTTCGATTCCGTCTCGCGCCATTAGGAAGCAAGAAGTTGCGGGTATAGTTTAGTGGTAAAACGAAAGCCTTCCAAGCTTTAGTCGCGAGTCCGATTCTCGTTACCCGCTTCAAAGGAAAGGGGCCTATAGCTCAGCTGGTTAGAGCGCACGCCTGATAAGCGTGAGGTCGATGGTTCAAGTCCATTTAGGCCCATTGGAGATTTACTCAAGTGGCTGAAGAGGCGCCCCTGCTAAGGGTGTAGGTCGGTTTATACCGGCGCGAGGGTTCGAATCTCTCAATCTCCGCTTT
>NZ_GG670128.1 GCF_000159355.1 Lactobacillus johnsonii ATCC 33200 | reverse complement strand
CGACAAAAGATACAAAACTATTTTGTCTTTTAATTGGAGGAATTATTATTTTTAAACTTTTTATTGCGTCAAAATTTAACCCAGCTTTTACTCCGTTTTGGTTTTTTGAATTAAATTGTCTTTTTCCAGCTACAGTCTCTAAAAAATATGACGCATATACTGGATTTATAAATTCTGTATTTAATCTTATACATGTTAAATGCTGATTAATATATGTACCATGTGACGCTATATCTGAACTAACAACTCCTGTACGTCCCAAATCAGCGGTAATACTTATTAATAAATCTCCTTCTTTTACTTTAGTTCTTTGTGCTTCTTTAGAATCTGGTGGTTCTACTGACTGAATATTATTAATTACAATATGTGAATTTTTAACATTTTTTATGGTTAAAAACCATGCTTTCCCTTTTGGAGTTAAGTATTTAGCCCATCCCCTAGAACCAGAAGTTATAAAATTAATATAATTTTCCAATGCTTTTTCAGGATACTTTTTAGAATTAAGAACAGGATCA
>NZ_GG670129.1 GCF_000159355.1 Lactobacillus johnsonii ATCC 33200 | reverse complement strand
GGACGAAGTTTGCGAATTTATTTTGGAGGGAAAGAGGAGGTATATATATTTTTATTTTCTGCAATTCAGTTGCATTGATGTTTGATTGACCACTTGCATTTTTACAAATTGTTTTAAAAAGTTGTTTAGAATAATCTGTATTTAAAAAGGTTGAAACGAATAGTGGATTAGCTAATTCGTTTAAGCGAACCCGTATAATAAAGCCTGCCAATATCATTGTTTCAGGAATAGTATATACACAAGTTTTTCCAACTAGTTCTCTACTATTTGTACGATTAAATAAAATATCATCTTTTTTAACTGAATATTTCTCTAAATCTTTTTCAGGAATGTCAATGCTTTTTAAATCACGTAAATCTAATTTTCCATCGTACGTGATATTATTCATTCTTAAGTATGGGTACTTTCCATCATTATTTTCTGATGCTTTTTTACTAGTTCCATATCGTACATCGGAAACTAAATCTCTAATAGTTCCTATATTCCATCCTTTTTCATTATATGGAAATTCT
>NZ_GG670130.1 GCF_000159355.1 Lactobacillus johnsonii ATCC 33200 | reverse complement strand
GACAAGCTTATCTAATGCTCTTAACTCATGTTTTTTATTTCTTACAGCTTTTTCTAATTTCTTTAAAATCGAAATTAGATGTTGTTGTATTTCTATACTTGGTAAAGGAACTACATAGTTTTTTAACCATTCAGTACTTATATTTTTTTGAGCGATTCCCTTAGAAGAATTTATACTTTTAACCTCAAATAAATTTGTATTTAGCATATAAAATAAATACTCTTTTAAAATTTTATCCGATTTTGGCCGGATACAGGCAACCCTTTGATTTAAAAAGGCTGGTAAATATTTTTTATCTAAAATTGCAACTCGACCTACATTTCCAGTTAATGAGATGAGCAAATCCCCAGAATAGAGAATATATTTTTTTAACTCATTTATTGTATTCAATGGATAATATACAGGAGAGGCGTCTTCAACATAGCCTTTCTGAACATTTGTTATTCGAATAATCCTTACACCCGAAGTAGAATATTTTTTACTCTTAAAAGCATAACCATTAATAACGTCACATATTGCTCCTAGTTTTATATATTCCATTAATCACCCT
>NZ_GG670131.1 GCF_000159355.1 Lactobacillus johnsonii ATCC 33200 | reverse complement strand
CGTTTTCAACTTGTTGGCCACGTTAGTGGCTGACAAGTTTAGGAAAACGTCTCTTTTTGGAAAAAAGAGACAAAAAGGTGGTAGAGTGGTAGATAGAATTGAGGTGGATTAACATGCCAGAAATGACGATGTCTTTCAGTAAAGGAAAGGCAAATGAGACATCAATCAAGCACAATAATCGGAGCTTAAATCCGAATGAATTTGATTTTGATAGAACAGGACATAAGCACATTAATCCTGAGTTAACGGGGCTTAACGAGGTTTTATTGCACGAAGATATTAGAGATATTTACAATCAAGAGTTTGGACAAGCTGTAAAAGACTACAATGCCAAGCAAAAACGCAAAGACCGCAGGATTAAGGATTATTATTCGAAGATTAAAAATTCAAAAAAAACAAGAACTCAGTATGAATTTATCGTCCAAGTTGGTAATATCAATGATTACAGGCATGACGAAAATAGAATAACTTCCCAAACTTGGCAAACAAGTAAAAAAATTCTTGAAAATTACTTTGATAATTTTCAAAAACGCAATCCAAATTTGATACCGTATAATGCAGTCATTCACATGGACGAAGAGGGAGCTCCGCACATGCATCTTAATGTTGTTCCAGTAGCCCATGATTTAAATGCCAAACAAGGTGTCAAGGTTAAACCTGTTTTGAACAAAGCACTTGCAGAAGAGGGTTTTTCAATTTCAAAAAAAGATAACCGTAAGCAATGGCGTGATTTCCAGCATAGGGAAGCTGAGGCGCTTGCTGATGAGGCTTTGTTATATGGAATTACGAGGAAAGCTGGAATAACCAACAAGCTTAAAGATGTTCGTCAATATAAGCAGGTTATGCGAGAAATTGATGATTTGGAGGAACAAAAAAGCCAAATTTATACCGAATTTGAGGACAAAAAGGCTCAAATTGATAATTTAGATCAAAGAGAATTAGAAATATCTCGTCGTGAACAAGCTGCAGCAAACAAAGAAACTAAGAATAAAAATCTTGATAAAGAAATTAGGCGTAAAGAGTTTATACTTAATGATTTGGATCAAAAAGAGCAGAACACTAGAGATAACTGGAGTCAGTGGGTTCGAACAACAGAAAAACTAACAAAAAAACGTCGTCTTGGAACTCCTGATGATTATCTAGTTGTTGGTACTTTTGGAACAGTTGATAAAGAAGCTTCAAAACGAAAGATTGCTAACTTAATTGATTTAGCAGAACATGGCAAGCTTATCAAAGAAGTAGAGGCAGAAAATCGTCAACTTCGTAACCAAGGAATTGATCAATTTAGAGGCTTTGTAAGGCAGGAAAAAAGACTTGGCGATGAACAGCGCCAACGTGAGTTAGAAGAGCTTAGAAAGAAAAATAAAGAGCAGGAGGAAAAAATTAAAGACCAACAGCGACAAATCTTGCAATTAAGAATGTTTGCTGAAGCCACTGTTAAAACTATTAGAGGTATTGCAAAAGCTATTCCAGAAAAAGCACATGCCTTATGGCAAAAAATTGGTTCTAATTTGCGCAAAGTTGGTGGCAAAACTTATGTGAAGATGAATGCTGACGAAGTTAAAGAAGCAAATAAGGGTTATTCTGCCGAAACTGAAAAGCAAAAATCAATATATAATCAAAGATATAATTCCAGAGATTTAGATTTATAATGTCAAAAATAAAAAAACTTTCCGTTTTTGACAGCATGTTGAAATGTCAATGGTTTTAGAAGTATGTCATATCAATAAGGAATAGAGGACATTGAAGTGTCAACGGTAAATCATGCTTAGAGACTTTTAAAAGCTCTTAGAGAGCTTTTTAGAGGCTTAGACGCTGAATGAAGTGTCAATGGTAAATCATACCTAGAAGCCTTTAAATCGTCTCAGAGACGATTTTAGGGCTTCTGGTAGGGTTTTAAGAAATTGACACGTATCTCTGTAGTAAGCTAGAGAAAAGAAAAAGCAGGGCTGCTTTTTCCCGCCAAGCGGCGAGCGACCCTGCTTTTGTGGTATTATTTACCTAAAATCTTTGAAAAATAAAAAAAGCCTGACTTTGCAGAGTCAGACAAGAAAGAAAATGATTAAAAGCATGAATTAGCAAAATTTAAGTCTTTTAATCACTAGATATTCTAGGGGATAAACAAGCTTAAATCAAGACAAAAGTTTATTTTAGATTAATTGTTGGACTCTGCTTAGTAGGTTTTGAACTGAAAGGGAGAGTCTATTTTTATGTCCAAAGAAAAGTCAGAAAAGACACGAGAAAATGAAGAAAAATCTGTCGGCTTATCTAACAGCCGGCAAAACCCCCCAAAACTTGGGACGCATGTTTTAATTTCTGTTGATAGAATTACCATAATTGGAGTGCCAAAACTCAACGGTGATGCGGATACTAGCACTTTTATGCGTGTGATTTATCGAAAGTGGAAGAAAGAATCATTTTTTAAGTTAACTACTTCAGGAAATATTATTAATCCGGATACCGATGAAAACATTGCTTACTTTGAAGTACCTCAACATCAACAAGGCAAAATAAGAGTTGATTATAATCCCAAACGACTTAGAGAAGAGCCAGAAGCAGAGTGGGCAAAAGCATTAAGATGGCTTTTAGATCAATTACAAGATAAACGATTTAGTCGATTAGATATCGCATTTGATATGATCGATTTAGATGTTAAAGGTTATCAGCCTTATATTTTTGGCGCTTCTAGAACGATTTATATGACTAGAGCATGGGAAGTAGGCTCTATTTATGCTGGTGCTAGAGGAAGTAGACTTCAAATTCGTTTTTATGACAAAAAATTAGAAAGAAAAGCCAACCATGAAGAGCTGGATTGTGATAGTTATTGGCGTTTAGAAATGCAATTAAGAGGATCTAAAACTAAAACTTGGTATGATGACTGCAAGAAAAAACTAGATAAGTTTTATAGAATTGATCCTCATGGAGTTACTAGTTTGAGGGATAAAATTACTCTTTTGGCGATTAAGCAAGATGAAAAAATATTAGCTGAGCTTTCAAAAAATTCCAGAGTTAAATTTAGAAAATTAATGCAACAACCAGATAATCAAGATAGAACAGTGACTTTGAAATTACTGAACTGTTTGGAAGAGAGCAAGCAGAAGATTGTTGATGAATTAGAAAGTTATCTAGGAGAATTTCGTATTAAAAAATAAAAAAAGGTTGCAAAAAGGTTGCATTTTGCAACCTTTTTTTTTGAAATAAATAGGATTAAACCTGTTGGGGCTGTAAGGCTGAGATGGTATTCCTAGGGGGTGTACTACGACCTCCCCCCAAGAGTGACATGTGACATGTGACACTCAAAAAATAGCATTAATCCCTTCGGGCCGTAAGGCTCGTTGGGATTTTTTGCTATTTTGCGAAAGAAAATAAAAAAGTTTTGGGGCTTGCGCCAAAATCTTATTTTATTTTCTGGAGAGCAAAATTTTTAAATTGCGAAGCTTTTTAAAAATGCGCAAAAAATTATTGGGAACGAAAGTGACCTTTTAATTTTTGGAGTAAGGGAGAAATTGCGTTAGCTTTTTCTCCCACGCCCACCGCGTAGGTGCCTCC
>NZ_GG670132.1 GCF_000159355.1 Lactobacillus johnsonii ATCC 33200 | reverse complement strand
ATGGAAGTTTCATTAAAAGAGATAAGCAAAATTGTTACAGGAAATACTCCTAGTAAGAAAAATAAGAATTATTGGAATTCTAAAGATATATGCTTTATAAAGCCAGATGTTATTGGAAGTGGTATAGATAGTATTACTACTTCTAATGAATATATATCTAATTCTGCAAGTTCAAAAGCAAGAATTGTAGATAGAAACACAATTCTTATAACATGCATTGGAAATATTGGAAGAATAGGAATCATCTCAGATAAAAAAGTCGCGTTTAATCAGCAAATAAATGCAATAATACCTAACTATAAAATCAATATTAGGTATTTAGCATATGTGCTTTTATTTTCACAACCAAGGTTAAATGCACTTGCAAATTCAGCAGTTGTTCCTATAGTTAATAAAACACAGTTAGGAAATTTTAAGGTTAAAATAAATCCAAACTTAGAAAGTCAAGGAAAAATAGTAAGTATCTTAGATAAAATTGCAAAAATAATAAAAAAGCAAACTAAAGAAATTGAACATTTAGATGAACTAATT
>NZ_GG670133.1 GCF_000159355.1 Lactobacillus johnsonii ATCC 33200 | reverse complement strand
CTTCTTCAGTCCACTCAAAGAAGCGTTTAACCGCAACTATATAATTCTGGATTGTGGTCGGTTTCTTGCCACTTGCCTTTAAAAATTCTCTGTACTGTCTTACAGTGTCGGGATCTGGATGCGTGATTCCTTTTTCCTTCATGTAGATAAACCACTGCTTCAAAGATGTTCGATAAGTCCTAACTGTATTAGGCGAACCATCAATAAATATGACAAACTTATCAAAAAGATCATCCAAGTTGCTATGCTGAAAATCCAACTGCTTTGAGCCTATTGAGGTTACCAGTTCACCGCTTATTTTTCTTATTGGTTTTATTTCTACCATCCTAACATTCACCTACTTTGTTACTATGCTAGCTTATTACATTGTTATCTTGCTATACTAGCATTGTATTCTTGTAGTATCAGATT
>NZ_GG670134.1 GCF_000159355.1 Lactobacillus johnsonii ATCC 33200 | reverse complement strand
TAGTGCCATGCTTCAAGTGAACATAGAAAACATTGTTGCTGTTGTTTGCATCGTACGTTTGCTTATTAAAGCTATTAGATACTAAGACATAGCCTTTTTCCTCTAAGCCTTTAATAACTTCTGCTGGATCATGTTCAAAAGTAATTGCTTGGCCAAATTTACCGTTGGCTTCTTTACTATCCAAGTTAGTCTTAGTTGTATCGTCAATGTAGGTAATCTTGGCTGTTTGCGCATTAGCACTGTAATGTACGGTTACATTAATATCAGGATCGCCAAA
>NZ_GG670135.1 GCF_000159355.1 Lactobacillus johnsonii ATCC 33200 | reverse complement strand
GACAAATGCTATGACAATCAGAACAATGATCCTTTTTCACCATACGGTACACCACACGGGTGCCATAGCCAAAAATCAGGCCGCTTAGAATTATTGTAGCAATCATTTTCCGCCTCCTACGACTTGGATCAAGGGTGCACTCCCTCGGAATGGTTTCTTCAACAGAGCAAATACCAATAGCCCAGCAATGAGGATTGCCGCGAAAACACCGAGCGTGAGGTGTCCGCCTTCAAAGATGACG
>NZ_GG670136.1 GCF_000159355.1 Lactobacillus johnsonii ATCC 33200 | reverse complement strand
GTGTTGCCATTGTTGCCGGTGAAATCACCACCAGCGCCTGGATCGACCTGGAAGCGCTGACCCGCAAGGTCATCACGGACATCGGCTACGACAGCTCCGGCGTCGGCTTCGACGGCGCCACCTGCGGCGTGCTGAACCTGATCGGCAAGCAGTCGCCGCACATCGCCCAGGGCGTGGATCGCAAGAAGCCGGAAGAAATGGGCGCGGGCGACCAGGGCCTGATGTTCGGCTATGCCACCAA
>NZ_GG670137.1 GCF_000159355.1 Lactobacillus johnsonii ATCC 33200 | reverse complement strand
GTTTTCATCCACTTCATAGAAATTTGCCTTTCGTATTTGTTTTAATAGGCCACCAATTGTTGATGTCTTGAAGTCAACATCAGCATCAGTTCTTCCCATTGACTTCATCTGAATACAATCGTAGTCTATGCATGAAATTTTCCAGGTTATTGATTTCGCGACTGGTGAATTGACCATGACCAACATTACTAGCTTGAGGAACCATTTACTCGTCACGTTTCCTGATTTAAAAAATGATTGG
>NZ_GG670138.1 GCF_000159355.1 Lactobacillus johnsonii ATCC 33200 | reverse complement strand
ATTTGATCGGGCTCCACAACTTAAATGGTTTAAGTATGGAACCGGTAAAAACGCCTCGTCGAGTTATTTGGAAATTTCAAATAAGAAGGTCTTTACTTTATACGCAAGAGTACCAAAGGGTGTGCCGGCATTGAATGCTTATGCCAAGGATACAGGGACAAACAAAGTCGTAAAGGGACGCCGTTGGAACCGAAAGGGTTTGAATTCGTTCCTGATAAAGAAACTAAGGCTAAATTAATTA
>NZ_GG670139.1 GCF_000159355.1 Lactobacillus johnsonii ATCC 33200 | reverse complement strand
TGTTTCCTTTGACTTAACAATCCATGGTGCCAACGGCGTGAAGATTCGCTTCCTGAACACTGTGTGTACGTCTTTCTCCTTGACAATCTTATCTGCCAAAGACTTGTTATCTTCCTCGAAAATTTGTTTGACTTTGCTATCTCGACTTCTTGTGAGCGACAGTGTGTCAACCTCGTCCTCAAGTCGTCTGTTCTGGACACCCTTGGTAACGTCTAGCTCATCGTTTCCAATCCATTGTATG
>NZ_GG670140.1 GCF_000159355.1 Lactobacillus johnsonii ATCC 33200 | reverse complement strand
GTCCTGCTCTTCGGCACTCGGCTTATTAAATTGCGATTGCAGGAAGTTCACCATCTGATTGAGACGGATATCCCCGCCACCAATCGCCGCCAGCAACTCGTCGACATCATTGAAGTTGTAACGCGGCAGCAGATGTTTTTCTGCTTCTTTCAGGCTGATCCCCAGATGTTCCAGCTCGTCGTCAAGGATTTGCCGCCCAGCCAGAATGTTTTTGTCACGGTCCTGTTTACGGAACCAGGCG
>NZ_GG670141.1 GCF_000159355.1 Lactobacillus johnsonii ATCC 33200 | reverse complement strand
CGGCTTCGTTACCCAGTCCGAGACCGAGCGCCTGCTGAAGCTGCTGGGCGAAACCCGCGACGTCGAACTGGCCGCGCTGCCGGAAGTGCCGGCCGATACCGCGCCGGTGACCGATGCGCAGATCAAGCAGTGGTACGACAGCCACGGCAAGGACTTCCGCCAGGCCGAGAGCGTCTCGCTGGAGTACGTCGAGATCAATGGCGCGAACCTGCCGGCACCGACCGCAGCCGATGAAGCCACC
>NZ_GG670142.1 GCF_000159355.1 Lactobacillus johnsonii ATCC 33200 | reverse complement strand
AAGATCGCGCTGGGTTTCACCGGAACTATCGGACATGACAGGAAGATCGCCTTTTTTGGAAGAAGCAAGGGAAGCAGAACCGGCCTCGGCCCAGTCGTCTCTTCCCGCGTTCGCCTGTCGCATCATCGTTTCTAGCCCCATTCTGTTGCCCGGACGGGCCCGCAATGCCCGCCGCCTGATTGTTCTTGTTCTTCCCGCCCTGCCCGGCCCCTGACGGACCTTCGGACACGGCTTCGCCCCT
>NZ_GG670143.1 GCF_000159355.1 Lactobacillus johnsonii ATCC 33200 | reverse complement strand
TGGGCTCGGACGACCGCCTGTGGCGATCAGAATATGATCGGCCGTGATGGTTTCGCCGTTTACCTCCAGCGTTTTGGCATCAACGAAGCGGGCAAAGCCTTTGATTACATCAACGTTATTTTTACCGAGCACGTTTTCATAGGAAGTATGAATACGGTCGATATAGGCGGTACGGCTGGCGATCAACGTTTCCCAGTTGAATTTATTGATAGTGGTATCAAAACCATAATCCGGGCCGTAC
>NZ_GG670144.1 GCF_000159355.1 Lactobacillus johnsonii ATCC 33200 | reverse complement strand
GATACTTATGGTACTGGTACCCGAAGTGAAGCAGACTTGATTGCTGCGGTTCGTAAGGTATTTGACCTTCGTCCTGCGGGAATTATTAAGATGCTTAACCTTAAGCGACCAATCTACGAACCAACTGCAGCTTATGGTCATTTTGGCCGGACTGATGTTGAACTACCATGGGAACAACTAGATAAGGTTGAAGAACTAAAGAAGGTTCTTGGCTAGTTTGATGCTTGCATTTACGAATGCT
>NZ_GG670145.1 GCF_000159355.1 Lactobacillus johnsonii ATCC 33200 | reverse complement strand
CACCGGGTGCGCATGATCGTGCTCCTGTCGTTGAGGACCCGGCTAGGCTGGCGGGGTTGCCTTACTGGTTAGCAGAATGAATCACCGATACGCGAGCGAACGTGAAGCGACTGCTGCTGCAAAACGTCTGCGACCTGAGCAACAACATGAATGGTCTTCGGTTTCCGTGTTTCGTAAAGTCTGGAAACGCGGAAGTCAGCGCCCTGCACCATTATGTTCCGGATCTGCATCGCAGGATGCT
>NZ_GG670146.1 GCF_000159355.1 Lactobacillus johnsonii ATCC 33200 | reverse complement strand
GTTAATCGTGGGTGCGGCCTTACAGCTTTCCGCTGAAACAACTGCCTATCTTGTTTCTATGGCGATGATCGCCTCTGGTATTGGTACCTGGTTACAAGTAAACCGCTACGGCATCGTCGGTTCTGGCCTACTCTCAATTCAGTCAGTCAATTTTTCATTTGTTACGGTCATGATTGCGCTGGGCAGCAGCATGAAAAGCGACGGTTTTCACGAAGAGTTAATCATGTCGTCGCTTCTCGG
>NZ_GG670147.1 GCF_000159355.1 Lactobacillus johnsonii ATCC 33200 | reverse complement strand
CTAAATCATCCTGAAGTACCTGAACTGATCCGCACCAGCCCGCTGACGCAACGTGAATGGCAGGTACTGGGGCTGATCTACTCTGGTTACAGCAATGAGCAAATTGCCGGAGAACTGGAAGTCGCGGCAACCACCATCAAAACGCATATCCGCAATCTGTATCAGAAACTCGGCGTGGCCCATCGCCAGGATGCGGTACAACACGCCCAGCAATTGCTGAAGATGATGGGGTACGG
>NZ_GG670148.1 GCF_000159355.1 Lactobacillus johnsonii ATCC 33200 | reverse complement strand
TCGATCGGCGTGTCGCTGGGCGCAGCGATGCTGCTCAATGCGCCGGCCGCACGCTTCAAGGCACTGTTCCGCACCGCACTGTTCGCGCCGGTGGTGACCACGCTGGTGGCGGTGGCGGTGATCTGGCGCTACCTGTTCCATACCAGCTACGGTCTGGTGAACTACGGGCTGGGCCATCTGGGCATCAGCCCGATCGACTGGCTGGGTGATCCCAACTGGGCGATGCCGACCAT
>NZ_GG670149.1 GCF_000159355.1 Lactobacillus johnsonii ATCC 33200 | reverse complement strand
CCCTTGAGACTTTATGTCTCAATGGAGGCTAACGGGATCGAACCGATGACCTCCTGCGTGCAAAGCAGGCGCTCTCCCATCTGAGCTAAGCCCCCATCATTGCCTTTTATCAAAGCTTTTTTTGCTTTGAATGGGCCTAAATGGACTTGAACCATCGACCTCACGCTTATCAGGCGTGCGCTCTAACCAGCTGAGCTATAGGCCCGATTGTGCTTGGCTTGTTATTCAAGTTG
>NZ_GG670150.1 GCF_000159355.1 Lactobacillus johnsonii ATCC 33200 | reverse complement strand
GACCAAAGGTAAATGCTGGCTCATTGTGCCTCCTGCAACTGGGTAAAATTCGTCGGTGTCAGAGTACGCCAGTGGGCTTCCAGCCACTGCTGGCAGGACGCCTGTGACTGCGGCTGACACACAATGTCCCAGCCTGCCGGTAAGACGCATTGTTGCGGCCACAGACTGAATTGCCCCTGCGCATTGCGCAATATGTAAAACGCTCCCTGCGGATCGTTGGAAC
>NZ_GG670151.1 GCF_000159355.1 Lactobacillus johnsonii ATCC 33200 | reverse complement strand
GTGGTGAGCGATCTGGAAGAGGGCACGGGTCCGACCGATTGCGGGGGATGGCTGGTGGATGTGTGCGATGCGTTGACCGATCATTCCAGTGAATTTATCGAGCAGCTGCACGATAAAATTATCGACCTTGAAGATAATCTCCTTGATCAGCAAATTCCACCGCGTGGATTCCTGGCTCTGCTGCGCAAACAATTAATTGTGATGCGTCGCTAT